>NZ_JBITKT010000008.1:0-326864 GCF_044461265.1 Streptomyces sp. NPDC049879 | reverse complement strand
GACACGTTGATCAAGTTCGCGCGGGGTGAGGGGTCTTTGCTGGATGTGGCGTTCGCTGCGCTGGACTGTATTCCGGGGATGCGGGGGCTGACGACCCTGGGCGGTCTCGCCCGTGGCATCCGCGGCGGTATCGGCGCCGCACGCACCGGACTACGCGGCATTGCCGTCGGCATCCGCGGCCTCGGCCAGAACATCCGCCGCATGGGACGCGACATCCGCGGCCTCTCCCTCTGCGGCGACCCCGTGGACATGGCCACCGGCGAACTCGTGATGTCCGCGACGGACGTCGAACTCCCCGGCGTCCTCCCGCTGATCCTCACCCGGCACCACCGCACCAGCGTCCGCAGCGGCCTGCTGTACGGACCGAGCTGGGCCGGGACCCTCGACCAGCGCCTCGTACTCACCGAGTACGAGGCACGCCTCCACACCGCAGACGGCATGGTCCTGCGCTACCCCGTCCCGTCCGCCCACAGCGGCGTCCTGCCCGTCGAAGGCCCGCACTGGCCCCTCGGCTGGGACGGCGAGCCCGGCGGCGAGATGACCGTGCGGCAGCACGACACCGGACTCACCCTGCGCTTCCGCCCCGTCCCCGGCCGCTCCCGCGCCACCCTGCCGCTCACCGGCGTCAACGACCGCAACGGCAACGCGTTCACCGTCACCTACGACGCCACGGGCCTCCCCGCCGGGATCACCCACGACGGCGGCTACCGCATCAGCATCGCCTGCGACCACGGCCGCATCACCCGCCTCACGCTCCTCAGCGACCCCGCCGAACCCACCCTCGTCACCTACGGCTACGACGCCGCGGGCGACCTCACCGAGATCACCGACCCGTCCGGCCTCCCGCTGCGCCTCGCCTACGACGCGCGCCACCGCCTCACCCGCTGGGAGGACCGCAACGGCACCTGGTACGACTACACGTACGACGGCGCCGACCGCTGCGTCGCCGCGGGCGGCACCGACGGCGTCCTCGCCTACACCTTCGCCTACGACGCCGAGGCCCTCACCACCACCGCCGTGGATTCCCTCGGCCACACCCGGCGCTACCAGTTCAACGACTGCTACCAGCTCGTCGCCGAGACCGACCCGCTCGGCCACACCGTGCGCCAGGAATGGGACCGGCGCGACAAACTCCTGGCACGCACCGACGAACTGGGCCACACCACGCGCCTGACCTGGGACGCGGCCGGCAACCTGACAGCCGTCGAACTCCCGGACGGCGCCACCACCCGCGCCCGCTACGACGACCTCGACCTGCCCGTCGAGGTCACCGACTTCGACGGCGCCGTGCGGCGCATGGAGTGGGACGCGCGCGGCAACTGCCTCTCGGTCACCGAGGCCACCGGCGCCACCACCCGCTTCACCCGCGACCCCAGCGGCGCCCTCGCCACCCTGACCGACGCCACCGGCGCCGTCCAGCAGTTCACCAACAACGCGGCGGGCCAGCCCGTCCGCTCCCTCGACCCCCTCGGCCACGAGACACGCATCGCCTACGACACGCACGGCCGCGTCACCACCGTCACCGACCCGCTGGGCGCCGCCACCCGCCACACCTGGACCGCCGGGGGCCTCCCCGCGTCCCTCACCCAGCCGGACGGCGCCACGGAGAGCTGGACCTACGACGCCGAGGGCAACCGCCTCTCCCACACCGACGCCCTCGGCCGCACGACCCACTGGACGTACGGCCCCTTCGACCAGCTGACGAGCCGCACCACCCCGGACGGCGCCCGCGTCGCCTTCGCCCACGACACGGAACAGCGCCTCGTCCGCGTCACCGACCAGCGCGGCCAGGACTGGACCTACACCTACGACGCGCTCGGCAACCCCACCTCGGAGACCGACTTCGACGGCCACACCGTCACCTACACCTACGACGCCGTGGGCCAGCTGCTCAGCCGCACCAACGCGGCCGGGCAGACCGTCACGTACGCCTACGACCCCGCGGGCCGCCTCACCGCCACCACCAGCGACGGCATCCCCACCGCCTACACCCACGATCACAGCGGCCGCATGCTCACCGCGACCGGCCCGGACGTCACCCTTGCGTTCACCTACGACGCCGCGGGCCGCACCGTCGCCGAGACCGTGGACGGCCGGACCCTGCGCACCGGACACGACATCCTCGGCCGCCCCGTCGAGCAGACCACACCGGCGGGACTGACCGCCCGTCACGCCTACGACGCCGCCGGGCAGCGCACCGCCCTGCACGTCGCCGGACGCGTCCTGACCAGCCGCCACGACCCCGCGGGCCGGGAGACCCGCCGCGGCCTCGGCACCGAGGGGCCCGTCATCGCCCATACCTGGGACGCCGCCGACCGGCTCACCCGCCAGACCGTCACCGTCCCCGGCGCCCCCGGCCCGGCCACCCCGGCCCGGCGCGACTACCGCTACCGCGCCGACGACAGCGTGGCCGCACTGGACGACTCCGCCACCGGCGCACGCACGTTCACCACCGACCCCGCCGGACGCGTCACCGCCGTCCGCGCCGACGACTGGTCGGAGACCTACGCCTGGGACGCGGCGGGCAACCAGACCGACGCCGCATGGCCCGCCGACGCGCCCCACGCGGACGACGCGCAGGGCGACCGCGCCTACGACGGCACCCGCCTCGTCCGCGCGGGCCGCGTCGCCTACGAGTACGACGCCGCGGGCCGCGTCGTCCTGCGCCGCAGGACCCGGCTGTCCCGCAAACCCGACGTGTGGCGCTACGCCTGGGACGCCGAGGACCGCCTCACCTCCGTCACCACCCCGGACGGCACCGTCTGGCGGTACCTGTACGACGCCCTCGGCCGCCGCGTCGCCAAACACCGCCTCGCACCGGACGGTTCGGTCGCCGAGGAGACCCGCTTCACCTGGGACGGCACGGACCTCGTGGAGCAGACCACCACCGTCGCCGGGGACACCGAGGCGGTCACCCTCACCTGGGGACGCGACGGCGAGCGCCCCGTCACGCAGACCGAACGGCGCCATCTCGCCGACGCACCGCAGGAGATCATCGACGAACGGTTCTACGCCGTCGTCACCGACCTCGTCGGCACCCCCACCGAACTCGTGGACGAACAGGGCCGGATCGCCTGGCGCGCCGCCGCCACCCTGTGGGGACTGACGACATCCCGGCCCGGCGCCGCTACGGACACCCCGCTGCGCTTCCCCGGCCAGTACGCCGACCAGGAGACCCAGCTCCACTACAACGTCCTGCGCCACTACGACCCCTTCACCGCCCGCTACGTCACCCCCGACCCGCTCGGCATGGACGCGGGGCCCAACCACCGCGCGTACGTGGTCGATCCCCTCACCTGGACCGACCTCCTCGGACTGCTGACCTGCGCCCAGAACGCCGCCCAGCTGCGGCGGAACATGGCGGCCGAGAACCGGATCGTCGGCCCCGGCCAGGCGGCGGCCCACATCGTCCCCTCCGGCTTCAACCGCGGCGGCGCCCCCGCGATGCGCGCCCTGCTGCGGCGCTACAACATCGACATCAACGACGCGGCCAACGGCATCCCCCTCGGCCACCCCACCCCGCACAACTTCACCCACACCAACCGCTTCCTCGGCCGCCTCGACCGCCGCCTCCAGCACGTCGCCCGCATGGGCCGGATCCGCGGCCTCGGCGCGGGCGCGATCCGCCGGGAACTGCGCAGGGAACTGCGCCGCGTCGGCCGCCAGGTCGAGCGTGAGCTTGCGACGGGCAGGCCCGGCCCTGGCGCATCATGGACCGTGTGATGAGCGAGACCCACCGCGCGCCGCTGTCCGTCCACCGCCTGCTGCCCAGCCTCCTCGGCGACAGGGCGACGCTCCGCCTCGACGACGCGTCGCTCGACAGCGCGATCCGCTGGTGCATGTCCGGCGCGCCCGCGACGGACGCGGACCGTCCCGCCCGGGTCGCCGGCACGTGGTTCGAGGACGCCACCGAGCCCAAGTCCTCGTTCCCCAGCGACTACCCGTGCGCCCCCGTGCTGGGCCCCGAGGTGCGCGCGGCGCTGGGCGACGGGCTCGCCGCGTCGGGCGACCTGGTGCCGGTGGACACCGGTGACCCCGAGGACACCGGCGACGGCGCGTACTTCCTGCTGCTGGTGACCCGCGTGGTGGACTGCCTGGACGTGCGGCGCTCCTCCAAGCCCAAGCGCAGCACGGGCGAGATCACCAGGGCCGTCTTCCTGCCGGAGGCGCTGCCCACCGCGGCCGCCGCGTTCCGCGTGCCCGAGGCGCCGGGCGCCGTCTACTGGAACGGCTGGGCGGCCGACCTGCTCACGGCGCGCCTCGGCGACGACCTGGAGTCCCGCCTGTGCTGGTCCGAGGACCCGGCGCGCACCCCGCACCCCGACCCGTGGGGCTTCTGAGACAGGGGACCGGCCGCCCCGCCCGCGTCAGCTGTCGGCCAGGGCCGGTGACACGGCCTCCCACGCGAAGCCGTCCGGGTCGGTGAACGCACCGGCGTCCCCGCCGATCGCGATCCGGTGCGACCCGCTGCCGTCCGGCTTCACCCCGGCGTCCTTCGCCAGCGCCTTGTGCCGGTACAGCGCCAGCTTCACGGGGCCGGGGCCCGACGCGAACTCGGCGTACACGCGGCCGAAGCTCTTCCCCACGGTGAGCCCCTTGGCCACGTAGAACCGCTTGCTCGCGGCCACGTCCGCGACGCCGAGCAGCAGCACGATCTCGTCGATCCGCCGGGTGACAGGCCCGGGGTCCTTCTTCGCCGACGTCGCGACCTTCCAGATCGTGCCGTCGGGGGCCTGGACGACACCGCCGTAGCCCCACAGCGACTTCGCCGCGGGCTTCAGCGGCGTGGCACCGGCGTCGAGCGCGGTGCCGATCAGACTGTCCACGGTGCCGGGGCCCTGCACGGTGAGCGACAGGGTGAAGCCGCGGAAGCCGGTCGTGGGCGCCTCGGAGGCCCGCAGCCGCAGCTGCGTGTCCAGGCCGAAGGCGTCGGAGTAGAAGCGTCGGGCGGCCGTCGGGTCGGCCACCTCCAGGGTCACGGATGCGATGTCTGCCATGCCCGCAACGCTAGGTCCGGGGGCCCGGGCGCTGCTTCTCTAATCCTGATCAGTGGGGCCTGATCAGTGAGAGGGGCCCTGATCAGTGGGGCCTGATCAGTCAGAGCTGGGCGTCGAGGGGCAGCTGTGCCCAGACGACCTTGCCGTTCGCGGTGTACCGGGTGCCCCAGTGCGCGGTGGCGGTCCTGATGAGGTTCAGGCCGCGGCCGCTCTCGTCCATCAGCGCGGCGTGCCGGACGCGGGGCGTCGCCTCGCTGCCGTCGTACACCTCGATGATCAGCGTGGTGCTGTGGATCAGGCGCAGACGCAGGGGCGCCGAGGCGTGGCGGACGGTGTTGCCGATCAGTTCGCTGACGACGAGTTCCGCCGTCATCACGAGGTCCTCCAGGCCCCAGCGGGCGAGCTGCTCGCCCGTCAGGGCGCGTGCCTTGCGCGCCGAGGCGGCTTCGAGCGGCAGCTCCCAGGAGGCGATGCGGTCGGCGGGGATGCGGTGCAGGCTGACGGCGAGGAGCGCGGCGTCGTCCCGCGTGCGCCGTTCCTCGTGGGGGAGGGCGTCCATGACGGCGTCGCACAGGTCGGCCAGCCGCCCCGCGCCGTCGCCCGCGCCCGGGTGGTCCGGCCCCTCGGTCAGCCCGGCGAGCGTGTCGGTGAGCCGCCGCATGCCGGTGTCCGGGTCGGAGGCCGCGGTGGCGATGAGCCCGTCGGTGTAGAGCACCAGCAGGCTGTCCGGGGGCAGGACGAGCTGGGACGCCTCGTACGGGGTCTGGTCGAAGCCCAGCGGCGGGCCCGTGGTGACGTCCGGGTGGTGGGGCCGCCCGCCGGGCGGGACGATCACCGGCGGCAGGTGCCCGGCGGAGGCCATGGCCAGCTCGCCGTTGGTCGGGTCGTAGATCGCGTACAGGCAGCTGACCAGGCGGCGGTCGAACGGGTCGGTGGCGTCGTCGAGTTCGGCGACGAGCCGCGCGGTGATCTCGGTCAGGAAGAGCAGCATCTCCTCCGGGTCGAGGTCCAGGATGGCCAGCGCCGCCGAGGCCGAGCGCAGCCGCGCCATGATGGTCGCCTCGCGCAGGCCGTGGCCCGCGACGTCCCCGATGACCAGCGCGACGCGTTCCCCGGAGAGCGGGATGATCTCGTACCAGTCGCCCCCCGCCTCCTCGCCGCCCGCCGAACGGTAGCGCGCGGCGGCGTCCAGGGCGGGCAGGTCGTCCTCCAGCGTGGGCAGCCAGGCGCGCTGCCAGCGCTGGGCGCGGTCGTGCTCCTCGTCGTAGAGCCTGGCGCGCTCCAGCGCCTGGGCGACCAGGCCGCTGAGGGCCAGCAGCATGCTCTCGTCGCCTCCCGTCCAGGTGCGCGGCCGGGGGAAGGACACCAGCAGCGAGCCGGTGCGGTGGCCGCCGGCGACCAGGGGGAGCACCGCCCACGCGGCCTCCCGCCCCTCGCCCCGCGACCGTGCCAGCTCGCCCAGGGGCGGCGGGCAGGCGGCGGCGAACTCCTCCAGGGAGCCGAAGAACCGGGGCTGCGGGTCGAGGAGCGACGGGTCGCTGTCGAGACGGGCGACCCGCAGCACGGCGTCGGCGGGGTAGCCGACATGGCCGACGAGGTGCAGCCTGCCCCCGGCCAGCGAGTAGATCAGGACGCCGTCGCCCTCCAGCGGGGCGAGGAGCTGGGCGGCCACCGCGTCCACCACGTCCTCCGTGGTCAGGGCCTGCGAGAGCGCCGCTGTGACGGCCTCCACCCGTTCGGTCCTGGCGGCCTCCGCGCGGGCGGTGTCGACCTCCTCGGTCACGTCCGTCAGGAACACCACCACGTACCGGTCGGCGCGGATGACGCGCAGCCGCTGCCACCATTCCCTGACGCGGAGGTCCACGACGACGGGCTCGTCGCTGTGCCGCGCCTCCTCGAAGTGCTGTTCGGCGCCGCGCAGTTCCGGGATGGCGTCCCAGGGGACCCGTCCGACGAGTTCGGTCGCGTCGTGCGGACCGAGCCTGGTGACGGTGGCGTTCGCGTAGACGACGCGCCAGCTGTCCGCCGGGTCCACGATGAGCACGGGGTCGGTGAGGTGCCGCAGGATGCGCTCGACGACCTGCTCCGTCATGCGGCTCGTGGTGGTGTCCCAGCCGGTGCCCGTCATGCGGAGCGGCTCGCCGCCGGGACCGTACGTGACGTGCCCGCGCAGTTCCACCCACGAGACGCGGCCGGTCTTCGGGTTGGTCACGCGGTACTCGACGGCGTACACCTTGCCCGGGTGCGTGATGGAGGCCTGCATCTGTTCCAGGACACCGGGCAGGTCGTCCGGGTGGACGCGGCGCATCCACGTGTCGAGGCGGCCGTCCCACTCCTCCGGCTCGATCCCGGCCGCGCGCGCGATGACGTCGAAGCCCGTGTCGTCCACCTCAAGGCGCCCGTTCGGCTCGGTCAGGTCGACCTCCCAGGTGGCCACGTTGATCGCGGCCATGGCCTCCGACAGGCGCGAGCTGGACTCCTGCCACCAGGGCACCACGCCGGTGACGGGCCCCGGGGCGCGCGCCAGGCCCTCGCCGACCGTCGCGCCGAGGCGCCGGAGCGCGTGGCGCTGCTCCCCGTCGGGCGGGCGCGGCGTGAAGAGGGTCAGGACGCCGGTGAGGCCGCCGCCGCCCCGCAGCGGCACGGACAGGGCCCCGGCCGCCCCCTCGACGGGGAGCACGGTCCGGCCGGACGCCTCCCCCTCGCCCGCCGGGACCCAGAGCTGCTCGTCCGTCCCGGCGGCCCGCGCGGGCGCCGCGGGGTCGTCCTCGGTGAGCCGCTCCCAGGGCCGCGCGAGGTCCCTGGGCAGGCCGACGACGGAGGCGAGGTGCAGCGTGGCGTCCTGGCCGGTGACGAGGTGGGCGGCGCCGCCGAGCGCGGCGGTGGTGATGACGGCCTGTTCCAGGGAGAGCCGCAGCAGTTCGACGGCGTCCAGCTCGCCGGAGGAGACGGCCTCGCCGAGCAGCCGCAGCCGGGCGTCGTGGGCCCGGTCCTCGCACGGGTGGGGGCTCGCGCTGTCACTGGTCGCCACTGCCGACCCCTCTTCCCCTCGTCCACAAGAAAGAGATGAATGTCTGATCCGCCCAAAATATCCCACCGGGTCGGCGAGGGGCGGCGGCCGCCGGTCCCGCGCGCGCCGCCCCGCGCCCCGGCGCCCGGCATGACAGATGTCATACGAGGTCATGACAGTCCGCACGTCACCGCGGCCCTCCCCGGCGGAAGGCTGGAGGCATGACCGACACAGCTATCAGCGCGAGCGGCCTGTGGCGCCGGTACGGCCCCCCGGGGGACAGCGGGTTCGACGCCGTGCGCGGCCTCGACCTCGACGTCCGCGAGGGCGAACTCTTCGCACTCCTCGGCACCAACGGCGCGGGCAAGACGTCCACGCTCGAGGTGCTCGAAGGCCTGGCCCCCGCGACCCGGGGGACCGTACGCGTCCTGGGCCGCGACCCGTTCACCGAACGCCGCGCCGTACGCCCCGACATCGGCATCATGCTCCAGGAGGGCGGCTTCCCCTCCGACCTGACCGCCGGGGAGACCGCCCGCATGTGGGCGGGCTGCACGAGCGGCGCGCGCCCGGTGGGGGAGGCCCTGGAGACGGTCGGCCTGTCGGAGCGCGCCGGGGTCCGCGTCAAGCAGCTCTCCGGCGGCGAACGGCGCAGGCTCGACCTGGCGCTCGCCCTGCTGGGCCGCCCCCGGGTCCTCTTCCTGGACGAGCCCACCACCGGCATGGACGCCGAGGCGCGCCGGGCGACCTGGCAGGTCGTCCGCGACCTGCTGGCGGACGGCACGACCGTCCTCCTCACCACGCACTACCTGGAGGAGGCGGAGGAACTGGCCGACCGGCTCGCCATCATGCACAAGGGCCGGATCGCCGTCTCGGGGACCACCGCGTCCGTCACGGCGCGCAGCGCGTCGCGCATCCGCTTCCGCCTCCCCGAGGACATCGGGCGCTGGCAGCTGCCCGCCACGCTGGGCGCGCGCGGCGACGGCCGGGACGTACGGATCGCCACGCACGACCTGCAGGGCGCCCTGACAGAACTGCTGCTGTGGGCGCGCGACCACGGCGTGGCGCTCGCGGACCTCGACGCCCGCACGGCGTCGCTCGAAGAGGCGTTCCTCGACATCGCGGGGGACGGCAGGCGGCACGACGGCACGACGGAGGTGGCCGACCGATGAGCACGACCCCGCCCACGACGACCCCGCCCACGACGACCCGGCGCACCGCACCGGCGCGCACGACCACCGCGAGCCGCATGGCCGCCCTGGCCCGCGCCGAGGTCACCCTGCTCCTGCGCAACCGCACAGCGCTGTTCACCGCCCTCGTCATGCCCCCGCTGATGATCGCCGTGACCAAGCCGACGCTCGACCGCGCGGGCGCCCCCGCCGAGACCGGCCTCAGCTCCGCCGAACTCCTCCTCACCGGCGGCGTCGTGATGGTGCTGGCGCTCGTCGTCTACACCACCCTCGTCGCCGCGTACGTGAGCCGCCGCGAGGAACTCGTCCTGAAGCGCCTGCGCACCGGCGAGGTGCGCGACCCCGAGATCCTCGGCGCCACCGCCCTCCCCGCGGCCGTGATCGCCCTCGCGCAGATCGCCCTGCTGGTCGTGCTGGGCGCCGCGCTGTGGGGCGGACGGCTCCCCGAGCGCCCCGACCTGATGCTCGCCGGGGTCGCCCTGGGCACGGTCATGACGGCGGCGCTCGCCGCCGCGACCGCCGCGGTCACCCGCACCGTCGAGAGCGCGCAGGTGACGGCGCTGCCGCTGCTCCTCGTCGCGCTCCTCGGCTCGGGCGTCACGGTGCCGCTCGACGTGTTCCCCGACGGCGCGGCCGACGTGCTGCGCCTCCTGCCGCTCACGCCGGTGACGGACCTGGTGCGGGGCGGCTGGATCGGCGGCCTGGACGCGCAGGAGACGCTGCGCGCGCTCGGGACGGCGGCCGCGTGGACGGTACTGTCGGTGCTCGCCGTGCGGCGCTGGTTCCGCTGGGAGCCGCGCGGCTGAGCCCGCGCACGGCACGGCGGACGGACGGCAGGGCCGGTGGACGACAGGGGAGCGGGAGACAGCATGCAGGACCGTGCGCCGCGCGACGCGGCGGCCGGACCCCGGTGGCCCCGGTGGTGGACCGGCCGCTCCAGCACCGCCAGGGTCGAACTGATCACCCACGGGAGCTTCTACCTCTACGCCCTCGGGATGGCCGTCTCCGCCGCCGTCAGCGTGACGGGGACCCTCCACACACCGGGGGCCGACGTGGCGGCCGTGGTCCTCTTCCCCGCCTACGGCCTGACGGTCGGCCACGCGGCCTCCCAGGCGCTGCGCTGGACGGTCGGCCGCCGCGACCGGCCCACCGCGCTCATGGCGGCGGTCGTCGCGGTGGCGTTCCTGCTGCTGCCGCTCGTCCTGCGGGCACACCCGGCCGACCCGCCGCAGGACGACGAGCTGGCCTACGTCTTCGCGGTCGGCTGCGTGACGCTGCCGCTGGCCGTGCTCACCGTGGGGGCGGTCTCGGCGCCCCGGATCGCGGGCATGGTCGCGGCGGCGGTCGCGGTGGTGACGGCCGCCGGTGCGGTGGCCGGGCTGGCGGCGGAACCGGTCGCCGTGAACGCCTGGATCGCGTTCTGGCTCGCGGGCGGCGCGGCGCTCTTCGGCCGCCTCTCCGGCTGGATCATGCAGATCATGTGGGAACTGTTCGACGCCCGCGACACGCGCGCCCAGCTCGCGGTGGCGGAGGAACGGCTCAGGTTCGCCCGCGACCTCCACGACGTCATGGGCCGCAACCTCTCCGTCCTCGCCCTCCGCAGCGAACTGGCCGCCAGGCTCGCCAGGCGCGGCGCCACCGACGCGGCGGCCGCGCAGATGGAGGACGTGCAGCGCACCGCCCAGGAGGCGCAGGCCGAGATCCGCGCCGTCGTCCGCGGCTACCGCGAGGCCGACCTCGCCACCGAACTCTCCGGCGCCCGCGGTGTGCTGGAGTCCGCGGGCATCGACTGCGTCATCGACACCCCGCGCCACGTCGCCCTCACCCCGGCGGCGCAGGTGGCGCTCGGCTGGGTGGTCCGCGAGGCCACCACCAATGTCCTGCGCCACTCCGACGCCGCCGGCTGCGAGATCCGCCTGCGCGTGGACGGCGAACGGGCCGTCCTCACCGTCGCCAACAACGGGGCACGCCCCGCCGCGCGGCAGGGCGCCGGCACGGGCCTCACCGGCCTGCGCGAACGGCTCGCCACCCTCGGCGGCACCCTCACCACCCGCGCCCAGGACGGCACGTTCGTCCTGACCGCCTCCGTCCCCCGCCAGGAGGAACGATGACCCTGCGCGTGCTGCTCGCCGACGACGAGCACCTCATCCGCGGCGCCCTCGCGGCGCTGCTCGCCCTGGAGGACGACCTGGAGGTGGTCGCCGAGGCCGCCGACGGCGACGAGGCGCTGGCCATGGCACGCGCACATACCCCCGACGTCGCCGTGGTGGACCTCAACATGCCGGTGCGCGACGGCCTGTCCGTCGCGGCGGAGCTGCGGACGCTGCTGCCCGGCTGCGCCGTGCTGATCGTGACGAGCCACGGCCGCCCCGCCGCCCTCAAGCAGGCGCTGGCGGCCGGGGTGCGCGGCTTCCTGCCGAAGACCGTCTCCGCGCAGCGGCTCGCCGAGATCATCCGCCTCGTGCACGGCGGCACGCGCTACATCGATCCCGAACTGGCGGCGGACGCCATCAGCGCGGGCGACTCCCCCCTCACCGAGCGGGAGGCGGACGTCCTCGCCCTCGCCGCGGACGGCGCCCCCGTCGCCGAGATCGCCCGCCGCGCCTCGCTCGCGCCCGGCACCGTGCGCAACTACCTGTCGGCGGCCACCGCGAAGCTCGGCGCGGAGAACCGCCACGCGGCGGCCCGCCTCGCCCGCGACCGCGGCTGGCTCTGACCCGCGTCCGCCGCCCGCCGCCGGTACGGGATCGCGGGTACGCGGCGGACCGGTTCCGCCGACCCGCCGCGTATCCCTTCGAGGACGGACGAGGACGGACGAGGACCGGCTCACGCCGCCTGCGGGCGGGCCCGCGCCTCAGCCCGGCGGCGGG
This sequence comes from Streptomyces sp. NPDC049879, assembly GCF_044461265.1. Taxonomy (NCBI): domain Bacteria; kingdom Bacillati; phylum Actinomycetota; class Actinomycetes; order Kitasatosporales; family Streptomycetaceae; genus Streptomyces; species Streptomyces sp. NPDC049879. The sequence goes on along the minus strand of NZ_JBITKT010000008.1, from coordinate 314,800 downwards.
CCCAGCGGGGAGGCGGCGAGTGCCCGCGCCGTGCCGACGAGGTTGGCGGCCATCGCGCGGGCCGACTTCGCCGAGAAGTCGTGCCCCCGCTCGTCGTCCAGGTAGTCGGGTCCCGGGCCGGGACCGAGGTGCCAGTACGTCCACGCCTGTCCCGGCACGGTGTAGCCGATGTCGCCGAGCGCCCCGTGGATCTCGCTGATGACGTGGTGGGCGCCGTCCTCGTTGCCGGTCACCACCGTCCCGGCGACCCGGTTGTACGCCACCGGGCGGCCCTTCGCGTCCGTCTCCGACAGCATGGCGTCCATCCGCTCCAGGACGCGCTGCGCCACCGACGACGGCCGTCCCAGCCAGGTGGGCGACGCGACGACCAGGATCTCCGCGGCCAGCAGCTTGTCGCGCACCCCGGGCCAGGCGTCGCCCTCGCCCATGTCGCTCCGCACGCCGGGCCTGATGTCCAGATCGACGGCGCGCACGATCTCCGTGCCGACGCCGTGCCCCTCCAGGTGCCCGACGACGACCTTCGCCAGCGCCTCGGTGTTCGACGGCTGGGGTGACGGTTTGAGCGTGCAATTGATCACGATGGCTTTCACACGCCGCCCTTACCCGCCGCCCCTCGCACGGAACGTGACCGTCCGGGTGACAGCGCGGGCTACCCTACCCGCCATGCCCTCCGACAACTGGCTCGCCGACACCCGCACTTCCTACGACACGGTGGCCGCCGGCTACGCCGACCTGCTGCGCGACCGCCTGGCGGGGGAGCCGTACCTGCGGGCGGCGCTCGCCCTGTTCGCCGAGGCGGTGCACGCGGCGGGCGGCGGGTCCGTGGCGGACGTCGGCTGCGGTCCCGGGCATGTCACCGCCCACCTGCGCGGCCTCGGACTCGACGCGTTCGGCCTCGACCTGTCGCCCGGGATGATCGAGGTCGCCAGGCGGGACCATCCGGGCGTCAGGTTCGAGGTCGGGTCGATGACCGACCCGGTACTGTCTGCCGCGCCGGTGGCCGGGCTGCTCGCCTGGTGGTCGCTGATCCACGTCCCCGACGACGAGGTGCCCGCCGTGCTCGGGCACTTCCACCGGGCGCTGCGCCCCGGCGGGCCGCTCCAGCTCGGCTTCCACGTCGGCGACGGCTCCCGGCTGAAGACGCAGGGCTACGGCGGCCACCCCATGAACGTCCGGGTCCACCGCCGTCCCCCCGGGCGCGTGGCGGCCTGGCTGGGCGACGCCGGGTTCGAGGTGGAGGCGCAGCTGCTGCTCGGCCCCGGCGAGGAGGTCCCGCAGGCGCTCCTCTTCGCACGCCGCCCGGCCTGACACGTACGGCGTCAGGCGTCCGCCTCCCCGCGTCCCGCGCCGTCCCGGTGGCGCGCCGCCTCCGCCACGAACCGCCGCGCGGCGGCCGTGATGAGGGCGTCGCGGTGGGGGTGGCCGCGGGCGTGCAGGACGACGCGCCGCCGCACGCGGCCCGTCACCGGGTGCGTCAGCGGCCGGGCCACGGCGCCGCCCGGCAGGCCGGTCACCGCCAGGCGTGGCAGGACGGTGACGCCGATGCCCGCCGCCACCAGGCTGAGCGCCGCGTGGTGGTCGTCGAGGCGCGCGACATGGCGCGGCGTGAACCCCGCCTCGGCGCACGCGCCCGCGATGATCCGCCCGATCGGGCTGTCGTAGATGTCGTGGTCGATCCACGGCTCGGCCGCCAGCTCGCCGAGCGCGACCGACCCGGCGCCCGCCAGGGGGTGCCCGGCGGGGACGACGGCGAGCAGCTCCTCCGTGAGCAGGACATGGCGGCGGTGGCCGTCGAGGCGGAGCCCGGGGCCGTCCACCGGCTCGGTGCGGAGGTCGAGGTCCGCCGGGCGGCGGCCGTGGCCGTTCACCGGCTCGTTCAGGCTCACCTCGACGGTGATGTTCGGCCGCAGGGCGCGCACCGCGCGGACCACCCCGGGGACCAGCGTCTGCGCGGCGGACGCGCAGCAGGCGACGGCCAGCCGTTCCGCCTGGCCCGCGCGCAGGTCCGCCGCGGTCCGCTCCAGGCGGGCGAGGTCGGCGAAGAGGGGCCGCGCCTGCTCGGCCAGCTGGACCGCCGCGTCGGTCGGCGCGATGCCGCGGCCGTCCTTCTCGAAGAGGACGAGCCCGGTCTCCCGCGCGAGCGCCGCGAGGTGCTGGCTCACGGTCGCGGGGGAGTAGGCGAGGTTGCGGGCGGCGGCGCTGACGGAGCCCGCCGCGAGCACGGCCCGCAGGATCGCGAGGCGATGGGTGTTCAGCATGCGACGTTGAGGCTACACCGAACGATCCGCAGGTTTTCTCCGCTTGTTGCAGGCGATCCGTGCCGCCAGGGTGGTGCCATGGACGAGCGATTCAGGGAAGACGCCGACCGCCTGCTGATCCGCTACGGCGCGGACTTCAGCCCGCGCGTCATCGAACGCGCCGCCGGCGCCTACGTGTACGACGACCGGGGCGAGCCGATCCTCGACTTCACCTCGGGCCAGATGAGCGCCGTGCTCGGCCACGCGCACCCCGACGTCGTCGCGGCGGTCACGGCGGCCGTCGGGACACTGGACCACCTCTACAGCGGCATGCTCAGCCGGCCCGTCCTCGACCTGGCCGCCGCCCTCGCCGCCACCCTCCCGCCCGAACTGGGCAGGATGCTGCTCCTCACGACGGGCGCCGAGTCCAACGAGGCGGCGATCAAGCTCGCCAAGCTCTACACCGGCCGCTGGGAGATCGTCTCGTTCGACCGGTCCTGGCACGGGATGAGCCACGGCGCGGCGTCGGCGACGTTCTCGGCCGGACGCCGCGGGTACGGGCCGCCCGTGCCGGGGAACCTCACCCTGCCCACGCCCGACGCCTACCGGTCGCCGTTCCGCGCCGCCGACGGCTCCCACGACTGGGCCGCGGAACTCGACTACGGCTTCGCGATGGTCGACCGCCAGTCCTCCGGCAGCCTCGCCGCCTGCCTCGTGGAGCCCATCCTGTCGTCGGGCGGCATCATCGAGCTGCCGCCCGGCTACCTCGCCCGGCTCAGGGAACTGTGCGACCAGCGCGGGATGCTCCTGATCCTGGACGAGGCGCAGACCGGGCTCGGCCGCACCGGCACCCTCTACGCGTTCGAACGCGACGGCGTGGTCCCCGACCTGCTGACGCTCTCCAAGACGCTGGGCGCGGGACTGCCCGTGGCGGCGGTGCTCACCGGCGAGCGCATCGAACGCGTCTGCCACGAGCGGGGGTTCCTCTTCTTCACCACGCACGTGTCCGACCCGCTCGCCGCCACGGTCGGCGCGACGGTGCTGCGGGTCGTCCAGCGGGACGGGCTCGTCGCCCGCGCGGCGGAACTCGGCCGCCAGCTCGGCGCCCGGCTCGCGGAGCTGCACGAGCGCTACGACATCGTCGGCGACGTGCGCGGGCGCGGCCTGCTCCAGGGCCTCGAACTCGTCACCGACCGGCGCAGCAGGACGCCCGCCGACGCCCTCGGCCAGGAGGTCACCCGCGACTGCCTGGACCACGGCCTGCACCTCAACATCGTCCAGCTCCCCGGCATGGGCGGCGTCTTCAGGATCGCGCCGCCGCTCACCGTGACCGAGTCCGAGCTGCACGCCGGGCTGGACATCCTCGCCGCCGCCGTGGACCGCGCCGCCTCCCGCCGGGCCGCCGCCTGAGGGCCTCAGGTCCTGGGGCGGCCCGTTCCGGCCGCCCCAGGACGTGTCACTGGAGGACCGCGTCGGCGGAGGCGCCGTCGCCCCACCAGGAGGCGCCGGTGGCCGTGACGCCCGAGGCGGTGCCCGGCAGCCGGACCGACGGCTGCCTGCCATCCACCAGCAGGTCCGCGCGCCGGTCGCCGTTCGTGTCCCGCAGCCGCACGGCGGCGCCGAACGTGTCGTACGCCGTCCGCCCGCCCGGAACGCCCGCCGTTCCGCGGTCGAACACCTGCGAGCGCGTGCCCGTCAGGCCGCCGGAGCCGCCCCGCAGCACGTACGCCGAGCCGGTCGACTCGGCGGCCCCGATCGTCTCGCCCGGCGAACCCACCGCCAGGTCGGCGTAGCCGTCGCCGTCGACATCGCCGGCCGACACGGACTGGCCGAAGGCGTCGTCGGGCTCGGCCGCCCCCGCCACACCGGCGGTGGACTGCCCGATCCGCGCCGACGCGCCCGGCCCGTTCGCCCCGCCGCGCCAGACGCTGACCCGGCCCCGCCAGTCCGACCAGGTGTCGTCGCCGATCGCGATGTCCCCGTAACCGTCACGATTGAAGTCCGCGATCACCCCGTCCGCCGCCCAGCCGGTCTGGGAGTCGGCCAGGCGCAGCGAGGCGCCGGAGGCGAGGGTGGAGCCGCCGCGCACGAACCACGCCTCGGTCCCCTCCCGCCCCTCCAGGCCGTTGGCGCCGATCACGACCAGGTCGGTGGCGGCGTCGCGCGTGACGTTCCCGGCGATGAGACGGGTGGCGAAGAAGCCGACGTCCCGGTTCAGGCGGGTGAGGGAACCGGCCACGCCCGAGGGCGTGACGGCGCCCCGGAACACGTACGCGTACGAGCCGTCGATCACCGCGAGGTCGGGCCGCGCGTCGCCGTTGAAGTCCCCGGCGGCCAGGTCGGAGCCGAACTGCTCGTACGCACTGGGCGACTGGTTCGGCACATTCGTGCCGCCCGACAGCCCGTTCCGGCTGCCCCACAGCACGGTCACGGCGCCCTGCCGCTCCCGCCCCGAGACGGTCTCGCCCGGCGCGGAGACCGCCAGATCGGCGTAGCCGTCGCGGTTGAAGTCGGCGGAGGTCCGCACGGTGCCGAAGTCGTCGTCCGTCTCGTTGGCGCCCGGTACCCCGGCGCTGTTCTGGTGGACGACCTGCCGCCGGGTGCCGGGCCCCGTCGCGGTGCCGTACGTGATCTCCACGGCTCCCGCGCCCCGCGCCTGGTCCGACCACGGCAGGTAGGCGGCGTAGTCGCGGTACCCGTCCCCGTCGAAGTCGTCCGCGTGGCGGGCGGGCGCGGCCTGGGCCGTCCCGGCGGTCAGGGCGGGCAGCAGCCCGGCCCCCATGACCGCCGCGACCCCGAGAGTCGCGGCGGTCCTTAATGTTCTTCGTGGCATGCACATCTCCTCGACAGGAAGATCAACTGGGCGAACACAAGACGCCTGCCGGGGAGTCGAGGTTGTACGGGCGGCGGGCCCGCGTGCCCGCCGGTCCGTCCGCGCCGGTCAGATGTGCTGCGGGGCGGGCTTGTTGGCCCAGGCGTGGCGGTAGTAGGCGAGGTGGGTGAGGCGGGACGCCGCGGGCTCGTCCACGATCACGGTCGTGTGGGCGTGCAGCTGGATCGCCGACGCGGGGACGCTCGCGGTGAGCGGCCCCTCCACCGCCGCCGCGACGGCCTCGGCCTTCGCCGCGCCGAACGCCAGCAGGATCAGGTGGCGGGCGCGCAGGATCGTGCCGATGCCCTGCGTGACGCAGTGGACCGGCACCTCCTCGACCGAGCCGAAGAACCGGGCGTTGTCCCGCCGCGTCTGCTCGGTGAGCGTCTTCAGGCGGGTCCGCGACGTGAGGGACGACCCCGGCTCGTTGAAGCCGATGTGCCCGTCCGTGCCGACGCCGAGCAGCTGGACGTCGACCGGTCCCGCCGCGGCGAGCGCGCGTTCGTACGCCTCGCCCGCCGTGTCCGCGCGCGCCGGGTCGCCGTCGGGCACGTGGACGCGGTCGGGGGACAGGCCGAGCGGGACGGTCACCTCCCGGGTGATGACCGAGCGGTAGCTCTCCGGGTGCCCGGGGGGCAGGCCGACGTACTCGTCCAGGGCGAAGCCCGAGACGCGGCCGACATCCACGCCCTCCTCGGCGATCAGCCGGGCGAGCGCCCGGTAGACGGGGAGCGGCGAGGAGCCGGTCGCGAGGCCGAGCACCGCCTCCGGGTTCCGCCTGACCGTGTCGAGGACGGTGCGGGCCGCGAGCCGCCCGCCGGTGTCCGGGTCGGGGACGACGACGACTTCAGCCATGGGTGCGTTCCTCGGGGGTGTGCGGGGTGCGGGTGGCTCGTTCGAGCAGTTCGAGCAGGTGCCGGAAGTCGCGGCCCGTGGCGCGGCTCATGCCCAGCTCGCAGGTGCGGTTCGCGGAGGCGTGGGCGGCGAACTCGCGGGCGGTCAGCTCGGCCGCCTCGGGCGCGGTGGCGGACGCGGTCAGCTCCGGGTGCAGGAGCCCCCGGTCACCGGCGAACGCGCAGCAGCCCCAGTCGTCGGGGACGTGGACGTCGTCCGAGAGGCGTCCGGCGATCGCGGTCATGGCGGCGTTGGTGCCGAGCCGTGTCGAGGAGCAGGTGTGGTGCAGGGCGAGGGAGTCGAGCGGCTCGGTGACGGTGAGGGCGTCGAGGAGGTGCTCGTGCGTGAACTGCACGGCGTCGACGATGCGCAGTCCGGCCAGTTCGCCGCCCGCCTCGGCGGCGCCCGCGCGCATCGTCTCCAGGCCCTCCGTGCAGGAGGCGGCGTCGCAGACGACGGGCAGTTCGCCGTGCCGGGAGGCCTCCCACAGGGCGGGCAGCACCGTGTCGGTCATGCGCTGGTAGCCCTTGGTGTGGCCCTTCGACTTCCACGGGGTGCCGCAGCACATCGAGCCGATGCCCTCGGGCACCACGACCTCGACCCCGGCGCGGGCGCAGAGCGCGAGGAACGCGTCCGCCACGCCGCCGTTCCCCTCCGCTTTCTGGTCGGGACCGAACAGCGCGCCGACGCAGGAGGGGACGTACACGGCGGCGGGCCGCGCGGCGGCGACGGGCTTGCGTGCCCTGCCCCCGGCCGGGAGGTCGCCGCCGTACAGCGGCACGGTGTCGGCGCCGGCCACGGCGCGGCCCGCCCGCGTCACGGCGGTGACCACGGAGGAGGGCAGCGCCGAGGCCGTCGTCAGGGCGAGTCCGGCGAGCCGGGTGCCCGCTCCCCAGTGCCCGGCGGAGAAGTTCCAGGCGGCACGCTGGAGGCCGCCCCCGTCCTCCTGGCGGAGGCGGCGGACGAGGTCGCCGGTGTTGATGTGCACGGGGCAGGCGACCTGGCACATGCCGTCCACCGCGCACGTGTCCACGCCCGCGTACGCGTAGTCCTCGCGCAGCTCGGCGAGCAGCGCGGTGTCGCCCGCCTCCTCGGCGGTGCGCATCTCCCGGCGCAGCACGATGCGCTGCCGCGGCGTCAGCGTGAGGTCCTTCGACGGGCAGGCGGGCTCGCAGTAGCCGCACTCGACGCAGCGGTCCACCTCCTCCTCGACCGCCGGGACGCGCTTGAGGTCCCGCAGGTACGAGTCGGGGTCGTCGGAGAGGACCACGCCCGGGTTGAGCAGCCCGGCGGGGTCGAACAGCCGCTTGACCTCGCGCATCACCGCGTACAGCTCGTCCCCGTACTGCCTGCGGACGAACGGCGCCATGATCCGGCCGGTGCCGTGCTCGGCCTTCAGGGAGCCGCCCATGCCGAGGACCAGCCCGACCATGTCCTCCGTGAACCGGCGGTAGCGGTCGAGCGAGGCCGGGTCGTCGAAGCGCTCGCTGAGCATGAAGTGGACGTTGCCGTCCTTGGCGTGGCCGAAGATGACGGTCTCGCCGTAGCCGTGCCCCGCGACCAGGGCCGTCAGCTCCTCGCAGGTGGGCAGCAGCGCGGGCACCGGGACGACGATGTCCTCCAGCAGCGCCGTCGTGCCCTGCGGGCGGGCGCCCGCGACGGTCGTGTAGAGGCCCTTCCTGATGTGCCACAGGCGGGCGCGCTCCGCGGCGTCGCCGGTCAGGGCGAGCGGCACGGCCAGGTCGAGGCCGGCCAGCGCGGGCTCCCCCGCGGCGCGCTGCGCGGCCAGGTCCTGCGCGGTCGCGCCCAGGAACTCGACGAGGAACGCGGCGTGCCCCTCCACCGTGAGCCCGGCGAGCGCGGCGGGGGCGTCCGCCTCGGCCTGTGCCAGGCGCAGGGAGGTGGCGTCCATCAGCTCGATCGTCGCGAGCCCGGCGGAGACGAGGCCGGGCAGCGCGGCGGTGGCGGCGGCCAGCGTGGGGAAGACGGCCAGGCCGGTGGCGGCGGCGGGCAGGGCGGGGACGGTGCGGAAGGTCGCCTCGGCGATGAAGCCGAGCGTCCCCTCGCTGCCGACGATCAGGTGCGTCAGGATGTCGACGGGGGTGTCGAAGTCCAGGAACGCGTTCACCCCGTAGCCCATGGTGTTCTTCATGGCGAAGAGCCGCCGGACGGTCCGGACCGACTCGCGGTTGCCGCGCACGCGGTCGCGCAGGGCCAGCAGGCCGGTGTACAGGGCGGGTTCGGTGGTGCGCAGGCGCTCGTCGGCGTCGGGCGCGCCGGTGTCGAGGACCGTGCCGTCCGGCAGCACGACGACCAGGGAGTCGAGCGTGCGGTACGTGTTCTGCTCGGTGCCGCAGGCCATGCCGCTGGAGTTGTTGGCCACCACGCCGCCGACGGTGCAGGCCACCTCGCTCGCCGGGTCGGGGCCGAGCTTGCGGCCGTACCGGGCGAGGCGCGTGTTGACCTGGCGCACGGTCGCGCCCGGCTGCACGCGCACCCGTGCGCCGTCGTCCAGGACCTCGATGCGGCGGAAGTGGCGCCGCGTGTCGGCCAGCAGCCCGTCGGTGACGCCCTGGCCGCTGAGGCTCGTGCCGCCCGACCTGAAGGTCACCGGCCGTCCGTCCGCGCGGGACGCGCGCAGCAGGGCGGCGACGTCGTCCGCGCCGCGCGGCGCGGCCACCTCCTGGGGGACGAGCAGGTAGTGCGAGGCGTCGTGCGCCGCCGCGAGGCGGTCGAGCGCCCGGGTGCCGGGCGCCCTGCCCGCGGGCGTGGTCTTCCTCGGGCCCATCGCGGCGCCCCTTTCCGTGGTTCTGGGACTTCTCGTGGTCCTGGTGCGCGACCGCCCGGTCCCGGGTCAGCGCTTCTTGTCGGAGGCGGGCAGGCGGACGGCGGCGTAGGTGCTGCGCAGCGCGGACTGCGACGCGTCGTACGACGCCTGCGCCACCCCGGTGAACAGGCAGTCCACCACCATCAGCTGGGCGATCCTGCTGCCCAGCGCGCCCGCGCGGAACCGGGTCTCCCTGGCGGCGGTCGTCAGCGTGACGTCGGCGTTGACGCCGAGCCGCGAGCCCTCGTGGTTGGTGATGGCGACGCTCGACGCCCCGGCCGCGCGCGCGAGTGTGAGGAACTCCACGGTGTCCGCCGTCTCGCCCGAGTGGGAGACGACCACGACGACGCAGGACGCGTCGAGGGTGGCGGCCGACGTCCAGGCGTTGTGCGAGTCCGGCCAGTTGAGCGCCGTGCGGCCGATGCGGGTGAGCTTGCGCTGGAGGTCGAGCGCGACCAGGGAGCTGGCGCCGACCCCGAAGCAGTCCACGCGCCGGGCCGCCGTGATCAGCTCGACGGCCTTGGCGAGCGCCTGCCGGTCGAGGGTGCGCGCCGTGTCGGCTATGGACAGCGTCTCGTTGCGCGCGACCTTGGCGATCACCTCGTCCAGGGTGTCGTCGAGGTCGATGTCCCCGGAGACGGGCGGGACTTCGGCGTGCGCCAGCTTCTCGCGAGTGGCCTCCCGCGCAACGTCGATCCTGAGGTCGCGATAGTGTGCGTAACCGATGCGCTTGTAGAAGCGGACGACGGAGGTCGTCGACGTGCCGCACTGCTGGGCCAGGTCCGCGATGGACAGGTCCGCGGAGTCGACCGGTGCATCCAGGAACGCCTGCGCGATGCGGCGTTCGGACGGCCGCAACGACGGCAGTACGGCACGCATCCGCACCAACACCGTTCTGGAGTCCGGCCGTTCGGTCGATTCGTCGGCCACGCTCACTCCTTCCGTCCCGCTGAGTCGCGGGCGGCCAACGGTACCGGCCGCCAGTGACGTAAATGTGTTCGGGCAACATATTTACATACGAGAAGCGTTGGAGGTAAGTTTCTGCCTCATCCCGGCCCATGCAGGTTCACCGTCACGGCCGGAGGGGTGCCGGCGCCTCCCGAGCCGGACGTCGCTCACACGATCGAGGAAAGACCCATGTCACACAGATCGCGGATACTTCGCAGCGCGACCGCCGTACTGAGCGGGGCCGTGGCGACCTCGCTGCTCCTGAGCGGATGCGGCAGCTCGGACTCGGACGACGACTCGTCGGGCGGTTCCGGCTCCAACGGCGGCACCCTCGTCCTCGGCGTCACCTCCGACGCCGACACCCTGTTCCCCTGGAAGGCCACGCAGTTCCAGGCGGTCAACGTCATGCAGACCATCTACGGGACGCTGACCGAGCTGGACGACGGCCTGAGCGTCGTCCCCGGCCTCGCGGAGTCGTGGGAGACCTCGGAGGACGGTCTCACCCTGACCTTCACGCTGCGCAAGGACGTCACCTTCGCCGACGGCAGCACCTTCGGCTCCGAGGACGTCAAGAGCTCCCTCGACCTGATCGCCGACGAGGAGACCGCCGCGGTCGCCGCCTCGTCCCTGGCCTCGGTCGAGTCGGTGGAGGCCCCCGACGAGCACACCGTCGTGCTGAACCTGAGCAGCCCCGACGCCTCGCTGCCCGCCAACCTGGCCTCCATCAACATGGCCATCCTGTCCTCGGACGACACCGAGGAGGAGCTGAACACCGCGCCGAACGGCACCGGCCCGTTCCTCTTCGACAGCCGCGTCGCCAACCAGTCGATCACGCTGAAGAAGAACCCCGAGTACTGGGGCTTCCCGGTCGCCCTCGACGGCGTCGAGTTCCAGGTCATCCCCGACGAGTCGGCGATCGTCTCCGCCCTCCAGTCCGGCAACGTGCAGCTCGCCGTCTTCGACGACCCGCTGGTGGCCGACACCGCCAGGGGCGGCAACGTCACCGTGGACAGCGTCCCGCAGCTCAGCTACCACGCGCTCCAGCTCAACGCGACGCACGGCGACCTCGCCGACCTGAACGTCCGGCTCGCCATCCAGTGCGCCATCGACCGCCAGGAAGTCCTCGACACCGCCGCGCTCGGCGAGGGCCAGGTCACCGGCCCGATCACCTCCCCGGCCTTCCTGTCCGACCCGGCCGAGCGCCCCTGCCCCGAGCGCGACCTCGACAAGGCGGCCGAGTACCTCGCCGCCTCGGGCAAGACGGACGTGACGATCTCCACCATCGTCTCGCAGGGCGAGTACGCCACCTCGGTCAACGAGGCGCAGAACCTGCAGTCGCAGCTCGCCGAGGCCGGGATCACGCTGGACCTGGAGGTGCTGGAGTCCGGCGCCTACGTGGACCGCTGGGTCGCCGGTGACTTCGACGCCGCCGTCGCACTCAACGGCGGACGCCCCGACCCCGAGGGCATGTACGGCCGCTACTTCACCAGCGACGGCAACCTGAACGCCGTGGCCGGCTACAGCTCGGACGAACTGGACGACCTGTTCGCCCAGGGCCGCGCGACCGACAACGTCGAGGAGCGCCGCGACATCTACCGCCAGGTGTCCGAGGAGCTGGAGGACAACGCCGCCTGGATCTGGCTGTTCACCAGCTACAGCTACACCGCGTCCTCCTCCTCGGTGCAGGGCTTCGTGCCGCGCGCCGACGGGTCGCTGGTCGGGCTCCGCTCGGCCACCATGTCCTGACCGGCCGGCCCACCCGACCGACCCGCCGGCCCCTCCAGCCGGCCCGGCCGGTCCGACCGCCCCCCGAGGGCGGCCGGACCGGCCCCAGCCCGACCAGTCCGACCGCCGGGCGCGGGGCCCGCACTCCCGCGGACCCCGCGCCACGGCCGGAGACCTCTGCGAGAACCATGCTCAGAAAACTCACCAGGAACCGCGTCACCCGAAGGATCGCCTCCTCCCTGGCGACCCTGCTCGGCGTCGCGATCCTCGTCTTCATCATGCTGCGCGCCATCCCAGGCGACCAGATCACGGCGGGCCTGGGCACGGAGGCTGCGGCGCTGACCCCCGACCAGCGGGCCGACCTGGAGGCGTACTACGGCATCGACAAGCCCCTCCTCACCCAGTTCTTCTCCTGGATCGGCAACCTGCTCACGGGAAACCTCGGCTTCTCCTCCCGCGCCCAGGAGAGCGTGCTCGACCTGACGCTCAAGTCCCTGCCCGTCACGCTCGAACTGGCCCTGCTCGCGATCGTCATCGCGCTGCTCATCGGCATCCCCCTGGGCATGCTCTCCGCCTCGAAGCCCGACTCGCCGCGCGACGCGGCCGGCCAGGTGGTCGGTCTCGCCGGACTGTCCATCCCCGCCTTCCTGCTCGCCACCACCCTGCTGTCGGTCCTCGCCTCGTCCTTCGGCTTCAACCCGAACGGCAAGCCGTTCGCCGGGCTGTTCGACGACCCGCTGCTCAACCTCCAGCAGATGCTGCTGCCCGCGCTGGTCCTCGGCTTCGGCATCGCCGCCCCGATCATGCGCACGACCCGCACCGCCGTCCTCGAAGTGCGCTCCCACGACTTCGTCCGCACCGCGCGTGCCAAGGGCGTCCCCGCGAAGCGCCTCCAGGTGCGGCACGTGCTGGGCAACGCCATGGTGCCCATCGTCACCATGGTCGGCCTCCAGTTCGGCTACCTGCTGGGCGGCGCGGTCGTCGTGGAGCAGGTCTTCTCCGTCCCGGGGATCGGCCGGCAGGTCCTGCTCGGTATCCAGCAGAAGGAGTACGCGCTCGTGCAGAGCACCGTCCTGGTCATCGCGGTGGCGTTCGTGCTCGTCAACCTGCTGACCGACATCACCTACCGCCTGATCGACCCCAGGGTGCGTGCCTCATGACCGACATCGCGCAGGCCGCCGGTCCCGGCACCGGCCCGGCCCTCGAACCCGGTCTTCCCCCCGCCTCCGGGCGCACCCAGCGGCTGCGCGCCCTGCTGCGCAGCCCCAGCGGCCTCATCGGCCTGATCCTGATCGCCCTGCTGGCCGTGGCCGCGGTGGCGTCCTGGCTCGACCTGCTGCCGTACGACCCCGTCGCGCAGGACCCGCCGTCCCGGCTGCTCTCCCCGTCGGCCGACCACCTCCTCGGCACCGACCAGTTCGGCCGCGACGTGTTCTCCCGCGTGGCCGCCGGGGTCGGCAACTCGGTCCTGATCGCCGTCGTCGCCGTGCTGTTCGCCTCGGTCGTCGGCACCCTCGGCGGCCTGGTCTCCGGCTTCTTCCGGGGCTTCGCCGACACCGCGATCGGCGGCGTCGCGAACGTCCTGTTCGCCTTCCCGCCGCTGCTGCTGGCCCTCTCCCTCGCCGCGGTGTTCGACCGCAACTGGTTCACCGTCGCCATCGCCATCGCCGTCGTGTACGCGCCGATCTTCATCCGCGTCACCCGTGGCCCGGTGCTCACGCTGCGCGAGATCGAGTACGTGAAGGCCGCCACCAGCACCGGCCAGCGCCGCATCGCCACGATGTTCCGCCACGTGCTGCCGAACATCACGTCCCTCGTGATCGTCCAGATCACCCTGTCGCTGTCCTGGGCCGTGCTCACCGAGGCCTCGCTCAGCTTCCTCGGCCTCGGCACCCCGCCGCCCGCCCCCTCGCTGGGCTCCATGATCTTCGAGGCGCGCACCCTCGTCTCCATCGCCCCCTGGACGCTGTACGGCCCCGGTGCGGTCGTCGTCCTCCTCGTCGTCGGGCTGAACCTGCTCGGAGACGGCCTGCGCGACGCTCTCGACCCAAGAAACCGAGGAAAGAAATGAGTTCCGCCAGCCGCGACGTCCGCCGGCTCACCGGCCTGTCCACCGAGGCTGCCGATCCTCGCTACGCGACCGTCGACCGCATGCCGGTGGCCGAACTGGCGGCCGCGATGAACGACGCCGACGCCGGTGTCCCCGCCGCCGTCGCCCGCGCCCTGCCCCAGATCGTGCCCGCGATCGAGGGCGCCGCCGAGCGGATGAAGGCGGGCGGACGCCTGATCTACACCGGCGCGGGCACCCCCGGCCGCATCGGCGTGCTCGACGCCTCCGAGTGCCCCCCGACGTTCAACACCGCGCCGGGACAGGTCCAGGCGATCATCGCCGGCGGCCCCGACGCCATCGTCACCTCGCAGGAAGGCGCCGAGGACGACCCGCTCGCCGGCGCCGCCGCCATGGACGAGGCGGAGGTCGGCCCCCAGGACACCGTGATCGGCATCGCGGCCAGCGGCAGGACCCCGTACGTCATCGGCGCCGTCCGGCGCGCCAGGGAGCGCGGCGCCCTCACCGTCGGCCTGTCCTCCAACGCGGACACCGAGCTGAGCGCCGCCGCCGAGCATGCCGTCGAGGTGCTCGTCGGCCCCGAGCTGATCAGCGGCTCCACCCGCCTCAAGGCGGGCACGGCGCAGAAGCTCGTGCTCAACATGTTCTCCACCATCACCATGGTCCAGCTCGGCAAGACCTACGGGAACCTCATGGTCGACGTCAGGCCGACCAACGCCAAGCTCCGCGAACGCGCCGTCCGCATCGTCACCGCCATCACCGGCGCCGACCGCGACGAGGCCGTCAGGACCCTGGAGGACAGCGGCTACGAGGTGAAGCTCGCCGCCCTGCGGATCGCCGCCAACATCGACGCCCACGCCGCGTCCGCCCGCCTGGAGAAGACCGGCGGACGGCTGCGCGCCGCCATCGAGGAGGCATCGTGAGAATCCTCGGCATGATCTCCGGCACGTCGCACGACGGCATCGACACCGCCGTCGTCACCTTCACCAGGACGGGCGACCGCCTGCACGGCACCGTCGAGCACACCGGCAGCGCCTCCTACACGCCGGAGCTGCGCGCCCGCCTCCTGGCCGCGCTGCCCCCCGCCCCGACCACCCTCGCCGAGATCTGCGAACTCGACACCCTCATCGGGCAGAGCTTTGCCGACGCCGCTGCCGAGGCCGTCGCCGCCGCGGGCCCCGTCGACCTCGTCGTCTCGCACGGCCAGACCGTCTACCACTGGGTGGACGCCGGAACGGCCCTCGGTACGCTCCAGATCGGCCAGCCCGCCTGGATCGCCGAACGCACCGGCACCCCGGTCCTCTCCGACGTCCGCATCCGCGACATCACCGCCGGAGGCCACGGCGCGCCCCTGGTCTCCTACCTGGACGGCCTGCTGCTCGCCGGACTCGGCGGCACCCCCGCCGCCCTCAACCTCGGCGGCATCGCCAACATGACCGTCGTGCGCGGCGCCGCCGACCTGTACGCCTACGACATCGGCCCGGCCAACGCGCTCATCGACGCGGCCGTCACCGACACCGGCGCCCACCCCGGCGGCTACGACGAGGACGGCCTGCTCGCCGCCTCGGGCACCGTCGACGCACGCCTGCTCGCCGTCCTGCTCGACGACGCGTACTACCGCCTGCCCGCGCCCAAGAGCACGGGCAAGGAGCACTTTCACACCGCCTACGTCGCCGACGCCGTCGCCAGGGCGGGCACGGCCCCGGCCCCGGCCGACCTCATCGCGACGCTCACCGAGCTGACCGTCCGCACCGTCGCCGACGACGTGCGCGCCGCCGGTGTGGACACCCTCGTCGTCTCGGGCGGCGGCTGCCGCAACCCCGTCCTGATGGCCGGGCTGCGCGCGGCGCTCCCCGGCGTACGCCTGCTGCTGTCCGACGAGTTCGGCGCGCCGGCGGACGACAAGGAGGCCATCGCGTTCGCCCTCATCGGCTGGTGCACCGCGCACGGCCTGCCCGGCGCGACGCCCGCCGGAACGGGCGCCCGCGAGGCGCGCCTGCTCGGCAGCATCACGCCGGGCACGGGCCCCCTGCGCCTGCCCGAGCCCCTGCCGCAGCCGCCGCGCGCCCTGACGCTGGAGACGAAGGGCGGCACCGGAGCATGACGCCGCCGCTGCGGGCCGCGACGGTCGCCGACCTCACGGGCATCACCGACACCTTCCTCGCCTGCTGGCACGGGAGTTACGCGGCCGTGCTCCCGCGGCGGCTGACCGACGCCATGACGCGCCCCCGGGCCCTGGCCCTGTGGACCCGCGTGCTGGAGACGGCCGCGCCCGGCGAGGTCGTCGTCCAGCCCGCGCCCGACGGCTCCGGCGCGGTCCTCGGCGTCACCCGCTGGGCGATGCCGCCCGGCGGCGGCACGGGCACGGTCCACTCCCTGTACGTCTCCCCGCTCGCCCAGGGCCACGGCACCGGCACCGCGCTGCTCACCGCCGCGACGTCGGCGCTGCGCGACGCCGGCGCCACCGCCGCGACCCTGTGGGTCTTCCGGGACAACGCGCCCTCCGTCGCGTTCTACCGCGGCCGGGGCTGGCTCCCGGACGGCGCGGAGCGCACCCAGGAGGAGTTCGGCGAGCCCGAGATACGCCTCGCCCGCGCGCTCGGCCCCGCCTCCGCGGACGGAGCGGCGGCGTGAACGCGCTCACGGACGCCGTCGCCCGGCTGACGACCGTCGTGCCCCCGGACGCGCCGCCGTCCGCGCGGCCACCGGCCGGCGCTGCCCTGGCCGTACGGGCGCCCGGCTTCGACGGCGCCGCCGCGGCCGGGCTGCGCGCCCTACCCTCCGACGAGGCCCCCGACGGCCTGCCCATAAACACGGACACCCACCACGACCTGGCGTCCGTGACCAAGGTGGCCGCGACCACCACCGCGCTGATGCGCCTCGTCTCCACCGGCGACGTCGGGCTCGACACCCGGGTGGGCCACTACGTCCCGCGGTTCACCGGCGGCGCCAAGGACGACGTGACGGTGCGCGACCTCCTGCTGCACCGGGGCGGCCTGTGGGAGTGGTGGCCGCTCTACGTCGCCGCCACCGACCGGGACGACGCGCTGCGCCGCGCCGCCGAACTGCCCCTGCGCCACGCCCCCCGCACCGGCCGCCACTACTCGGACCTCGGCTTCATGCTCCTCGGCCAGGTCATCGAGGCGGCGGCGGGCACGGACCTCCCCGGCGCGGTGGCCGCGCTCGTCACCGGCCCGCTCGGCATGACCGGCACCCGGTACGGGCACCCCGCCGGAGCCGAGGTCGCCACCAGCTCGCTCGGCGACGGCGTCGAGATCACCATGCTCGACACCGGCACCCCGCACCCCGTGCCGCACCGCAGCGCGGACTTCCGCGGGTGGCGGCGCGGCCCGGTCACCGGACGGCCGAACGACGGCAACGCCCACCACGCGCTGGGCGGCGTGTCCGGCCACGCGGGCCTGTTCGCGCCGCCCGCCGACCTGATCATCCTGGCCGCGGCCCTGTCCGACCACACCCGGCACGAGGACCTGTGGGACCCCCGCACGGCCGAGGAGTTCTTCGCGCCAGGACCCGACGCCGGGCAGTCCCTCGGCTTCCGCCGCTACGAGCTGCGGGTCGGCGGGGAACGCCTTCCGCTGCTCGGACACCCCGGCTTCACCGGCTGCGCGGTCGGGTTCGTCCCCGGCCGCGGCATCGCCCTGGCCCTCGCCACCAACCGCCTGCTGACCCCCGGGACCCCCGTGCCGACCGACGCCCTGTGGGCCGAGGCGCGCGCGGTGGCGGGCCGGGTGGCGCACGACTCCGCACGACCGCAAAGGTGACCACCATGGCAACGCCGACGCCCGTCCTGTCCATCCGCGACCTCTCCGTCTCCTTCCGCTCCGGCACCGGCGAGGTCCCCGCGGTGAAGGGCGTGTCGATCGAGGTCCTGCCCGGCAGGACGGTCGCCGTCGTGGGCGAGTCCGGTTCCGGCAAGTCCACGACCGCCGCCGCCGTCAACCGGCTGCTGCCCCCCGGCGGGCGCATCACCGGCGGCCAGGTCCTCTTCGACGGCCGCGACCTCGCGCAGCTGAGCGAACGCGAGATGGTCGCGGTCCGCGGCGCGCAGATCGGCTTCGTCCCGCAGGACCCGATGTCGAACCTCAACCCGCTGATGCGCATCGGCGACCAGATAGCCGAGGCCCTGGAGGTGCACGGCCTGGCCGCGGGCAAGGCCGCCCACACCCGCGTCACCGAACTGCTCGACATGGTCGGCATCCCCGACCCGGCGCGGCGCGCGAACCAGTACCCGCACGAGTTCTCCGGCGGCATGCGGCAGCGCGCCCTGATCGCCATGGGCCTCGCCTGCAAGCCCCGCCTGCTGATCGCCGACGAGCCGACCTCGGCGCTCGACGTGACGGTGCAGCGCCGCATCCTCGACCAGCTGACCGAGCTGATCGAGGAGATGGGCACCAGCGTCTTCCTGATCACCCACGACCTGGCGCTCGCCGCCGAACGGGCCGACAGCATCGCCGTCATGTACCACGGCGAGATCGTCGAGTCGGGCGACGCCGCCCGCATCCTCGCCGACCCGCAGCACGACTACACCCGGCGCCTGCTGCGCGCCGCGCCCAGCCTGGCCTCGGCCCGCACGGTCGCCGCCGTCCCCGCGCGCGCCACCGGACGCCACGCGGCCGCCGGGACCCCGGGCGCCGCCGCGACGCCCGCCACCGGGGGCGACCTGGTGGAGGTCCGGGGGCTGTCGAAGGTCTTCACGCTCAGGTCCGCGGGCCGCGGCGGCGAGACGGAGCACTTCACCGCCGTCGACGACGTCAGCTTCGGCATCGCGCGCGGCCGTACCGTGTCGATCGTCGGCGAGTCGGGCTCCGGCAAGTCCACCACCGCCAACCTCCTCCTCGGCCTGGAGAAGGCGACCTCGGGCCGGATCGACTTCGACGGCACCGACCTCGCCGGGCTGCGCCGCAAGGAGATGTTCGCGTTCAGGCGCCGGGTGCAGCCGGTGTTCCAGAACCCGTACGCGTCCCTCGACCCCCGCTACACGGTCGGCCAGTCCATCGCGGAGCCGCTGCGTGTGCACCGCGTCGGCACGGCCGCGAGCCGCAGGAAGGAGGCCGCCAGGCTGCTCGACCAGGTCGCCCTCCCGGCGGCCATGGCGGAACGGCTGCCGCACGAGCTGTCCGGCGGCCAGCGGCAGCGTGTCGCGATCGCGCGGGCCCTGGCGCTGTCGCCCGAACTGATCGTGCTGGACGAGGCGGTGTCCGCGCTCGACGTGCTGGTGCAGGCGCAGATCCTCGAACTGCTGGCCGATCTGCAGCGCGAGCTGGGCCTCAGCTACCTGTTCATCAGCCACGACCTGGCCGTGGTGCGGATGATCTCGCACAGCGTCCACGTCATGCAGCGCGGGCGGATCGTCGAGAGCGGCACCCCGGAGGAGATCTTCGGCTCGCCGAGCACCCCGTACACGCGCGAGCTGCTCGCCGCCATCCCCGGCGCGGGCCTCGCGGCGTAGCCGGCCCACCGCCTCGGGAGGCCTGTCGATCTGTCGACAGGCCTCCCGAGCGCGCGGGACGCGCGGCGAACCGGAGGCCGGTTGTGGTCCGCGGCTCGGGGGATGCTGTGTACCTGTGGGCCTTTCGCACGGCCGGGCGGCAGGGGGAGGACCGGAGACCGGGGGTGAGTCCGTGCCTGCCGGGCGCCGTGCCCCACGCACGCTCCGGACGGCCACGCGCTGCTCGCTCGGGGGGCGTGCAGGCGGCGGGGGTCCCGGAGGCCCGAGCGTCCGCGTTTCCTGCGGACTTTCGCACGGCTGGGCGGCGCGGGAAGTGGCGTGAGCCGGTGTCTCCAGGGCGCCGCGTTCCACGCGCGCTTCGGACTGCTCGGCGCGGCTGGTGTGAGTATGTGCCGGTGGCAGGGGTGTGTGGGTCCCCGCCCGGTTGAGGCAGGGCGGGGGTGCGTGCCTCCGGGGCGTCGGCCGTGGTCTCCGGCCAGGTGGGGGCGTTCTGTCGGTGCCGTCAGGTGCGTCCGTGCTTCCGGGGCCGTCGCCACCGCAGGCGCGGGGCCCCCGGCGGGGCCGGATTGCGGCGCCTCGCCGGGGGTTGCCGGGGTGTCAGAAGTGGAGCGCCTTGTGCGCCGCCGCCGCGCGGGCGCGGGCCCAGGCGTCGGGGAGCTGCCGTTCGCGCGCCCCCGCCGCCGCCTCCTCGCGGCCGTGCAGCAGACCCCACGTGAAGCCGGGCTCGCCCGCCGCGTGCGCCGAGATCGCGATGCGGCGCAGCGCGTCGCGGGTCACGACACCGTCGTGCTGCGCGCCGCTCACCTGCTGCACCGCCTTCACGCGCGCGCCGAGCCGCCGCGCGGGCTTCCCGAGAGCCGGACGTGCCGCCTCCGCCGCGTAACGGACGCGCTTCGCCGCCTTCCTCGCGTCGTGGATCGCCGCGTCACGCGCGGGCCCGGCGGGCATGGCGAGCGCGTGGTCCAGGCGGCGCGCGAGCCGCCCGTACTCCTTCATCAGCGCCCTCGTCAGCACCTTCGCCGGCTTCCCGGCCGCCTTGGGGCGCAGCGGCGGCGTCGTGGTCAGGGCGTGCAGCCCCTCCAGCAGGCCCAGGTAGCGGGGGGAGCCGAGCGTCTCCACGACCTGGCGGCGGCCCTGGGCGCGGTGCGCCGCGTCCCAGACCTGCAGCCGCGCGGCGACCGGGCCGAGCACCAGCTCGCCCGGCAGCGCGCGGACGCCGGAGACCAGCCGCTCCCTGAGCACCTCGTGGTCGCGTTCCGCGCCCAGCTCACCGGCCAGCCAGCGCAGGTCGCGCCGGAGGGGATCGGTGACCTCCCGGTCGAGCACGGAACGGTATGTGCGCAGGCAGCCGCGCAGGCGCCTCGCCGTCGTGCGCATCCGGTGCACGGCGTCCGGCTCGTCCCGCCGGACGGCCGGATCGAGGTCCGTCAGGGCGCCGGCCCACCGTGCCACGTAGGCGAGCACGTGCTCCCCGGCCGATCCGGGGACCGGCTCGCGGCGCGCGCCTGGCCCGTCCGCCAGCAGGGACGTGGTCTCGGACAGGGCGCGGACCACCTTGGAGGGGCCGGGCGCGCGGTCGATGCCGCTCTTGCGCAGCACCTTCTCGACGCGGTCGAGCAGCGCCGGGTCGGTGCCGTCGGCGAGTTCGACCTCCAGCTCCGTCCATCCGGCGTGCCCGCCGCCGTCGAGCATCGCGTCGGCCCGCACGGCGTCCACGCTCAGCTCGGCCAGGGTGCCGCCATCGGCGTCGAGGAGCAGGCGCAGGGTACGGGTGGAACGCAGCCGCATCACCGGCCGCAGCGCGGCGCCGCGCGTGCGGGACAGGGCCAGTTCCCGCAGTTCCGCCGGCACGTCCCCTGACGTCAGCGGGGCGTGCACCTCCTCCCGGCTGTCGCCAGGCAGCGGCAGCTTGAGGTGCCATCCGGCGTCGGTGCCGCCGGTCCTGCGCCGCAGGGTCGCGCCGGTGCGGGTCAGCCGCAGGTCGGCGGTGTCGTAGTAGAGGGCGTCCAGTTCGTGGACCCCGGCCTCGGCGAGCGAGACGACCGGGTCCGCGCGCGTCAGGCCGGGGAGCCAGCTGAGGTCGTCGGCGGCGGGGGCGGCGTACTTGCGTTCTGTCTCTCGTTTCGACTGGGCCATACCGTTACCCGTTGACGCGATCCCCCGGATCAAACCGCGCGTTCACCGCTTTCAGCCCATTCCGCCGAGTGTTCACCGGAACTGCGACAGGCAGAACTCGTGCCCCTCCGGGTCGGCCATGACGACGACCACGCCCTCGTCGAACTCGTGCCGCTCGCCGGTGGCCCGGCCGCCGAGCGCCACGACCTGCGCGACGCCCTCCTCGATGTCGTCCACCAGCACGTCGAGATGCAGCCGCACCTTCCCGCGCGCCGGTTCCGTGACGGGCTGGAAGACGAGCCGGGGCTGCGCGTCGCCGACACTGCCGAGGTAGACCCAGCCGGGCCGGGACGGGCCGCGCGGGCGGTCGAGCAGCGCGCTCCAGAAGCGCGCCACACGCTCCACGTCCAGGCAGTCGACGGTCACCCCGACCCACCGGTTCACCGCGGCACCTCTCCCTCCGCCGCCTGTCGTTCCCCGGCCGTCAGCGTGATGGCCATCAGGGCGATGTCGTCCTCGCCGTCCGGCGGGAAGAGCTCCAGCAGGTGCTCGCACATCGCCTCGGGATCGTCCACGGGACCGGCGTCGAACACCGTCTCCAGCTCGGCCAGCCTGTCGCCCAGGTCGGTGCCGCGCCGCTCCAGCAGCCCGTCCGTGACCATCACCAGCGCGGTGCCCGGCGGCGCCTGCGTGACGGTGGCGGGCGGGTGGGGCAGGCCGAGGCCCAGCAGCGGGCCATGGTCGGTGAGGTAGAGGGCGCGTTCCCCGGGGCGGCGGATCAGCGGCGGGAGGTGGCCCGCGTTCGCGATGTGCAGGGTGTCGCTGTCGTGCTCGGCCAGGACGACGCAGAGCGTGGCGGTCTGTGACGGCTCCAGGGTGTGCAGGAGGTGTTCGAGGCGGGTCAGGATGTCCTGCGGGCCGTGGCCCTCCAGGGCGTAGGCGCGCAGCGCGTGCCGCAACTGGCCCATCACCACGGCCGCGTCGAGGGAGTGCCCCGCCACGTCGCCGACGGCCAGCAGCAGGCCCGACGGGGTGTGCAGCGCCTCGTAGAAGTCGCCGCCGATCTCGGTGGTGGCGCTCGCGGGGAGGTACCGGACGGCCAGCAGGGCGCGTTCGGTGTCGGGCAGCCGCTCCGGAAGGAACGTGCGCTGGAGCGTCAGGGCGAGTGTGTGCTCCTCGCTGAACGTCCGCAGCGCCTCCAGGGCCAGGGCGCAGGCGTGCGCGAGCTGGGTCAGCAGGTCGTGGTCGTCGGGCGTGAGGGCGTCGGCGGGCACGGCGATGCACACCGGCGGGCGGCCGGGCTTGGCGCGCGCCGCGGCCAGGGCCATCCGCTCGTGGCCGGGGAACACGCGGCGTCCCGGCCAGCGTCCGGCCGGCACGGCGTGCAGCGCGGCGCCGCTCGCCTCGCCCAGCGGGTGGCCCGCGAGCAGGGCGCGGAAGTCGGCGAGGGTGCGCGGGCCCGCGCTGATGTCGCCCCCGTCGCCCGACACCACGTGGGCGAGCTGCGCGTGCTGCGGGTCGGCGAGCATCACGGCCGCGTCGGTGCCGAGGGTGCCGCCCGCGCCCTCGGCGGCGGCGTGGGCGAGCGCGGCGGCGTCCTTGGCGCTGTAGAGGGCCAGGGTGGCGGCGTTGAGGCGGCCGAGGCGTTCGGCCAGCCGTTCGGCGCGGGCGCGGGCCCTGGCGTAGCGGAGGGTGGCGGTGAGGGTGGCGACGAGTTCCTCGGGCGCGATGGGCTCGGTGAGGTAGGCGTCGGCGCCCCGGTAGAGCCCCTGGGTGCGGTCCGCCGCGCTGATGGCGGACGCCGAGACGTGCACGACCGGTATCGCGGCCGTCCGCGGGTCCGTCTTGATGCGCTCGCACACCTCGAAGCCGGTCATGTCGGGCAGCCGGACGTCCACCACCGCGACGTCGGGCAGGGCGTCCGCCGGGTCGGCGAGGAACCCGAGCGCCTGGGCGCCGTCCCCGGCCTCGATGACGGTGTGCCCCGCGCGCCGCAGGCTGGTCCCCAGCACGTAGCGGTTGGCGGGGTTGTCGTCCACGATCAGGACGCGTGCGGGCGCGGTGTCCGCGGCGGTGGGCTGGGGCGTCACGGTCGCTGCTCCTTCGGATCGCCCGGCCGGTCCGTGCCGGGCGGGCTGCCGGTTCCGGTGGCGTGCGGCGGTGCGGGTGCGTGGGAGAGGACCTCGGCGACGCGTACGGCCGTCAGCCGGTCCTTGCCCAGGACGCCCCGGGCGTGGCGGAGCGCGTCGCGGTCCACGGACTCAGGGGTGGCGGAGGTCAGCACGGCGACCGGGATGTCCGCCAGTTCCGGTTCGGCGGCCAGGGCGCGCAGCACGGCGTAGCCGTCGGGTTCCGGCATGCCGAGGTCGAGCAGGACGGCGTCCGGGCGGAGCCGGGCGATGGTGTCCACGGCGGTGGAGCTGTCGGTGACCTCGGTGACGCGGTCGGCGAGCCTGGCCAGGATCGGGCGGAGGACGGCGAGGAACGCGGGGTCGTCGTCCACGGCGACCAGCGATCCGAGCGGCGGCACGGCGTCGGGGTGCGGCCCGTCCACCGCCTCGCGGCCCGCGATGAGGTCGGCGGGGATCGCCACGGTCACGGTGGTGCCCTCGCCTGGCGTGCTGGCCAGGGTGAGCCGCCCGCCGAGCAGTTCGGTGAGCCGCCTGGCGTACGGCAGGCCGAGGCCCGTACCGGAGCCCGACCGCTGGTGCGGGCCCCTGACCTGGTAGAACTCCTCGAACACCCGCACCTGCTGGTCGGCGGGGATGCCGATCCCCGTGTCGGACACCGTGAAGACCGCCAGGGCCGGTCCCGCGTCGCCGTCGGAGCGTCCCGCCGTGAGCCTGACCTCGCCGTCGTCCGTGTACTTCAGGCCGTTGGACAGGGCGTTGCGCAGCACGCGCGTGAGCATCACCTCGTCGGTGACCAGCCGTCCGGGCGCGCCGGAGGTGTCGATCACCAGGCGCACGCCGGGCCGCGCGGTGCTCTCCAGCGTGCCCCGCAGGTGGTGCAGGAGCGCGCCGAGGTCCACCTCGGACGGCTCCGGGTCGAGGTGGCCCGACTCGGCCTTGGCGACGTCGAGGAGTTCGTCCACGAGCGCCAGCAGCGTCGTGCCGGACGAGGCGATCAGCGAGAGCTGCCTGCGCTGGTCGGCGGTGAGCGGATCGCTGCCCGCGTCGGCGGTCAGCATCAGCCGGGTCAGGCCGATGACGGCGTTGACGGGGGAGCGCAGCTCATGGCTGACGTTGGCCCAGAACCGGGTCTTCGCCTCGCTCGCCAGGGCGAGGGCGCGCGTCTTCTCCTCCAGCTCCGCGTAGAGGGCGACCACACCGCTGTTGGTCTCCTCCAGCTCCCTGGACAGCTCGGTGTAGAGCGCGAGGACGCCCTGGTTGGTCTCCTCCAGCTCGTCGTTGAGGCGCTGCAGGTCCTCCTGGTGGGCGCGCGCCTGCTGGAGCGCGGCGAGCAGGTCCCGGTTCTGCTCGCGCAGGCCCTCGCCCATGGCCGTGGTCTCGGTGTCGGCGGACAGCTCCCCGGCCACGCGGTCGGCCAGGACGGCGAGGGGCTCCACGGTCGGCGGCAGCGGCTGCGTCAGGGTGAGGGCGGGGGAGGGCGCCGCGTCGTACCGGCTGCTGTCCAGCAGGCGCTGTGCCGCGGTGAGCAGTTCGGGGGAGGGGACGCCGCTGCCCGGCTCCCAGCGGAAGACGGCGGTCAGCTGCGGCGGGACGCCGGGCACGAGCGTGAGCTGCGCCGTGAGGCCCGTCGCGCCGAGCAGGTCGCGCCCCGCCTCGCTCAGCACGGTCGCGGTGCGCACCACGTCGTGGTCGGCCAGCCCCAGCAGGCGCCCGGCGGTCCGGCCGTGCCGCCGCAGCGCGTACACGTCACGCTCCGAGGTGACGGCGAGCGCCACCAGGACGTGGGCGCCGGTCATGCCGGCGGGACCTTCACGACGACGATCCCGGCGTCGTCCCTGCGCACCCCTGTCTGCCACAGCAGATGCCCCGCGACGACGGCGGGGCGGTGGCGCGGGAGGGCGGGGAAGTCGGCCGGGGCCCAGCGGTCCCGCAGGCCGTCGGAGTGCAGGATCAGCAGCGCGCCCGTCGGCAGGTCCGCCTCGAACGTGCGGAGGGTGCGGACCTGATGGCCGACGATCCCGGGCATCGACAGCAGCGGGAAGCGTTCCGTCCCGGTCAGCACGAAGCCGGCGATGTTGCCCGCGCCGCAGAGCGCGACGCGGCGGGTCGCGAGATCGACGCGCGCGACGGCGACGGCGGCGCCCCGCGTGCCCTTGAGGGCGGAGTGCAGGTGCCGCAGCAGGTCCTCGGGCCGGGTGAGGGCCGTGCCGCGGAACGCGGCGCGGGCCTGTTCCGCGGCGCGCGCCGCCAGGGGGCCGTGCCCGAGGCCGTCGCACATCATCACGGTGACGCCCTCGGCGTCCTCGTGCGCGGCCCAGGTGTCGCCGCAGAGCTGCTCGCCGCTGATCGGGCGGGTCAGGCCCGCGACGACGGCCGTCTCCGGCCCGCCGGGGGCGCCGGGCTCCGGGGCGTCCCCGACCGTGAAGTGGGCGAGGAGCGCGGTGCCCTGGCCCTGCCGGGTGTAGAGGTCGAACGAGTCGGCGAGGCGGGCGATCGCGCCCAGGCCGATGCCGAGGGTCCCCGCGCTGGAGACGCCGTCGGCGAGCGCGCGCCCGGGGTCGGCGATGCCGGGCCCGCTGTCGAGGGCCAGGCACTCCACGGCGGGGCGGTCGCCGAACCTGACCACCCGCAGGGCGAGCGCGCCGTCCCCCGCGTGCCGCTGGAGGTTGGTGGCCGCCTCGGTGAGCGCGATCCGCAGGCCGGCGATCCGCTCCTCGTCGAGGCCGACGCGGCGGGCCAGCTCCGTCCCCTCGCGCCGGGCCGCGGACGGCAGGGCGGAGCCGCTCCTCAGCCAGACGACGTCCTCGGCCTCCGTCGTCCGGCGGGCGGTCATCGCGCCCACTTGACGACGGTCACGCTCGTGCCCTCTCCCGCGCCGGAGCGCAGGTCGAAGGAGTCCACCAGACGGCGGGCGCCGCTCAGCCCCAGGCCCATGCCGCGGCCGGACGACCAGCCGTCGGTCAGGGCGAGTTCGATGTCGGGGATGCCGGGGCCCTGGTCGCTGAAGCTGGCCCACACCCCGCTCCTGCCGTCCTCGCGCAGCAGCCGGGCGTGCATCTGCCCGCCCCCGCC
The DNA here is from genome assembly GCF_044461265.1 of Streptomyces sp. NPDC049879. NCBI lineage: Bacteria > Bacillati > Actinomycetota > Actinomycetes > Kitasatosporales > Streptomycetaceae > Streptomyces > Streptomyces sp. NPDC049879. The sequence goes on along the minus strand of NZ_JBITKT010000008.1, from coordinate 288,440 downwards.
GTAGATGAGGGTGTTGCGGGCGAGTTCGCTGGCGGCCGTGACCAGTTTCGTCTGGTCGACGAGGGACAGGCGGCTGCGCTGGGCGAGCGTGCGGATCACCTGCCGTGCCTTCACGACGTCACCGCTGCTCGCGATGGCGACCTCGTGCTCGTCCTCCGCGCCCGGGGTGGGTGCGCTCACCGAGGTGCCGGCGAATCGTCCCGGCCCCGGCGCAGCAGCCGGAGCCCCTGTTCCAGGTGGAGGGCCGTGCGCACCTCGCCGAGCGAGAGGCCGAGTTCGACCAGCGTCATGGCGACGGCGGGCCGCATGCCGACGACGACGGTCTGGGCCCCGAGCAGCCGGGAGATGGAGGCGATCGTGGCGAGCATGCGCCCCACGAAGGAGTCGACGACCTCGAGCGCCGAGATGTCGATGACCACGCCCCGGGCGCCGGTGGCGACGATCCGGTCGGACAGGTCCTCCTGGAGGTCGAGGACCATCTGGTCCTCCAGATCGACCTGGATCGAGACGAGCAGGACGTCGCCGATCTTCAGGACGGGTATGCGGTCGGTCACAGGAGCGACTCCGTCTGGTCGGACGCCTCGCGCTCGATCTGCCGCAGGGCGTGCCGCAGCGCGTCGGAGAGGGTCGCCTTGGTGAGGATGTCGCCGAACTCGATGCCGAGCGTCACGATGGTCTGGGCGATCTGCGGGCGTATGCCCGAGATGATGCACTCGGCACCCATCATCCGCGCGGCGACGACGGTCTTCAGGAGGTGCTGGGCGACCTGCGTGTCCACGGCCGGGACGCCGGTGATGTCGATGATGGCGTGCGTGGAGTTCGAGTCGATGAGCGACTGGAGGAGCTTCTCCATCACGACCTGCGTGCGGGCCGAGTCGAGGGTGCCGACCAGCGGCACGCCGACCACGCCGTCCCACAGCTTCACGACGGGCGTGGACAGTTCGAGCAGCTGCTCGGACTGGAGGGAGATGATCTCCTCGCGGGTCTTCGCGTGCGTCTCCACCGTGAACAGCCCCAGGTCGTCCAGCACCCGGGAGAACTGGAGGTACGCGCGCACGTCGTCCTCGGCGCCGGCGAGCGACGGTTCGAGCACCCGCTTGAGCGCGAAGACGCCGAGGGCGGTTTCGGTGGGCGTGAAGCCCTGACGGGCCCGGCCGCGCGACAGCTCGACCAGCAGCCCGCGCACCTCCCCGAACGACTCGCCCCTGGAGGCGAGTCCGCCGCCGCGCAGGGCGCCGAGCAGCGCGTCGTACAGCTCGGTCAGCTCGCGTTCCAGCTCGTTGCGGCTCAGGCGCTCGTCGAGGGCCGAGAAGACCGTGCTCACCCACTGGGTCACGAACACGTCCCGCTTGGTGTCGAGCAGCTCGACGAGCCGATCGGCCTCTGTCGTGTCCACCAAGGGTCCGCCTCCCGTTACCGCCTCGTGCCGTGCGCTTGTCAGCAACGAAGATACGGCACAGGACGGGACGACTCGAACAGGAGGGTGAATCGAACCCGCCCTTCCCGCCACCGCCTGCGGATGCCCCGGAATGCCTGGTCGTACGTCCGCGGCGGGGCGCGCAGTTTGCTGAGGGGACGTCAGGGCAGCCGGGTCCCATGAATCACGACGCGGTAGTGCAGGCCGCCTCCGACGGCGGCAGTTCGAGTCCGGTCCTCATCCCGTTCCTGTGCCTCTTCCTGATCATGGGACTGATCCAGGTCGTGCGCCCGCAGCTGCTGTGGCGCTTCAACAGCCGCCTCCAGCGGGGGTGGGTGAAGAACCCCGAGGCGACCGAGCCCACCGGCAGGGGGTACGCGCTGCAACGGGTGATCGGCGTGGTCTTCCTGGTGGCGGTCGTCGTCATGCTCGTCCAGCAGCTCTGAACCCGGCCGCCGCGCCTCCGCGCAGGCGATCGACCGGTGAGTTGTGGGCACTGCTGTGTGAGTGTGTTCGGAAGTCGCCCCTCCGTCCTTGACAGCGGCGGTGGCCGCTCATAGATTTCGAAAGCGATTTCGGTCGTTCCACGGGACGCGTGCGACCGCCTTCGTCAGGGAACCACCCCATCCGAACAGCACGTTCACGAGCGGCCCGGCCGATCCTCGGAGCGGGGCCGCCGCTTCCGCGTGGAGACCGCCGAAACCGTTGCCGACCGCACCGCGCCCTCGCGTCCGGCAGTGCTGGCGACCGCCCGGGAGGAAGACGAGTGAGGACCGGCAGCGACGCGAGTGGGCAGGACGCCGAGCCGTGCGTGGTCGGCATCGACTTCGGGACGCTCTCGGGACGCGCCGTCGTCGTCCGGGTGCGGGACGGCGCCGAACTCGGGTCCGCCGAGCACGCGTACGCGCACGCCGTCCTGGAGACGGCCCTCCCCGACGGCACACCCCTGCCCCAGGACTGGGCCCTCCAGGTCCCCCGCGACTACCTCGACGTGCTGCGGACGGCCGTCCCCGAGGCCCTGGCCGCGGCCGGAGTGGAGCCGTCCCAGGTCATCGGCGTCGGCACCGACTTCACCGCGTGCACCGTCCTGCCGGTCCTCGCCGACGGCACCCCGCTGTGCGAACTGCCCGAGTACGCCTCGCGCCCGCACGCCTACGTCAAACTGTGGCGCCACCACGCCGCGCAGGCCCAGGCCGACCGCATCACGGCGGTCGCGGCCGAGCGCGGCGAGGAGTGGCTGTCCCGCTACGGCGGCCGCATCTCCTCCGAGTGGCAGTACGCCAAGGCCCTCCAGCTGCTGGAGGAGGACCCGGAGGTCTACGACCGGACCGAGCGGTGGATCGAGGCCTCCGACTGGATCGTCTGGCGCCTGTGCGGGACCTACCTGCGCAACGCCTGCGCCGCCGGCTACAAGGGGCAGCTCCAGGACGGCGCCCACCCCTCCAGGGACTACCTCGCGGCCCTCGACCCCGCGTTCGCCGGCTTCGTCACCGACAAACTGGAGCACCCCATCGGCCGGCTCGGCTCCCGGGCCGGAGGGCTGACCGCGGAGGCCGCGGCCTGGACGGGCCTGCCGGAGGGCACCCCCGTCTGCGTCGGCAACGTGGACGCCCACGTCGCTGCCCCCGTCGCGGGAGCCGTCGAGGCGGGCCGCATGGTCCTCATCATGGGGACGTCGACGTGCCACGTCATGAGCTCCGACCGGCTCGGCACCGTCCCGGGCATGTGCGGCGTCGTGGACGGCGGTGTCCTGCCCGGCATGTGGGGCTACGAGGCCGGGCAGTCCGGCGTCGGCGACATCTTCGCCTGGGCCGTGCGCAGCGCCTTCCCCGCCGCCTACGCGGACGAGGCCGCGCGGCTGGGCCGCACCCCGCACGAGCACCTCACCGCGCTCGCGGCGGGCCAGCGGATAGGCGAGCACGGCCTGATCGCCCTCGACTGGCACAGCGGCAACCGCTCCGTCCTGGTCGACCACGAGCTGAGCGGCGTGCTCGTCGGGCTCACCCTCGCCAGCCGCCCCGAGGACGTCTACCGCGCGCTGCTCGAGGCCACCGCGTTCGGCACCAGGACCATCATCGAGGCGTTCGAGTCGGCGGACGTCCCCGTCCTGGACCTGACCGTCACCGGCGGACTCACCAGGAACGCGCTGCTGATGCAGATCTACGCCGACGTCACGCGCCGCCCGCTGAACCTCGTCGACTCGGCCCAGGGCCCGGCGGTCGGGGCGGCGATGCACGCGGCCGTCGCCGCCGGGGCGTACCCGGACATCCGCGCCGCCTCCCACGCCATGAGCAGGGTACGGCGGGCCGTCTACGTCCCCGATCCGGACCGCGCGGCGGCCTACGACCGGCTGTACGCCGAATACACCGCGCTGCACGACCACTTCGGCCGCGGCGGCAGCGACGTCATGCGCCGCCTGCGCCGGATACGCGACGCCGCCGCCGTCTGACACCCGCGCCCCCGGCCCCGCCCCACCCCGCGACCGGCACCACCAAGGAGCACGTCCATGGCCGAGCAGCCCTATCCGGACCACGAGATCTGGTTCCTCACCGGCAGCCAGGGACTCTACGGCGACGACACCCTGCGCCAGGTCGCCGAGCAGTCGCGACATGTCGCGCACTCCCTCGGCGACGCCGCCGAGATCCCCGTCCGCGTCGTGTGGAAGCCCGTCCTGACCGACGCCGAGGCCATCCGCCGGGTGTGCCTGGAGGCCAACGCGTCGGACGCCTGCGCCGGACTCGTCATCTGGATGCACACCTTCTCCCCGGCGAAGATGTGGATCGCGGGCCTCAGCGCGCTCGACCGCCCCGTGCTGCACCTGCACACCCAGTACAACCTGTCGCTGCCGTGGGACAGCATCGACATGGACTTCATGAACCTCAACCAGGCCGCCCACGGCGACCGCGAGACCGCCCACATCGGGGCCCGTGCGGGCGTGGCGCGCAAGATCGTCGCCGGGCACCACGGCGACGCCCGGACCAGGCGGCGCGTCGCGGACTGGGCGCGCGCCGCCGTCGGCCGGCAGACCGCGCGCGGCCTGCGGCTCGCGCGTTTCGGCGACAACATGCGGGACGTCGCCGTGACGGAGGGCGACAAGGTCGAGGCCCAGCTGCGGTTCGGCTTCTCCGTCAACACCTACGGCGTCAACGACCTGGTCGAGGTCGTGGACGCCGTGCCCGACGAGGCAGTCGACGCCCTGGTCGCCGACTACGACCGGCAGTACGCGATGGCACCGGCCCTGCGGCTCGGCGGCGACCGGCGTGACTCCCTCTGCTACGCCGCCCGCATCGAGGCCGGGCTGCGCACGTTCCTCACCGACGGCGGCTTCACCGCCTTCACCACCAACTTCGAGGACCTCGGCGGACTGCGGCAGCTCCCCGGCCTCGCCGTGCAGCGGCTCATGGCGGACGGCTACGGCTTCGGCGGCGAGGGCGACTGGAAGACCTCGGCCCTGCTGCGCGTCATGAAGGTCATGGCCAGGGGACTGCCGGGCGGCACGTCCTTCATGGAGGACTACACGTACGACCTCGGCCCCGGCACCCCCCGCATCCTCGGCGCGCACATGCTGGAGGTCTGCCCGTCGATCGCCGCCGGGACGCCGAGCTGCGAGATCCACCCCCTGTCCATCGGCGGACGCGAGGACCCCGTACGGCTCGTCTTCGACGCCGCGCCGGGCCCCGGCGTCGTCGTCGGCCTCGCCGACCTGGGCGACCGCTTCCGGCTGACGCTCAACGAGGTGGACGTCGTCCCGCCGTCGCAGCCCCTGCCCCGGCTGCCCGTCGCACGCGCCGTGTGGACGCCGCGCCCCTCCTTCGCCGAGGCCACGGAGAGCTGGCTCCTGGCCGGGGCGCCGCACCACACCGTCCTCAGCTCGGCGCTCGGCACCGGCGTGCTCACCGACTGGGCGGACATGACCGGCGTCGAACTGCTGGCCATCGGCCCGGGGACCACCCCGGAGCAGCTGGCCAAGGAGATCCGCTGGAACCACGCCTACCACCGCCTCACCGGCAACCGCTGAGCCGGGCCCCGCACGACCCGCACCACCCCGCACCACCCCGCACACCAGGGAAGGACCCACGGCATGGCTGCCGCCACCGTCTCCGACGCGCTGCGCCAGGAGGTCTTCGAGGCCAACCTCGCGATCCCCGCGGCGGGGCTCGCGACCCTCACCTGGGGCAACGTCAGCGGCGTCGACCGCGACGCGGGCGTCTTCGTCATCAAGCCGTCGGGCGTCCCGTACGACCGGCTCACCGCCGCCGACCTCGTCACCGTCCGCCTCGCGGACGGCGCGGTGCTCGACGGCGCGCTGCGCCCCTCGACCGACACCGAGACGCACCGCTGCCTCTACCTGGCGTTCCCGTCCATCGGCGGCGTCACCCACACCCACTCGACCCACGCCGTCGCCTTCGCCCAGGCCCGCCGGGACATACCCGTCCTCGGCACCACGCACGCCGACACGTTCAACGGCCCGGTGCCCTGCACGCCCGACCTGGCCCCCGAACACTGCGCGGCGGACTACGAGTACAACACCGGCCGCGTCATCGTGGACATGCTGGAGGGCGACGACGAGCGCGCCGCGCAGGTGCCCGCCGCCCTCGTCGCCCGCCACGGGCCGTTCACCTGGGGGAGCGGCGCACGCGCGTCGTTCGAGCACGCCGTCATCTGCGAGGCGGTCGCGGAGATGGCGCTGCACACCATGGCGCTGGCCCCGGCGTCCCCGCCGCCGCAGCACCTCCTCGACCGCCACTACACGCGCAAGCACGGCCCCGGCGCCTACTACGGCAATCCCGCCGCCGCGACCTCCGGCTGACGGCGGGGCCCACGGACGGACGCGGAAAACGTTTCGCGAAACCCGGGCGGCCACAGGACAGACATCAAATGCCCATGAGGCACGCCTACTTCAGCGAGCGTCGGCGGGCGGGGCGGAAAGGGGACCGAAACGAGTTTCGGTCCGTTTTCGGCGCTGCGCTACACTTCGTGCCCGGCGCACGGGGGCTCGCGCCCGTGCCGACGACCGCAGGGAGACCCGTGATGCCGCAGCCCACGTCCGGAGCGGCACGCACGCGCGCCGTCACGCTACGGGACGTCGCGCAGCTCGCGGGAGTCTCCGTCGCCACCGCGTCCAAGGCGCTCAACGGGCGGCAGCAGGTCCGCGCGGAGACCCGCGACAAGGTGCTGCGGGCCGCCAACCGGCTCTCGTTCCAGCCCAATCCGATGGCGCGGGGGCTGCTGGCGGGACGCACCGACACGGTCGGCCTGCTCACGAACGACCTGGACGGCCGGTTCAGCATCCCCATCCTCATGGGGGCCGAGGACGCGTTCGGCGTCGGCAGGGCCGCCGTCTTCCTGTGCGACGCGCGCGGCGACGCGATCCGCGAGCAGCACCACCTCGACGCGCTGCTCGGCCGCCGGGTGGACGGCCTGATCGTCGTCGGCAGCCGCACCGACCCCCGCCCCTCCCTCGGCCGCGACCTCCCCGTCCCCGTGGTCTACGCCTACGCGCCGTCCGACGACCCCGAGGACCACTCGATCGTCCCCGACAGCCGCGGCGCGGGCCGCCTGGCGGTCCGCCACCTGCTGGACTGCGGCCGCACCCGCGTCGCCCACATCGCCGGGGACCGCGGCTACGCGGCCGCGCGGGAGCGCGCCGAGGGCGCCGGGGACGCGCTCGCCGACGCGGGCCTGGCGTTCGCCGGCGAGCCGCTCTTCGGCGACTGGTCCGAGAGCTGGGGGCGCACCGCCGCCACCCTGCTGCTCGACCGGCACCCGGAGATCGACGCGTTCCTCTGCGCGAACGACCTGCTGGCCCGCGGCGCCATGGACGTCCTGCGGGAACGCGGCCTGCGCGTTCCGCAGGACGTCGCCGTCATGGGGTTCGACAACTGGGAGATCCTGGTCGCCGGTTCGCGCCCCGCGCTGACCAGCGTCGACCTCGATCTCGAACAGGTCGGCCGCCGCGCCGCGCGGGCGGTGCTGCGGGCGCGCGAAGGGCGGTCGGGCTCGGGCACCGAGCTGCAGGAGGGGCGCGTCGTCGTCCGCGGCTCGACGGCCGCCGCCTCCTGACGCGCCGCCGCGCGGCCCGGCGGACGGCGCCACCGGCCCGCGCGGCGGCGGCCGTCAGCGCCGCAGCACGGTGACGCCGCGCGGCGGCACGGGGAGCGCGCCGGTCAGCACCTCGCCCGTGACACCGGGCAGCTCCACCGGCTCGTCCGTGCGGTTGACCAGGAACCAGTACGCGCCCCGCACCGTCAGCTCCACCCGTCCCCTCGCCTCCTCCGGCAGCTCACCGGCGACGCCCGCCGCCGTGAGCAGCCGGCCGAGCAGCGGCGCCAGACCGGCGGGCCCGAGCCGCGTGGAGACGTACGCGGCCGAGCCGCCGCCGGGGGCGGGCAGGCGCGTCGCCGCCGGGCGGCCCGCGAACGTACCGCCCGCGTAGGACGCGAGGACCTCGACGGCCGGGTCGGTGACGGTGATCCGGTCCGTCCACAGCGTGCCCGTGGCGCCGTCGTCCAGCTCCACGCGCTCGCCGTCCAGCAGCGGCGCGAACTCCTCGATCCGCAGGCCGAGCAGCTCGCGCAGCGGACCGGGGTAGCCGCCGAGGCGCACGTGGTCGTTCTCGTCGACGATCCCGGAGAAGTAGGTCGTCACGAGGTGCCCGCCGCCCTCGACGTACGCGGCCAGCTCCTTCGCCACCGCGTCCGGCACGACGTGCAGCACGGGCGCGACGACCAGGCCGTACCCGTCCAGCGCGGTGCCCAGCGGCACGACGTCGGCGCGCACGCCGAGCGCGAGGAACGCCGAGTACCAGTCCAGCGCCTCCTGCCGGTACTTGAGCCGGGACGAGGGGTGCGAGTCCTGCTCGCTGGCCCACCACGAATCCCAGTCGAACAGGACGGCGGCGGGCGCGGCCTCGTTCCGGATACCGGCGACGGGCGCGAGGTTGTCGCGCAGGGTGCGGCCGAGCGTGACGACGTCGCGGAACACGTCGCTGTCCCGCCCGGCGTGCGGCACCATCCCCGAGTGGTACTTCTCGGCGCCCGCCGCCGACTGCCGCCACTGGAAGAAGCAGACGGCGTCGGCGCCGTGCGCGACGTGCAGCAGCGAGTCGCGGGCCAGCTCGCCCGGCGCCTTCGCCCGGTTGACCGGCTGCCAGTTGACGGCGCTGGTGGAGTGCTCCATCAGGAACCACGGATCGCCGCCCGCTATGCCGCGGGTGAGGCTGGCGGAGAACGACAGCTCGTCCAGCGCCTGCGGACCCGGCACCACGTAGTGGTCGTTCGAGACGAAGTCCACCTCGGCGGCCCAGTCCGCGTAGTCCATGCCCTTGGTCTCGCCCATGACCATGAAGTTCGTGGTGACGGGGACATCGGGCGTGATGCCCGCCAGCAGGTCGCGTTCGGCGCGCAGGTGGTCCTTCAGCGCGTCGGAGGAGAAGCGCTTGAAGTCGAGCTGCTGGGTCGGGTTGGGGTGCGAGGCCGCCAGCCGGGGCGGCTGGATCTGGTCCCAGCCGCTGTACCGCTGCGACCAGAACGCCGTCCCCCAGGCGTGGTTGAGCGCGTCGAGGGTCTCGTAGCGGTCGCGCAGCCACTCCCGGAACGCGCGGGCGGCGTCGTCGGAGTAGTCGTAGACGTTGTGGCAGCCCAGCTCGTTGTTGACGTGCCAGGCGGTCAGCGCCGGATGCCCGGCGTACCGCTCGGCCAGGGCACCGGCCAGGCGGAGCGCGTGCTCGCGGAAGACGGGCGACGTGGGCCGCCAGTGCTGCCGCGCGCCGGGGAAGACAGTCTCGCCGGTGCGCGTGACCGGCAGGATCTCCGGGTGCAGGGTGGTCAGCCACGGGGGCGGCGAGGCCGTCGCGGTGGCCAGGTCCACGGCGATGCCCCCCTCGTGCAGCAGGTCCATCACCTCGTCCAGCCAGGCGAAGTCCCAGGTGTCCTGGGCCGGCTGGATGCGCGCCCAGGAGAAGATGGCCAGCGAGACGATGTTGACGCCCGCCTCGCGCATCAGCCGGATGTCCTCGGGCCAGGTCTCGCGCGGCCACTGTTCCGGGTTGTAGTCGGCGCCGAAGGCGAAGCGCGGCGTGGCCGGGTCGGCGGGCCAGCGCAGCCAGCGGTGCCTGCGGGTGGAAGTCATCGTTCTCCTTGGAGCCGGGCAGGGCGGGGCGGTGGAACGGCCGGGCGGCCGTTCCACTCGACCTGCGTCCGTACTAGTCGCTGATCGTGAAGCCCTGGTCGCGGCCGTAGTCGAGGAGCCGCTGCTGCCAGTCGGCGAGGCCCTCGGACAGGGTGGTGCCGGAGATGTAGGCCTGGCCGACCGTGTCGTTGAAGATGGAGTTCGCGTACACCTGGAAGGGCAGGTAGTCCCAGCCCTCGGCGACGTTCGCGGCCGACTCGGCGAAGATCCGGTTGGCCTGCTGGCCGCCGAAGTACGGGAACTCGGTGTTCAGGAACTCCTCGGACTCCAGGTCCGCGCTCGTCGCGGGGAACGCGCCGGCGGACAGCCGGGTCGCCACGCCGTCACCCGCGTTGGCGTACTCGACGAAGGCGTAGGCCAGGTCCTTCTTCGCACCGGCGGCGGGGATCGTCAGGGCGCTGCCGCCGTTCTCGGCGCTGGCGGTGCCGCCCGCCTCCCACTGCGGCAGCGGGGCGACGCGCCAGTCGCCCGAGGCGCCGGGCACGCCGGACTCGAAGTTCGCGGGCATCCAGGCGCCCACGTTCAGCGTCGCGATGGTGCCGTCGCCCAGGCCCTGGTACCACTCGTCGCTCCAGCCGGCGATGTCGCTGACCAGGCCCTCGTCGATGAGCTGCTGCCAGGTCTCCGCGAACTTCGCCGAGCCCTCGTCGGCCAGGTCCACGCCGACCTCGGTGCCGTCCACGCTGAACGGGTGGCCGCCGGCCTGCCAGATCATGCTGGTGGTGAACCCGGCGTCGCCCGTGTCGGAGGCGATGTACACGTCCGGGTCGGCCTCGTGCAGGTCGCGGGCCGCCTGCACGTACTCGTCCCACGTGGTCGGCACCTCGACGCCGAGCCGGTCGAAGACGGTGGTGTTGTAGAACATCGCCATGGGGCCCGAGTCCATGGGCAGGCCGTAGACCCCGTCGGTCCCGGCGTGCACGGCGCTCCACGGGCCGGGCGTGTAGGTGCCCTCCAGGTCCGAGGCCCCGTAGGAGGACAGGTCGCTGAGGCCGTCGGAGATGGCGTACTGGCCCAGCGCGTAGTACTCGATCTGCGCCACGTCCGGAACGCCGTCACCGGCCTCCATGGCGTTGGTCAGCGCGGTGTACTGGTCGGCGCTCGTACCGGCGTTGACCAGGTTGACCTTCACATTGGGGTGGGCGTCCATGAAGTCGTCGGCCACCTGCTGCAGGGTGGGCTCCCAGGCCCACACCGTTATCTCGCCGCCCTCCTCCAGGGCCGCCTGCACGGCGTCGGGGGATGAGGCCTCGTCCGAGCCGCCGTCGTCGGAGCCGCCGCAGGCCGACATGGCCAGGACGAGCGCGCCGGCGAGACCGGTGCCGCGCATCAGATGACGCGCGCGCTTGGGGTTGATCATGGTCGTCTCACTTCGTCGTCGAGAGGATGGGAGGAGGGAGGAGGAAGAGGAGGGGCGGGGGAGGGGAGGAGCGGGGTGCGCGCGGCCGGGGTCACTCCTTGACGCTTCCGGCGGCGAGCCCCGACTGCCAGTACCGCTGGAGCAGCAGGAACGCGGCGATCAGCGGCACGATGGTCAGCAGGGAGCCGGTGATGACCAGGTTGAAGATGGCCTCGCCGCCCGCCGTGGACGCCTGCGCGTTCCAGGAGTTGAGCCCGAGGGGCAGCGGGTACCAGTCCGGGTCCTTGATCATGATCAGCGGCAGGAAGTAGTTGTTCCAGGTGGCGACCATGGTGAACAGCGACACCGTGACGATGCCGGGCGCGAGCAGCGGCAGGCAGATCCGGAAGAACGTGCGCAGCTCGCCCGCGCCGTCGATCCTGGCCGCCTCCAGCAGCTCGGTGGGGATCGCGTCGGTGGCGAACACCCACATCAGGTAGAGGCCGAACGGCGAGATCAGCGACGGGATGATCACGGCCCACGGGGTGTTGGTCAGGCCCATCTCGCTGAACATCAGGAACGTCGGCACCGCCAGCGCCGTCCCCGGCACGGCGACCGCGCCGATCACGACGGCGAACACGGCGCGCTTGCCGGGGAAGTCGAACTTGGCGAGCGCGTACCCGCCCAGGACGGCCAGGAGCGTCGCCCCGCCCGCGCCGGCGACGACGTACAGCACCGTGTTCAGCAGCCAGCGGGTGAAGACCCCGTCGTCGTACGTGAAGGTGTCGGCGATGTTGTCGAAGAAGGCGAAGTCGCCGCTGAACCACAGCCCGAACGAGTCGAAGAGGCTGCCCTGCGTCTTGGTGGAGTTGATGAACAGCCAGACGAGCGGTACCAGGGCGTACAGGAGGACGAGGCCGGTCAGCAGGGTGAGCAGCACGCTCCGGCGGGGGCGGCGGTCACCGGTCGCGGCCCGGCGGCCGCGGGGGCGCGGGGGGCGCTGGGTGCGCAGCCGGACGGCGCTCCTCGGGGACGGCGTGCGCGCGGGCGTGGCGGGGGCGCTCATGCGGTGGTCACCCTTCCTTTCGCATGCCGCGCAGCTGCACGACGTAGGCGATGACCATGGTCAGGAGCCCCATGACGATCGCGACGGTGGCCGCGTAGTTGTGCTGCTGGCCGGAGAAGGACAGCGAGTAGGTGAAGAGGTTCGGCGTGAAGTCCGTGGTGATCACGTTGGGGGCCAGGTTCTGGAGGATGCTCGGCTCGTTGAAGAGCTGGAAGGTCCCGATGACCGAGAAGATCGTCGCGATGACCAGCGCGCCCCGGATGGCGGGCAGTTTGATCGACGTGATGACGCGCAGCTGACCCGCTCCGTCGATCTCCGCCGCCTCGTAGAGGGAGTGGGGAATGACCCGCAGCGCGGAGTAGAAGATCAGCATGTTGTAGCCGACGAACTCCCAGGTCACGATGTTGCCGATGGAGGCGAGGATCCAGTCGGACGACAGCGGGTTCGGCAGGGAGGTGCCGAAGGCGTCGTTGATGTTCGCGATCAGCCCGAAGCGCGTGCCGTACATGAAGCCCCACATCAGCGTGGCGACGACGGCGGGCACCGCGTACGGCAGGAAGATCGCTATGCGGAAGAAGTTGCGCCCGTACAGCCGCCCCGAGTCCAGGGCCAGCGCGACCAGCAGCGCGAGGAACAGCATGATCGGCACCTGGACGGCCAGGAACAGCGTCACCCGGCCGAGCGCCTCCCAGAACTGCGAGTCCTGCAGGGCCTGCCGGTAGTTGTCCAGGCCGACGAACGACGTGCCGCCGACGAGCTGGTCCTTGTAGAGGCTCAGGTACACCGAGTACGCGATCGGGGCGAGGAAGACCAGCGCGAAGACGGCCATGAACGGGCCCATGAAGCCCCAGCCCAGCAGGGCGCGCCGCCGCGCCCTCCCGCGTGCGGCCCGGCGCCCCGCTGCCATGGGCGGTGACATCGCTGCCATACGGTTCCCTCGCTCTCCACGGCGGTCGCCCCGCCTTGGTGGTCGTTCCGGTGCGCGCCGATGGTTGCGTAAACATGGCGCGCGGGGACAGGGTGGCCCGAGGAGGAATGTTTACGTAAACATCGATGTCGCGAGATGTTTACACTTCTTGCTGACAACCGTCAAGAGCGGAGGGGATGCTCGATGCAGGGCAGGAAGCGCCGGGTGTCCATGGCGGACGTGGCGAGGCTCGCGGGCGTCTCGTCGCAGACGGTCTCCCGCGTCTCGAACGGGCACCCCGGTGTCGTCGAGGCGACGCGGGAACAGGTCCTCGCGGCGATGCGGGAGCTGGGGTACCGGCCCAACAGCGCCGCCCGCGCCCTGAAGCGGGGCGAGTTCCGCACCATCGGCGTCATCCTGTTCACGCTGTCCACGACGGGCAACGTGCGCACCCTCGAAGCCATCGCGACGTCGGCCGCGCACGAGGGCTACGCGATAACGCTGCTCCCGGTCGCCGTGCCGACCCACGACGAGGTGCGCGGCGCGTTCCACCGCCTCGGCGAACTGGCCGTGGACGCCGTCATCGCGATCATGGAGGTGCACCTGCTCGACGCGGCGACGGTGTCCCTGCCGCCCGCCGCGCAGGTGATCGTCGTCGACTCGGACGCCGGCGACCGGTACAGCGTCGTGGACACCGACCAGGCGATGGGGACGCGGGAGGCGGTGCGCCACCTGCTGGGCCTGGGGCACCGCACGGTGTGGCACCTGGCGGGACCGGCGGAGTCGTTCGCCGCCCAGCGCCGGGCCGACGCGTGGCGGGCGACGCTGGCGGAGGCGGGGTGCGAGGCGCCCCCGCCGGTGCGCGGCGACTGGTCGGCGGAGTCCGGCTACCGCGCCGGGCTCCTGCTGGCCGCGGACCCGGCGTGCACGGCGGTGTTCGCCGCGAACGACCAGATGGCGCTCGGGCTCCTGCGGGCGCTCCGCGAGAAGGGCAGGTCGGTGCCGGAGGAGGTGAGCGTGGTCGGCTTCGACGACATCCCCGAGGCCGCCTCGTTCGTGCCGCCGCTGACCACCATCCACCAGGACTTCGCGGCGGTCGGGCGGCTGTGCGTGGAGGGCGTGCTGCGGCAGATCCGCACGGAGTCGACGGAACGGGGCACGACGCTGGTGCCCACCCAACTGGTCGTCAGGGACAGCACGGCCGCGCCGCCGCGGCTGACGTGAGCGGACGGCAGGAGGAGGCGCCGCCCAACCGGCCGCCGTGGACGGGGGCTTGGCGGCGCCGGTGGCCCGCCCGGCCGCGCGCAGCCAGCTCCACCGGAGAGGCGATCGGCCTCAAAGCAGCACGGCACAGGTCGACTTGTGGTCGTGTCAGATCCGGCTGTCGGCCTCCTCCTGCCCTCACTCAGGACGCACAGCAGCCGACATGATCAAACAAAAACTCCCGCAGCGGTGCTGTTCATCTCCGCCGCCCCGGTGCATGCTGTCCCGCAACCGGACTCGTCGCCCATCCCACCGGTGAGCGGCCGCTGTCCGGTGCGCCCCACGGCATCGCTCCAGGTGGTTCGCCCTCGGACAGTGCAGCGCCACGGACTCCGCAGTCGTCTCGACCGCCCGCACCCACCCGCGTCACGCCACCGCACCACCCCCCAACGACCCCACGCACGGGAAAGGTGGTTCCGTCATGAGACGCCTGCGCGCTCTGGCAGTCGCCCTCTCCGCAGCAGTCCTGTTAACCCTCTCGCCGGCCGCCTCGGCCGCCGACGGCCCTGCCGCCCCACCCGTCGTCACCACCGCCGAGGCGGGCAACCCGATCGCCGACGGCTGGTACGCCGACCCCGACGTCGCCGTCTACGGCGACCGGTACTGGGTCTTCCCGACGACCTCGCGCAGCTACTCCGAGCAGACGTTCCTCGACGCGTTCTCCTCCACCGACCTGGTGAACTGGACCAAGCACCCGAGAGTCCTGGAGACCGCGAACATCTCCTGGGCCCGCTACGCCCTGTGGGCCCCCGCGCCGATCCAGCGCAACGGGCGCTACTACCTCTACTTCGCGGCCAACGACATCCAGAACAACTCGCAGCTCGGCGGCATCGGCGTCGCCGTGGCCGACCGCCCCGAGGGCCCCTACCGGGACGCGATCGGCCGCCCGCTGATCGCGCAGTTCCACAATGGCGCCCAGCCCATCGACCAGGACGTCTTCATCGACGACGACGGCCAGGCGTACATGTACTACGGCGGCTGGAGCCACGCCAACGTCGTCAAGCTCAACCCCGACATGACCAGCCTCGGCACGTTCGCCGACGGCAGCACCTACCGGGAGATCACGCCGTCCGGCTACACCGAGGGCCCGCAGATGTTCAAACGCGGCGGCCGCTACTACCTGATGTGGTCGGAGGGCGGCTGGACAGGACCCGACTACTCGGTGTCGTACGCCATCGCCGACTCGCCGACCGGGCCGTTCACCCGGCTCGACAGCGTGCTGGTGCAGGACGCGGCGGTCGCCCGCGGATCGGGGCACAACTCGGTGATCAACGTCCCCGGCACCGACATCTGGTACATCGTCTACCACCGCCGCCCCCTGAGCGAGACGGACGGCAACCACCGGGCCCTCGCCTACGACCGGATGTACTTCAACGAGGACGGCACCATCCGCCCCGTCACGATGAAGGTCCAGGACGACTTCGCCGACGGCAACTCCCTCGGCTGGCGCACCCACGGCACCGGGCAGTGGAGCGTCAACGGCGGTGCGTACGGCGTCGGTTCGGCCACCACCGCCCTCGCCGTCCAGGACACCGCCTTCTCCTCCCTCGTCCAGGAGGCCGACGTCCGGCTGACGGACGCCGGCTCCGAGGCCGGTCTCGCCTTCCGCGTCACCCGGCCCGGCACGGGCCCGGACGGATACCACGGCTACTACGCGGCGCTGCGCCCGGACGGCGTGGTCCTCAGCCGGGTCGGCGACAGCCGCACCCAACTGGCCGCGGCGGCACTGGACATCGGCGTCGGCACCACGCACCGGCTGAAGGTCGAGGCCACCGGATCGACCCTGAAGGTGTACGTCGACGACATGCGGACGCCCCGCCTCCAGGCGACCGACACCACCCACGCCTCGGGCGCCAACGGCCTGCGGGCGAGCCGTTCGGCCGTCTTCGACAACTTCTCGGTGCGGTCGAACGTGTTCAGCCTTGAGGCGTCCGACCAGCCCAACCGCTTCGTGCGGCACGAGTGGAGCCGCGGCAGGATCGACCCGGACATCACCCCGTTCGCGGACATGCAGTGGCGCGTCGTCCCCGGCCTGGCCGACCCCGCCGCCGTGTCGCTCGAATCGGTCAACTTCCCCGGCCACTACCTGCGCCACCGCTTCGGCGAGGTCTGGATGGACCGCGCCACGGACGACACCCTCTTCCGCGCCGACGCCACCTGGCGCATCAGACCAGGCCTCGCCGACCCGGCACTGACCTCCTTCGAATCCTGGAACTTCCCCGGCGAGTACCTGCGCCACCGCGACTCACTGCTCTGGAAGGAGACGATCACCAACACACCACAGAACCGGGCGAACGCAACGTTCCGCATGTGGTGACCCTCCGCCCACCCCGGTTTCCGCCGGCCCCCCACCGGCGGAAACCGTTGCCCGGACGGGACAAGCGGCCAACCGCGCCCGCGCGGAGGCGGCAATTGTCGAGGTCCCGCCCGGGCGTGAGTGGATACTTGATCGACTGAAACGGGAAGGCGTTCTCTGGCCGCCTCCCGTCCAGGCCCTGTGCCGCCGATGGTTGAGCGCGTACGCCGTGATCTGCCTGTCACCCGGAGCGAGAGCGAGTTCGTCCAAGCGGCGTGCGGCGCCGGGGATCGGCCGGGCCCACGGAAGGGCGACGCGTGTCTGTCGGGAGCGAGCTGAGGGGAGAAGGCCGGTTGTCGAAGCTGCATGTCATCACTGGCGCGCCGGGGGCCGGGAAGACCGCACTCCTGCCGCACCTGGGGATATACCCCTTCGCCAGCGCCGACTTCGATGAGCTGCCTGAGCCGGACGGCAGGCTGCTGGGGATCGACATCACCGCTTCCTCGGCCGGTCCCGTGTGGCCCGCCTACAACAGGCTGTGGGTGAAGATCGCGACCATGATGCTCCGGTCAGGCGGACCCGTGTTGATCCTCTGTCCCTTGACCCCGGGTGAATGGGCAAGCACAGCCCTCCGAGACGCCGCGGGTCCGCCGCATGTCACCTGGGCACGCCTCGACTGCTCCGACACGGACAGACGTGCCCGCCTTGCCGCCCGCGGGTGGGATGCGGAACAGATCGAGGACGCGGTCGAGGACGCCGCAGAGCTCCGGTGCGTGGTCGACCAGCAGTTCACCACCACCGGCCGGAGCCCTGCCGAAGTCGCTGCGACCGTAGCCGACTGGGTCACCAACGGTTCGGAGTGACACTCGCCGCGAGTGGTTGAGGCGTTTACGGACGTGCGGAATCGCCCGCGTCGCCGCAGCGTGAGCGCGCGCGGTGGTGGAGGCGTGCGGCGAGGCGGAACCGGGCCGCCCGGTCGGGCGGCCCGGGCCGGACACCCGGTGGGGCCGGGGGTGGTGGGGAAGGGAGCGGGGCTCAGCTGGTGGTGATGCCCAGGGGGGTCAGGATCTCGTGGAGTGCCGTGCGGGTCGGGGTGTCGAGTGGGCGTGCGGGGGATCTGACGGTCGCGTCGGCGATGAGCTTCCTCGCGACGAGCACCTCCTTGTGTATCGCCCAGGCCCAGCCCTGCTGGAGCCCGTGCAGTATCAGGGGCAGCAGCCGGGCGAAGCCCTCCCGTGCCTCCGCGCGGCGTCCGGCGTTCCAGTCGTCGAGCACGGGGCGGAGCAGGTCGGGGAACTCGCAGGCCGGCATGGTGCCGATGGCGCCGCGGGCGTACTCGTCCAGGCAGAACTGCGCGTTGAGCCCGCCCAGCACCGCGAAGTCCTTGTCCGCCGCGTCGCGGACGGCGGTCACCTTGGCCGGTGTCGGCGGCGCCTCCACCTTGACGGAGGTGACGCCCGGCAGCCTGCCGAGCGCGGCCAGCGTCGCGGGCGTCATGGCCACACCGGTGACCCCGGGGGCGTCCTGGACCATCACCTCGCAGTCCGTGGCGGCCGCGACGTCCGCGTAGAAGTCGGCGACCTGCGCCGGAGTGGGCTTGACCATGTACGGCGGCAGCACCATGAGCGCGGCCGCGCCGTCCGCCGCGGCCGCCTGGGCCTGCTCGACGGCGGTGACCGTCGAGGTCGCGTTGACCCCGGCCACCACCGGGACGGCGCCCGCCACGACGTCCACGACCTCGCGCAGTACGCGTGCCCGCTCCTCGGTGGTGAGCGCGAACGTCTCGCTCGCCATGCCGGAGACGGCCACCCCGTCGACGCCGCTGGCGAGGTTGAACTCCACCACGCGGCGCAGCGAGGGCAGGTCGAGGGAGCCGTCAGGTGCGAAGGGGGTCGCCAGGATCGGCACGAGCCCTTGGACGAGGGACATGGGGGATCAGTCCTTTCCGGCGAGGTCGCGGACGACCCGCTCGTCGATGTCGATGCCGAGACCTGGCCCGGCGGGGAGGGGGAAGTGGTCGGGGTGGACCGTGAGCGGGGTGCTCAGCACGCGCTGGCCGACCTCGGTCGACGTCGGCTGGTACTCGAAGACCGCCAGGTCCTCGACCGCCGCCGCCACGTGCAGTCCGGCGGCGAGGGCGACACCGAGCCCGACGGAGTGGTGCGGCGCCACCGGGACGTGGGCCGCCGCGCACAGTTCGGCGATGGCCATCGCCTCGGTGATGCCGGTGCGCGCCACGTCCGGCTGGGCGATCTCCAGCGCGGGGCCGTGCAGCCAGCGGGCGAACTCGTACCGGTTGCGCAGGGTCTCGCCCACCGCCACGGGCACCGCCGCCCGCGCGACGAGCCGGCGGTGTCCTTCCTCGTCCTCGGGGGCCAGCGGCGCCTCCAGGAACCAGCCGCCGCGGTCGGCGAGACCTGCGGCGAGCCGCCGGGCGTCGGCGGGGCCGTAGGCCCAGTGCGCGTCCACGGCGATCCGCAGGCCAGGCGCGGCGGCGCGGACGGCGTCGACCGTGGCGAGGTCGGCGTCCACGCCGTGGCCGAGGTGCAGCTTGACGGCCCCGGCGCCCCGGGCGGCCCAGTCGGCGGCGAGTTCGGCCCGTTCCCCGTCGGTGGAACGGGGCAGCCCTGAGACGTACGTCGGCAGCCGGTCGCGGAACGCCCCGCCGAGCAGGGCGGCGACGGGGGCGCCGCGCAGCCGCCCGGCCAGGTCCCACAGCGCGATGTCCACGGCCGCCAGCGCGTCGGCCTGATGGCCCACCAGATGCCCGCGCTCGCGCATCAGGTCCCGCAGCCTCACCCAGGCGGGCCGGGGCGCGAGCGCGTCCTGGCCCAGCAGGACGGGCGCGAGCAGCAGGTCGACGATGCCCGCGGGCACCTCGGGAGCGACCGGCGCCAGCGCCTCGCCCCAGCCCGCCGTGCCGTCCTCGGCGGTCACCTTGACGAGGAGGGTCTCGAACCGGCGCGAGTACAGGCTGCGCCACGGCGCCCGCACCTGGTAGCCCGCCGGTACCTCGCTGCCGTCCGGCAGGACGCCGAGGTACGCCTCGTGGTGGAAGACCTTGAGCACGAACGTCTCGACAGAGGCAATCTGCATCGCCGCATCCATTCTTCGGTTGGAGCCTTGCGCTGGGCGGATACTCTAATGCAGTATCCGTCGAGCAACGCAAGTTTCTCGGATGTGGGAGAGCGGTTCCATGGGAGCTGAGCAGGGCACGAGTACGAACCAGAGCGTGGAGCGCGCCGCTGCCGTCCTCGCGGCGTTCCACGACGGACGGCCCCTCCGGGGCGCCGACGTCGCCTCCCGCGCCGGACTCGGCCAGTCCACGACGTCGCGCATGCTGGCGACGCTCGAAGCCCTCGAGTACGTGGAACGGGACGCCGAGTCCGGCCTCTACCGGCTCGGGACCGGCCTGATCACCCTGGCCGGGTCCGCGCTCAACCAGCATCCGGTCCACCGCGCCGCCCGGCAGCACGCCCAGGAGGCCGCCGCGCTGCTGGGGCTCGGCGTCAACGTGTCCGTCCTCCACCGCGGCACCGTCTTCTACCTCGCCAACTTCGAGGGGGCGCTCGCGCCGAAGTCGATGACGCTGGCCGGGCAGCGCAACGCCCTGCACGCCACCGGCATGGGCAAGTGCCTCCTCGCGGGGACCACGCCTGACCAGCGGCGCGCGATGCTCCCCGAACTGCCCAGGTTCACCGGCCGGACCATCGGCACCCACGAGGAACTCGACGCGCAGGTCGAGTCCGTCCTCGGACGCGGCTACGCCACGGAGGTCGAGGAACTCGCCCTGGGCCGCGCCTGCGTGGCCGCACCGATCCGCGACACCACCGGGGGCATCGCCGCGGCCATCTCGATCTCGGGCTCGCTGTCCGCCATGGACCTCGACAGCCGCGAGGCCGAACTGTCCGGGCGGGTGATCGAGACCGCCGACGAGATCAGCACGGCGCTCGGCTACACCGGCCCCACCGTGCACCCGCACCTCCCCGGCCCGGCCGTCGCCGCACCCCGTACGCCGGGCGGTGCGCACTGATGGCGCCGCTCACCGGCCCGGTGCCGTCACCGTCCTTCAGACCGTCCAGGCGGCGGGTGCTCTCGCTCGGCCTGGCCGCCGCCGCGGGCGCCGCCCTCTCCGGCTGCGGCTCCGGCGACGGATCGGCGGACGGGAAGATCACCCTGGAGTTCCCCTCCTGGCAGGCGGCCGAGGGCTCGTTCGCACTGTGGTGGCGTGAACTGATAGCCGAGTTCGGACGCAAACGCCCGGACGTGAAGGTGGACTTCTACTCGCTGCCGTTCGACAGCTACGTGGACCAGCTCACGATCCGGTTCGCTGCCGACGACCGCCCCGAGATCGTGCACCTCCCGGCGCGGAACGCCGCCGAGTTCGCCGGTCGCGGATGGCTCACGTCGCTGGAGGACCGCATGCGGTCCACCGACATCCCGCGCACCTGGACCCCGCTCCAGGAGGAGATGGCCCTCGACGGCGAGGACTACGGCGTCCTGCTGCTCGGCTACGGCTACAGCCTCTACTACAACGAGCAGCTGCTCGAATCCGTCGGCGCCCGGGTCCCGGCCACCGCCGAGGAGATGATCCAGGCCGCCGAGGCCATCACCGGCGGCGGGATCTACGGGTTCGGCGCCACGACCGCGCCCAACCCCGACAACTACACGGAGCTGGCCGCCTTCGTCGTCGGCAGCGGAGCCGCGCTGTCCACCGACGACGGCGGGTTCACCGCGGACAGCGACGCGACGATCGCCGGTTTCGACCTCTACCGCCGGGCGCTCGCCCAGGCACCGCGCGGCATCCAGTCCCAGCAGCGCAACGAGCTGTTCCTCACCGGGAAGGTCGCGATGCTCCTGGACGGCCCGTTCTTCCTGGGCGAGCTGGCCAGTGCGTCCGACGCGGTCCGCCCCGCGCTCCAGGTCGCGCGTGCCCCGTTCCCCCAGGTACCCGGCGGCGTCTCGAACAGCATCCACATCCCCGCGGGCATCGACCCCCGCAAGGCGGACGCCGCGTGGGACTTCATCGCACTGGCCGCCAGCCCCCGCTGGCAGAGCCGCTACACCGAGCTGACCGCGAACCCCGCGCCCCGGGCCGATTCGGTCACCGACCGGGCCGTCGCCGAGACCCCGCAGCTCGCCCTCTTCCAGCAGCTCGCCGACGAGGCCGTGTCGATCTTCCCGGGCGACCAGGCCCACCGGGAGCAGTTCGGCCGCATCAGCGACATCGTGTCGGCCGCCGCCACGTCCCTGATCACCACCGACGAGCCGACCGCCTCGATCGCAGCCCGCCTACAGGACGAGCTTGAGCAAGCCATGGAGTCCTGATGACGACCACCTCACAGCCCACCCTGCGCAAGGATGCCGCCGAGCCCGGCACCAGGCCGCCGTCCGGGCCCTCGCCCGCACTGCGGCGCGAGCACCGGCGCCGCAGCGTCTTCGCGTACCTGACCCTCTCGCCGACCCTCGCCGTCGTCGGCCTGCTGATGGCCTACCCGCTCTACGTGGCGATCGACCTCAGCCTCCGCGGCGGCCAGATATCCGACCTGCTCAACCTGGAGCAGAACCCGCTCACGTTCGACAACTACGGCGACGTCCTCACCGACCCCGGCCTGGTGAACGACATCGTGCGGTCGATGGTCTACACGCTCGGCGTCGTCGTCCCCGCCTTCGCCATCGGCCTGGGCCTCGCCGTCCTGCTCAACAAGGCGTTCCCCGGGCGCCGGATCATCCGGCCCCTGGTCCTGCTGCCGTGGGCGGTGCCCGGCGTGGTGGTGAGCGCCGCGTTCAGCTGGATGCTCGACGCCTCGTACGGCGTCGTGAACTCCCTGCTGCGGTCGACCGGCATCATCGACGGCAACGTCGCCTGGCTCGCCGACCCCGACACCGCCATGGTCGCCGTGATCCTGCCGACGATCTGGAAGTACTACCCCTTCTTCGTCCTGGTCCTGCTGGCACAGCTCCAGTCCGTGCCCGGCGAACTCTACGAAGCGGCCCGCGTGGACGGCGCGTCCCCGCTGCGGCAGTTCGCCCACGTCACCTGGCCCGCGGTCCGCACGGCCTCCTCACTCGCCATCGTGATCACCGGCATCGGCGTCTTCCGCGAGTTCGACTTCATCTTCCCCCTCACCGGCGGGGGACCCAACGACGCCACCCAGACGCTCGCCATCCGGATCTACAACGAGGCCTTCCAGTTCTTCGAGATGGGCACCGCCGCCGCGCTCGGCATCGTGACCATGGCCATCTGCGGCGCCCTGCTGATGGCCGCGGGCCGGTCCGTGCGCCGCGAGTTCGGCTGAACCGGCCCGTCACCACAGGAGCACCCCATGTCCACCACCCTCTCCCGCCCCCGCCGGTGGTCCCTGCTGGCCCTGGCGATCGCGGTGACCGCCGTGCTGATGTTCCCCGTCTACTGGATGATCATGACCTCGATCGTCCCCTCGGAACGTCTGCTGGTCTCCGATCCGCCCCTGGTCCCGCCCGCCGACGCCACCTCCCTCGACGCCTACACCTCCGTGTTCCGCGACGTGCCCCTCTGGGACTGGCTGCGGAACTCGGCGATCACCACCCTCGGCGCCGCCGTCATCTCGACGGTGGTCAGCACGCTGGGCGGCTACAGCCTCTCCCGCTTCCGCACCAAGGGCCAGCAGGCGATGGGCTTCACCCTGCTGTTCAGCCGGATGCTGCCGGGCACGCTGCTGATCATCCCGGTCTTCGTGCTCTTCGCCCACTTCGGCATGGTCAACAACCTCTGGTCGGTCACCCTGGTCAACACCGCGGCCACCGTCCCGTTCACGACCTGGCTGATGAAGGGGTTCGTCGACGCCGTCCCGGTCGAGATCGAGCAGGCCGCGATGATCGACGGATGCGGGCGGATGGGGGCCCTGTGGCGCGTGATCGTCCCGCTGCTCAAGCCGGGCATCGCCGCGACGTTCACCTACGCCTCGATCCTCACCTGGGGCGACTTCCTCTTCGCCCGCACGCTCATGGGCAACCCCGACGGCTGGACCGTCACCGTCGGCATCGCCTCCTTCATCGGCGAGTTCAGCGTGGACTGGTCCGGCCTGATGGCCGTCGGCCTGGTCTCGATGCTGCCGATGGTCCTCCTCTTCCTGCTCCTCGAACCGTTCCTGACCAAGGGCATGACCACGGGATCGGTGAAGGGATGAGCCCGCGGCACGAGCCCCCGCGGCGGGGCCCGGCGGGCGTCGTCGCCATCGTCCGCCTCGGCACCGCCCCGCCGGACGATGTCTGCGCCGCCCTGGTGGACGCCGGGGTCCCGGCGCTGGAGGTCACCCTCACCACCCCGGGCGCCGAAGCGGCCATCGCGCGGTGGCGGGAGGCGGGCGTGGCCGCCTCGGTCGGCGCGGGCACCATCCGCACCGCCGACGACGTGCGCCGCGCGGCGCGGGCCGGGGCGCAGTTCCTCGTCACCCCGACCACCTCGCCCGCCGTCCTCGCGACCGCCGCCGAGCTGGACGTCCCCGTGCTCTGCGGCGCCCTGACACCGACCGAGATCGACACGGCCTGGCGGCTCGGCGCGGCGGCGGTCAAGGTCTTCCCCGTCGACGCCCTCGGCGGAGCCGCGTACGTCAAGGCCCTCCAGGCGCCGCTCCCCGACATCCCCCTGGTGCCGACCGGCGGGGTCGACGCGCACGCCGCCCGCGCCTACGCCGCCCTGGGCTGCCACGCGGTCGGCGTGGGCAGCTCCCTCGTCTCCCAGGCCGTCGTGGCGGCCGGGGACTTCGACGGCCTGCGCGCACGCGCCGCCGAACTGACCGCCGCCTGGCGCACCGGCGCGCGGGAGCACTCCGGGGAGGCACGGTGACCTGGCCGCCCGCGCCCGCACCACTCGGCACACGCCTCGACGTCGTCGGCGTCGGCGAAGCCATGCTCCTCCTCCAGGCGCCCCCGCCGTCGCCGATCGAGCAGGCGGACGCGCTGTCGGTGTCGGTCGCCGGGGCGGAGCTGAACGTGTGCGCCGCCGTCGCCCGGCTCGGCGGCCGCGCCGCGTTCCTCTCCGCCGTGGGAACGGACGCCCCCGGGCGCCGGGTACGCCGCGCCGTGCGCGACCTGCGCGTCGAGGACACGCTGCTGCGCGAGGACCCCGCCCGTCCGACGGGCCTCTTCCTCCGCGAGACTCCGGCCGACGGGGAACGGCGGGTGACCTACTACCGCGCCGGTTCGGCCGCGTCGGCACTCGACGCGTCCGCCGCGGACCTCCTCGCCGCGCAGGAGCCCCCGCGGTCCGTGGTGGTCTCGGGACTGACCGCCTCCCTGGGCCCTGGCCCGCGACGCCTGCTGGAACGGCTGGTCCGGGAGCCGGCGGACGCGGGCACCGCCGTGGTGCTCGACGTGAACCTGCGGCCCGCCCTCGGCTTCGACGACGCGCTGGCGACGATGCGGCCGCTCCTCGCGCACGTGGACCTCCTGGTGCTGGGCGACGACGAGTCAGGCCCGCTGTTCGGCACGACCGACCCCGCGGAGGTGCTGGCCGCGGCGCGTGCCGCCGGGGTCGGCGAGACGGTGCTCAAGGGCGGGGAACGCGGCTGCTGGCTGTGGGACGAAGGGCTGCGGCACGTCCCCGCGCACCCCACGCGGGCCGTCGACACCGTGGGCGCGGGCGACGCCTTCCTCGGCGCGTTCCTCGCCGGACGGCTCGCGGGCGCCCGCCCGCACGCCGCCGCCGTCCTGGGCGCGCGGATCGCCGCCGGGGTCGTCGCCCACCCCGGCGACACCGACGGCCTCCCCGACCGGACCACGGCCCACCGCCTCCTCACCGAGGCACTCGGCCCGTCCCCGTACGGGCAGACGACCGACAACTATGGCCCCGATCCGGTCCCGTAGGCGCCGCCAGCACGTCAGCCCAGGTCACGCGCGTTCTCTTGAGCCACCCGTCGACAGCGCGTCCGGACACGGACGCGGGAAGCGGTGAGTCCCCGGCCAGGCGGCCGGGGACCGCGGCGGACTCGCGGTCCGCGCCTCCGCCCGGTCAGCTCCCGGGGGAGGCGCGGTCGCCGTCACCAGCTGGTGTTGTCGTCCGCCAGGTGCCAGAGGCGGTCGGCGCTCGGGTAGGAGGTGTCCAGGTAGAGGGTGTTCCAGCTGCCGTCGTTGTAGCGGTTGAGGGCCATGGCGAGGCCGGTGTCGACCTTGGGCTGCCAGATCCACCAGCGGGAGGTGTTGTCGCCCTCGGGACGCAGGACCCAGCGCTGGAGGTCGGACCCGTCGCAGGTCCGTACGACGATCGTGGTGCCGCGGGTGGGCTCCGCGTCGGCCGGCTGGAGGCACTTGCCGGCGGCCTGGTTCTTGAATGTCAGCGTGTAGCGGCCGTTCTCCCACTGGCCGCCGACCTCGTCCCAGACCTCGGTCCTGTGCTTCCACCCCGGGTCGCGGAGGGAGACCGCGGTGGCGCCCTCCGCCTCGGAGTCGCCGTAGAGCGCGAGACGGCTCCCGTCGGTCCGGTTGACGAGGTCCTGGCCGGTGCGGTCGGCCGCGGAGGCGCTTCCCCCGCCGAAGGCGACGAGGAGGGTGGCCGCGGCTGCGGCCGCGATGAGGGCACGGGGGCGGAACGAAAGCATCGTTCTCCTTCGGAGGTGGTTGTCCGGCGGTCATGTCTCGCGGCGCCGACTGGAGACGGCAGGGAACGAACCGTGCTCGTACCGGTCCGGCGCCACTCGCTCAGCCTGCAGGCCGCGACCGGGCACCGGATGAGGGTGAGGCGCGGCGGACCAGCCGCTCAGCCACCCCCCGTTCGCCCTCCCTCCGCTCCGCGACACAGGCCGGTACAGGAGGGGAATCGTTTCGGCGGGCAGCCTCCGGTCACCCGCGCGGGGAGAAAGAGGAGCACGGCCGCGTTCGCACGGGCGGGTGGCCCGCCCGGCGGCCCGGGTCACCCCTGAGGGCGAACGGAGCGGGAGCCGGTGCGTCGGCGGTCAGCCGGTTCGCGCCGCGAACACCCGAACAGGGCCAGCCGCACCTCCGCCACGGAGATCGACGTGCTCCGGACGGCCCCGACGGCGATGCGGGCCGTGGCCTCCAGCGGCCACCGGTACACGCACCGGCTGGCCGGGAACCCCCCGCGCGTCGCCGACGAACCGGCCCGGCCGGCCCGCTCATTCCGCACCGCCGCACGAACGGCCGGACCGAACTCACGCGTCGGCCCCCGCATCGAGCGCATCCGCGCACGCATGACAACACGGACAGCCTCAATGGCCTTGCTACGACGGGCCTTCCGCCTCAGAGGCCGATGACGCGTGTGCCCGCGGTCCCGTTGCGCGGTCGCACCGCGCCCGCCCATCGGCGCACGTCCGGGCGGCCGCCGTCCAACGGGCCCTGTCATCAGGGCCGTTCAGCCCCATGGCCGCGGACCTTCGGCATCCGGCGCGGAGCGCCCCGTGAGCCGAGAGTAGGAGGTGCCAGACACCGACTGGAACCACCCGCGAAGGGACCACCACCATGACCGTGCACGAGCACCCCCACCGGAGCCCGGGGTTCCGCCCGCTGTCGTCGCGTGGGGACCGGACCACCCCGGCGTCCGGGGACACGGCGTCGGCACTCGCCGACACGCACACCGTCCGCGCCTACGCCTTCGCGTCGCTGCGTCTGCTGACCGGCTTCGTCTTCCTGTGGGCGTTCCTGGACAAGGCGTTCGGCCTCGGCTACGCCACGCCCTCCGGCAGCGGCTGGGTCGACGGCGGCTCGCCGACCAGGGGGTTCCTCAGCGGCGTGGCCGTCGGGCCGATGGAGTCCACGTTCCACGACTGGGCCGGGGCCGCGTGGGCCGACTGGATGTTCATGCTCGGCCTGCTCGGCGTCGGGATCGCCGTCATGGCCGGTGTCGCGCTGCGACCGGCCGCGCTGGCGGGCACCGCGATGATGGCGCTGATGTGGATCGCCGAGTGGCCCCCCGCGCGGCACCTGTCGGACGGCGCGCCGAGCATGTCGACGAACCCGTTCGTCGACTACCACGTGATCTACGCGGTGGCCCTGATCGCCCTCGCCGTGGCGGGGGCCGGCGCCACCTGGGGCCTGGGCCGGGTCTGGGCGCGGCTGCCCGTCGTCCGGGACCATGCCTGGCTGCGCTGACCGGGGCGCACGCGGCGGCCCGCCCCACGGGTCCGCCGCGTCCGCCGGACAGCGCACGGGGCCGGACGGCCCCGCGTCACGAACCCCTCGGGCCGCAAGGGCCCATCACCTCACCGCACTGGAGGCGGAATCATGGTCAGCACGGTAGTCGCGGGTCTGGACGGATCGGCCGAGAGCCTGGCAGCCGCCGAGTGGGCGGCCCGCGAGGCGGAGTTGCGCGGCCTGCCGCTGAGGCTCGTCCACGCCCGGGAGCCCGTCCCTGAGTTCATGGTCCAGGCGCCGCCCGCCCGCGCCGAGACGCACCACGCGTGGTCCGAACGGATTGCGCGCGAGGCCGCCGACCGCCTCCGCCTGCGCCACCCCGGCGTGGACGTGACCGTGGAACAGCTGGACGGCCTGCCCCACGAGGTGCTGTCCGGCGCGGCGCGGGACTCCGCACTGGTCGTCCTCGGCTCCCGGGGCCTGAGCGGCATCGGCGGCTTTCTGCTGGGCTCCGTCGGCCAGGCCGTCGTCGCCCGGAGCGAACAGCCCGTGGTCCTGGTCCGCGCGGGGCAGCAGGCCTCCGCCGCGCACACGGGGTCCCCCGCGGGCACGCCCTTCCGGCCCGTGGTCCTCGGCCTCGACACCGGCAGCCCGCACGACACGGTGATCGGGTTCGCCTTCGACGCCGCGCTCCGCCGGGAGACGGGCCTGACGGTCGTCCACGGCTGGAACCCGCCGCCCTCCTACGCGTACGCGCTCGCGGCGGACCCCGGGCTCCTCGACGAGCTGTCCAAGGAGCGGGCCGAGACCCTCGCCGAGGTGCTGCGTCCGTGGCGGCGGCGGTTCCCGGCCGTCGAGGTGACCGAGCGGTCCCGCAACGGCAGCGTGGCCGACCACCTGGTGGACGCGTCCCGTGAGGCGTCGCTGCTCGTCGTCGGCCGCCGGGTCCGCCGCAGCCCGTTCGGCGTGCACATCGGCCCGGTCACGCACAGCGTCCTGCACCACGCCACGGCCCCCGTCGCCGTCGTGGCGCACGACTGACGCGTACGACGGAGGAGGGCGGCGGCCGTCCGACCGGATCGCACCGCCGCCCGAACGACCCCCGGGCGCGCGTACCGCCCGCCCGCCCGGGAGGCCCTCCCCGGACCCGTGACCCGCGCCAGCGCCGACCCCGCTGAGGAAGGAACCCCCCATGAAGCACGACAAGGTCGGCTCCGTGATGACCACGGACGTCGTCCGGGCCGAGTACGGCACCCCGTTCAAGGAGGTGGCCCGGCTGCTGGCCGACCACCGCATCAGCGGCCTGCCCGTCGTGGACGAGGACGACAAGGTCCTCGGGGTCGTCTCCGAGACCGACCTGATGGCCCGCCAGGCACGGCCCGCGGACGCGCCGACGCGCCGCCTGGCCCGCCCGAGGCGCGGCACCGGCGGGCAGGCCGCGAAGGCGCGGGCGCGTACCGCCGGGCAGCTGATGACCGGCCCGCCCGTGACCGTGCACGCCGACGACACCATCGCCGAGGCGGCCCGCACCATGGCCGCCCGGCGGGTGGAACGGCTGCCCGTCCTGGACGAGGAGGACCGGCTCGTCGGCATCGTCACCCGCCACGACCTCCTCCGCGTCTTCCTGCGGCCCGACCGCGAGATCCGCTGGGACGTGATCGACGAGGTCCTCGTACGGGCGCTGCGCCCGGCGCCGGGGACCATCGAGGTCTCGGTGGCCGACGGGGTGGTCACGCTGTCCGGCCACGTGGAGCACAGGAGCGACGCGAGGATCGCCGTCTCCGTGACGCGCCAGGTGGACGGCGTGGTCGCGGTCGTCGACAGGCTCGGCGTCCGGCGCGACGACGCCCGCTCCCGGCCGGGCGGGCAGGAGCCGCGCGGATAGCGAGGGGGCGGACCGCCCGGCCCCATCGCCCCAGGGCCGGAAGGACCACCCGCCGGTGCTGTCCGGCACTGCCCGCGGCGGCCGCGCCGGACAAGCATGGGGAGCGAGCAGGACACGTACAGACGGATCAGGGAGAGGACGACCGGTCATGACCGCAACCGTGAGAGCCGGCAGGCGACGGGCCGAGGCATGGCGCGGCTTCGCCGGAACGCTGTGGCGCAGCCGCATCGACGTACGCGACTTCATCCAGGCCAACTACACCCCGTACGAAGGCGACGAGGCCTTCCTCGCCGGCCCGACCGAACGCACCCTGGCCGTCTGGCGGAAGGTCAGCGCGCTGTTCCCCGAGGAGCGCCGCAAGGGCGTCCTGGACGTCGACCCGCGCACCCCGTCCACCATCACCTCCCACCGCCCCGGCTTCATCGACCGCGACCGCGAGCTGATCGTCGGCCTGCAGACCGACGCCCCGCTCAAGCGGGCGATCATGCCGAACGGCGGCCTGCGCATGGTGGAGAACGGGCTGAAGGCGTACGGCCACGAGCCCGACCCCTTCGTCACCCGCGTCTTCGGGACCTACCGCAAGACCCACAACGACGGCGTGTTCGACGCCTACACGCCCGAGATGCGCGCCGCCCGCCGGGCGGGCATCGTCACCGGCCTGCCCGACGCCTACGGCCGCGGCCGCATCATCGGGGACTACCGGCGGGTGGCGCTGTACGGCACGGCCCGGCTGACCGAGGCCAAGCGGGGCGAGCGCGCCCTGCTGGACGCGCGGCCCTCCGACCCGGACGTCATCCGCGACCGCGAGGAACTGGCCGAGCAGATACGCGCGCTGGGCGAGCTGACGGAGATGGCCGCCTCGTACGGCTGCGACGTCGCCCGCCCGGCCACCACCGCCCACGAGGCCGTGCAGTGGCTCTACCTCGGCTACCTGGCGGCGGTGAAGGAGCAGAACGGCGCCGCGATGTCCCTCGGCCGCACCTCCACGTTTCTGGACGTCTACCTCCAGCGGGACCTGGCGGAAGGGCAGATCGACGAGACCCGCGCCCAGGAGCTGATCGACGACTTCGTCATCAAGCTGCGGATCGTGCGGTTCCTGCGGACCCCGGAGTACGACGCGCTGTTCTCCGGCGACCCGACCTGGGTGACGGAGACCATCGGCGGACTCGGGGAGGACGGGCGCCCGCTGGTCACCCGGACCTCGTTCCGCTTCCTCCGGACGCTCCACAACCTCGGACCCGCCCCCGAGCCCAACCTCACCGTGCTCTGGTCGCCCCGGCTGCCGGACGGCTTCAAGCGGTTCTGCGCGCAGGTGTCGATCGACACCAGCGCCGTCCAGTACGAGTCCGACGAACTGCTGCGGCCGCGCACCGGCGACGACACGGCGATCGCCTGCTGCGTGTCGGCGATGGCGGTCGGCAGGCAGATGCAGTTCTTCGGCGCGCGGGTCAACCTCGCCAAGGCGCTGCTGTACGCGGTCAACGGCGGCCGGGACGAGATGACGGGCGAGCAGGTCGCCCCGCGGACGCCCGCGCTGACCGGCGAGTACCTCGACTACGAGGAACTGTCCACGGCGTACGACCGGACGCTCGACTGGCTCGCCGCCACCTACGTCGACACGCTCAACGTCATCCACTACATGCACGACAAGTACGCCTACGAGCGTATCGAGATGGCCCTGCACGACCATCCGGTGCACCGCTTCATGGCCTGCGGCATCGCCGGCCTGTCGGTCGCCGCCGACAGCCTGTCCGCCGTCAGGTACGGGCGCGTGAAGGTGATCCGCGACGCCACCGGCCTGGCCGTCGACTACGTGACGGAGGGCGACTGGCCGGCCTACGGCAACAACGACGACCGCGCCGACGCCCTCGCCGCCGGGCTGGTCGCGTCCTTCATGGCGAAGGTCCGCGAGCACCCCGCCCACCGCGATGCCGAGCACACCCAGTCGGTGCTGACCATCACCTCGAACGTCGTCTACGGCAAGCACACCGGGAACACCCCCGACGGCCGCCGCGCCGGACAGCCCTTCGCCCCCGGCGCCAACCCCATGAACGGGCGCGACCGGCACGGCGTCGCCGCCTCCGCCCTGTCGGTCGCCAAGCTCCCCTACGACCAGGCACGCGACGGCATCTCGCTGACCACGACGATCACCCCCGAGGGCCTGGGCCACCGCCCCGGCGAACGCGCGGCCCACCTGGTCGGCATCCTCGACGCCTACACGGCCTCGGGCGGCTTCCACATGAACGTCAACGTCCTGGACCGCGAGACGCTGCGGGACGCGATGCGGCACCCGGAGAACCACCCGGACCTGACGATCCGCGTCTCCGGATACGCCGTCCACTTCGTCCGCCTGACCCGTGAGCAGCAGCTCGACGTGATCAGCCGCACCTTCCACGGAACGCTGTGAACGGGCGGGCCGCGGGGACGACCGGGCGGATCCACTCCTGGGACCTGTCCACCGGCGTGGACGGGCCCGGGACCCGGTTCGTCCTGTTCACCAGCGGCTGTCCGCTGCGCTGCCTGTACTGCGCCAACCCCGACACCTGGCACATGCGGGACGGCCGCGAGGCCACCGTCGACGAGGTGATGGCCGGGATCGGCGGGTACCGGGACTTCGTCACCGCGGCCGGGGGAGGGGTGACGCTGACCGGCGGCGAGCCCCTGCTCCAGCCCGCCTTCACCGCCGCGGTCCTGCGCCGCTGCAAGGAGGCCGGGCTGCACACCGCGCTCGACACGTCGGGCTTCCTCGGCGCCCGCGCCACCGACGGGCTCCTCGCCGACACGGACCTGGTGCTCCTCGACATCAAGTCGTTCGACGTGACCGCCCACCGCGCGCTGACGGGCGGCTCGCTGACCCCCACGGTGAACTTCGCGACCCGGCTCGACCGGCTCGGCGTCCGCACATGGGTCCGCTACGTCCTGGTCCCCGGCTGGACCGACGCACCCGAGGCCGTCGACGGGCTCGCCCGCTTCGTCGCCGGGCTCGGCAGCGTCGAGCGCGTGGACGTCCTGCCGTTCCACAGACTCGGCGCGCCGAAGTACGAGGCGCTCGGCCTGCCCTTCCCGCTGCGGGACACCCCGGGCCCCGACCCCGAGCTGGTCGGGCGGGTCCTGGAGCAGTTCCGGAAACGGGGAGTGGCCGCCTTCTGAGACGGCCGCCGGCCGGAGCGCCGCACCGATCGTTCGCGGAACACGGAAGAGAAGGGGAGCACGACGATGGATGCCGATCAGGTGGTCGCCGGTGTGGACGGCTCGCTGGTCTCCATGAGGGCGTTGGACCGGGCCGCGGACGAGGCGGCGCGCCGCGCCGCCGCACTGCGCGTCGTGTACACCGTGCCCGACCTCGACGAGGCCGCCCCGATACTGGCGGCGTCCGCCACACGGGTCCACGCGCGTCACCCCGGACTGCCGGTCACGACCATGGCCGTCCGGGGCAGCGCCGTACGGGCCCTGGTGCGGGAGAGCGGGCACGCCGCGCTCACCGTCGTCGGAACGCGCGGCCTCGGCGGCCTCACCGGCCTGCTGCTCGGCTCCGTGAGCCTGCGCCTGGCGGCACAGGTACGCGGCCCGCTGCTGGTCGTACGCGGTGACCACACGCGCGGCGACGCAGGCGAGGTCCTGCTCGGCCTGGCCGACGAGGCCGACACGGAGGTGGCCGCCTGCGCCTTCCGGGAGGCGGAGTGGCGCGGCGCCAGGCTCCGCGTCCTGCATGTCCGTGACCACCTGCCCGCCGCCGCGTCCTCGACGGCACGAGGGCGGCCGCGGCTCACCCGGCGGGACAGGGCGGAGGAGCCCGCTGCCGGAACCGATGCCCGCGCGGTCCGCACCGGACCGGCGCACGCGCTGCTCGAAGCGACCCGCGCGGCCGACCTCGTCGTCATCGGCGCCCCCCAGCGCGCCCGCTGCCTCGGACCTCACCTGGACCCGGTGGCGCACACCCTGCTGCATCATTCCCACTGCCCCGTGCTCGTCGTGCCGACCGGATGAACGGCGCCGCACACGAAGGGACTCCGGCCCGCGCGCCGGTTCAGGCCGCGGGCCGCCCGACGGCCGTGAGACGCACGCCGGTGATCAGATCCGGTCGGATACGGACGGCGTAGTCCATGGACTGCTCCACCCACGGGCGGAGCAGCCTCCGGTAGCGGGCAAGTTCCCCCGAGTCGGTGACCAGGTGGGCGTAGCCGGTGATCACCACACTCCAGCCCAGGTGCGTCACTGGGTCGATGGCGTCCGCCTCGTAGGCGACGACCACCCCCGGACCGCCGGGCTGCCGGGTCCGCGAGGTCATGGCCGCCCCCTCGTGGGTGCGGATGACGACGTCCCCGCCGTCCAGCACGTGCTGGACCGGGCGGATGGTGGGGAGCGCGTACCGGGTGAAGACGATCCTTCCCAGTGACACGCTGCCCAGCAGCCGCAGGGCCTCGTCGCTGTCGAGCGCGACGCTCCGACGGGGCCGGGGAACGGCCGGTTCGGCGTTGTCGAAGGACATGGCGGGTTCCGTAGGGGCTCGTGGCACACGGCGCGTGTGCGCTCAGGCCATTGGACCGGAGCCCGTGTGCGGCGCACCAGGGGCCGTTCGGCCCTCGTCCGCGTCCGGCCGTCCCCGCGCGCCCGCCGGGCCGGTCCGCCCGCGGAATCGGGGCCGACCGGCCCTGGTCGTCCGCCCCGGAAGCGGGAAGGATGCGGGACGGAGGAAGCCGGTACGCGCGCGGGTGCGGACACCGGCGCCCGGCGCGCACGAGAGGGATCATCCGATGGCGGACGGCGAACGGCCCGGCCCCGACAGCCCGATCCGGGTCTTCCTGCTGGACGACCACGAGGTGGTGCGGCGCGGGGTGCACGACCTGCTGGACGACGAACCGGACATCACGGTGGTCGGCGAGGCCGCCACCGTGGAGCAGGCGCTGACACGCGTCCCCGCGCTGCGCCCCCACGTCGCGGTCCTCGACGTCCGCCTGCCCGACGGCGACGGTGTGACCGTCTGCCGGGAACTGCGCTCCCGCGTGCCGGACCTCGCGTGCCTGATGCTGACCTCGTTCGACGACGAGGAGGCCCTGCTCGACTCGATCATGGCCGGGGCGTCCGGCTACGTCCTGAAGCAGATCAAGGGCTCGGACCTGGTGTCGGCCGTCCGCACCGTGGCCGCAGGGCAGTCCCTGCTCGACCCGAGCGCCACCGCCAGGCTGATGGCCCGCCTCCGCGCGGGGGACCGGCCGAAGGAGGAACCGGACGCCCTGCCCGGCCTGACCGAGCGGGAACGGGAGATCCTGGCCCTCATCGGCGAGGGGCTGACCAACCGCCAGATCGGCCAGCGGCTCTTCCTCGCCGAGAAGACCGTGAAGAACCACATCTCCCGGCTGCTCGCCAAGCTCGGCGTGGAACGGCGCATCCAGGCCGCCGTCATCGCCACCCAGGCACGGAACGAAGGACGCTGACGCACCCGCGCACCGCGCCCTGGGACCCGTATGCTCCCCCGCGTCCGACCGATACCGTGGCACACGACCCGGGCGCCCGCCGCCCGTGCGCCGAGGGACCTGGAGGAACGACCGGTGGGAAGCTCCGAGGAGTCCCGTCAGGCCCGCGTACGGCTGCCGCACCTGCGGCTGGACGAGCTGCTGGAGGAGCTGCAGGCCAGGCTGGACGCCGCCCGCGGCACCCGCGACCGGGTGCACAGCCTGCTGGAGGCCGTGCTCTCCGTCGGCCGGGAACTGGACCTGGAACAGGCGCTGCACAGCATCGTCGAGGCCGCGGCCGTGCTGGTGGACGCGGAGTACGCCGCCCTCGGCGTGATCGGGCCGGACGGCAGGCGCCTGTCGGCCTTCCACACCGTCGGGATCGACGAGCGGCGGATCACCGCGATCGGTCACTACCCGGAGGGGCACGGCATCCTGGGCCAGCTCATCAGCCACCCCGAGCCGCTGCGGCTGGAGAAGCTCTCCGCACACCCCGCCTCGTACGGCTTCCCGCCCCACCACCCGCCGATGAACACGTTCGTGGGCGTCCCGATCCGGGTGCGGGACCAGGTCTTCGGCAATCTGTACCTGACCGAGAAGCGGGGCGGGGCGCAGTTCGACGAGGAGGACGAGTCGGTCCTGTCCACGCTGGCGGTGGCGGCCGGGGTGGCGATCGACAACGCCCGCCTGTACGAGGAGTCGAGGCTGCGGGAACGCTGGCTCCAGGCGAGCGCGGAGATCACGCACCGGCTGATGTCCGGCAGCGACCGCGGCGAGGTGCTCGGCCTGATCGCCGAACGCGCCAGGGAGATCACGTCGGCGGCCCTGGCCGTGGTCGCCCTGCCCATGGCGGACACCGGCGCGCTCACGGTGGAACTCGCCATCGGGGAGGGCGCCGAGGCGCATCGCGGCCTCGTGCTGCCGGCGGACGACGGGCTGATCGGCCGGGCGTTCTCGCAGGCGACCTCGGTCGGCACCCCCGACATCGCGGCCGAGGAACGCGCCGCCGACCAGGCGCGGTTCACCGGGCTCGGCCCGGCGGTGGGCATCCCCATCGGGGCGGACGAGGGCGTGCGGGGGATCGTCCTGCTGGCGCGCGGGCGCGGCCAGGCGGAGTTCACCGGCAAGGAGACCGAGGCGCTGCGGGGCTTCGCCGCACAGGCCGCGGTCGCGATGGAACTGGCGGAACGCCGCGAGGACGCCGAGGAGATAGCGGTGCTCCAGGACCGCGACCGCATCGCCCGCGACCTCCATGACCTGGCGATCCAGCGGCTGTTCGCGACGGGGATGACCCTGCAGAGCGCGGGCCGTTTCATCGAGCACTCCGAGGCGTCCGAACGCGTCGCGCGGGCGGTGGACGACCTGGACGAGACGATCAAGATCATCAGGTCGACGATCTTCGGCCTGCGCGCGCGAGAGGGCGCGACGGCCCCGGGCCTGCGGGCCCGCGTGGTGCGCGTGGTCGGCGATGCGGCGCCGCTGCTGGGCTTCGCGCCCAGTCTGCGGATGGAGGGCCTCGTGGACACCCAGGTCCCCAAGGAGACCGCCGACCATGTGGTGGCCGTGCTCTCCGAGGCCCTGACCAACACCGCCCGGCATGCCAGGGCCACCCGCGCCGCGGTGGCCCTGGAGACCGACGGCCGCGAGGTCCGCCTCACCGTCTCCGACAACGGCGTCGGCATTCCCCCCGACGGCCGCCGCAGCGGCCTGCGCAACATGGCGGAACGGGCGGGCCAGTCGGGCGGGGACCTCGCCTTGCACAGCCCGCCCGACGGCGGCACCACCCTGGTGTGGCGGGCGCCGGTGGGTGACCGGTAGACCCATGGCCGCGCCGTCCCCCGCCGTGCGATCCTTCCGCCATGGCGGACATCGCGGTCGTGGTGGGCGGACTGGGCAGGGTGCGGCTGGAACAGGTGTCGGCGGCGGTCGACGTCCTGCTGGACCCGGCGGGCCCCGGGACACCCTGGACGCCAGGGGAGATCTCGGCCGCCATGCCGCTGATCGTCGAACAGGCACAGGGCGGCTCCCTCGCGGCCGCCGCCACGACCGCACGCTGGCTCGCCCACCTCGCCGGGTGAGGTCCGGGCAACCCCGGAGCACGCGACGCAACGCCTCCGTCAGAGGGCTGCTGACTGGTTCGGGCCGCTCGCGGGTGCCTCGTTCACCGAGGTGACCGCACCTGGGCCGGTGGCCCGTCGCGGGGCCGTGGGGCCTTCCGCGGGCTTGGACCTTGCCAGCCACAGGCCGGTGACCACGGCGGTGGCCAGGGTGACGGCCCCGGCCGCGAGGAAGGCGTCGTCGAGGGCGGCCCCGAAGGAGGCGCCGTCGGCCTGCCGGGCGCGGACGACGGCTCCGAGCACCGCCACACCGAGCACCGCGCCGATCTGCCGGGTGGTGCTGCTGACGCCCGAGGCGAGGCCGCCCTCCTGCGGGCCGACTGCCTGGATGGCGGCCCCCGTCAGCGGGGACATGGTCAGGGCGAAGCCGGTGCCGACGACCGCCAGCCGCCACCACACGTCCCCGTAGCCGGTGTCGGCGTGCACGGTGCCGAGCGCCAGCAGGCCCAGGCCCGCCAGGGCCAGGCCCGCGGTGACCACGCCGCGGAAGCCGTACCGGGCGGCCAGCCGGCCCGCGTACGGGCTGACGAGCACCATGGCGAGGGACATCGGAAGGGTCTGCAGACCGGCGCGCAGGACTGAGCTGCCCTGGACATACACGAAGAACTGGGAGAAGAAGAACGACGAGCCCATGAGCGCGAACCCGACCACCACCATGGCGGTGTTGGACACGGTGAACAGGCGCTGCCGGAACAGCCGCGGCGGCAGCATCGGCGCCGGGCGGCGCGCCTCGACGGCGACGAAGGCCGCGAGGAGCAGCACCGCGGCGGCGAAGCTGCCCAGGATCGGCGGCGACGTCCAGCCGCGTGCGCCGCCCTCGATCAGCCCGTACGTCATCGTCCCCACGCCCAGGACGGACAGCACCGTGCCCGGAACGTCGATCGCGGCGGCGCCGGGATTGCGGGTCTCTTCGAGGTATCGCAGACCGAGCAGCAGGAGGGCCGCGCCGATGGGCAGGTTGACCAGGAAGATGGCGGGCCAGCCGAAAGCGTCCGTCAGCGCACCGCCGGCCACGGGCCCCGCGGCCAGACCGATTCCGCTGAGTCCGGCCCACAGCCCGATCGCCCTCACGCGCTCCTGCGGCACCGGATGGGCGGCGACGAGCAGCGCGAGCGAGGCCGGGCTCAGCGCCGCGGCACCGATGCCCTGCAGCACCCGGCCGGCGACCAGCCAGCCGAGCGAGGGTGCGAGGCAGCACAGCACCGACGCGGCGGTGAACACCGCCACGCCCGTCAGGTAGACCCGCTTGCGGCCGAACCGGTCGGCGAAGACACCGCCGGACAGCAGCAGCATGGCGACCAGCAGCACATACGCGTCGACGATCCATTGCAGACCGGTCAGTTCGGTGTGCAGCCGGTGCTGCATGTCGGGCAGTGCCGCCCCGACGATCGTGTTGTCCAGCAGGACCATGAACTGGCCCAGGCACGTCACCGTGAGCAGCACGGCCCGGTGCGGACGGCCGCCTACGGCCGCGGGCGAAGCCGGCATGGGCATTCCTCCCGGTCATCGGGCGCGACCGGTGGTGCGCCCGAACTCTTAAAGCAGTCGTTTGCTGCGTTAGGCGACTGTAGAGACCTCGCCTCACAAACGCAAGCTCTGACTGCGTTAAGGTGGGGGGCGTGAACGAGAAGGAGCGGGCCCGGCGGCCCGGTGGGCGCAGCGCCCGCGTCGGCACGCAGGTGCACCAGGCCGTCACCGAGCTGATCAGCGAGCGCGGCTACGGCAACTTCACGGTCGGCGAGGTGGCGGCCCGCGCGGGCGTGGCCGACAGCAGCGTCTACCGCCGGTGGGGCAACCTGGAGGCCCTGCTCGGCGAGGTGGCGCTCACCCGCCTCAACGCCCGTTCGCCGATGCCCGACACCGGCACCCTCTCCGGCGACCTGCACACGTACGCGGCCCAGGTGGCCCGCGAGATCACCGGACCCGACGGTCCCGCGGTGCTGCACCTCGCCATCGCGCTGGCCGGCAGCGGTCAGCAGGGCGCGCAGGCCCGCGAGGCCCTGCGCGCCGAACGCACCCGGCAACTCCAGTCCATGCTCGACCGCGCCCGCGAACGCGGCGAGGACGCGCCCGACGCGTTCGAGGTGCTGGACCACATCCTGGCCCCGATGTACATCCGCGTCCTGTTCGGGATGGGCCCGCTCACCCCGGACTACGTCGACGGGCTGGTCGACCGGATGCTGTGACCCCTCCCGGGCCGCCGGTCCCGCCGCGCGACGGCCACGGAGGCCGTGGCCGTCGCGGAGGACCTGCGCGTCGAGGCCGCGGCCCGGGCGCCGGCGCCGCTCCTCCGGTGGCAGTCACGGCGTCACAGCAGGCGCCACAGGTGGTCCGCCGTTCCGTTGTCGGTGAACTGGACGACGCGTGCGCTGTCGGCCTGCGACATCCCGTCCACGCCGAGCACCTTGCCCGAATGCCGGTTGAGGACGCGGAAGTATCCGGCCCCGTCGTGGACGAGCCGCCACTGGTGATCGGGGGTCCCGTTGTCGGTGAACTGGACGACGCGCGCGCTGTCCGCCTGGGACATCCCGTCCACGCCCAGCACCTTGCCCGAATGCTTGTTGCGGATGCGGTACCAGCCGTCCGCGTCCGGCAGGAACGTCCACCGGTGGTCCGCCGTCCCGGTGTCGCCGAACTGCACGACCTGCGCGCTGTCGGCCTGGGACATCCCGTCGACGCCGAGGACCTTGCCCGAGTGCCGGTTCTGTATCCGCACCTCGCCGTCGGGCAGCCAGCGCCACCGGTGAGCGAGGTTCCCGTTGTCGCTGAACTGCACGACCGGGACGCTGTCCGCGCCGGAGTCGCCGAGCACGGCCAGGACCTTCCCGCTGTTGCGGTTGCGCAGCCGGAACCAGCCCTCCCCGTCGTCCACCACCTGCCAGAGGTGGTCGGCGGTGCCGGTGTCGCCGAACTGCACGACCCGCGCGTCGTCCGCCTGGGACATACGGTCCACGGCCAGTACCTTGCCGGAGTGGACGTTGCGCACCCGGTACCACCCGTCGCCGTTGTCCAGCAGCTGCCAGAGGTGGTCGGCGGTGCCGGTGTCGCCG
Organism: Streptomyces sp. NPDC049879; assembly: GCF_044461265.1. Lineage (NCBI taxonomy): Bacteria > Bacillati > Actinomycetota > Actinomycetes > Kitasatosporales > Streptomycetaceae > Streptomyces > Streptomyces sp. NPDC049879. The sequence continues at coordinate 248,390 of NZ_JBITKT010000008.1, read as the reverse complement.
AACTGCACGACCTGGGCGCTGTCCGCCGTGGACATCCCGTCGACCCCGAGGACCTTGCCGCTGGTCCGGTTGCCGATGCGGAAGGCGGCGCCGGGGGCCGACCACGGCCTCCCCGTCGGCGAGGCGAGCGGGAACGCGGAGATCCGCAGCCTGGCCGCGCCGAGCGGGACGAGGGTGACGGTCTCGACGGGCGCGGTCGAGCGCGCGGGGCTCTGCTGGAGGGGGTCGACGACGTTCTGGCTGTCCGCCCGCCATTCCGCGATCCGCCGCGCCGGTGCGGTGATCCGGTACGGAACGGTGCCCTGCGTGAACGGGTTGGCCGGCAGGGCGCCGCCCGTCGCGCTGAAGGCCAGGCCCGCTGTCAGGTCCGCGGGGTCCAGCGCGAGGCCGTAGTTCCACGGGCTGTCGGCGTGCACGTCGTACTCGGGGAACGTGTCGCTGCCGCCGGTGCGCTCGTACCGCTCGCCGATCCGCAGGGAGTAGCTCAGCGGGCCGCGGCCGACCGTGACGGGGTTGCCGTTGTCCGCCCAGGCGCGGACCGTGATGCGCTGCGGGAGCCGCAGGACGACGGTGTCGCCGTTGTTCCACGTGCGGCGCACGGTCGTGAAGGCCGGTCCGGCGGGGGCGGTGACGGGCTGCCCGGCGACGGTGAGCGCGGGCGCGTCGCACCAGCCGGGGATGCGCAGGACCAGCGGGAACGCGGTGGGCTGGGGGAGCGAGACGGTGAGGGTGACCGTGTCGCCGAAGGGGTAGTCGGTGTCCTCGCGGACGGTGACCTGCACACCGTCCGCCACCTCCGCCGTCACCGAGCAGGGCGCGTACATCGCGGCGCACAGCCCGTTGTCAGGGGTCGCGGCCCACAGTTCCTGCGTGAACCAGGGCCATCCCATTCCGTAGTTGTGCGGGCAGCAGCGGTACTGATCGACGCCCGCGCGGTACGACTGCATGGCGAAGCCGTTCTGGAACTGCCCCATCGACTTGGGCACGTTGTCCAGATCGACGCTGTTCGCGCTGGTGATGTAGTGGACGGCCTTGCCCTGCGGATCGAGCGAGGGAGGCAGCAGGTTGAACGCCAGCTCCTCGCAGCGGTCGGCCCACACGGGGTCGCCGGTGAGCCGGGTGAGCAGCTCGTGACTGGCCATGAACTCCACGACCCCGCAGGTCTCGAAGCCCTGGCGCGGGTCGGTGTGGGCGTCGCGGATGTTCTCGTCGCCCGCGAATCCCCCGCCCGGGAACTGGCCGTAGCGCCGCATGACATCGCCGTACGTGGTGTACGTGGCCTGTGTGTCGGCCGCAGCACCGGAGCGCAGCGCGAACTGGGCGGGCTCGCGGAAGCCCTGGGCGATGTTGACGTTGTGCTTGTTGGGGAGGGCGCCGGTCCAGTCGGCCCCGTAGCGGTGGATCTTGTCGTACAGGTCGAGCAGGAAGGACTCGCCCGTCCGGTTGTAGAGCCAGACGACGGAGTCGAGTCCGTCGCCCCAGCGCAGCGACACCCAGCTCTGGTTGAACGCGGAGGCGCCCTGCGCGTTCATGTAGCGCAGGAAGCGGGTCAGGAACGGGACGATACGGGTGTCATCCGTGTGCTCCTGCCAGGAGCGCAGGGCCTGGAGCAGCGGCAGGAAGGGCCAGAAGTCCGGGCCGCCGCCGAGCGAGGTGCGCAGCGCGGCGGGCCCGAACGAGCCGTCGGAGCGCTGGGTGGCGAGGATCGCGTCGAGCCAGCGGCGGGAGGTGGCGAGCGCGTCGGGGTCGCGTGTGGCGATGGCGAGGTCGACGTATCCGCGCAGCCAGTACGGGACCTCCTCCCAGCCGCCGCGGTCGGGGTGCACCCAGCCGGACGTGGTGAAGTCGAGGAAGTGCGACGCCTCGTCGAGCCGCCCGCACAGCCCTTCCAGCTGGAGCCTGAGCTGCTCGGCCAGCCACCCGCGGGCGGTGACGGCGGCCGGCGGCAGCCTCAGGAGGGAAGTGGGTCCGAGCGGGGCGGCGTTCGGGTGGTACCGGCCGCCGGGTGCGGGCGGGAGGCGGACAGACGCGGCGGCGGCGGGGGCCGCGAGCGCCGGGGGTAACCCCGCGACCCCTGCCGCGACCAGCGCGGCCAGCGAGGCGAACTCACGCCGGTTCAGTGGCATGGGACTCTCCAAAGAGGGGGAGACGCGTCACGCATGTGTGAGGGCGACGATTGATGTTTGTTTCGAACGCGTAAATGTGCGTTCTTGGTATGACAGCACGCCTGCGATGTCATGTCCATGCGCCGCACAGGATCGCGTCGGCGGCCGCACGGACGGGAAACGGCCTTGCGTCCCGCACGCCTGGAATGGAGGCTGGCTGGCCGGAGGCGGTGAAGGTGACCAACGTGGTGGTGAAGCTGTCGGCACGCGATTTCGTGCACGCGGACCTCGTGTCGTGCGGATGGTCGGGGTCCGCGCTCCACTTGGCCGGCGTCGCGACGCAGCTGGAGCGTGCCCGGCTCGGCGAGGTCGACTACCTCGCGGTCTGCCCTGCGACGGACATTCCCGTGGCGAAGGGGGGCGTCGACTACCGGGTCAAGGAGGGCGTCGGCACCCTGTGGCAGCTGGCCGTCCATCCGGCATTGCAGTCGTGCGGGATCGGCACCTTCCTCGTCGGAGCCGCGGAACTCCGGATCAGGAACCGCGGTCTGCGGCAGGCCGAACTCGGCGTGGAGGAGAACAACCCCCGGGCCCGGGCGCTGTACGAACGACTGGGCTATGTCGCGTACGACCGCCGGCCCGACTCGTGGGACGAGCAAGCCCCGGATGGATCGCTGCACCGCTACGAAACGATGTGCACGCTGATGCGCAAGGAACTCTCCTAGGTCCGGCCACGGCCTACGCCGCGACCGCGGACCTCCCTGCGCAGCGTGCTTCCGCCCCGGCCGACGAGCGCCAGGGTTTGTCGCTCACGCCGATGTGCTCGATGGGGAAATGGGCCGATGGCTGTCGGCAGCGGCGGCCGCCCGAGGCGCACGGGCCGGGTCGTGCCTGAAGGGCGACCCGGCCCGTGCGGTGAGTCCGGCGCTCCTGGTGCCGGTGCCTTGGGCGTGGTGGTTTTGTCGTGGCAGCCGAGAGTCTTCGAGACGGCCGGTCGTCGTTGCCTCCCCCGACAGGGAGAGGAACGGCGCACAGCCGCAAGGGGCCTCGGAACCGGCTATGCGCTCCCGGTCGGCAGCCAGGTGTCGATGACCTCGGCGACGAGGGCCGCACCGCGGCTGTTCTGGTGGATGTGGTCGGTCGTCAGCACGAGACCCCGGCGGCGCGAGATCGTGTCCAGGCTGCGGCGGAGCACGGCGTGTCGGATGAAGACGCCGAGGCCCGCTGCGGGCGTCGGCTCCCGGTAGGGGACCGGCGACGGGTCCGCTCGGCGCAGCTCCTCGACCTGGCGTTCGTGGAGCGGGAGGTAGGCCGCCGCGTTGGCGGTGGCGACCTCGGCGATCAACCGGCTGTACGCCTGCGATGCCTGCGCCGCCGCTCCGTCGAGTCGCTGGCCGAGGACCGGGAGCGACAGCAGACCGATCGTCGCGTCGGTCTCCGCGCGCAGCCGTTCGACGATGGTTCCCAGGCACTGCTGGAACCAGCCGTCCGACGGGCGCTGGGGGAGCTGTTTGCGCTTCATGGCCTGCTCGACGGGGTAGCCGGCGAGGCTCGCCCGGGCGTCGTTGGTCCCGATCAGCACGGTGATCACGTCGGGTGGGTCCGCGACGACGGCATCGAGGCGCCGCAGGAGGTTGTAGGCGAAGTCGCCGTTGCCGCCGAAGCGGGCGAGCCGCACCTCGCCCGGAGGGTGGCGCCGTTCGACGAGGCCCAGGTAGTCGGTGCTGATCTGCGCGCGGGTGAGGCTGTCGCCGAGGCAGGCGACGCGTGTCGTCACGGCGTCTGGGGGCCGGGCGTACCGGCGTGGTCGGTCGGGCCGGTGCCGGTCCGGGGACGGTGCTCGGTGCCGAGGCCGGGGGTGATGGTCAGGATGGTCCCCGGCCCCGCCATGTCGACCGCGTGCCATGCCCCGGCCGGGTTGACGGTGGCTTCGCCCGGCCCCAGCACGACGCGGTCGGTCACCCCGTCCACGTCACGGGTGACCGTCACCGACCCGCTGAGGCAGACGACCATTTCCTCGCCGGAGGGGTGGCGCTCCCAGTGGTCGCCGGGGCCGTCGTCGTCGATGACCGTCACCATCCGGCCCTCGGCGCCGTCCGCGGCGACGGCGGCACTGTAGGCCTGGAGCACCTCCGGGTCCCAGGCGAAGCCCTCGATGGGTCTCGCGCTCGATCCCAGCCCGAGGTGCACGGGGGTGGTCCGCAGGTCGATGGCGTTGCGTTCGTGGTCGACAAGTCTCATGCCGGTGATCGTCACAGGTCAGCGCCCGGGCGGTCTTGAAGGAAAGGGAACGGAAGCCGACACGGCGGGCGGTTACCCGGCCTTGAGGAGGACTTCGCCCCGACGCCAGACCGTGGGCGACCGGCCCGTGAACTCGCGCCAGTCGCGCACGAGATGGGCCTGGTCGGCGTAGCCGGAGACGGTCGCCACCTCGGCCCACGGGAGCGGGTCGTGCGCCGTCGCCAGTTCGTGCGCGTGCTCGAAGCGCAGGACTCGGGCGAAGGTCTTCGGCGACAGGCCCACCTCATCGCGGAACCGGTCGGTGAGGTACCGGCGGCTCCAGCCCAGTTCCGCGGCCACCGCCCCGACCTGGACGCGTCCCCGCGCGGCGACGAGGAGGCGCCAGGCCTCGGCCACCTCGGGGCGGACCCCGGACAGGGGGTCGCCGCCGGCGCCGCGGCGGACGGCTCGCAGGAGCAGCTCGTCCAGCACGGCGAACCGCGCGGCCCAGGCCGTCACCGCCCGGAGCCGGTCGACCAGTTCGGTGCCGAGCGCTCCGAGAAGCTCGTCGAGCGGCACCAGCCGGTGGGCGAGCCCGGCGGCGGGCACGCCGTAGACGGCCCGGGCCCCGAGCGGTGTCAGCGACACCTGCACGCCTTGCTGGCGTCCGTCATGGTGGATCGCGACGGACCGGCACATCAGACCACCGGCCACGCTGCCGAACCGGGTGACCGGCGACCCGTCGTCCACGCCCGCGGCGACCTCCAACGGGTCGGACAGGCTGATCACCGCGGTGAGCATGCGCCCCGGCGGCCCGCAGTGCACCCCCGCCGGGAACCCGCGAAGGTCGAAACCGGCATACGAGCCGACGTACCGCCGCAAGGCGGGGGCCGGACGTGCCTCGATCATGGTGGTCGAATGGTCCTCCACCCTTGTCAGTGTACGAACCGGCCCCCGGGCGCCGGTGCCGCCGGAGGGCAGGCGGGTGTCGGCGTGGATACGGTCGCCGTCGGGCGGCAGTGCGCAGTGCGCCGTGATGAGATGTCCACTCCGGAGCTGCGTGAGCCGCCACGGCAGACCCGGCGAAAGCTCCGTGGCCTGGCGAGCCGTGCCGACCCGACCGTACTGTGACAGCGTCACCGTGTCCGTCTTGACGATCCGGGGCACCCGCAACGAGCCATGCCCGTCGCGTGAGTTCGTGCGCCGTACCGTCCAGCCGATACCGCGAGGAGCGCCACGCCTTCGAACCGCAGTCCGTCCAGCCCATGGCAGACAGCGTCGCGTTCCTCCAACGCGGCCTGACCTGACCGCCGCCCTCACAGGCCCGTCGCCCCGCGACCGGCGCCCGCAGCCGCCGACGGCGGTGCTCGGCGCCTCCATACCCGTGTCCCGTCGTCTCCTGGCGATCCCGACCCGAAACGAGCAGCATCATGTGGACAAGACACAAACCCCACGCACCAGAGCCCGTTGCCAAGCGTCCGCGCAGCCTCACCACCTTATGCGTCGCCGGACTGACCACCCTCCTCATGACCATCGGCGGATGCACCTTAAGCAACGACGAGACCCCGTCCGCGTCGGACAACCGACAGGGCTCCAGCGATATCGCCGCCGAGGCGCCGGCCCCCAGCCAGGACCCGAGCCCTGCGGAGGAACCCCCGCCTTCCGACGATGCCGCCGACGAGACGCCGGCTCCCAGCGAGGACCCGAGCGGCGAGGCCGAAGCGCCGCCCGCCGGCGACGGCCGCCCGCAGGAGGCCTACCTGACGATTCCGGACATCGATATCGAGCGCCTGCGCATCCAGCCCTATCAGGGGCAGACCGACGACGGTCCGGGAACGGTGATACAGGACCGCGGCATAGCGGCCAGCCCGCACGGCCCGTCCGGAGGAGTCGGGCCGGGAGGGATCGGCAACTACCAGGTGACGGCGCATCGGAACTCGGCCGGGGCACCGTTCTTCTCGATACCCGACCTCGAGAACGGCGCACGAGTCGAAGTGGCCACCGAGGAGCGCGTCTTCGTGTACGAGGTGTATGAGACCAGGCGGACGTCGTTCCGTTCGGAGCAGTCCCTGGCGGAGCAACGAGCCGCCGTCCCCGGCTATCCCGGGCGCACCCCTGACGAGGCCGTGATCACCCTTTCAACGTGCGCCACCCAGGAGGACCACGCCGTCGGGAACTTCTGGTCCGACGAATTCGACAACCCGGAACACCGAATAGACAAGATCGGCATACTGATCAGCTCGCACCCCGCCTGACCCCGCCCCTTCCCTCCCCTCTGTCGACGCCCGCGTCCGACCGGCTTGGGTCTGCCTGACTGAAGTTCGGCAGCTGATGGTGATCCCTTGCCTTATGGGCTGCCCCGAGTTGTGTGACTCCGCATGTGCGGGGAGCAGCTTGGCCGTCGCGGACATCGTCCGCCAGGCGATCTGCTCCCCGCACGCGCGGGCTGCTCCCTGGACGACTCTGAGCAGCCGAGAAGGACGCCGGTGGACCTGTGGTCGCTGTGGTGCACCGTCAGCTGACCTTCCACACCGTGCCGGTCACCGCGTCGCGCGAGGTCGAGCATGCAGGGCGTGTCCTGGTATCCCTCGGACAGGTGGGAACGCGGTCAGCCGATGTGCCGGTTGCCCGGTCCGGATTCCGCGCGGATGCGCAGCCCACCTCGTCCGTCACCACGGGCTGGGTTCACATGGGCTCTCCGAGGACGGGACGCTGGACCGGGGTCTTCACCCGTAGCAGAGGTCGATCACCACACCCCCGTCGTCGTACACCTCCTGGTTGTACGTGCTCACGGCCGCGGCATCATCATTGGTGATCGCGGTCGCGAGGGCGGCTTGGTCGGAGGACTCCTCCTGGATCGCGGCCTGGATCGCCGGATCGGTCGCCGCTCGGGCCGCTGCCGCCAGGTCATCGGCGAGCTGGTGCGTGGCGCCGGCCCACGCTTGATCGTGACCGGGATTCGTGAGCGGGGCCTCGGACATCGCCTCGCTGTAGGCGGAATGCGCGTCGCCCCGCTGGTCGCACCCCGGCGGACTCGTCGGAGCCGATTCGGTCGGGGTGTCCGTCGGCTCGTCCGGGAGGGAGAACGTGAATGTCGGGATCGGCACCGCGTCGTCTTGCGCGATTTCGGACGGCGTTCTTTCGTCGTCGCCGGTAGCCGCGCTGATGGCGTAGCCCAGACCGACGAAGAGCGCGCAGCCGACGATCAGGGAGACAACGGCTGCGGCTGCCGCGTTCACGCCCGTCCCTGCCCCCGCCCCGGCCCCGGCCCCTGCCCCGGCGGCTGTACCGCTGGACGGGGCGTTCGCCCCGCCGCCCCAGGAGCCTTCGACGGCGCTGTTCGACTGCACGGGGAAGAAGTCCGCGCCGTCGGCTGTCCCGCCGTCGACGGTGGCGCCGCCCCAGGGGCCTTCGCCGCCGACCGGCCCGGACGGCTGGGCCGCAAAGCCGTGGCCGTCGGGAGCGCTGGGGGCAGCGGGCCCGAAGCCGTTGTCCCCCATGTAGCGGTCGACATCGAAATCGGAACGCCCAGGACCCGTGTCGGCCCCTGCCTCGCCGCCGGGTCCCCCCAGGTGCCCGGTGCCTGAGTCGTCGCCCGTGGCGGCCGTGTTCCCGCCGTCTTCCGCGCCCAACTCGTATCCGAGCCACGCCGACTGCGCGAGCAGCGCCGTGTAAGCGGCCCGCCTGCCGATCAACAGGGCCCGCACGGCCTCCTCGTGGAGGAAGTACGCCTCGGCCCGCCGGTCACCGGCAGCGCGGGAGGCTTGCCAGCCGCGGCCGATCAGTCGCCCCCACGCACCGAACCGCAGGGAGCGGGCCAACCCCGGCGTCGTGGCCCGCGCGAGCCGCACCGCCAGCTCCGGGCGCCTGGCCGACTCGGCCAGCTCGGCCACCTTTTCGAGCACCCCGCCGTGAACCGCCAATTCCACCGGTGTGGTCGTCCCCAGCGCTCCCCACCGGATGAAGTGGTCACACAGTCGCTCGGCCGAGAACGGAGCTGGGAAACGACGGCGCAGCTCTGGCAGGGTGTCGGCGACGGCGCGATAGCCGTACTGACCTGCCCCTGCCAAGCCCAGACGCACCAGGCGGTCACACACAGCCTCGGGCTCCGCCTCTTCCGTCAAAGCCCCGACGTGCGCGGGTGCCACCTCGGCCCCGTCGAGGGTCGCCAGCAGGTGAAGCACTCGCATGACCGCCGCGTCAGACGCCAGGTGGTCGAGCAGCATCGGGAGCAGGGCCGCGACCTCGCCGGGGCGCGGCAGCCTGCCGCCACCCGCCGAGGCGGACTCCACCGCCACCGCTGCCGCACGAAGCAGCGGCAGCGGCCGGCCGGACGCGACCCGGCACAGCGCGTCGGCCACTTCGCGTTCCCCCTCCGGCAGCGCGCCGCCCAACTCCCGGGCCAGCAGCTCAAGACCTGCGGCCGGTGTCAGGCCGCCCAGTTGCAGCGCCGTGCCGTCGCCCCACAGCGACCGTTCGGCGCCGGCGACGACGAACGTGGCGCCGGGTGCCGCGTCCATCAGCTCCAGCAGCTGATCGGAGGACAGATCGACGTCGTCCACGTAGACGGTCACCCGCACGTCGGTCATCAGCCGCCGCAGCTCGGTCCGGGTCGGTGCGTATCCGGGACCCTCGTAGCAGGCTTCGAAGAGCTCCTGGGCGAGGTCCCCGATGTCCCGGTGGGCGCCGCCCAGGAACACCACCCCGTCCGGCCCGGGCGGCAACACCAGCGCCGCGTGGCGCAACAGCGTGGTCTTACCGATCCCGGGCGGCCCCCACAGCTGGGCCGGCCCACCGGCGCGGACTGCCGCCGCCAGCGTCCGCGTCTCGTTCTCCCGTCCCACCGGACGCGTTATGGACCGGGGCAGCAGCGCGACCTGCTGTCGTCGCCGGGGGCGAGGCCGTTCGGGCCCCATCACCACGGTCACCCGCGAGCCGTGCTGTGCGTCCACGACCACGTTGTGGTCGCCCGCGACCACGGGGCCGGTGGTGCTGCCGCCGATGTCGATCCGGTGCGTCGTGAGAGGGCCGTCGGTCGTTGAGCCGCTGGTGTCTGCGTCGGACATGACTCCCCTGCCTACCGTCCCCCGCTGTCGTCTCCGTCGCGAGACGCCAAGGCCCCCGCCGTCCGGGCGACCAGGGGCCGGCTGCCACGCTACGGGCATGTGCGCGCCAGAAACCCGTATTGCGACGGGCTCGGCGTCCGCCACTGGCCCGTGCAGCACCTCCGACAGCCCGTTCCCGGCCGCCCGGTGCATCGGGGGAGGGCGGGATAGACCGTCGGCCAGGTGGTGGGGCTTCTGTGCTCCCCCGGCGGTGACGGATGTCGGCAGGGTCGTCGGTTGTGCCGGGGGAAAGGAGAGAGGAGATGTTGCCGCTCGGGTTCGTGTGGCTTTCGGATCGGGGAGCTGTACAGCGGTTCGGGCGTTGTGCAGTCGCTGGCTGAACGGCCCTTCTATCCGGGGCAGTCGGCGGTCTGATGGCCTGGCTGTCCGCCGGGCTGCGGGGCGGGTGGATCAGCGCGGCGGTGCTCCGGGACGCCACACACTCGGACGAGCCGACCTCACCCGCGGCGCGTGGACCGGGTGTCCGTCGCGGCTCAGTCCCAGTCGTGGTCGGCCGGGAGCAGCACCATGTTGTGGGCGCCCAGAATGTCCACCAGTTCGCCGAACTTCTCGTCCGGCCAGGGCTCCGGATCGCGTTCCGTCTCGCCGAATGCCAGGAAGAAGGACTCGGGCCCGGCGGGCGTGTAGAAGACGAGGAGCCTGGCCGGCTCCGAGCCGGTGTTCCTGAAGCCGTGGCGCGTGCCCTTGGGGATGTACACGAAGTCGCCCGCGCCGGCTGCGATCTTCTCGTTCCCGTTGATGAACTCGAACTCTCCGGACGCCACGTAGAAGGCCTCATCCTCCTTCGAGTGGATGTGGGGGACGTTGCCGTGGCCGGGCTCGATGAGACCGTCCATGAAGGCGAAGGCGCCGTCGGTCTGTTCTCCCGTGACCTTGACCGCGAACGTCTCATGTCCGGTGAGCCGGACGACGCCCCCGTCCTTGCGGACGATGAACCCGTTGGCAGCTGTCCATACCGGGTCGTCCTTGTCCGGGAGCGGCAGGTGGTGAGCCATGCTGTGATCCTTTCCCGCGGTGTCGTGGACGGGCGAAGCGCGGCGCGCTCAGGGGGTTGCCGCGCCGTGCGGAGAGGGAAGCCCGCAGCGGCCCTTCCGCCGGGCAAGTCCCTTCGGAAGCGCTCGCGCCGCCTCGGGGCCCCCGTTCCCTCCGTCCTCTCGTCGGACGGACACGCCTCGCCATATCGTTGACTGGGAGTCATTGAATGTCAATCAACCAAACCGGCCAAAGTGGCCGCAGCTCGGTCGCCACGCCCGGCCGTGCCGCGACGGATGGCCTTTGGAATACGCTGAGGCGGGACAAGTCGGCCACGTCGGGAAGGAGCGGGAGTGCGCCAGCCCGTCACAGGCAAGCCGCCGACCCGGCGGCAACTGGCAGCCCAGGAGACCCGCCAGAAGTTGCTGCGTGCCGCGTTGACGAACTTCTCCCAGCGCCCGTACGCCGAGGTGACCGTCGGGGACATCGCCCGCTCGGCCGGGGTCGCCCACGGCCTTCTCTCCCACCACTTCAACGGCAAGGAGAGCCTCTACGCGGAGGCCGTGCGCGAGGTCGACCGCCGCCTTCGCGCCGCCACGGAGATGAGCCACCACGGGCCGGCCGGCGAACGTCTGCGTCGGCATCTCGCCGCCCATCTGCGTTTCCTGGCCGAGAACGAGGGCGCCGCGGTGAACCTGGTTCTCCGTCATGGCGACACCGGCGACCTGGCCTGGGAGTCCTTCGAGGCGACGCGCCGGGAGGGAGTCCGTGCGATCTGCGAGTTGCTCGGCCTCGACGCCGACGAGCCGGCGCTCCAGCTGTCCATGCGGGGATACGGCGCCGCCTGCGATGAAACGGCCCTCCTCTGGCTCAGGGGCGGTCGTCCCTTCACCATCGAAGCGCTGGTCAACGTCTGGATCACTTTTCTGACGGCCGCCCTCCGCGCCGCCTGTGATCTCGCACCGACGCCTGCCCTGACCAAGGCCCTTGAGGAGCTGGAAGCGCGCCGCGCGGACCCGAGTTGATCCAGGCTCGGCGGACCGCGACGCGCGGGTCGCGCCGCCCCGACCCCCGCCTCGCTTTCGGCTTCGGCCTGCGCTTCTGCGTCGCGGCACAGCTGGCCAAGGCGGAACTGCGGGTGGCGGTCGGCACCCTGTCGCGCCGCTTTCCCGCACTCCGGCTCGCCGAGGACGTCAGCCGGCTCACGTGGCGGCGGGGCCGGATGGTGCGTGCCAGCTGGTGACCGGGCTTCCGGTCACGGGCCGGCGGCGTGCGTATGGGCGGTGCCCCGGCGGTCACCGGGACGCCGCCCGTACGCGCGTTTGTCTTCCGTCAGCCGGCGGGCTGCGGTTCGTCGGTGGCCCGCTCCCCGTCCGTGTTCCCGCCCCGCTTGCCGGCCGCCGCGCGGGGGACGGGCCGCAGCCGGTGGACGACGGCGACCAGGGCGAGCGTGAAGACGAGCAGGCCGGTCCAGATGACCCAGCGTTCGGGCCACGGTCCGGCCGAGTGGCCGTCGCCGCTCCTGCCGCCGTCGGCCCCTGAGATGATGACGACGGCGAGGCCGACGACCGTGCCCACCACCGCGAGCCGTCCGGCCAGCCGCGCGGTCAGCGGCAGCGGGCGCGTCTCCCTGCGGGGTCCGCGCAGCCGCAGCCGTTCACTGGGCCGGGCCGGTGTCAGCAGCCGCAGAAGCAGCAGTCCCGCGAGCGGCATCTGGAGGGCCCATACGAAGGTGCGGAAGGAGCCGTCGTACCAGACGTTCGTGCCGTACATGAGGGTGTGCCATGCGCTCAGCACGTAGACCACGATGATGAAGCGGTGCAGGGCGCGCCACAGGCGGGAGCCGGTGGTCTGGCGGATGTAGAAGGCCAGCCCCAGGATGATGGCGAGGTAGAACGCGAGCAGGCCGATGAGGATGGCGATCCGGCCCGTCCCGGTGGCGTAGCCGCCGGGCACGAAGACCTTGACGAGGGTCTGGCGGGCCAGTTCGCCCATCGGCTGGTTCTCGAAGTTGGTCTGCAGCTCGGCGCCGTAGAAGGTGGCCATGTGCAGGAACATCAGCCCGATGGTGGTCAGGCTGGTCGTGCGGTGCCACTTCTCCACGCGGGCCGCGGACATCCACCGCCACGGCGGACGGCTGCCGGACCTGAGCAGTCCGAAGACGACGGTGATGTAGGCCCACAGCAGCGCGGACCAGCCGAAGGCCTGGCACAGCCAGTACCACCAGTACTCGGACGGTGTCTCGAACGGCGGCATGATCCGCAGGCTCGGCGAGCTGCCGTTCTCGATCCGTGCCCACAGCCACCAGAAGATGAGGCCGGTGATGACCAGCGCGAGGCTGGCGTCGGGTACCGCGGCGCGCAGGTCCGCCTTCAGGCCGCCCCAGTCGAACCGTTTGGCGGTCTTGGGTCTTCCGGGGGCGGGGCGCACAGATGAGCTCGTGGGGTCTGTCATCGGAGCCAACCATTCTCTGGACGACTGAGTGGTGCCCCAGCCCTCGGTGACGGATACTCATGTGCTTGTCACTTGAGATTAATTACGGCGCAGCTGAAGCGGAAGACACCGAACCACGCGACGCTCCACCCATCCCCCACACTTCCGCACACCCCACCCACCCACCCACCCGACCGCCGCGCACGGCCACTCGTCCCCGACGGCGGCAGGCCCAGCCGCGCCCTGCAACCCCCATTCCAGGGTCACGCGGTCGCCGTTCCTGCTCTCACCCGAGTCCAGCCTCATGGCTCAGATCACGATGCCGCACTGGAGGATTCACCCGGCACTCGGCTCAGCAGCAGCCGCAGTCCACCGGACACCCGCACGCATCGCCGACGATCCGGCACAGCAGATGGGTGCGAGGCTGGGGTCGTGTCGCAACAGGGGTTCGGATGGAAGGTCACACGCCCACACGCCGCCGTGGCCGACCCCGGCACCGTACCCGTGCGACGACTACTCGCCAGTATGGAACGCAACAAACCCGCGCTCTCGCCACATACCTGACGGGCAGAGTGGCTGGTCATGAGATACGCGCCCCGCCCTTCGCGCAATCGCTACCCGGGGACGGGTCAGCCATGTCTGCCGAAGCGCCGGGCGTTCGGCCGTGGGCAGCCACAGCCGGCATTCCGCATGCCATGTCCCCCAGGCGTAGACGATGTCCAGGCGGTCGTCGGGGGCGAATCGCACCTCGCTGACTTCGTGCACACGGTCGGCCCGGTCCTCCGCCAGGTGTACGGAGACCTCCGGCTGGTGTGGCAAGTCGTCGTGTGCGTACATCCATGCGCGAGGTGTCCGCAGCAGGGCAGGCCCGCAGACGTTGATCAAGACCGTCACCCACGGTTCATCGGGCACGACCTGCGGACGATGGATGTACCGCTCGACCCAGGCGACTCGGCGGTGCTCACCGTCGAAAGCCCCGCCCAGTACGGATATCGCGGGTCCGCCGCCAGGCGGTTCCCGATCGCTGTCCGAGGGCGCTCTCACGGCCCTGCGCTACTTCACCCTCGACGGCACCGACCACGCCGACCACAAGGAACAGGGCAGGATGATCCGCCGCTACATCATCTGGCGGAACAAGCACGCCACCGACGAGCGTCTGCGGAGAGTTGTGCGCAGGGCGAATGTCGCCTGACGTGCAAGACCATCACGTGGTTGCAACTCGTGGCTCGGCGTTGACGAAGCCGAGCCGGCGGTTCATGCCGATGGCCGATGCGTTGTCAGGGTGGTGGAAGGTCCGCAGCCAGTGCATTCCGTGAGAACGCGCGAAACCGATGGCCAGGAGCTTCATGGCCAGCGAGATTCCCCTTCCCCGATGGCTGGCCAGCAGCCCGGTCATCTCGCTGAGGGCGTGCCCTTCGGGTTGGAGCGACGTGGTTGCCATGCCGACCCATGACCCACCGTCCACGGCAAGGACGACACCTTGGGCATCGTAGGTCGGAGTCTCGATGCGCTGGGCGAGGTACTCGTCGAACGTGTAAAATTCCCCCCGCTCCGGGATGTCGGCGGAGCATGTCTTGTTCAGGCCGTAAAGCGCACGCCGATGTTCAACCGTGTCGCCGACAGCTGCCATGGTCGTGAACTCGATACCAGCCTGCTGGCAGCGTCGGAGGTAAGGCTCGAATCGGGCATCGTCGAACGCATCCAGGTCGAGCTTGAGCCGAACCCACTCGACGGCCATGAGGGCACCTCCAGGATCACCAGCCTGAACACGTTCTCGAAGCCTATCGATCAAGGGCACGTCACATCACAGCAGGGCGAACGTTGCCTGATGCGGCACTAGCTCAGACACCACCCGTGAAGCAGCGGGGTGATCAGGCGGCCTGCTCGTCGTGTTCGCGGAGCATCCGCATGACGGTGGCGGGTGAGGGGTGCTGTCCCCTCTTCGCGCCCGTGGTGATGACCAGTCGGGTCGCGATGTCGCGCCGGCTCATCTCCTGGTCGCGGAGGTGGAGGGCCATGGACAACGTGGAGTCGTCGCTGACGCAGGCACTGCCGATGGTCTTGCCGCCTCGGCAGACGGGCCGGTGGCCGAGCGCGGAGTACTCACCGCGCCCGGCGAAGTCCAGGAGAGAGCTGTCCGGCGGGCCGAGGTGATGGGGCCGCTCGCCGGAGACAACGAACGGGACTCGCTGATGGCATCGCCACTTGGAGCTCTGCATGATTCCTACTCGACCGCCGACTGCGAGTCCCCAGGCGCCACGCTCACCGTCTCCATCCACGAATCCTTGTGATGAACTTTTCGGCAGTGCCTGCAATGGGCTTCCAGCGCCTGCCGCCGTATCTGCCGAGGGCCTCGGACAGCTCAGCCCGCTGCTCCGGCGCCATCGGGCCCAGGACGCAGACGGGGAATTTCAGGATGCTTTCGGGGGGAGACGTCTTCGGATAGGGCCATCCCGCCGGCTTAAGCATGGGAGACTCGTAGCCCGGCATGAACGTCAGGTAGAGCACGGTGAACTGATGGGGACCCCAGTCCCGGACCTCCCTGATGGAGATGTGCAAGACCTGGTCCCAAGTGAATTCATAGCGCTCTGCGGAGTCGGTGGTCATGATGTATTCCGGGCCGACGTGCAAGACCCAGCCCGATCTCACCTCAGGCACCGCGAATTTCTTTGTTCCGAACCATCCCGTGAACGTCTGCGAGAATCGCTGATCGGGGAGCTTCTCGGCATAGGTATCCAGGGGTTCTCTGCCCGTCCAGACCACCACGAACGGGCTGTCGTCCGGGGGCTTCTGGCCCGTCCGCCAACCGCGCAGTCTCTCCAGCGCGGCAGCGTCCGTCAGACGCTTTTCGGGGTCCTTGTCCAGTAGGCCGAAGATCAGCGATTCGAGGCCGTCGGCCTTCTTCATCGGCGGCGGCTGCTGCGTCGCCACCGCGCCCAGGGTCGCGGTGTCCGTTTCACGCCGGAACGGGGATTTGCCCTCAGCTGCGCGGTAGAGCGTGACGCCGAGGGCGAACAGGTCACTCGCGGGCCCGGCCACCGCGCCGTTGATGCACTCGGGGGCGAGGTATTCCGGCGTCCCGACGACGTTGCCAACGGTGGTGAGGCGGGTGTCGTCCTGGTGGGCGGCGATACCGAAGTCGGTCAGGAGTATCCGGCCGTCGTCGGCAAGCATGATGTTCGCCGGTTTCACGTCCCGGTGGACCACCCTGGCCTTGTGGGCCGCGTCCAGCGCCTTCAGCATCGCCTCCGCGACATCGGCCACCTCCTTCGGCGGCAGCGGACCCCGCACCAGCCGGTCTGCCAGCGAACCGCCGCGGACCAGCTCCATCACGATCCACGGCCGGTCGTCCTCGATGACGACGCTGTAGACCGGCACGATGTGCGGATGACCGCGCAGCTTCGCGGCGTTGCGGGCCTCCCGCGCGGCGTATTCGAGCCGCCGGGAGTGCTCGGCCGGGTCGATGGCGGGAGGGAACCACACCTCCTTGACTGCCACATCGACGTCCAGGAGTTCGTCGTGGGCCTGCCAGATGCGGCCGAAGCCGCCTCCGGCCAGCTCGCGTACCAGACGGTACTGGCCGGCGATGCGCCGTTGTGGGCTGCTCATCCGGTGGGCGCCGTTCCGGCCGCTTCCTCGGGTCTGCCGCCGGGGTCGTCGGCGCGCCCCAGGGGCAGGGGCACGATGGTGACGATGGCCCGGCCGCGGTCGGTCAGGACGATGGGCTCACGGGTGGTGGCGACCCGGCGTGCGAGGTCGCCCACGATCGGCCGCGCACGGGTAATCGATACCGCTTCGGTCACGAAGATAGTGTGACGGAGTGTCATGAAGGGAGAAAGGGCTCGGAGCGACCGCCACCGGAGGGACCCCGCATCCTCGGCCGGTTTGGCGGCGGTGTCGAGGGGCCTACGGGCTGGCTTCCCCCGTCCTGGACAGGTCGGCACTCCGCTTCTTGGTCTTCACGCCGGCTGTCGGCACCGAGCCGGACGCCGCAGATGCCGACGATCAAGGCGACACCGCACGAGCTGACGCGGGACGACTGGACGACTCGGAAGACGAGAACGTCGTTCGTCTCGATCCTGTCCGACAAGGGCATCCCGCTCGAAGAGATCTCCCGGTTGGTCGGTCACTCCGGCACGGCCGTCACTGAAAGGGTCTACCGGAAGCAGATCCGCCCGGTGATCCAGACCGGAGCGACGGCCATGGACAAGATCTTCGCTACGCCGCCGACCCCGGAGCGGTAGTCACGCAGTGAGTCACGCACGCTAATCGGCGGGCACCTACTAAGAAGAGTAGGTGCCCGCCGATGAGGCATTTCTCTGTCGGGACGGCGGGATTTGAACCCACGACCCCTTGACCCCCAGTCAAGTGCGCTACCAAACTGCGCCACGTCCCGGTGCTTGTCCGGCTCGGGGTTTCCCCTCGCCGACCGCGCAGCAGAACCATACCGCATCCGTGTGGGTGCTTGCCTAATCGCCGCTGGCCGGGGTCGGTGGGATGTGGTCGTGGGTGTAGGTGCGCTGCCAGCGTGCGCCCGTCTCGCGCAGTTCCCGGTGGGTCGAGAAGCGGTAGCGGTAGACGCGGGCGCGGATCTGTGCCGGGGGTGCGTCGGGGAATGGGTTGACGCGGAGCAGGCGCAGGATCGCCGGGTCGCCGTCGAGGAGGCGCCGGATCAGGGTGCGCATCCACGGGCGGGGGACGGACGGGTTCAGTGCCGCGAACCACATCAGCCAGTCCAGCCGCAGGTGGAACGGCGCGAACTGGCGCGGGACCCGTCGCACGTCCCCCGGCTTGCCGTGGAACCCGTACGCCCGCCAGTGCTCCCCGTCGCGCGTGCCCTCCAGCTCGATCTCGTGCCGTACCCGCGTGACGCTGCCGAAGGCGCCGTACGTGTTGACCAGGTGCAGGCCGTTGTAGGTGCGGTTCATCGACTGGTACCGGGAGAACAGGTTCCGCACGGGCTGGTAGCTCAGGACGGCGACCAGTAGCGCTACGGCCCACACCATGACGCTGAACCACAGCGGCGCGTCCTCCTGGCCGGCGGGTGGTGAGGGGAGGAACGGCAGGCGCGCGGGGTGGACGGCGGCGAGGGCGAGCAGCATCGTCAGCCAGTTCAGCCAGGCGAAGTTCCCCGAGGCCACCAGCCACAGCTGCGTGACGATCACCAGCAGCGCCGCCCACGTGGCGACGGGCTGGGGGAGGAAGAGTCCGAAGGGGACGATCAGCTGGCACACGTGGTTGGCCGCCGCCTCGACGCGGTGCAGCGGCCTGGGCAGCAGGTGGAACAGGCGGCTGAGCGGTCCCGGCATCGGCTGGGTCTCGTGGTGGTGGCAGAGGCAGGTCAGGTCGCGCCAGCACGGGTCGCCGCGCCATTTGATCAGCCCGGCGCCCAGCTCGACGCGGAACGCCAGCCACACCATGAGGTACATGCCGAACGTGGGCGGCGCGACGTCGTCAT
The DNA here is from genome assembly GCF_044461265.1 of Streptomyces sp. NPDC049879. Classification (NCBI taxonomy): domain Bacteria; kingdom Bacillati; phylum Actinomycetota; class Actinomycetes; order Kitasatosporales; family Streptomycetaceae; genus Streptomyces; species Streptomyces sp. NPDC049879. The sequence goes on along the minus strand of NZ_JBITKT010000008.1, from coordinate 230,076 downwards.
TGCCCAGGAAGACGGCCAGGAAGCCCGCCTCCAGCAGCAGCGACTCCCAGCCGAACGCGTACCAGACGCCGCCGATGTTCACGACGGACAGGTACAGCGCCCACAGCACGGCCCACAGCAGCATCGACGCCCACAGCGGAACGATGTCGGCGAGGCCCGCCGCCAGGGCGGCCGACAGCGCGGCGCCCGTCCAGGCCACGGCCAGCAGCCGCCGGTCCGTGTACCGCCACCAGCGGAAGAGCCCCGGGGCGCGGCGCGCGAAGGCGGGCGCGGGGGCCAGGCCCCGTTCGCCCGCGAGCGCGGGGAACTCGCGCGCCGTCGAGAGGAATGCCATCAGGTACACGACGGCCAGTCCGCGCTGGAGTACCAGACGGCTGAGCCAGGCGTCGGGGTCGGCGATCCAGTCCATGCGCCCTGCCTACCATCCGGGGCCGTCCGGGGGCTGCCGAACGGCCGTTGACCAGGCACGCGGCGGCGCGTAGCTTTCCGGCGGCACCTACGAGGAAAGGGCGGGAAGCATGCCGCTGACCGATATGCCGATCGACGAACTCCGCGACTACCGGCCCGCCGTCGAGGCCCCCGGCGACTTCGACACGTTCTGGACGGAGACGCTCGGCGACGCACGCGAGGCGGCCGGTGCGCCGCCCGGTTTCCGGCGCGTGGAGGACACACCGCTGATGTCGGCGGAGGTGTACGACGTGCGCTTCCCCGGCTGGGGCGGGCACCCCATAGCGGGCTGGCTGCTGCTGCCCCGCGGCGCCGCACGGCCGCTGCCCGCCGTGATCAGCTACATCGGCTACGGCGGTGGGCGCGGTCTGCACTTCGAGCACCTGGAGTGGGTCTCCGCCGGGTACGCCCACTTCGTGGTGGACACGCGCGGGCAGGGGCACGACACCCCCGACCCGGTAGGCGCGCGTTCGGCGCAGTGGGTGGGCGGGATGATGACGCGGGGCATCGAGAGCCCAGAGGACCACTACTACCGGCGCGTGGTCACCGACTGCGTGCGGGCCGTGGAGGTGCTGCGTGAGCACCCTGACGTGGACGCCTCGCGCGTGGTGGTCTCCGGGGGCAGTCAGGGCGGTGGGCTGGCGCTGGCGACGGCGGGGCTGGCGGGGGACGCGGTGGCGGGTGCCCTCGTGGACGTACCGTTCCTGTGCCACTACCGACGGGGTGCGGATGTCGCGTCGGCCGGGCCGTACATGGAGATCGTCCAGTACCTGCAGCGGCACCGGCGGGAGGCGGGGGAGCGGGTGTTCGGCACGCTGGCGTACTTCGACGGTGTGCACTTCGCGGCGCGGGCGAGCGCGCCCGCGCTGTTCAGCGTGGCGCTGATGGACCCGGTGTGCCCGCCGTCCACGGTCTACGCCGCCTACAACCGGTACGGGGGCGCGGCGGACATGTCCGTGTGGGAGTTCGGCGACCACGGCGGGGGCGGGCCGGCGCAGCAGCGTGCCCAGTACGCGTGGCTCGCCGCGCACGGCCTGGGAGGCGCGCCCGCCGCCGTGTGACGCGCTCCCCGCCCGTGCGTTCCCGAGCCGCCCCGAGCCCCGGAACGCACGGGAAACGGGGGACGAGGGACGCGCGAACAACCAGGTCCGGCCCCCGGCCCGCTGTCCCCGCAGACGCCTTTACTGTTTAATTGCGAAGATTTCGCAACAACGTACGAGGCTCAGCAGGGGTATTCATGACGGTCAGGACGCTCCGGACGACACTCGCCGCGGCAGCCGCGCTGCTGGCGCTGGCGGCGTGCTCCGCCCCGTCCGACGGGGAGAGCGGCGGCGACGGCGGCGGTGGCGGCGCGCCGGACGGGCAGGACACGCTCGTCGTCGGCATAGCCACCGAACCCGACTCGCTCAGCCCGCTCCTCGGCTACGGCAAGGACGGCAACTCGAAGATCTTCGACGGCCTCCTGCGCCACGACGAGGAGCTGGCGCTCCAGCCCGCGCTCGCCACCGCGCTGCCGCAGGTCAGCGACGACGGGCTCACGTACACGTACGCGCTGCGCGAGGGCGTCGAGTTCAGCGACGGCAGCCCCTTCACGGCGCGCGACGTCGTCTTCACCTACGAGACCGTCCTCGACGACGGCACCAACTACCCCTACAAGGACGAACTCGACCCGATCGAGAGCGTCCGCGCGGAGGGCGACCACACCGTCGTCTTCGAACTCGCCTACCCGTACGCGCCCTTCGCCGAGCGCACCGTCCTGCCCATCGCCTCCGCCGACGCGGCGGGCGGCCAGGACGCCAACACCGGCCCGTACAACACCGAGCCCGTCGGCACCGGCCCGTACGTCCTCACCGACTGGACCCCCGGCGAGCGCATCAGCCTGCGCGCCAACCCGGACTACTGGGCCGGGGCGCCCACCGTCGAGCGCCTCACCATGGCGATCATCCCCGACGACGACGTCCGCGCCACCCGCCTGCGCTCCGGCGACATCGACGCCGCCGTCCTCCCGCCCAGCCTCGCCGAGGGCTTCGCGGACGAAGAGGGCCTCGTCACGTACAACGCCGTCAGCGCCGACTTCCGCGCCGTGACCCTCCCCACCGGCAACCCCGTCACCGGCGACACCGCCGTCCGCCGCGCCCTCGACGTCGCCGTGAACCGCGAGCTGATGGTGGAGGGCATCCTCCAGGGCGCGGGACGCCCCGCGTACGGCCCCGTGCCGACGACCAGCCCCTGGTTCGCCGAAGGCACCGAACGCGCCTACGACCCCGACGAGGCCCGCCGCATCCTGGACGAGGCCGGCTGGACCGAGGGCGACGACGGCATCCGCGAACGGGACGGCCAGCGCGCCGAGTTCACCCTCTGGTACCCGGCGGGCGACCGCCTGCGCCAGGACCACGCCCTCGCCTACGCGTCCGACGCCCGCGAGATCGGCATCGACGCGACCGTCGAGTCCGGCTCCTGGGAGGTCATCGACGACCGCCTCGCCGAGGACGCCGTGCTCTCCGGCGGCGGCAACCCGGCCGACCCCGACTTCGACCTCTACGGTCTGCTCCACTCCCGCCTCGCCGGCGACGGCTGGAACAACATGGCGCACTACGCCAACCCCGCCGTGGACGAACAGCTCGACGCCGCCCGCCGCACCGCCGACCGCGACGCCCGCCAGGAGGCGTACGACGCCGTCCAGCGCGAGCTGGCCGACGACCCCGGCTACACCTTCCTCACCCACATCGACCACGTCTACGTGATGGCCGACCGCTGGGACGGCGTGACCACCCAGCCCGAGCCGCACGACCACGGCCTCGGCCACGGCCCGTGGTGGAACGTGGAGTCCTGGCGGGCCCGCGCGTGACCGCCGCGCTCCCCTGGGGCGCCATGGCACGGCTCACGGGGCGGCGGCTGCTCGCCGCCGTCCCGGTGCTGGCCCTGGTGACGTTCGGCATGTTCGCCGTCGCCGCCGCGTCCCCCTTCGACCCCGTACGCCAGTACGTCGGCAGCGGCGTCGGCGCGTCCGCCGAGACGCTGGACCGCCTGCGCGCCAACCTGGGCGCGGACGGCAACTTCGCCGAGCAGTGGTGGACATGGCTGCGCTCCGCCGCCACCGGCGACCTCGGCCACTCCCTGTCGCTGCGCCAGCCGGTCGCCCAGGTCATCGGCGAACGGCTCGGCTGGTCCGCGCTGCTGTGCGCCGTCGCCTTCGTGGCCGCCGTGCTCGGCGGAACGGCGCTCGGCGTGGCCGCCGCGCGCAGGCCGGGCCGCCTCCTGGACCGGACCGTCACCTCGCTCGGCTACACCCTCCAGGCCGCGCCGCCGTTCTGGCTCGCCCTGCTGGCCATCTGGTTCTTCGCCGTCCGGCTCGACCTGCTGCCCGCCGGAGGACTGACCGACCCCGGCAGCGACGCCGTCACCCCGGGCGGCCTGCTGCGGCACCTGATCCTGCCCGCGTCCGTCCTCGCCGTATCCCAGCTGCCCTGGTTCGTCCTGTACGTGCGGCAGGGCGTGCTCGACGCCCTGCGCGAGGACCCGGTACGCGGCGCCCGTGCGCGCGGACTGGACGAGCGGACCGTCCTCCTCGGCCACGCCCTCCGCTCCGGGCTCCTCCCGGTGCTCACCCTGATCGGCACCCGCATACCCGAACTCATCACCGGCGCCCTGCTGGTGGAGACCGTCTTCAGCTGGCCGGGCATAGCGTCCGCCACCGTGCGCGCGGCCACCGCGTCCGACTTCCCCCTGCTGGCCGCCCTCACCGTGCTGTCCGCGATCGCGGTCCTGGTGGGCAACCTGCTGGCCGACCTGCTCTACGGCCTGGCCGACCCCCGCGTCAGCCACGACGAGATGTGATCCCCATGGCCACCACCCAACACCCCGCCCCCGAAGCGGCGGACCCCGCCGAGCAGCCCTGGCACACCCCGGCGGCTGAACGGCGCGGCACCCGCAGGGTCCGCGTCACCACGTCCGCCGTACTGGTCGCCGCCGCTGTGGCGGCCGTCCTGCTCGTGCCCCCGCTCTTCCCCCTCGACCAGCAGGCCATCGACCTGACCGCCCGGCTGATCCCGCCGTCCTGGGACCACCCCTTCGGCACCGACGACGTCGGCCGCGACCTCCTGCTGCGCAGCGTCTACGGCCTGCGCGTCTCCCTGACCGTCGGCGTCGTCGCCGCGCTGGTGGCCGCCGTGCTCGGCCTCGCCATCGGCTGTATCGCGGGCGCGGCGGGCGGCCGCACCGACCGGCTGCTGATGCGGCTGGTGGACACGTTCTCCGCCGTGCCGCACCTGCTGATGGGCATCTTCATCGTCGCCATGTTCCGCCCCGGCGTGTGGCCCGTCATCGTGTCCGTGGGGCTGACCCACTGGGTCTCCACCGCCCGCATCGTCCGTGCTGAGGTGCTGTCACTGCGCACCCGCCCCTACATCGACGCCGCCATATCCGGTGGCGCGGGACGCCGCCGCGTCGTCCTGCGCCACCTCATGCCCGCCGTACTGCCCCAGGCAGGACTGGCCGCCGTGCTGATGGTGCCGCACGCGCTGTGGCACGAGTCCGCGCTCTCGTTCCTCGGCCTCGGCATCCCCGCCCACCAGGCCAGCCTCGGCACGATGATTAACGCCGCCCGGGGACCACTGGCCGCCGGCGACTGGTGGCCGACGCTCTTCCCGGGCCTGTTCATCATCCTGCCGACCCTCGCCATCGCCGGACTCGCCGGTGCCTGGCGGGAACGCATCAACCCGCGCCGCCGATCGGAGCTGGTCCTGTGACGCCCCTGCTGTCCGTACGCGGCCTGTCCGTCCGCTTCCGCATGCCGCGCGGCCGCCACGTCGCCGCCGTCAGCGACGTCTCGTTCGACCTCGCGGCGGGGGAGTGCCTGGCGCTCGTCGGCGAGAGCGGCTGCGGCAAGTCCGTCCTGACCGGCGCGCTCCTCGGCCTCCTCCCCGCCAACGCCCAGACGCGCGGCAGCGCCGTCCTCCCGCCCGCCGCGCCGGGCGAGCCCGCCGTCGACCTGCTCACCGCGGGCGAACGCACGCTCGCCCGGACCGTGCGCGGACGCCGCATCGGCCTCGTCCCGCAGAGCCCGGCGGCGCACCTCACCCCCGTACGGACGGTCCGCGCCCACCTCACCGAGACCGTCAAGGCCCTCACCGGCACCCGCCGCGACGCGCTGCCGCCCGCCGTCACCGCCGCCGCCGAACGGGCCGCGTTCCCCGCCGACCACCTCGGCCACCACCCGCACCAGCTCTCCGGCGGCCTCGCCCAGCGCGCCGCCACCGCCCTCGCCCTCGTCGGCGACGCGCCCCTCCTCATCGCCGACGAGCCGACCACCGGACTCGACCGCGACCTGGTGGACCGCACCGTCGCCGGACTGCGCCGCCACGCCGACGAGGGACGCGGCCTCCTCGTCATCACGCACGACCTCGCCGCCGCCGAGCGGATCGCCGACCGCGTCGCCGTCATGTACGCGGGCCGCATCGTCGAACTCGCCGACGCCCCCGCCTTCTTCGGCCGCCCAGGCCCCCGCCACCCGTACGCCGCCGGACTCCTCGCCGCCCTGCCCGAACGCGACTTCGCCCCCATCCCCGGCCTGCCGCCCGAACTGGACGCACTCCCCGGCGGCTGCGCGTTCGCCCCCCGCTGCGCCCGCGCCGACGCCGCGTGCGCCACCCGCCCGCCCCTCGACGGCGGCGTCGCCTGCCACCACGCCACCGCCCCGGAGGCCGCCGATGCTTGAGCTGACCGGCGTCACCGCCGGATACGACCGCCGCACGCCCGTCGTCCGCGACCTGTCCCTGACCGTCGCCGACGGCGAGGCGCTCGGACTCCTCGGCCCGAGCGGCTGCGGCAAGTCCACCCTCGCGCGCGTCGCCGCCCTGCTGCACCGGCCGTGGGAGGGCACGGTGCGCCTCGCCGGGGAGACCGTCACCGGCTACCGCTTCCGCGCGCCACGGCACCTGCGCACCGCCGTCGGCGTCGTCTTCCAGCAGCCGCGCCTCGCCGCCGACCCGCGCCTCACCCTCGGCGACCTCATCGCCGAACCCGCCCGCGCCACCGGACGCGGCCACGAGCTGGCCGACCGCGCCGCCGCCCTCGCCGACGCCGCGGGACTCGGCACCGAACTGCTGCGCCGCCGCCCGCACGAGGTGAGCGACGGGCAGCTCCAGCGCGCCTGCCTGGCCCGCGCCCTCCTGCTCCGCCCCCGGCTGCTGATCTGCGACGAGATGACCGCCATGCTCGACGCCTCCACCACCGCCGCGCTCGTCGCCCTCGTCGAGGACTACCGCCGGGAGCACGGCGCCGCGCTGCTCGCCGTCGGCCACGACCGCGTCCTGCTCCGCAGATGGTGCGACTCCGTGCGGGAGTGGGGGAGCGGCGGGAATCCTGAGCGCTCCACGGCGTTGGCACAAGGGTGAGCACACACCAGGGCGGAAGCACGGAGACAGGGACGGACGCGGCGACACTGCGGTCGGTCCGCTGGTCGGTCCTCGACCGGGCCCTCGTCCGCGCGGGCCAGCGGCCCGACGAGGCGCTGCGGCAGACCGTCGCGTACGCGCGGGACGCGGACGCGCTCGGATTCCACCGCTTCTGGGTCGCCGAGCACCACGGCGTCCCCGGCGTCGCAGGATCGGCCCCCACGGTGCTCGCCGCCGCCGTCGCGTCGGCCACGCGGCGCGTCCGCGTGGGCACCGGCGGCGTGATGCTGCCGAACCACCGGCCGCTCGTGGTGGCCGAGCAGTTCGGGGTGCTCGCGTCGCTCTTCCCCGGCCGGATCGACATGGGGCTCGGCCGCTCGGTCGGCTTCGTCGGGCCCGTACGGCGCGCGCTCGGGGCGGACAAGGACGCGGCCGACCGGTTCGGCGAGCAGATCGCGGAACTGCTCGGCTACTTCGAGGGCGGCGGCCCCGTGCGCGCCCTGCCCGCCGAGGGGCTGCGGGTGCCGCCGTTCGTCCTCGCGGTCGGCTCCGGCGCGGGGATCGCCGCCGCGCACGGGCTGCCGGTCGTGATGGCGTACCGGAACGACGAGGAACGGATGCTCGCCGCCGTCGAGTCGTACCGGCGGGACTTCGTCCCGGGACCATACGCCGAGCGCCCGTACGTCGTGATCGCGGTGAACGCGGCGGTCGCCGCCACCGCGGAGGAGGCGGCGCTGCTCCAGGTCCCCGAGGCGTGGGCCACCGTGCACTCCCGCACACGCGGCGTCTTCGCCCCCCTCGAACCGGCGGACGACATCCTCGCCAGGGACCTCACCGAACGCGAGCGCACGTACTTCGCCCAGGCGCGCGCCGGGCAGCTGCACGGCGACGAGGCCGGGATGGAACGCGCCCTGGCCCGCCTGATATCCCGCACCGGCGCCGACGAGGTGCTGGTGACCCTCTCCACGCACAGCACCGCCGACCGTCTCGACTCGACGCGCCGCATCGCACGGCTCGCCGGACTGGCGCCCGCCGCCCACCCGGCGGTCGCCGGGGCCTGACCAGCGCCCGGCGCTCAGGGGCGGGCGGGGCCGCGGTAGGGGAGGGTCTGGCTGTAGACGATGTTGGTCGTCGTGCTGCCGAACCCGGCCAGCTCGTCCACCACCTTCTCCAGGTGCTGCATGGACGTGGCGGCCACCTTCAGGACATAGCAGTCGTCGCCCGTGGTCCGCAGGCACTCCAGGATCTCGGCGCGCTCGCCCAGCAGCGCGTGCAGCGGCTGGTGGCGGCTGCCGGGGTACTTCAGCCGCACCACGGCGAGCACCGGATAGCCGACGCGGGTCAGGTCCAGCTCCGCCCGGTAGCCGGTGATCACGCCGAGCGACTCCAGGCGCCGCACCCGTTCGGTGGCCGCCGACGCGCTCAGCCGGACCCGTTTGCCCAGCTCGGTCAGCGGCAGGCGGCCGTCCCGCTGCAGCTCCGCGAGGATCGACCAGTCGGTCGGATCGAGAGTCTCGGTCATCGGGCCACGATACCGGCAGATCCACGGCCGGACGCCCGTGATGCCGTGAGCAATCCCTTCAGCCGGGCCACCCGCCCCGGATACATTCACCCGGTGCGAATCGGAGTGAACATCCCCAACTTCGGCCCCGGCACCGACCCCGGTGTGCTGCGCGGCTGGGCGGAGCGCGTGGAGGGCCACGGGTTCGACCTGCTGACGCTCTCCGACCACGTGGTGCTGACGCCCGACGTCACCGAGCAGTACCGGCCGCCGTTCTACGACCCGTTCACCACCCTGGCGTGGCTGGCCGGGATCACCGGGCGGATCAGGATCGGCACGACGGTCGTCATCGTGCCCTACCGGCACCCCCTGCTGGTCGCCAGGATGGCGGCCAACCTGAACGACCTCAGCGGCGGCCGGCTCGTGCTCGGCGTGGCGGCGGGCTGGGCGCGGCAGGAGTTCGCGGCGCTCGGCGTCCCGTTCGAACGGCGCGGCGCCCTGACCGACGACCACCTGCGGGTGATCCGCGAGGCATGGGCCGACCAGGACGACTACCGCGCCGGGCGCATCCCCGTCTGGATCGGCGGCAACAGCGACGCGGGACTGCGCCGCGCCATCCGCCTCGGCGACGCCTGGCACCCCCTGCGCGCCACCCCCGGCTGGCTGGACGCCGCCGCGGACCGGCTGCGCGCGACCGCGCACGAGCTGGGGCGCCCGGCACCCGCCTTCGCGCCCCGGATCGCGCTGCGCCTGACCGACCGGCCCGTCACCGGGCCGGGCCGCCTCGCGGGGGAGGGCACGGTCGAGCAGATCGTGGCCGACCTCGACAGGCTGCGGAAGCTCGACCCCGACACCGTGCTGCTCGACCCGTACAACGGCGACCCGGACGAGACCCTGCGTCCCGAGGCGGCCTGGCGGGCCGTCGCGGCAGTCGCCGCCCACCTCCCCGACCTGGAGCGACCATGACACAGCCACCCACCGACACGCCCCGCCCCCTCACGGAGGCGGACGAACGGCACCTGCGCCGCGCCGTCGCGCTCGCCGCCCTGGCACGGGAAGGCGGGGACCCGCCGTTCGGCTCGCTGCTGGTCGGCCCGGACGGCGAGGTGCTGGCCGAGGCGCACAACACCACGGTCACCGAGGCCGACATCTCCCTGCACCCGGAACTGAAGCTCGCGGTCTGGGCCGCCCGTGAACTCGACCCCGGCACCGCCGCGCGCACCACCATGTACACCAGCTGCCAGCCGTGCGGCATGTGTGCGGGCGCCATCGAACGCTCGTTCCTGGGCCGTGTGGTGTACGCGCTGTCCACCGCGCAGTTGCTCGCCCTCAAGCCCCCGGCGCAGCCGCCCGCGCTGCGCACCGAGGGCCCGGCGCTGCACGACGAGGCCGCCGCCGTGGTGGCGGGCTACTACAGCTGACGGCCCCGGCCCCCTAGCCCGCGGCGATCCCCGGGAACAGCAGCGCGTACGGCTCGGTCGCGCTGTCGCCGAGCGCCCGCGCGTACGGGGCGTCGAAGTGCCAGACGAGGAACAGCAGGAAGGCGATCATCGCGCTGAACAGCCCGGCGAGCACCAGTTCCCGCGCGGACCGCTGGATCTGGAGCGCGAAGACCATGCCGACGACGACCGCCGCCCCCGTCAGCAGCCCGATCCACACCTCGACCGGCATCGTCGGCTCGGCGGCCTGGACGCGCCCCGACCTGGCGTCCGCCACGGTGGCGGCCTGGTCGATCAGCCCCTGGTACGACTCGACCTCGCGCACCGTCTCCGGCTCGCGGTCCGTGACGGTGGCGCGCAGGTCGCCGAGCAGCCGGTCGCCCTCCGGCGTCAGCTGCCCCTCCTCGCGCAGTTCGCTCCACTCGTCGCCCGAGGCGTACGCGACGTACGCGTGGATGTCGGCGCGGATCCCGTCGCGGACCTCGGGCGGGAAGACGGCGGCCCGTTCGTCCATCTCGTGCAGCGCCTGCGCCTCCTGCTGCACCCACGCCTCGGCCTCGCCCCTGGCCTCCCACACGCCCGCGATGGCGAGGCCGAGGACGATGGCGTAGACGACGCCCAGCATCATCGTCATGTACTCGATGACGTCGGGGGTCTCCGACGGGTCGTCGGGCTCCTCGGTGTGGCGCCGCCTGAACAGCGCGAGGAGGAGCACGACGCCGGTGGTCGCGGCGACGATGATGGTCAGGGCAAGCCATTCGGACACCGTGGTCTCCTAGCCGGTGCTGGAACGTGAGGAACGGGCGGACGAGCCGCCGCCGCGCGGGCGCAGGGTGGCCGCCGCGAGGACGGCGGGGGCGACGACGAGCAGCGTGCGGCTCACGACGGAACCGCCGTTGTCCGGCGTCTCGCGCTGCGGGGGCGCGGCGAGCCCGGCGGTCAGCGGGAGCGGGTCGTCCGCCGGGGGCGCGGGCGGCGGTGGCGGCGCGGGCGCGGGGGCCGGGTCGGGCTCGGCGGGCGGCGGCTCCGGCGGCGGCTCCGCCGCGGGCGGGGGCGGCGGAGGCGGCTCGGGGGAGGGCGACGGCTCAGGCACGGGCGGCGGCTGGGGCGCGGGCGTGGGTGTCGGCTCCGGCGTCGGCGAGGGCGACGGCTCAGGCACGGGCGGTGGCTGGGGCGCGGGCGTGGGTGTCGGCTCCGGCGTCGGCGAGGGCGACGGGGTGGGTGACGGCGTCGGCGTGGGCGACGGCGACGGCGTGGGGCTCGGGTGGGGCGGCCACGGCCAGTGCGGCCAGGGGAAGCAGTGGGGGTGCGCCGGGGCGACGACCCGCGTGTGCCCCGTCTCGGCCACCACGACGACGGGGCAGTACCAGTCCCACCACCGGTCCCGCCCGTCGTCCCCGCCGTCCCCGTCACCCGCTCCGCCGCGTGCCGCCGCGACCGAGGCCGCGCCCGTCAGCAGGAACGCGGCACAGAGGGCCCCGGCGCCCGCCCGGCGTACGCGCTGCCATGTGTCCACGGGGCGATCGTGGCGGCGCGGCGCGCGGGGCGGGGCCGAACGGGTGCCGGTTCGCCCGATGTGATGAAAAGCGGTCTGGCGGGGATTGTGGAGGAACGGGGTGGTGCGCGGGCGGTCAGGCGGCGTTCAGGTAGCCCTTCACCAGGCGGAGGTAGCGCGTCCAGTCCCACAGCGGGCCCGGGTCGGTGTGCGTGGCGCCCGGCACCTCGTTGTGTCCGATGATCCGCGACCGGTTCACGGGGATGCCGTAGTAGCCGCACAGGAAGGCCGTCAGCCGCGCCGAGCCCTCGTACATCGCGGTGGTGAACCAGCGCGGCTGGTCGACCCAGCCCTCGTGCTCGATGCCGATGCTGCGCGTGTTGTAGGACCAGTTGCCCGCGTGCCAGGCGACGTTCTTCTCCTCGACGCACTGCGCGACGCGGCCGTCGCCCGACGCGACGACGTAGTGGGCCGACACGCGCGCCGCCGGGTCGGTGAAGATGCCGAGCGTGTCGGCGAACGTCTCCTGCGTCACGTGGATGACGACGTACTCGACCGGGTACGTCCGCGGCCGGTTGGCGACCGTGTAGTTGGACGACGCCGCGGGCACCCACTCGGAGTACGGGTAGTCGGCGGTGCGGATCGGGCCCGCCGCCCCCGGCGCGGCGGCGGAACCGCCCGACGGGCGCTGAGCCGGGCCCGGGCCCGGGCCGGCAAGCGCGTGGCCTGCGGTGACCGTGAGGGCGGTCGCGGCGGTGGCGACCGCGGCGCCGCCGCGCAGCAGGGCGCGGCGGGACGGGGACGGCGTCGGCTCGGTGGGCTTCGGCATGAGGGCTCCCGGTGTCTGGGCTCGGCGTCGCGGGGGTGTCGGGCCGGGATCGCGGCCTGGACATGACAACCGATGGGACTCATGCTGACGCCGGGCCAGGCGTCTGCCAAGTGGGCGAAAGCCCCGCCATTGGCACGACCTGAGGCGCCGTCACCCGCCCAGCAGCGCCGCCGGGGTGTCCAGCGCCGCCCGTACGGCCGACCGCGCCGCGCCCAGCAGCGGCCCGTCCTGGCCGAGCGGCGAGGGCGTCACGGGCACCGGCGTCTCCCGGCCGCCCGCCGCGACGGCGGTGCGGCGGGCCAGCTCCCGGCCCACCGGCGGCAGCAGCCAGGGGGCGAGCCGCGCGAGGCTGCCGCCGATCACGATCCGGCGCGGGTCCAGCAGGTTGACCGCCCCCGACAGGGCGATGCCGAGCGCCGTCCCCGCCTGCCGCACGGCGCGCAGCGCGGTCTGCTCGCCCGCCTCGCAGCGCGCCGTCAGCGCGCCCATGCGCACACCGGGACCCGGCTCGATCCCGGCGGCGCGCAGCACCGCGTCCTCGCCCGCGTACGCCTCCAGGCAGCCGCGCCCGCCGCAGGTGCAGGGGCGGCCCTCCGGGCGTACCGGCACGTGGCCCAGCTCGCCCGCGAACCCCTGGGCGCCGCGCAGCAGTTCGCCGTCCACGACGACGGCGGCGCCGATGCCGATCTGCGCCGAGACGTGGACGAAGCTGTCCGGCGCGCCGCCGGGCACGCCCGAGCCGCCCCACAGCTCGGCGAGCGCGCCGAGGCTCGCCTCGTTCTCCACCGTGACGGGACCGAGCCCGGACGGCAGGAGGTCCGCGAGGTCCACGCCGTGCCAGCCGAGGTTGGGGGCGCGCAGGACGGTCGCGGTGTCGCGGACGACTAGCCCCGGAACGGCCACCGCCAGCCCGGCGGGCCGCAGTCCGGCGGACGCGGCCCGTTCCACCGCACGGCGCAGCATGCCGCCGAGCGTGCCGAGGACCTCCGCCGGATCGCTGCCCTGGTTGCGCGTCTCGTGGACCGCGCGGACGCGGACGTCGCCGCGCAGGTCCATGACGCAGACCGCCAGGTGGTCCACGCCGATCTCCGCCCCCACACCGGCCGGTCCCCGGTCGGCGGCGAGCAGCTGGGTGCCGGGGCGGCCGACCGTTCCCGACCGGCCCGGGCCGCGCTCCACGAGCAGCTCCCCGCGCAGCAGTTCGTCCACGAGCGTGGACACGGCCGCGCGCGTCAGGCCGATCCGCGCCGCGACGTCGGCGCGGGAGAGCGGGCCTTCGGCGGCGACGGTGTGCAGCACGCGCGAGAGGTTGCGCTGCCGCATCTCGGCCTGGGCCTTCGGGGCGGTGGCTGTCACGTTCGCCGGCCGGCTCAGTGGCGGCGCAGCAGCGCGTCGGCGTCGGTCAGAGTGGCCGCCAGCCGCTCCAGCGCGGCGACGTCCCGGGGGAGCGCGTCGAACTCGGGGCCGTCCGACGTGCCCCAGTCGCGGGCGACGGACGCGGCGTCGCGGCCGAGGAGCAGCCCGGCGGCCTGCGCCGCGGCGCCGAGGGCCACCAGTTCCTCGGCGCGCGGCACGCGCACGGGGCGGCCCGACAGGCGGCGCACGGTGTTGCGCCAGGCCGTGCCGCGCGCGCCGCCGCCGATCAGCAGGATGGGCGACGAGGGGTCCGCGCTGTCGTCGAGCACGCGGTCGAGCGCTTCGAGGAGCGCGAAGACCGCGCCGTCGTAGGCGGCCTGGAGCAGCTGGCCGCCGGTGGTGGTGTGCCGCAGGCCGCTCACGAGCCCGGCCGCGTACGGCAGGTCGGGGGTGCGCTCGCCGTCGAGGAACGGCAGCACGACCGCCTCGCCGCCGGGCTCGACCGCCTCGCGGTACAGGCCGAGCAGCGCGGCGAACCGGTCGACGGCCAGCGTGCAGTTGAGCGTGCAGGCCAGCGGCAGCCAGGCGTCGGCCGCGTCCGCGAAGCCCGCGACGATGCCGGACGGGTCGGCCGGGCGCCGGTGCGTGACGGCGTAGACCGTCCCCGAGGTGCCGAGGCTGAGGACCGGGCTGCCGGGCGTCAGGCCGAGCCCGAGGGCGCCCGCCATGTTGTCGCCCGTCCCGGCCGCCACGGGGATGCCCGCGGGCAGCAGCAGGCCGGAACGCGTCGTCCCGGCCGCCTCGCCCGCCCGGACGACGCGCGGCAGCAGCGCCGGGTCGAGCCCGACGTGGCCGAGGATCTCGCCGTCGTAGTCCTCCGTGGCGGTGGACCACCAGCCGCTGCCCGAGGCGTCGCCGCGGTCGGTCGTGCCGCCGGTCGCCTCCTGGCCGGTGAGGCGGCCGGTCAGGTAGTCGTGCGGCAGGCGCACGGCGCGGGTCCGCGCCGCGGCCTCCGGCTCGTTCTCCCGCAGCCAGGCCCACTTCGTGACGGTGAACGAGGCGGCGGGCACGCTGCCCGTGCGCTCCGCCCAGGCGGCCGGGCCGCCCAGCTCGTCGAGCAGCCGGTCGCGCTGCGGCGCGGAGCGCGTGTCGTTCCACAGCAGCGCGCCGCGCACCGGGCGGCCGTCCGCGTCGAGCGTCACCAGGCCGTGCTGCTGCCCGGCGACCGAGACGGCCGCGGCCTGGGCGGCGGCCGGGCCGCACTGGCCGACGGCGTCGAGCAGCGCCTGCCACCACTGCTCCGGGTCGCTGTCGCGCTCGGCGGTGACGACGTTCGGCGCCGAGCCGCGCGCGACGACGCGGCCGGTGGCGACGTCCACGACCAGCGCCTTGGTGGACTGCGTGGAGCTGTCCACGCCGATGACAAGGGGTCCGTCCGGTACGGCCATGGGGCGTCCTCTCCGCGGGCCAGGGGCAGGGGGGTTTTCACAGCGGGCTCCCGCATACTAATTTGTAAACGGCGCTGACGAAATAGTCGTCGGCACACCTGTCGTACGCCGCCGTCAGGACACCCGGGCACCGAAGGAGCCGCCATGTCGTACCAGCCCACCCCCGCGGACAAGTTCAGCTTCGGTCTGTGGACCGTCGGCTGGCAGGGCCGCGACCCCTTCGGCGACGCCACCAGGCCCGCCCTCGACCCGGTCGAGTCCGTCAACCGCCTCGCCGAGCTGGGCGCCTGGGGCGTCACCTTCCACGACGACGACCTGATCCCCTTCGGGGCGTCCGACTCCGAGCGCGACGCCACCGTCAAGCGCTTCAAGCAGGCGCTCGACAGCACCGGCCTCGTCGTCCCGATGGCGACCACCAACCTGTTCACCCACCCGGTGTTCAAGGACGGCGGCTTCACCTCGAACGACCGCGACGTCCGCCGGTACGCGCTGCGCAAGGTGATCCGCAACGTGGACCTCGCCGCCGAGCTGGGCGCCAAGACCTATGTCGCCTGGGGCGGCCGCGAGGGCGCCGAGAGCGGCGCCGCCAAGGACGTGCGCGCGGCGCTCGACCGCTTCAAGGAGGCGTTCGACCTCCTCGGCGACTACGTGACCTCCCAGGGCTACGACATCCGCTTCGCCATCGAGCCCAAGCCGAACGAGCCGCGCGGCGACATCCTGCTGCCGACCGTCGGGCACGCCCTCGCGTTCATCGAGCGCCTGGAGCGCCCCGAGCTGTTCGGCGTCAACCCGGAGACCGGCCACGAGCAGATGGCCGGCCTCAACTTCCCGCACGGCATCGCGCAGGCGCTGTGGGCGGGCAAGCTGTTCCACATCGACCTCAACGGGCAGAACGGCATCAAGTACGACCAGGACCTGCGCTTCGGCGCGGGCGACCTGCGCTCGGCGTTCTGGCTCGTGGACCTGCTGGAGACGGGCGGCTACGAGGGCCCGCGCCACTTCGACTTCAAGCCCCCGAGGACCGAGGACTCCGACGGCGTCTGGGCCTCGGCCGCGGGCTGCATGCGCAACTACCTGATCCTCAGGGAGCGCGCCGCCGCCTTCCGCGCCGACCCGGCCGTCCAGGAGGCGCTGCGCGCCGCCCGCCTCGACGAGCTGGCCACGCCGACGCTCGCCGAGGGCGAGACGGCCGCCGCGCTGCTGGCGGACCGCAGCGCCTTCGAGGACTTCGACGTGGACGCGGCCGCCGCCCGCGGCTTCGCGTTCGAGGCGCTCGACCAGCTCGCCATGGACCACCTCCTCGGCGTGCGCGGCTGACACGGCACGCGCTCCGGCGCGGCGCGGGGTGCGCGTACGCGGCCTTCCCGGCCCGTACGCGCACCCCGCGTTCGTGTCGGGGCCGTCAGCCGCGGGGACGGCGCCGCGGCCGCCGCGCCGTCAGCACCAGCAGCCCGAGCACGACGAGCCCGACGCCCGCCCAGCCCGCCCCGCCGAACCGCTCCCCGACGACGGCGACGCCGAGCACCGCCGCCACCACGGGCTCGAAGAGCGTGAGCACCGTCGCCGTGCCCGCCGGGACGCGGGCGAGCCCCGCGCCGAAGAGCGCGTAGGCCAGGCACATCGGGACCACCGCCAGGTAGGCCGCCACGGCGATGCCGCGCGGCTCGGCGGCGAGCGCGCCGCCCGTCGCGGCGAGGAGCGGCAGCAGCCCGCAGGCGCCGAGGCCGAAGAGCGCCCCCATCGTGGCCCGCGCCGGGTGGCCGCGCCGGATGACGGCGGCGGCGCAGGAGGCGTACACCGCGTACGCCGCGCCGGACAGCAGCCCGGCCACGAGGCCCGCGGCGGTCCCGTCGCCCGTCGCCGCCCCGCCGCCGTCGAGGGCGAGGGCGGCGCACCCGCCGGTGGCCGCCGCCGTGGCGGCCAGCCAGCGGCCGGTCAGCCGGCTGCCGTGCAGCAGCCGGTCGAGCAGCGCGGCGAACACCGGCGCGGAGCCGAGGGACACCACCGTGCCGACGGCGACCCCGGCGCGGTCCATGGAGGTGTAGAAGGCGAGCGGATAGACCACGACGCTGACGGCGCCGGTCAGGAGGTGGGCCAGCAGGCCCCGGCCGCCGCGCAGCAGCGCGAACACGGACCGGCCCGCCAGGGCCAGGGTCAGCAGCCCGCCGAGCCCCATCGTGGCGGCTCCGACGGACAGCGGCGACGCGGCGGGCGGCGCGAAGCTCGCGGCGGTGCCGGTGGTCCCCCACAGGGCCGCCGCGGCGAGGACGTACGGGGCGCCGCGGCGGTCGCCGCGGGCCTGGCTCGGGGAGAGAGGGGAAAGGGAAGATCCGGATGACGACATGACGGTACGCGTCCTGCTCCGTTGGGTTCCGGTCGGGAATCAGCGGAATGAGGGCGCGACGGCATGCGGCGCGGGCCCGGGAGGACCCGCCCTGAGGCGTGGAACGCGGCCTGGCGGCGCCCTCAGCGGGCGGCGGGCGGCGGGGTGACGCGGTGCCGGTAAGGCGCGGAAACCGAATCCATGGCGCGCAGCTTATCCGACCGGCGCTCACCGTTTCGGCGGAACGCGCAGGCCCGTGCCGGGGAACGCGCACGCTCCCCGGCACGGGCCTTCACCGCCGCCGCCGCCGTACGGACGCCGGGCGCGGCGGGTGGCGGGTCACTCCCCGCCGTCGTCCTTCTTGCCTTTCCTGCGGAACCACCGGCGCCTGCCGGTCCGTCCGGACCGCTTCCGGCGGCCCGGGGCGTCTATCCAGCCGGCCGGCGGCTCGTCCGACCGCCAGGGCTGCGGCGCGGGCGCCCCGTTCTTCCAGCGCTCGCGGAGCATGCGTGTCCTGGCGGTCGGCTCCTTCACCTCCGCGCCGCGCACGAAGCTCTCGTCGAGCACGATGTCGTCCCAGTCGTCGCGACCCGGGCCGTCCTGCCCCGCCTGTTCGCCGCTCATGGGCTGCCTCCGTCCACCTTCGGTGCGCGGAATGTCTCACCGGGTGAACGCCGCGCGCCGTCCTCCGGTTCCCGGCCGGACGGCGGGCGGCGTCACCGTACCGCGCGGTGGATCACCGGGTGGAGTCGGAGGCCTTCGCCTCGTGCCCGTCCCCCTGGCCCTCGCCGCCCGTGCCCGAGCCGCCGTCGCCCCGCTCGCCGCGCGTCGCGTACAGGCTCGTGACGGTCGTGACGGCCAGCACGGTGCAGATGACGCCGAGGGAGACCGCGATGCTGATCTCGGGCACGTGGACGCCCGACTCGTGCAGCGCGTGCAGCACCAGCTTCACGCCGATGAAGCCCAGGATGATCGACAGGCCGTACGACAGGTGGACCAGCTTCTTGAGCAGGCCGCCGATGAGGAAGTACAGCTGCCGCAGGCCCATGAGGGCGAACGCGTTGGCGGTGAAGACGATGTACGGGTCGTCGGTGAGGCCGAAGATCGCCGGGATCGAGTCGAGCGCGAAGAGGATGTCCGTGCTGCCGATCGCGAGCATGACGATCAGCATCGGGGTGATGAGCCGGCGCCCGTTCTCCTTGATCGTGAGCTTCGTGCCGTGGTAGCGGTCGGTCGCGGGGAAGCGCCGCTCCACGATCCGCATGAAGCGGTTCTCCTCGTACTCCTCGTCCTCGGTGTCCGAGCGGGCGTCCTGGACCAGCTTCCACGCCGTCCAGATCAGGAACGCGCCGAAGATGTAGAAGACCCAGGAGAAGTTCGCGATCAGCGCGGCGCCCGCGGCGATGAACGCCGCGCGCAGGACCAGCGCGATCAGCACGCCGACCAGCAGCACCCGCGCCTGGTACTGGGCGGGCACCGCGAACTTGGTCATGATCAGGATGAAGACGAAGAGGTTGTCCACGCTCAGCGACTTCTCGGTGATGTAGCCGGCGAAGAACTCGCCGGAGGCCTCGCCGTTGCCGGAGACCAGCAGGCCGACGCCGAAGAGGCAGGCCAGGATCACCCAGATCACGGTCCAGGTGCCGGCCTCCCGGAGCGAGACCTCGTGGGGCTTGCGCCCGAAGAAGAAGTCGACCGCGATGAGGGCGCAGAGCACCACCACCGTCAGCACCCACATGGTCAACGAGACGTCCACTGTTCCTCCGGTCCTCCGACTGCCGCGTACACCAAGAAGGTGCAACGCTAGATTAATCAAATAGTAAAGTCACTCCTGGTGTTTCGAGGGGACATCGACCGGGCCGCGCGCGAACCGCGTGCCCGCGACGGCCGGTTGGATCTTGGAAAGGCCCCGGGTTCCCGGTTCCACGGGCGGGAGAGGCGGCGTCACGGGGGTGCGCCGCCCCGCGCTGATCAGGCATGATGCGGCCCTATGGGAGTACCCGCCGGGCTGCGTGCCTACCGTGAGATATTTCGCATCCCCGGCACCGGGGGATTCGTGTCGGCGAGCCTGGTCGGCCGCCTGCCCGCGGCGATGCTCAGCCTCGCGACGGTCTTCCTGATCGAGGCCGAGACCGGCAGCTACGCCACCGCCGGGGCCGTCGCCTCCGCCGGGGCCCTGTGCTACGCGTTCGTCGTCCCCCGCCTCGGCCGCGCCGCCGACCGGATCGGGCAGCGCAGGGTCCTGCGGCCCCTCGGGCTCGCCTTCGGCGCCCTGGGCGGCCTGCTGCTCCTGGCGGCCTGGCTGGACGGCCCGCGCTGGACGCTGTACGCCGCCGGTGCCGCGTTCATGGCGACCATGCCCCCGGTCGGCGCGCTGGTCAGGGCGCGCTGGAGCCACCTCGCGGGCAGCGACGCCTCGCTCGTCGCGTCCTCCTACTCCTTCGAGTCGGTCGCCGACGAGCTGATCTTCGTCATCGGCCCGCTGGTCGTCTCCGCCGTCGTCCTGCTCCACCCGGGCGCCGGGGTCGCGGCCGTGGCCCTCGCCGGTGCCGTCGGCAGCCTGCTGCTGGCCGCCCAGCGGCGCACCGAGCCGCCGGTGATCGCCCTCCCCGCGGGCGGGGGCGGCGGCGCCCTGCGGGTGCACGGGCTGCGCCTGATGTGCGCGGTCTACGTCTGCATGGCCGCGATGATGGCCGGCTGGGAGCTGTCGACCATCGCCTTCGCGGACGCCTACGGGAGCCCGTGGATGTCCGGCGGCGTCATGGCCGCCTACGCGCTCGGCAGCGGGGTCGGCGGGCTGTGGTACGGCGCGCGGCAGTGGCGGCTCACCCTCGACAGGCGGTTCCTGCTCACCCTGGCGGCCGTCGTCGTCGGCGTCGCGCCGCTGTGGGCGATGCCCGGGGTGACGGCGCTGCTGGTGTACTCCCTGTTCTCCGGCTTCCTCATCGCGCCGATGATCATCGCCGGGTACAGCCTGGTCCGGCAGGGCGTCCCGCCGACGGCGCTCACCGAGGGCATGACCTGGCTGTCCACCGCCATCGGCGTCGGCAAGGCGGTCGGCGTGCTCGGCGCCGGAGTCGTGATCGACGCGTACGGCCCGCGCTGGGGCTACGTCCTGACGCTCGCCTGCGGGTGCGCCTCACTGCTGGTCGGTGCGCTGGGGGCGCGGCACCTGCGTGCCATGGCCTCGACCAGGATCGTCCGCGCGGCCTGAACCCCGCGCCGTACGGGGCCGGTCAGCCGGTCGTGCCGTCGAGCCGCAGGTCGGCCCAGACCACGTGCCCCCGGCCGCCGTCCCAGGGCCGCACGCCCCACATGTCCGCCAGGGTGCACACGAGCAGCAGCCCGCGGCCCGACTCGTCGTCCATGTCGGCCACCTGCGGGGTGCGGCGCGGCCCCGGCCCCTCGGCGGCCACGGCCACGCGCACCAGCGGGCCGTTCAGCCGCAGTTCGCAGCCCACGGCGGTGCTGCCGGTGTGCCGCAGCGCGTTGGTGACCAGCTCCGAGATCACGAGCTGCGCGGTGTCGCAGGCGTCGGGCGACGCCCCCCACTCCCGCAGCCGCTGCCGTGCGCGCCGCCGTGCCTCGGCGGCCGAGGCGTCGACTGCGGGGAGCCGGAAGCGGAGCGGCCCGGGGGGACAACCGGTGCTCGCGTTCCGCTCCAGGGACTGGAGGTGCGGGGAGGAGGCCACGTTCCTACTGTGGGCCGTGTCCCTCGCATCCGGCAAGGGGCATCCTGCAAATTACAGAATCGTTCGTTGCACTCTGTTGCGCGGCACCCCCCGCGTGGCAGACTGCCGCTGCGGCACGGCAGTTGGGGCGGGACCGGCGACCGGAGGGACGGGGACGTGGCGGGCGGACAGGGAGGCGGGGCGGCGACCGCGCTCCGGCTCGTGCTCGGCAAGCGGCTGCAGGACCTGCGGGAGGCCGCGGGCCTCTCGTTCGAGGAGGCCGCCGCCGCGCTCGACGTCACGCACGCGACCGTCCGCCGGATGGAGAAGGCGCAGGTCGGGCTCAAGGTGCCCTACGTCGAGAAGCTGCTGCGGATCTACGGGGTCACGCGGCAGCAGGACGTGGACGCCTTCCTCGCCCTGGTCCGCGAGGCCAACAGGCCCGGCTGGTGGCACCGTTACCGCGACGTCCTGCCGGACTGGTTCAGCGCCTTCGTCAGCCTGGAGGCGGAGGCGGATCAGATCCGGGCGTACGAGCCGCACTACATCCCCGGCCTCCTCCAGACCGAGGCGTACGCCGCGACCGTGCTGCGCGCCGGGATGCCGCACGCGCCCGCCGACGAGATCGAACGGCTCGTCGCCCTCCGCCTCGCCCGCCAGGACCTCCTGGTGCGCAGCCGCCCGCCGCTGCTGTGGGTCGTGATGGACGAGACGGTCCTGCGCCGCCCCATCGGCCGCCCCAACGTGATGCGGGCCCAGGTCACACGGCTGATCGAGGTCACCGCCCAGCCGCATGTCCGGCTCCAGATCATGCCCTTCTCGGCGGGGCCGCACCCCGCGATGTACGGGCCGTTCCACCTCTTCCGGTTCCCGCTCCCCGAACTGCCCGACGTCGCCTGCGCCGAGAGCCTGGTCGGCGCCGCCTACTTCGAACAGCGCGACGACGTCTCCACGTTCCGCGAGGCGCTCGACCGGATGTGCGCGCAAGCCGCGCCCGTGCACCGCACTGAGGCCATCCTCAGTGGTATTCGCAAGGAGATCTGAGCCATGGATCGCATATACAACGGCATGCCCGCCACGCACCTCGGCACCGAGGGGTGGCGGAAGCCATGGAGCGGGGGCAACGGCGGCAGCTGCGTCGAGGCGCTGCGGCTGGGCGACGGCCGCGTCGCGCTGCGCCAGTCCACCGATCCCGACGGCCCGGCGCTGATCTGCACGTCACACGAGATCGAGAGCTTCATCCAGGGCGTCAAGTCGGGGGAGGCGGATTTTCTCGTGGTATGAGGGGGCCTTGTGGTGTGAGGGGCCTTGTGGCGTGAGGCCCCGGTGAGGTGAGCGGCCTGCCCGTGCGGACGGCGCACGGGCAGGATGCCGCGCCGCGTTGTCCCCGTGCGGGGGTCGGGGACAACGCGGCGATACGGCAAGGGGACGCGACGGCCCCGCGGTACGGCACGACACGGCACGGCACAGAGACGGAGCAGGGCGTGGGCGAAGAGGGATTCACCGCCGAGCAGATCGACACCAGCCGGCCCCATCCGGCGCGGATGTACGACTACTACCTGGGCGGCCAGGACAACTACGAGGTGGACCGCGCCGCGGCCGAACGCGTCATCACGCTGCTGCCCGACATCCGCACCGCCGCGCGGGAGAACCGCAGCTTCCTCCACCGCGCCACCCGCGTCGTCGCCGCCCGCGGCATACGGCAGTTCATCGACATAGGCACCGGCATCCCGACCTCGCCGAACACCCACGAGGTCGCCAGGACCGTGGACCCGGCCGTCCGCGTCGCGTACGTCGACAACGACCCGATCGTCAGCGCGTACGCCGGTGCCAAGCTCACCAGCGCGGGCGACGCCGGGTTCGTCCTCGCCGACCTGCGCGACCCCGGGGCCGTCCTGGACCACCCGGTGATCAGGGGGCTGATCGACTTCGACGAGCCGGTGGCGCTGCTGCTGGTCGCGATCCTGCACTTCATCGACGACGCCGCCGACCCCCGCGCCCTCGTCGCCGCCCTCACCGACGCGCTGCCGCCCGGCAGCTGCCTGGTCCTCAGCCACGCGACCTCCGACTTCCACGACGCCGAGCAGCTGGCCTCCGTCCGCAAGGTGTACGACAACGCCACGGCGAACCTGACGCTCCGTCCGTACGCCCAGGTGCGCTCCTACTTCGACGGCTTCGACCTGCTCGAACCCGGCATCGTGCAGCCGCCGTTCTGGCAGCCCGCGAGCCCGGTGCCCGACGACCCCGAGCTGCACGGGCTCGGTTTCTACTGCGGAGTGGGCGTCAAGCGCTGACGTCCCGGCGGTCGGGGGCCCGCCGGGAAGCGCCGACGCCCCTCCGCGCCGCGGAGGGGAGCCGCGGAGGGGGCGTGGAGCCCGTGGCCGGTACACGGCCACGGGCTCCACGTGTGCCCGTCACCCGCCGCTCAGGCGGCCGGACCGCCCAGCGCGGAGAACCGGAAGGAGAACGCGGCGGGCGCCACCTCCAGGCGGTGGCGCGGCAGCGGCCCCGGGCCGCACGACTGGCTGCCGAGGCCGTGCTGCGCGTGGTCGAGGTTGACCCACACCGTGTCGCCCGGCACGAGGTCCGTCGTGTGCCGCGCCGCGTCGAGCTGCTCGCTCGTCCAGCGCCGCGCGGTGAACCAGAACGGGTCGTCCCCGGCCGCGATCCGCAGGCCCGACCCGTCCGCCGCGCGCAGCTCGGCCCAGCGCACGTCCGCGCGGGCGCCGTTCTCCTGCGGCCGGACGTACGGCGTCTGCAGCGCGTCCACCGGCATGGCGTACCTGCCCGTCACCGAGGCGGCGCGGCTGTCGGGGTACGCCTCGCCGGGGCCGCCGCCGAACCATGTCGCGTCGCCGTACGCGCCGGGCAGCCCGAGGCGCAGGCCGACGCGCGGCAGCGTGCACGGCCACGCGCCCCCGTCCGGCGTGACCGTGACGGCGAGGAGCAGCTCGTCGCCGACGGCCGTCCAGCGGTACTCGGCGAACAGCCCGAGGTCGCTCGCCGCCGGGGCGACGCGGGCGCGGACCAGCAGCGCGTCCCCGGCCGCGTCCACGGCCTCGACGCGGTGCTGGAGGCGGTGCAGGCCGACCTGGCGCCACAGCGGCGCGTACCGGATGTCGTCCTGCCAGTCGGCGCCCAGGTCGTTGTCCGTCGGGGCGCGCCACAGGTCGAGCCGGGGAGCCTGGCGCAGCGCGAGGTCGCCGAGGGCGAGGAGCGCGCCGGTGCGCGGGTCGAAGCGGGCGGCGCCCAGGCGGATGCCGGCGGCGTCGCGGGACGGCGCGTGCGCGGTGCCCGTGGCCGCCGGGCGCGGGGCGGCGGGCGTCGTGGCCTGGGCCCAGGCCACGGTGTGGCCCGCCGGGGCCCACGGGGTGTCGTCGGCGAGGACGGCGGTCACGGTCCACACGGGCTCGCCCGCCAGCTGCGTCGCGGGGGCGGGAGGCAGGGGCACGTCGGCGCTGTCGCCGGGTGCGAGCGCGGGGACGTCGAGCGTTCCCGAGGCGACCGCGACGCCCTCCACCTCGTGGCGCCAGCCGAACGCGAGGTGCGCCAGGTCGCGGAAGTCGTGCCCGTTGGTGACGCGGACGGTCCCGGCCGCCGCGTCGACGGTGATGCGCACCGGCTCGACGACCTTCTTGTACTCCACGAGGCCGGGCGACGGGGTGCGGTCGGGGAAGAGGAGGCCGTCGCAGACGAAGTTGCCGTCGTGCAGCTCCTCGCCGAAGTCGCCGCCGTACGCCCAGTAGGGGCGGCCATCGGGCGTCACCCGGGGCAGGCCGTGGTCGATCCACTCCCAGACGAAACCGCCCTGGAGCCGCTCGTACGTCTCGAACAGCCGCTGGTACTCGGCGAGTCCGCCGGGCCCGTTGCCCATCGCGTGCGCGTATTCGCACAGGACGAACGGCAGCGAGCGGCGGCGCGCGTCCGCGAGCGGGTCGCCCAGCGGCTCCTCGGCCCGCCTGCCGATCAGCTCGACCTCCTCGTGCGACGCGTACATCCGCGAGTAGAAGTCGCTGTCGGGGCACGACGGGTCGTTCTCGTAGTGGAGGGGGCGCGACGGGTCGCGCTCGCGTATCCAGGCGGCCATGGCGGACAGGCCCGTCCCGGCGCCGCACTCGTTGCCGAGCGACCAGACGACGACGGACGGGTGGTTCTTGTCGCGCTCGACCATGCGGCGCGCGCGGTCCAGCAGCGCGGGGGTGAAGCGCGGGTCGGCGACCGGGTTGCCGCGCCAGCCCTCGAAGGACGTGAAGCCGTGCGTCTCCAGGTCGCACTCGTCGACGACCCACAGGCCCAGCTCGTCGCACAGGTCGAGGAACGCGGGGTGCGGCGGGTAGTGGCTGGTGCGGACGGCGTTGATGTTGTGGCGTTTCATCAGCAGGATGTCCTGGCGCATCGTCTCCATGTCGAGCGCGCGGCCCCGTTCGGGGTGGAACTCGTGCCGGTTGACGCCGCGGAAGAGGACGCGCCTGCCGTTCGCCTTGAAGACGCCGTCCTCGACGCGGACCGTGCGGAAGCCCACGCGCAGCGGGACGCGTTCGCCGCCGGCGGCGAGGACCGCGTCGTACAGGCGGGGCGTCTCGGCGGTCCACGGCTCGGCGGGGACGGTGATCTCCTCGCCGGTGGCCAGGTCGAGGCCCAGCTCGGGGACGGTGACGCGCCCGGCGGGCTCGCAGTCCACGCGCAGGGTGCCCTCGCCCGTCGTGTGGTCGTACCCCGCATGGACGAAGAAGTCGGCCGGGGCCCCGGCGGGCCGGTGCAGCAGGGTGACGTCGCGGAAGATGCCCGGCAGCCACCACATGTCCTGGTCCTCCAGGTAGCTGCCCGCGGACCACTGGTGCACGCGGACGGCCAGCACGTTGCCGCGCGGGCGCAGCAGCCGCCCCACCGCGAACTCGTGCGGCAGCCTGCTGCCCTGGAACGCGCCCAGCTCCTCGCCGTTCAGCCACACCCGCGCGCACGACTCGACGCCGTCGAAGCGCAGCACGCTGTCGCCGCCGTCCGGCCAGTCGCCGGGGAGGTCGAAGACGCGGCGGTGGTCGCCCGTGGGGTTCTCGCTGGGGACGCGCGGCGGGTCCACGGGGAAGGGGTAGTTGACGTTCGTGTAGGCGGGGGCGCCGTGGCCCTGGAGCACCCAGTGGCCCGGGACGGCGATCGCGTCCCACCCGGCGGTGGCGGTGCCGTCGGGGTCGTCGCCGGTGAAGGCGGCGCCGGTGCCGTCCGCGGAGGCGGTGAGGCGGAACGCCCAGGTGCCGTCCAGGGACAGCCGGGCGGCGTCGGACGCCGCGTACCAGGCGCGCGGCGGGAGCGTGCCGCTGCCGGGCGTGGGGTCCTCGTGGTAGGGGAGCCGGTCGTCCGCTGGCCGGGTGTGCATGGGTCTCCTCGCCGCCGGGCGGACGCCCGCCGCCCCGCGATGTTGCTTCCTGTGCCTAGCTGTTCGATCACGCTAGATCTGCCGCGCGTCCCCCCACAAGACCCCGGGTGAGTCGCCCCGGAACGCCCCTTCCGTCCACCGGACGGCGCGCGCCCGTCACTCCCGGCGCGCCCGCTCGTTGCCCCGGTGAGGACACGCGCCCGCGCCCGCCCGCCCGTCCGCGCCGCAGGGACGCCCCCGCGGCATGGACGGAACTCGGCGAGGGTAAGGCGCAGTTGCACCACGTCCCCCCACACGACCTTCCCTGGGAGGTTCCATGACCTTGCGCCGCCTGGCGGCGAGGACCGCTGCCGCGCTCCTCGCCATCGGCGTCACCGCCCTCGCCCCCGCCGCCGCGGCGGCCGGGGAGACCCCCACCGCAGCGAGCGCGTACGTCGCGCTCGGCGACTCCTACTCCTCGGGCAACGGCGCCGGCGACTACGACGAGTCGAGCGGCGACTGCCGCCGCAGCAGGGCCGCTTACCCGGCCCTGTGGGCCGCCGCCAACGACCCGGACACCTTCGACAACACCTCCTGCTCAGGCGCCACGACCGACGACGTCCTCGCCGGCCAGCTCGCCCCCCTGGACGCGGGGACCACGCTGGTCAGCATCAGCATCGGCGGCAACGACGCGGGCTTCGGCAGCACGATGCAGACCTGCGTGCTGTCGGGCACCAGCGCCTGCCTCTCCGCGATCGAGACCGCGAACCAGTACATCGCGGACACCCTGCCGGGCGAACTCGACGCCGTGTACGGCGCGATCCGCTCCGCCGCGCCGAACGCGCAGGTCGTCGTGCTCGGCTACCCGCGCATGTACGAGCTGGGCGGCAGCTGTCTGTTCGGCATCAGCGAGGAGTCGCGCGCCGCCATCAACGGCGCGTCGGACAACCTGCACACGACCATCTCCAAGCGCGCCGCCGACCACGGCTTCGCGTACGGCGACGTGCGCCCCGCCTTCACCGGGCACGAGATCTGCTCCGGCGACGAGTGGCTGCACAGCGTCACCCTGCCGGTCGGCGACTCGTACCACCCCAACGCCGCCGGGCAGTCCGGCGGGTACTACTCCGTGTTCGAGTCACTGGCCTGACGGCACGGCGGCTCCCTGCCGGCCGCCGTCCGCGTCGCCCAGCGCGGTGGCGAGGGCGGCGGCCGGCGCCGCGTCCGGCGGGCCCGCGGGCCACCAGCGGCCCGCGCGCCGCCGGAACGGCCACCAGCGCCGGTCGGGGCCGAACCGCAGCTGGGCCGCGTCCCCTTGCGCCGTCCAGCGGTTGACGCCCGTGCGCGCCAGGGGCGGCGCCGCGCCGTCCGGCCAGGCGGTGGCCAGCCGTGCGGCGGCCTCGGGCGCGGGGCGCGGCGCCTCGTCCTCCAGCACGCCGAGACCGGTCGCACCCCCGTACGCCCAGGCGTCGGACGCCGCCAACAGGTCGTCGGACGGCCGCCCGCAGCCCGCGGCGAGCCGCGCGGCGACGCGTGCGGGCGGACGGCCCGCCGCGATCCGCACGGTGTCCTGCCACACCGTCGGCGGGGCGGGGGGCGCGCCGGTGGCGTGGTCGGGGCGCAGGGCGTCGGCGAGCGCGCGCCGGGCGCGCGCGGCCGTGTCGGCGATCAGGAACTCCAGGTCCCGCAGGCCCGGCACGCCGTCGTCGTCCGCCGCCTCCGCGTCCCCGTCCCTGTCCCCGTCGGGTCCGAGGTCGGGCGTGTGCGGCGCGTCGGTCACCGGCGGCGGGGGAGGGGGCAGCGGGGGCACGGCCCGCGCGTACGCCTCGGCGGCGGGCACGGACGCGGGAACGGGCGGCTGGGCGGGCGCGCGGGCGGCGTTGCGCCGTTCCAGCTCCGCCGTCAGATCGCCCTCCGTCCGGCCCCGCAGCAGCAGGAGGACGAACGGGTCGGCGTCCAGCAGCCGCGCCACCTGGTAGGCGAGCGCGGCCGTGTGCGCGCAGTGGTCCCACTCGCCGCACTCGCACTCAGGCTCCAGGTCGCCGATGCCGGGCAGCAGGTCCACCCCGGCCGCCGCCGCGTCCGCCGCCAGGTGCGCGGGCATCTCGTGGTCGAGCAGCGCGGCCACGTGCCCCGCCTCCCGCGCGGCCGTGTCCAGCAGCCGGTCCCACTCCGCACCGGTCAGCCGCCGCAGCAGGACGTCCGCGCGGTACGGCGTCCCGTCGCCCGCCCGTACGACCGCCGTCAGGCGCCCCGGGCGTACGGAGACCGCGCCGACCGCCCCGGCGCGCGCCGCCTTGCGCCCCTGCTTGAGCGTGCCGTTGTCGAGCGCCGTGTCCTCCAGCGCCTTCACCCAGCCCTGACCCCACCAGGTGACCGCGAACCCCCGGCCACCGACGGGCGGCAGGGCCGCGAAGACCAGCTCGCCGTCGTGCGTCACAGCCCGTTCCCCCGCTCGTCCGGGTCGCGCAGGGCGACCAGATCGGCCAGCTCGTCGTCCCCGAGCCCGCTCAGCGCGGACTCGCCCGCCGCGCCCAGCACGGCGTCCGCCAGGTCCTGCTTGCGCCGCAGGAGCGCGGCGATGCGGTCCTCGACCGTGCCCTCGGCGACGAGCCGGTGCACCTGCACGGGCTTGTCCTGGCCGATGCGGTGGGCGCGGTCGGTGGCCTGCGCCTCGACCGCCGGGTTCCACCAGCGGTCGTAGTGGATCACGTGCTCGGCGCGGGTGAGGTTCAGCCCCGTGCCCGCCGCCTTGAGCGACAGCAGGAAGACGGGCACCTCGCCGTCCGAGAAGCGGCGGACCATCTCCTCGCGGCGCGGCACCGGCGTACCGCCGTGCAGCAGCAGGCTCGGCACACCGCGCCGCGTCAGATGCGTCTCCAGCAGCCGCGCCATCCGCACGTACTGCGTGAACACCAGGACGCTCGCGCCCTCGGCCAGGATCGTGTCGAGCAGTTCGTCGAGCAGCTCCAGCTTGCCGGAGCGCCCGGCGAGCCGCGGCTCGTCCTCGGCGAGGTACTGCGCCGGGTGGTTGCAGATCTGCTTGAGGGAGGTGAGGAGCTTGACGACCAGGCCGCGCCGGGCGAACCCGTCGGTGCCCGCGACCTCGACCAGGCCCTCGCGGACCACCGCCTCGTAGAGCCCGGCCTGTTCCGGCGTCAGGTGGACGGCGCGGTCGGTCTCGGTCTTGGGCGGCAGCTCGGGCGCGATGCCGGGGTCGGACTTGCGGCGCCGCAGCAGGAACGGGCGCACGAGCCGGGCGAGCCGTTCGGCCGCCGCCGGGTCGCCGCCGTCCTCGACCGCGTCGGCGTAGCGGCGGCGGAAGGCCGGCAGGCGCCCGAGGAGCCCGGGGGTGGTCCAGTCCAGGATCGCCCACAGCTCGGACAGGCTGTTCTCCACCGGGGTGCCGGTGAGGGCGACGCGGGCGCGGGACGGGATGGCGCGGAGCCCGGCGGCCGTGGCGGAGAAAGGGTTCTTCGCGTGCTGCGCCTCGTCCGCCACGACCAGCGACCAGTCGGGGCCCGACGCCAGCCGGTCCGTGTCGAGCCGCATCGTGCCGTAGGTCGTCAGGACCACCTCGCCGGGGGCGAGGTCCGCCAGGTCGCGGGCAGGGCCGTGGAAGCGGCGCACGGGTGTGCCGGGCGCGAAGACGGCCAGCTCGCGCTGCCAGTTGCCCAGCAGCGAGGCGGGGCAGACGACGAGAGTGGGTCCCGCCGTGGCGGGGTCGAGCTGGCGGTGCAGGTGGAGCGTGATCAGGGTGATCGTCTTGCCGAGGCCCATGTCGTCCGCCAGGCAGGCGCCGAGGCCCAGGGACGTCATGCGGTGCAGCCAGGTGAAGCCGCGCGCCTGGTAGCCGCGCA
The DNA here is from genome assembly GCF_044461265.1 of Streptomyces sp. NPDC049879. Classification (NCBI taxonomy): domain Bacteria; kingdom Bacillati; phylum Actinomycetota; class Actinomycetes; order Kitasatosporales; family Streptomycetaceae; genus Streptomyces; species Streptomyces sp. NPDC049879. The sequence goes on along the minus strand of NZ_JBITKT010000008.1, from coordinate 199,962 downwards.
GGGTGGCGGCGAGGGCGGGCGGCGGCGGGAGGGGCTCCTGGCCCTCGGGGTCGGCCAGCAGGTCGCGGAGCGCGGCGAGCCGGCCGGTGGCGTCGACCTCGACGCGTTCCCCGTCCGGGCCTCCGGCGGGGTCCGCCTCGACACTGCCGGTGAGCGCGGCGCCGAGGGCGTCGAGCACGGTGACCTTGCGGTCGGCGCGGCGGCGTGCGCGGCGTATCTCCTCGGGGTCGAGGAGCACCCACTGGTCGCGCAGCCGGACGGCGGGGCGGCCCGCCTCGGCGATCCGGTCGAGTTCGGCGCGGGTCAGGGGCGTGTCGCCCAGGGCGAAGCGCCAGGAGAACGTGAGCAGCGCGTCGTGGCCCAGCAGACCGGAGGACGCGGCGGCGCCCGGGGCGGTGGGCAACGGCGCCCGCGCGTCGTCGTCCTGGCCGACCACCGCGCGTGTGCGCAGCCGCCTGACCATCGCCTTCGGCCAGTGCACCTCGACGCCCGCGGCGTCCAGCGCCCGGGTGGCGGGCGCGCCGAGCAGCTCGCCGATCTCCTCGTCCGCCAGGTCCACGGCGGCCGGCACGGCGGCGGTCAGCAGCGGCGCCAGCGGCTCCCACGCGGCGGCGGCGCGGCGCAGGGCGAGCAGCGCGTCGGTGCGCGCGCGGGGGCCGAACGCGTCGGCGGCGCCCGCCCAGACGTCGGCGGCGTCGGCGACCGCCAGGGGGTCGCCGAGGCTGTGCAGCTGCACCACGGCGCGGAAGCCGGGGGCCTCGGCGCCCAGGGCGGGGACGGTTTCGACGCGCAGGGAGATCCGTACGCCCGTGTCGTGTCCGGCCGCCAGTTCGGTGGCCCAGCCCCGGCGGGCGGGGAGGCGGTGGGCGGCGGGGGAGGCGAACGCGGTGCCCCCGGCGGCGAGCGCGGCGGCCGGGCTGCGCGGCAGCGTGTCGGCGACGGCGTCGAGGAACGCGCGGAGCAGCGCCTCGGGGTGGGGCAGGAGCGGCCCGCCGTCCCCCGGCGGTGTGTCCAGGGGCGTCGCGTGGGCGTGCGGCGGCATGGCGTCGGCGAGGGCGCGCAGCCGTTCGGCGTCCGCCGTGGTGAGCGGGCCGAGGCGCCAGGCGTCGTGGTCGGCGGGGGTGAGCCCGGGGAGGAGCCGGCCGCGTGCGGCGACCTGGAGGGCCAGGACGGCGGCGGCGCCCCAGTAGGCGGCGGCCGATCCTGTCACGGCTGAGCGGGCGCGGGTGAGGACGGGCACGGCGTCGGCGATCGGCAGGACGTACGCGGGGACGGTCGTGAGGGCGGCCGCGCCGCCCCCGGCCGCGGGCAGGGCCACGGTCAGGTCCTCGGTGGCGGTGCCGTCGTCCGCGGGGAGGGGCGGGGTGCCGTCCGGCCGCCAGAAGGCGACGCGGGAGGAACGTGGCGGATCGGCGGGGAGGAAGACGGCCGCGCACGCGGCGAGGGCGGCGGTGAGGGCGGCGTCGGGCGGGCTCGCGCGCACGGAGAAGCGTACTCCTCAAATTTGATCAGTCGATGCGGACGCCGAGGGTACCCCATGACCGGTTGTCGCTGGAAACGGCGGCTTTCGCCCGGTCCCCGGCCCGCGCCTCTTTACAGGAACGCGCCGCCGCGCGAAAGGGGGGCTGGCTACACCATCGGCCGGGTGCTGCGCCCATGGCCGCTCCATCGGCCCGTCCCTAGCGTGGGAGCCACGTCAGGTTTTTCCCGGAGGCGACATGTCCGATGCCCAGCTCGTCCTTGCTCCCGCGCCGCAGCAGCGGCGGAAGGGAGACGGCGACGCCGGTGAGTTCCCGCCCCTGCTGCGGCAGATCAAGGGACAGCAGCTGCTCGCGCGCCGTCGCGAGTGGTACGCGGTGGGCATGGCCGTCAACGCGCTGGCGCTCGCCGGGATCGTCTGGGCGGTGCTCGCGGTCGGCGACTCGTGGTGGACGCTGCTGCTGGCGGTCCCCTTCGCGCTCTTCTCGACGCGCAGCGGCTTCTACGGCCACGACGCCGGGCACTCGCAGGTCGCCGCCACCCGGCGCGTCAACCGCCTCCTCGGCCTCTTCCACGGCAACCTGCTGCTCGGCATGAGCTCCGCCTGGTGGAACGACAAGCACAACCGGCACCACGCCAACCCGAACCACATCGACAAGGACCCGGACGTCGGCGAGGGCGTCATGGTCTGGACCCAGAACCAGGCAGAGAAGCGCGAGGGCTTCGCGCGCTGGCTGACCCGCAACCAGGCCTGGCTCTTCTTCCCGCTGCTGCTCCTCGAAGGCATCGCCCTCAAGGTCGCCAGCGTGCAGATGGTCATCTCCTCCGACGGCTGGGAGCGCGAGAAGCGCGGCCGGATCGTCGAGGGACTCCTGCTCGTCCTCCACTTCGCCGCGTACGTGACCCTGCTGGCCGTGGCCATGTCGCCCGGCAAGGCGGTGCTCTTCGCGCTGATCCACCAGGGCCTCTTCGGCCTGCACCTCGGCAGCGTCTTCGCGCCGAACCACAAGGGCATGGAGATGCCGACGTCGGACGGCGAGCGCTGGGGGCACCTGCGCCGCCAGGTGCTGACGTCGCGCAACGTGCGGGGCGGCCCCGTCACCGACTGGATCATGGGCGGGCTCAACTACCAGATCGAGCACCACCTCTTCCCGAGCATGCCGCGTCCGCACCTGCGGCTGGCGCAGCCGCTGGTGCGGCACTACTGCCGGGAGATCGGCGTCCGGTACACCGAGACGGGCGTGATCGACTCGTACCGGCAGGCGCTCGCCCACATGCACAGCGTCGGGGCGCCGCTGCGCGAGGGGAAGCGGACGGAGCGCGCCGGCCGGGCGTGACGACCCGTACCGCCGGGGGCGGTGCGTCGGCGCGGGGCGGACTGCCGTCCCGCGCCGCTTCGCGTGCCGCCCGGCCCGGTGACGGCGCGGGGCAGAAGGAACGGTACGGCTGATTCCGTATAGCGGTCCCGTCAGGATGGTTGTCGAGCCCCTCTTCCTGGGGAAGGCTGACACAGCAGTCGCCTTACGAGAAGGGGGAGCTGGGGATGGCACTGAGCACCACGCTTGACTGGCTGCTTGACGATCTGGCGCAACGTCTGCCCCGCGTCCGCCATGTGCTGTTGCTGTCGAGCGACGGCCTGGTCACCTCGGTGAGCCAGGGGCTGAAACGGGCGAGCGCCGAGCATCTGGCGGCGGTCGCCTCGGGCCTGCACAGCCTCGCCCGCGGGGTGGGGGAGCACTTCGCCTGCGGCGAGGTCCTGCAGACCATGATCGAGTTCGACGACGGGATGCTGTTCGTGACGGCGGCAGGGGACGGCAGCTGTCTGTGCCTGCTGACCGGTGCCGACGCGGACATCGGGCAGGTCGGCTACGAGATGACGCTCCTCGTCAACAAGGTCGGGGAGCACATGGGGCTCGCCGCCCGGGACCGGTGACCCGGGGAGCGGGTCACTCGTTCGAGCTAATTGATTACCCAGGGTGGCGAAGCGGCGGGACTTCCTCCTAGTGTGGTCACAGAAAGTGATCGCCTGTAGGAGGAAACCATGACCGCCCCGACTGCCCCGACCGTACGGACCGTCCCGTCCGCCGACGGCCCTCCGCCGGCCCGGTGCGTCCGGCGCCGCGTCGCCACCGATGCCGGACGCGGCGCCGCCCGCCCCGGCCGCGACTCCGCGAGCGCCCGCCGGGCCGCCCACGAACTCGGACTCGGGGCCGCCGAGTTCGAGGCCGCCGTCCGGCTCGGACGCATCCGCACCGTCCCCGGCACCCGCCCGTGGGAGCGCCGGGTCGCCCGCGCCGAACTGGACCGGCTGCGCGGCACACCGGGCTTCACCGCCGTGCTCCGCGACGCCGCCCGCCTCGTCAACGCCGCCGCCGGAGCGGAACTGCTCCGCATCAGCCCGGCCCGCTTCGCCCGGCTGGCCCGGGGCGGCTGCCTCGTACCGCTCGACTTCCACGCGCACGGGCACCGCGCCGCCGTCTGGCGCTATCCCGCCGCCGAACTCCGCGCGTTCGCGGCGCACCGGCCCGCTCTCCTCGGCGGACGGCTGCCGGACGGGATGCGCCGGGCCCTGCAGCGCTGCCACGACTGGCGCGGCCCGCACTGGCGCGCCCGACGCACCACCCAACTGGTCACCCAGGCGGAAGACCCGTGGCTGCGCGCCGCCGTGTACGCGGCGGTGCTCCCGGCGCACCTGCTGGCGGCCGACGTCCCCGACCCCGGTGAGCGCCTGCGGCTCCACCGCCTCAGGCCCCCGCTGGACGCCCCGTGCCGCACGACGGAGGGGCGGCCCCGCCCGGGGCTGGGACGGGCCGCCTGGCCGCTGCTCACGGCGGCCGGACCCGACGAGACGCGCCGCTACCGCGACGGCCTCCGCCGGGCACTGGCCGACGCCCGCGGCGCCGCCGGGCCCGCCGGGCCCACCGGACCCGCCGTGACGATCAGAGCTGGCCTACGTCGATCACCTTGATCACCGCCCGGCCCTCGGCGTCGGACGCCGTCAGGTCCACCTCGGCCGAGATACCCCAGTCGTGGTCGCCCGCCGGGTCGTGGAAGGTCTGCCGGACCCGCCACAGGCCGTCCTCCGGACGCTCCTCGATCTCCAGCAGCCGCGGCCCCCTGGCGTCGGGTCCCGTCCCCAGCTCGTCGTACTCGTCCCAGTAGCCGTCGAGCGCCGCCGCCCAGGCGTCGGCGTTCCACCCCGACTCACCGTCCAGCTCGCCCAGTTCGTCCACGTGGTCGAGGGCGGCCAGCTCCACCCGCCGGAACATGGCGTTGCGCACCAGCACGCGGAACGCGCGCGCGTTCGCCGTGACCGGCTTGACCTGGTCCGCCCGCTCCCTGGCCGTCTCCGCGTCCTCGTCCGCCGGATTGGCGAGCTGCTCCCACTCGTCCAGCAGGCTGGAGTCCACCTGGCGGACCATCTCGCCGAGCCAGGCGGCGATGTCCTGGAAGTCCTCGGACTTGAGGTCGTCCGGGACCGTGTGCTCCAGCGCCTTGTAGGCGCTCGCCAGATAGCGCAGCACGATGCCCTCCGTCCTCGCCAGCTCGTAGTGCGACACGAACTCGGAGAACGTCATGGCCCGCTCGTACATGTCCCGCACCACCGACTTGGGGGACAGCGGATGATCACCGACCCACGGATGGCTCTTCTTGTACACCCCGTACGCGTGGAACAGCAGCTCCTCCAGCGGCTTGGGGTAGCCGACGTCCATCAGCCGCTCCATCCGCTCCTCGTACTCCACGCCGTCGGCCTTCATGGCCGCCACGGCCTCACCGCGCGCCTTGTTCTGCTGCGCGGCCAGGATCTGCCGGGGGTCGTCGAGCGTCGACTCCACCACCGACACCATGTCCAGCGCGTAGGAGGGCGATTCCGGCTCCAGCAGCTCGAACGCGGCGAGCGCGAAGGTCGACAGCGGCTGGTTCAGCGCGAAGTCGGCCTGCAGGTCGACCGTGAGGCGCACCCTGCGGCCCTGCGCGTCCGGCGTCTCCAGCCGCTCCACGATCCCGCCGTCCAGCAGCGACCGGTAGATCGCGATGGCCCGCCGGATGTGCCGCAACTGCTGCCTGCGCGGCTCGTGGTTGCCCTCCAGCAGACGGCGCATCCCCTCGAACGCGTCGCCCGGCCTGGCGATCACCGCGAGCAGCATCGCGTGCGTCACCCGGAAACGCGACGTCAGCGGCTCGGGCTCCGCCGCGATCAGCCGGGTGAACGTGTCCTCGCTCCAGTTGACGAAGCCCTCCGGCGGCTTCTTGCGCACCACCTTGCGCCGCTTCTTCGGGTCGTCGCCCGCCTTCGCGAGCGCCTTCTCGTTCTCCACCACGTGGTCCGGCGCCTGCGCCACCACGAACCCCGACGTGTCGAAACCCGCCCGCCCCGCACGTCCCGCGATCTGGTGGAACTCCCGGGCCCGCAGCACCCGCACCCGGCTGCCGTCGTACTTCGTCAGAGCGGTGAACAGCACCGTCCTGATCGGCACGTTCACCCCCACTCCGAGAGTGTCCGTACCGCAGATCACCTTCAGCAGCCCCGCCTGCGCCAGCTTCTCCACCAGCCGCCGGTACTTGGGCAGCATCCCGGCGTGGTGGACGCCGATGCCGTGCCGCACGTAGCGGGACAGGTTCCGGCCGAAGCGGGTGGTGAAGCGGAAGTTGCCGATCAGCGCGGCGATCTCGTCCTTCTCCTGCCGCGTGCACATGTTGATGCTCATCAGCGCCTGCGCCCGCTCGACCGCCTGCGCCTGGGTGAAGTGCACGATGTAGACCGGCGCCTGGTGGGTGGCGAGCAGCTCCGTCAGCGTCTCGGTGAGCGCCGTCGTGCGGTACTCGTAGCTCAGCGGCACGGGCCGCGTCGCGGAGCGGACCACCGCCGTCGGCCGCCCGGTCCGCCGCGTGAGGTCCTCCTCGAAGCGCGACATGTCGCCGAGCGTCGCCGACATCAGGACGAACTGCGCCCGCGGCAGCTCCAGCAGCGGGATCTGCCACGCCCAGCCCCGGTCCGGCTCCGCGTAGAAATGGAACTCGTCCATGACCACCTGGCCGACGTCCGCCTCGGCGCCGTCCCGCAGCGCGATCGACGCGAGGACCTCCGCCGTGCAGCAGATCACCGGCGCGTCCGCGTTGACCGACGCGTCACCGGTGAGCATGCCGACGTTCTCGGTCCCGAAGATCTTGCACAGGTCGAAGAACTTCTCCGACACCAGCGCCTTGATCGGCGCGGTGTAGAACGTCACCTCGTCCCTGGCCAGCGCGGCGAAGTGGGCCCCCGCCGCCACCAGCGACTTGCCCGACCCCGTCGGGGTGGACAGGATGACGTTCGATCCCGAGACCACCTCGATCAGCGCCTCTTCCTGAGCGGGATACAGCGTGATCCCGCGCTGACTCGTCCACGACGAGAACGCCTCGAAGAGGGCATCGGGATCGGCTTGCGGCGGCATCTGATCGATAAGGGTCACCGTCCCATACTGCCCGTCCAGGGCCCGCCGGGGGGAACCGGCCGGACATGGGAAGATCATCAGGCATTACGCTGTCCGGCCGACACGGGTGGCACGCCGCCCGGTCGACACGGGCGGCACGAAGGGGCGGGGCACAGCCATGATGGGACCGGCACACTCACTCTCAGGCGCGATGGCCTGGCTCGTCGTCGGCGCCGGAGCCGCCTACGCGGAGCACCCGATGCCCTGGCCCGTCCTCCTGGCCGGCGCCCTGATCTGCGCGGGGGCCGCGCTCGGACCCGACCTGGACCACAAGTCGGCGACGATATCCCGGGCCTTCGGACCGTTCTCCAAGATCCTCGCGGGCATCATCGACAAGATCGCCGAAGCCGTCTACAACGGCACCCGCGCCAAGGGGGAGCGCCGCCGCACCAGCGGACACCGCACCCTCACGCACACCTGGCTGTGGGCACTGGCCCTCGGCGCCGGATTCTCCGCGGCCGCCGTCGCCTGGGACCGCTGGGCCGTCCTCGCCACCCTCTTCGTCCACCTCGTCCTCGCCGTCGAGGGCCTGCTGTGGCGCATGGCCCGCGTCTCCAGCGACGTCCTGGTATGGCTGCTCGGCGCCACCAGCGCCTGGCTCATCGCCGACGTCCTCGACCAGCCGGGCAACGGCTCCACCTGGCTCTTCCCCGACGAGCCCTACCTGTGGATCGGCCTGCCCATCGCCCTCGGCGCGATCGTGCACACCATCGGCGACGCCCTGACCATCTCCGGCTGCCCCGTCCTGTGGCCGCTGCCCATCGCGGGCAAGCGCTGGTACCCGGTCGGCACCCCCCAGTTCATGCGCTTCCGCGCCGGTGCCCCGGTGGAGAACAAGGTCCTGATGCCCCTGTTCATGGTGATAGGCGCGGCCAGCGCGGTCGGCGCGACCGTCATGACCTTCTGACGCGGCAGGCGCCCCACGGCCCCACAGCACCGTGCCGTCCGCCCCCTGCACGGGAACGGACGGCACGGGACGGCCACCGCCGCCGGTCAGCCGTGCCAGGACCGCCACAGCGCCGCGTACGCGCCGTCGGCCGCCACGAGTTCGTCATGGCTGCCCAACTCGCTGATCCTGCCGTCCTCGACCACCGCGATGACATCGGCGTCGTGCGCGGTGTGCAGCCGGTGGGCGATCGCGATCACGGTCCGCCCCTCCAGGACACGCCCGAGGGAGCGCTCCAGATGGCGCGCCGCCCGCGGGTCGAGCAGCGACGTCGCCTCGTCGAGCACCAGCGTGTGCGGGTCGGCCAGCACCAGCCGGGCCAGCGCGATCTGCTGCGCCTGGGCCGGGGACACGGTCACCGCGCCGGAACCCACCTCGCAGTCGAGACCGCCGGGCAGCGCCCGCACCCATCCGGCCGCGTCGACCGCTCCCAGCGCCGCCCACAGCTCGGCGTCGGTCGCACCGGTGCGCGCCAGCAGCAGGTTGTCGCGCAGCGGGCCGACGAACACATGGTGCTCCTGGTTGACCAGCGCCACCTGCTCCCTGACCCGTTCCGCCGTCATCCCGGCCAGACGCGCGCCGCCCAGGGTCACCTCTCCCCGGCGCGGGGCGTAGATGCCCGCGAGGAGCCGCCCCAGCGTCGACTTGCCCGCACCGGAAGGACCCACGAGCGCCACCCGCGTCCCCGGCGGGACGTCGAGCGACACGTCGTGCAGCACGTCGGTGCCCGCCAGGTACCCGAACCGCACCCGGTCGGCCGTCAGATCACGCCCGGCGGGCACCACCGAGGCGTCGCCCTCGTCCGGCTCCACCTCGTGCACGCCGACCAGCCGCGCCAGCGACACCTGCGCGACCTGCAGCTCGTCCAGCCAGCGCACGATCATCCCGACCGGCTCGATCATCATCTGGGCCAGCATCGCCCCGGTCGTCAGCTCACCGACGCCCATCCACCCCTGGAGGACGAACGAGCCGCCGATCAGCAGCACGCCGGACAGGATGAGCGCGTGGTAGACGTTGATCGCCGGGAGCAGGATCGACCGCAGCCACAGCGTGTACCGCTCCCAGGCGGTCCAGCGCCCGACCTGGAGGTCCGAGAGCGCCGTGCGCTCCGCCTCCAGGCGGTGCGCCTCGACGGTCCGGCCCGCGTCCACGGTCTCCGCCAGCGTCGCGGCCACGGCCGCGTATCCCGCGGCCTCGGAACGGTACCCGGCGGGCGCCCGGCGGAAGTACCAGACGCACACGCAGAGCAGCAGCGGCACCGCCAGGACGACGCCGATGCCGAGCGCCGGAGCGGTCAGGACGATCCCGGCGAGAAGCAGGCCCGCCCAGACCACGGCGATGGACATCTGCGGCACGGCCTCGCGCATCGCCTTCGACAGCCGGTCGACGTCCGTGTTGATCCGGGCGAGCAGGTCGCCCGTCCCCGCGCGCTCCAGCACACCGGGCGGCAGCCCGACCGCGCGCACGAGGAAGTCCTCCCGCAGGTCCGCCAGCATCCGCTCGCCCAGCACCGCGCCGCGCAGCCGCACCAGCCGCACGAAGAACGCCTGGACGGCCAGCGACACGGCGAACAGCGCTATCGTCCGCCCGAGATGCAGCTCCCGCTCGCCGTCCGCCAGGTCCTGCACGACCCGGCCGAGGAGGTACGGGCCGATCATCGACGCGATGACGGCCACCGCGTTGACCACCACCAGTCCGCCGAAGGCGCGGCGGTGCCTGTGCAGCAGGGCGCGCACGTACCGGCGCACCGTCTCCCGGCCCGCCACGGGCAGTTTCGCGACGTGCTCCGCGGTCGACGGGTCGTACTCCGGGGGTGGGACGCCGATCATGCGATCTCCTCGGCAAGGTCTGCGGTCTCCGGCTCGCGCGTGACGACCGCGCGGTACGCCGGAGTGGTCTGGACGAGGTCGCGGTGGCGCCCGGTCGCGGCCACGGTGCCCTCGTGGAGGAACACCACGGTCTCGGCGTGGTCGAGCAGCAGCGGGCTCGACGTGAACACGACCGTCGTACGGCCGGTCCGCAGCGCCCCGAGCCCTTCGGCGATCCGCGCCTCGGTGTGCGCGTCGACGGCGGAGGTCGGTTCGTCGAGCACCAGGACCCCGGGGTCGGTGACCAGCGAACGTGCCAGGGCCAGCCGCTGGCGCTGGCCGCCCGACAGGGAGCGGCCGCGCTCGGTGATCCGGGCGCGCATCGGGTCGCCGCTGCCGTCGGGCGCCGACTGCGCCAGCGTCGCCAGCACGTCCTGGCACTGCGCCGTCGCGAGGGCGTCCCGCGCCGCGATGCGGCCGGACGAGGGGACGCTGAGCAGTTCGGCCAGCGTGCCGGACAGGAGCACGGGGTCCTTGTCCTGGACGAGCACCGCCGTGCGGGCCGCCTCCCGGGGCAGCCCGTCGAGCGGGACGCCGCCGAGCTGCGCGGACGGCTCGCCCGCCGCGTCCGGCGCGTGGCCGCCGAGCCGCCCGGCGAGCCGCTCCGCGAAGTCCGGGTCGCCGCACACGACGGCGGTGAGCCTGCCGCGCTCGGCGAGCAGGCCGGTCGACGGGTCCCACAGGTCCCCGTCGGGCGCCTCGCCCGCGACGTCCGCCGTGCCCGGCCCCCCGCCGGTCCCGGCGTCCTCGCGCCGCAGGCCGAGGACGCGGACGGCCCGCTTCGCGGAGGGACGCGAGAACGTGAACGCCATCGCCGCCTCCTGGAACAGGCGCAGCGGGAACATCAGGAAGCTCACCGCCCCGTACACGGCGACCAGTTCACCCGCCTCCAGGCGCCCGTCCAGCGCGAGACGCGTGCCCTGCCAGACCACCGCGATGAGCAGCAGCCCCGGCATGACGACCTGGAGCGCGTCGATCAGCGACCACATCCGCGCGTTGCGGACGGACGCGCCGCGGACCTCCTGCGAGGCCCGCCGGTACCGTTCGAGGAACAGCTCCTCGCCGCCGATGCCCCGCAGCACGCGCAGCCCGGCGACGGTGTCGGAGGCCAGCTCCGTGGCCCGCCCGGACTTCCCGCGCTCGGCGTCGGCCCGCCGCGTGGCGGCCGGGAGCAGCGGCCACACGCTCAGGGCGACGACCGCGACGCCGCCGAGCACGAGCAGCCCGATCCCGGGCTCGAACACGATCAGGCCCGCGCACACCCCGGTCGTCACGACCACGGCGGCGGCGAACCGCGAGAAGGACTCGACGAACCAGCCGATCTTCTCCACATCGCCCGTGGAGACCTTGACGACTTCCCCGGCGGCGACCCGGCGCGTGAGGAGCCCGCCCAGTTCGGCGGTGCGGCGCGCCAGGAGCTGCTGGACACGGGCGGCGGCGGTGATCCAGTTGGTGACGGCTGTGCGGTGCAGCATGGTGTCGGCGAAGCTCATCACCAGCGTGATGGCGAGCAGGAACAGCCCGGTGAGGGCCAGCCGTCCGCCTGAGCCGTCCACCACCGCCTCGATGGCGAGCCCCATGGTCACCGGCAGGCACGCGATGGCCGCCATGTGCAGGGTGCCCCAGAGCAGGGCTCTGGCCTGTCCGCCGAGCTGACGCCGGAAGAGCCAGAGCAGGAAACGGAAGCCGGAACGTACGTCCGGCTCGCCGGGGTCGGGATGCGGGAGGTCTCGAATGTGCATGGTTTCCCAGAGGAAGGTGCCCCGGAACGGGGGAGGGCGGAGCTGGACAACCTCGCAAGGGTCCTCGTGCCGGGTGGCGAAAATCAATGGATTTTTCCCCGGCGTTCCGGTCGGCGGCCGGGGGCGGGAACCTGGAGTTTTGCGTTGCTATGACGTGAAGATCTTATGGTGCGTCGGCCGAGCGCGGATGACGGGAACGGGCCTCTCGGGCGCCGTCCGGAGGACGCCGGCGGGCCGTGTCCCCTCCCGTGCCGGGAACTGCCGGGTGACGGGCATCGCGCCGGTACACCGCGCCGCCGGGCGCCCGGGGGAGTGACGGAAGGCCGCCGGGCGCCCGCGGCGGTGGCGCGACCGGCCGCCCCCCCTGCTGGTGGGGAGGCTTCCCGCGGCTGCCCCGGCACAGGAGCGCCGGGTGTTCCGGGACCGGTGTGGGCCGGACTCCGGGGGGCGGTCGCCGTCGCGACAGCGCCCCGGAGTCGGGCGGATGGACGAGAGGGTGGGTCGGGCATCTGCCCGTGCCCGGCGGCGATTTCCGGCCATCGGTTGTGAGGGGCCGCGGGGACCCGTTCGGGCGGCGGACCGGAACCCGCGGCAGACGCCCGCCCCCGGCTCCGGCCCGCCCCGGTGGCGGGCTCGACGCGGCCCGCCTGCCTTCGGAAGGCGAAGTGAAGACCGTCCCGCGCGGTGTCCCCGACGCGCTCCTGTACCGGCCGCGTTCACCTCGTGGAGGGGAAAGGGCGACAGGGGCGGCGCTCCGGCCTGGTGCTTTCGAAAAGGGGATGCGCGAAGTGTTGACGGCGCCCGGGGCGACTCCCACTATGAGTTGCGTCACTCCGAGTGGGAGCGCTCCCATACGGTGTGCCGGACCGGGGCCTGCCCCGCCCGGCGCGCTCGGCGCTCCCGCCCGGCAGCATCGAGAAGGGCCGCACCATGTCACCCCCCGCAGGCAGTTCGGCCGTGCGCCGGTTCTCCCGGCGCGCCGGTCCGCCGTCCGGCCAGGACGGCCCCGTCCGGAGCGACCCCCCGCCGCCCGAGCGCGGCGACCACCGGCTCCGGCTGCTCCAGCGCATCCGCGAGGCCAACCGCCGCAGCGCCTTCAACCGGCGCAGCCGGGGCGCGGACCTGTGACCGGCCGCCCCGCCCCGCCACCGGGCGCGCCGCGCGGAGGCTGACCCCGACCCCCGCCGCCCGCCATGGTGCCGGCCGCTCCGGACCCCCTGCGGGAGGGGGTGTCCGGCGGGCGGGGGGTGCCGCGCCGTACCGACGCTGCCGGGGACGAGCAGCGCGGACGGCCCCCGTCCCGGATGGCTCGTCGACGGGTTCCGATGCCATCCGGGGCGGGTTCTCCGCCACTGACTGCCGCCGTCGGGTGGGAGCGCTCCCAACCCGACCGCCACGCACCGAAGGGGTGCGTGGCGGTCACCACCCGGCGGCGGTGCGCCTCCCCGGCGCCCGCCGTATCGAGAAGGGCTCCCATGCGCTGTCCACGTGAAGCGCCCGGCGCGCGACGCCGCCGGGCCGCCGTGCCCCCACTCCCGGGCGCCACCGGCCGAACGGACATGCGGGCCGGGGGAGTCCGCGGCCGTCCGGACCGCGTGTCCGCCGCGGTCCGGCGCCCGGGACCGGTGACGCCTCCGCCCCTCGCGGGTGACGCCGCCGCCGTTCCGCCCCGTGCGCCCTGGGCCGGGCGGCGACGCGCCGCTACGCTCGGCCGTCCCGGCGGCCCCGAGGCACCGCGCCGGAGTCCGTACCGCTTCCCCGCCGACTCCCCGCGCCGCGCCCGATCCGGCTCCCGCCGCTCCACGGCGCCGCCGCCGTACGTCCCCCGGCCGACAGCAGGCCCTCCCCACCGCACCCATCGCACAGATTCAGGAGCGACCATGGCCGTCCCCGAGCCCATCCTGACCGGCGAGTCCCGGCAGGCCGTCCTGCCCGCGCCGCCGCAGGCCGCCACGATCCCCGCCGCCGCGCTCAAGGTCCTCGCCGTCTTACGGATCGCGACCGGCGTCATCTTCCTGTGGACCTTCTTCGACAAGTGGCTGGGCCTCAGCTACGCCACGCCGTCCGAGCGCGCCTGGCTCAGCGGCGGTTCCCCGGCGGGCGGCTACCTCGCCGGCGTCTCGGTCGGCCCGCTGGAGTCCACCTACCACTCCTGGGCGGGCGTCGCCGTCATCGACTGGCTGTACATGGCGGGCATGCTGGGCGTCGGCATCGCCCTCGTCGCCGGGATCGGCCTGCGTGTCACGGCGGTCGCGGGCCCGCTGATGATGCTCTTCCTGTGGCTCGGCGAGTTCCCGCCCGCGAGGCACCTGTCGGACGGCTCGCCGAGCATGTCCACCAACCCGCTGGTCGACCAGCATGTCGTCTACGCGGCGGTGATGGTGATAGCGGCCGCCTGCTCCGCGGGGCGCGTCTGGGGTCTCGGCGCGGCCTGGGAGCGCCTCGCCCTGGTCCGCCGCCACCCCTGGCTCCGCTGAGGCCTGTCCCGTAACCCCCGCCAGGCGCGCGACGCCGGCCACGGCACCTCGCCGCGTCGCCGAATTGCCCAAGTACGCCCAGTACGAGGGCCATCCGGCGCCTTGCGACGCACCGCGTCCGACGCCGCGCGCTGATCTGGCGGGGGTTGCGGAGCAGCCCTCAGTCCGCACGGCGCGCACCCATGCGGCGGGTGCGCGGGGAGAGGACGACAGCCTTCCCGCGCACCCGCGTTCCACGTCGCACGCCCGGCGGACCCGGCCCGGCCGGAGGCGCTCGGCCTCCCGGCCGGGCCGGTCATGTCCGCGCGAGCGGTCAGAACTGCACGTCGGAGCAGGAGTAGAACGCGTTGCCCGTGTCCGCGACGTTCCAGACGGCGAGGATCACGTGGCGGCCCGAGCGGCTGGGCAGCGTGCCCGCGTGGCTCTCGGTCTGGCCGGGCTGCCTGCCGTTCAGCGGGACGGTCAGGAACGGCGTGGTGTCCAGCTGGGCCCGGGTGAGCGGCTGGTTGGGGTTCCACCCGCTGCGGGTGATGTAGTAGCGGAAGTCGGTCGTCGAGTGGCGGGCCGTGAAGGTCCAGTTGAACGTGAACCGCTGGCCGCTGCTGACGCGCGTGGTGGGCCAGGACCCGTTGCGCGGGTTGTCGAGCTGGGAGAAGCGGGAGTTGCCGCCCGCGCAGAGGGTGCCGTCGGCCGGTCCCGCCTGCGGGAAGCCCTTCGGGCCCTCGACGCTCTGCGGCTCCCAGACGATCTCGCCGCAGCCGGTGACCGTGCCCTGGGCACAGAGGAGCTGGCGGCTCGTCGGGCTGGTCGTGTAGCCGTGCGCCTGGGCGCTGCCGCCGGTGCCCAGCACCATGGTCATGGCCATGCCAACACCGGCCACTGCGGTGGTGATCCTTTTACGCATGATTGGCTCCCGGAGGTCCGTGGGGGGTGAGCGCTCGGGTCGGGTCGTGCGGTCTAGACCAAGTCTGACGGTACTGGCCCTCTTTGGTCATGTCCAGACCAATGGGGGGCCGGTGTCGGCGCGCCCGCGCGCGGTACGCCGCGCCTGTCCCACAGCGCTCAACAGCCCCTGAAAGCCCCGGTCAGCGGCCCAGCGCGGCCATCGCGGCGTTGTGCCCGCCGATGCCGCTCACCCCTCCGCCGCGCACCGCGCCCGCCCCGCACAGGAGCACGTTCGCGTGCCCGCCCGACACCCCCCAGCGGGCCGCCGCGTCCTCCGCCGCCCCGTCCTCCCCGGCACCGGCCGGGTCCCGCCAGGGGAACGCCAGGTCGCCGTGGAAGATGTGCCCGCCGGGCAGCCGCAGCTCCCGTTCGAGGTCCAGTGGCGTCCTCGCCTCGACGCACGGCCGTCCGTCCGCGTCCCGCGCGAGGCAGCCGGCGATCGGCTCGGCCAGGTGGGCGTCCAGCGCGGCCAGAGTGTCGGCCAGCAGCCGGTCGCGCACCGCCGCCCCTTCCCCGGCGGAGTCCCCGGCGAACAGCCGCGCGGGCGTGTGCAGTCCGAAGAGCGTGAGCGTCTGCCAGCCGCGCGCCGCCAGCGCGGGGGAGAGGATCGTCGGGTCGCTCAGCGAGTGGCAGTACACCTCGCCGGGCGGGACGCGCGGCAGCGTCCCTCCGGCCGCCTCGCGGTACGCGTCCTCCAGCTGCCCGTACCCCTCCGCGATGTGGAACGTCCCGGCGAACGCCTCCCGGGGATCCGCGTGCGGGTCCCGGAGCGCGGGCAGCCGCTCCAGCAGCATGTTCACCTTGAACTGGGCGCCCTCCGCCACCGGCGGCGCCGGGCGTCCCAGCAGCGCGGCCAGTTCGCGCGGCGACGCGTTCACCAGCACCTTCGCCGCCCCCACCCGGCCCTCGCGCCGCCCGTCGTGGAAGGTCACCTCGGCCGCCGCGCCGTCCGCCGCGACCGCCGTCACCTCGTGCCCCGTGACGATCTCCGCCCCGGCCGCGCGCGCCGCCGCCGCGAGCGCGTCGGTGATCGCGCCCATCCCGCCCACCGGAACGTCCCAGTCCCCGGTGCCCTGCCCGATCACGTGGTAGAGGAAGCAGCGGTTCTGCAGCAGCGACGGATCGTGCGCGTGCGTGAACGTGCCGATCAGCGCGTCCGTGAACACCACGCCGCGCACCAGGTCGTCCGCGAACGCCGCCTCCACCGCCTCGCCCAGCGGCCGTTCGCACAGCGCCTCCCACGCCTCCCCGTCGCCCACCCGCGCCCGCAGCTCCTCCCGCGTCGGCAGCGGCTCCGTCAGCGTCGGGAACACGCGCTCGGCCACCCGGGCCGTCATCGCGTAGAACCGCAGCCAGGCCTCGTACTCACGGTCGGAACCCGTCAGCCGGGCGAACGACTCCCGCGTCCGCGCCTCGCCGCCCCCGACCATCAGCCCCGTCGGCCTCCCGCCCCGCACCGCCGGGGTGTACGAGGCGACGCCCCGCTTGCGCAGCGTGATCCGCAGCCCGAGGTCCCGCACGATCCGCTGCGGCAACAGGCTCACCAGGTACGAGTAGCGCGACAGCCGCGCGGCCACGCCGCGGAACGGCTCCTCCGACACCGCCGCCCCGCCCGTGCGCCCCAGCCGTTCGAGCACCAGCGTCCGCCGCCCCGCCCCCGCCAGATAGGCGGCGGCCACCAGGCCGTTGTGACCTCCGCCGACGATCACGGCGTCGTACGCGGACAGGGCGGGAGATCCGGTCGCAGCAGGCATGGCCCTTGGTAGCACGCCCCCGCGGCCCCCGGCCAGTGTCACGGCCGCCCTCCGGCGCCGCCCCCTGGCCGACCCTCCCTTCTCCCGCTAAGGTCCGGCGTCAACCGACGCTCGCCGTCCGGGACGGAGGACCACCGATGGACGACCCGCTGACACTGCCCGTGATGCCCGGGCCCCTGCGCCCCCTGGGCAGCCCGGTCGAGGCGCAGGCGACCGGCCCGGCCGCCCTCGCCCTGGCCGCCGGTCCGCGCACCGACCTCTTCGCCGACCCGGGCGGCCCCGGCCGGTTCAGCGACGCGCCCGCGCTCCTCGCCACCCCGCACGCCGGGGACTTCGTCCTCAGCGCCCGCGTACGCGCCGGCCTGTCCGCCACCTACGACGCGGGCGCGCTCCTCCTGTACGCCGCCCCAGGCTCCTGGGCCAAGCTCGCCCTCGAACTGTCCCCCCAGGGCAGGCCCACCGTCGTCACGGTCGTCACCCGCGGCGTCTCCGACGACGCCAACGCGTTCCCCGTCGAGAGCGGCGACATCTGGCTGCGCGCGGCCCGCGTCGGCGGGGCGTACGCCTTCCACGCCTCCACGGACGGCCGGTTCTGGCACCTCGTGCGCTGGTTCGCGCTCCCCTCCGACACGCCGCCGGAGGCCGGGTTCCTCGCCCAGTCGCCGACGGGCGAGGGCCTTCCCGTCCGCTTCGAGGAGATCGCGTACGCCCGGCGCACGCTCGCCGACCCGCGCGACGGCACCTGACCAGCCGTTCGGCGACGTAGGCTGGAAGGCTGTCAGCCCGAACGCGTCCCCGAAGGAGCCCATGCCGCACGACACCATGGCCAGGGCGGCCCAGGCCGGGATCCAGGCCACCCCGGTCCCGCCGGTCCCGCCGGCACAGATCCGCCGCGTCCTCCGCCTCTTCCGCCCCTACCGGGGCCGTCTCCTCCTCGTCGCCCTGCTGGTCGGGGCCTCCTCGCTCGTCGCCGTCGCCTCCCCGTTCCTCCTGCGCGAGATCATCGACACCGCGCTGCCGGAACGCCGCACCGGCCTCCTCGCCCTCCTCGCGCTCGGCATGATCGTCACGGCCGTGACCAGCAGCGTCTTCGGCGTCCTCCAGACCCTGGTCTCCACGACGGTCGGCCAGCACGTCATGCACGACCTGCGGACCGCCGTCTACGGCAAGCTCCAGCAGATGCCGCTCGCGTTCTTCACGCGCACCCGCACCGGCGAGGTGCAGTCCCGCATCGCGAACGACATCGGTGGCATGCAGGCCACGGTGACGTCCACCGCGACGTCCCTCGTCTCCAACGTCACCGCCGTCACGGCCACCGTCGTCGCCATGCTGGCCCTCGACTGGCGCCTGACCCTCGTCTCGCTCGCCCTCCTGCCCGGCTTCGTCTGGATCGCCCGCCGGGTCGGCCGGGAGCGCAAGCGCATCACCACCCAGCGGCAGAAGCAGATGGCCGTCATGGCGGCGATGGTCACCGAGTCGCTGTCCGTCAGCGGCATCCTCCTGGGCCGCACGATGGGCCGCGCCGACGCGCTGACGAGGGAGTTCTCCGGCGAGTCGGAGCGGCTGGTCGGCCTTGAGGTGCGCGCCAGCATGGCCGGGCGCTGGCGCATGGCCACCATCGGCATGATCATGGCCGCGATCCCCGCCCTGCTCTACTGGTCGGCGGGCGCGATGCTCGCCCTCGGCAACACCCCGCCGTCCATCGGCACGCTCGTCGCCTTCGTCAGCCTCCAGCAGGGCCTGCTGCGCCCGGCCGTCTCCCTGCTGTCCACCGGCGTGGACATCCAGGCGTCCCTCGCCCTCTTCCAGCGCATCTTCGAATACCTCGACCTGCGGGTGGACATCACCGAGCGCCCCGACCCGGTCGCCATCGAACGGGCGCGCGGCGAACTGCGCTTCGAGCAGGTCTCCTTCGCCTACGACCCCGCCGCCCCGCGCACGCTCGACGGCATCGACCTGACCGTCCCCGCGGGCGGCTCGCTCGCCGTGGTCGGCCCGACGGGCGCGGGCAAGAGCACGCTCGGCTACCTCGTCCCGCGGCTCTACGACGTCACGGCGGGCCGCGTGACCCTCGACGGCGTGGACGTGCGCGACCTCGACTTCGCCTCGCTCGCCCGCGCGGTCGGCGTCGTCTCGCAGGAGACGTACCTCTTCCACGCCACCGTCGCCGACAACCTGCGCTTCGCCCGCCCGGACGCGACCCGCGAGGAGATCGAGGCCGCCGCGCGCGCCGCGCAGATCCACGACCACATCGCCGCCCTGCCCGACGGCTACGACACGGTCGTCGGCGAACGCGGCTACCGGTTCTCCGGCGGCGAGAAGCAGCGCCTCGCCATCGCGCGGACGATCCTGCGCGACCCGCCCGTCCTCGTGCTCGACGAGGCGACCAGCGCGCTCGACACCCGTACGGAACAGGCCGTCCAGCGGGCGATCGACACGCTGTCGGCCGGGCGTACGACCCTCACCATCGCCCACCGGCTGTCCACCGTCCGCGACGCCGACCAGATCGTGGTCCTGGAGGCGGGCCGCATCGCGGAGCGCGGCACGCACGACGAACTCCTCGCGCGCGACGGCAGGTACGCCGCCCTGGTCCGCCGCGACAGCGAGACGCGCGCGGCGGCCCCCGTCACCCCCTGATCCCGGCCGGTCCCTCCCGGGCCGGGCCGCCCGCGGCCCTAAAAGTGTGCGAACGGTCGTGCTAATATCTGGGCACTCCGCCGCCGACCCAAGGGATGCCCGCCATGCCCCTCGCCACCCGCCTCGTCCGCGCCGCCGTCGGCGTCACCGGCCGCGTCGCCCCCTCGCTGGCCGCCCGCGCGGTCGTGCCCTTCTTCTCCAGGCCGCTGGCCCGCCTGCCGCTGAGCCGGGACGAGACGGCGGTCCTCGCCCTCGCCGCCCAGGACGTCATCCAGGTCGGCGGCCACCCGGTCACCGTCCACACCTGGGGCGACGGCGCCCGGCCCGTCCTCATGGTCCACGGCTGGAAGTCACGCGCCGCCTGCTTCAGCGCCTTCGTCGCGCCCCTGGTGGCCCGCGGTTTCACCCCCGTCGCCTTCGACGCACCCGGCCACGGCGCGTCCGGCGGCCGTGCCTCGACGATCCTCGACTACGTGCGGGCGGCCGAGCTGCTCCACGCCCGCCACGGCCGGTTCGCCGCCGTCGTCGGCCACTCGGTCGGCGGCCTCGGCGCGTTCCTCGCGCTGCGCGGGCGCGTGACGGCCGACCGGCTCGTCACCGTCTCCACCCCGTCGTCCTTCCCGCACGTCGTCGACAGCTTCTGCGCCATGACGGGCGTGGGCGAGACCGTGAAGCCCGCCCTGCGGCGCACGCTCGAACGCCGCCTCTTCCCCGGCGAGGTCGATCTGTGGAACCGGTTCTCGCCCGTCCACCGCCCCGAACAGCTCCGGCTGCCGGTGCTGGCCGTCCACGACCGGCGCGACCGCGCGGTCCCGTTCGGGGAGGCGGAGCGGCTCGTCGCCGCCTACGCCGACCGCGCCGACCTGTTCGCCACCGACGGCCTCGGCCACCGGCGCATCCTCGCCGACCCCGGCGTCGTCGAGGCCGTCCTGGCCTTCGCGGCCGCGGGCGGCCACGCGCCGGACCTGGCGGCCTGAGCAGTCCGCGTCAGACGCCGTCCAGCACGCCCGGGTCGGCCGCCACCGCCCGCAGCCGGGCGAGGACGGCGACGGCAGCCCGGTCGTAGCCGCCGTCCTCCCCGTGCAGGACCGAGGTCGTGTTCGCCGTCTCCACCAGCGCCGAGACCTCGAACACCAGCTGGTCGAGATCCGTCCCCTCCCGCAGCTCACCGGCGTCCCCCGCCTCGATGAGCACCGTGCGGATGTAGCCGAGCCACTCCGTACGGGCCGCCGCGATCGCCTCCCGCACCCGGCTCTCCCGGCCGCCGAACTCGGCGGAGACGGCAGAGAAGAAGCAGCCGCCGGGGAAGACCCGTCCGCGCGAGTAGTCGAGGTACGCGCGGCACAGCCGCCACACGCGCCCGACTCCCGCAGGCACCTCCTGCGCGGGCAGCGCCACGTGCTGCACGAACACGGCCCGCGCCGCCCGGATCGTGGAGAGCTGCAGCTCCTCCTTCGACCCGAAGAGCGCGAACACCCCGCTCTTGCTCAGCCCGAGGTCCCCGGCGACCCGTCCGATCGACAGCCCTTCCAGACCCTCGACCGAGGCGATGGCCATGGTGCGGCCCAGCACGAGGCGCCGCGTCGCGTCGCCCCGCGCCACCCGCCCGTCGGTCCGTGCACCGGCCACCGCGTGTCTCCCTCCGTCTGCCCGGCCCATCGTACGGGCGGACCGCCGCAGGTGGGCCGCGCGCGTCAGCGCAGCAGCCCGGCCCGCGCGAGGTCGTCGAAGACCGCGTGGTCCACCGGCGCGGTCCGGTCGCGGTCCGCGAGGCGCAGCCAGGCGATCTCCTCGATCTCGCTGCTCGCGGTGAGCGTCCCCTCGTACCGCGCGGTGTAGCAGGCCATGGTGACGAGCGTCCCGTCCGGGTGCCCGTGGGCCGCCGCCGTGTAGGTGCCGACGTGCTCGGCCGTGCCGGGGACGAGCGACACGGTCAGTTCCTCGCGCACCTCGCGCGTCAGCGTCTCGATGTCGCTCTCGCCCGGGTCCCGCTTGCCGCCCGGGATGTAGAAGACGTCCTTGCCGCGCGAACGGGCGCCGAGGATGCGGCCGTCCGACAGGTGCACCCATGCCACGGTGTCGATGACCCGCCGCGCCCGCTCCGCGCCGTCCACACCGTCCGTCACACCCGTCGCGTCCATGCCCCGCACCCTTCCGTCGTCACACCGCCGCGCCGCCGCGCCGTCCGCCCCCGATCATGGCACGGGGGTCCGACACCCGGCCGGGCCCGCCCGTCCGTCAGGGGCGCGGCGCGAAGACGCAGAACTCGTTGCCCTCCGGGTCCGCCAGGATGTCCCACTCGATGCCGCCGCCCCTGCGCCGCACCAGCGTCGCGCCGAGCGACAGCAGGGCGTCCGGGTCGCCGAAGACGTCGAGGTGCATCCGGTTCTTCACGGTCTTCGGCTCCGACACCGGGTTGAACCAGATGAGCGGACCCCTGCCCGCCGGGTCGCGGATGGGTACGGGCCAGTTGCCAGGACGGTCGGCGGCGCCGTCGGCGGGCGGCACCCGCTCGTACCCCATGGCCGCGCACCACCAGTCGGCGAGCGCCTTGTGGTCGAGGGCGTCCAGCGCCAGGTCCTTGAAGCGTGCTGCTGACATGCCGTGAGCTTAAGACGGCGTCCCCCTCAACGCACCGTGACCGCCCCCGGTCCGCCCGGCACGGCGGGCGGACGGCGCGCGGTGCCCAGCACGTGGAACGACGCAGGCGTGCGCCATACGGGGAAGTGGAAGCGCCGTACCTCCGCCAGGGTGAATCCGGCCCGCTCCACCGCCGCGACGGTGTCCCGGCCCGTGTGGCAGCCGCCCGCCAGCCGGGGCCACAGCGTCGCGTCCACGGCGCGCTGCACCGCCCGCATCCCGCGCGACGGCGCCTCGACGTGCTCCAGGAAGTGCAGCGTCCCTCCCGGCCGCAGCACCCGGTACGCGTCCCGCAGCGCCGCCTCCTGGTCGGGCACCGTGCACAGCACCAGGCACGCCACCACGGCGTCGAACGACGCGTCGTCCGCGGGCAGCCGCCCCGCCACCCCCTCGACGACCTCGACCCGCCCCAGACGCCCCCCGGGCCCCCGGCCGCTCTCCACCGCCCGCACCCGTGCCGCCCTGCGCAGCACCGGCTCGGGCTCCACCGCGACCACCCGCGTCACCGCGGGCGGGTAACGCGGGAAGTTGCGCCCGTCGCCCGCCCCGATCTCCACGACCTCGCCCGCCAGCCCGCCCAGCAGCGCGGACCGCCAGGGAGCGAGCCCGCGCCTGTCCAGCATCGGCCCCACCCGGACCCACACCTGCGCGAACCAGGGGTGGCGCACCCGTTCCCC
Source organism: Streptomyces sp. NPDC049879 (assembly GCF_044461265.1). NCBI lineage: Bacteria > Bacillati > Actinomycetota > Actinomycetes > Kitasatosporales > Streptomycetaceae > Streptomyces > Streptomyces sp. NPDC049879. Next base: position 177,323 of record NZ_JBITKT010000008.1, on the reverse strand, counting down.
GGCCCCCGTGACGTCGCCCGGCACCTCGCGCGCCGCGTCAGTCCGCGACGTCGGCCAGCGCGACCACCTTGTCCGGCCGCACCCGCACCAGCAGTTCGCCCGGGACGGCATTGCGCGCGCCGTACTCCTCGGCCTTCTCCGGGCCCATGTAACGGGCGGCGATCCTGGTGGCCCACAACAGCATCTCGGGCAGGTCCTCGCTCACCTCGGCCGTGCCCTGCACCACGACGAAGCCGAACGGCGGCCGCTCGTCGTCCACGCAGAGCGCCACCCGCCCGTCCCGCACCAGGTTCCGCCCCTTCACGGTGTCCCCGCCGGTCGTGAACAGCAGATCACCGCCGTCCAGGACGAACCAGACGGGCGCGATGTGCGGCGACCCGTCGGCCCGCACGGTGGACAGTTTCCCCGTCCGCGTACCGTCCGAGAGGAACGCCCGCCACTCGCTGTCCGTCATCCTGTGCGCCATGGGCCCATCCTGCGTCATCCCCGGGCGACCGGCCACCTGGCGGGCACCCCGTGCGGCTGCGCCCTGGCCAGCAGCCGCTCCGGCCCCGCCCCGTCCCGCAGCGCGAGCCAGAACGCCTGCTCGCCGTCCACCGCCCGCGGTTCGAACGACACGTACACGAAGCCCGCCTCCGCCGTCGCCGACCTCCCCAGCCGGTCCAGCTCCCCCCGCACCAGCGCCCACTCCTCCGGGGCCACGTACTGCTGCATCACGGAGTGCCACACCACGGTGAGCGTCCCCGGTTCCAGCTCGACCGCGGACAGGAACTCCGCCGCCCCCGCCGCCTCGACGGTGGCCGGGACCTTCGCCGCTATCGCCAGCGCCCCGTCGAGCCGCCGCATGCGCGCCACCTGGTCCGGCCACACGTACGCCCGCAGCGCGAGCGCCCCGTCGGACGACAGCGGGTCGATGGGCGCCGGGTCGCAGCCGCGCCGTTCCACGATCCGCAGCGCCTGGTGCCGCTCCGCCCCGGCGCGCAGCCAGTCCGGCACCTCGCCCTCCCACACGCCGGTCAGCCGCACGGCCGAGTCGACCGGTCCCCAGGCGAAGTCGTCGGCGGAGTAGCGGAACTGCTCCGCGCGGAGGTTGAGGCCCGCGCTCGACCCCAGCTCGAACAGCCGGATCGGCCGCTGCGCGGTGGGCACGCTGTGCAGGAGCCCGGCGACGAGCAGGTGCGCGCGGCCCACCTCGTTGGTCTGCGGCGGGCGCGTCAGCCAGTCGGCGACCCACTCGGGGTGCGCGGTGACGGCCGCGAGCAGCGCGGGCCACGCCGCGTCCGGGTGCCCGGGGTCGAACTCGCCGCCCGCGCTCGGGAAGTGGGCGGCGACCTCCGGCGCCCGTCCGGTCAGCGCCAGGGAGTTCACGGCGGCCATGAACCGCAGCGGGAGCGCGGCGTCGTGGCCGCTGTCCTCGTACCCCATGACCGCGCCGGCGCACGGCCCGCTGTCGCGCACGTCCTGCGCCACGCGGGCCAACAGCGCCGCGTACAGCGGCGAACCGAGACGGCCGCAGGCGTCGGCCTGCCGGCTGAACACCTGGGCAACGTGTTCACGGGGCATCTGTACTCCTCACTGGCGATGCCCATGATCATGCGGCCCGACGACCGCAGAACGGAAGACCCGGCCGGTGAATATGCCCCGAAGGGAATGCGCGCGCAAGCGTGTTGCCGCCCCCGGGGACACGCCCTCCTACCATGGGTCCCCATGAGCGCACCACACATCGTCGTCTACTCGCGCACCACCGGATACCGCCACGAGTCCATCCCGGCCGGTGTCACCGCCTTCTCCGAACTGGCCGCCGGGCGCGGCATCGACGTCACCGCCACCGAGGACCCCGACGTCCTCGCCGCCCGCATCCCGGGCAGCGCGGCCGTCGTGTTCCTCTCCACGAGCGGCGCCGTCCTCACCGGCGAGGGACGCGACGCGCTGCGCGCCCACCTGGCGGGCGGCGGCGGCTTCGTCGGCGTGCACGCGGCCTCCACCACCGAGTACGACTGGCCCTGGTACGGCGACGACCTCGTCGGCGCGGTCTTCGACGGGCACCCGCCGGTCCAGGAGGGCACGGTCGCGGTCGCCGACCGCGACCACCCGGCGACCGCGCACCTCCCCGGGCGCTGGGAGGTCACCGACGAGTGGTACGACTTCAAGGCCAGCCCGAGCGGGCGCGTACGGGTCCTCGCGAGCGCCGACGAGTCGACGTACTCCGGCGGCCGCATGGGCGCCGACCACCCGCTCGTCTGGTGCCACGAGAACGCGGGCGGCAGGTCGTTCTACACGGCGCTCGGCCACCGCGCCGAGTCGTACGCGGAGCCCGTCTTCCGGCAGCACCTGCTCGGCGGCCTGCTGTGGGCCGCCCGGATCGGGGAGTGACCCCGTGACCGCCCTCACCCGGGTCCTCGGCGACATCACGGAGCAGCGCGTCGACGTCATCGTCAACGCCGCCAACTCCTCCCTGCTGGGCGGCGGCGGCGTGGACGGCGCGATCCACCGGAAGGGCGGCCCCGGCATCCTCGCCGAGTGCCGCGAGCTGCGGGCGGGCCGTTACGGCAAGGGGCTGCCCACCGGCGAGGCCGTCGCCACGACCGCCGGGCGCCTCCCGGCGCGCTGGGTCGTCCACACGGTCGGGCCCGTGCACGCGGCGGGCGAGGACCGCTCGGCGCTCCTCGCGTCGTGCTACCGGTCGTCGCTGCGTGTCGCCCGCGAACTCGGCGCGTCCACCGTCGCGTTCCCCGCCGTCTCCACCGGCGTCTACGGCTGGCCGCTGGACGACGGCGCGCGGATCGCCGTGCGGACGGTGCGGGAGGAGACGGCGGACGGCGCGTTCGAGGAGGTGCGGTTCGTCCTGTTCGACGAACGGGCCTTCGCCGTCTTCGGCGCCGAACTGCCCGAGCGCGGCTGAGCGTTCCCGCGCCCGGCGCCCCCGGCGGCTCAGTCCAGCGGCGCGATCAGCTCGACGGCGCGCAGCCCGGCGCCGTACGCGCGGGCGGCCGTCTCCGGCGCGTACGCCGCCACGTCGAGCGCCGTGTCCACCAGCTTGATGGCGTGCTCGTCCCCGTGCGCGGCGGCCCGGTCGAACAGCTCGTCGGCGCCGGTACGGGCGCCCTCCGCCGGCTCGGGGCGCGGGGCGTCCGGCCGGTACGCGGCGACGACGCCCGCGCTCGCCGTCCACGCCGCCGCCACGCTGACCGGCCACAGCTCCACCGGCAGGTCGGGCAGGACGCGCAGGACGGCGTTCGGTGCGGTCGCGGCGTGCACCAGCATGACCGGGTTGCCGTGGGCGTGGGCGGCGTAGTGGCCGACGGCGTCCCGCACCAGCGCGCGCAGGTGCCCCTCGGCCGCCTCGGGGCCGCCCGTCAGCCCGCCGGGCCAGGCGGGGAGGGCCGTGATCTGGCCGAGGCGGTGGTTGACGCCGCCGCTCGGGTCGGCCACCCGGGGCACCGCGCGCAGCGCCGCGCCCGCGTCGGACGGCGCGGGGAGGGGGGCGACGTCGCGGGGCAGCACCTGGTGCCGGGCGGCCCAGTAGCCCAGGGCGTGCGCCAGTTCGGCGAGGCGCGGCGCGGTCTCCCCGCCCTCGCGCAGCGCGCGGACGGCGTGGCCGACGCGGATCACCGGGTGGGTGGCGCTCGCCGTGATGCCCGGCAGCAGCCGGGGCCACCACTCGGCGAGGACGTTGCGCCAGGGCCGTTCGCCGACGCGCTCGGCGAAGAAGACCGGCCAGTCCGCGAGATGGCGGGCGTCGCCCAGGGCGTCGCGCCAGTTCTCCGCCGTGATGCGGCCGTACGTGCCCGGCAGTTCCTCCAGGCGGTCGCCGTAGTCGTCGAGCCAGCGGTTGACGCGCGCGCCCTGGCCGTGCCGCACCAGGGCCTCGACGGCCATGGGGGCGTGGTTGCTGAGCCAGCCCTCGAACTCGGGCCCTGTCGCGTGCAGCCGTTCCAGCGCCTCGTCCAGCGTGCCGGTGTCACCGTCGCCGTGCGCCGCAGTCGTTTCCCTCATGTCCGGCACGCTATGCGCGCGCCGCGGGGGGCAGGAACGGGCGGCGGACGCAGACCCGCGGCCCGTTGGTCGTAGTCCGCTGGACGCGGGGCCACGGGACCAGGCCCGGGACGCGGAACGGCGGGCGGCGCACGGGGGTTCCGCGCGCCGCCCGCCGTACCGGGCGTCAGTCGTTGCCCAGCTCCATCGCGGCCCGGTCGAGCAGCTGGTCCTCGTCGTCCGTCTCGCCGCGGGAGGCGATGACCTCGGCGCCGCCCTGGGGCATCGCGCCGATCAGGCCCGTGGACGCGGCCTGCGCGGCGCCGACGAGCCCCGCGTGCGTGTTGCCGACGATGCCGAGCGCCGCGTACTGCTCCAGCTTCGCGCGGGAGTCGGCGATGTCGAGGTTGCGCATCGTGAGCTGGCCGATCCGGTCCACCGGGCCGAACGCCGAGTCCTCGGTGCGCTCCATGGACAGCTTGTCCGGGTGGTAGCTGAACGCCGGGCCCGTGGTGTCCATGACCGAGTAGTCCTCGCCGCGCCGCAGCCGCAGCGTCACCTCGCCGGTGACCGCCGCGCCCACCCAGCGCTGGAGGGACTCGCGGATCATCAGCGCCTGCGGGTCGAGCCAGCGGCCCTCGTACATCAGCCGGCCGAGGCGGCGGCCCTCGCTGTGGTACTGGGCGAGCGTGTCCTCGTTGTGGATCGCGTTGACCAGGCGCTCGTACGCGGCGTGCAGCAGCGCCATGCCGGGCGCCTCGTAGATGCCGCGGCTCTTGGCCTCGATCACACGGTTCTCGACCTGGTCGGACATGCCGAGGCCGTGCCGGCCGCCGATCGCGTTGACCTCCATCACGAGGTCCACGGCGGTGGCGAACTCCTTGCCGTTCACCGTGACCGGGCGGCCCTGGTCGAAGCCGATCGTCACGTCCTCGGCCGCGATCTCGACCGCCGGGTCCCAGAACCGGACGCCCATGATCGGCTCGACGGTCTCCACGCCGTTGTCGAGGTGCTCCAGGGTCTTGGCCTCGTGCGTGGCACCCCAGATGTTGGCGTCGGTGGAGTACGCCTTCTCCGTGCTGTCGCGGTAGGGGAGGCCGTGGGCGAGCAGCCACTCCGACATCTCCTTGCGCCCGCCCAGCTCGGCGACGAAGTCCGCGTCGAGCCAGGGCTTGTAGATGCGCAGGTGCGGGTTGGCGAGCAGGCCGTAGCGGTAGAACCGCTCGATGTCGTTGCCCTTGAACGTGGACCCGTCGCCCCAGATCTGCACGTCGTCCTCGAGCATCGCCCGGACGAGCAGGGTGCCGGTGACGGCGCGGCCGAGCGGCGTCGTGTTGAAGTACGCGCGCCCGCCTGAGCGGATGTGGAAGGCACCGCAGGCGAGCGCGGCGAGGCCTTCCTCGACGAGCGCCGCCCGGCAGTCGACGAGGCGCGCGATCTCGGCGCCGTACGACGTCGCGCGGCCGGGGACCGACGCGATGTCGGGCTCGTCGTACTGGCCGATGTCAGCCGTGTAGGTGCACGGGACGGCACCCTTGTCGCGCATCCACGCGACCGCGACAGAGGTGTCGAGGCCGCCGGAGAAGGCGATGCCGACGCGTTCGCCGGTGGGCAGGGAGGTGAGAACCTTGGACACAGAAAGAGTATGCGTCTTCTTGCATGATGATGCAATCCCGGGGTGGGGCGGGAGGCCGGGCCCGGGTCAGGGGCGGCGGCCCATGAGGCCCACGAGCCGGTCCTGGAGCGGCGCGTCCTCCGGCACCGGGACCGGCGGCGCGAAGATCCCCACGCCCTGCCACTGCGGCGCCAGCTCGGCGGCGTGGCCGTACACGAGCGCGACGAGGTCCGGGTCGAGCCGGTCACCGGCGCCGGTGCCCCTGGCGAGGTCCCACGCGTGCACGGTCAGGTCGAGCGTCATCTGGCGCAGGTACTCCTCGGCCGGGATCTCGCCCGCGCTGGTGTGCACGGTCCCCTCCAGCACCCCGGGGCGATCCACCGCCTCGCGCGACCGCGCGACCGCCGCGTCCCAGGCCGCGACCGGGTCGTCGCCCAGCACGTCGCCGTCGAACCGGTCGCCGACCTCCGCGAGCGTCGCGCCGCGCAGCAGCCACGGCGCCCACAGGTGCTCCCCCACGAGGTGGTTCACCAGGTCGCGCACCGACCACTCGGCGCACGGCGTGCCGGACGCCCACTGGCCGGCACCCACCCCGTGCACGCGCGTGCCGAATTCGTCGAGTCCCTGACGGAAGCCGTCGAGCAGTTCCACGGTGCGTTCTCCTCCGGGTCGGTGTGCGATCAGTCGGTCACCAGAACGACCTCAAGCGTACGCGGACCGTGCACCCCCTCCACGCGGTCCAGCTCGATGTCGCTGGTCGCCGAGGGGCCCGAGATCCACGTGAGCGGCCTGGTCGGCACGAGCCGGGGCAGCGCCTGCGGCACCGAGTCCACGACCTGCCCGGGTACGCGCACGACGCAGACGTGGTGGTCCGGCATCAGCGAGATCCGCCGCCTGCCCTGGCCCGCCGAGCCGTCGAGCACGAGCGTGCCCGTCTCGGCCACGGCCACGGCGCAGCCCGTCACCACGCTGTCCACGGCGTCCAGTTCGCCCGGCGTCGCGTCCGGCACCCGCCGCACGCCCTCCGCCGCCCGCAGCCACTCCTCCGGCAGGCCCTCGGGGACGACCACGCTGCGGCTCCCGCGCGCGGCCAGCAGCCGGCCGATCAGCTCCGGGAGGCCCGCCGCGTCGGTGCGGTGCACCACGGCGCGGTAGTCCGCCAGGTTCTCCGCCAGCGTCTCCACGGCGTCGGCGGGGGAATGGGTGCGCAGGTAGTCGCGCACCACCGGCACGTCGTCCGGCGCCTCGTCGCGCGGCACGTCCGCCAGCGCCCGCCGCACCCGTCCGAGGATCGCTTCCCTGCTGCTCATCGCGTCACCTTCCCGCCGCGTTCACGCTGCCACCAGTCGCGGAACGACTCCGCGGGCACCGCGGGCACCTCGCGGCTCGCCGTCCAGGCCCGCCCGGGGCCGGGCAGCCGCCGCGGATGGAACCGCCGCGTCCGCGCCGCGAGCAACTGCCCCGCCCGCAGCGCCGTCCGCGGATGGTCGAGCGCCCAGCGGGCGGCCCGCATGGCTGCGCGTTCGGCCGCGTGCCCCTTCGCGGGCCGGATGCGCGTCCGCACGCCGCGCACCGTCGCCTCCCCGCCCTGCACGACGCGCTCCCGCAGGTGCACGAGCACCTCGGGGATGTCGATCGCCACCGGGCACACCTCGTAGCACGCCCCGCACAACGACGACGCGTACGGCAGCGACGCGTCCAGCTCGCTGCCGACGCCCCGCAGCTGCGGCGTCAGGATCGCGCCGATCGGCCCGGGATACGCCGAGCCGTACGCGTGCCCGCCCGCGCGCTCGTACACCGGGCAGACGTTGAGGCACGCCGAGCAGCGGATGCAGCGCAGCGCCTGGCGGCCCACGGTGTCCGCCAGCGTGTCGCTGCGCCCGTTGTCCAGCAGCACGAGGTGGAACGTCCGCGGCCCGTCGCCGTCCGTGGTGCCGGTCCACATGGACGTGTACGGGTTCATCCGCTCGGCGGTGGAGGAGCGCGGCAGCAGCTGCAGGAACACCTCCAGGTCCTGCCAGGTCGGCACGATCTTCTCGATCCCGACGACCGAGATCAGCGTCTCGGGCAGCGTCAGGCACATCCGCCCGTTGCCCTCGGACTCGACCACCACGAGCGTGCCCGTCTCGGCGACCATGAAGTTCGCGCCCGAGACGCCCACCTTGGCGCGCAGGAACTTCTCCCGCAGGTGCAGCCGCGCCGCCTCGGCGAGGACCCCCGGCTCCTCGGTCAGCCCCTCGGGCGCGGGGCGGCCCCAGTCGGCCATCCGCTCCCGGAAGATGTCGCGGATCTCGTCCCGGTTGCGGTGGATCGCCGGGACGAGGATGTGGGACGGCAGGTCGTCGCCGAGCTGCACGATCAGCTCGGCGAGGTCCGTCTCGTACGCGCGGATGCCCGCCGCCTCCAGCGCGGCGTTGAGGCCGATCTCCTGCGTGGCCATCGACTTGACCTTGACGACCTCGGTCTCGCCCGTGGCGCGGACCAGGGAGGTCACGATGCGGTTGGCCTCGCGCGCGTCGGCGGCCCAGTGGACGGTGCCGCCCGCCGCCGTGACCGCGGCCTCCAGCTGCTCTAGGTAGTGGTCGAGGTGCCGCAGCGTCCGGTCCTTGACGGCGGCTCCGGCGGCGCGCAGCCGCGCCCAGTCGGGCAGTTCGCGCACGGCGGCGGCGCGTTTGTCGCGGATGGTGTGCGTGGCGTGGGTGAGGTTGGCGCGCAGCCGCGTGTTCTTGGTCGAGACCGCGGCCGCCTGGGGGAAGGGGGGCATGCCGAGGTAGGTGCCGCTCACAGGGGTGCCTCCTTGGTGCTGGCGAGGATCTCCGCGATGTGCACGGGGCGGACGGTCGAGCCGAGGCGGGCGAGGGTGCCGCCGATGTGCATCTGGCAGGAGTTGTCCACGGTGCAGACGGCCGACGCGCCGGTGGCGGTGATGTTGCGCGCCTTGTCCGCGCCCATGGCGGCCGACACCGCCTCGTTCTTGACGGCGAACGTGCCGCCGAAGCCGCAGCACTCCTCGGCGCCCGGCAGGTCGACGAGTTCGAGGCCCCCGACCGCGCCGAGCAGCCGCCGCGGCCGGTCGCCGAGGCCCAGCATGCGCAGGCCGTGGCAGGTCGGGTGGTACGTGACGGTGTGCGGGTAGTACGCGCCGACGTCCGTCACGCCCAGCACGTCCACCAGGAACTCGGTCAGTTCGTACGTCCTGGGCACCACCGACTCCGCGATGCGGGTCAGTGTGTCGCCCCGCCCCTCGGCCGCCGCCTTCGCGCCGATGCGCGGGTAGTTGTCCCTGACCATCGCGGCGCAGGAACCGGACGGCGTGATGATGTGGTCGTAGCCCTCGAACGCCCGCTGGAAGCGGTGCACCAGGGGCTCCGTCTCGTGCCGGTACCCGGTGTTGAACTGGGGCTGGCCGCAGCAGCTCTGCTCCAGCGGGAAATCCACCGTCACGCCCAGCCGTTCCAGCAGCGTGACCACGGCGCGGCCCGTGCGTGGATACAGCGTGTCGTTGACGCATGTGACGAACAGTGCGACGCGCATCCTCAGTCCTTCCCGGCCACGGCGACCCTGGCCGCGGCCCGGTCCCAGGCCGTGCGATCACCCGACGGCTCATGCTGCCGCAGCGTCAGCTCGCCGCGGAGCAGGGCGCGCAGCTCGGCGAGCCCGCCGCGCACCGCTCCCGCCGCGCGCGCCTGCACCAGCACGTTGCCCAGCGCCGCCGCCTCGGCCGGGCCCGCCACCACGGGCAGGCCGCAGGCGTCGGCCGTCAGCTGGCACAGCAGTTCGTTCCTGGCGCCACCGCCCACGATGTGCACCGCCTTCACCTCCAGGCCCGACAACCGCTGCGCGTCCAGCACGGCGGCCCTGTGCGCGAGCGCCAGGGAGTCCAGTAGACATCGGACGACTTCGGCCCGATCACGCGGGGTCGGCTGCCCCGTGCTGCGGCATGCTCCCACGATTCTGTCAGGCATGCCCCCGGGCGCGATAAACATCGGGTCACCCGCGTCCACCACCGACCGCAGCGGCTCCGCCCGCGCCGCGGCGGCGAGCAGCGGCGCGAGCCCCTCGGGCCCGTCCGGCACCGACCACTCCCGCAGGCACTCCTGCAGCAGCCACAGCCCCATGACGTTGCGCAGGAAACGGACGGTACCGTCAACCCCCAGCTCGTTGGTGAAGTTTGCCCGGCGGCTCTCCTCCGTGAGGACCGGCGCGTCCAGCTCCACGCCCGCCAGCGACCACGTGCCGGTGGCGATGTACGCGAACCGCCCGTCGGCCGCCGGGACCGCCGCGACCGCGGAGGCCGTGTCGTGCGACCCCACGGCCGTCACCGGTACCGGCCCGGCCAGCCCCGTCTCCGCGAGCACCCCCGGCAGCAGTTCCCCCGCCGGATCGCCCGGCGCGCGCAGCGGCGGGAAGAGCCCCAGGTCGATGCCGAGCGCGTCCGCGACCGGGCGCGCCCAGTCGCGGGTGCGGGGGTCGACCAGCTGGGTCGTGGAGGCGTTGGTCAGCTCCGTGCCGGCCACTCCCGTCAGCCAGTACGCCATCAGGTCAGGTATCAGCAGCAGGCGTCGCGCCGCCGCGAGCTGCGGGCCCCCCTGCGCCGCCACGAGCTGGTACACCGTGTTGAACGGCAGATGCTGTATGCCCGTCGCCGCGTACAGCTCACGGGGCGGCAGCACGGCGGCCACCCGTTCCGCCGCACCCGCCGTCCGCTCGTCGCGGTAGTGCACCGGATTCCCCAGCAGCGCCCCCGTGCCGTCGAGCAGCCCGTAGTCCACCGCCCAGGAGTCGATCCCTATCCCCGCCGGCCCCCCATCCACCGCGCTGCCCGCCGCGCGCAGGCCGTCCAGCACCCCGCCGTAGAGCGCCAGGACGTCCCAGTGCAGCGTCCCGCCCACCCGTACCGGCCGGTTGGGGAAACGGTGCACCTCCCGCAGGGACACGCCCCTGTCCGTCACGGCGCCCAGCATCACGCGCCCGCTGGACGCCCCGAGGTCGACGGCCGCGAACGGACGGCCGGGGGCGGCGTGGACTGCGGGGGATGGGGACACGGTTCACCTCGGGTGCAGACGGGGGAGGGCAGGCGGGGGAGGGGCGGGGCGTCAGCGCAGGAACGCGGCGGCCACCCCGGCGTCGACGGGGATGTGCAGGCCGGTCGTATGGCTCAGCTCACCGCCCGTCAGCGCGAAGACGGCGTTCGCCACGTGCTCGGGCAGCACCTCGCGCTTCAGCAGCGTGCGCTGCGCGTAGTACTCGCCGAGCTTCTCCTCCGGCACCCCGTAGACCGCCGCCCGCCGGGCACCCCACCCGCTGGCGAAGATCCCGGAGCCGCGCACCACACCGTCCGGGTTCACCCCGTTGACGCGGACGCCGTGCGGCCCCAGCTCGGCGGCCAGCAGCCGCACCTGGTGCGCCTGGTCGGCCTTCGCCGCGCCGTACGCGATGTTGTTCGGCCCGGCGAACACGCCGTTCTTGGACGCGATGTACACGATGTCGCCGCCCATGCCCTGCTCCAGCATGACCCTGGCGGCCTCCCTGGACACGAGGAACGAGCCGCGCGCCATGATCGCGTGCTGCAGGTCCCAGTCCTCCGCCGCCGTCTCCAGCAGCGGCTTGGACAGCGAGATGCCCGCGTTGTTGACCACGAGGTCCACCCCGCCGAACGCCAGCAGCGCCGCCGCGAACGCCCGTTCGATCTGCTCCTCCGACGTGACGTCCACCGTGACCGCCACCGCCCTGTCGGGGCCGCCCAGTTCCCCGGCCACCTGCGCCGCGGCGTCACCGTTCAGATCCGCGACCACCACGCACGCGCCCTCGGCCACCAGGCGCCGCGCTATGGCACGCCCGATACCCGAGCCCGCCCCCGTCACCAGCGCGACCCTGGCCGCCAGCGGCTTCGGCGGGGGCATCCGCCGCAGCTTCGCCTCCTCCAGCTCCCAGTACTCGATCCGGAACTTCTCGGACTCCTCGATCGGCGCGTACGACGACACCGCCTCCGCGCCCCGCATGACATTGATCGCGTTCACATAGAACTCGCCCGCCACGCGCGCCGTCTGCTTGTCCCGGCCGAACGAGAACATCCCCACGCCCGGCACCAGCACGATCGCGGGGTCCGCCCCGCGCATCGCGGGCGACCCGGGCACCGCGTGCCGCTCGTAGTACGCCCGGTACTCCGCGCGGTACTCCTCGTGCAGCTCCCGCAGCCGCGCCACCGCCTCCTCCAGCGGCGCGTCCCCCGGCAGATCGAGCACCAGCGGACGGACCTTCGTGCGCAGGAAATGGTCAGGGCAGGACGTGCCGAGCCGCGCCAGCCGCCCGCACTCCTCCCTGGCCAGGAAGTCCAGCACCACATCCGTGTCCGTGAAGTGCCCCACCTGCGGCCGGTCCTGCGACGCCAGCGCCCGTACCACCGGCGCCAGGGCCGCCGCACGTGCACGCCGCTCCTCCACCGGCAGCGGACCGTACCCCGCGCGCACCGGCCCGAACGGCTCGGGCCGCCCCCGTTCCGCGAGGAACGCCTCCGCCGTCCTGATGATGAACAGCGAGTTCGCCTCGCACTCCTCACCGGTGGCGCCCCACGCCGTCACCCCGTGACCGCCCAGGACGCAGCCGATCGCCTCCGGATGCGCACGGCGCACCTCCGCGATGTCGAGCCCCAGCTGGAAGCCCGGCCGCCGCCACGGCACCCACACCACCCGGTCGCCGAAGCACTCCCGCGTCAGCGCCGCACCGTCCGCCGCGCACGCCAGCGCGATCCCCGAGTCCGGGTGCAGATGGTCCACGTGCGCCGCATCGACCAGGCCGTGCATCGCCGTGTCGATCGACGGCGCCGCCCCGCCCCGCCCGTGCAGGCAGTAGTCGAACGCCGCGACCATCGCGTCCTCGTCCGCCTCACCCGGGTACACGTCCCGCAGCGCCCGCAGCCGGTCCAGCCGCAGCGCCGCGAGACCGTCCGCCGTCAGCGTCCCGAGGTCGCCGCCCGACCCCTTCACCCACAGCAGCTCGACCTCGCCGCCCGTCGCCGGATCGGCCGCCACACCCTTGGCCGACGTGTTGCCGCCCGCGTAGTTGGTGTTGCGCGGGTCCGCGCCCAGCCGGTGCGAACGGGCGAGCAGCGCCTCGACCACCGCGTCCTGCCCGCCCCGTCCCGTCGTCGTGGTCATGCTCACGCCCCCCATCCGGCCTGGCGCCCGCCGACGCGCTCGGCCACGATTCGTTCCGCCCAGCCGCTGCGCGCGTACGCCGCCACAGGGTCCGGGTCCAGCCCCTGCCCGGCGCGCAGCTCGGCCAGCAGCGGACGGACATCTGTGTTGTACGCGTCCATCAGCACCGCGTTCGCGCCGAGCACGTCGCCCGCGCGCTGCGCCGCCGCCAGCGCCTCGCGGTCCACGAGCAGCGCCTTCGCCGTCGCCTCCTGCACGTTGAGCACCGAGCGGATGATCGCGGGGATCTTCGGCTCGATGTTGTGGCACTGGTCGAGCATGAACGCGACATCCGGCGTCAGACCGCCGCCGCGCACCACCTCGTACATGATCCGGAAGAGCTGGAACGGGTCGGCCGCCCCCGCCATCAGGTCGTCGTCCGCGTAGAACCGCGAGTTGAAGTCGAAGCCGCCGAGCTTCCCCTCGCGCAGCAGCAGCGCCACGATGAACTCGATGTTCGTGCCCGGCGCGTGGTGCCCCGTGTCCACGACCACGCGCGCCTTCGGCCCGAGCTTCAGGCAGTGCGCGTACGACGTGCCCCAGTCGGGGACGTCGGTCGTGTAGAAGGACGGCTCGAACAGCTTGTACTCCAGCAGGAGGCGCTGGTCCGCGCCCAGCCGCTCGTAAACGGCCGCCAGCGCCTCGGACAGCCGGTCCTGGCGCTCCCTGATGTCGTCCTGGCCTGGGTAGTTGGTGCCGTCCGCGAACCACAGCTTCAGGTCGCGCGAACCGGTCGCGTCCATGATGTCCACGCACTCCAGCAGGTGCGCGAGCGCCGCGCGCCGCGCCGCCGGGTCGGGGCTGCACACGCTGCCGAGGCGGTAGGCGTCGTCCTGGAAGACGTTGGCGTTGATCGTGCCGATGCGCAGCCCGAGGTCCCGCGCGTGGGTGGCGAGCGCCGCGTAGTCGTCCACCCGGTCCCAGGGGATGTGCAGGGCCACGCTGGGCGCGGCGCCGGTGAGGCGGTGGACCTGGGCCGCGTCCTCCAGCTTCTCCCGCGGCGTGCGGGGGACGCCCTCCTGGGCGAAGACCTTGAAGCGGGTGCCGGAGTTCCCGTAGGCCCACGAGGGGGTCTCCACGGCCTGGGAGGTCAGGGCCGCCGTGACGGCCGAAGGGACGGGCATGCGATCAGGGCTCCTGGGTGGTGACGGGAATGAATCGTTTCATCGAGGGGTGACGCTAGGGGCGGCGACCGGTACTGTCAAGCGGACTGCGCAGGTCAGGGGCGTCACCGCGCGTCCCGGCGCGGCGGCGCACCCGCCGGTGGTGCGTACGATGACCCGGCGGCGGGCGGCACGTGACGACGAGGAGCGGGGCACAGCACATGGCGCGGACGGTGGGGATCAAGGAAGTCGCCCGGCACGCCGGGGTCTCGGTCGGCACCGTCTCGAACGTCATCAACCGCCCCCACGCCGTCGCCGACGACACCCGCGAACGCGTGCAGGCCGCCATCGCCGAACTCGGCTACGTCCGCAGCGAGTCGGCCCGCCAGCTCCGCGCCGGGCAGAGCCGCATCATCGCCCTGCTCGTCCTCGACATGGCCAACCCCTTCTTCGTCGAGGTCGCCGCCGGGGCCGAACGCGTCGCCCGCGCCGCGCACCTCGGCGTGATGCTGTGTAACAGCGCCCAGAGCCCGTCGGAGGAGGCCGACTACCTGGGCCTGTTCGCCGAGCAGCGCGTCCGCGGCGTCCTCCTCACCCCGGCCGACATGTCGGGCCGCACGGTCGCCGGCTTCCGGCGGCACGGCATCCCGTTCGTCCTGGTGGACCGCGTCCTGCCCAGCGAGGAGGGCTGCTCGGTCTCGGTGGACGACGTGCTCGGCGGCACCCTCGCCGTCCGCCACCTGCTCGACCGGGGGCACACGCGCGTCGCCTACGTCAGCGGACCCATGTCGCTCCAGCAGTGCCGCGACCGCAGGGACGGCGCGCTCGCCGCCCTCGCCGGGGCCGGGCTCGACGCCTCGGCGCTCCAGCACGTCGAGGAGGAACGGCTCGACGTCGCCTCCGGCCGCGCGGCGGGCGCCCGCCTGCTGGCACTGTCCCCGCGCCCGTCCGCCGTCTTCTGCGCCAACGACCTGCTGGCCCTCGGCGTGCTCCAGGCCCTGTTCGCGGCGGGCGTGGGCGTGCCCGACGACATCGCCCTGGTGGGGTACGACGACATCGAGTTCGCCGCCGCGGCCGCCGTCCCGCTGACCTCCGTACGCCAGCCGGCCGCCCGGATGGGCCACCAGGCCGCCGAACTGCTCCTGGAGGAGACGGGCGAGGCCGCCGCCCACCGGCACCGGCGGATCGTCCTCGACCCCGAGCTGGTCGTCCGCGAGTCGAGCCGCCCCGCGCGCGGCTGAGCCGCCCGCCACCTCGTAGCGTGGACCCCATGAGCGACGCCTTCAGGACCACGGTCCTCCACGTCACGACCGGCTCCCGCGAGACCGTCAAGGACCTGACGCGCGCGTGCGAGTCGTTCCTCGCCGACACCGCGGCGGGCGCGGACGGCCTGCTGAACATCTTCGTGCCCCACGCGACGGCGGGCATCGCCATCCTGGAGACGGGCGCGGGCAGCGACGACGACCTCCTCGCCGCGCTGCGCGACCTGCTGCCGCCCGACGACCGCTGGCAGCACCGCCACGGCTCACGCGGCCACGGCCGCGACCACGTCCTCCCCGCCCTCGTCCCACCCCACGCGACCCTCCCGGTCATCCGGGGCCGCCTGGAACTCGGCACATGGCAGTCCATCTGCCTGGTCGACACGAACGGGGACAACCCCGACCGCCAGGTCCGGCTGAGTTTCCTCGGCTGAGCAGGACCGTCGTGGGCGCGTCCGTCGAAGTCCCGCGCGATACGGACCCGACGCGAGGACGTACTCACCGCGTCGAGCCGCTCCCGCATGCGGCCGAAGTCCTGCGGACCGTCGCCCGCCGCGGCCATGGACTGCACACTCGGTGCGCCTGAGCGAGGGTTTGTGGAATCGCAGGAAGCTGCGAACCTGACCCGTGCTTTCGGTCTGGATAACAGCCCTACCCCGTCGAGGACCGGCACGAGGACTCGGTCAGATCGGGATGTGCAGCGGGCCCCTGGACAGAAGGAGGAGGCGCCGGGCCTTTCTTCCTGCCCAGGGGCCCGGACCGGCCCCCGAGGTTGTTGCGTCAGCTCCTTGTCTTGGAGGGCGGGCTGCCCCTTCGTCTCGAACACGAGGTCGTCGGTCCGGAAGACAGCGGCTTGGCGCGTTCGCCGCGCCGGAGAGGTTCGCCGGCCTTGTGGTTACTCATGCTCCGCACACCGACAGCACCGTCTGAAGCAGCACTCGAACTCCGGAAGAACGTCGTCCGTGCGCGGCGCGGCCGTGTCAGACCCGGTCCGCAATCAGCGGCTCGGACTGCTCCTTCGCCATGCTGTCGCCCTCGGATGTGGGCAGGGGGCCGCTGCGCAGCATCACGGCGGTGATGATGGCGCCCAGGGCCAGCGCGCAGGCGGCCCAGAGGAAGACCACCGTGTAGCCCTCCAGCGCCGCCTGGTGGAGCTGGCTCCGGGAGGGTTCGCCCGCGACGTGGTCGGCCAGCCAGCCGGCGGCGGTGTCGGTGGCGATCGTGCTGAACAGCGCGGTGCCGATGGCGCCGCCGAGCTGCTGCCCGACGTTGACGGAGGCCGAGGCGACACCGGCGTCCTCCGGCGCGACTCCGGAGGTGCCGGTGTTCGCGGTCGCGGAGTAGATCAGACCCATGCCGATGCCGATCACGACGAGCGGGCCGAGCAGGGCGGACGCATAGGCGGAGTCCACCTCGATGAAGGTGAGCCAGGCCAGGCCGAGCGCGCTGACCACCAGACCGGAGGGGATCATGGGGCGGGGGCCGAGCTTGGGCACCAGGCGGGCGCCCGCGGCACCGGTCACCAGGATCGTGCACACCACCATCGGGAGCATGGCGGAGCCGGTCTTGATCGCCGAGTAGCCCAGGATGGTCTGCATGTAGAAGACGAGGAACAGCAGCAGGCTGAAGAAGCCCGCGCCGACGAACAGCGTGGTGAGGTAGGCGGCGCCGCGGTTGCGGTCGGCGACCACCCGGGGCGGCAGCAGCGGGTTCGCGGTGCGCGTCTGCCAGACCCAGAAGCCGGTCAGCATCAGGACACCGGTGACGAGGAAGCCCCAGGTCGAGGGCCCGCTCCAGCTGTCCTCGGCGTTGGAGAACCCGTAGACCAGGCAGAACAGGCCACCGGACGCGGCCACGACGCCCGGGATGTCCATGTGGGCGCCCTGCCGGGGCTGCTCGGTCAGCAGTGTGGCGCTGCCGAGGAACGCCACACCGGCGAAGACCAGGTTGATGTACATGCACCAGCGCCAGTTGAGGCTGTCCGTCAGCGCGCCGCCGATGATCAGGCCGAGGCTGCCACCGATCGCCATGACACCGCCGACGGCCCCGAACGCCTTGCCGCGCTCCTTGGGGCTGGTGAAGGTGGTGGCCACGACGGACATGCAGGCCGGTGACAGCAGTGCGGCGAAGGCGCCCTGGAGGGCCCGGGCCGCCACCAGGACGCCGAAGCTGTTCGCGGCCCCGCCGAGGATGGACGCGGCAGCGAAGCCGATCAGCGCGAGCAGGACCGACCGCTTGCGGCCGAGCACGGTGGTCAGTCGTCCGCCGAACAGCAGCAGGCTGCCCATCGGCAGCGCGTACGCGGTGACGATCCACTGCCGGTCGCCGTCCGTGAAGCCGAGGTCCTGCTGCGCGTCCGGAAGCGCGACGTTCATCACGGCCAGGTCGAGGCCGACCATGAGGTAGGCGCAGCAGACGGCGGCGAGGATGAGCCACCGTCTGGGGTCCGCAGCAGTCACTCCCGGCCCAGCCATGGGAGCCGCGCTCTGTGGTGCCATGATCTTCTCCTTGTTCCGATTCCATGAACTCCGGGCCTCATCCCTACGACGACGCAGCTGTCGGCTTTGTGAGGTCACGGCACGTGGTGAGCGGGGCCGGTCCGGTCGGGGATCAGCGGTCCTGGCCGTCGGCGGCCCGGTGGCGGATCTCGTTCAAGGGCTTCTCGATCTCCGGTTCCGCCGGACCGAGAAGTCGATGCCGTGGAACGTGGCAGCTCAGCGCGTCCTCCTAGGCGGCCGGGATCGACCGCACCGGGGCGTGTGAGTACGTTCCGGTCGAGCGGGAGGCTCGGCGCGGGTCAGTCCTCCTCGCCGGCCCGCCAGTGCCGCAGCTTCTCGGGGTTGCGCATGGCCCAGATGCGGGTGATGCGGTCGTCGTCGGCCTCAAGCGCCATCACGCTCACGATCACGCCGTCCCGCTGGATCACGAGTCCGGGCCGGCCGTTGACCATACGCTCCAGGATGGCCAGGTCGGGGATCCGCGAGCGCAGGGCGACGAGGCCGTGCGCGATCGCCGCGGCTCCCTCCACGGAGCGGGCGCCGGCCTCGACGAGGCCGCCGGTGTCGGCGACCGACAGGGCGCCGGGGTCGAGCAGGTTGATGAGGGCGTCGACGTCCTTGGCCTCCCAGGCCTGCCGGAAGTCGCGGACGATGACGGCCTGTCGACTGCTGGGCCGGTGGGGGGCCTGGGCGTCGCGGATCCGGCGGCGTGCCGACGTGGCCAGCTGACGGCAGGCGGCCGGGGTGCGGCCGACGATGTCGGCGATGTCGTTGAAGGGGTAGCGGAACACGTCGTGGAGGATGAACGAGACGCGTTCGGCGGGGGTGAGCGATTCCAGGACGACGAGGAAGGCCATGGTGACCGACTCGTCGAGGGTGATGCGTTCGGCGGGGTCGGGTTCGGCGCCCGCGGGCCGGACCGCGGTCCACTCGGTGCGGTCGGGCACGGGCTCCGGCACCCATTCGCCCACGTAGGTCTCACGGCGGGCCCGTGCCGAGCCGAGCAGGTCGAGGCAGATGCGGCTGGCGACCTTGGCCAGCCAGGAACCCGGCGAGTTGATGGCCCGTTGCTGCGAGGGCGTCATGGCGTACCAGCGGACGTACGCCTCCTGGACGACGTCCTCTGCGTCGGTCACGGAGCCCAGGAGGCGGTAGGCGAGGTTGATCAGCCGGCGCCGCTCGCCCATGATCGTGTCCAGGCTCGGGTCGAGCTGCTCCTCGTGCCCCTGCGGGGATCGGCTGGTCATGCTGGCAGTCTCCTCGGATCGTGCGGATGCCGTCACCGGAGAAGACGAGACAGCACCGTCGGCTGTGAGGCCAGCAGCTGGGCAGCACGAAGCGGTCACAACGGCCGTGCCGCCGTGACCGCGCGGGGGCGAGGGGCCCCGTCCCCGCCGAGTCAGGCAGAGGCGGAGCTGTCCGCCACACGCAGGGAGAAGGCCCGCATGACGAGGATCGCCTCCATCGCGCAGAGGGCGACGCCGAGCGTGACGTGGCCGGCGAGCGAACTCTCCAGACCGAGGTAGGTCTGGGTGAAGGTGACCAGCAGGATGCCGACGGTCGCCTTCAACGGCCAGGTCAGTCGGCGGTTGCGGCGCCACAGCAGGACGGCGGCCACGACCTGGACGGACACCAGGAACTCGAAGACGTAGGCGTTGTGGCCGTGCGGATCGATCGAGTCGAGATCGCCGTTCAGCAGCATTCCGGCCAGGAGGCCCTGCAACAGGGTGTCAAGACAGGCGAGAGCCGCTACGACCCGCAGCAGCGTCACCGCGCCCCGGCCGTCCACCGCCTCGGCCATCGGGATGACCGCGGTACCCGCTCCGGCACGGGAGGGCGCGCTCTCGGAAGAGGTGTCGTGCATGGAAGTCCCCATCTGCAGTTGCCACTTGGCCTTCGGCACACTTGACAGACGACACGGCTCGCAGGTTTGTGAGGTCGCGCCGACGCGTGCCGTGCCAGCTCACATCCCGTCCACCCTTGGCCCGGCGCCGCGCTCGCCTTCCAGCAACTGCTCACCTGCCACGGTTGCGGGGAGATCTCCCGGGGTGAGCGCCGCGAGCACCCGTTCACCTCCATGGGGCAGTGGGAAATCCGCCTCCGGCGAGGCCGGCGGCCAGGTCGGGGACACCGGAGGTCGGGACACGAACGGGGACAACCCCGACCGCCGTGTCGGGCTGTCCTTCCCGGGCTGACGGGGGACGTTCCGGGTCCGGCGCCACCGAGAGCCGACCGACGGCGGGCACCAGCACCCGTGCTCGACACGGACTGGGCGGCCACCGGTGCGGACACCGACGAGTACGGCAACCAGCCGCCCGCCACAATCGGCGTTGCGTGCCAGGATCAGCGGGCTCCGGGGCGGAACCGCCGCGCCTGCCAGGGCGAGGATGAGCAGCGCCCAGGGGAAGGCCGTGGCGCCGGTCGCGTCGAGCAGGAGGCCGCCCGCGACTGCGAGGCTGAAGACGATGACCAGCATGGACTGGGTGATGTCCGCTTCCTCGCCCGCGGCGTCGGCGGTGGCTTTGCAGCAGGGTCGGCGCGCCGCCGAGGTGACGCCCCAGCAGATGAGGCCGATGGTGGCGGCCACGGGCGAGTGGGTCCCGAAGCCGGCCGGAGTGCATCCGCGAACGAGTGTGAAGTGCCGAGGACTGCACATGACCACGGGGATGGTCGATCGAGGAAGGGTCTCCGGAGGATTTTTTAACGAACGTTCCAAACATGCTAGCGTGCGCTCATGGCTCGCTCTCGTGGCTTCGACATCGACCTCGTCCTCGACGCCGCCATGGGCGCTTTCTGGGATCGCGGATACGCCGAGACATCGGCCCAGGACCTGGTGGACGGCACTGGCCTGGGGCGCGGCAGTCTGTACAACGCCTTCGGCAGCAAGCACGGCCTGTTCGAGGCCGCCCTGCGGCGGTACGACGAGCAGACGTCGGCGCCGACCATGCGTCGCCTCGAAGACGAGGGGCGTCCGGCCATGGAGCGGCTGCGGGAGTTCCTGGAGTCGGTGGTGCGCGAGGAGACCGCGCCCACCCCAGGGCGCCGGGGCTGCCTCGTCGTCAATTCCGCCATGGAGCTGGCCGGCCGGGACGAGAAGGTCGCGGAGGTGGTGCGGCGCACCTTCGAGCGCATGGAGAACGCGCTGACCACCTGCGTCCGGCACGGCCAGGCCGAGGGGGTGATCGGGGCGGACCGGGATCCGCGGGAGCTGGCGCAGTACCTGCTCAGCTCCATGTACGGGCTGCGCGTCATGGGCAAGGTCGCCGACCGGCAGGTGATGTCCGGCGTCGTCGAGAAGGTCCTGCTGTCGCTCTGAGAGCCCCCGCGTCACGCGGGGGCTTTTTGCCGCGCCTATTTTGGAATGTTCGTTCAAAGAAGGGGGCGGCATGCCCGCTGCCGTGTACGTGCTCGGCCTGACTGTCTTCTGCATCGGCACGACCGAGTTCATGATCTCCGGACTCCTGCCCGACCTGGCGGCCGACCTGGCGGTGTCGGTCCCGACGGTGGGGCTGCTGATCTCGGGATACGCCCTCGGTGTCGCCGTCGGCGGCCCGCTCCTGACCGTGGCCACCCTGCGGGTGAACCGCAAGACTTCCCTGGCCGGACTGCTGGTGCTGTTCATCCTGGGGCAGACCCTGGGGGCACTGGCACCCGGCTACGGGGTCCTGATGGCGGGGCGCGTGATCGCGGCCCTGGCCCAGGGGGCGTTCTTCGGAATCGGCTCCATGGTGGCGGTGGACCTCGCGGGACCGGAACGCCGGGGCAAGGCCCTGGCCGTCATGTT
Source organism: Streptomyces sp. NPDC049879 (assembly GCF_044461265.1). Taxonomy (NCBI): domain Bacteria; kingdom Bacillati; phylum Actinomycetota; class Actinomycetes; order Kitasatosporales; family Streptomycetaceae; genus Streptomyces; species Streptomyces sp. NPDC049879. Next base: position 155,893 of record NZ_JBITKT010000008.1, on the reverse strand, counting down.
CGCGGGCCTGACCGTGGCCAACGTGTTCGGCGTCCCCGCGGGGACCTTCCTCAGCCTGCACGCGGGATGGCGCGTCAGCTTCTGGGTGGTCGACGCCCTCGCCGTCGTGGCGCTCCTCGGGGTCTCCACCCTGGTGCCGCGTCGTCCGAGCACGCCGCACGCGGGGATACGCGCCGAGCTGGCCGCCTTCCGCAACCCGCGTGTGTGGGTGGCCCTGACGACGTCGATGCTCACCCAGGCCGCGATCTTCTGCTGCTTCAGCTACCTCTCACCCCTGTTCACCGACGTGAGCGGCTTCTCCTCCGCGGCCGTGCCGCCGCTGCTCGTGCTCTTCGGTGTCGGATGTTTCGCGGGCAGCATGGTGGGCGGCAGGTTCGCCGACCGCGCCCTGCTCCCGAATCTGTACGTCGGCACCGCGGTCATGGCGGTTGCCCTGGCCGCGCTGGCGGTGGCCGCGCCCCACGGGGCCGCCACGGTCGTGCTGCTCGTGGTCTTCGGGCTGGCGGCCTTCTCCATCAACCCCGCCCTGCAGGCGCAGGTGATGAAAGAGGCGGGAGAGGCGTCCACGCTGGCCACCACCACCAACACCTCGGCCTTCAACATCGGGAACACCCTGGGCCCCTGGCTGGGCGGACTGGTCATCTCCGCGGGTCTCGGCTACACGGCACCGGCCTGGGTGGGCGCGCTGCTGGCGGTCGCGGGGCTCGGGTCGGTCGCCGTCTCCGACGCCCTGCGACGCCGTGCACGGCGCGGCGTTCCCGCTATCCCGTGGCCTGCGGCAGCGCCCGTACTCACCGAAGCGCGCTGATGTCCGGTGCGCGGCAGGCGGTACGAGCGAGCGGGCCTTCCGGAACACGAACACCTGAACACGTCGTCAACCTGGCCGCGTCGTGCCCAGGTTGAAGCGACACGAGAAATTGCGAACCCTTGAGGAGGGTGACATGTCCGACAACAAACCGGTCGTCGCGATTCTGGGTACCGGCATCATCGGGGCCCCGGTCGCACGCAACCTGAGCAGGAACGGCTTCACCGTGCGGGCCTGGAACCGCACCAGGAGCAAGGCCGAGGCACTGGCCGCCGACGGCGTCCTGACCGCCGGTACCCCGGCCGATGCGGTCAGGGGAGCTGATGTCGTCCTCACCGTCCTCAACGACGGCCCGCGCGTCCTCGACGCCATGCGGGGCGCCGAGCCCGCTGTGACCGCAGGGACGATCTGGGTGCAGGTCAGCACCGTGGGCGAGGCCGTCGACGAACTCGCCGCCTACGCCGCCGGGAGAGGGCTCGTGTTCATCGACGCTCCCGTGCAGGGCACCCGGCAGCCCGCCGAACTCGCGGAGCTGGTCGTCATGGCGGCCGGCCCGCAGTCCGCACGCCCCACCGTGCAGCCCCTCTTCGACGCCATCGGATCGCGCACCCTCTGGGTCGGCGAGGACGGTGCGTCCGGTGCGGCCAGCCGCCTGAAGCTGGTCCTGAACACCTGGGTCGTGGCGCTGACCCACGGCGTGGGGGAGTCCCTCGCGCTCGCCGGACGACTGGGCGTGGACCCACAGCACTTCGTCGATGTCGTCAGCGGCGGCCCCATGGACAGCGGCTACTTCAGGGGCAAGTCCGCGGCCATCCTCCGGGACGACTGGACCACCAGCTTCTCCGTCGACAACGCCGCGAAGGACGCGCGCCTCGTCCTGGAGGCGGCCGAGCGCGCCGGGGTCCGCCTGGACACGGTCGAGGCCGGTCACCGGCGCTTCCTGCGCGCCTCCGCGCAGGGGCACGGCGCCCAGGACATGGCCGCCGGCTACTTCGCCGGTTTCCCCGCCTGACGGCCACGCGCCCACGGCGCGAAGCCGGGCGGCCGCCCCGGCCAGGGCGGCGGGGCGGCCGCCCTGGCCGGAGGCTCAGGCGGCTCCGGAGAGGACCAGCATCGGGTCGGGGAGGGCGCTCCTGAGTGCCCAGGAGCGGTGGATCAGTTCTTCCACGGAGGCTCCGGCGCGGCGGGCGGTGAGGAGTTCCTCGGGGTCGAACGCGGGGCCGACCGCGTCCGCGCTGTACTCCGGGCCGTTCATGTAGCCGGTGGCCTCGTCCGGGTCGGCGAAGTTGTCGATCTGCATCTCGACGAAGTTGCCGTCCGGGTCCTGGTAGTACATGGACGTGGTGACGCCGTGCGCGATGGACACCGCCGGGGTGATGCCCTTGTCGCGGAGCTGCTCGTAGCGGGCGAGCAGGTCGTCGAGGTGCTCGAAGGTGAACGCCGTGTGGTGCGCGGCGGCCGTCGTGGGAGTCTTGCGCTCCAGCGGGACGGGCGGGGTGAGCAGGGCGATGCGGTGGTGCTCCTCGTCGTACGTGATGAAGCACAGGCTGTCGTTCTGGAACACCACGTGTCCGTCGAGAACGGAGCAGTACCAGTCCCGCATCCCGCCGGGGTCGCTGGTCTGGAACACCACGTGGGCGAGCTTCGGAGTTGCGGTCATCCGATCCTCCTCGATCGAATCTGCGGGGTGCCCACCCGGTGGTGGGTGTCCGCCGCCGGCCGGTGGGGTCGTACGGGGGTGCGGGCGGTCGGCCCGGGGTCAGCTCTCCGCGACGAAGCGCTGGCGCAGTTCGCCGATGCCCTCGATCGTGCTGACCAGTTCGTCGCCGGGAGCGAGCCAGCGCTGCGGGTCGCGGCCCAGGCCGACGCCGCCCGGCGTTCCGGTGAACACGACGTCCCCCGGCAGCAGGGGGATCACCGAGGACAGCCGGGCGATCAGCTCGGGCACGGAGAAGATGAGGTCGTCCGTGCGGCTCTTCTGGACCTCCTCGCCGTTGACGGTGCAGCGCAGCCCCAGGTCGTCCGGGTCGTCGAACTCGTCGGGGGTGACCACGTGCGGGCCGATGGGCGCGAAGCCGGGGAAGGACTTGCCGAGACTGAACTGCGGGGAGGGCCCGTCGAGCTGGGTGACGCGCTCGGAGATGTCCTGCCCCACGGTGAGGCCGGCGACATGGCCCCACGCCGCGTCGGCGGCGACGCGGTGGGCGCGGACGCCGATCACCGCGACGAGTTCGATCTCCCAGTCGGTGTGGCCGCCGCGCGGCAGGGTCACCTCGGTCACCGGACCGGTGACGCTGGTCGGGAACTTGGTGAAGACGGGCGGCATGTTCTCGGGCAGTGCGAAACCGGATTCGGCCGCGTGGTCGCGGTAGTTGAGGCCGGCGGCGACGACCTGGCGGGGCGCGGGCGCCGGGGCGCCCAGCAGCGCGGCGTCGAAGGCGGTTCCCTCGGGCAGGCGTGCCTCGGCCGCCCACCCGCGGAACTCCTCCCACCGCTCGTAGACGGCCTGCGGATCCGCGGCGAAGCGGCCACCGCTTGCCGTCTCGACGTCGACGGCCAGTCCGTCGACGACGAGGACCAGGCGGCCGGAGAGATTGGCGATGCGCACGGAGTTGCTCCTGTGTTCCTGGGGGGATGGGCTGCCGGACGGGCGCGGTGAGCGCGTGGTGGGCCGTGCGCGTACACCGGCGGCCGTGACGCGGTGCCGGAGGGCGCGTGAGCGCCGGCCGCCGTGGCCATGCGGTCCTCCTCGTGCGGCGACGTCGCCTTGTGCTGCCGCTCACAGTAGAGCGCTATATGTGATAACAGCAAGGCGGCGGCGCACGGATTTTCCGGCCGGGTACGGGCCTCGCCCCCGCGTCAGCGCGCGGCGGCCCGGCGCAGCAGCGGGGCGATCCGGTAGTCGACCATCTGGCGCATCACGAGCGCCGTGCTGGTGCGCTCCACCCCGGGGATGCCGAGGATGTGCCCGGCCACGCGGTACAGGTCCTCGGCGTCGGTCGCGACCACGTGGACCAGCAGGTCGGTGTCGCCGGTCAGCCCGTACGCCTGGAGGACCTCGGGGATCGCCGCGAGCGCCCCGGCGACCTCGTCCAGCCTGCGCTGGGACACCCGGGTCGTCACGAACGCGGTGAGCGGATACCCGACGACCGCCGGGACGACGCACCGTTCGAACGACTCCACCGCGCCCGTGCGGCCGAGCGCCGCCAGACGTGCCTGGACGGTGTTGCGGCTCAGGCCGCTCGCCTCGGCGAGCGCCACCGTGGTGGCCCGCGGCCGGGCGGCGAGGGCCAGGAGCAGGCGCGCGTCGGTCGGATCGATCCGCTCTGGACTGGGCACGGTGCGCACCTTCCTGGGCCGGGAGGCCGGGGGATTGGGCATTCTGCGTAATTTCCTCACGGGTTCTTGAACGCCGGCGCGGCCCGGTGGTCTCCTCGTCCGCAACGAGCCCGCTCCCGGCAGGACGCCGCCCGCGATCAGGCCGTGGGCGTCCCCCGGCCGGGGCGTGCCGAGCGTGAGGAGACCCGCCGCCATGACCACCGCACCCGCCGCCCCCCGGCGGACCACGGACGCCGCCCTCGGCGCGCTGCGCGAGATCGAGGACCGCGTCCTGTGGCTGTCCACCGCGATCGTCCACCACGCCAACCGGGTGCGCCCCAACCCGTCGGGGCTCAAGGTCGGCGGCCACCAGGCCTCGTGCGCCTCGATGGCGTCCCTCATGACCGCCCTGTGGTTCCGCCACCTGCGCCCCGAGGACCGGGTCTCCGTCAAGCCGCACGCCTCGCCCGTCCTGCACGCCGTCAACCACCTGCTCGGCGAGCTGGACGCCTCCTACCTGCCCACGCTGCGCGCCTTCGGCGGGCTGCAGAGCTATCCGAGCCGCACGAAGGACCCCGACCCGGTCGACTACTCCACCGGGTCGGTGGGGATCGGCGCCACGGCGACGATCTGGGGCGCCCTGGCCCGCCGCTACGCCGCCGGGGCCACCGGCGGGCGCTTCGCCGGACGGCAGTACGCGCTGGTGGGCGACGCGGAGCTGGACGAGGGCGCCGTGTGGGAGGCGGTGCTCGACCCGCAGGTCGCCGGGCTGGGCGAACTGGTGTGGATCGTCGACCTGAACCGCCAGTCCCTGGACCGCGTCGTGCCGGACATGGCCGCCGGGCGCCTGCGCGGCATGTTCGCCGCCGCCGGGTGGCAGGTGCTCACGCTCAAGTACGGCACGCTCCTGGAGGACCTTTTCGCACGTCCCGGCGGGCACGCCCTGCGGGACCGCATCGACGACATGCCGAACCCCGAGTACCAGCGCCTGCTGCGCTGCCCGGCCGACGAGTTGCGCACACGGCTGCCGGGCAGCGGTCCCGGGGCGCCGTCGATCGCCCGCCTCCTCACGGGGACGGACGACGCGACGCTGATGGAGGCGGTCCGCAACCTCGGCGGCCACGACCTGGCCGCCCTCGACGCGGCCCTCTCCGACGTGGACGACCAGCGGCCCACGGTGATCCTCGCCTACACCGTCAAGGGCTACCGCCTCCCCACCCAGGGGCACCCGCAGAACCACTCCTCCCTGCTGACCGAGCAGCAGATGCGCGAACTGGCCGACGCGGTGGGCGCCGACGCCGACAACCCCTGGGCAGGCCTCGCCGCCGGTTCCGCGGCGGCACGGCTGTGCGCCGAGACCGCGGCGCGGCTGCGCCGGGACAGCGTCCCGGTGACGGCACCCCCCGCGATCCCCGCGGACATCGGCCGCACCCCCACGGGCGTGGCGACGACCCAGGCCGCCCTGGGCCGGGCGCTGCTCGACCTGACCCGCGCCGCACCGGAGGCGGCCCGGCGGGTGGTGACGGTCAGCCCGGACGTCAGTTCCTCGACCAACCTGGGCGGCTGGGTCAACAAGGTCGGCGTCTGGTCCCCGGCCGAGCGCGTGGACTGGTTCGCCGACGACGCGGAGACCATCCTGCACTGGCGGGAGCGGCCGACCGGCCGGCACATCGAACTGGGCATCGCCGAGACCAACCTGGTCGGCCTCCTCGGCGAACTCGGCGCCACCTGGAGCCGCTGGGGCGAACCGCTGCTGCCCATCGGGGTGATGTACGACCCGTTCGTCCAACGCGCCCTGGAGCCCTGGTCGTTCGGCATCTACGCCGGTGGCAGGTCGATCCTCGTCGGGACCCCCTCCGGCGTCACCCTCGCGCCGGAGGGCGGCGCCCACCAGTCCGTCACCACGCCCTCCCTCGGCATCGAGCAGCCGGGCTGCACCACGTGGGAGCCCGCGTTCGCCCTCGACACCGAGTGGACGCTCCTGGCCGCGCTCGCACGCCTCGGCAGGCCCGACGGCGGCTCCGCCTACCTGCGGCTGTCCACCCGCCCCGTCGACCAGACGCTCGCCGCCGTCCCCACCGACCCGGCGGCCAGGGAACGCCGCCGGAGGCAGGTCGTCGCGGGCGCCTACCCGCTGCGCCGCGAGGAAGGCGCCCGCGTCACCCTCGCGGCGATGGGCGCCATGGTGACCGAGGCGCTGGGTGCGGCGGACCGCCTGCGGAACCTGGGCGTCCCGGCCGACGTCGTCTGCGTGACCAGCCCGGGGCTCCTCTACCGGGCCCTCGACGCGCGGGCCGGGCAGGGGGAGGCGCCCGACTGGATCCTCGGCCAGGCGTTCCCGGCGGAGCGCGCGACGCCGCTCGTCACCGTGCTGGACGGGCACCCGCATACGCTCGCGTTCCTGGCCGCGATCCACCGCGTCCCCAGCCGGCGGCTCGGCGTGACGCGCTTCGGCCAGTCCGGCTCCCTCGACGAGGTCTACCGCCACCACGGGATCGACACCGACAGCATCGTCGCCGCCGCGCTCGACCTCACCCAGTGAACCGCAGGACCGTCCGCGCGTGACGCGCTGTCGGGCCATCGCGGTCACGCCGCGGGGACGTGCTCGATCCCGCCGACCCACACGCGCAGGACGTCGCGGGTCGCCGTGATGTCGGCCAGGGGATCGCCGCCGACCAGCAGGAGGTCGGCCCGGTACCCGGGGCGGACGGCGCCGCGGTCCCGCAGCCCGAACGACTGGGCGGGCAGGCTGGTCGCCGCCCGCAGCGCCTCACGGGCGGTCAGCCCGGCCCGGACCAGCAGCTCCAGCTCGTGGTGCATGCTGTGGCCGAACGGCGGCTGCACCGGTATGCCGGGTGTGAGGTTGGCGTCCGTGCCCGCCAGGACGCGGGCCCCGGCCCGGCGCAGCGCGGCGACGCTGCCCTCGGCGGCCGCGTAGTCCATGCCGGGGATCCCGAGGCCCGCGAAGCCCTCCATCATGGTCAGCGTGGGGACGGCGACGGTGAGCGTGGCGGCGTACCGCTCCGCCAGCGCGGGCGACAGCGGGCGGTCGAGGGGGACGTGGTGGATCATGCCGACGCCCGCCGCCAGGGCCCGTTCGACCGTGGCGGTGCTGGTCGCGTGGGCCATGACCGCCTTGCCGAGGGAACGGGCCGCCGCCGTCACGGCCTGGACGGTCTCCGGCGCCGGGCCGGACTCCTCGATGACGACCTTGATGTAGTCCGACCCCTCGGCGACCCGGGCCCGTACGAAGTCGTGTGCCTGCTCGGGGCCGGTCAGCACGGCGTCCTGGGGGAAGCCCGGCAACTGGCTCTGCGGGCTCCCCGGCGCGACGGCCGGGGTGCCCGCGCTGCGGATGTCGGTCAGGCCGGGCAGCCCGCGCAGCGCGTCGGCGGCCGAGGGCGGGAAGCAGGCCATGTCCAGGGCGGTCGTCACGCCGGAGGCCACGAGCTGCCGGAGCGTGGCCACGTCCCGCAGGTGGAGGTGCGCGTCGATCAGGCCAGGGAGCAGGACCGCGCCCTGGCAGTCGATCCTGCGCGCGCCGAGGGCGACGGTGCCGATCCGGCCGTTGTCGACGACCACGGTGCGCGGTGCGGTGATCCGGTTGCCGTCGAAGACCCGGACGCGGGTCAGCGCGACCCTGTCGCCGGCGGCGGCGGTCCGTTCCCCGGCGTGCGCGGCGCCCGCGCCGAGGGCCTGCGCTCCCGCCACGGTGATTCCGGCGGCCGTGGCCGTCCTGAAGAAGTCACGCCTGTTGCTGTCGCTGACGCACATCGTCGTGCCTTTCTGCCGGGCGGGTGCGGGAGCCGGGGCGTCCGTGCCTCCGCGCCTCCGCCGGGGGCGGCCAGGATGGACCGACCGTAGCCGCTATATGTGATAACAGCAATGCTCCGGATGCGCCCGGTGGAAGCCGGACGGGGTGGGCGCGGGGGCGGGCCGCTCAGGCGCCGCGCTTGCCGGCGCCCGTCACGACGACTGCGGCACCCCGGACGCGCGGAGGGGGCGGAGCGCGGCCGCCACGCGGGTCAGTTCGTCGAACATGGCTTTCGCCGAGGAGGTCATGACCTCGTTGGGCGCGAGCCGGCCGTCCTCGACGAACCCGTGGGCGAAGGGGATCGACACCGCTTCGGCGAGGGGCGTCATCTTCAGCGTCGTGACCACCTGCTTGATCATCTGGGCCGCGCGGGTCCCGGCGGAGACGCCTCCGTAGCTCACCAGGCCGACGGGCTTGTACTTCCACTCCTCGTGCAGGTAGTCGATCGCGTTCTTGAGCTCGGCGTTGTAGCCGTAGTTGTACTCCGGCATGACGAACACGAACGCGTCGGCCTCGCGCACCTTGGCGCTCCAGTCGCGGGTGTGCTGGTGGGTGTAGCGGCCGAGGCGCGGGTGGTGGGGCTCGTTCATGAACGGCAGGTTCAGCTCGGCCAGATCGACCACCTCCACCTCGCCGAAGCCGCCGTGCTCCACCGCCTGGGCCGCCACCCACTCGCTGATCACCGGACCGATGCGCCCGGGCCGCGTGCTCGCCGTGATGATCTCCAGCTTGGCCACTGTCACTCCTGTTCGCCGGACGGGCGCTCCGGGGCCGGACGGCGCCCGGTCGTCACACCGTCAGGTCAATTCAACATGATGATTATCCGGATCATGAAGCGGCCTGGGGCGGAACGCCGGGGAGCGACCGGCGGCGGTCAGGAGAGGGCCGAGACGGCGATCTTCTCGTTCCGGGCGAGGTGCTGCTCGACGGCGTCCGCGACCGCGGCCGGGTCGCGGGTGCGGAACGCGGCGACGAGGTCCGTGTGCGCCTTGCCCCGCCGTTCGTGCTCGGCCGGGTCGGGGTCGAGCCGGCCGAAACCGATGCGGATGTACCGCTCCTCGGCCCGCCACAGGGTGGTGAGGATGCGGATGTCCCAGGCGGTCGCGGCGGGCGCCAGGAGCGCGAGGTGGAAGGCGTGGTGGTCGTCGTAGATGTCGGCCATGCCGTGCTCCCCGGCGCCGAAGCCGGCCGCCTGCGAGTCCAGGCGGTCCAGCTCCTCGTCCGCCAGGAGGCCGCACGAGCGCCCGGCGATCTCCGGCTCCAGGGCGCGCCGGAGACGGTAGATGCCGCGCAGGTCGTCGAGGTCGAGCGGTGCCACGACGGCGCTGCGGCCCGGCCGCATGATGACCAGGCCCTCGCTCTCCAGACTGCGCAGCGCCTCGCGGATCGGGATGAAGCTGATGTCGAGCATGCCGGCCAGCTCGCGCAGCGAGTACTCGGCGCCGGGGGCCAGGTCGCCGGCCAGGATCGCCCGGCGCAGCTCCTCGGTGGCCTGCTCCACGACCGACCGCGACGTGATGGGCCGAAGGACCCCTCGGGGTGTCGCCACGGTGTTTACCTCGCTTCGGCCGGTGGTCGGCATCAACTATAGCGAGGCCCCGATGGCGGGCCGCGTGCATGTCAGACCGCACGGCGGCCCGCCCGTCCGGGTGGTCCGTCCCTCGCGCCGTGCGGGCGGCTACAGCCGCAGGAGGCGTTCGGCGTTGCGGTGGGCGATCTTCTCGCGGTGCCCGGCGGGCAGGCGCGCGCCGCGCAGGAACCCGACGGCCTGGGCGCTCCGTTCGAAGGGGTAGTCGATGGCGAAGAGCACGTTGTCGATCCCCACCGCCTTGATCGCGGCCTGCAGCATGTCGTCGTCCATCACCCCGGAGGTGGTGATGGCGACGTTGTCGACGAGGTACTCGGAGGGCTTCCTCCGCAGTGCCACGCGGGTGGTGATGTTCTGGATCTGCACGTCGAGGCGGGACATGTGGAAGGGCAGGAACTCGCCCATGTGGCCCACGATGAGCCGGGCCCCGGGGAAGTCGTCGAAGACCCCGCCGAGGATGATCCGCAGGGCGTGCCCGCCGGTCTCGGCCGCCCAGCTGTAGAGGGGGCCGACGAGTTCGGGCCGGTCGTGCGTGAGTCCCCAGTCGCCGGCGGGTGCCGGAGTCGGATGGAGGTAGAGGGCGGCGCCCAGTTCCTCCAGCACGGCCCAGACCTCGCGGAACTGCGGCTCGTCCAGATAGTGCCCGTTCGTGTGGCCGTTGACGAGGAACCCGGCCATCCCGAGGTCGTCCATGGCGCGCCTGGCCTCGCGCACCGCCGCCTGGGGGTTCTGCAGGGGGAGCGCGGCGAGGCCGCCGAAGCGCGTGGGGTGCGCGGCGATGATGCCGGCCAGCGCGTCGTTGGCGTGCTGCGCGTCCCGGACGGCGATGGCCGCGTCCGGCTGCATCTGCACGCCGGGCGGGGTGAGGGACAGGACCTGCATCGTGACGCCGTTCTCGTCCATGTCGGCGAGGCGGTACTCGGTGATGTCGGGGAGCCGTTCCATCCACCGCGCGGCGACCTCGGGCCGGAAGGGGATCGCGCCGTTGAGGGCGGTGCCCTGGGTGATGAGGCCCGGCAGCATGACGGCCTCCTCGATCGCGATGATCTTCAGGCGGCCGCCCCCGCCGGGCCTGCCGCCGTGAGCCTGGGCGACGCCCGGGGCCGCCAGCGCGGAGGCGCCCGCGAGGGCGCCGCCCGTCCCCGCGGCGGTGTTCAGGAGCTGACGCCTCGTCCAGTTGCGAGCGTTCATGGGTGCTGTGTCCTTGCCTTTCCTCAGGTGGGGCGTTCAGGAGCCGCGGGGTGCCGCGGCCTCGCTCCGGCGGGCGCCGCCGCTCAGCGTGCCGAGGACGGCCGGGATGTCTTCCGGGACCTCGTCGCCCAGCCAGCCGACCACCTGGTCGGGGCGGACCAGCACGAGGCGCGCGCCCAGCAGCCGGGCGTAGCCGGGGTGCGCCGCCTCCGGCAGGTGCACCACGGTCAGCGGGACGCCGCGCGCGCGTGCGGCCTCCTCGACGGCTGCCTCCGACGTGCCGCGTCCGAGCACGAGGAGCGTCAGATGGTCGCCCAGCAGGTCGTACAGGGACCGGCCGTCCTTGAGGAACAGGTGGGGGAGCCGGGCGCCCGTCCACGCGGCGCCCGCCTGCCCGTTCCGCCCCGGGGGGATGACCGGCGAGGCGGCGATGCGCAGCCCGAGGACCAGGTCGAGCGAATGGAACTCCGCCTTCTTCGACTCCTGGATACGGGCGTGCGCGGCCCGGCGGGCCTCGGCTCCCGCCCGGTCGGCGGCGTCGAGGTTGTCGGCGAGCAGCTCGGTGGAGAGCACGCGCATGTTGGCCGTCGCCTCCTGGATGACGCGTTCCTGGACGGGGCGGCGCTCGGTCTCGTAGCTGTCGAGGACGTCCGCCCCGCCCCAGCCGGCGAGTACGGCCGCGAGTTTCCAGCCCAGGTCGACCGCGTCCCCGATACCGGTGTTGAGGCCGTGGCCGCCGAACGGCGGGTTGAGGTGCGCGGCGTCACCGGCGAGGAAGACCCTGCCGCGGCGCATGCGGTCCACGATCTGCATCCGCGCGGTCCACGGGTCGGTGGACAGCACCCCGGCCTTCACCGGGCGGCCCGCCACACCGTCGATGATGCGGCCCGCCTCGCGTACGCCGGTCTCCTGGCCGACGCCGAAGGCGATCGCCCACCAGGTGCCCGTCCGGTCCAGCGGCCCGACCAGCGCCGGGGCGGCCGGGTTGACGATCCAGTACTGGACGGCCGGGCCGTGCCGCACGTGCTCCCACAGCCCGGGGCTCTCGAAGACCATGCCGAAGTTCGGGCGCAGGGCCTCCCCGCCGACGTAGCGCGCGCCGATCTCGTCGCGTACGACGCTGCGCGGGCCGTCGCAGCCGATGACGTAGTCGGCCGTGACGACGGTCCGGTCCCCGGCGCCGTCCTCCACGGTCACGGACACCAGGTCGTCGTCCCCGCGCACGCCGGTGACCTTCGAGCCGAGCACCAGCCGGCAGGAGGGGAGTTCCCCCACGGCCTCGCGGAGGACCTCCTCCAGCACGTACTGCGGCGCCTGCTGGCCGGTTTCCGCGAAACGGTCGCCCTCGGGCACGAGCCCCAGGACGCCGCGGAAACGCGACAGCTCCCGCCCGGCGAGCGACGTGCAGAACACCACGTCCTGCGACCAGGACGCGGGGAGCGGCGCCCGCGCCCGCAGCCGGTCGGCCAGGCCCCAGCGGCGGAGGTGCTCCATCGTGCGCACGTTGAGCGTCTTGCAGCGGGGGCGCGTCCGGGAGACCGAGCGGCGCGGCTCGACGACGAGGCACTCGACGCCGCGCCGGCCCAGCTCCACGGCGGCCGCCAGGCCGACGGGCCCGCCACCGGCGACGAGAACCTGCACCTTCCGGGGGAGGCGCCGCTGCCCGGCGGAGGGCGTCACTCGCCGTTCCCGGTCTTCCGCCGCGCCGCGGCCCAGCGGGCGCACTCCTCGGCGAACGCGAGCTGCCGCAGGTGCAGGGCTATGCCGAGCGTGTGGTGGTCGATGCAGTGGCCCGTGCCGCGGGCGACGGACGCGTCGACGAAGGGGGCGGCGGTGAACAGGGCGGCGAACCGGTCGACGTTCTCCTGGCCGCTGCTCCACAGCGCGTCGAACTCGGCGAGCGCGTTGTGCACGGGGACGCGGACCCGTGGGGCGACGGCGGGCAGGTGCTCCTTCGGCCACGCCGGGGCCTGGATCAACTCCCGTACGGGCACGGGCGCGTAGGAGTCGCGCGCCTGCCGCAGCCCCTCGGCGCCGAAGGTGTGCGCGGGGCCGAACATCACCTTGTCCCGCTCCTCGTACGGCAGGTCCACGGTCAGGTCGGGCGGCAGCGCGCCGAGAGCCTCGGCCGCGCCGCCGCTCGGGATGACGGCCCCCATCCCGGTCGCCGACACGCCGATCAGGGGGAGGCCGGGATCGGCGGCGGCGATCATCAGGGCGAGCATGCCGCCGATCGAATGGCCGACCAGGAGCACGCTGTCGGCCCCGAAGCGCGCGGCCGCCTGCGCCAGGGCGCCGCCGAGCAGTTCGACATGGCGGGAGAACGTGTTGGCGTCCGGGTCGAGCGGCGTGCTGCCGCCGTAGCCGGGCCGGTCGAAGGCCACCACCCGGTGGCCGTGGGCGGTGGCGACGTCGAGGAACGACCCCGCGGACGCGCCCGCGACGTCGAAGTACCGCGCGGTGTAGGTGCCGCCGTGGAGGGCGGCGATCAGGGGTTTGCCGGTCGGCCGGGCGGGACCGGCGGTGAGTGCCGAGATCGTGTGCCCCTCGACCTCGAAGGTCAGAAGGTCGCGCTGCTTGGCCATCTGTGGCCTCCTGCCAGGGGTGGGTGCCTGCGCACCGCGGCGGCTCGCGGGGCCTGCGAGCCTAGGCGTTATATGTAATAACAGCAAGGGTCGTGCAGCGCCCCGTCCCCTCGGGGGCGGGGACGGGGCGGTCAGGTGAAGTGCCCTGTCGGCACTGGCGGTAGAGGGCCTGCCCGCCGCCGGGTCAACGCGTGTGCCCCCGCCCTGGAGGACGGGGGCACACGGTTCTAGCGGGACTCGGTCAGGGCGCCCAGGGGGTGCTGACCTGCCAGCTGCTGTCGGCTGTCAGGGCCTGCGGCCGGCCGAAGGAGGTCTCCGCCCCGCCGCCGTTGGTGATGTACACCTCCGACGCGTAGTGGCGCAGGAACGATCCTGGCTGGTTGATGGCCTCGAACGTGACGCCCGTCGCGTTCACTCCGCGCCGCGCGCAGAAGGTGGCGTCCTGGCGGAACAGATCCGAGCCGTCGTTGGCCGCGAGCCGGACGCGGCTGTCGGCGTGCCGCAGGAACTGGCCCGGCTGGTTCACCGATTCGAGCGAGTAGCAGGACGAGTCGGCGAGCCCGCGCCGTACGGTGAACGTCGCGTCCTGCTTGAGCAGGGCGGCGCTCCCCGCGTTGACGACCTCGGTGTACCCGAGGCCCCCGGCATGCCGCAGGTACCGGTCGGTGTAGCCCGGCGTCGTCACGCGCAGCGACTGGCGCGCGTCGGTGGCGAGCGACACGGAGCTGCGCCACAGCGCGGGTTCACCGAGGTTCCAGGTGGCGTCGGCGGCGAACGAGGTGGGGGTGTCCCAGGCGTTCGGCCCGCCGCTGCGGGCGAGGTACACGTTGTCCGCGTGGTGCCGCAGGTAGTGGCCGGGGAAGTTGAGCGATTCGAGCGAGGTGCCGCCGGACGCGAGCCCGGTGCGGGTGCACCAGGTGGCGTCGGCGGCGAACGAGCCGCCCGTGTCCGCGTCGATGCGCGCCCGGTAGCCGGCGTGCCTGAGGTAGCGCCCCGGCTGGTTGACCGACTCGAACGAGTAACAGCGCGGGTCGGCCAGGCCGGGCACCGTGCGGAACGACGCGTCCTGGCGGGCGCCGTCGGCGGACGCGGAGGTCAGCACGTCGGTGCGGGCCAGGGAATCGGCGTGCCGCAGGTAGCGGTTGGTGTAGTCCGGCGTGGTCACCCGGAACGACCGCACGTGCTCCAGGGTGAGGGGAACGGTCGCGTTGAGGTTGCGCGAGGCCGCGATGAGCGCGCTGTGCGCCGCCCGCACCGGCGCCGTGTCCACCTTCTGCACCTGCCGGTCGTAGGTGAACAGGCCGTTGTACTCGCCCTCGACGTCGGTGATCTCCGTGTAGACGTAGGCGGAGAGCCCCTTGGTCGTCATGAGCTGCTGCACGTCGCGGACCATGCCGGTGTAGCGGTTGTTGAGCTGCTCGCGGCTGAACACCTGCTCGTACGCGAAGAACTGGCCGTTCGGGCTGTACTCGTGGCCCGGTGTCCGCAGGCCGATGCCGCCGAACTCCCCGAGCACCGAGATGCGCGTGTTCGAGGGCCGTGGCGCGTCGGGTCCGGTGTACACGTGCCAGTCCATGATGTCGCCGGTGCCCGGATCACCGCGCGAGGCGCAGCAGTTGTAGCCGCTGTGCGCGTTCATCAGGCGCGACGGGTCGTAGTTCTCCAGCTCGGTGGTGACGCGGCGGGTGGCCGCGAGGTCCCACTCGCCCCAGCCCTCGTTGAAGGGCACATAGGTGACGACGGCGGGGGAGAAGCGGTGCTCGTCGATGATCTCCCGTGCTTCCGTCTCCACCTGGGCGATCTGCGCGGCGGTGCGGTTCTGGTCGGACGCGGGGGTGGAGGGGATGTCCTGCCACACCAGCAGCCCCAGCCGGTCGGCGTGGTAGTACCAGCGCGCGGGCTCGACCTTGATGTGCTTGCGGACCATGTTGAAGCCGAGGTCCTTGTGCCGCTGGATGTCGGAGGCCAGCGCGGCGTCGGTGGGCGCCGTGTACAGGCCGTCCGGCCAGAAGCCCTGGTCGAGCGTCCCGATCTGGAAGACGAACTCGCCGTTCAGGGTGGGCCGCAGGGTCCCGTTGACCATCCGGGTGCCGATCTCCCGCATCCCGAAGTAGCTCGTCACGCGGTCGACGGCGGCCCCGGACTGATCGCGCAGGGTGACGCGCAGGTTGTAGAGGAACGGGTCGTCGGGCGACCAGAGCCTCGTGTTGGGCACCGGGACCGAGAACTCGGTGAAGCCGCCGGTGGCCTGGCCGACCACCTGTGTGCCGGACATCGCCTCGGCGAGGACCGTGTGGCCGCCGACGTTGCCGCGCGTGAAGACCCTGACCCGGGCGGTGCTGGTCGCCAGGTCGGCCCTGATGTCGACGGAGTAGATCGACGAGGCGGGCGTGGGCTCCAGCCAGACGGTCTGCCAGATGCCGGAGCTGGGGGTGTAGAAGATGCCGCCGGGGTTGTTGACCTGCTTGCCGAGCGGCTGCTTCTCACCCCGCCCGTCGGTGGGGTCGTAGACGCGCACGATCAACTCGTTCGTGCCGCCGTTGAGTTGGTCGGTGATGTCCACCTCGAACCGGTCGAAGCCGCCCCGGTGCGTGGAGACCTGGGTGCCGTTGACCCAGACAGTGGCCTCGTAGTCCACGGCGCCGAAGTGCAGTTGGACGCGGTCGCCGTTCCAGTCCGGCGGGACGGTGAACGTGCGCCGGTAGAACATCAGGTCCCGGTTGTCGTTGCGCATGATGCCGGAGAGCGCCGATTCGACCGGGTAGGGGACGAGGATGCGCTCGGGCAGTGTCTGGCCTATGGGGGGCGCCGCGTTGCGGTTGACGTTGCCGGAGCCGTCGACCGCCGGGTTGAGGAACTGCCACTCCCCGTTGAGCGACTGCCAGTCCGGCCGCGTCATCTGCGGTCTCGGGTACTCGGGGAGCGGGTTCGTGGTGGACACCTGGTTGGTCCACGGGGTCGTCAGGGGCGGGGTCTTGGGGATGATGGCGGCCGAGGCGGTGCCGGCGAAGGACAGTCCTCCGGCCATCACCAATAAGACCGCCAGGAAGGCGATGATGCGTCGCATCAGACTCCTCCAGGGCTGGGGGGCGCGCGGAGTCCGGCGCAGCACGAGCAGCGGCCGGGGGTCCGTGCGGGGCTGGCGAGCGGTGCGGGCGCGGGGCGGGCCCCGCGTGCCGGTCCACGACGGAGCGTGGTCCGGACGGGGAGGAACGTAACATGGGACAGAGCCGAACGGAACCAATCAGGAACGCCCGAGAATCAAACATTTTCCATCGGGTGAGATGAGCGGAGAGCGCCGCCGCCCGCCACCGGGAGCGGCGGGCGGCGGCCCGGTGTTCAGCGGCGCGCGGTGAACTCGCCGGTGGTGATCTGCCATGTCTGCGTGGCCGGCTGGTAGTCGAACCAGTACCGCACCTCGGACCCCGGCCGCAGCCCGGGGACCGGCTGCTCCCAG
Organism: Streptomyces sp. NPDC049879; assembly: GCF_044461265.1. Lineage (NCBI taxonomy): Bacteria > Bacillati > Actinomycetota > Actinomycetes > Kitasatosporales > Streptomycetaceae > Streptomyces > Streptomyces sp. NPDC049879. The sequence continues at coordinate 139,135 of NZ_JBITKT010000008.1, read as the reverse complement.
CGCCGCGCGGCGGCGTTCCACGTCATCATGTGGTTGAGCTGCTGCCCGCCGTCGATCCGGTAGTGGACGGCGGTGAACGTGGCGCTCGCGTCCGGCCGGAACCACAGCAGCGGTGTCGCCCCCGAGGTGTCGAGGCCCTGGGTGAACGGCCCGTCCGGGTCCGGATCGGGCCCCGGCCCCGGTCCCGGGCCGCTGCCGTCACCGTTCACGAAGTGGGAAGCGCGCGCCTCGGCGAGGAACCTGTCCAGCACACCGCGGTCGGCCTGCACCCGGCTGTCGCCCCAGTAGCCGTTCGGGCAGGACGGCGATCCCGGCGCGCTCCCGGGCGGGCAGCGCCACATGCTCTGGCTGTCCCAGTCGGTGTTGATGTACGCCGCCGCCCTGATCACGTCGCGGTTCTCCTCGATGAGCGAGAAGAACCCGTCGTACCACTGGTTCCAGACGGCGTTCCTGTCCACCGCGGCGGGGCGCGGGTCCATGATGCAGCTCGCCGTGGCGGCGCCCGTGTCGTAGCCCTGCGGCGCGGCCTCGGCGACCATCACGGGTTTGCCGTGCGCGCGGGCGAAGTCGAGCAGCCGGTCCTGCTGGACGATCGGGTCGATGTCCGTCCGGGAGCAGCCCCACTGGGTGGCCACTGAGCCCGGCTGGTAGAAGGTCGAGAGCCCCACCCAGTCGACGTACGCGTCCCCGGGGTACCAGGTGTCGAAGTGGTCGGGGTCGGTGACGATGTAGTTCCACTCCGGGTGGTCGGGGTGGGTGTTGAGCGGCCACGCGGCGGACTGCCACACGGTGGCCACCCGGTGCGCGCCGAGCGCGTCGATGCGGCCCGCGATGTAGCGGTACGCCTCCTTGTAGAAGTCGGCGTTGTAGCAGTTCCAGGGGCCGTCGAACTCGTAGCCGACGCGAAGGAAGACGTCGCGGTTCCAGGAGGCGAAGGTGGTGATCATCCGGTCCAGCTCGGTCCGGTAGCGCTGGACGAGGTTCGGGCTGCCGCTCTGGACGTCGTCGTCGTTCCTGCCGATCAGCGCGCGCAGCGGCTGGTTGCCGCAGGAGGCCGCGAACTGGGTGTCGGAGAGGTAGAGGCCGACGGACACCGCCGCCCCGGGGTACTGGGCCAGCGTCGCGGGGAAGTCGACCGTCCCCGAGCCGTAGTCCACCGGGCCGTTCAGCCCGGCGCCCGGCCCGGTGCCTCCGCCGCCCGGCGGGATCACGAGATTGGTGTACAGGGTGACGCCCGCCGGTTCCGGGGCGTCGAGGGCCGGGACGTCCAGGACGTCGCGGCGGTAGTCGGCGAGCGTGCTGCTGTCCTGACCCATGATCAGCATGACGCGGCCGTCGTCCGGCACGCCCGGCGCGTCGTCGATCGAGGCCGCGGAGGCGGCCGTCGCCGTGGCGGTGGCGCCGGCCGCCGGCAGGAGTAACGCGGGGAGCAGCGCGACGGCGCACAACCTGCCGCGCAGCGAGCGCAGTCGGGGGACATGGGGCATCGGCGGGGTTTCCTTCCTCCGGTGGGGCCCGGCGGCGCCGGTGGACCGGCGCCACGGGCCGAGGGGGTCACTCGCCCGAGGACACTGCAGCCAGTGCGATGCTCCGTCAACCTTTCTCGCAAATCTTTCGATGATTCCCGGAGCCCGCAGACGGTCCGCGCGGGCAGATCGGTTGCTCTGGAACGCGGTGTGTACCGCGCGTCCCCTTGCCGTCCGCGCCAGGTGCGCCATCGGGTGCATGCAGGCACCGACCTCGTTACCTAAATGTTTCGAGTAGATTCCCGGGAAAATTATTGACGACTACCGGGACTCTCGCGCACAGTGAACGCCGACTCGGAGCCCACTCCGGCCCTTCCCGATCACCCCGTGCCCTGGAGTACCCATGCAAAGACGCACCCGCCGGGCGACGACCGCCGCCGCCCTGTCCCTCGCCATGCTGCCGCTGGCCGCCTGCGGCTCCGACTCGGGCGACGACGGCTCGGTCGAGCTGACGGTCGCCACGTTCAGCGACTTCGGCTACGAGGCGCTGGTCGACGAGTACGAGGCGGACCACCCCGGTGTCACGGTCACCATCCAGGTCAGCCAGTTCGAACAGCACCACCAGCAGCTCACCACCCAGCTCGCCGGCGGCTCCGGCGCCGCCGACATCGTCGCCGTGGAGGAGGGCTGGATGCCCCGCTTCCGCGAGTCGAAGGACCGGTTCGCCAACCTCGCCGACCACGGCGGCGCCGGACTCCAGGACCGCTGGCTCCCCTGGAAGTGGGAGCAGGGCGTCCTGGACGACGGCGCCTTCGTGATGGGCTACGGCACCGACGTCGGCTCGCTCGCCATGTGCTACCGGCGCGACATGTTCGAGGCCGCCGGGCTGCCCACCGACCGCGAGGAGGTCGGCGCGCTCTGGCCGACCTGGGACGACTACTTCGCCGCCGGGCGGGAGTTCCTCGACTCGGGCGCCGACGCCGCCTGGTTCGACGGCGCCGACACGATCTACTCCTCCATGCTCAACCAGAGCGAGATCGGCTACTTCGACCGCGACGAGACCTTCGTCGGCGACAGCAACCCGGTGGTCGAGGACGCGTTCCTGGCCGTGGGCGCGGCCGTCGAGGACGGGATGTCCGCCGGACTCGTGGGCTTCTCCCAGGAGTGGAACGTCGGGTTCAAGCAGAGCTCCTTCGCCACCGCGCCCTGCCCCTCCTGGGCGCTCGGCCTGATCCAGGACGCCGCGGGCGAGGAGGCCGCGGGCCTGTGGGACGTCGCCGCGGTCCCCGGTGGCGGCGGCAACTGGGGCGGCTCGTTCCTGACCGTCCCCGCCCAGGGCGACCACCAGGCCGAGGCCGCCGAGCTGGCCGCCTGGCTGACCGCGCCCGAGCAGGAAAAGCGCATCTTCCAGGACGTCGGCAGCCTGCCTTCCATCCCCGCGCTGTACGAGGACCCGGCCGTCAGCGACTTCACCAACCCGTACTTCAACGACGCGCCGGTGGGCCAGATCTTCGCGTCGTCCGCCGCCGAGCTGCAGCCCAACTTCCGCGGTGTGCGCGACTCCGAGGTCAGGCCCGTCTTCGGCAGCGCCCTCCAGCGGGTCGAGCAGGGCAACGCCTCGCCCGCCGACGCGTTCGCCGAGGCCGTCGAGGAAGCCGCGGGCGCCGTCGACTGACGGTCCGCCCCACCGGCCCCGGGCCCGGAGGACTCCCCGCCCTCCGGGCCCGGCCCCGCACACCGCCGCCGCCCCGCCCGCCGCCGTACAGAAGGAACGCCCCATGGCCACCACGACCGAAGGGCCGGCCGCCCCGTCCAGGCGCCGCCGCAGTCCCTACCGCTCACCGGGGGACCGCCGCGCCCGCGGCCGCCGCGGCGGGCTGCGCCGGCACGCCGGCGCCTACGCGTTCATCAGCCCCTTCTTCCTCGTCTTCGGCCTCTTCGGCCTGTTTCCGCTGCTCTACACGCTGTGGGTCTCGCTCAACGACTGGCACCTCGTCAACGGCCGCCAGGGCTTCGTCGGCCTGGACAACTTCAGGGACCTCCTCGCGGACCCCGACTTCACCAACGCGCTGTTCAACACGCTGAGCATCTTCGTCCTCTCCACGGTGCCCCAGCTCCTGCTCGCCCTCGGCATCGCCTACCTGCTGGACACCCGGCTGCGCGGCAGCACCTTCTGGCGCTCGGCGGTGCTGATCCCCAACATCGTCTCCGTCGTCGCCGTCGGCCTCGTCTTCTCCCAGCTCTTCGGCCGCGACTTCGGCGTCGTCAACTGGCTGCTGGACACCGTCGGCCTGGCGGGGGACGAGCCGATCGACTGGCGCGCCGACACGTTCACCTCGCATCTCGCGCTGAGCACCATGGTCATGTGGCGCTGGACCGGCTACAACGCGCTGATCTACCTCGCCGCGATGCAGGCCGTCCCCCGCGACCTCTACGAGTCGGCCCTGCTCGACGGCGCCTCGCGCTGGCGCGTCTTCCGGTCCATCACCGTGCCGTCCATCAGGCCCACCATCGTCTTCACGGTGATCATCTCCACCATCGGCGGCCTCCAGCTCTTCACCGAGCCCCTGCTGTTCGGCGGCATCAACGGCTACGAGGGCGGCTCCGACCACCAGTTCCAGACGCTGACCCTGCTGCTCTACAAGCACGGGTTCGCCAACTTCGACTCCGGCTACGCCGCGGCGATCTCCTGGATGCTCTTCCTCCTCATCGCCGTGATCGCCGCCCTCAACTTCTTCCTCACCCGCCGCATCTCCGCAAAGGACTGACACCCCGATGGCCGCCACCGCCGCACCCTCCGTACCCCGGCCGCGCCGGCGCCGCGCCCGGCTGGGCGTCCGCAGGGCGGGACCCCTCACGTACACGGCGCTCGCGCTGATCGCGCTGGCGTCGATGTTCCCGCTCTGGTGGACGTTCGTCGTGGCCTCGTCGGGCAACGAGGTGCTCGCCGACACCACACCGCCGCTGACCCCCGGCGGGCACCTCTTCGACAACATCTCGCGGGTGTTCGACTCGGTCGAGTTCTGGACCGCCATCCGCAACTCGCTGATCATCTCCAGCGCCGTCGCCCTGAGCAACGTGGTGTTCTCCAGCCTCGCCGGATTCGCCTTCTCCAAGCTGCGCTTCCCCGGCCGCAACGCCCTGATGGTGGTCGTCGTCGCCACCCTCATGGTGCCGACCCAGCTCGGCATCATCCCGCTCTACATGCTGATGACCGACTTCGGCCTCTACGGCAGCCTGTGGGCCGTGATCCTGCCCGGCGCCGTCTCGGCGTTCGGCGTCTTCTGGATGCGGCAGGCCATCGACGAGGGCATCCCCGACGAACTCGTCGAAGCCGCCCGCATGGACGGCGCCAACCTGCTGCGCGTCTGGTGGTCCGTCATCGTCCCAGGCGTACGCAACACGGCCTCGGTCCTCGGGCTGTTCGTCTTCATGACCGCGTGGAACGACTTCTTCTGGCCCCTGGTCGTGCTCCCGCCCGACAACGGCACCGTCCAGACCGCGCTCAACCAGCTCGCCGCGGGCTACTACACGGACTACGCGCTGATGCTGTCCGGCGCGGTGCTCGCCGTGATCCCGCTGCTCATCCTCTTCGCCCTGCTGGCCCGGCGCGTCATCGCCGGTGTCATGTCCGGCGCGGTCAAGGGCTGACCTTCCCCGTCCCGTCCGCCGTCCGACCCGTCCAACCCACCGAGGTGCCCTCCGCATGACCGCTTCCGCCGGTCCCCGTCCCGCCCCGGCCGCCACCCCGCAGCCCGGTACCCCGCCCACACCCCACGGCGCGGCCATCTCCAACCCCGTGCTGCCCGGATTCCACCCGGACCCCTCGATCCTGCGGGTCGGCGACGACTACTACCTCGCCACCTCCACCTTCGAATGGCAGCCAGGCGTCCTGATCCACCACTCCCGCGATCTGGTGCACTGGACCCCGCTCGGCGGCGCGCTCACCACTGAGGCGCTGCTCCCCATGGCGGGGAACCCCGACTCGGGGGGCGTCTGGGCACCCTGCCTCAGCCACGCCGACGGCCTGTTCCACCTCGTGTGGTCCAACGTCCGGTCACTCGGCGGGGCGTTCAAGGACATCCGCAACTACGTCGCCACCGCCCCCCACCCCACCGGGCCGTGGAGCGAACCCACCGAGGTGCACGGCGCCGGATTCGACCCGTCCCTCTTCCACGACGACGACGGCCGCAGCTGGCTGCTCGCCATGAAATGGGACCACCGCCCCGGCCACGACCCCTTCGGCGGCATCCTCATCCAGGAGTACGACCGCACCGCCCGCGCCGCCAAGGGCCCGCTGCGTACCCTGTGGCACGGCAGCGACGTCGGCCGCACCGAGGGCCCGCACCTCTACCGCCGTGACGGCTGGTACTACCTGATGGTCGCCGAGGGCGGCACCGGCTACGAGCACACGGTCACCGTCGCCCGCTCCCGCACCCTGACCGGCTTCTGGGAGGCCGATCCCCTCGGCCCGATGCTGACCTCGTACGGCAGCGACGCCACGCTGCAGAAGGCGGGCCACGGAAGCCTCGTCCAGACCCCCGGCGGCGACTGGTACCTGGCCCACCTGTGCGCGAGGCCGCTCACGCCAGGCGGCCGCTGCCCGCTCGGCCGCGAGACCGCCATCCAGCGCGTGACCTGGAGCGACGACGGCTGGCCCCGCCTCGCGGACGGCGGACGGCTGCCCGCCGTACACGTCCAAGCCCCGGCCGCCACCACCCCCACCGCCGCGGCCCCCCACACCTCCCCGGACGCCGACTGGCACGACGACTTCTCCGCGCCCCGGCTGCGCCCCGAGTGGGCCACCCTGCGCATCCTCCCCGACCCTGCGTGGCTCACCTTGACCGAACGCCCCGGCGCCCTCCGCCTGCGCGGCCAGGAGTCCCCCGCCTCGACCCACCGGCAGTCCCTGGTGGCCCGCCGCCAGCAGCACCACCGCTTCACCGCCGACGTCACCGTCGCCTACGCGCCCGAGACCTCTCAGCAGATGGCCGGGCTCACCCACTTCTACAACACCCGGCTGTGGCACTACCTCCACCTCACCCGGGACGAGGAACTGGGCCGCGTCCTGCGCCTCGGCGTCTGCGACAACGGGGCCTACACCGAACCGGCCGCGCCCGTCCCCGTACCCGGCGCGGCCCCTGTCCTGCTGCGTCTCGAAGCGGACGGCGAGCACGGGCAGTTCAGCTGGTCGCACCCGGGCGGCGCCTTCCGTCCCGTCGGCCCGCGCCTGGACGTCTCCCGCCTCTCCGACGAGTACGCCGTCACCGGACCGGACCCCCTGCCCGCGACCTGGGGCTTCACCGGTGCCTTCATCGGCCTGTGCGCCCACGACCTGCCACGCCAGGGCCTGCCCGCCGACTTCACCGCCTTCCGCTACCGCCCGGGACCACGCTGAGCACCACCCGTCCCGGCATATCCTGCAACCCGGATCAGCGAGGAGGAACGTACATGGCGTCCGGTTCCCGGGCCAGAGTGACGATCACGCAGATCGCCCGCGAGGCGGGGGTCTCCACCTCCACGGTCTCCAAGGTCCTCAACGGCCACAACGACGTGGCCGAGGACACCAGGACCATGGTCGAGGCCGTCATGCAGCGCAACGGCTACCACCGGCGGCCGTCCCGCCAGCGCGGCACCCTCGTGGACCTGGTCCTCAACGAACTGGACAGCGACTGGTCCCTGGAGATCGTCCGCGGCGTCGACGAGGTGCTGCACGAGGCGGGCATGGACATGGTCCTGTCCGCGGTGCACGGCCGCGCCGAGGAGACCCGCCAGTGGCTGGACCGCCTGGCCACCCGCCGTTCCTCCGGGGTGCTCCTCGTCGTCTCCGAACTGTCGGCGCAGCGCCGCGAGAAGCTCGCCGCCATGGGCGTGCCGGTTGTCCTGGTCGACCCGGTGGGCGGCGCGGGCGAGGACATCCCCACCATCGGCGCCACCAACTGGAGCGGCGGCATGGCGGGCACCAGCCACCTGATCGACCTGGGCCACCGCCGCATCGCCCACATCGGCGGACCGCCCGAGCTGAACTGCAGCCAGGCACGGGCCGACGGGTACGGCAGCGCCGTCCAGCGCGCCGGGCTGACCGTCCCGGCCGGCTACCTGAGCCACGGCGACTTCAACGAGCGCTCCGGGTACGCCCAGTGCCGCGCCCTGCTCGACCTCCCGGAACCGCCCACCGCCGTCTTCGCGGCGAGCGACCTCCAGGCGCTCGGCGCCTTCGAGGCACTGCGCGAACGCGGCCTGCGGGTCCCCGAGGACATCAGCGTCGTCGGCTTCGACGACCTCCCGCTGGCCCGCCGCGTCTCCCCGCCGCTGACCACCGTCCGCCAGCCGATCCTGGAGATGGCCGCGCTCGCGGCGCGCACCCTGCTGCGCCTCATCGACGGGGAGACCCTGGAGAACCCGCGGGTCGAGCTGGCGACCCGGCTGGTCGTCCGGGGGAGCACCCGGGCCCCCGCGTAACCGCCCGGCGGCCCGCCGCCCGCGTCAGGGGCGCGCGGGCAGGCGCGGGATCTCGATCGCCGGGCAGCGGTCCATCACCATGTCGAGCCCGGCGGCGCGGGTGCGCGCGTACGCCTCCTCGTCGACCACGCCGAGCTGGAACCACACCGCCTTCGCACCCGCCGCCACCGCCTCGTCCGCCACGGCCCCGGCGAGGGAGCTGTTCACGAAGACGTCGACCACGTCCACGGGGAAGGGGATGTCGGCCAGCGACGCGTACCCCTGCTCGCCGTGGACGGTCTCCGCCTTCGGGTGCACCGGCACGACGCGTTTGCCGAACCGCTGGAGCACCGCCGCGACGCCGTACGCGGCGCGGCTCGGATTGCCGGACAGCCCCACGACGGCCCACGTGTCGCCGGACTCGGTCAGGATGCGCTGCGCGGTCTCTCGGTCGCCATACATGCCCCGCACAACGACCGGCCGGGCCGCGCCATTCCCCCAACCCATAGGCTGGCCCGATGCGTGACGCGTACGAGACGGTGGCGGGCCGCACCGTCCACGAGACCGAGATCAACCGCTCGCGCTTCCTGTGCGCCCTGGCCCCCGTCGGCACCGAGGAGGACGCCCAGGCGTTCGTCGCCGAGGTCCGCGCCGCGCACCCGGCCGCGAACCACAACTGCTGGGCGTACGTCCTCGGCGCCGACGCCGGGGTGCAGCGCAGCAGCGACGACGGCGAGCCGGGCGGCACGGCCGGGCTGCCGATGCTCCAGATGCTCCTGCGCCGGGAGGTTCGATTCACCGCGGCGGTGGTCACCCGGTACTTCGGCGGCATCAAGCTGGGTGCCGGAGGCCTCATCCGCGCCTACGGGGGCGTGGTGGGGGCGGCCCTCGACGTGGCGGGCACGGTCACGCGCCGCCGGCTCCGTCTGGCGACCGTCACGGTCGGTCACGAACGGGCCGGGCGTCTGGAGAACGACCTGCGGGCCACCGGGCACGCGGTGCGGGAGGTGGAGTACGGCGCCGAGGTCACCATCGGCGTGGGCCTGCCCGCCGGGGACGTCGAGGCGTTCCGCGCGTGGCTGGCCGGGGCGACGGGCGGCGCGGCGCGGCTCGCTCTGGGCGGCGAGGTGTACGCCCCCGGCTGACGGGCCGGGCCCCCTTCCCTCTGGAGGAAGGGAATAGCCGCGCAGAGGGTATCGTTCCGCTGGATAGTTGAACGATGAACAACTTGGAGGTGGGTGCCATGCAGGCCGGAACGCAGTTCGGGATCTTCACCGTCGGCGACGTCACGCCCGACCCGACGGACCACTCGGTGCCGAGCGAGCACGACCGCATCAAGGCGATGACGGCCATCGCGCTCAAGGCCGAGGAGGTCGGGCTCGACGTCTTCGCGACCGGCGAGCACCACAACCCGCCGTTCGTCCCCTCCTCGCCCACCACTATGCTCGGCTGGATCGCGGCCCGCACCGAGCGGCTGATCCTGTCCACCTCCACGACGCTGATCACCACGAACGACCCGGTCAAGATCGCCGAGGACTTCGCGATGCTCCAGCACCTCGCGGAGGGGCGCGTCGACCTCATGATGGGGCGCGGCAACACCGGCCCGGTCTACCCCTGGTTCGGCCAGGACATCCGCCAGGGCATCCCGCTCGCCATCGAGAACTACGCGCTGCTCCACCAGCTGTGGCGCGAGGACGTCGTGGACTGGGAGGGGCGCTTCCGCACCCCGCTCCAGGGCTTCACCTCCACGCCGCGCCCGCTCGACGGCGTGCCCCCGTTCGTCTGGCACGGCTCCATCCGCAGCCCGGAGATCGCCGAACAGGCGGCGTTCTACGGCGACGGATTCTTCGCGAACCACATCTTCTGGCCCAAGGAGCACTTCCAGCGCCTCATCGACCTCTACCGCCGCCGGTACGCGCACTACGGGCACGGCAGCGAGGAGCAGGCGATCGTCGGCCTCGGTGGGCAGGTCTTCATGCGGAAGAACTCGCAGGACGCCGTCCGCGAGTTCCGCCCGTACTTCGACAACGCGCCGGTGTACGGCCACGGGCCGTCGCTTGAGGAGTTCACCGAGCAGACGCCGCTGACCGTCGGCAGCCCGCAGGAGGTCATCGAGAAGACGCTGACGTTCCGCGAGTCCTTCGGCGACTACCAGCGGCAGCTGTTCCTCGTCGACCACGCGGGCCTGCCGCTGAAGACCGTCCTGGAGCAGCTGGACATCCTCGGCGGCGAGGTGGTCCCCGTGCTGCGCGAGGAGTTCGCCAAGGGACGGCCCGCCCACGTGCCGGACGCGCCCACCCACGCGTCGCTCCTCGCGGCCGCCGGGGAGCGGGAACGCGCGGCGGCGGGACCGGCCGCCTGACCGCGGCGTCCGCGTGAGGGAGACAGCAGCAGACGAGAGAGAGGCAGTCATGTCCAGCCAGACGCACGCCCCGCGGATCGCGGTGGTCTCGGCGGGCCTCAGCCAGCCGTCGTCCACCCGCCTCCTGGCCGACCGGCTGGTCCAGGCCGTGCGGCGCGAACTGGCCCGCGGGGGACCGGAGCCCGAGGTGCGGGTCGTCGAACTGCGCGACCTGGCCACCGAGATCGCCGGGCACCTCGTGACCGGCTTCCCGGCCCCCGCCCTGCGGCGCGCCCTCGACGAGGTGACGGGCGCGGACGCGCTGATCGCCGTCACCCCGGTCTTCGCCGCGTCGTACAGCGGCCTGTTCAAGTCGTTCTTCGACCTGGTCGAGCCCGACGCGCTCACCGGCAAGCCGGTCCTCGTCGGCGCCACCGGCGGGACGGCGCGGCACTCCCTGGTCCTGGAGCACGCCCTGCGGCCCCTCTTCTCGTACCTCCACGCGACCGTCGTGCCCACCGGCGTGTACGCCGCGTCGGAGGACTGGGGCGGCTCGGGCGACCCGCGCACCGACACGCTCCCCGGCCGCGTGGACCGGGCGGCCAGGGAGCTGGCGGCCCTCCTCCGGGCCGGGGAGCGCTTCCCCGCCCCGCCGCCGCGCGGCGACGCGGAGGCGGAGCCGCCGGGGGAGGGGACGGAGGAGCCCGAGGTCGTCCCCTTCGCCCAGCAGCTCGCCGCCCTGCGGCCCCGCTGAACCACGCGCCACGCGCCCTACGGGGTGGCGCCCGCGCCCGCCGACTCCCGCGCCGGAGCGGCGGGCGCGGGCCGTTCCGCCACGGGGCCGCGGAACGCGCCGCGCAGCAGCAGCCAGCCGCACAGCACGGCCATCGGGACGGCGGGCAGCCAGGTGAGCGTCGTGGCGCCGAGACCGGCGCCGCCGTCGTCCTCGCCCAGCAGCACGCCCACCAGCATGGACAGCACCATGTTGTTCCCCGCGTGCGCCAGCGCGGCGGTCCAGATGCTGCGGCTGCGGATGTACAGCCACGCCAGCAGCATCTCCTGCAGCAGGAACGATCCGGTCCACACCAGCAGGCCGACGCCGACGTTGCCGAACTCCACGTAGCCCACGAACGCCAGCGGGTAGTGCCACACCGCCCAGATCAGCCCGGTCACCACGACGGACCGCAGCGTGCCGCCGCCGATGCGCGGGCGCAGGTAGCTCGTCCAGCCGAACTCCTCGCCCCAGTAGAGCGGCGCCAGCAGCGGCATCACGCCCACCAGCATCAGGACCGCCAGCCACCACGGCGTACCGGGCACGAGGTCACGCAGCGGCCCCAGGTCGCCGTCCCACAGCCCGGCGAGCGCCGCGGTCCCGGCCGCGCCCGCCGTGATGGCGAGCGGGCCCAGCCAGGCGGCGGCGTAGTACGGCCACGCCTCCCGCAGCCGCAGCGCGAGGCCCGCGTCCGCGAAGCCCTCCCGCGTCACCCAGCGCCGCGCGACGATCGCGCCCACGGCGGGCATGAACGCGAACGGCAGCTGCACCAGCGGGTTCACGAGCGACATCCCCATGGCGTGCGCGCCCAGCACGAGCAGCCATCCGGCGCCGAAGGAGATGGCGAAGAAGACCGCCAGCCCCCTGCGTCGTGCCGTCGCGGACGGTTGCGTGGTCATCGGCTGACACCTTTCTCCGTGCCGGCCCGGCGCCGCGTGGCCCCGGTGGCGAGTGTGGCGAGGAGCAGCAGCAGCGCCGCCGCGCAGAAGAAGGCGGCGTGCGGCCCGGCCGGGCGGCCGTCCTCCCGCACCGCGCCCATGAAGTCGAGCAGCGGCAGCCCGTTCACCGTCACGTACCACAGCGGCAGGTAGACGGCCTGGAACGTCCGGTGCGTGCGGCTCAGCGTGCCGAGCGCGAGCGCCAGGGACGGCACGAACACCGCGCCGCCGGCCCACGCGGCGGCTCCCGCGCCGTCACCCGCCGCCACGAGCCGGATCAGCGGCGTCAGACCGGTGACGGCGGCCACCGCGACCCCGGCGCACCACTCGGCGAGCGTGCGCCGCACCGGTCCCGGGCAGGCACCCAGCAGCACCGCGACCCCGTGCTCGTACCGCTGCGCGCCCATCCGGGACCACACCAGCAGCGGCCAGAGCCAGGCCAGCGGCAGCAGGAGCCGCGTGACCCCTTCGAGAGGGACGAACAGGGCGGCCAGCGCGATCAGCGCCGTGCCCGCCCACCACCACACGGGCCCGTGCGCGAGGACGCGCAGCTCGCCCGTGAACAGGCGCGCGAAGGGACTGCCGTACGACACGGGCGTACGGGGCGGCCCGGCGTACCCGGGGACGGCCTGCCCCGCCTCGGGCACGGCGGCCGCCACCGGCGCCTCCTCGGCGGCCGGGGCCGCCGAGACCCGCACGCTCCTGGACGGGTCGAACCGGTGGAACCACAGGGCGGGCAGCAGCGCGACCGGCACCGCGAGCAGCAGCACCGCGAGCCGCCCCGCCAGGAAGCCGCCGTCCGGCGTGAAACCGCCCCAGGTGAACGTCCGCAGCGGCTCCTCCACGAACGTGAACCCCAGGCTGAAGTCCCCGCCCGACAGGGGCACGCCCTGCCGCGTCAGGTCGTCGCCCATCGTGGCCACCACGTCGTGGACCCCGATCCCGCCGAGCGGCGCGCCCTCCCGCTGGCCACCGAGCACCAGCACCAGCCAGGCGAAGAACCACACGCCGTTCCCGACGCCCGTGCGCAGCAGCGGCGTCGTCTCGAACAGCAGGGCCGCCGCGGCGGTCAGCACCACCATCGGCAGCGTCAGCACCAGGAACGGCATCAGCAGCGGCCCCGGTTCGAGCGTCCGGTCCTCCCCGCGCGCCAGCTGCATGACGACCGCCGTGCCCGCCAGCACCGCCGCCATGGACCCCAGCAGCAGCGTGTTGCTCAGGAACTTCGACGCCAGGTAGCGCCACGTGGGCAGCGGCGTCGCCGCCAGCTGGCGGCCCACACCCGTCGCCTCGTCCCTGGCCACGCCGTTGCGCGCCACGAAGAAGCCGCCGAACGTCAGCCACAGCGTCCCGGCCAGCGCCGTCGCCATCCCGGTGTAGGCGCTGTTGTACAGGCCCCGGTAGTCGCCGAGCTGCATGATCGCCCAGTGGCTGTCCACCGCGGGCACCGCCAGGTACCCCAGCCCGACGGCCCCGGCGAGGGTGACCGCGTACGCGGGCCGCCGCATCCGGTCCAGGAAGTCGGCGAACGCCATCCTGCCGACCGCGGGCCTCACGGCAGCTCCCGCACGCCGGGGACCGGCCGCGACCCGGCCGCGCCCGCGGTCCCCACGACCGCGAGGTAGACGTCCTCAAGACCCGCCGCCACCGGCTCCGCGCCCGCGGACGGCGCCGCGTCCGCCAGGACCCGCAGCCGCACCCCCGCGTCCGTGCGGACCATGCGGCTCACCACGTACCGCGCCTGCACGGCCGTCACGTGCTCGGGCGCCACCGTCAGCTCCCAGACCCGCCCCGACACCTCGTGCAGCAGCTCACCGGGCGAGCCGCGACGTACGAGCCGTCCGCCGGTCATCAGCGCGATGTCCGAGGCCACCGACTCGATGTCGGAGACGATGTGCGTCGACAGCATGACCGCGCGGTCGGCGGCGAGGTCGCTCAGCAGGTTGCGGAAGCGCACCCGCTCCTCCGGGTCGAGCCCGGCGGTGGGCTCGTCCACGACCAGCACGCGCGGGTCGCCGAGGAGACTCTGCGCGATGCCGACGCGCCGCAGCATGCCGCCCGAGTAGGTCCCGAGCGCCCGCTTGGCCGCCCCGGTGAGGTTCACCGTCTCCAGCAGTTCGTCGATCCGGCCGCGCGCGGAACGGGCCGAGAGCCCCTTCGCGGCGGCCAGGTAGGAGAGGAACTCCCGCGCGTTCAGGTGCGGGTGCACACCGAAGTCCTGCGGCAGGTACCCGAGGGCGCGGCGCAGCGGCTCCGGGTCGCGCACCGCGTCCGCGCCGTCGAACCGCAGGGAGCCCGCGGTGGGCCGGGTGACCGTGGCGCAGATGCGCATCAGTGAGGACTTGCCCGCGCCGTTGGGGCCGAGCAGGCCGAGTATTCCGGGGCCCAGGCGCAGTGTCACCCCGGAGACGGCGCTCTTGCCGCCCCGGTAGACCTTGCCGACATCGATCAATTCGAGCATGACGGAACCCTCGCCGAACCGCCCGTGCCCGCACATCGCGGCTGTGGGGGAAATCGCCCTCCCCCGACCGGGGGAGGAGGAGGCGCCCCCGGCCGGGGGAGGGGATTGTCGCAGGCCACTGCCATACTGGCCCGCGTGTGGAGACCGACTGGTCCGCTGCGCCGGGCCGACACCTACCGGGGGCAGCCCCTGGCCCTGGCCGGGGCGGCGCTCAGCCTGCCCGCCGCGGGGGTCGCGCTGGCCGCCGGGTTCGGCGCGGGCGCGTCGCTGCCGGGCGGCGGCAGGGTGGCCTCCCTCGTCCTCCTCATCCTGCTGACCGCGGCCACCGGCGCCCTGCCCGCCGCCCGCCGCTGGAACATCCGACTGGTCAACCGCACGCTGCGCACCGCGCTCCCCACGCCGCTGCCGCCCGCCGCCCGTGCCTGGCGGACCCGCGCGAGGACGACCGCCTGGATCGTCCTGCACCAGGCGGCGAGCTGGGCACTGCTCGGCGCCACCGTCCTGTGCGTGACCGTCGCCCTGGTGTTCACCGGCGTCTGGATAGGCGGCGGCGACGACATCACCTTCTTCCGGCCCGTGCACATCGCCGCGGGCCCCGCCGGGGCGTGGACACCCGTCGTCTCCGCGGCCGCCCTCCTCCTGGGCTGCCTGCTGAGCGCCGGCGCCACCGCGCTGCTGCGCGCGGCGGCGTCCGCCCTCCTCGGGCCCGGCCCGGACGAACGGTTCGCCGCCCTGGAGACGCAGGTCCGCGAGCTGGAGCAGCGCAACCGCCTCGCCCGCGAGCTGCACGACTCCGTCGGCCACACCCTCACCGCCTCCACCGTCCAGGCCGCCGTCGCCGCCGAACTGCTGGAGACCGACCCCGCCGCCGCCCGCCGGGCGCTCGCCGCCATCGAGGAGTCCTGCCGCAGCGCCCTGGACGACCTCGACCACGTCCTCGGCGTCCTGCGCGAAGGCCGCGCCGCCACCACCCCGGACCACACGGTCACCGACCTGGCGCCGCTGCTCGAACGCCTCCGCCACACCGGCACGGACATCGACGCCCACATGGACGGCGACCTCGCCCGCCTGCCCGCCGCGGTCTCCCGCGAGGCGTACCGCATCGTGCAGGAGGGGCTGACCAACGCCCTGCGGCACGCCCGCCACGCCCCCGTCACCCTGCGGCTCAGCGCCGCCGGGGACTGGCTCGCCATCGACCTGGCCAACCCGCTGCCCGACCACCGCCCGCCCCGTGCCCCGCGCCCGCGCGGCGGACGCGGACTCAGCGGCCTGGACGAACGCGTCCGCCTGCTGCGCGGCGAGTTCACCGCGGGACGCGGCACCGACGGCCGGTGGCACCTCACCGCGCGCATACCCCTGAGGTCCGGCTCATGACCCGCCCCGCACTGGACGTCCTGCTCGTCGAGGACGACGAACTCACCCGCACCGGCCTGCGCACCCTGCTGTCCGCCCAGCCCGACCTGACCGTCGTCGGCGAGGCGGCGGACGGCGCCGACGCGCTGCCGCTCGCCGAGCGCCTGCGCCCCGACGTCGTGCTGATGGACGTCCGCATGCCGCGCATGGATGGCATCGAGGCCACCCGCCGCCTGCGCGCCGACCTGGACGACCCGCCGAAGATCATCGTCATCACGACCTTCGAGAGCGACGACTACGTGTACGACGCCCTGCGCGCCGGAGCGGACGGCTTCATCCTCAAACGGGCCCCCGTCCACCAGATCGCGCACGCCATCCGCCTCGTCGCGACCGGCGACACCCTCCTGTTCCCCGACGCCGTGCGCAGGCTGGTCGCCACCCGCCCCGCCGCCACGGGCCAGGGCGGCACCCCGGGCAGGCTCCCCACACCGCTGACCGCCCGCGAGACGGACATCCTGCGCCTGATGGCCACCGGACTGTCCAACCCCCAGATCGCCGACCACCTCACCGTCAGCATGGAGACGGTGAAGACCCACGTGAGCAACGTCCTCACCAAACTGGGCGCGCGCAACCGCACGCAGGCCGTCATCCTCGCCTACGAGAACCGCATCGTCGTGCCCGGCGAGCGCTGACCCCCCGCCCCGGCGCGCCACTTCACCCGCCACCGGCCGCACCCCCGCCCAGTGGCAGACTGGGCCCGTCACCACCGGGCGCCGGACCCGGGGCCGGAAGAAGGACGGGGGACCACGGCCCGGATGCGACTGCTCCACACCTCCGACTGGCATCTCGGCCGCAGCTTCCACCGCGTCGGCCTGCGCGACGAACAGGCGGCGTTCCTCAACCACCTGGTCACCACCGCGCGCACCGAACGCGTCGACGCCGTCCTCGTCGCGGGCGACATCCACGACCGCGCCATCCCCCCGCTGCACGCCGTCCGGCTCCTCGACGACGTCCTCCACCGCCTCGCGGACACCGGCATCCCCGCCGTCCTGATCTCCGGCAACCACGACTCGCCCCACCGCCTCGGCTCCGGCGCCCGCCTCATCGCCCGCGCGGGCATCCACCTGCGCACCGACCCCGCCGACTGCGCCACCCCCGTCGTCCTCGCCGACGCCCACGGCGACGTCGCCGTCTACGGCCTGCCCTACCTCGAACCGGCCCTGGTACGCGACGAGTTCGCCGTCCCCAAGGCGGACCACGCGGCCGTCCTCGGCGCCGCCATGGACCGCGTGCGCGCCGACCTCGCCCGCCGCCCCGCCGGAACCCGGTCCGTCGTCCTCGCCCACGCCTTCGTCACCGGCGGCCTGCCGTCCGACAGCGAACGCGACATCACCGTCGGCGGCGTCGCGGCCGTCCCCGCCGCCCTCTTCGACGGCATCGACTACACCGCGCTCGGCCACCTCCACGGCTGCCAGACCCTCACCGAACGCGTCCGCTACGCCGGTTCCCCGCTCGCCTACTCCTTCTCCGAGGCCGGGCACCGCAAGTCCCTGTGGCTCATCGACCTGGGCCCCGCCGGGGAAGTCCACGCCGAACGCGTCGACTTCCCCGTCCCCCGCCCCCTCGCCCGCATCCGGGGCCGCCTCGAATCCCTCCTCACCGACCCGTCGCTCGCCCCCCGCGAGGACGCCTGGGTCGAGGCGACCCTCACCGACCCCGTCCACCCCGACGAGCCCATGGCCCGGCTCACCGCGCGCTTCCCGCACATCCTCAGCCTCGTCCACGACCCGGAACGCACCGATCCGGCGTCCCCCGCCTCGTACGCCCAGCGCCTCAGCGGACGCGACGACCGGCAGATCGCCGAGGACTTCGTCGCCCACGTCCGCGCCGGACAGGGACCCGACGACGCCGAACGCGCCCACCTCCGCGCCGCCCTCGACGCGGCACGCGTCCACCGGAGCACCCCATGAGGCTGCACCGGCTCACCCTCACGGCCTTCGGCCCCTTCGGCGGCACCCAGCACGTCGACTTCGACCGCCTCTCCACGGCCGGTCTCTTCCTTCTCCACGGCCCCACCGGCGCGGGCAAGACCTCGGTCCTGGACGCCGTCTGCTTCGCCCTCTACGGAACGGTCCCCGGCGCGCGCCAGACCACGGGCGTCTCCCTCCGCAGCGACCACGCCGCCCCCGACACCGCCACCGAGGTCGTCCTCGACCTGACCCTCGGCGACCGGCGCCTGGAGATCACCCGCCGCCCCGAGCAGACCCGCCCCAAGCGCCGCGGCACGGGCACCACCCGTGACCGCGCCCGCACCCTCCTACGCGAACACGACCCCGTCACCGGCACCTGGCACGCCCTCAGCGGCTCGCACCAGGAGATCGCGGACGAACTCGGCGGCCTCCTCGGCGGGATGAGCCGCGACCAGTTCTGCCAGGTCGTCCTCCTGCCGCAGGGCGACTTCGCCCGCTTCCTGCGCGCGAACGCGGAGGAGCGCGCCCGGCTCCTCGGCCGCCTCTTCGACACCCGCCGCTTCGCCGCCGCCGAGGCCCACCTCGCCGACCTCCGCGCCGAGGCCGCGGGCCGCGTCCGCGAGGCCGACGAACGCCTCCTCGCCACCGCCCACCGCATGTCCCAGGCCGCCGCGGCCCTGCCAGGGCTGCCCGACCCGCCGGACGCCCCCGACACCGAGAGCGACCTCGCGGAAACCGTCCTCACCTGGGCGGCCCAGGCGCGCAGCACCGCCCGCGAGCACCACGACATCACCGTCACCGCCCTGCGCGCGGCCGAGGCCGGGCACGCCACGGCCGACGCCGCGCACGCCGACACCCGCGAACGCGCCCGCCGCCAGGAGCGCTTCGCCGACGCCCGCCGCCGCGCCGAAGCACTCGCCGCCCAGCAGCCGGAACGCGACCAGGCCCGCCTGACCCTCGAACGCGCCCGCGCCGCCGACACCGTCGCCCCAGCCCTCGCCCTCCGCGACACCGCCGACGCGGAACACCGCACCGCCACCACGGCCGAACGCCACGCCCGCGCCCAGCTCCCACCCGACCTCGCCACCGCCCCCGCCGCCCAGCTCACCGCCCGCGAACGGTCCGTCCGCGAACAGCTCGGCTCCCTCGCCACCGCCGCCCAGGCCGAGACCCGCGCCCAGCGCCTCACCGCCGAACTCGCCGACCTGGACACCGCCGCCTCCGCCGACCGTGACCTGCTCGCCACCCAGCTCCCGCGCCTCGCCGCCTGGCCCGAGACCGCCGCACGCCTGCGGCAGCGCGTGGAGCACGCGGCGGAGGCCGCCGCACGCGCCGAGGTCCTGGCCCAGCGCCTCGGCCCGGCGGAACGCCGCCTCGCCTCCGCCGACCGCCGCGACGCGCTCGACACCGCGGTCCGCGCCGCCGAGGACGACCTCCTGCACGCCCGCGAGACCGCCGCCGACGCCCGCGCCCACTGGCTCGACCTGCGCGAACGCCGCCTGCGCGGCATCGCCGCCGAACTGGCCGCCGCCCTCACCTCGGGCGAGCCCTGCGCCGTCTGCGGCTCGCCGGAACACCCGCGCCCCACCCCGATCACCGCCGACCACGTCGACCGCGCCGACGAGGACGCCGCGTCCGCCGCCCACCAGGAGGCCGACGCCCACCGCGCCGACGCCGAGGCACGCCTCGCCGCGCTGCGCGAGGAGCGCGCCACCGCCGCGGCCGAGGCGGGCGACGAGCCCCGCGCGTCACTCGCCGCGACCGCCGCCACCCTGCGCGCGGACCACGACGCCGCCCGCGAGGCCGCCTCCGGCGAGCCCGCCGCACGCCAGGCCCTCACCTCCGCCGAGCGCGAGCACGAGACCCTGCGCGACCGCGTCCAGGACACGGAACGCCGCATCGCCGCCCGCACCTCGCAGCGCGCCGCCCTCGCCGCCGAACGGGCCGCCCTGCGCGAGGACATCGACCGCGCCCGCGCGGGCGCCCCCACGGTCGCCGCCCGCACCGCCGACCTCGCCGCGCTCGCCGACGCCCTCGGCCTCGCCGCCGCGGCGGCACACACCACCGAGGAGACCGCCGACCGCCTCAAGACGGCGGACGACCAGGTCGCCACCGCCGCCTACGCCGCCGGCTTCCCCACCCCCGCCGCCGCGGCCCACGCCCGGCTCACCCAGCCGGAACAACGCGCGCTCCAGCACCGCCTCGACACCTGGCACGCCGAGGAGAGCGCCGTCGCCGCCGTACTCGCCGAGGAACGCGCCGCCGACCCCGCCGACCCCGCACCCGCCGACCCGTCCCGCACCGCCGCCGTACTCGCCGAGGCGACCGCGCGCCTGCGCACGGCCGCCGCGGCCGAGTCCGCCGCCCGCACCAGCCGGGACGAACTCGACCGCCTCTCCGCCCACGCCGCCGCCGACCGCGAACGGCTCGCCCCCCTGCGCGCCGAGGCACGCGGCATCGCCAGACTGGCCGCCCTCACGGCGGGCACCTCGGCGGAGAACGAGTACCGCATGCGCCTGGAGACGTACGTCCTGGCCGCCCGCCTCGAACAGGTCGCCGCCGCCGCGGGCACCCGCCTGCACCGCATGTCCTCCGGCCGCTACACGCTCGTCCACTCCGACGCCCGCGCGGCCCACCGCGCCCGTTCCGGACTCGGCCTGCACATCCTGGACGCCTGGACGGGCCGCGCCCGCGACACCGCCAGCCTCTCCGGCGGCGAATCGTTCTTCGTGTCCCTGGCGCTCGCCCTCGGCCTCGCCGACGTCGTGACGGCCGAGGCGGGCGGCATCCGGCTGGAGACCCTGTTCATCGACGAGGGGTTCGGCAGCCTGGACGAGCAGTCGCTCGACGAGGTGCTCGACGTGCTCGACGGCCTGCGGGAGCACGACCGCAGCGTCGCGATCGTCAGCCACGTCCCCGACCTGCGCGCCCGGGTGCCCGTCCAGCTCGAAGTGGTCAAGACCCGCACCGGCTCGACGCTGCGCCACCACATGGCGCCCCTGGACGCCTGACCCGGGCACGCCGGGCACGGGACCGGCCGCGCGGCGCGGACCGGGCGCCCGCCCCGGCCCGCGCCGCGCCCGCTGTCACAGCGCCGACAGCTCGTCCACCAGGTCGTCGAGACCCAGCGAACCCTGCGACAGCGCCGCCATGTGCCACTTCTTGGCGTCGAACGCGTCGCCGTGCGCCGCGCGCGCCGCCTCGCGGCCCGTCAGCCAGGCGCGTTCGCCCAGCTTGTAGCCGATCGCCTGCCCCGGCATGCCGAGGTAGCGCACCAGCTCGGAGGCCACGAAGTCGGCGGGACGCCCGCTGTGCCGCCCGAAGAACTCGTGCGCCAGCTCAGGGGTCCACGTCTCGCCCGGGTGGAACGGCGAGTCGTCCGGGATCGCCAGCTCCAGGTGCATGCCGATGTCGATGATCACGCGGACCGCGCGCATCATCTGGCAGTCCAGGTAGCCGATGCGCTGCTCGGCGTTCTCCAGCAGCCCCAGCTCGTCCATGAGCCGCTCCGCGTACAGCGCCCAGCCTTCCAGGTTGGCGCTGACGCCGCCGACCGTCGTCTGGTAGCGCGACAGCCGGTCCGCGACGTACACCCACTGCGCGAGCTGCAGGTGGTGGCCGGGCACGCCCTCGTGGTACCAGGTGGACACCAGGTCGTAGACGGGGAACTTCGTCTCGCCGAGCGTCGGCAGCCACGTGCGGCCCGGCCGGGAGAAGTCCAGCGACGGGCTCGTGTAGTACGGGGCCGCCGCGCTGCCCGCGGGCGCGATCATCGACTCGACGCGCTTGACCGGCTCGGCCAGCTCGAAGTGCGTGCCGTCCAGCGTCTCGATCGCCCGGTCCATCAGGGACTGGAGCCACTCCCTGACGTCGGCGACGTCCACCGTCTCGCCCGCGGTGTCCAGGTGCTTCAGCGCCTCCCAGGGGGTGGCGCCCGGCAGGATCTTCGCGGCCTCGGCGGTCATCTCCGCGTGCAGCCGGTGGAACTCCGACCAGCCGTACGCGTACGCCTCCTCCAGGTCGAGGTCCGTGCCGTTCCAGTAGCGCGCCCACCGGGCGTAGCGCTCACGGCCGACGACCTCGGGGCCGCCCTCGACGGCGGGCGCGTACACGTCCCGCAGCCAGGCGCGGAGCGAGACGAGGGCGTCCGTCGCGGTCAGCGCCGCCGCGTCCAGCTCGCCGCGCAGCGCCTCGGGGCCGTCGGCGACGAAGCCGGTGAACCAGCTCGTGCCGCCGTCCTCGTCGCCGATCCACTCGTCCAGCTGCCCGAGCACGGTGGCCACCTGGCGCGGGCCCGCGTGCAGCGAGCGTGCGAGCCCCTCCGCCAGCGAGGCGCGGTACCCCTCCAGCGCGGCGGGCACGGCCCGCAGCCGCCGGGCGATGGCCGCCCAGTCCTCGTCCGTCCCGGTCGCCGCGACGGTGAACACGTCGCGCACCGAGTGCAGGGGGGAGAACATGTTGCTCACCGCGCGCAGCGGCTCCCCGGCGTCATGCACGGCCAGCTCGGCCGTCAGCCGCTCGCGCAGCAGCCGGGCGCAGCGGCGCTCGATGTCCGCGTCCGCGCCGGGGAGCTTCTCGGCCTCGGCGAGCCGGGCGAGGGTGCTCCGCTTCAGGTCGGCGAGGGCCCCCTCTCCGGCGGGGGAGTAGTCCGGCAGCGCGTCCGCCGACGCCGCCACACCGAGGTAGGTGCCGAGCACGGGGTCCAGCTCGACGAGGGAATCGACATACGCGTCGGCGAGCCGACGGGGAAGCCAAGTTGTGGGATCTTCTGACATGGCCCCCATCCTCGTACGGAGGGGGCCGGTTCGTCACGCCCCGTTCCGCCCCTGACATGCCCGGATGCCCCGCCGGGCCGCCTCCCGCCGGCCCGCGCGGCCCGGGTCAGCCACCGGCCGCCAGGGGCAGCGCGGCGACGGGCGGTGCCGTGACTCGGGTGCTGAGAACGAGAGTTCCGCCCTCCGCGTGCCGCTCCAGCGGCAGGCCCGTGCCGCGCATCAGGGCGAGCATCGCGGCGTCGGACGTCCGCGTCACGGTGTATACGATCTCGCGGCGTTCGCGCAGGGCGATCGCCAGCAGCGACCGCAGCAGCGCGCGCCCGATTCCCCGCCGCTGCCAGTCGTCCTCGACCAGCAGCGCGATCTCGGCCTCGTCGTCGTCCCAGAGGAGGTGCCCGAGGCCGACCATGCGGCCGGGGGCGGTCTCCGCCGCCAGGCTCCGGCCGAAGCGCGGGCTCAGCAGGTGTCCCAGGTACCGGTCCGCGTCACCCGCGGGTCCCGTGTAACGCCGGGTGAGGGTGTGGGGCGAGCAGCGGGCGTGCATCGCCCGTGCCGCCGGGATGTCGGCCGGACCGGCGGGCCGCAGCAGCACCGGGGTTGCCGTGCCGTCCGCGCCGTCGGTGACCAGCCGTTCCGATCCGCCCCAGGTGTCCGGTGCACAGGACCGGCCCGACCGGTAACCGCCCATGGTGTCGGGGGCGGAGCGGCGCGGGAGGCGGATCGAGCTGTGCTGTGCGTCGCAGTCTGCCATGCCTGCACTGTCGTCCTCGCTTATTGCGTGATCACGAACGGCCTGTGACCGGAGAGTAAAGGCGGCTTAGGGGGCAATTGTTCCTCTCGCTCCAGCCCCACCCGCCCCCTCCGCTCAGGCGCACCGGCGCACTCTGATGAGATGGACGCGTGGCAGACGAGAGCCCCGACGGCGCCGGTCCCGCGACGGACCCGCTGCACGTCTTCGAGACGCACAGGTCCCTGCTGTTCGGCGTCGCCTACCGGATGCTCGGCCGGGTCGGGGACGCCGAGGACGCCGTGCAGGAGTGCTGGCTGCGCTGGTCGTCCGCCGACAGGGCGGCGGTGCGCGAGCCGCGCGCGTACCTGGTGCGCGTCGTCAGCAGGCTCGCCGTCGACCGCCTGCGGCAGCTCGCCGCCCGCCGCGAGACGTACGTCGGCTCCTGGCTGCCGGAACCGCTGCCGACCGACCGTGCGGTCGCCTCCCCGGCGACCGCCCCGGACGGCGCGGACCACGTCGTGTTCACCGAGACCGTCTCCTACGCCGTCCTCGTCGTCATGGAGTCCCTGTCGCCGCTGGAGCGCGCGGTGTTCGTACTGCGCGAGGCGTTCGGTCTCGCGCACGCCGAGATCGCGGACGTCCTCGGCCGCGACGAGGCCGCGGTCCGGCAGCTCGCCGTGCGGGCGCGGCGGCACGTGGCGGAACGCCGCCCGCGCTACACCGTCGACGCCGCCGCGCAGCGCGACCTGACAGAACGTTTCCTCGCCGCCGCCCTGGACGGGGACCTCACCGGCCTGCTCGCCTGCCTCGCCCCGGACGTCACGCTCGTCACCGACAGCGGCGGCATCGCGCAGGGGCCCCTGCGCGACATCACCGGCGCGGACAAGGTCGGCCGCTTCCTCATGGGCATCGCAGGCAAGGCGCCGACCGCGGCCGCGTACGAACTCGTGGCGCTCAACGGGGGCTTCGGCCTCCTCGTCACGAGCGCGGGCCGTCCGCACAGCGTGTTCCAGCTCGACATCGCCGACGGACGGGCGCTGCGCGTGCTCGTCCTCACCAACCCGGAGAAGACCGCGCACCTCGCGCAGGGCTGACGGACGGAACGTCAACGGCACGCCGGCGCCCGGCCGTTCGGGCACCCCGCCCGTGCGCCCGTTCCCCCTCCGCATACCGGAACGATACGGGCGGTCACCGGCCATCTCACCCCTCGGATTGGTCTTGACCAAGGTCCCGGGCCGCCGTAGTGTCCGCACATACGCAACAACCTTTCATAATGGCGTCATCGGCCTCCGCGCCCGTGGCGCCCCGCTCATGACCGCCTGCCGGGGACGCGCGGGCGACCGCCGGCGGCGGGACGATCACGGGAGGCTCAGGGTGGGGACCACACAGCTCGGCCGGCCGGAGGCGGACGCGCGGACGGAGGCGGGCCGGCACGGCGAGCCCAAGTACTGGCACCTCAAGACGGTGCTGACCGCCGCGCTCGACTCGGAGTTCAGCGTCGGCCAGTCGCTCCCGGACGAACGGACGCTCGCCGCACGCTTCGGCGTCGCCCGCGCCACCCTCAGGCAGGCGCTCGACCAGCTGGAACTCGAAGGCCGCCTCCAGCGCCGCCGCGGCATCGGCACCACCGTCGCCCCGCCCCGCGTCGGCGTGGACGTCAGCCCGCGCGACCAGGCGCTGCCCGGCGGTCCCGGCGACACCTGGACCACCACGGACGGCGGGACCGCCCCGCCGCCGCCCGCCGTGGCGCGCCTCCTCGGCACCGAGCCGGGCGCCACCGCGCGCGTCGCCCACCGCAGCCTGCTGAGCCACGGCCGTACGGTCGCCATCGAGCACGTGTACGTGCCGGGCACCGGGGGCGCGCCCGGTGAACGCGGCGGCGCGCTCGCGCTGCTCCACGCCCTCGCCCCGGACGGCCAGGACCGCGCCGTCGAACTCGGCTCCGCCGGCGCCGACGAGGCCAGGCGCCTCGACCAGCTCCCCGGCGCCCCGGTCCTCGTCGTCACGACCCGCTACCTGATCGACGGCCGCACCGTCGCCGCCGCCGTGGCGACCTACCGCGCCGACACCTGCCGCCTCACCTTCGGCGGCAGACACCCCGTCACCGTTCCTGGCGAGTGACCCGCTCGGGCAGCGCGAACAGCTCCTCCTCCACGCGGTCGAGCGCCAGGCGCAGCGCGCCCAGCGGCACGGCCGCCGCGCCGAGCACCGACGCCACGACGCGCGGCGTCCGCAGGCAGTAGCGCTCCAGCCGCGCCCGCAGCGGCTCGACCACCCAGTCGAGCCCGGCGGCCCAGCCGCCGATGACCACCAGCTCCGGGTCGAGCGCCAGGACCAGCGCCGCCACGTCGTGCACCAGCCGGTCGAGGAAGCGCTCCGCCGCCTGCGCCGCGCCCTCGTCCCCGGTCCGCGCGCGGGCGAACACCCGCGCCACCGCCTGCTCGTCCAGCGGCACGAGGGGCTCGACCGACGTCGACAGCAGCCGCTCCGGCGTGGCCTGGCGGCCCAGCAGGTGCAGCGCGCCGATCTCCCCGGCGGCCCCGCCGTGCCCCCGGTGCAGCCGCCCGCCGATCAGCGAGCCGGCCCCCGGGCTGAGCCCGGCGAGGACCATCACCACGTCGTCGGCGCCGACCGCCGCGCCGAGCCAGCGCTCGGCGAGCACGGCGGCGTTCGCGTCGTTCTCCACCTGCACCGGGCAGCCGAGCGCCTCGCCGAGCCGCTCGCGCAGCGGCAGGCCCGTCCAGCCCGGCAGCGCCGTGCCCAGGCGCACCGAGCCGTCGGGCCCGACGATCCCGGGACTGCCCACGCCGACCGCCCGCAGGGTCACGCCAGGGCCGCCGTGCCCGTCCAGCAGCTCGGCGGCCGTCCGCGCCGCGCACGCGAGCCGCTCCTCGGCGGGCGCGGCCGTGGACACCTCCCGTACGAGCGTCCCGAGCCGCCGCCCCGCCAGGTCGGAGAGCACGACGGCCACCCGCCGCGCCCCCACCTCGACGCCGAGCACGTGCCCGGCCTCGGCCCTGAACCGGAAGCGGCGGGCGGGCCGGCCGAGCCGCCGCGTCCCCGCCGCCACCGCGGGCTCCTCGGACGCGGCCACCAGGCCCGACCGCGCCAGCCCGTCGAGCACGCCCTCGACGGTGGGACGCGACAGCCCCGTGGCACCGGCCAGGTCGGTCAGCGACCGGGGCGTGCGCCCCGCCTCGCGCAGCGCGCGCAGCACCGCCGCCGAGTTGATCCGGCGCAGCAGCGACGGGTCTCCGCCCACCATGCCGCCCACGGCGCCCGCGTCCCCGCGCTCAGAGGATCGCGCCGGGCCGGTAGCCCGCCGCCGCCGGATACCGCTTGACGACGTCCTCGATCCGCGCGACCACCGCCGCGACCTGCCCGGCCGCCGCGCCGGTGAACGACAGCCGGTCGTCCATCAGCGCGTCGAGCCCCGCCCGGTCGAGCGGTACGCGCTCGTCCGCCGCGAGCCGGTCGAGCAGCTCGTTGCGCTCGGCGCCCTCCCGCAGCGCCAGCGCGGACGCGACCGCGTGCTCCTTGATCGCCTCGTGCGCCGTCTCCCGGCCGACACCGGCGCGCACCGCGGCCATCAGCACCTTCGTGGTGGCGAGGAACGGCAGGTAGCGGTCCAGCTCGCGCGCGACCACGGGCCGGAACGCGCCGAACTCGTCCAGCACCGTCAGGAACGTCTCCACCAGCCCGTCGAACGCGAAGAACGCGTCGGGCAGCGCCACCCGCCGCACCACGGAACAGGACACGTCGCCCTCGTTCCACTGGTCGCCGGACAGCTCCCCGGTCATCGACGCGTAGCCGCGCAGGACGACCGCGAGGCCGTTGACCCGCTCGCACGACCGGGTGTTCATCTTGTGCGGCATCGCCGACGAGCCGACCTGGCCCGGCTGGAACCCCTCGGTGACCAGCTCCTGCCCCGCCATCAGCCGGATGGTCTTGGCCAGCGACGACGGCGCCGCCGCCAGCTGCACCAGCGCCGTGGTCACCTCGAAGTCCAGCGAGCGCGGGTAGACCTGCCCGACCGAGGTGAGGACCTGGCCGAAGCCCAGGTGGCCCGCGATCCTGCCCTCCAGCTCGGCCAGCTTGCGCTCGTCGCCGCCCAGCAGGTCCAGCATGTCCTGGGACGTGCCGACCGGGCCCTTCACGCCGCGCAGCGGGTAGCGGGCCAGCAGGTCCTCCAGGCGCCCGAACGCCACCAGCAGCTCGTCGGCCGCCGTGGCGAAACGCTTCCCCAGCGTGGTGGCCTGCGCCGGGACATTGTGCGAGCGGCCCGCCATCACCACCTCGCCGTACTCGGCCGCCAGGTGCCCGAGCCGCGCGAGCAGGGCCACCGTGCGGTCGCGCACCAGCTCCAGGGACAGCCGGATCTGGAGCTGCTCGACGTTCTCCGTCAGATCGCGGGACGTCATGCCCTTGTGCACCTGCTCGTGCCCCGCCAGCGCGTTGAACTCCTCGATGCGCGCCTTCACGTCGTGCCGCGTGACCCGCTCGCGCTCCGCGATCGACGCGAGGTCCACCCGCTCCAGCACGCGCTCGTAGTCCGCGACCGCGCCCGCGGGCACCGGGACGCCCAGCTCGTCGAGCGCCCGCAGCACCGCCAGCCACAGGCGGCGCTCCAGCACCACCTTGTGCTCGGGGGACCAGAGCCCGGCCAGGTCCAGGGAGGCGTAGCGGGCGGCCAGGACGTTCGGAATGCGGGGCTTGTCAGTCACGCCACGGGATTCTACGGGCTACTCCTCACCCAGCGGCGGGGCGAGGTCGGGACGCTTCGGCGCCCGCCCGTCCCCGGAGGACCGGCCGGTCAGGCGCCGCCCGATCCACGGCAGCAGGTGCTCCCTGGCGAACCGCGCGTCGGCGGCGCGCCGCGCGTACCAGCGCGGGGGCAGGGCCACCGGCAGCGGGGTGTCCCACACGGCGTCGCTCTCGTACCCCAGCCGCTGCCACACGGCCTCCGCCACCCGCCGGTGCCCCTCCGCCGTCAGGTGCAGGCGGTCGTCGGCCCACAGCCTGGGGTCGCCGAGCGACGCGGAGGCGTACAGGTCCACGACGATCGCGCCGTGCTCGGCGGCCAGCCCGTCGACGTACGCGAACAGCCGGTCGAGCCGCGTCCGGTAGCGCTCCAGGACCGGCCCGCGCCGCGCCGGGCTGCGCATGAGCACCAGCTGCTTGCACGCGGGCGCCAGCTGCTCGACCGACTGCCGCAGCAGGCCGCACACCTGGTCGATGTCGCAGCGGGGCCGCAGCACGTCGTTCAGGCCGCCGACGAGGGTCACCAGGTCCGCGCCCATCGCCGCCGCGGCGGGCACCTGCTCCTCCGCGATCTGCCGCATCAGCTTGCCCCGCACCGCGAGGTTCCCGTACATGAAACCGGCGCGGCGCTGCGCGAAACGCTGGGCGAGCAGATCGGCCCAGCCGCGGTAGGTGCCGTCCGGCATGAGGTCCGACATGCCCTCGGTGAACGAGTCCCCGATGGCGACGAAACTGCGGAAATCCGGTGCGCTGTCCATGGCCGCATCATCGTAGCCAGGGCGCTTGTATGCTCGCCGCCGTGCCCCGTGTTGAAGCAGTGACGTCCTATCCGGTCAAGGGCTGTGCGGGAGTGACCGTTCGCGCCGCCCACTTCGGCCCGGCGGGAGCGCCGCACGACCGCGCGTTCATGGTCACCGACACGGCGGGCGTCTTCCGCAGCCAGCGCGGCGACCCCCGGCTGGCCCTGATACGCCCGCGGGTCAGCGAGGACGGGAGCCGCCTGACGCTGGAGGCGCCGGGGCTCGACCCGCTCGACATCCCGGTGACCGCGGCGGGACCCGTCCGGCCCGTCACCCTCTTCGGCAAGCCGTACGGCGCCGTAGACCAGGGCGCGGACGCCGCCGCCTGGTTCTCGGAGGTGCTGGCCGCCCCGAGCCGTCTCGTCCGCGTCCCGCCGGACCACGCCCGTGTCACCGACGGCCTGACGCCCGGCACCTCCGGCTACGCCGACAGCTCCGCCGTCCACCTGCTGTCGGTCGCCAGCCTCGACGACCTCAACGCGCGGATCGCCGCCTCGGGCGGGCCGCCGCTGCCGATGGACCGCTTCCGGCCCAACATCGTGGTGACCGGCTGGCCGGATCCCCATACCGAGGACCGCGTGCGCGAGGCGGCCGTCGGCGGGGCGCTGCTCGGCTGGACCAAGGCCGCCGTCCGCTGCGCCGTCACCCTGGTCGACCAGGCGAGCGGCGCCAGGTCGGGCCCCGAGCCGCTGCGGACCCTGGCCCGCTACCGGCGGCAGGCGCGCGCGGGGACGGGCGGGGGAGGCGGGGTGTCGTTCGGCGCGAAGTTCTCCGTCGTGCGCCCGGGGCGCGTGGCGGTGGGGGACGAGATACGGGTCACGACCTGGGGCGACACGGGCGCCGTTCCCGCGTGACGTTTCCTGGGCGTGAGTGGCGTAGACCTGGGCACCCGGAGGGAACCCCTGGATCAACGGACCAAAGGTGTGATGATGGAAATCTCCGGCATTATCAGCGCGATCGTCATCGGTCTCATCATCGGTCTCCTGGGCCGTCTGGTACTGCCCGGACGCCAGCGCATCGGCATCCTCTGGACGATCGCCGTCGGTATCATCGCGGCCCTCATCGGCTCGGCCATCGCGGCGGGACTCGACGTGAACGACACCGATGGTGTGGACTGGGTCGAATGGCTGATCCAGATCGCTCTCGCCGCCATCGGCGTCTCGCTCGTCTCCCGCGCGAAGATCGGCCGCTGAGCACCCCGGCGCCCCGGCCGGGACCGCTGCTTCCCGGCCCCATAGGGACCGACCGCCTTGTCCTGGTCCCCCTGCGCGCCGAGCACGCGGACGAGATGGCCGGGGTCCTCGCGGACCCCGGCCTCTACCGGTTCACGGGCGGCGCGCCGCCCACCCCCGAGGCGCTGCGGTCGCGGTACGCGCGCATGGCCGCCGGATCCCCCGATCCGGCGGTCGCGTGGTGCAACTGGCTGATCGGCCTGCGTGACGAGGGGCGGCTCACCGGCACCGTGCAGGCCACCGTCACCTACCCGGCCGTCACGGGCCGTGACCCGGTGGCCGAGATCGCCTGGGTGGTGGGCGCCCCCTGGCAGGGCCGGGGCATCGCCACCGAGGCCGCGCGCGGGCTCGCCGGCTGGCTCGCGGACCGGTCGGTCCACCGCCTCGTCGCCCACATCCACCCGGACCACCACGCCTCGGCCGCCGTCGCGCGGGCCGTGGGCCTCGCACCGACCCCCTATGTGCAGGACGGCGAGATCCGGTGGGCACGGAGGCCGGACGGCGGGCACCACCCGCCCGGCGGCGGCGCGGATGCCGATCACCCCGCCCCTTCCTAGAGTGGCGGGAGAGTCCGCGGCGCACGGCGGGAGACACAGGAGGCGGTCCATGGCAAGGCTCAAGTCCGTATCCAAGAACCAATCGGCCGGCAGCAGCCAGCCGTGGCTGCACCAGCAGGGCGAGGTGATCCAGGAGTTCGGCACCGTCAGGCAGCTGCCGATGTCGCTGTCCTACGACACCCGGATGTACTCCTGCCAGCGGCTGAACCAGGTGCTCAGCGACAGCCAGATCCTCTACAGCCTGTACAAGAAGTATCACTGGCTGATGCGCGGCCCGACCTTCTACTCGCTCCACCTGCTGCTCGACAAGCACGCGGGGGAGCAGCTGGAGCTGGTGGACACCATCGCGGAGCGTGTCCAGACGCTCGGCGGCGTGGCCGTCGGCGACCCGCGGCACACGGCGGAGATCACCAAGATCCCCCGCCCGCCGAACGGTGTCGAGGAGGTCCCGGTGATGCTCTCGCGCCTGCTGGAGGCACACCAGCTGATCCTGACCGACTGCCACGACGCGGCGAAGCGCGCGGACGAGATGGGCGACGACGGCACGAACGACCTGCTCGTCTCCGAGGTCATCAGAACGGGCGAGCTGGAGTCGTGGTTCCTCGCCGAACACCTGGTGGACACTCCGCTCGTACGCGCCTAGAACGCGCCGGAAGCCGGGCGCACCCCTTCGCGGGTGCGCCCGGCTTCCGCATGTTCCGCAACGTCCGCCTCCCGGTCCGGAAGGCCGGACGGAACCGGCGGATGACCGGAATCGACCGCGTGATGGCCATCAAAAGCCTTTGAGTGTCGTTTGCCGACTTCATCAGTGTTCCGACGTGAATATGCGTGATGCCGGGAACGCGGCGCCGCCGGGGCCCGTTTCCGCTCGGGAGGCCGGGGCAGCCGAGTGGGACACGACCTGGAGGCAGAGCGATGGGCACAGCAATCGGAGCGAGGGGCCGGGCGGGCGCCCGGCGGGCCGCCAACAGCTCGGCCATGGATGTCGCCGCACGCTGGGGACTTGTCGCGCGCGGCGTCATCTACATGCTGATCGGGCTGCTGGCGCTCCAGATAGCTCTCGGCACGGGGGAGGAGCAGGCCGATCAGGGCGGCGCCCTCCGCGAGTTGTCGGAGAAGCCGCTGGGCGGCTTCCTGATATGGGCCGTCGGCATCGGGCTCGTCGGGATGGCGCTGTGGCGGCTGTCCGAGGCGCTGTTCGGCGCTTCCGGGGCCGACGGGCAGAAGACGGGCAAGCGCCTGCTGTCCTTCGGGCGGTTCGTCTTCTACAGCTTCGGCGCGTACACGGTCCTCTCCTTCGCGATGGGCGAGGGCGGCAGCGGGTCGAGCGACCAGCAGTCGCAGGACGTCACGGCCCAGGCGCTCGACATGCCCGCCGGCCGGTGGCTTGTCGGCGCGGTGGGCATCGGCGTCGCCGTGGCGGGTCTGACGCTCGCGATACGCGCCGTGATGCGCAAGTACCACAAGCACCTGAAGCGCGGGGAGATGACCCGCCGTACGCGTCAGGTGGTCGACGTCCTCGGTGTGGGCGGCGGGGTGGCGCGCGGCGCGGCCTTCGCGGTCGCCGGTGTGTTCGCCGTGCAGGCCGCGGCCGACTACGACCCGGACAAGACCAAGGGACTGGACGACACCCTGCGCAGCTTCACGGAGACCCCCGCCGGGCCCGCGCTGCTCGTGGTGATCGCCGTGGGGCTCGCGATGTTCGGTGCCTTCTCCCTGGCCCTGGCCCGCTGGCGGAAGGTCTGACCGGTCCTCCGGGCGGGGCGCCGTCCGGCGGGCCGTCAGCCCGCCGGGGCCCCGCCGCCACCGGCCGCCGACTCCGTGGCCGCCGCCAGCCGGGCGGCCAGGTAGCGGCGGTCGGTGTCCGACGTCGCGAGGGCGAGCGCCTCCCCGTAGGCGGTCGCCGCCTCGGCGTGGCGGCCGAGCCGCCGCAGCAGGTCCGCCCTGGTCGCGGGCAGCAAGTGGTAGCCCGCGAGCGCCCCCTGCTCCGTGAGCGGCGCGAGCAGCGCGAGACCGGCGGCCGGGCCCTCGGCCATCGCGACGGCCACCGCGCGGTTCAGTTCCACCACGGGACCCGGTGTGAAGCGGGCGAGCTGCCCGTACAGCAGGGCGATCTGCGGCCAGTCGGTGTCCGCCGGGCCGGACGCCGCCGCGTGGCAGGCGGCGATGGCCGCCTGCACCTGGTAGGCCCCAGGGCGCCGCAGGCTCAGCGCCGCGTCGAGCACCGACAGGCCTTCCGCGATGCGGGCGGCGTCCCAGCGCGACCTGTCCTGCTCGGCGAGCGGCACGAAGTCCCCGGCCTCGTCGGTACGGGCCGCGCCGCGCGCGTCCTGGAGCAGCATCAGCGCCAGCAGCCCGCCCGTCTCGGGCTCGCCGGGCAGCAGCCCGGCCACCATGCGCGCCAGCCGGACGGCCTCGGCCGTCAGCCCCGTCCTGACCACGGCGGGCCCCGCCGTCGCCGCGTACCCCTCGTTGAACAGCAGGTACAGCACGCTCAGCACGCCGTCCAGCCGCTCGGGCAGCGCCTCGGGCGGCGGCACCCGGAACGGGATGGCCGCGTGCCGGATCTTGCTCTTCGCCCGGAACAGGCGCTGCCCCATCGTCCGCTCGGGGACCAGGAAGGCGCGGGCGATCTCCGCCGTGCCCAGCCCGGCGACCGCACGCAGCGTGAGCGCCACGCGGGCCTCCGGCGACAGCGCGGGATGGCAGCAGGTGAAGATCAGGCGCAGCCGGTCGTCCGCCAGGCCGTCGCCGCCGTCCCCGTCGTCCCTGGCCGCCAGGTCGGCGCCGGGGGACACCGCCGCGCCCGCACGTTCCGCCTCGGCGCCCACCTCGCGCAGCTTCGCCGCCTCCGTGGCGGACCGGCGCAGGCGGTCCACGGCGCGGTTGCGCGCGGTCGTCATCAGCCAGGCGCCGGGGCGCTCGGGCACGCCGTCGGACGGCCACCGTTCCAGGGCGCGGGCGAAGGCGTCCTGGGCGGACTCCTCCGCCAGGTCCCAGTCGCCCGTGAGCCGGATCAGCGCGCCCACGACGCGGCTCCACTCGGCCGCCCACGCCGCGGCGACGGCCTCGCGGACCGCCGCCCCCGGCGTCCCGGCGGCGTGACTCACGACCAGAACGGCCTCACCTCGATCATCCCGAACCGCGCCATCGGATGCCGCGCGGCCACCTCGACCGCCTCGTCCAGGTCGGCGCACTCGATGACGTCGATCCCGCCGATCTGCTCCTTCGTCTCGGTGAACGGCCCGTCGGTGAGGACCACCGAGCCGTCGCGCACCCGCACTGTCGTGGCCTCCCCGGGCGGCCTGAGCCCGTCGCCGAACAGCCGGACGCCCCTGCGGTCCATCTCCTCGACCCACGCGGTCGGGTCCAGCTCGTCCTGCGGCGCGTCGAAGTCCTCGTCCGTGCAGATCATCAGCAGGTACTTCACCGGTACTCCTCCGTCCGTGCCATCGCGGCGAGCGACAGCTCCATGTTGTGCCGCAGCGCCGCGAGCCGCCCGGCGAGTGTCTCAGGGGCGCGCAGCGCCGCCGCGCGTGCCCCGCTGTCCCCGGGGCCGTGGACGAACGAGTGCCGCACCTCGGTGCGGCCCGCGCCGGCGGCGGGACCCAGCTCGTAGCGCCACAGGGCGGACGGCCGCGCCACGTCGCCGCGCCCGTCCAGCACCGCCCAGGCGAAGACGACCGGCGCGACGGCCTCGGTGACCTGGCAGACGACCTGGGACTCGGAGCCGTCCGGATAGCGGTTGCGCGCGGCGAAGCGCGCGCCGGGGCGTACGGGCCGCGGCGTGTCCGGCAGCCAGGACGCGTGGAAGCACTCGGGGCTCCACACCCCGTGCAGGCCGACATCGGTGATCAGTCTCCAGACGCGGTCCCTCGGCAGGGGGACCGTGACGGTGACGTCCACGCGGGCGCCGGTGACGGCGGCGTACAGGTCCGGCAGATCGTCGGGGGCGGTCAGGTCGGTCAGGTCGGTCAGGTCGGGCATCGTGTGCATGGCGCGTTCCTCTCGCATCATCCCCACGACGAACGGCGGACCGCGTTTTCTACCGTGGCGCGGAAAAAAATCGGGACCGCCGCGCGCGGCGCCGTCAGCGGACGATCGCGACGATGCCGAGCACCGCCTCCCCGAGGGCCCGGTCGCCCCGCAGTCCGGCCGCTCGCAGGGCCTCGCCCGGTTCCACGCCGCGCGTCGCCAGGCGCCACAGCGTGTCCGCGTCGACGACGACCTCGGCGGCGGGCCGCTCCCCGCTGTCGCGCAGCTCCCACTGCTCCGGCCCCCGCACGGCGGTCCACCGCCCGCCCGCGTCGCCGGGCACGGTCACCCGCACCGCCGTCCCCGCCGCCGCGTCGAGGCCGCGCAGGGTGTGGGGCAGGGCCCGCAGGAACGTGTCGAGGACCGGCGCGAGCAGCCGCGGACCGTCCGCGCCGGGACGCAGCACCGCGTCCCGGATCTGCTGCTGGTGCGTCCAGCGCTCCGTGTACTCGCGCGCGACGTCCAGCCACGCCGGTGCCGGCGCCCCGGTGGACGCCCAGGACACGTCCACCCCGGCGGGACCGGCCATCGCGATGCCCGTCCAGTACGCGTCGGTCTGCGGGCCGAGGTGCCCGATGAGGTCCCGCAGCAGGCGCGGGCTGAACTGCCGCGCGGTGGCGACGAAGTCCCCGTTCGCCCGTGTCAGGAACGCGGGCAGCGCCTCGCCGGTCGCGGGGGCGGGGCCGCCCTCGTGCCCGTCGCGCCCGTGGGAGAGGCGGCGGACGTAGCCGTGCAGGATGTGCGCCGTCACGTTCCGCACGTCCCAGCCGGGGCAGGCCGTCGGGCGCGCCCAGTCGGCGGGCGCCAGCGCGGCGAGCAGGTCGAGGAGCGCGGCGCGTTCTTCGGGGAAGAGGGGGCGTACGTCGAGCGGCGGGCCGAGCGGTGACGGGTGCATCGGCACAGTCGAGCACAGGACGCGCGGGGCGGGCAGCCGGATTACGGCGGCCCGCCCGGCGGTGTCAGCGCTTGACGGCCACGCCGCCGAAGTCGTCGATCGGGCTGGTGAAGTCCGCGTCGAACAGCTCGGGGCGCCACAGCGCGGTGGACCCCACGCCGGGGTCGAGCAGGTCGAGTCCGTCGAAGTAGCGGGTCACCTGCTCAGGGGTGCGCAGCGTCAGCGTCGGCGAGCCGCCGCCCTCGTTCCACTGCTGCACGGCCGCGTCCATCCGGGCGCCGCGCACCGCGTTCGTGGGGTGCGACAGGGCCAGGTAGCTGCCCGCGGGCAGGGCGTCCAGCAGCTGCCTGACGATGGCGGACGCCTCGTCGGAGTCGGGCACGAACTGGAGGATGCCGAGGAGCATCAGCGCCACCGGCTGCGAGAGGTCCAGGGTGGCGGAGGCCTTCTCCAGGATGGCGTCGGGGTCGTGCACGTCGGCGTCGATGTAGTCGGTGGCGCCTTCGGGCGAACTGGTCAGCAGCGCGCGGGCGTGGGCCAGGACCAGGGGGTCGTTGTCCACGTAGACGACGCGCGTCTCGGGCGCGATCCGCTGCGCGATCTCGTGGGTGTTGTCCTCGGTGGGCAGGCCGGTGCCGATGTCGAGGAACTGGCGGATGCCCGCGTCGGCGGCCAGGAAGCGCACGGCGCGGCACAGGAAGTACCGGTTGCCGCGCGCGTTCTCCACGATCTCCGGGAAGTACTTCATGATCTGGTCGCCCATGTCGCGGTCGGCCTGGTAATGCTCCTTGCCGCCGAGCCAGTAGTTCCAGATGCGAGCCGAGTGCGGCACCGAGGAGTCGATGGCCGGTGGCTTCCGTTCAGACATGGCTCTCCCGCGTGAGGAACGCTGCCGGTCGGGGGGGAAGGTCATCATGCCACGCCGCCCGCAAGGGAGTTCGAGAAAGGGGGCGTTCGCGGTACGGCGTCGGGGGAAAGCCGTTGCGGGCGCTCCGGCGTGCCCCGTACAACGCCCGTATGACCGACGACGACATGTCCCCGCTGGACCGCCTCCTCGCCGAACGGGCCTGCGAGCGGCTGATCCTGGAGTTCGTCCACCGGCTCGACCTCGGTGAACCGGGCTCGGTGGCCGACCTGTTCACCCCCGGCGGGATCTGGGAGTGGCAGGCGGACGGCCGCCGTGTCGAGGGGCGGGAGGCGCTGCGCGCCTACTTCGCGGGCCGCCCGGCCGACCGCCTCTCCCGCCGCCTGATGACGAACGTGCTCGTCACCGTCACCTCGCCGTCCACGGCGACCGCCGTCTCGTACCTGGCCACGTACCGCGTCGACGGCTTCGACGGCCGCATGCTCCCGCCCCGGCTGCCCGCGAACGTCGGCCACTACGAGGACGAGTTCCACCGGACCGGCGGCACGTGGCTGCTCGCGCACCGGCGGACGTTCCTCCCCTTCGGCGCCTCCACGGAACGGGTCGGGCCCCCGCGCGGTTGATTCCGCCAACTTTTGCCTGTCAACCAAGGGTTGACGCTCTGTCGGTGTCAACCTAGGGTTGACGCATGACCGCGATACCGCGCCTCACCACGTCAGTGAGCCTCGACCAGCTGATCGAGGCCATCAAGCAGAGCCACTCCGGTGCCCTCGACCAGCTCTCCGGCGCCGTCGTCGCCGCCGACCACCTCGGCGAGGTGGCCGACCACCTGATCGGCCACTTCGTGGACCAGGCCAGGCGCTCGGGCGCCTCCTGGACCGACATCGGACGCAGCATGGGCGTCACCCGGCAGGCGGCGCAGAAGCGCTTCGTCCCCAGGGAGCCGAAGGACGAGGCGGGCGGCGGCGACCAGGACGGCTTCGCCCGTTTCACCACCCGCGCCAAGAACGCCGTGGTCGCCGCGCACAACGCCGCCCAGGCGGCGCACAGCGCGCGCGTCACCCACGCCCATCTGCTGGTCGGCCTGGTCGCCGACCCGGACTCGGCGTCCGCCGCCGCCCTCGCGGCCCAGGGCGTGTCCGCCGACGCGGTACGGGAGGCCGCCA
This sequence comes from Streptomyces sp. NPDC049879, assembly GCF_044461265.1. NCBI lineage: Bacteria > Bacillati > Actinomycetota > Actinomycetes > Kitasatosporales > Streptomycetaceae > Streptomyces > Streptomyces sp. NPDC049879. The sequence continues at coordinate 101,577 of NZ_JBITKT010000008.1, read as the reverse complement.
CCCCCGCGTTCCCCGCTCCCGACCCCGGCGCCCCCGCGATGGTGCCCTTCGACGCGGGCGCCAAGAAGACACTGGAACTGACGACCCGCCAGGCACTCAGGCAAGGCGACGAACGCGTCGGCACGCATCATCTCCTGCTGGCCGCCCTTGAGTTCGAGGACGGCGCGGGCCCGCTCACCGGACTCGGCGTCACCACCGCCGGAGTCGCGGCACACCTCACCGCGGCGGGTCCAGACGCCGACGGCCCCGAGGAGCCGGAGCCCGCCACGTCTTGAGGCCGCGACACCTTCTGCGGAAGGATGCGGGCAGACGGGATCCGCGGGGGGCGCGGCACGGAAGGGCGGCGGATGGGCGAGACGTCGGAGGCGACCTGGGTCACCTATGTGGGGGACGGCATGGTCGAGTTGCCCTCCACCATCGACGGCATCCGCGCCGCGCTCCCCGCGCAGCGGCGCCACGAGTTCGACGCCGTGGTGGGCAGCACCCCGGGCGACCGGCTCCACCGGGTCCTGGCCCACTGGGCGCTGGAGACGCATCCGCAGGCGGTCGCGGAGGTCCAGGAGGAGTTCGCACGCCTGGAGATCGGCGACCTCTCCGGCTGCGTGCCCCTGGACGACCGCGACCGCGGGTCCGGCGCCGCGTGAGCGGTTACCGGGTGCAGTTCGCCCCGCTGGCCGACGAGGCGCGCCGCGCCCTGTCGGCGCCCGCCCGCACGCTCTTCGAGTCCGAGATGAGCGCCACCCTCGGCCGCGACCCCTACGGCCACGGCTCCTGCCCGGTCGGGAAGGAACGCGACCGCAGGGAGGCGACCGTCGCCGGCGCCTTCGTCGTCTACTACGTCTCGCACCCGGTCATGGTGGTCACGGCCGTCAAGATCGTCGCGCGGCCCTGAGCCGGAAACCCGCGCGCGCGGCGGCGGGCCCACGCGCCATGATCGGGCGATGGAAGCAACCGCCCTGCCCGCCGCCCGCCGCCTGTGGACCGCACTGGCCGCCCCCGCACCGCCGTTCCCCACCGCACCGGGCGGGCGCGCCGTGGCCGTCTCGCCGGACTCCCGCCTCGCACCACCCGGTTGGGCGGGCATCGTCGTCCTCGCCGACACGGCCTTGATCACCGTGCCCGACGAGGACACCGCCACGGCGGTCCGCCGCGCCCTGCCCGCCCTCCCCGGCGCCGCGCTCACCGACCCCGACGCCGTACGGGCCGCGCTTCCGGTGGACGACGTCCTCGGCCCCGCCGCGCTGGCCTACGCGCCACCCACCGGCTTCCGGCCGGACCCGGACGCGGCGGCCGGGACGGTGCCGCCGGACGACCCGGGGCTCGCCCGGCTGCTGGCCGAGTCCGGCGCCGACGACGCGGGCGAGAGCGGGCTCGACGAGGTGACGTCCCCCGTCTCCGTGCTGCGGGACGGCCCCCGCATCGTCGCGGCGGCGGGCCACTCGATCTGGCCCGCCGGCACAGCCCACGTGTCGGTGCTCGTCGCCCCGGACGCCCGCCGCCGTGGCCTCGCCCGCCGGGTCGGCTCCGCCGCCGTCTCCCGGGCCCTGGCCGACGGCCTGCTGCCCCAGTGGCGCGCCAGGCCCGAGGCGTCCCGCCGCGTCGCGCGCGCCCTGGGCCTCCACGAACTGGGGAGCCAGCTGAGCGTCCGGCTCGCCCCTGCGGCCCCCCGCCTCACGGACGCCAGGCGTCCACGCCCGTCAGCCCCGCCGACAGCGCCCACAGGCGCGCCGCCGCCTCCCGGTCCCGCACCCACGGCTTGACCCCGCCCACCAGCATGTCGTCGCTCTCCGCCGGACGCGCGAGCCCGCAGTCCTGGCAGTACGCGCCGCCGTGCCCGTCGAGCAGCGGCGACGTGGCCGCCCACACGGCCGTCGCCGCGCCCTGCTCCGGCGACTTGAACCCGTCGGCGGGCGTGCCGTCCGGCGTCATCCAGCCGAGCGCGATCTGCTCGTCCCGGGGGATGTGCCGCTGGAGGGGCGTCAGGATGCTGCCCGGGTGGACGGCGTACGCGTGCAGGCCGTCCGCCGCGCCCAGCGTGTCGAGGTGCAGCGCGAACAGCGCGTTCGCCGTCTTGGACTGGCCGTAGGCGGCCCACCGGTCGTAGCCGTCGCGGAAGTGCGGGTCGTCCCAGCGGATGCGCGAGAGGAAGTGGCCGGAGGACGCCACCGACACCACCCGCGCGCGCCCCGGGGCCAGCGCGGGCCGCAGGCCGCCGACCAGGGCGAAGTGCCCCAGGTGGTTGACCGCGAAGTGCGCCTCCCAGCCGGGCCCGACCCGCGTCTCGGGGCAGGCCATGACGCCCGCGCCGTTCACCACGATGTCGAGGATCCGCCCCGAGGCCACGAACGCGTCCGTGAAGGCCCGCACGCTCCCCAGGTCCGCGAGGTCCATCCCCGCCACCTCGGTCCCGGCGATCCCCGCCAGCGCCACCGCCGCCGCGTCCGGCCGCCTGGCCGGGACGACGACGCGTGCCCCCGCGCCCGCCAGGGCCCGTACCGTCTCCAGGCCAAGACCCGAGGCGCCGCCCGTCACGAGCGCGGTCCGCCCGGTCAGGTCGATCCCGGCGAGCACCTCGGCCGCCGTGCTCCACGCGCCGAATCCCGTCTTCACATGTGTGTCCGTCGTCATGGCGCGGACCGTAGGAGCTGGACCGCACGCGAGGTCAAGCGCCTACCATCGCCGCATGACCAGGCACGGCGAACGGCTGTCCATCGGGCAGGTCGCGGAGGAGACGGCGCTCAGCGTCCACGCCCTGCGCTTCTTCGAGCGGGAGGGCCTCTTCCTGCACCCGGTCGCCCGCACGAGCGGCGGGCAGCGCGTCTACGGGCGGGCCGACGTCGAGTGGCTCCAGCTGTGCAACCGGCTGCGCGAGTCGGGCATGCCGATCGCCGTCATCAGGGAGTTCGCCGGACTCGTGCGCTCGGGCCCGGGGAACGAGGAGGCGCGCCTGGCCCTGCTGCGCGCGCACGAGAGGGAGGTCGAGGCGCGGATGGCCGGACTCGCCGCGCACCTGGAGATCATCCGCGGCAAGGTCGCCACGTACGAGCGGCACGTGCGCGAGGGCACCGCCGCCGGGGTCTGGGCCCCGGGGGACCGGGCGGGGCAGGTTACCGACCCGGCCTGACGCCCCCGGTCAGCGGCGGCCGAGCAGCTCCGCGAACCCCTGCCGGGTCGCCGCCAGCACCACGCGGTCCTCGGCTCGCAGCACGTACCCCGGGTGCAGGTCCCACAGCAGCCCGGCCGTCCGCGACGCGGCCAGGTCGGGCCGCCGCTCGTCCGGCGACGCGGTGTCGAGCGCGATGATGCGCCAGGAGCCCGGCCTGTTGACCTCCGCGACCGTCCGCCCGCGGAAGCGCGGCTGCCCCGCCACCTCGATCGCCGCGAACAGCAGCACCGTCCGCTCGACCGGTACCGCCCCCAGCACATGGCGCCCCATCATCGCGCCCGCGAACGCCGGGGCCGCCAGCGTGGACACGCTCCTGCTGCGGGTGAGGGCGTCCGGGTGCGCGGCGCGCAGGGTGCGGTAGACGGCCGTCGCGAAGTCGTCGTCGTAGAGCCGCAGCACCACGCCCAGGTCCGGCGCCACGGTCCGCGCGTACAGCGCCGCCTCCAGATTGGTGGCGTCCGAGCTGGTCAGCGACAGCAGGGCGCGGGCGCGGTGGATCTTCGCCGACTCCAGCGGCCCCTCCTGCGTCGCGTCGCCAAGCACCACGGGGACGCGCAGCCGCCTCGCCAGCGGAATGCCCCGCGCCTCCGGGTCCTCCTCCACGCAGACCACCGGTATGTCGAGGCTTCGCAGTTGCTCCAGCACACGTGTGCCGATCTTCCCCAGCCCCAGCAGCACCACATGCCCCGACAGGCCGCGCGGCGGCCGCCGCAGCGCGGACGCCCCCCGGAACGCGCCCAGCGCCTGGAGCCCGGCGGCCACCAGGATCGGCAGCAGCGCGAGCCCCGCCAGCCCGGACACCAGCTGGAGGATCTGCCGCGGCACGGGCTCCTCCGTCGCGGGGTCCCCGATCGCGAACAGGTCCAGCAGCGTCAGGTACGCGGCGTGCAGCGGATGGTCCCCCGTCGACCACGACAGCGCGACGGCCAGCGCCACCACCGACGTGGCGATCCCGCCGACCGCCCACAGCAGCTTGGAGGGCACGACGTCCCGCAGCGCGGCGGCGCGCCCCGTCCGGCGCAGCTTCGGCGGGGCCGGCGCGCGCGTGATCGCCTCCAGCACGACCGTGCGCCGCCCGGCCGCCGCCTCCACCGTCGCGTCGTCGGGCAGCAGCAGGGGGTCGCGCGGGCCGCCGCCGTCCGTGCCCTCGGCGCCCCCCGGGTCGTCGGCCGTGGACGACAGCAGGGCCAGCGTGCACAGCCCGGGGCGCGCCTGCTCGCCGCTGCTCGGCGGCGTGCGCTCGACCGCGTGCAGGAGCAGCCCGTCCGCCTGGACGACCTTGCGGGTGCCGACGACCGCCGCGCCCGCGAGGGCGGGCGCGGCCGTGTCCGCGTCGGACAGCACGGTGGTCGTCGCGTCCACGACCGCCGCGCCGCCCGGCGCCTCCGCCGCCACGGCCGCCGCCTGGTCCAGCAGGTCGGACAGGTGCTGGCCGAGCTTGCGGTTGTACAGCCGGATCACCAGCCGCAGGCGGGGGTTGAGCCTGCGGGCGGCGAGCGCGACACGGATGTTGGTCACGTCGTCGTCGTAGACCACCGCCAGCGCGGCGGCCCCCTGCGCGCCCGCCTGCCGCAGCACGTCCTCCGTCGCCTCGGCCGCCTCGATCTCCCTGATGGGGATCGGTATGAAGCCCGACTGGCTCGGCACGGGCGGCAGCGGCGCCGTCCGGCCGCGCGGCGTGACGCGGCCGAGCAGCGCGGAGATCCGCGTACGGCTCGACGCCGCCGGTACGCCCCCGGGCGCGGGGGCGGGCGGCGCGACGAGCGTGACGCGCTCCCGGTACACCTGGTGCAGTTCAGAGGCGAGCCTGGCCGCCAGCACGTCGTCACCGCACACGATCATGTGCCCGGCGACGGGGCCCCTCTGCACCTGACTGGTAATCAAGGACACGTGTTCTAGACGCCGCCGGGCCGCCCCGGGGTTCCCGCCGTGCCGGGCGCCGAGACGTTCGCTTATGCGCCCGAGAGCAACGGCCATGGCCCACCGCCGGGCGTCCACGGTTTGCTGAAGGCATGACGAACACCGAGCACGCACAGCACACCGAGAAGCCCATCCTCGTCGTCGGCGGCACCGGCAAGACCGGACGCCGCGTCGCCTCCCGCCTGGCCGACCGCGGCCTGCCCGTCCGCATCGGCTCCCGCGGAGGCCTGCCGCCGTTCGACTGGGAGAAGCCGGAGACCTGGCCCGCCGTCCTGGAGGGCGTCGGCGCCGTCTACGTCACCTACTACCCCGACCTCGCCTTCCCCGGCGCCGACGAGGCCGTGGGCGCCTTCGCCGAGGCGGCCGTCGCGGCGGGCGCGCGGCGCCTCGTCCTGCTGTCCGGGCGGGGCGAGGAGGGCGCGGTGCGCAGCGAGGAGCGGCTGAAGCAGTCCGGCGCCGACTGGACGGTCGTGCGGGCCAACTGGTTCGCGCAGAACTTCAGCGAGAGCTTCTTCCGCGACCCCGTGCTGGCGGGCGAGCTGGCGCTGCCGGTCGGCGACGCCGTGGAGCCGTTCGTGGACGCCGACGACATCGCCGACGTCGTGGTCGCCGCGCTCACCGACCCCCGGCACACCGGCCGCACGTACGAGCTGTCCGGGCCCGAGCTGCTCGGCTTCCACGACGTCGCGGCGCAGCTGTCCGCGGCCATCGGCCGGACCGTCACCTACATCCCGGTGACCGACGCGGAGTACCGCGCCGCGCTCGCGGAGCACGGGCTGCCCGGCGAGTTCGCCGACCTCTTCGCCCTCATCACGGACGGCAGGAACGCGTCCGTCGTCCACGGTGTCGAGGAGGCGCTCGGCCGCCCCCCGCGCTCGTTCGCCGCGTACACCAGGGACGCCGCCGCGGCGGGCGCGTGGAAGGACTGACGCCCGGCGCCGGGGCGGCGGTGAGAGCATGACGCCTTGTGGCGCACAGAGCGAATGAGCCGGAAGAGCCGGTAGAGCCGGAAGAAGCGGACGTCCCCGGCACGGCGGCGCCGCTGCCCGTGCCGCACCGCCTCGCGGAGCTGACCGCGATCCGGCACGGCCGCAGCGAGGCCAACGCCGTGTTCGAACGGGCCAAGGCCGACGGTGTCACCGACGCCGTGCTCGACGGCGGCGACGGCGACGTGCCGCTCGCCGCCGCGGGCGTCGCCCAGGCGGCGGCGCTCGGCGCCTGGCTCGCCGGACTCGGCACCGGCGGCGGCCCCGACCTCGTGCTCTGCTCGCCGTACCGCCGCGCCCGGGACACCTGGGCGCTGATGCGCCGCGAGGCCGCCCGCCTCGGCCGCGCCCCCGGCGCGCCCCTCCTGCTCGACGAGCGGCTGCGCGACCGGGAGATGGGCGTCTTCGAACTGCACACCCCGGCCGCCATCCGCTCCCGCGCCCCCGCCGAGGCCGCCCGCAGGGAACGCCTCGGCGACTGGCTCTACCGCCCGCCGGGCGGCGAATCCCTCGCCGACGTCGCCCTGCGCGTCCGCGGCCTCCTCGCCGAACTCGACGCCGCCGCACCGGGACAGCGCGTCCTGATCGTCGCGCACGACGCCGTGGTCGTCGGCCTGCGCTACGCCATCGACGGCATCGGCGCCTCCGTACCGCCCGGCGGGGTGGCCATCGTCCCCAACGCCTCCGTCTCCCGCTGGACCGGCGACGGATCGCACCTGCGGCTCGCGCAGTTCGGCGACACCGCCCACCTGGACACGACACACGCCCCGCAGGACGGTCCACGCCCGGCGTGAACCGTTCGGACCCTCTCGTGCGATCCCCGGACGTGACAGACAAGAACCACCCGCCCCCGGGCGACGACGGAGCGCTGCTGCGCGCCGCCGCGGAAGGGGACCGCGGCGCCTTCGAGGAGGTCTACCGCCGCCACGCGCCCTGGCTCGCCGCACGCCTGCGCAGCCGCTGCGCCGACCCGGCACGCGTGGACGACATCGTGCAGGAGACGTTCCTCGCCCTCTGGCGCGGCACGGCACGCTACCGGCACGACGGCGACCCCGCCGCCTGGCTGTGGCGCATCGCCGCCCGCCGCCTCGTCGACAGCCTGCGCGGCGACGGGGCCCGCGGCCGCCTGCGGCAGGCACTCCACCGGCTGCGGCACCGCGACGCGGCGTCCGCCGAGGAACTCGTCCTGGCCCGCGTCGAGCACGGCGACCTCGCCGGATCGCTCGCCCGCCTCTCCCCGGAACTGCGCGCCGTCCTCCAGGCGACCGTCGTCGACGGCCTGACCACCCGCGAGGCCGCCGCCCTCCTCGGCATACCGCCCGGCACCGTCAAGACCCGCGCCCTGCGCGCCCGCAGGCAGCTCAGGGAGGAGCTCACATGACGTGGCACGCGACACCCGACGACCTCAGGGACTACGCGGCGGGCACCCTGCACGCCCCCCGCCTGTGGTCCGTGGACACCCACCTCACGACCTGCGCGCCCTGCCGCGCCGCCCTCGCCGGGGCCACCGACCCCGCCGTCACGGACAGGGGCTGGGCCTGCCTCGACGCCGAACTGGACGCCCCCCGCCCGGGACCCGCCGAATCCGCGCTGGTGCGCTGCGGTGTCCCCGAGCACACCGCCCGGCTCCTCGCCGCCACCCCCGTGATGCGCCGCTCCTGGCTGGCCGCCGTCGCGCTGACGCTGGTCCTCGCCGCCGCCGTGGGCCAGGCGGGCACGCCGCTGCTGCTCCTGGCGACGGCGCCGCTGCTGCCGCTCGCCGGGGTCGCCGTCTCGTTCGGCCCCCGGATCGACCCGCTGTACGAGACGGCGGTGGTCGCGCCGCTGCACACGTTCCGGCTGCTGCTGATCCGCGCTGTGGCCGTGCTGCTCACCACCGTCCCGGCGGCGCTGCTGGCGAGCCTCGCGGTGCCGTCGGCGGCGCTGGTCACCGCCGGGTGGCTCCCGGCCGCGCTGGCGCTGATGTCGCTCGGGCTGCTGCTGATGCCCCGGCTCGGCCCGGTGGCGGCGCCCGCCGTCGTCGGTGCGGCCTGGGTGGCCGCCCTGGTGGCCGGGCGCCTCCTCGCCGAGGGCGACCCGTTCCCCCTCACGGCGGCAGGACAGCTCACCGGCGCCGCGGCGGCGCTGGCCGCCACGGGCGCGCTCGTGGCCGCCCGCGACCGCTTCGACGGCGCGGGCCGGCCCGTGCCCCACCTCCGACCCAGGGCCGGGAGGCTCCCATGACCGCCGCCACACCCATCGCTGTCTCCGCCGCCGTCTCCGCGGCAGGGCTGACCGTCGCCCACCGGCGCAGGACCGTCCTGGACGACGTGTCCCTGCGGCTCGGCCCCGGCGTCACCGGCCTCCTCGGGCCCAACGGCGCGGGCAAGACGACGCTCCTGCGCGTCCTTGCCACCGCGGCGGCACCCGACCGGGGCACGGTCAGCATCCTGGGCCACGACCCCGCCACCCCGCACGGCCGCACGGAGGCGCGCCGCGTCCTCGGCTACCTCCCGCAGAACCCGGGCTTCCACCTGTCGTTCACCGCCTTCGAGTTCGTGGACTACGTCGCCATCCTCAAGGAGCACACCGACCGGCGCGCCCGGCACGCGGAGGTCAGGCGCGTCCTCGACGCGGTGGGCCTCGGCGACGTGCGGGGCAGGCGCATCCGCGCGCTGTCCGGCGGCATGCGGCAGCGCGTGGCCCTGGCCGCCGCGCTCGTCGGGGACCCGGGATTCCTCGTCCTGGACGAGCCCACCGTCGGCCTCGACCCGGAGAAGCGCATGCGCTTCCGTGAACTGACCGCCGAGGCGGGCGAGTCGCGGACCGTGCTCCTGTCCACCCACCAGACGGAGGACGTCGCGATGCTCTGCCACCGCGTGATCGTCCTGGGCGCCGGGCGCGTCCTCTTCGACGGCCCGCCTGACGACCTGCGGCAACGCGCCGCCGGACGGGTCTGGACCGGCGGCGACCGCGCCCCTGGCGCGCTGGCCGGATGGCGCACCGGCGTCGGCACCTACCGCAACCTCGGCGACCCCCCGCCCGGCGCGTCCCCCGCCGAACCCACCCTGGAGGACGGCTACCTGCTGACCCTGCACAGTCAGGAGGTCCCCGCGTGACGCTCCTCGCCCGCCGCCCGGCACCCGTACCGCACACGCCGTCCGCCCCGCACCGGCCGTACGGCCCCGTGCTCGCCCTCGCCGCCGTCGAGGCACGCCGGCTCCTGCGCCACCCGCTCGTACTCCTCGCCCTCACCGGGCACGTGGCCCTGCTTCTGCGCCGGGCCCTGACCGGCAGCGACTACCCGGTGCTCCAAGTGACCGACCGGGAGACCCAGTACGGGCCCACGCTGATCGGGCTCGCCGTGCTGCTCGCCGCCAACGCGGCCGTCGCCCGCTCCCGGCGCCACGGCACGGACGCCCAGTTCGGCGTCCTCGTCCTGCCCGTGTGGCGGCGCACGGCGGCGCATCTGCTGTCCGTGCTCCCGGCGGCCCTCGTCGTCGCGGCGCTGGTCGCGGGGGAGTTCGCGCGGGAGGCGCTGCGGCCGGGGGCGGTGGGGCACGCCTCGGTCGCCGAACTGGCCACGGGACCGGCGGTCGTCGCGCTGCTCGGGGTGACGGGGGTGGCGCTCGGACGGGCGGTCCGCTCCCCACTGGCGGCGCCCCTCGCCGTGGTCGGCGTCCTGGCCCTGCTGCTGGGCCTGGCGACCGCGTCGGGCGGCGGGCGCTGGCTGGCGCCGATCGCCTTCGACGAGGGCACGGGTGCGCTGCCCTCGGAGCTGGTCGGACGCCCCGCGGGCTGGCACGTGCTGTACCTCGCCGGGCTCGCCACGGTGCTGGGCGCGGTGGTGGTCCGCGTCGGCGGCGGGCGGACCCGGCTGGTCACCGCCGTGGCCGCAGTGGCTTCGGCGGCCACGCTGGCGGGCTGTGCGGGACAGGTCATGGGGCCGGACGACGGCCTCGTCGCGGCGCGGGAGCGCGCGGCGCACGACCCGGCCGACCAGCAGGAATGCGTCGGGCGCGGGCCGGTGACGTACTGCGCGTTCCCCGAGTTCCTGCCCTGGACGGACGAGTGGGCCGGGGTGGTCGAGCAGGTTTTCGCCGAGTCGGGAACTCCGTTGGGCGACCACCCGTTCACGGTACGTCAGCGGATTGCCGGGGAAGTCGGGACCGGATCGTCCGGGGGAGAGGAACCGGCGGTGTCGCCCGGGGAGGTCACGGTCGGCACCGCGTGGGGCGGCGTACGCGACCTGGAATTCGCCGCGGGAGTGGCACGGGAGGTGGTGGTCCGCAACGGGACGACGGCCGGGGTGTACTGCGACGCGCGCGCCGTCGTGATCGCCTGGCTGGCCGTCAGCGCGGTGCCGGACGGTCCGGCACGGTTCGAGAGCAGCCAAGAGCGGCAGTTCGGGGGAGGGGCGGTCCTCCAGGCGCCGGGAGCGGCCGTTCCGCTCCGGGACAGGGAGACCGCCGTCGTCAGGGCGCTGTTCGACCTGCCGGCGGACGGGGTCGGCGAACGCGTCAGGGCGCACTGGGCCGAACTGACGGCCCCTGGCGCCTCCACCGACGACGCGGCACGCCTGCTCGGTGTCCCCGCGCCCGCCGAGACGGACGCCGACCGCGAGTGGGCGTGCGTATGAGGACCGTGGCGACAGGACACCGTGTGCCCACTGTCCGGGGGCTCCTGCGGGCCGAGGCGCGGTGCCTCCCGTGGCGGCTGTTCGCCGCCGCCGGGGGGCTCGGCCTGGCGCTCGCGGTGGCGGCGCCCCTGCTCACGGACGCGGCGGGGACGCGCCTGGCGCTGCTGCGGATCGCCGCGCTGTGCGAGGCCGTCGGCGCGGCGTTCGTCCTGGACGACCCGGCGCGGCACACGGCGCGGACCCTCCCCGTGGGCCGTACCGTGCGGCAGGCGGTCAGGCTCGCCGCCGTGCTGCCCTGCGCGGCCCTGTGGTGGGCGGCGTGCGCCGCCGCCGGACGTGCCGCGCATCCGGTGGCGCTGTCGGTGGAGGCCGCCGCGCTCGTCGCGCTCGCCGTCGTCCTCGCGGCGGGCGGCGTACGGTTCAGCGGCGCGGAGGAGCCCGGCACCGCTGCCGCGGGTCTCCTGCTCGCCCTGTTCACGGTCGCCATGCTGCTGCCCGAGGGCCGCACGCCGTTCGTCGGGCCGGAGGACCCGCGCTGGACCGCGGTCCACCGGGGCTGGGCGGTCCTGCTGGTCGCGGCGACGGCGGCCTGGCCCGCGCTCGCGCGGGAGCCCCTCAGGTCCGCTCACCAACCCCGGCGTCTGACGTGCAGATGGCCGTCCCGCGGAAAGTCGGGAGGTGACGCGGGCAGGACGGCGTCCAGCGCGTAGCCGCACTTCGCGGCGACGGCGCACGATCCGGCGTTGTCCTCCTGGTGCAGCAGCTCCAGGCGGCTGAGCCCGTCCTGGCCGAACGTCGCGAACGCCCAGTCGGTCAGCGCCCCGACCGCGCGGGTGGCCACTCCCAGCCCCCGCGCGGCGGGCGCCGTCCAGTACCCGACCTCGGCCGAACGCCCGCCGCGCACCGCGCCCTTGAGCACCACGTTGCCGAGCACGCGGTCACCGCCGTCCCCGGCGCCCGGCACCCGGCCGACCACCGCGAAGGCCAGCCGTCCGCCGTCCGCCCAGCCCTGCCGCTGCTCCGCCACCCACCGGGCGGCGCCAGGCCCGTCGTCCACCCGCGAGACCAGCCAGCGGCGCATCGCCGGGTCCCCGAACGCGTCCAGCACGGCGGGCGCGTCCGCCGCCTCCCACGGTCTGAGCAGCAAGGCGGGCACGGAAGGCGCGCCCGGCGGCGCGTCCACGTGCAGCACGACGGAGCGTTCCATGCACCGATGCTAGCCGGGCACCGGCGCGGCCCGGGGGCGTGGCCGGACCCGCCCTGCCACGCCCCCGGACGGCCCAATGCCCGCCGCGGCACGCCCTCCAGGGGTCAGATGAACCCCGGATGACCCCGGTCACCCACCCTGATCTCCCACGGCAAGGAGCCCCTTTCCCATGCGTATCCGCACCGCCTTCACCGCTGCCGCACTCTCCGCCGTCGCCGTCCTGGGCACGGCCCTCCCCGCCGCCGCCGACGCGGACGCCCACGGCGTGGCCGCCGGTTCGCCCGGCGTGCTCTCGGGCAACGTCGTCCAGATCCCGGTCAGCGTCCCGATCAACGTCTGCGGCAACAGCATCAACATCATCGCCCTCCTCAACCCGGCCGCGGGCAACGTCTGCATCAACGACGTGGACCACCACGGCAAGAAGAAGTAACGCCCCGCTCCTCGTCAGAGAGCGCCGTCACAGCAGCCGTCCCGCCGCATCCGGCGCCCGGCGTCCCGCCAGGTCTCCGCGTGCGGCGACGGCCCTCCCTCCGCACCCTCCGGCACGGCCCCCTCGAACGCGCCCGTCAGCGCGGCCTGTTCGAAGACGTGCCCGCCCCGCAGGACCGCGACCGTGCGGACCAGCGACGCGAAGTCCTGGAACGGATCGCCGTCGACCACCGTCAGATCGGCCAGCTTCCCCTCCTCCACGGTCCCCAGGTGCTCGTCCAGCCCGAAGACCCGCGCCGGCACCGACGTCGCCGAACGCAGCACCGCCGCCGTGGACAGCCCCGCCCGGTGCAGCGCGCGCAGCGCCAGGTGCAGGTGCAGACCCACCGGCACGAGCGGCTGGTCCGTCCCCAGCGCCACCAGCCCGCCCCCGGCCACCAGCCGCCGGTAGACCGCCGTCTCCCGGTCGAGCGCCGCCAGTTCGGCGTCCGTCGGCGGACGCCCCGCCTGGTCGCGCACCAGCGGCACGTCCCACGGCGGCATCAGCACGGCGACCCGCGGATCGTCCGCCAGTCCCGGATCCGCCCCCAGCAGCGGCAGCGCCGTGAACGGGGTGGCGATCAGCCGGAAGTCCGTGCCCGTGTAGATCTCCTCCACGTCCTGCCCTGACCGCCCCGTGCCCGAGGTCGCGTGCCCGTACTCCGCACGCTGCGTCGCCTGCAGATGCGTCGTCAGGTCCTGCCCGCTGTGGATGCCCGACGCGCAGTAGTGGCTGCCCGCCCGGACCCCCAGACGCTCGTGCGCGTACGCCGTCGCCTCGTTCATCAGCCACAGCGGCGCCCGCACGTACGTCTTGACGAAGTCCCAGTCGAGCCCGGCGGCCCTGTCGAGCGAGCGCCGCAGCCCCTCCCGCGTGCGGTGCGCGCGCCCCATGCTGTAGCCGACGCGGCCGCCGTCGAGCAGCTCGCCCGTCGCCAGCAGCCGCGGGCCCGCCAGCTCCCCGGCGGCGACCGCCTCCCGCAGCCGCGCCTGCTCGTAGGCGAACCCGCCGAGCGAGACGGCGGTCGTGATGCCGTACGCGAGCTGCAGCGCCGTCTGGCGCCCGCCGTACGTGGACTGCCAGGGGTGGGTGTGCGCGTCCCACAGGCCAGGAAGAACGGTCCTGCGGGAGGCGTCCACGTGCCGGTCAGCCCGCCGTCCGGCGCGGTGCGGCTCGACCGCCGCGATCCGGCCGTCCCGCACCAGGATGTCCACGTCGCGCCGGACCGCGTCCGACGTGCCGTCCCACAGCCGCCCGGCGTGCACCACCGTGTCGGCGGCGCGGGGGCGCCGGTAGGACAGGTCCACGGGCACGGTGACGGGGCGCCCGCCGTCCACCCCGATCCGCCGGAGCCTGCCCGCCGACAGGTAGAGGAGCGTGCGCGAGTCGCCCGACCAGGACGGGTGGTCCGCCGCCTCGGACGTGAGCCTGCGCGCCTCACCCGCGGGTGTCCCGTCCGGCTCCACCGGGAGCAGCCACAGCGCGGACTCGGCGACGACGGCCATCCACCGGCCGTCGGGGGACCACACCGGGCCCGAGTCGTAGCGGTCGGACAGGGACGTGTGCGGGGCGACGGCGTGGAGGACGGCGGTGCCGTCCTCCGTGTCCACGACGCGGATCAGGTTGTAGCCCTCGCGGAAGCGCTGGTTGATCCGGTTCCGGTCGCACAGCGCGACGTACCGGCCGTCGGGCGACCAGCTGGGGCGGCCCGGCAGGCCGCCGCCCGCCAGCGGCGCGGCCAGGGTGCGCTCCGTACCGGCGTCGAGATCCCGGACGACCAGGTCCCCGGCCATCGTCAGGGCCGCGAGCCGCCGCCCGTCGGGGGACAGGGCGGGGAAGACGCGTCCGCCGGTGGCGAGTACGGTCTCCTCGCCCGAGCGGAGGCCGCGGCGGCGTACGGCGTACAGGCCGTCCCGGTCGTCCGCGTAGACCAGGCCCTCGCCGTCAGGGGTCCAGGTCGGCGCGAGGACGTAACGGGTCGGGTCCGCGCGCAGGACGCGGCGCGGCCGGGAGCGGCCGTCGACGGGCGCGGTCCACAGGGCGTTGAGCGCGGCGAAGACGACCTGACGTCCGTCGGGCGAGAGCGCGGGCATGTGCAGGCTGCGCACGGAGTGGCGGCCGCCGTCGTCCAGCGAGCGGCGTTTGGGGCGGTAGTCGTCGCGCCGTACGGGGAGCGTCGCGGTGAACGGGATCTCCTCGCCGCCGCCGGGCGACCCGGGGCGCACGATGCGGAACTGCCCGTCCACGGTGAGCAGGAGCGAGTCGTCGGAGATCCAGCGCACCGGGACGGGGTGGATGTCCCCCTCGACGGGCACGGCCGCGCCGTCCACCACGAGCGTGCACGACGCGCCCGGCTGGGGCGTGGTGCGCAGGTACGCGAGCCTGCCGCCGGGGGAGAGCGCGGGCACCATGATCTGCCCGGTCCCCGTGTCGGAGTGCTCGGTGGTGACGGCGCCGGTGCCGTCCGCGGACACCGCCGCGACGGTCCGCGCGCGCAGCTCGCCGGGCGCGCCGACCGCCGCGCGGACGAAGAGCACCCGCCGGCCGTCCGGCGACCAGGCGGGGTCGAAGTCCTCCCAGGCGCCGCCCTGGAACGGCCCGTCCTGGCCGGGCAGTCCGGTGAGCCGCGTGAGCGCGCCCGAGCGCACGTCCAGGGTCCAGACGCGGTACGGGCCGCCCGCCACCGTGTCGCCGCCGCGCTCGGAGGAGAACGCGATCCGCGTGCCGTCGGGCGACCAGCTGGGGCCCCGGTCGTCCCACGGGCCCTCGGTGCGCTGCCGCAGCTCCGAGCCGTCCGCGCGCAGGGTGAACAGGTGGTAGCCGCCGTCGCGGTAGGCGGTGACCACGAGGGTCCGCCCGTCGGGTGCGAAGTGCGGGCGGGTCGGTTCGAGGTCGGACGGGGTGAGGGCCGTGGCGGCGCCGCCGCCGCGCGGGACGGACCACAGGACGCCCTGCACCTCCGCGACGAGGCGGTCCCCGGCGGGGGAGAGGGTGGCGGCGCCGTTGGTGGCGGCGGTGAAGGTGAGCGGCGCCGTACGGGACGCCGCCGGGGTGGCGGCGGACGCGGGCGCGGTGACGGCGGGGACGAGGGCGGCGGTGGCACCTGCGGTCGCGGTCGCCTGGAGGAAGACGCGGCGGGTGAGGCCGGGGGAACCGGTCCCTTCCCCGTCGTCGTCCGGCGGAACGGTGCCGAGGGCTGCGGGCGTGGTGGGGTTCACGGCACGGCACCCTAGGGGGCGCGAGCGGCGCACCGTACCCCCGCAAGTCGTGCGCCCCCGGCGCGCGCGACCGCGGAACGCGCCGTCCCAGAGGGGGAGTTATCGGACAGGCGCGGACATGACAGCGCCGGATCGGCCCCGCCGGTCCATCGCGGGCAACAGTCCGGCCATGACAATGTCACAGGCCGCCGCACGCCCCGCCGCCGCCTCCCGGCACCCGGGCACCCCCACCGGCCGGGCTACGGTGACGGGATGACCGGACGACCCCGCCCCCACCGCGCCGCACCCCGCCGCCGGACCGCGCTCCCGGGCGCCGCCCGGTGAGCCGCCGGGCGATCGGCATCGCGAACCGCTACCTGGCCGCCGCCGAACTGCTCCTCCCCGGCCGGATCACCGGCTTCTGGCTCGTCGGCTCGGCCGCGCTCGGAGGCTGGCGCCCCGGCCGCAGCGACACGGACTTCATCGCCGCGACGGACGGCCCCCTCGACGCCCGCGACCTGCGCCGCCTGCGCGCCCTGCACGTCGCGGGCAACGCCGTACCGGCCGGCTCGGCGCTGCTGCGCGCGCGGCCGACCGTGCCCGGCACGGTGAACGGGGCGTACGTCGACGCGGCCGACCTCACCGCGCCGGTCACCCGCATCCGGCCGCTCGCCTCCCACGTCGGCCGCACCTTCAGACCCGGCCACGGCTCCGACGTCAACCCGGCCGTCTGGAAGGTCCTGGCCGAACGCGGCATCACCCTGCGCGGCCGCGCCCCATACCTCCTCGGCCTCGACCCGGAGCCGGAACGCCTCCGCTCCTGGACGCTCACCAACCTCCGTGAGCACTGGGGCGCCTGGGCACGCCGCGCCCTGGACGGCAGGGCCCCCGCCACCCCCTCGCTGCTCCGCGCCGAGATCACCACGGGCACCCTCGGGCCGCTACGCCTGCACCGCACGGTCGCGACGGGCGAGATCGTGACGAAGGAGGCGGGCGGGCGCCACGGCCTCGACCTCTTCCCCCCGCACCGGCGCGCCCTGATCCACGCGGCGCTCGCGCACCGGGACGGCGGCACCCCGCCCGCGTCGGCCCGGCTGCTGCGCCTGGCCGGGGAGTTCGCGCGCGAGGTCGTCGCCGACGCCGAGCGGATCGCCGCCGAGGACGGCGCCCGGGACTGACGGGCAGGCACAGCACGGCAAGCACAGCACAGCAGGACACGGCAGCGGCGACGGAAACCCGTCGCCGCTGCCGTGCCGCGCGCGCTGTCCGCGTGAACCGGGATCAGTAGGCGCCGAACACGTTGTCCATCGAGCCGTAGCGGTCGGCGGCGTAGTTGCAGGCCGCGACGATGTTGGCGACCGGGTCGTACAAGTCGTACGGGGTGCCCTCGACGTGGTAGCGGTCGAACGTCGGCTGGATGACCTGCAGCAGGCCCTTCGACGGCACGCCGTTCTGCGCGTTGATGTCCCAGAGGTTGATCGCCTTCGGGTTGCCGCTGGACTCGCGCATGATGTTGCGGTGGATGCCCTCGTAGGAGCCGGGGATGCCGTGCTCCTTCATGATGGCCATCGCCTCGCGTATCCACCCGTCCAGGTTGTCCGGGTAGGTCACCTCGGCGGCCTCCGGCTTCGCCTCGGGGGCCAGGCTCTCGGCCGGTGCCTGCGCCGGTGCCTCGGGCTGTGCCTCGGCGGCGGCCTCGGGGGCGCTCTCCGGCGCCGCGTCCGCGACGGTCTCCGGGGCCTTCGCCGCCGGGGCCTCGCGCGGGGCCAGGTCGACGATGTGCTGCGTGCCGCCGAGCGTGTCGCTGACCGCGATGGCGTTCTTGCCGGGCGCGGCGCTCAGGAACGCCATCGGTGCGTCGGTCTGGGTCGCCACGCGCGCCGGTGCCGTGGCGGCGGACGCCTGGGTCGGGACGAGGGCTACGGTCAGGGCCGCGGCGCCGGCGGTGACGACGCCGGCGATGGAGGCCCTGCGGGTCCACATCCGGCTCGTGCCGGTGGTGCGGGTCGCGGTCATGGGAGGGGTACCTCGTTCGCAGAGAAGGGCGGTGAACGTCGCGGATGCGGACGAGCGGCCATTCTCAGCAGGTGTTCGGAAACCGGACAACCATGGGACCTACGAGCCATCGCCGTAGCCGAAAGACCCTGTCCCGGGGGTCTGTCCCGGGGTCAGTCGAGTAAGTGCGGTCGCAAACCACTAAGGCGCTTCGTATGTGACGGCCGTCATGTGCGCCGGCTCACACCCCGGGGCGGCCCGGCGGGCGCCGCGTGAGCCCCGCGACACGGTGCGTCACGGGGCCCGCGGCGTACCCGGGGGTCAGGCGCCGCCTTCCGCGCGCACCGGCGCCACGGACAGGAGGGACACGTCCTCGTCGGCGCAGCCGGTCAGCGCGTCGTCCGGCAGGTACAGCGCGGCCCGCTCGTCCGGCGGGTAGACGCGCAGGCCGCGCGCCGGGGTGGGGTCGCAGTCCTCGGCGGGGTGGTTCGCCGCCTGCGTGACCCGCAGGTCCGTCACGGCGGAGCCGTCCGGCGCCAGCGCGACGGGCACGGGCGCGCCGTCCGTCTCCGCCCGTTCGGCCGGGGCCCCGATCTGCTCGCCGCCGTCGCCCGCGACCAGCGAGACACCGGGGAAGCCCGTCATCGTGCAGGCGGCGTCCCCCGTGTTGGTGAAGCGCAGCGTCAGGTACACCGAACCCGCCGCGCCCTCGGTCGCGGCGATGGACAGGTCCAGCTGGTCGCTCCCGCAGACGCCGGACGCGCCGGGGGCGGTCCCGGTCTCCTGGCCGCCGCCGCCGGACGGCTCGGGCGCCGGGTCGGACGAGGCCGGGCCGCCCGTACCGCTCGCCTCCACGGAGGGTTCGCCCGTGCCTGAGGGCGCCTCCGCGCGGGACGGACTCCCGCGCTCCGACGCGTCCTCGTCCACCGGGGCGGACGAGCGGGACACCGGCGGCGCGCTCACCGGCGGCGGATCCCCGGGCCGCGTCAGCGCGACGACGGCCGTCGCCCCGGCCACGCACACGGCCGTGGCCGCGCCCGCCGCGACCACCCGGCGCCGCCGGCGCGCGGCGGCCCGGCGCCGTACGGCGGCGAACGTCCCGGCGGGCGGCGGCAGCGGTGTCACGGGCGCCGCGAACAGCCCGTCCAGACCGGACGGTTCCCCTCCGCCCGCCGCGGCGCGCGGGTCGTCGTGCGGGTCATGTGGTGATGTCATGGAATCCCCTCAACGCGCTCCGCAGCCGTTGCCTGGCCTTGTACAGGTCGCTCTTGACGGTGCCGGGACGGCGGCGCAGGACGGACGCGATCTCGTCCACCGGCAGCCCGGCGTAGTAGTGGAGGAGTACGGTCACCCGCTGCCGGTCGGGCAGCGACTCGACGAGGCTGCGGACGGCGAGGCCCTGGTCGGCCGCGGGGGAGTCCTCGCGCACCGCGTCCAGGTCGCGGGCCGCGCGCCGCTCGCGGTCCCGGCGGCGCCAGTGGTCCTTGACCAGGTTGGCGGCCACGCTGAACAGGTACGACTCCGGCCGGTCCACCGCGGACCACCGGGACCACAGGCGGGTGAACGCCTCGGACGCTATGTCGTGGGCCACCTCGTCCGAGTCCACCAGCCCCCGGCACCAGCCCGCCAGCCGCGGGTAGAACCCCGCGAACAACGCCTCGGCGGCCCGTTCCCCGGCACCCGTCCCGCCTTCGCCCACGGTCTCGTCCCGCACCCGTTCCGCCCTCGCCGCCGGTCCGTCCCCTGCATCCGCGCCCGGGAGCCGCCGCGTACGGGGGACCGCCCCCGCGTCCGCGCCCGGGAGGAGCGTCCGTGTCACGCCGTCACCACGGCCTCCCAGCCGCCCGGCGGGGCCTGCCCCACCCCGAGGGCGCGCAGGTTCGCCAGGACGCCGGGGTCCTGGGCGTCCAGCCAGTCGCACAGCTGCCGGAAGGAGACGAAGCGCACCTCGTCCCGGCCGGCCATCTCCCGCAGTGCCTCCTCGACGGCGTCCATGTACACGCCGCCGTTCCACTGCTCGAAGTGGTTGCCCACGAACAGCGGAGCGCGGTTGGAAGTGTAGGCGCGTTCGAATCCGCCCATGAGCGCCCCCCTCGCCTCCTCGCGCCAGGTGTCGAAACGGGCGGGGTCGCCCTGCGTCGTGTCGCCCGACTGGTTGGCCAGCATGCTGTAGTCCATCGACAGGACCTCGAAGCCGTGGCCGGGGAACGGCAGCGACTGCAGCGGCAGGTCCCACAGGCCCTCCCGCTGCGCCGGCCACTGCTGGAGGCCGCCGGGGGAGCTGGCGTCGTACCGCCAGCCCAGCTCGGCGGCCACCGGCAGCAGCGCCTCCTGGCCCATCAGCCCGGGGGTGCGGCCGCCCGTCAGCTCGCGCTCGTAGTCGAACGGCAGCGGCGGCACGTCGTCGGCGAACCCGGTGTTGGTCCGCCACTCGGTGACGAACGCCTTCGCCTGGGCGATCTCGCTGCGCCAGTCGTCCGCGCTCCAGTGGGCGACCGAGCCGTCGCCGCCGAGGAAGTGGCCGTTGAAGTGCGTGCCGACCTCGTGGCCCTCCAGCCACGCCGCGCGCAGCTGGCCGAGCGTGTCCCGTATGTGGGCGTCGGACAGGTAGCCGATGTCCGAGGCGCCCCGGGGGTTGCGCGGCGGCTCGTAGCGGTCGCGCCGTGCCTCGGGCAGCAGGTAGAGCCCGGACAGGAAGAACGTCATCGACGCGCCGATGTCCCCGGCCACGCCCCGGAACCGGTCGAACAGGCCGTCGTCCAGCGCGCCCGCCCCGTCCCAGGAGACGACGACGAACTGCGGCGGACGTTCCCCCGCCGCGAGCCGCCGCGCCTCGGGCTGGTGCGGCTGGGGGCCGGTGTCGGCGGTGGAGCCGTCGCCGATGAGGCGGGGGTGCTCCAGGCTCGGCGCCTCCTCCGCCGGCTCCCCGGGCTCCTCCGGCTCCGGCGTCCCGCCGCCCGTGTCCGGCGCGGGCTCCGCCGCCCCGAAGCGCGACCGGTCCGTGAGGCCGAGCGCCGAGACCGCGGTCGGGTACACGCCGCCGACGATCCCCGCCGCCCCCAGGGCGAGCACACCCCGGCGGCTCACGACGCGGCTCCGCTTCCCCGCTCGTCTGTCCTGGTGGTCGCGCACGGAGGCCCTCTCTCTGTCGAACGGCACTGCTCCCGACACCTCATGGAGCGTGAAGCCATGGGCTGGGTTGTCACCGTTCTGCAACAGAGAAAGAAGTCCGGGGGCCGTCGGGCCCGGCGCCCGCGCCGGGTCAGCGGGCGGCCAGCGCCGCGTCCAGCAGGAGCGCGGCCGCCGCGCGCGCGGCGGCCGCCGCCCGGGCCTCCCCGGCGATCGAGGTGCTGACGACGGCGCCCTCGTGCAGGCTGAGCAGCTGCACGGCGAGGTCGGCGGGGCGGGGCGCGCCCGCCTCGGTCAGCAGCCGGTGGAACAGGTCGCGCAGCCACTTCTTCTCCGCCACGACCACCTGCCGCCCCGGGTGCTCAGGCTCGGGCAGCTCGGCGAAGGCGTTGATGAAGCTGCACCCGCGCTCCGACCCCTCCAGCCACACGGGCAGCACGTCGAACGGCGCCAGGACGCGGGCCGCCCGGTCGCCGTCCCCGATCTCGTCGAGGCGCGCCGCGACCTGCTCGCGCCAGCGCCTGTCGCGCGTCTCCAGGTACGCCACGAGCAGGCCGTCCTTCGAGCCGAAGCGGTCGTAGAGCGTCCGCTTGGTGACGCCCGACTCGGCCGCGATCGTGTCCACGCCGACCGCGTGGATGCCGCGCCGGTAGAACAGCTCGGACGCGACGTCCAGGATCCGCCGCGCCCCCGGTGTCAGACGCCGGCCTCCGCCCGTCGTGGCAGCGGTCATACCGTGCACCCCTTGCGTTTCACAGGTCTGTATACCTAGCATCGTGCCAACTTCACAGACCAGTATAGTTGGAGGTTCCGATGGGACGCATGGGTCCGCTGCTGCGACCGCTGATCAGGTTCGCGCGCGAGGTCGGCCACGGCCTGAGCGCGGGGAACGCCATCCGGCACGGCCGCACCCCGAGCGCGGCCGCCGCCGCCGCGACGGCGGCCGTCCGCGCCGAACCGCCCCCCGCCGTCACCCCCGGCCACGGCGGACACCGCCCGTACCACTCCTGGGACGGCCCCCTGGTCCGCCTCCGCGACGGCTCCTGAGCCGCGCGGGTCACGCCCCGCGGCCGCCCTCGACCGGGCGGCCGATCCGCCCCTCCAGCTGGCCGAGCAACCGGGCGAGGCCCGCGCTGAGTTCGCGCCGCTCGTCCTCGCCGAGACCGCCGATGACCGACCGCTCGTACGCGAGCTGCTCCGGCATCAGGCGGTCCACCAGGGCGCGGCCCGCGCCGGTCAGCCGCACCTGCGCGGCGCGCCGGTCGCGGGTGTCGCCGCGCCGCTCCAGCAGGCCGCGCTCCTGGAGCCGCCGCAGCCGCTTGGTGACGGCCGCGCCGGAGGAGAACGTCTCCCTGACCAGCTCGCCGGGACTGAGGTCGTGCCCGGTGCGGCGCAGCGCGCCCAGCAGGTCGAACTCGGCCCGCGTCAGGCCCTCGCGCCGCAGCGGCGCCTCCTCGGCCTGCTGGAGGAGGGCGGCGCAGCGGTTGACGCGGCCGATCAGTTCCATCGGCCCGGTGTCGATGCCGGGCGCGACCGACTGCCACTGGCGCACGACCACGGCGACCGTGTCGTCGTTCGGGGCGTTCATCGTGCTGCGTGCTCTCCGTTCCGTCCCTGGCGGACGCGGTGCCGTACCGCCGCCGTGAGCGTACGGTGTCCCGCCGCCTCGGCGCGGGCCACGTCCGCCGCGGCGGCGGGTCGGTGCCCCCATTCGCCGCCCGCCGTGTCGGCCGCGGCGCGCAGCGCGGCCAGCGCGGCGGCGAGGTCGCGCCTGGCGGCCTCCAGCGCGGCCGGTGCGGTGTCCGGGGCGGCCATCAGCCGTTCGACCGCGGCCCCGGCGGCGTCGGCGCGCCCGGCCAGCCGGCCGACGCGCGCCCCGGCCCGCCGGTTGGTGACGACGGCGGCGGCGAGCAGACCGAAGGCGGCGCCCGCCAGGGTGTCGAGCACGCGGTCCGCGACCAGCCCGCCCGCCTCCTGCCGCGTGCCGAACTCGCAGATCAGCAGCGCCATCGGCGTCACGAACAGGCTGCCCGCCCAGTAGTTGCGGGTGATCACCGCCTCGGTCACGAAGGCGAAGGCCAGGCAGCAGCACGCCAGGGCGACGGGCCCCTGGTGCTCCAGCGGCACCGTGGCGGCGAAGACCAGGACGCCCAGCAGGTTGCCCAGCGTCCGCTGGAGGGCGCGGCTCCAGGTCAGGGTGACGTTGGCCTGGTAGAGCGCGGCGGCGGTGACGATCGCCCAGTAGGGACGCCCCACGCCGAGTGCCGCCGCCGCGCCGCCCGCCATGGCGCAGCCCAGCGCCGTGCGCAGCGCGACGGGCAGCAGGAGCGAGCCGGGCGCGAGGGCGGCGCGCAGCGCGCCCGCCCCCCGCCCCTCCCCGGCGGCTCCGGCGGCCCCGGCGAGTTCGGCCTCGACGCGCAGCAGGCGCTCGGCCGTCCCGTCCGGGTCCGGGGGCACGGGTACGGGCCCGCGCCGTCGCAGCAGCCGTGCCCAGTGGCGCAGCCGTTCCGCGTCGGCCGGGCCCGCGGACGGGTCGGCCGCGACCGCCTCGCCGTGCAGCAGCAGGCGCAGGAGCGGGGCGTGCCGTCCGCCGTCGCCGGGGCGGGCGGTCAGCAGCGTGTGCCAGGCGGCGGAGTCGGTGCCCGCGGCCCTCCGCGACGCGCGGGCGGTGTCCGCGCCGCCGCGGGTGCGGGCGGCGACGAGGTCCGCCGCGCCGAGCAGCGCCCGCGCGGTGGCCCGCCGCTCCGGGCCGTCGCGGCGTACGAGCGCCGGGGCGAGCGTGACCAGCCAGGCCAGCGCCCCGGCCCCGGCCGTCAGCCCGGCCAGCTCCGGCAGGCGGCCGGGCGGCTGGGGGGAGAAGAGGCAGGCGGAGCTGATGAACGTCAGGATCACGGCCCCCGGCGGCCCGATCCGCACCGCGTCGCACACCGTCTTCTGCGCGGCGGCGAGCAGCGCGCCGACCGCGATCAGCACGGGCACCGAGCCGGTCGCCGACGCGGTGGCGAGCGCGGCGGCCGACCCCGCCGTCATCCCGGCCACGACCCACGCCACGGTCCTGGCGCGGGCGGCGTACGGCAGGTCGTGCCCGTAGAGGGCGCACAGCGAACCGGCCATCGTGTACACCGCCAGGTCCAGGCGCCCCGCCGCGAGCAGCACCGCCAGCGGGACGCCCGCCGCCGCGACGACGCTGAACGCCCGCTTGTGCCAGGAGTCCGAGGGCCGTGCCAGGCGCAGGGAGGCCCGTACGGGCAGGGGCGGCAGGAGCGCGCGGCGGGGGGTCGTGAGGGCGGAGGGCATGCTGTCCACGTTAACAGGTATTACACCTGTGAAATAAATGCCGGAGGGTGGCGCGGGCGGAGCCGATCGGCGTGGTGCGCCGGACCGTGCGGCCCGCCTCGTTGACATGGGCATGTAGCAGCGTCGAGTGTGGACCCGGCGCCGCGCCCGGCCCCACCGGGACGCCACGCATCCGCCTCCACCGATCGGAGCCTCATGTCCGGACGATCCGCCCCACGCCGACGCCTGCGCCTGATCCCCCTGGCCACCGCCGTCCTCGCCACCGTCCTCGCCACCGCGCCCCCCGTCGCCGCCGAGGAGTCGGCGACACCGGTGAACGACGCGTTCGCCTCGGCCGCCGCCGCGTACGACGTCCCGCGCGACCTCCTCGTCGCCGTCGGCTACGGCGAGACCCGCCTCGACGACCACGACGGCCTGCCCAGCCACGCCAACGGCTACGGCGTCATGCACCTGGTCGACAACCCCACCCGCCGCACCCTCGACGAGGCCGCCGCCGAGACCGGCCTGCCCGCCGGACTGCTGCGCGGCGACACGGCCGCCAACATCCGCGGCGGCGCCGCCCTCCTGCGCCTCGCCGCCGACGCGGCCGGGATGAAGCCGTCGGAACGCGAGGACCTCGACGCCTGGTACACCGCCGTCGCCGCATACGGCGGCGGGGGCGGCGGAGCGGCGGAGGACGCCACCGCCGCGAGGCTCTACGCCGACGCCGTCTACGACCTGCTGCGCAGCGGCCTCAGCGCCCGCGTGGACGGCGGCGAGACCGTCGCCGTCGGCCCGCGCTCCGTCGACCCGGACCTGGGCACGTACGCCGACGCCGCACCAGGGCCGCTCAGCGCGGACTACCCCGCCGCGCACTGGGTCCCCGCCAGCGCGCAGAACTACCGGGCGGGCCGCACGCAGCAGATCAGCGCCATCGTCGTCCACGTGATGCAGGGCTGGTACGCGGGGTCGATCAGCTGGTTCCAGAACCCGGCGTCGCAGGTCAGCTCGCACTACCTCGTCCGCTCCTCGGACGGCGACGTCACACAGATGGTCCGCGACGCCGACACGGCCTGGCACGCCCGCTCGGGCAACGCGTACAGCATCGGCATCGAGCACGAGGGCTGGGTCGACGACCCGGCGTGGTTCACCGACGCGATGTACCGCTCGTCCGCCGCCCTCACGCGCCACCTGGCCGACCGCTACGGCATCCCGCTGGACCGCGAGCACATCATCGGCCACGTCGAGGTGCCGGGCAACGACCACACCGATCCCGGCCCGAACTGGGACTGGGACTACTACATGGACCTCGTCAACGGCTCCTGACCCGCGCCCGCCGCGCCGCCGCCCCCGGCGAGGGGACGGCGGCACGGCTCGCGCCGCCGCCGGCCGAACGGGTCGGCCGGACGGGTCAGTCGAACGGGATGGTGATCACCGACTGGTTGCCGATGCCCACGGTGCTCGTCCCGTTGCCGATGGCGTTCCACACCTCGACGCGTACGCGCCCGTTCACCAGGTCGCCGTGGCTCCCGGTGGACGCACGCAGCCCGGCCGTCTGCCGGTAGTGCTCGTAGCCGGGCACCGGGTCGGTGGCGAAGTAGTGGTACGTCTCGGTGCGGTCCCAACTGCCGTCACCGGTCCGGTCGTACGAGACCCGGACCTGCTGCCCGTTGCCCACGGTCGTGCCCGAGTCGGCGAACAGGTCGAACACCGTCGCCGCGCCCGTGTACGCGCCGCTCACGTTGGACACGGTGAAGGTCTGCGGCTGCGACGGCGTCCCGTCGTGGTTCGCGCCGCCCGCCGACGCCACCGTCGCCGAGCCGGCCGAGCCCGCCGCCGCGTTCAGGGCGCCGCCCGACCTCAGGTAGAACGTCGATTCCCCGGTGGGCGGGTCCGGCGGGTCGGTGGGGCCACCGCCGCCGCCCCGGGTCCACACCGCCACGTAGTCCACGACCATCGGGCGGCCGGGGACGGTCGCGGCGGTCGGGGTGGCGTGGCCCGCGACGCCGTCGGGGAAGCCGCCGCCCATCGCGACGTTCAGCAGGATGAAGTACCCCGCGTGATCGGTCATGCTGGCCCAGGTCGCGGCGCCCACCTGGGTCTGCGTCACGGTGTGGAAGAGCTGGTCGTCCACGTACCAGCGCAGCGCGTTGGGCGTGGAGGAGCGGTCCCACTCGAAGCTGTACGTGTGGAAGGCCGACTGGCACGTGGCGCCGGGGCAGGGGCGGCTCGCGCCGAGACCGTTCGTCTCGTTGCAGGGGCCGCCGGGGTTGACGCCGCAGTGCAGCACGCCCCACACCGAGTTGATGCCGTTGACGTTCTCCATGATGTCGAACTCGCCGATGGCCGGCCAGTTCCAGTAGTTGCCCCGGTAGGGCGCGCCGAGCGCCCAGAACGCGGACCAGTAGCCGAGGGCGGCCTGCCCGGTCACGTTCGGCATCTGGAGGCGGGACTCGATGCGCAGCACGCCGCCCGCCGGTGCCTTGAAGTCGGCCCTGCGCGTCTCGATGCGGCCCGACGTCCAGTTCCCCGCCCCGTCGCGCAGCGGGGTGATCCGCAGGTTGCCGCCGCCGTCGAGGCTGAGGTTGTTCGTGGAGTTGGTGTAGTTCTGGATCTCGCCCGTGCCCCAGTTGCCGGGGCCGCCCGGGTAGCCGTGCCCGGTGTCGATCTGCCAGTTCGTGCCGGACGGCAGGGAGCCGGCCGCGCCCGTGAAGTCGTCGCTCCACTGGAGCGTCCAGCCGGGCCGGGACGGCACGGCGCCGTTCGCCGGGCTGGCGAGCAGCGCGGCCAGTACGCCGATCAGCGCCGCCGCTGCCGTCAGCAGGGTCCTGGCCGCCGGTCGCGGCCCGAGTCTTCGGGCGCCCGGGGGAGCGGTGCGGGATGAGGCCATGGGGGAACGCCTTCCTGGACGGTGGAGGAAAACGTCCGGGTCCGGGGGGACCCGGACGTCTCAGGGGTGAGAGCGCTCTCGTCCAGGGTTGTAGAGGCGTCGGGCGCGGCCGTCAATCCGCGCCGCACGGGATGCCTCGGGCGGCCGCCCGGCCGCGCCGCCTCAGTGCGGCGTACGGGGCCCCGGCAGCAACGCGCCGAGCCCGGCCCCACGGCGTCCGAGCTGCCGCAACGCGTCGAGGTCGTCGTGCAGCGGCGCGTGCGGCACGGCGAGGACCGGGCAGCCCGCGTGCGCCAGGCAGTAGCGCGACGGCGAGGGGCCGGTCAGCCGCCGCCACAGCCCGCGCCGCCCCGTGCCGACGACGAGCAGGTCGTCCGGCCGGTCCGCGAGCGAGACGAGCGCCTCGCCCACCTGCCCCTCGATCACCACCGCCTCCACCGGCACCCCCATGCGCATCCCGCCGAACGCCGCGCGCAGCGCCCCCCGCAGCTGGTCGCGCGCCGCCAGCCGGAACGCGTCCGCCTGCGCTTCGGGGCCCGGCCGCCGCATCCCCCCGAGGGGCACGGTCCACGCCAGCGCCGCCATCAGGGACGCGCCACGGCGGCGCGCCTCGTCAGCCGCCCTGTGCAGGGCCGTCATACTGCCCAGCGATCCGTTGACACCCACCACCACGCGCTGCCCGTCGGTGCGGTCCACCGCGCTCACCTCCGTCGTACCGGCCGTTGTCTCTCCTCCCCCTCTTGTCCCGCACCGTCCGGTATACCGCCTGATACGTGTCCGGTGTCCTCCGGACGTGTACTCCGCGGCCTCCCGGGCATCCGCAGTCGCCCCTGCCCCACCAGCACGGCGAGGACGACGACCACCCCACCGGCCACTTCCCGCAAGGCCAGTTCCTCCCGCAGCACCAGTACGCCCAGCACGACGCCGCCCACCGGTGTCAGATACGTCACAGTGGACGCGAGCGTGGCCCCCCACGCGTCGATCACCCGCGCGTACCAGATGTACGCGACGCCCGTGCTGACCGCGCCGAGCGCCAGCATCGCCGCACCGGCGGCCGGGGTGAGCCGCACCGGCCCCCACGCGGCGAACGGCGCGAGGACGAGCGACAGCAGCGCGCCCGCGCCGATCTGCCCGGCGGTCACCGTCACGGCGTCGTACGGCGTGCGCCGCAGGAACCGGCGGGTGCAGACGAAGCCGAGCCCGTAGCAGACGGTTCCGCCGAGGCACGCCAGCTGGGCCGTCAGCGCCCGGCCGCCACCCAGGTCACCGGCGGCGCTCCACGGCGCGGCGACCAGCACGACGCCCGCCGCCGCCGTCAGGAAGGCCCCGGTCTTCGCCCGCGTGAGCCGCTCCTCCGGCAGCAGCGCGAGAGCCACCAGCATCGTCGCGACAGGGGTGGCCGCGTTGTAGATGCTGGACAGTCCCGACGGCAGGTCGCGCGCCGCCCAGGAGAACAGCAGGAACGGCACGACGCACAGCACCGCGCCCATGCCCGCCAGCTCGGCCCACACCCGCGGCCCGCGCGGCCATGGCCGCCCCGTGACGGCCATGACCACCGCGAGCGTCGCGGCGCCGAGGACGAGCCGCCCTACGACGACCTGGCCGGGGGACAGCACCCCCACGGCGACCTTGATGAACAGGAAGCTCGCGCTCCACGCCGCCGCGGCCCCCAGATACCCCGCGCCCGTCGCCCCCGTTCCGCCACCCCGGCCCACCCCGCGCTCCTCCCGTACGTCCCGCACGCTCCGTTCCGACGCCCCCGAGCCTGGTCTACGCTGGCCCTATGTGGCAAACACATGACTCTCATGGAGAGATGAGCTGACCTCATGGCCGTGACGCTGCGCCAGGCGGACGTGTTCCTCGCGGTCGCCGACCACGGCGGCTTCAGCGCCGCCGCCGACCACCTCGGCATGAGCCAGTCGGCGGTCTCGCACACCGTCGCCGCCCTGGAGCGCGAGGTCCGCGCGCCGGTGCTCCAGCGCGGCCCCGCCGTCGCCCCCACCGCGTTCGGCGAGGCGCTGCTCCCGTACGCGCGCGCTGTGCAGGCGGCGGCCCGCGCGCTGGAGGCACGGGTCTCCCGCGAGCACGCGGAGGCCGCCACGGGCACCGTCAGGCTGGCTGCGGCGCCCACCGCGGCCCACCGCCTCGTCCCCGGCCTCCTGCGGCGCTGGAAGGCGCGCCTGCCCGCGCTCGACGTGCGCCTCTTCGAGGGGGACGACGCCGAACTGGCCGACTGGCTGCG
Organism: Streptomyces sp. NPDC049879; assembly: GCF_044461265.1. Taxonomy (NCBI): domain Bacteria; kingdom Bacillati; phylum Actinomycetota; class Actinomycetes; order Kitasatosporales; family Streptomycetaceae; genus Streptomyces; species Streptomyces sp. NPDC049879. Next base: position 72,482 of record NZ_JBITKT010000008.1, on the reverse strand, counting down.
CACGGGAACGGTCGACGCCGCCGTCCTCATCGACCCGGAACGGCCCCACCCCGGCGCCGTCCCCCTCGCCCGCGACGACTTCCGCGCCGTGCTCCGCCGCGACCACCCCCTCGCCGCCGAGCCCTCCGTCCGCCTCGCCGACCTCGCCGACGACCCGCTGCTCGTCTCCTCGGGCGGCTGCGAGCCGCAGATCTCCGCGCTCCACGCGCTGGCCGGCGTCCCCTACCGGCCCGCGCAGCGCGTCCACACCCTCGCCACGCTGCTGGGCATGGCCGAGGCGGGCCTCGGCGTCGCCGTCATGCCGTCGCTCGCCCACACGATGCTGGGCGACGGCCTCGTCATGGTCCCGCTCACGCCCCGCGCCGAACGGGTCCTGCTGCTCACCGGCCCGGCGGACCGGCCGTGGCACCCGCAGGTCGAGCAGCTCTGCGGGATGGTGCGGACGGACGCGTCTCACCCGGCGGCGCACACGGCGCCGACCGCGCCGCCGGGCGGTGCGCCGTCCGCCGTGTAGCCGAAGGCCGCGGTCGCGCCGGGGGAGAGGGCGCCGTTCCACGACGCGTCGGTGACCGTGATCCGTGAGCCGTCCAGCGTGTGGACGCCGCTCCACAGGCTCGCGATCCTGGCGGTGCCGAGGTCCCAGGCGACGGTCCAGCCGCCGATGGGGGCGTCGCCGGTGTTGGTGACGGTGACCTCGGCCTTGAAACCGCCGGACCAGGTGCCGGTCACGCGGTGCGCCGCCGTGCAGCCGCCCTGCGGGCCGGGGTCCCCGGGGTCGGTCGGGTCGGTCGGGTCGGTCGGATCGGTGGGCCCGGACGGACCGCCCACCGGGACGCCGGGGTTGGCCAGCCCGTTGCCGCCGGTCACGGTGTTGTCGGCGTCGATGGTGACCGGGCAGTCCTCGGCGTCGTAGTGGGTGACGTTGATGGCGTAGCGGTCGGGTCCGGTGGCGCCGGTGAGGTCGGAGTGGTTGTTCCGGAAGACGGCGCCGCAGCCCCAGCCGTCCTGCACCTCGTGGGTCTGGAAGCCGTCGTTGGTGGTGCGGGTGCCGGTGTTGTCCTGGACGAGGACGTCGTTGCCCTTGATGTCCACCCAGGAGTCGTCGTAGTTGGCGCCGGTGAGGCCGCTGCCGTCGAAGGTGTTGCCGATGATCCGGGTGCCGGTGGTGCCCTCCTTGATGTCGATGTTCTCGCCGCCGATGCCGGGGCCGAGGACGTTGTCCTGGATCAGGACGCGGTCGCTGCGGTCGTCCGTGCCGCCCGCGCTGCCCACGTAGACGCCCTCGCCCATCCCGCGGCCGTTCCGCCCGGTGTCGTAGACGCGCGAGCCGGTGAGGGAGCCGTCCGAGCTGGAGTCGCGGAAGTGGACCGCCTCCATGTCGAGGCCGTGCACGGTGACGTCGCTGATGTGCACGTGGTCGGCGTCGTCGAGCACGATGCCCTTCTGACCGCCCGTCACGGTGACGCCGCTGACGTTCCACCAGGAACTGCCGTCGAGGTGCAGGCCGTAGCCGCCTCCGGCGGTGAGGACCGCCGTCGCGGGCCCCGTCAGGGTGATGGGCGCGGACGCCGTGCCGTCCACCGTCGCGTCGAAGTTGCCCCGGTAGGTGCCGGGGGCGAGGCGGATGGTGTCGCCCGGCGCGGCCGAGGCGAGGGCGTCCTCCAGCTCGTCGGCGGTAGCGACCTCCACGACGGCCGCCGCCCCGGCGGACGGGGCGGCGGTGGCGGCGCTGACGGAGGGGGCGCCCGCGGCCAGCAGCAGGCCGGCGAGCGAGGTGGCGGTGAGGGTGCGCGTGCGCATGATCAGGTGTCCTCCGGTGTCGGGAAGTTCACGTGACTGAACATGATTCGCGTGCATGAACGAGAAGCTGAGGGGAAGTTAGGCCCGCTCCACCGCCCCGTCAAGGGGAACCCCGCCCACCGGCGGCGGCGCGGCGGGCACGTGGCCGGACCCGCCGGCTCCGCGCCCGCCGCACCGTCAGCCCTCCGACACTGCCGTCCCGTCCAGGTCGCGCGCCAGGCGGCGCAGCACGGGACCGTACTCCGGATGCGCCAGCGCCGAGGCCATCTGCGCGACGAGGTAGTCCGCCGGATTGCCCGTGTCGTACCAGCGCCCGGAGATCACCTGCCCGTACACGGCACGGCCGGACGCGTACGCGTTGATCGCGTCCGTCAGGTAGATCTCGCCGCCGCGGTGCTCGTACCAGCGCGCCGTCTGCTCCCGCAACTCGTCGACGATCCCGGCCGTGATGACGTAGCCGCCGATCGCGGCGTACGCGGACGGCGCGGCGGCCGGCTCCGGCTTCTCGACCAGCCCGCTGATCCGCAGCAGGCCGTCACCGAGGTCTTCCTTCACCATCGGCACCCCGTAGCGCCGCGAGTCCCCGGGGTCCATCGGCATCAGGGCCAGCACGGGGCAGCCGGTCGCCTCGTACGCGCGGATCAGCTGCTGCGCGCGGGGCACCTCCGCGACGAACACGTCGTCGGGCCACAGGACGAGCATCGGCTCGTCCCCGGACAGCCGGGCCGCGTTGAGCACGGGCGTGCCGTTGCCGTAGGGGCCGTGCTGGTCGAGGTAGGTGATGTGCCCCTCCCGTGCCAGGTCGGCGACCTCCTCGACGGCCCGCGCGTACGCCGTCTTGCCGTCGGCGCGCAGCCGTTCGACGAGGGCGGGGTTGGGCCGGAAGTGTTCCTGGATCAGGGACTTGCCCCCGGAGACGACGATGGTGATGTCCGTGACGCCGGACGCCACCAGCTCACGCACCGTGTGCTCGATCACCGGCTTGTCACCGACCGGCAGCATCTCCTTGGGTGTCGCCTTGGTCAGCGGCAGCAGACGCGAACCGAGCCCGGCGGCAGGGATGACGGCCCTGCGGATCGTCGGCGGCATGGACTCTCTCTCGGTCGAACGGGACACCGCACCGGCCGGTGCGGCGGGCACGACGGCCCGGCGCCGTCCACCCCCGTGCGTACCGGTCCGCCGCCGTGCCCGAACATACCGTCAGCGACGTGACGGGAGGGCATCCACAGCATGTCGAACACATGCAGGGGAGAACCGCGCGCGCGTTCGAGTAGGGTCCAGGCGTGGGAAAGATCCTGTGGCTGCAGACGGCGGATGGCGCGGAGAAGGACAAGCGGGGCGCCGGGCCCCCGGACGGCGGGGTGCGCCACGCCATCTGGGTGGCACCCGACAGGGAGGCACGGCGGCGGTACGCCGCCCAGGTCCTCGCCTGCCCCGAGGTCTGGTCCCCGCCCGCCGCGAAAGGCGAATGGAAGCGCGGCGTCCGCGCGTTCACCCTGTGGCAGGACCGGCAGCGCACGGCGAAGCTCGCCGACGTCGTCACCCGCGCCGCCGGGCCGAACGGCCAGGCCGTCTACGAGGTGCTCGGCGCCGCCGGCGAACCGCTCGCCCGCGTCACGCGCGTCCCCGCCTCCGCCCTGCGCCGCGCCCGCTGGACGGTCGAGACGGCGGACGGCCGGTCCGCCACCGGCAGGAAGGGCAACCCCTTCTGGTGGACGGTCTGGTGGCTCATCTCCCCGATCCAGCTCCTCCTGCTGCTCGCCGCGCTCCTCGGCGGCGACGTCGCCAGGCCGCCGCGCCGCACCAAATGGCGCACGGCGGAGGGCGTCGTCCTCGACTGGGCGTCGGGCGGCCGCGACTTCGAGCTGACCGAGGTGGCGGGGGAGTGGGACCCGCGTGTGACGGCCGCCCTGATCGCCCTGCTCCTCAGCCACGAGGGCTGGCTCGGCGACAACTGGGCACGCCCCCGAGGCTGACCCCCCGTCCCCTGCGGAGCGGCAAGCCGGTGACCCCGGCGCCCGCTCCGGCGGGTTCCGTTGGCCGACGGCCCCGCGGCGCGCAAGGTGAGGTCAGCACCCGGCGCACGAGAGGGAGACGACCCCACCATGACCGCCGACGATCACTCCTCGCCAGCCGCCCCCGGCGACCCCCAGGTCCTGGTCATCTTCGGCTCCACCGGCGACCTGGCACGCCGCAACCTGTTCCCCGGCCTGTTCCGCCTCCACCGGGCGGGCATGCTGCCCGACCGCTTCCGCGTCATCGGCTCAGGCCGCCACTCGCCCGGCACCGACGAGGAGTTCCGCGACCGCCTCGGCGCGTCCGTACGCGAGTACGCCCCGGACGCCTGGGACCAGGCCGCCTGGGACGCCTTCGCCCCGCACATCGGCTTCGTCGCCTCCTCGGCCGACGACGGCGAGGACCTCGCCGCCGCCGTGCGCCGCGCGCGCCGGGAGGCGGGGGACCGCTGCCGCACCCTGCTCTACCTCTCCGTGCCGCCCTCCACCGCCGAGGACATGGTCCGCATGCTCGGCGCCACCGGCATCGCCGAGGACGCCTCCCTCATCATGGAGAAGCCCTTCGGCCGCGACCTGGCCAGCGCCTGCTCCCTCGACGCCGCCATCGCCGGGATCGTCCCGGAGGAACGGGTCTTCCGCATCGACCACTTCCTCGGCAAGGAGGCGGTGCAGAACCTCCTCGCGCTCCGCTTCGCCAACGGCGTGTTCGAGCCCGTCTGGAACCGCGAGCACATCGCCTACGTCCAGATCGACGTCCCCGAGGACCTCGGCCTCGAAGGCCGCGCCGGATTCATGGAGTCCACCGGCACCTTCCGCGACATGGTCTCCACCCACCTGTGCCAGATCCTCGGCTTCGTCGCCCTCGAACCGCCCGCCAGGATCGCCGCCGAGGAGCTGCGCGACGAGAAGCTGAAGGTCTACCGCGCGCTGCGCCCGTTCGACCCGGCCGAGACCGTCTTCGGCCAGTACGAGGGCTACCGCGACGAGGACGGCGTCGCGGACGACTCGGACGTCGAGACCTTCGTCGCCCTGCGCGCCTGGGTCGACAACTGGCGCTGGCAGGGCGTCCCCTTCCTCCTGCGCACCGGCAAGCACATGGCCAGGTCGGAACGCGTCGTCACGGTCGGCTTCCACAGCCCGCCGCACGCCCTCTTCGGCGACGCGCCACGCCCCGAGTGCCCCGACGAGCTGTCCCTCGAACTCAGCGACGAGCCCGTCGTCGCCCTCCACCTCCGCGCCAAACGCCCCGGACCCGAACTGCGCCTGGGACGCGGCACGTTCACCTTCCGCTCCGACGACGACTTCGGCGGCGCGGTCCCGCTGGAGGCCTACGAGAAGCTCCTGCTCGACGCGATGCGCGGCGACCAGACGCTCTTCACCGGTGCCGCCGAGATCGAGCGGCTGTGGGAGGTGTGCGACCCGGTGCTGCGCCACCGCCCCGACCCGCTCCCGTACGCCCGCGGCTCGTGGGGCCCCGACGCGGCGCTGCGGCTGCCGGGCGGACGCGGCTGGGCGGTGGGGGACGCGTGAGGCCCCTCGACCCCCCGTACCTGCCGATCGCCGAGCACGGCGTGATCGGCGACCTGCGCACCGCCGCCCTGGTGGGCACCGACGGCAGGATCGACTGGTTCTGCGCGCCGCGCTTCGACTCGCCCAGCGTCTTCGGCGCGCTCCTCGACCCGGACAAGGGCGGCCACTGGGTGATCGCGCCCCAGTGCGACGTGGCGTCGCGGCAGCAGTTCTACTTCCCGGACACCAACATCCTCATCACCCGCATGCTCACCGAGGACGGCATGGTGGAGGTGCAGGACTTCATGCCCGTCCTGCGCGAGCGGGACACCGGCCACCGCCAGCGGCTCGTCCGCCGCGTCGTCAGCGTGCGCGGCGGGATGCGCATGCGCGTCGAGATCGCACCGCGCATGGACTACGGGCGCGGCCGGCACCGCGTCGAGACCCGTCCCGGCGGCCTCCGCTTCGTCGGCGACTCCCAGACCCTCACCCTCCTCAGCGACATCCCGCTGCACCTGCGGGACACCGACGCCTGGGGCGAGTTCTCGCTGGGAGAGGGGCAGTCGGCGCTGTTCGTGCTCGACACGGCGGGCGATCCCGCCGAGGCCGCCGTGGACGAGAAGGACGCCGAGGAACTGTTCGAGGCGACCGTCGCGTTCTGGCGCAAGTGGCTGAGCCAGTCGCGCTACACCGGGCGCTGGCGCGAGATGGTGAACCGCTCGGCGCTCACCCTCAAACTCCTCACCCACGAGCCGAGCGGCGCCCTCGTGGCCGCCCCCACCCTCGGCCTGCCGGAGCGCCTCGGCGGCGAGCGCAACTGGGACTACCGCCACGTCTGGATCAGGGACGCGGCCTTCTCCCTGTACGCGCTGCTGCGGCTGGGCTTCACCAACGAGGCGGGCGCGTTCATCGGCTGGCTGACCCGCTGCCTGCGGCAGACCGGCGCGGGCGAGGACGGCGGCCCGCTGCGCGTGATGTACACCATCGACGGCCACGCCGACCTGCCCGAGGAGGAGCTGGACCACCTCGCCGGCTACCGCGGCTCACGCCCCGTCCGCACGGGCAACAGCGCCGCCGGCCAGCTGCAGCTCGACATCTACGGCGAACTCGTCGACTCCATCTACCTGTTCAACAAGTACGGCACCGGCATCTCGCACGACAGCTGGACGGACCTGTGCGGCGTCCTCGAATGGCTCCTCGGCCACTGGGACCAGCCGGACGAGAGCATCTGGGAGACCCGCGCGGGCAAGCAGGACCACACCTACTCGCGCGTCATGTCCTGGGTCGCCGTCGAGCGCATGGTCCGGATGGCCCGCCAGCGCGGCCTGCCGGGCGACCTCAGCCGCTGGATGGCGGTCCGCGACCGCATCTACCGCCAGATCATGGACCGCGGCTGGGACCCGGACACCGGCGCGTTCGTCCAGCGCCTGCGCGACAGCGAGGACGGCTCCTGGCGTCCGCTGCTGGACGCGTCGCTGCTGCTGATGCCGATGGTCAAGCTGGTCTCGCCGACCGACCCGCGCTTCCGCTCGACGCTGGAGGCCATCACGGAGGGACTGGTCGCCGACACGCTGGTGTTCCGCTACGACCCGGCCCTCGCGCCGGACGGACTCGGCGGCGCGGAGGGCACGTTCTCCATCTGCTCCTTCTGGTGGGTGGAGGCGCTGACCCGCACCGGCAGGATCGGCCAGGCGCGGCTGGCGCTGGAGAAGATGTTCACCTACGCCAACCACGTCGGCCAGTACGCGGAGCAGATCAGCCTCACCGGCGAACACCTCGGCAACTTCCCCCAGGCGTTCACCCACCTGGCCCTCATCAGCGCCGCGACCAACCTCGACCGCACGATGGGCTGACACACCGCCCGGCCCCCGCGCGGGCACACCCGGTCCGGCCGCCGTCCGCCCGGGTCAGTCTTTCAGGGACTCGTACTGGCTGGCCCGGTCGAAGGCGCGCTCGGCCGCGCGGAAGTAGGGCTCCGCGTACCGGCCGCCGATGTTGACCGCCGCGTGTTTGGCGTTCTCCAGGCCGTGCTCCATGTGCAGGTTCTCGCGCCGGTCGGTGGGCACACTGGTTCCCGCACCACGGAAGTCGGACTCCACCACCGCGTCCGCGAGGGTGATGAGCATCGGGGAGCGCCCGAACTCGTTGACGTCCCACTGCTCGGAGAAGAGGTCCTTCTTCTCGTCCGACAGCATGTGGTGGGCCACCTGCCCTATGCCGAAGACGACGACGTTCGTGGCGACCCCGGCAGGCGTCCCGTACCGCAGGGCGGTGGCCGCGGTGCCCAGCGCCGCGGCGATGGACCGCTCGGCGGTGTACTGCGGCTTGGCGAAGTCCTGCGCGCCGTGGAAGGCCTCCGTGTTGGCGAGCGAGCCCATGACGCTGCCGATGTACTCGAAGTCGGCGGTCTCGGTCAGCTCGCCCTCCGTCCGGCCGAATGACTCCGCGGCGCGCCGGTGTGCCCACTGTGTGGTCTCGTCGACGAAATTCCCCCAGGTCGTCTCGTCCCCGGCCCGCATCAGGGCGAAGAGGGTGTTCCGCGTGGACATGTCTATGTCGAACGAATAGGCGAAGTTCTTGCCGAACAGGTCGCGGTCGTCCGACCCGAGCCTGTTCTCCGTCCCGACCTGGGAGATGGCATCCATGTAGTCGCCCATGACGCCGCCCAGCGCGGCGCGCAGAGCGGTGTGGTCGAACTGCTCGTCCGTGAACCTGTCGCTCCTGCCGAGCATGAAATCGGGGTGGTCGGCGGAGTAGGTCAGGACGTGGTAGGCGGCGTCGATGTACTCCTTGGCGGCCGGACTGTTCGCGCTCATGCCCGGTGGGATCGTCGTCCCGCTGGTGAGCAGCTTGCCCGCCCCCGTGGCGTCCGTCCAGCGGGTCTCCGCGAGGCGGTCGAAGAAGTCGGCGTCGTTCAGGAGGTCCGCGCTCAGCCCGCCGTTGCGCGCGACCATGCCGAGCAGATCGCTGCTCCCCGTGCTCGGCTCGACGTTGTGCACGATGGATCTGAGGTACTGGTTCATCACGGCCTGCTGCACGTCCAGGGCGTTCTCCGCGACGTACCGCCCCCAGGAGTCGCCGGGCACGACGCTCGCGTGCGACATGAGCTTGCCGAAGGCGTCCCAGCCGGGCAGGTAGTCGACGAGCGGATGCAGGCCGTCGGTGTGCCTGGCGACTTCCAGCATGCTCCGCACACCGGAGGGCACGTGGCTCATCCCGTTCTTGTCCGAGACGTCATAGCCGCCCGCGCCCGGGTCCATGAGCAGGTTGATCGCGTCGGCGACGCGCGCCATGACCGCGTTCTGCACCCCCGCCGCCGAGGAGTTGCCCAGACCCGTGCCCGGCTCGAACCGTCCCAGCGCGGCCAGATCACTCATGGTGAGCGCGCCCAGCAGCGTGGAGAGGTAGTCGCGCTGGTCCCCGGTCAGGCGTGCGCCGGGGACGCCGTTCCCGTCCACGATGCCGCCGAGGATGGCGGCCAGTCCCTCGGTGTACAACTTGACGATGTTGGGGTCCGCACTGCCGCTCGACAGCTCCTCGTGCAGCTTCCTGCCCAGGAACTCGGCCATCCCCGGGTCCGTGAACAGCTTGAACGACCCCCCGTCGAGGTCGTACCCCCGCTTGCCCAGCTCACCGGCGTAGCGCGCCAGTTCGGCGTGGTAGGCGTCGATCACCTCCTTGATCCGCGTGTATGCCGCGCGGGCCGCCCTGGCGAGGGCGGCGATCTGCTGCTCCACGATGCCGTCGGCGGCCGACTGGTTCAGGTGCGGGTACACGGTGCCGGTGGAGTAGTGCCGGGGTTCGAGCTTCACCAGGTGCCCGCCGGCCGACAGGGTGATGGTCTGGCGCCGTGACTCGCGCTTCTTCTCCTGCTCGGCGACAGCGTCCGTCCGCTGCTGCTCCAGCTTCTGCCAGGCGCTCGTCGCGTCCGCCTCGTGTGCCCGCACTATGGCGTCCAGGCCGTTCTGCGGCTCGTCGATGACCCATTTCACCGCGTCGACGGCCCGGACGGCGCCGTCCGCGCTCCTCCTGATCCAGTAGGCGACGTCGTACATCTCCTCGCCGCCGTCCTGGAGGTTCCTGGCCGTCTCGCCGGACCGTTCCTCGCCGTCGGCGAGCGGGGAACCGTCCGCCTCGCCCGCCTCGGCCGCGTGCTCCGACGCACGCCGGGACATCTCGTCGGCGCCGTTCGCCTCTTCCCCGCTGCGCGTGTACTGGGCGGCCAGGTCGGCGATCTGCTCCGTGTCGATCTTCTCGACGAAGTCCGCCCGCGCCTGCCACGGGTCCACACCCGCCCTGGCCACCACGTCGTGGACGGTGAAGCTCAGATCGATCATGGGAGACTCCCTCGTCGGTCGGCCGGAGGCCGCGGGGTGATGGTCTCCGTCAGTGGGGCTGCCTGCCGAACGACCGTACGGAGTGGTCCATTTGCTCGCTCAGTCTGCATCAGCGACGATCGTGCCGTCCATGAGTTGACCGAATCATGAGAAAGGCTGGTCGGCGCGGCACGGCCGCCCCGTATGGACGGAAGCGCAAACCGTCTGCGAAGGCAATTCACGGTCGCTTTCCTGCCACCTCGCCCGCGGCCGCGCCGTCGCCCGGGCGGCATGGCATCCGCGGGCCGGGGTAGCCGCAGGGCCAGGGCAGGAACGGGCTGCGAGGAGGCACACCATGTCCCGATTGATCAGCCGTATCAAGCGGTTCAGCCGTTCGCCGCAGGGGCGGCGGACGATGAGTTCGGCGCGGCGCGCGAGCGCGGACCCCAGGAGGCGCATGCAGGCACGCCGCCTTCTCGGCAGGCTGCGCGGCGGGCGCTACTGACCCGCGGCAGCGGGGATCACGCTGACAGGTGGTGGGGCCCGGACGACCGGGCCCCACCTTCATGGGGTGTCCCGCACGGCTCAGTCGGCCTTCACGATGTTGTGCGTCGCGAGGTCGTAGCCGCGCTCCATGGCGGTGACATACGCCGCGTAGTACTTGCCGCCGATGTCCTTCGCGGCGGCCTCGGCGTCGTCCCAGCCGTAGACCGCTATCTCGTGCATCATGTCGCGTGCCAGCTGGTCCACTTCATCGCCGGCCCCGCGGAAGTTGGCGCGCAGTGCCGCGTCCGCCACGGCGACGCGCAGCGGGATGTCCCCGTCGTTGTCCAGCTTCCACTGCGCTTCGACCACATGCTCGTTGGGGTCGCCCATCGCGCGGAACACGATGTCCTGCGCCATCCAGGTCGACAGGTTGAAGAGGGCACCGCCCCAGGCCGGTGGCTGCACCATCATGGCCGTGATGCCGAAGGCCGAGCCGATCCCGCGCATGGCGGTCATCTGCTGCAGGCGCTCGCTCTCCACCTCGTCCATCCCCGTCGCATGGGCGATCGACCCCGCGATGCTGCCGATGTTCTCGAAGTTGGCCGTCTCCGTGAGCTCGCCGCCTGTCCTGGCGAACGATTCGGCCGCACGGGTGGTCTGCCACTCCGCGGCACCTCCGGCGAAGTTGAGCCAGCTCCCCTCGCCGGAGTGGAGCATGATCTCGATCAGCTTCCGCCGGGTGTCCCCCGCCATGTCGAAGGAGTACGCGTAGTCGAAGCCGAAGAGCTTCATGTCCTTCGCCCCGAGCTGGTTGTCCTCCGACATCTGCGAGATGAAGTCCATGTAGTTGAGCATGGTGTCGCCGAGGGCCCACTGGAGTCCGCGGTGGTCGAACCGCCCCGTGTTGAGCATGTCGTGGTCGCCGACGATGACGTCGTGGCGCTCGGCGGCGTCGACCATGAAGTGGAAGGCCGCGTCGATGTACTGCCTCGCCTCCGGCTCGTTCCAGCTCACACCGTCCGGGACGGTCGTGCCGCTGTCGATGAAGCGGGCGACCCCGACGCTGTCCTCCCAGTAGGCGGTCAGCAGGTCGGCACGGAAGTCGTCGTCCTTGATGAGGCGGGCACTCGCCTCGGAGTTAAGCGCGACCATGCCCAGGAGATCGCTGCTGCCCGTGTTGGCCTGGAGCGTCGTCACGTCGGACTGCAGGTACTGGTCCATCGACATGAGCTGCGCGTCCATCGCCGCCCTCGCGAGGCGCTTCGCCCAGGCGTCGGAGGGCGGGACGTCCGCGTGGGACATCAGGGCGCCGAAGCCGTTCCACTCGCCGAGGTGGTCGACGAACATGAACGCCGGGTCGTCGGTCTCCGCCAGGGCCAGTACGTCCCGGACCCCGGGGGGCAGTTTCCGCCATCCGGCGTCGTCCGAGACCGAGTAGCCGCCGAGTGACGGATCGGTCAGCACGTTGAGCCCGTTGGCGATCCGTTCCAGGACCTCGTCCTGGAGCGCGACCGTCCCCGGGAGGCCCGCACCGGGCACGGAGGCGAATCGTCCCAGCACGGTCAGGTCCTCGGTGGTGAGCGACCCGAGGGCCGCCGTCAGGTAGGCGCGCTGGTCCGGATCCAGTGCCGCGAACGGGATGGGGTCGCCGTCCTCTTCGACGATGCCGTCGAGAAGCGCGGCGAGCCCCTCGGTGTACAGCTTGACGGTGAGCATGTCCGGGTTCTGCCTGCCCAGTTCCTCGTGCAGCCGGGCGCCCGCGAAGTCGCCCATCTCCGGGGTGGTGAACAGGGTGAACGGGCCGGCGTCCAGGTCGTAGTCCTGCTCGCCCAGCCGAAGGGCTTTGTGCATCATCGCCGCGCGGTAGTCGTCCTTCTCGCGGGTGATCCGGTCGTCCGCCGCTTCGGCGGCCTCGGCGACGGCGGCGATGTGCCGCTGCCTGATCCGTTCGGCGAGGGAGTCGGGCAGTTGGCTCCATGTGTAGAGGTCGCCGTTCAGCGTCGGCAGGGCGGAGAGGGTGACGTGGTCGCCGCGACGCCAGAGGGTGAGGGGCGTCGGTGGACCGAGGGTGCCGGGGTTCCCGCGGAGGGCGGCCATCCGGTCGGCGACGGCGTCCTGTCTCAGCTCCACCCACTCGTTCCATTCGGTCACCGCGTCCCGCTGGTGCGCACGGAGAGTGGCGTCCAGGCCGATGAGGGGCTCGTCGATGACCAGGTTGACGGCGTCGAGCGCGTCGTTGGCCTCGTGCATGCTTTCCAGGATCAGCCGGACCGTCTCGTCGATGCCGTTGCCGTTGCCCTGCAGCCCCCTGGCTGTCTCGTCGATCCGCTCTTCGGACACGATCAGGGACCGGCCGTCCAGCTCTCCCGCTCCGGCGGACATCTCCGTGGCGCGCTCGGCGAGATCACCCGCGTCGTGCGCGCCGGGTGCGGCACGGACGTACTGGGCCGCCAGGTCGCCCATGTCGTCGGGTTCGATCTCCGCACGGAACGCGGCGCGCTGTTTCCACGGCTTCCTGCCCTTGGCCTCGACGTCCTTGTGGTCGAAGTCAAGATGGGGCATGGGAGGTCTCCCTCGACGCTCGGCCTGGCACAGGGTGATGCGCTGGCGTCACGGACCGCTCGCCCGACAGCTGCACGGAGAACTCCAGTCGCGCAGTCAGTCTGCACTAGCGATGTGTGTCACGTCATCTTTCCGTGCGACATGAGAAACGCCAAGTGGAGAAGCGGACTTGCCCATGCGGGGAGGGAGGAGTGAAAGTGTGCTTGAGCAACGCTCTGAGTGCGCCGCCGACATCGGGCGGGGGTACGCACGGCTCCCGGACGGGGCATGCACCGCGGTTCGTCCGCACGGTCCGGGAGCCGGAGGAGGGGCACGCGAGTGCGGCACGGCGGCCGCTCTCGACCCGCGGCGCGGGGAGTGACGGGGACGGCCGGACCCCCTGCCCGTCCCCGTCGTCAGGCCGTCCCGCCCAGGCGGCGCACGTGCCTCACTTCGCTTCGACCTTGTTGTGCGTCGAGAGGTCGTAGCCCCTCTCCATGGCGTTGACATAGGACTCGAAGTACTCGCCGCCGATGTCCTTGGCGGCCGTCTCCGCGTCGTCCCAGCCGTACCGCACCGGATCGTGCATCATGTCGCGTGTCAGCTGCTCCACTTCGTCGTCGGCCCCGCGGAAGTTGGCGTGCAGCGCCCCGTCCGCCACGGCGACGCGCAGCGGGATGTCCCCGTCGTTGTCCAGCTTCCACTGCGCTTCGTTGATGGCCTCGTTCGGATCGCCCATCTGGCGGTAGACCAGGTCCTGCAGTCCCCAGGTGGCCAGGTTGGCGGTGATACCGATCGGCCGTGGCCCCGAGATCAGCATGGACGTGACGGCGAACGCGGAACCGATCCCTCGCATGGCGGTCATCTGCTGCAGCCGCTCGCTCTTCACACCGTCCATGCCCTGCACCTCGGCGATCGAGCCCGCGACACTGCCGATGTTCTCGAAGTTGGCGGTCTCCCTCAGCTTGCCGTCGGTCCGCTCGAACGACTCGGCCGCTCGGGTCGTCTCCCACTCCGTGACGCCGTCGGTGAAGGAGAGCCAGCTGTCCTCCCCTCCGCGGATCATGGTCAAGAACAGCTTCTTCCGCGTGTCCCTTCCGATGTCGAAGGAGTACTCGTAGTCGGTGCCGAACAGCTTCATGTCCTGCCCCCCGAGCTGGTTGTGCTCCGACACCTGGGAGATGAGGTCCATGTAGTTGAGCATGGTGTCGCCGAGCGCCCACTTGAAGGCGGTGTGGTCGAACCGCGCCGTGTTGAACTTGTTGCTCTCACCGTTGATGTAGTCGGGGTGCTCGGCGGCGTCGACCAGGAAGTGGTAGGCCGCGTCGATGTACTGCCTCGCCTCCCAGTCGTTCCAGTCCACGCCGGCCGGGACGGTCGTGCCGCTGTCGATCAAGCGGGCGACCCCCTTGCTGTCCTCCCAGTAGGAGGTCAGGAGAGCGGCGCGGAAGCCGTCGTCGTTGATCAGGCGCGCGCTCACCTCGGAGTTGAGCGCCACCATGCCCAGCAGATCGCCGCTTCCCGTGGCGGGCACGAGATTCGCGGTGATGGACTGGCGGTACTGGCCCATCGCCCCGTGCTGCGCCTCAAGCGCCGCCCTGCCGACCAGCTCCGCCCACGAGTCGTGCGGTCGGACGTCGGCGTACGACATGACGGTACCGAAGCCGTTCCATGCCCCGATGTGGTTGATGAGCGGATCGGCCGGGGCGTTCGACGTCAGTGCCAGCAGGTCCCGTATGCTCTCGGGCAGCTTCTGCCGGCCCTCGTCGAACCAGACGTCGTAGCCACCGAGCGACGGGTCGGTGAAGACGTTGAGCGCGTTGGCGATCCGTTCGAGCACCTCGTGCTGGGTCACCGCCACCGGAAAACCGGCCGTGGACGGCAGGGGTTCGAAGCTGCCCAGTGTCTCCCAGTCCTTGGCGGTGAGCGCGCCGAGGACCGTGGACAGGTAGGAGCGCTGGCCGTCGGTCAGCTGCGCTCCGGGGACGATGCTGCCGTCCTGTTCCACGATGCCGTCGAGGATCGCGGCCAGCCCCTCGGTGTACATCTTGACGGCGTCCACGCTCGGGTTCTCCCCACTGAGTTCCTCGTGCAGCCGGGCGGCCACGAAATCGGCCATCTCGGGACTGGTGAAGAGCGCGAGCGGGCCGCCGTCGAGGTCGTAGCCCTCCTCGCCGAGCCTGAGGGCGTAGCGCAGCAGGTCCGCGCGGTAGTCCTCCAGCTCGTGCGTGATCCGGTCGTCGGCCGCCTTGGCGGCCTCGGCGACGGAGGCGATGTGGCGCTTCCTGATGCGGTCGGCGAGGGAGTCGGGCAGGTCCTCCCAGGCGAAGGCGGTGCTGATGCCGCCCAGCGTCGGCAGGGGTGCGAGGGTCACGCTGTCGTCGCGGTACGTGAGGGTGAGAGGGCGCAGCTGGGGGAAGAGCAGCACCGTCGGATCGATGCCGGCGATCGCGGCGGCGACTTCCCGTTCGCGCAGTTCCTGCCACTCGTTCCACTCGGTCACGACGTCCTGCTGATGTCTCCGCAGCGTGGTGTCGAGGCCGATCCCGGACTCGTCGATGACCCGGTCCACGGCGTCGACGGCGTCGATGGCGCGGTTCATGCTCTGCACGATGTGGCGGACGGCTTCGTCGATGCCTTCGCCGTTGCCGTGGAGTGCCCCTGCCGTCTCGTCGATCCGCTTCTCGGGGGCGATCAGGGAGGAACCGTCCAGCTCGCCCGCCTCGCTCGCGACCTCCGTCGCCTGCTTCGCGAGGGCGCCCGCGTGGTGCGCTTCGGGCGCGGCGCGCGCGTACGCCACCGCCAGGTCGGCCATGTCGTCGGGTTTGATCTCCTCGCGGAAGTCGGCGCGCCGCTTCCAGGGCTTCCTGCGCGCCTTCGCCTCGACGTCCTCGTGGTCGAAGTCGAGGTGGGGCATGGGGAATCTCCTCCGTCGCTGGGCGGAAAGGTCGGTGTGGCGTTCCCGTGCCGTCGGCCGGCCGTCCAAGGACCGTGCGGAGCCAGGCCGTTGCCGGATCAGTCTGCACCAGCGATGTCGCAAGCGTCCACGACTTGACGCGATCTTGGGAGATACCAGGTCGGAGGAGCATTCTGTTTTCCTCAGGGAAAACGCACTTCATACGCGAACGCAATCCACGGCGGGTGGAGCGGGGGCGGGCCGGGGGACGCGGACGGGCCCCCGGACGATCCATCCGGGGGCCCGCTCGTACGGTCGGCGTCAGTTGGCCGTCAGGTCGTCGCGCACGGCCTGGTTGTAGCCGTCCTCCAGGGCGTTGATGTAGCTGCCGATGTGCTTGCTGCCGATGTTCACGGCGGCGGCCTGCGAGTCGTCCAGGCCGTAGACGTCCGGCTTGTTCAGCCTCTCCAGGTCGTCCTTGTCCACCTTGCCCGCCGCACCGTCGATGTCGGCGAGCAGGACACCGTTCGCCACGGCGACACGCATCGGGATGTCACCCATGTTGTTCAGGTCCCACTGGGCGTCCTTGAGATCGGCGGCACCGTCCTCCCTGCCGTAGCGCATGGCCTCCTGCACGCCGAAGGCCACCGCGCTGGTGATGATGTTCGCCTTGCCGAACTCCATCGCCGTGTTGGCCACGGTACCCGCCAGGCCGACGGCGCTCATGGCGGTGAAGTGCTGCTTGGACTTGTCCTCCAGGCCGTCGTTCGCCTGCACCTGGGCCCAGGTGCCGTTGACACTGCCGATGTTCTCGAAGTCCGACGCCTGGCTCAGCTCGCCGCCGGTCCGCGCGAGCGACTCGGCCGTCCGCCGCTCCGTCCACTCGGCGATGCCGTTGCCGAAGTCGACGGACGCCTGCCCGCCCGCGTCCCACATCATCTGGAACAGCGACTCGCGCGTGTCCATGCCGAGGTCGAACGAGTAGTCGTAGTCGTTGCCGAAGAGGTTCTTGTCCTTGTCGCCGAGGTGGTTGCCCTCGGGACCCGACAGCTGCGAGATGGGGTCCATGTAGCGCAGCAGGGTGTCGCCGAACGCGCTCTGGAGAGCGGTGTGGTCGAACCGCTCCGTGTTGAACAAGTGGCTCTCGCCGAGGACGGAGTCGGGGTGGCTGCCCGCGTACTGGAAGAGGTGGTAGGCGGCCGAGATGTACGGCCGTGCCCCGGCGTCGTTGTGGTGCACGCCCGCGGGGATCGTGGTGCCGCTCGTGATCAGCTCGGCGGCCCCCGAGCTGTCCTCCCAGCGCGCCTCCATGAGGTCGGTGCGGAACTCCTTGTCGTTGAGCAGATCCGCGCTCAGTCCGGAGTTGAGGGCGACCATGCCGAGCAGGTCGCTGCTGCCCGTGTTCGCCTCCACGTCGTTCACCATCGACTGGAGGTACTGGTTCATGGTGGTGTGCTGCATCTCCAGCGCCGACTCGGCGACCCGTCGTCCCCAGCCGTCGCTCGGGGCGTGGTCCGCGTGCGCCATCAGGGCACCGAAGGCGTTCCAGTCCCCGATGTGGTGCACGATCGGGTCGGTCGGTTCGGTGTTCCTCGCCAGCGTCAGCATGTCCCGGAAGCCCTCGGGGACCTTCTGCCAGCCCTCGTCGGTCGAGACGTCGTAGCCGCCCGCCGCCGGGTCGGTGAGGAGGTTGACCGCGTTGGCGACGCGTTCCAGCACAGCGTTCTGCACGCCCGCCGCCATCGGGTTGCCCAGGCCCGTGCCCGGGTCGAACCGTCCCAGCGCGGCCAGGTCGTCGGCGGTGAGCGCGCCGAGGACGGTGGAGAGGTAGTCGCGCTGCGCCCCGGTCAGCTTCGCGCCGGGGACGAGGCTCCCGTCCTCCGCCACGATGCCGTCCAGGACCGCGGCGAGTCCCTCGGTGTACATCTTGACGACATTGGGGTCGGGGCTGTCCGAGTTCAGCTCGTCGTGCAGCCGGTCGGCCACGAAGTCGGCCATCTGCGGGTTGGTGAACAGGGCGAACGGGCCGGCGTCGAGGTCGTACCCCTTCTCGCCCAGCTCTCCGGCGTAGCCCACCAGCGCGGTGCGGTAGGCGCTGATCGCGTCCGTGATCTGTTCGTCCGCGGCCTTGGCGGCCTCGGCGGTGGCGGCGATGTGCCGGTTCCTGACCCGGGCGGCGAGCGAGTCGGGCAGGTCTTCCCAGGCGATGGGGCCGCCGGGCAGCGACGGCAGCGGCGCGAGGGTCACGCTGTCGCCCCGGTGCGAGAGCGTGATGGGGTGGATCTGGCTGAAGAGGATCAGCGTCGGGTCGATGGCGCCGACGGCGTCCGAGACCCCCTCGTTCCGCAGCCTGACCCAGTCGTTCCACTCGTTGACGGCGTCGCGCTGGTGTGCGCGGAGGATGGCGTCGAGGCCGTTCTGGGGTGCGTCGATGACCATGTCGACCTCGTCGACGCCCTCGATGGCCCGGTTCATGCTGCGGACGATGAGTCCGACGACGGCGTCGATGTCGCGGCCGTTGCCCTGGAGTCCGCGCGCGGTCTCGTCGATCCGCGCCCGTGTGGCGACCAGTGACGAGCCGTCGAGGCTGCCCGCCTCGCCCGCCACCTCGGTGGCCCGCTCGGCGAGGTCGCCCGCGTCGTCCGCCTCGCCCGCCGCCCGCGCGTAGACGGCCGCCGTGTCGGCCATGTGGTCGGGCTTGATCTCCTCGCGGAACGCGGTGCGCCGCTTCCAGGGCTTGACGCCCGCCTTGGCCTCGACGTCCTCAGCGGTGAAGTCGAGATGGGGCATGGGGGTCTCCCTCGTCGCTCGGCCGGACGGTCGGTGTGGTGCTCCCGCGACACCGGCAGTACATCCAAAGGCCGCACGGAGTGATCCAGATGTTCTCCCAGTCTGCAACGGCTATGCCCGCGCCGTCCATCCTTTGCCGGTAACGGAAGAACGGCCAGTTGGCGGGGCGTATCCTCGCCCCGGCGGGGAAAACGCACGGCATGTGCATACGCAATGCGCCGTGCCCAAGTCCCGCCCGTGGTCGGCACGTTCCCTCGTCCGCCCGGCGGCGGACGGACGTGCTCCGTTCACACGGCGAAATAGTACGAGGGGCCCTCGTCATCCCCCGTCCCCCCTCTGCCGACGCGCCGCTCCCGCCCGCCCGCGGAGCACGCGCATCGAGAGCTTCATGTGCAACTGCACATGGTAAATTCTGTGTCGGAACGTTTCCCCGGTCCGGGTGCGCATGACCGGGACGACGACCCGCGAAGCGGCCCTCCGCGAGCTGCACGCCTCGCTCGGACTGCGCCGACGGCCCGAGGACATCGCCGATCTGATCCTCGGTCTGTTCGCGCACGACGAGACCGCGGCGCCCGTTCCCGGTTCCCTGCGCAGGGCCCTGCGGCGCGCCGCCGAAGGCTCGTTGCACAATCTCTGGCGCGAATACGCGTCGACGCAGCGTGAGTCCGCCCTCCGCGACGGTGCCCACCGCCGGTCCAGGCGACCGGCCGAGCCGCTCCCGGCCCTGCCCGCCCTCCCCGACGTCCCCGGCCCCGCCGCCGACGACCCCCGGCGGATCGAGGAAGCCGTCAGGGCCGCGGGGCAGGAGATGGCCGAGCGCCTCGGCGCGCGGCGGCAGGACGACGGACGGTCCCGGCCGCTCCGCCGTACGGAGGCCAAGCTGGCCCGGCTCCTCGCCGAACGCCGCAAGGGGGAACGCCCCGCGCCGGGCACGGGCGGCCTCGCGGCGAGCCTGCCGTACGACCGGTTCGCCGCCGACACGGCGACCGCCGCCTTCATCGCCTACCTCACCGCCAGGAACAACCAGCGCAGCGAGTACACCGTCAGCGGACAGCAGCGCGCGTACGACGAGCTGGCCGAGGCGCTGTTCCGCAGGCTGCGCGACCGGCCGGGCAGCACCGACTGGTTCGCCGTCGCCCACGCCCGCCCGACGGCGGAGGTCGTCGCGCGCCTCACCGAACGGCAGCGCGGCGAACTCCTCGGCCGCTGCCACCGCGTCCTGCGCGACGTCGCCGGACTGCTCGAAGCCGCCTGGGAACGGCAGCCGTTCGACCGCGCCACCATGATCGTGCGCCGCGGCGACGACTCCGCCGGCTGGAACTCCGCCGCCCGCGCCTGGAGCACGGCCCGCGCCGACTGGTTCGCGCTCCTGCGCACGCTGGGCGCCCAGGACATCACCGAGCACCTCTGCCCGGGCAAGGTCCCCCCGCTCGTGGCCCCCGACGTCGCGGCCTGGCACCGCAGGGTCGTCGGCGCGCCACCCCCCGACACCCCCGTGTGGGCCGAACTCCCGCTGCCCTGGCGGGTGCTGCGCGGCGAGGAACCGTGCCCCCGCTCCCTCGTCGCCCGCGCCTGCCGCCGCCACGGCGTGGACCCCGTGGCGAGCGGCTGGACCGAACCACGGCGCACGCTGCGGCACGCCCGCTTCCGCCCCACACCCGACCTGGTCCGGGGCGTCACCACCGCGGATCCGCAGCTCGCCCACGTCCTCCACGCCGCGGGGGTCTTCCCGCCCCGCCCCGGCGGCTGACCGGCAGGGCGGCCGCCCCGCCGCGCTTGCACCTCCCCCCGGGGGAGCAGCGAGAGTGAGGCCATGAACGGCGACGACGCACCCCACTCCATCGGAGACCTCGCCCGGCTCACCGGGCTCACGGTGAAGACGCTCAGGGCCTGGTCCGACCGGGGCATCGTCCCGCCGTCCGGCCGCACCCCCGCCGGACACCGCCGCTACGGACCCGCCGCCGTCGCGCGCCTGCGGACCGTACGGGCCCTGCGCGACCTCGGCCTCGGCCTGGACGCCGCCCGCGCCGTCGCCGACGGCGAGGCGGAGCTGTCCGAGACCGCCGCCGCGCACGCCGACGCCCTGACCGCCCAGATCACGGCGCTGCGCCATCGCCACGCGCTGCTCCTCGCGATCGCCCGCCGCGGCAGCGGCACCGCGCCCGACGAGGCCGCCTCTCTGATCATGCTGGCCACCCTGCCCGACGACGAACGCCGCCGCCTCGTCGCCCAGTTCCTCGACAGCGTGCTGGACGGCAGCGCCTGCCGAGGACGTGACGACCCGGCCGTCGCCGGATACGCGCGGACCCTGACCCCGGAGCTTCCCCTCGAACCCGAGCCCGCCCAGCTCGCCGCCTGGGCGGAACTGGCCCAGCTGCTCGCCGACCCGGACTTCCGCGCCATGATGCGCCGCGCCGTGGACCACCAGCTCGCCGAGAGCGCGGCCGCACGGCGCGCCGGCCCCGTCCCGCGGCCGGGCACCGTCGCGGTCGTCCGTGCCCACGCCGCCCCCGCGCTCGCGGCGGGCACGGCACCCGGCTCACGCGACGCCGGGCGGATCGTCGAGGCCGTCGCCGCCCAGCGCGCACGCGACCTCGGCCGTCACGACGGCCCCGCGCTGCGCCACCTGATTCGCACCGGCGTCGACGCGGCCCGCGACCCGCGCCGGGACCGCTGCCTGCGGCTGCTCGCCACCGTCAACGGCTGGCAGCAGCCCGAGAGTCCGGCAGCGCAGCTCGACTGGTTCGCCGACGCGATGCGCGCCCACACCCCGGCGTGAGCGGCGGCGGCACGGGAATATCCCGGCGCCGCACCGCGTAGGACCTCTCCGGGACGCACCGGCGGCCCGTATGACACGAGAGAGCGGTCCACCCATGGGGACAGCGGTTCAGGACGCACACGACGGCACGCCTGGCGGCGGACGCCGCTTCCTCTTCCTGCTCGGCAGCACCCGCCGGGACGGCAACACCGAGCAGCTCGCCCGGCACGCCGCCGCGCACCTGCCCGAGGCCACCCCGCAGCGCTGGCTGCGCCTGGGCGAGCTGTCCCTGCCGCGCTTCGAGGACGTCCGCCACTCCGGCACGGGGGAGTACCCCCGGCCGGAGGGCGACCTCGGCCTGCTGCTCGACGCCACGCTGGACGCCACCGACCTGGTGATCGCCTCCCCGCTGTACTGGTACAGCGTCTCGGCGGACACCAAGCTCTACCTCGACCACTGGTCGGGCTGGCTGCGCGTCCCCGGCATCGACTTCAGGGCCCGCATGTCCGGCCGGACCCTCTGGGGCGTCACCGCCCTCGCGACCGCCGACCAGACGGTCGCCGACCCCCTGGCCGGAACGCTCCGCCACACCGCCGCCTTCCTGCGCATGCGCTGGGGCGGCGTCCTGCTGGGCAACGGGACGAGGCCGGGCCACGTCCTGGCGGACACCGGCGCGCTGGCCGAGGCGGCGTCGTTCTTCACGCGGCACCCGGCCGACGTCCCGGCCTGACCCGCGCTGTCACGGCTCGGTGACCTCCCCCGGCCGCTCGACGAAGTGGTGGCGCCCCAGGTCGCAGAACCGGTACCGCTTCGGCCTGATCTGCCCGTCCAGCGTGTAGCCCGCCCGCATCTCCCACTCGCCCAGCTCGAACACGTCGGTGACCTCCAGCCGCGCCAGCCCCTTGACGCTCTTGTAGGCGTAGAGCCCGAAGTCGAGCAGCCGCAGCGGATAGCCCCGTTCGAGGGGGAGGGGCGCGCCGTCGATCCGGTCGATCAGCAGCGCCCGGCGCTCCAGCGCGTCGCCGAGCGGGACGGTCGAGGTGTACACCCCCTTCTCCGGTGTGCCGATGCTGGTCTGCCGCAGGTAACGGCCCTCCGTCGCGCCGTCGAAGCCCGCGAGCCCGAGGACGTCGGCGAGCAGGAAACCGCTCCAGTTCTCGCGCGTGCTCCAGTTGCAGACGCAGACGTACCGCCGGTTCTCGGTCAGCCGGGGCGCCGCCTGGACCCGCTCCCAGTCGAGCGCGGTGTCCTCCACCCCGAGCCCGGTGACGGTCAGCCGCCACCGGGCGAGGTCCACGTGCTCCGGCGGGCCGTCCTGGTAGTAGCGCAGCGAGGAGGGCTTGGCCGGACGGGTGCGCCGCGCGGGCGTCCCCGTCGCCGGTGCGTAACGGGTCATGTCGCCTCGCCCTTCCCCGTGCCGGACTCCCGCGGCAGCGCGCAGCGGAAGCCGATCAGGTTGTCGCGCAGTCCCGGGTGGTAGTAGTCGCGGGCGGAACCGCGCAGGTAGTCCTCGTCGTGCAGGCCGCAGCCGCCGCGTACGACGTGGTCGGCCGACTCGTCGGTCATCCGCACCGGGTCGGGCCCCACCGGGCCGTCGCCGTAGGGGCCGTACGTGTCGAGGCACCACTCGGCGAAGTTCCCCGCCATGTCGCGGACGCCGAACGGCGAGACGTTGCGCGGATGGTCACCCGGCCGGGTCGGCCGCCGCTCCTCCGGTTCGCAGCCGGGCGCGTACGTGGCCAGCGCGGGCTCCGGCGGGTCCTCGCCCCAGGGGTACGTGCGCCCGGCGGGGCCACGGCAGGCGTACTCCCACTGCGCCTCGGTGGGCAGGGTCCTGCCGGCCCAGCGGGCGAACGCGAGCGCCTCCCACCAGCTGACGCCGGTGACCGGGACCTCGGGGTCGCCGGCCCACAGGGGGTCGTCCCAGTAGGTGGGCGCCGTGATGCCGCGCACCCGGACGAACTCCCATCCGGCCGGGGTCCAGTAGGCGGCGGTGCGGTACCCGCCGTCCTCGATGAAGCGGGCGAACTGCCCGTTGCTGACCGGATCGCGGTCCATCGCGAACGCGGACATCGCCACGTCCGCGACGGGCCCCTCGTCCGGTGCCAGGCCGGACCCGCGGCGGAAGGTCCCGGCGGGGACGGTGCACATCGGCGCGGCCGCGAGCCGCCGCTCGGTGGGGCGGCCCATCAGCGGAGGAGGGGGAGGCTGCCGGTCAGTTTCTGCACCTGCTTGCGGGGGCCGTGCAGCGCGACGCCCACGTAGGTGATGTCCTGGTCGGTGGCCGCTTCGAGCAGCGCGGCGTAGTCGTCGTACGTACGGGTCCGCTGCGCGCAGTCGGTGAAGTCCACGACGAGGACGTCCGGGTGGTCCTGCACGGCGCGGTTGCGGATCGCCTTCAGCGTGTCGGCGTCGGCGCACAGGACGGGCAGCGGGACGGTGGTGATCCCGGCGTGCGGGCTGCCGTCCGCGTCCTTCAGTTCCGGGCCGACGAGGGACTCGACCTGCCGGCCGAGGGACAGGGCGAGGACCGCCGCGGTGTTGGCGGCCAGTCCGGCGGGCAGGGCGGCGTCGACCAGCAGCGCTGCCTTGTGGGTCGTGGGGCTCACGGTCGCGTTCTCGGTCATCTGTTCCGGTCTCTCTCAGGAAGGGATGGATGGAGGTGGGGGAGGGGGAGGAGCGCACCGGCGCTCAGCTCCGGCCGTCCCCGCGGGTGGTGACGGTGACGCCGATGATGACGACGAGACCGCCGAGCACCTGGAGCGCGGTCACGTCCTCGTCGAGCGCCACCACGGGGATGATCAGCCCGAACACCGGGACGAGGTTCAGCAGGTTGACGGCCGTGCTCGACCGCAGGTGCTGCAGCCCCTTGGCGTAGAGCCCGAGCCCGGCGATGGAGCACAGCAGGGTCAGCGCGGCCAGTGACGCGACCGTGGTGACCGGGGCGGCGAACTCCCGCCAGGAGCCCCACTCCAGCAGGGCCAGCGGCAGGAACGCCAGCGCGCCCGTACGCGCCTGGTAGTAGAGGACCTGGTCGGCCGGACAGCGGCTGCCGACGTCGCGGGTGACGAAGTTGTAGAACGCCCAGACGACGCCGCTCAGCACGAGCAGGACGTCGCCCGCCCAGCGTTCGGTCCCTCCGTCCGGGGTGAAGCCGACGACCAGGCACACGCCCGCGACGGACAGCCCGATCCCGGCCAGCCCGCCCGCGCTGGTGCGCTGCCGGTGGACGATCAGCTCAAGCAGCGCCGTGAGCGCCGGGTAGGCGCCGACCAGGAGCGCGGCGTCCGTCGCCGTGGCCAGCTCGACGCCCACGTTCTCGACGGCGAAGTACAGCGTGATGCCGAGCAGCCCGCCGAGCGCGAGCCGCGTGCGGTCGGCGCGGTCGGGCGCCGGATGGCCGCGCACCAGGTGCACCCAGACCGCGAGCAGCGCCGCCGCGGCCGTGAACCGCAGCAGGCCGATCGTCAGCGGCGGCACGTCGCGCAGCGCCACCTCGGTCAGGGTGTACGAGCTGCTCAGCAGCGCCGCCGAGAGCAGCACGGCCGCCACTCCCGTGCCACGGCCGCGCCGCGCGCCCCCGCCGGCGCCCGCCGACGGGACGACGGGTGCGGCGGGGGCGGGCTCGGTGACCGCCCGTCCGTGTCCGGCGTTCTGTTCCACCATCACGTTCCCACTGTTCCGCGCGCCGTTCCTGGCAGTTCCCCGCGTCCGTCAGGCGTCGCGCCCGCTCCGCCCGAACACCGACCAGAGCATGCGTATCGGGCGCGTGGCGGAGATGAACCGCAGGTCGTGCAGCGCCGCCGCGGGCGCGGTGGTGAGGGCGATCTCCGCGCCCCCGTCGGCCGCGTGCCGCGCCGCCTCGCTCGTGGACGTGGCGAACGCGATCCCGGCGACGCCGTACCCCGGCGGCATCAGCTGCGCGATCAGGTCGCGCGGCGCGGGGTGGGTGACCACGGTGCACTTCAGCGGGACCGGCGCCGAGGTGCGCACCGCCAGCCCGTAGTGCGGGGTGTCGAAGACGAACGCCTGCGCGAGGCCGAGGCGCAGGTCCATGTAGAACGAGTCGATCCCCCGGTAGGCGTTCGCCACCAGCAGGCGGTCCGCCGTGCCCGCGAGCACGGCGTCCCTGGCGTCCTCGTACGTCCCGAACAGGGCGACGGGCGACCCCGGAGTACGGTCGATGTGCCGCGTGAGGTGGCTCCCCGCCGCCTCACTGCTCGTCCCGGAGGGACCGAGCGTCGCGACGGGTCCCGCCGCCGCGGGCGGCCGTGCGGGCACCCCGGTGGTATGCGCGTCGAGTGACGATGGCATGGTTCCGTTCCCCCTCCTCGGCCATGGGCGGAGCTGTCCACGGCCGAACGTGGACGTAGCGTAGTGGCCACGGAGAGCGATGATCAAGCGGTCCTTGCACCGACAGGGGGACCCCTCCCCCCGCGTCGTCGCGCCGCCGGGGGCCGCCGTGCCGCCACTCCCGGCCCGCTGGTGCCCCCCTGTCACGCCGCCCGTGCCGCGCGCCGGAGCCGCGGGCGCACCGGGCCGCTCCGACGGGCCCCCACGCGCCTCCCGACCGCTCCCGCGAGCCCCCGTCAGCGCACGGAGAACACGGGCCCCCGGGGCGCGAACGGCAGCCGGGCGCCGCGCGGGACGAGGAACGCGTGCGTGCGCCGGACGCGCAGCGGCTCGCACTCCCCGTCGGTGATGACGAGCACCGGCGCGTCCTCCGGGAAGTCGTCGGCGCCCAGCAGCAGGTCGACCGCCGGCTGGAGGACGGTGCCGCCCCGCCCGTGCACGCGGACACGGCCGGTGAGGTCCGCGACCGGCACGTACCCCGCGTCGTGCGGGGCCGCGTCGCAGTGCACGACGCGCGCCGACGGGACGTCACGCGACTGCGCGAACGACGCGATGGCCCCCAGCGCCTTGCCGATCAGCACGCGGTCCATCGAGGCCGACGTGTCGAGCACCACCCCGAACGTGCAGCGCGGCACATCCTCCGTCGGCAGGTAGCGGCCCGCGCGCGGGATGTCGGGGGTGGACGCCTGGCGGCGCGACGGGCGCGCGTACGTGCGCACCGGCTCCGGCCTCGGCACGAACTCGTCGAACCACCGCGCCAGTTGCGCGTCCCAGGGGATGGGCGGGTGGCTGAGCGCGGTGATCTCCTGGACGAGTCCTGCGGGCAGCAGGCCGCGCCCCTTCCGCCGGTGGAGGTCGAGCCCCTGGGTGAGGCCGCGCCGGTAGAACTCGTCCAGGTCCACGTACGCGCGCGGCGGCGTGAGCGGCGCGCCCAGCAGGTCGCAGGCGCCCTTGCCGCGCAGGGTGCCGAGCCGCCGCAGGCGCCGCAGGTCACCGGCGATCCGGTCGTACACCTCCTCGGCGGACAGGCCGCGCAGCGCGGGGTCGTGCAGCAGCCCGTCCGGCATCAGGCCGACCTGCATCTGGACGAGCCAGTCGTTGACCACGTAGTCGCAGGCCACGTTGAACAGGTACGGGTCGCGCATGCCGCGGCGGTCGCCGTGGCGCAGGGCGGCGTGCAGCATCTCGTGCGCCAGGACGAAGCGCCACTCCTCGTCCTCCAGCGCGCGGTCCGGGTTGACGTAGATCTCGCCCGCGCCCGTGTCGACCGCCGCGACGGAGATGCCGTGCGCCCTGGCCAGCTCCCGGTCGGCCACGAGCCGCATCCCGGCCGCGATGCCGCCGAGCAGCGGGTAGGAGGCGACGAACCAGTCCAGCGCGCGCTGCCACGGCGCGGGCGCCGCGCCGGGCCCGCCGCCCGGGGCGCGGCGGCCGCCCGCCAGGTCCACGGCCTCGGCGACCGCGCGGCTCAGTGCGGCGGCGAACACCCGCTCCCAGTCCGTGGGCCGCGACCACTTGTCGTCCCAGGGCACGAGCAGCTGGTCGGGGGATTCGCCCGCCGTCCCGCAGGCGGCGTACGCGGCGGGGAGGCCGTCGCGGCGCCAGCGGGCGGCCAGTTCCTCCTCGTCGCCGCCCGGGTACGCGGCGGGCGCGTCGGCCGGGACCAGCGCCCCGGCGAACGTCACCAGGAAGCGGTTGACCACTGTGCAGCGCGCGGCGACGAGGAAACGGTCCGGCTGTTCGCGCGGTCCGGCGGCGGCGGGCAGGTGCCCGAAGCCGAGGTGCAGGAGCGCGTGGGAGACGGCCCAGGCCCACTGCTCCGGCAGGGCGCGGCGGCGGGGATGCGAGTGGAGGCGGCCCAGGGAGTCGGCGCGGATCAGGCCGCCGCGCGGCGTCACGGGGCAGTCCGCCTCCCGGCACGCCGTGAAGCGCAGACCGGCGAGCACCGGGCTGACGAGCGCCACGCCCGCCTCGTACGCCTCGGCGGCCGCGTCCGCGTCGCGGTCGCGCGCCGCCTTGCCGCGGCGGCTCACCGGCGCGCCTCGACCAGCCGCGGCAGGTCGCGGGCGGCCTCGATGACGAACCAGGAGGGCAGCACCGGGTTGCCGTCCTCGTCGTCGGCCAGGACCGTCTGGGCCACCTCGACGGAGATCTCGGCGAGCTGCACCAGCAGCGCCTTGGCGCGGTACGCCGTCTCCCGGCCCGCCGCCGACGCGTACCCCTTCTCGGCGGGCAGCTCCTTGACCAGGCGGCCGCGGAACGCGTCGGCGAGGTAGTACAGCAGGTCGCGGTCCTCCACGCGGCGGGGCCAGGACGCGTCGCCCTTCAGGATGGCCTCGATGCCGTACGCGTGCCGGACGATCTTGACGTAGCCGCAGAACGCCGTGGCGTGCGCGGGCGTCAGGGTGCCGTGGGCCAGGACCTTCAGGGTCTCCTCGTCCAGGTCCCGGCCGAAGGAGTGCAGGGCGTCCGAGAGCATGTGCCAGGAGCGGGGCGTGGAGAACGGCTCCTCGGTCCGCGGGGGCTTCGACCACAGGTGGTCGGGCCGGTCGGTCAGGTGGTCGGTGATCCAGGGGTGGATGCCGTGCTCGCCCGCCCAGACCAGCCAGTCCTCGGCCGAGGCGGTGAGGTGGACGTGCGTCAGACGGTTGACCAGGGCGGACGCGATCGGCCTGGCCAGGGCGTTGTCGGTGGCGCGGTTGCCCGCGCCGATGACGAGGGAGCCGTCGGGCAGCGTGTAGTCGCCGATGCGGCGGTCGAGGATCAGCGAGTAGAACGCCTTCTGCACGTCGGGCGTCGCCGCGTTCAGCTCGTCGAGGAAGAGGACGTACGGCTCGTCGCGCGCGATGGCGGCGGGCGGGCAGAACACCGAGCGGCCGTCCCGGATCTGGGGGACGCCGATCAGGTCCTCGGGCGCGAGCTGGGTGCCCAGCAGGCTGACGCACTCGAGACCGAGCGAGTCGGCGAACGACCGCACCAGGGACGACTTGCCGATGCCGGGCGCGCCCCACAGGAACACCGGCCGCACGGTGGCGAGTCCGAGCAGCAGCTCGGGTATCCGGGCGGGGGTGACGGTGACGGCTGCCTGCACGCGGGGCTCCTGGGTGCGGTACGGCGGGGTGCGCCGTGGCCGGGGCGCGCGGGTGCGCGGCCGGTGACGGGACGTGGTGGCGGCAGCAGTGTAGGTGCGCCCGGAGCCGGGGGCACCTGGATTCCCGCCCGCCGCGTCGCCGTACGGGCGCGGTGGCGCGCGCCCCGGTCCCGTCAGCGCGCGGCGGCGGCGGGCGCGGCGAGGGCCGTCGCGAAGTCGTCTTCGACCCAGGCGCGTTCCTGGGCGTTGGGGTAGATGTTGGTGCAGGAGACGCCGCCGGTGGAGCCGGACATCAGGCTGGAGCAGGGGCCGGGCTTGAGGTCGGGCAGCCCGAGGATGTGCCCGAGTTCGTGGGCGGCGATGCGGACGGTGTGGTAGCCCTCGTTCACGGCCTGGCGGCCCATCCAGACGGTGCCGTTGCCCAGGCTCGTGGTCTGGGCGCGGGGCCAGCCGTTGTCGGCGACGATCCGGATGTTGGCGCGGCGGCCGGGGGCGACCGGCTCCAGGCGGACGTTGGACACCGAGGAGTTCCAGACGGCGGCGCCGCTGGCGACGGCGCCCGCGAACTCGGCGGAGCCGCTCGCGTCGTAGGTGAGGACGACCGCGGCCGCGGACACGTCGCCGGTGGGCGCCGCCTCCGCGGCCTGCGCGGTCCCGGTGAGGGAGGCGCCGAGGACGACGGCGGCGGTCGCGAGGGCGCGGGTGGTGGTGCGGAAGGAGGTGCGGGACGGCATGAGCTGCCTCCGTGGGGGTGGGGGAGGGGACCCGCCCGGCCATGGCCCGTGCGTCATGACCATGACACGTCGGGTGACGACAGGATGACCCTGCCCAGCCCGTGGCCCTCCCAATCCGGTGGCGAGGACGGCTCGCCACCGGACCGGGAGGGGGCCCTGCGGGAGGAGGGCGCTATGCCCCCGGCGTCAGCCGCACCGTCACGATCTGGAACGGACGCAGCGTCAGCCGCCCGCCGTCCACCGCGGGCGCGTCCGGCAGGGGGCGTTCCAGCAGGTCGGTGAGCACCGCCCCGGCCAGCGGGAAGCCCGCCGCCAGGGTGGTCACGGCCCGGCCGCCCAGCGACTCGAAGAGCCGCACGACCACGTCGCCGCTCCCGTCGTCGGCCAGCTTCACCGCCTCGACCACCACCGCCTCGTGGTCCACCGACACCAGCGGCGCCACCGACGCCGCCGAGCCGGGCACCCGGCGCTCGGGGAGGTTGAACGCGTAGCCCTCCCGGATCGCGTCGCCCAGCGTCGCGCCCACCACCAGCGCGTACCGCAGCCGGTGCGTGCCCAGGTCGGCCTCCGGGTCGGGGAACCGCGCCCCGCGCAGCAGCGACAGGCGGACCGTGGTCGTCGTGCCGCCGTCCTCGCGGACGTCGCGCGTGATCTCGTGCCCGTACGTCGAGTCGTTGACCACCGCCATGCCCCAGCCCGGCTCCGCCACGTGCAGCCAGCGGTGCGCGCAGAACTCGAACTTGGCCGCCTCCCAGCTGGTGTTGGAGTGGGTGGGCCGCTGGGTGTGGCCGAACTGGATCTCGCCGCGCGAGTGGTCGGCCCGCAGGTCGAGCGGGAACGCGGCCTTCAGGAGCCGTTCGCGCTCCCGCCAGTCCACCTCGGTGTCGATGTCGAGACGGCGGGCGCCCGGCAACAGGGTGAGGGTCTGCGTGACGGTGGACGAGCCGACCGTCCGCACCACCCGCACGCCGCCGTCCACGGCGGTGACCTCGTCGGCCTCGGTGAGGTCGGTGACCGTGTTGCGGTAGAAGACGTCGACGTCCCAGGCGTCCCACTGGTTGGGGAAGTCCTGGTGCAGCTGGAGCAGGTTGGCACTGCCGCCGGGCGGGAGTGCCTCGCGCTCTTCGGTGAGGTCGAACACCGAGGTGACCAGGCCGCGTTCGTCCACCTGTACGCGCAGCAGGCCGTTGTCGAGCACCAGCGGCCCGCCGGGCGCGGACGCCGCGGGCACCGGCTCGGGCGCGGGCTCGGCGCCGAGGGCGGGGACGCCGCCACGGGCGTACGGCGCGGCGTTGAACACCAGCGCGGCGCCGTCCGCGTCCGCCGGACCCGCCAGCGCGCGCTGCGCCTCGTCCACCAGCGCCGTCAGCTCGGCCGTCACACGGGCGTACGTCTCCTCCGCCTCCCGGTGCACCCAGGCGATGGACGAGCCGGGCAGGATGTCGTGGAACTGGTGGGTGAGCACCGTCTTCCACAGCCGGTCCAGCTGCGCGTACGGGTACGCGGCGCCGGTGCGCACGGTTGCCGTCGCGCACCACAACTCGGCCTCGCGCAGCAGGTGTTCGCTGCGGCGGTTGCCCTGCTTGGTCTTGAGCTGGCTGGTCAGGGTGCCCCGGTGCAGCTCCAGGTACAGCTCGCCCGACCAGACCGGGGCCTTCGCGCCGTACTCCGCGTGCGCCTTCTCGAAGAAGTCCGCCGGCTTCTCGATGTCCACCCGGGGCGAGCCCGCCAGGTCGGCGAGCCGGGCCGCCCGGCCCAGCATCTCGCGGGTGGGACCGCCGCCGCCGTCGCCGTAGCCGAACGGCACCAGGGAGCGCCCGGCCGGGCCCTTCTCCTTGAAGTTCCGCTCGGCGTGCGCGAGTTCGGCGCCGGACAGCTCGGCGTTGTACGTGTCGACCGGCGGGAAGTGGCTGAAGATCCGGGTGCCGTCGATGCCCTCCCACCAGAACGTGTGGTGCGGGAAGGAGTTCGTCGTGTTCCACGAGATCTTCTGGGTGAGGAACCAGCGGACCCCGGCCAGCTTCATCAGCTGCGGCAGCGCCGCGTTGTAGCCGAACGTGTCCGGCAGCCACATCTCCTCGGTCTCGGTGCCGAACTCCTCCAGGTAGAACCGCTTCCCGTGCACGAACTGGCGCACCAGCGACTCGCCGCCCGTGATGTTGGTGTCCGGCTCCACCCACAGGCTGCCGGTGGGCAGGAACTGCCCGGCGGCGGCCTTCTCGGCCGCACGCGCGAAGAGCTCGGGCCGGTGCTCCTTGAGCCAGGCGAGCTGCTGCGCCTGCGACATGACGAACCGGTACTCCGGGTGTTCGTCCATGAGGTTGACCGCGTTGGCCACCGTCCGGGTCACCTTGCGGACGGTCTCGCGCAGCGGCCACAGCCAGGCGGTGTCGATGTGCGCGTGGCCCACGGCGGATATCCGGTGGGCGGAGTCCCCCGCGCGCTCGGCCAGCAGCGGCGCCAGGAGTGCGCGCGCGGCGGCGGCCGTACCGGCGATGTCGTGCAGGTCCACGGCGTCGAGCGCGGCCTCCACGCCGTCGAGCACCTGCCAGCGGCGCGTCGAGTCGGCGGGCAGCTCGGTGATCAGGCCGTGCAGCACGTCGAAGTCCTGCGCCAGCTCCCAGACCCCCGGCTCGAAGACGGTCAGCTCGGCGCGCGCCAGCCGGTACAGCGGCTCGTCCGCGGCGGTGGCCCCGCCGTCCTCGAGCCAGGCGGCGCGGTCGCCGCGCCTGGTGGGCAGGAACGGCACGCCGCCGGGGCCGTCGTCGAGGATCAGCGGGTTGGCGGCGGCCTCGATCCAGTACGTGAACTCCTCGCCGCCCTCGGCGGACTCCGCCACGGTCAGCCAGCCGTTGCGCGGATTGAGGGCCTTGACGACCGAGCCGTCCGCCCGGTGCACCAGGCCCTCGGCGGCGAACCCCGGCTTGGTGGCGTCGAAGCCCAGGTCGAGCACGGCCTCCACCCGCCGCCCGGCCCACGCGGCGGGCACCGTGCCGCTGATCCGGAACCAGCAGGTGGACCACGCGGGCCCCCACCGGTGGCCGGGCCGCACCGGCTCGTACGACGCGGCCAGCGCCTCGGCGGCCGGGACGGGCTCGCCGGGCACGGTCCAGGCGGCCACGTCCAGGGCGACGGCGTCCGCGTGGACGGCGGGGACGATGCGTTGGGTGAGCACTCGGTGAAGGCGTCGTTCGATGAGCGCGGGATCGCGATGCATGCCGATTATGAAAATCCAATGGATGGATTAAGTCAATGCGGCCTGCTCGACCCGTGTACGGCAAGGGCTTACCGGGGCAGCGAACAGGGGCGCGTCCCCACCGGAGGGAAGCGTTTTAATTGCCGCTCCAGGGACGGAGCCCGGAACGGAGCGCGCCTCATCCCGCCGCGAAGCCGCCCGCCCCGCCCCGCGCGTGCGTGCGCAGCCGCGGCACGAAGGAGGCGTGGAAGACCCCGGACGCCGCCCCCATCGCGGCGGCCGACTCGTTCAGCAGCGAGTGCGCCACGTGCACCCGCCGGAGACTGCGCGCGACCGGGAACCGGTTCACGGCGGCGGCGATCTCCGTCAGGTACAGGTCCGCCACCTGCGCGGGCACGGCCGGTCCGCCGACCACCAGCGTCGTCGTGTCCAGCAGGTCGACCACGCCGATCGCGCCCTGCGCCACCACCCGCGCGACCTCCCGCACGGCGCGCACCGCCCGCGGGTCGCCCGCCGCCGCGGCGGCGCACACCCGCCCGTACGACCCCGGCCGCCGCGGCACGTCGAGCCCGGCCGCCACCGCCTTGTCCACCACCGCCGACATCGGCGCGCACTCGGCCACCATCGCCGGGCCGCCCTCCGGCGTGAACCGCCCGACCGCCAGCGCGCACAACTGCCCGAACTCGCCCGCGTTCCCCGTCCGCCCCCGGTACACGTCGCCGTTGAGGAACGCGCCGCAGCCCGCGCCCGTGCCCAGGTAGAGGTAGACGAAGTCGCCCGCGCGCTCCGCCGCGCCGATCCAGCGCTCGCCGATGGCCGCCGCGGTGGCGTCCTTCTCGACCGTCACCGGCACGCCGAGGCGCGCCGTGAGCGCGGCCCGCAGCGGCACGTCCCGCCAGCCGTCGAACAGCGGCGGGTCCAGGATCACCCCGGCGTCCGCGTCCAGCGGCCCCGGCACCGAGACACCCGCCCCGAGCAGCGTCCCCGCGCCGAACCCCGACGCCGCGACGGCCTCCCGCGCCATCGCGGCGATCCGGCCGATCACCCACTCGGGATCGCTGCGCCCGCGCAGCGGCAGCTGCCGCTGGTCCACCACCCCGCCGCACAGGTCCACCAGCACCTGCGTGACCATCTCCGGGTCGAGGTGGATGCCCACGGCGCAGGCGGCGTCCGCGCGCAGCCGCAGCGGCACCCGCGGCTTGCCCTTGCCCCCGGGCCGGTGGACGTCCTCCACCAGGAACCGCTCGGTCAGCAGGTTGCGCGTGATCCGGGAGACGGCCTGCGGCGTCAGGCCCGTGCGCCGCGCGATCTCCACCCGGCTCAGCGCGCCCGCCTCGCGGATCGACTCGATGACCAGCTTCTCGTTGAACGAGCCGAGCGCCGGCTGGTCGAACGCGCGGGGCGCGCGCGGCGGCGGCTCCGGCGCGTCGGCCTCCCCCGGGCGCTGCCACCGCGCCGCCCCCGCGCGCAGCGCCGCCAGCAGCGACTCCAGCGCCGGGCGGGCGGCGCGGGGGCGGCCGAGCAGTTCGAGCAGGCAGAGCACCGTCAGGGTGGCGGGCCAGTCCGGGTACTCCTTCGCCCGGTGGACCGTCAGCCCGCCGTCGCCGTCCGGGAGTCCGGTGACGCGGCGGTGGGGGTCCCACAGGAGGAGGTGCAGCGGTCCGGCGCCGGGCCGCGCCCGGCGCACCGACTCCACCAGCTCCGCCGGACCGGCGGTGTCCCCGTCGGCCGCGCCGGAGGGGCCGCCCCGCGCCCCGGCCGTCACCGCGCCGAGCGCGGCGGCGAACGCCCGCCGTTCGTCGGCGGGGGCGGCGGCCGCGTCACGGACGGGCTCGGCCGTGCTCTCGGCGAGCAGCACGGCGGCCGCCCCGCCGCCCCGCCACAGGCCGAGCAGCACCGGCCGGTGGCAGGCCAGCGGCGGCGTCAGGGGCAGGGCGACCGGCGCGAGGCGTTCGCCGCCGACGCCCCAGCGCCGCCACACGCCGCCGAGCGCCGTGTGGGAGATGCCCAGGTGGTCGGCGAGGGCGCGCGCCGACCAGGCGCGGCGCGGCGGGGGAGGGCCCGCCAGCGTCGCGGCGACGACGGCCGCCTCGTCGATCCGCGGCGGCCGGCCCGTGCGCGGCCGGTGTTCGAGGCCGGACAGGCCCTGGGCCGCGTAG
The DNA here is from genome assembly GCF_044461265.1 of Streptomyces sp. NPDC049879. NCBI lineage: Bacteria > Bacillati > Actinomycetota > Actinomycetes > Kitasatosporales > Streptomycetaceae > Streptomyces > Streptomyces sp. NPDC049879. The sequence continues at coordinate 37,838 of NZ_JBITKT010000008.1, read as the reverse complement.
CGGTTGCGCCAGGAGGTGACGGTGGGCCGGGAGACCCCGAGGGCGCGGGCGCTCTCCGAGACGGAGACGCCCCGGGCGGCGTCCAGCACGATCCGCGCGCGGACGGACCGGTCGGGCCCGGCCTCCGACCAGGCGAGGAGCGCCTCGCGGTCGGCTCCGGAGAGCGGCAGTTCCTGGTGGTCACGCATGGGCACATCCAACACCCACGCCCGGACTGTAAAGCCACTACGTGTCCCATCCGGACGTGTATCGCTGCACGGTAAGTCTCCTGCAGGTCCCCGAAGGGCCCCATGTGGCGCATGGTAGCGCCGAGTTCGGACCGATTTCCCGCTCCCGGAGCATTGACTTAGTCAATCCATTGGATTTACATGACCCCCGTCACGGCGCTTCGAAGGGGACCGCATGACCGTTCGCGACCGGCCGCCACCACCGCATCCCGCCGGACGACCGGCACGCCCCGCACCCGCGCCTCACGCACTCTCCGCCTGAGCCCGCCCCGTTCCTACCGGGAGGTAGACCGTGCATTCCCCGCCCACGCCCACCACGGGACCGCCCAGATCGCGCGCCACCACGATCCTGGTGCTGCTGCTGTCCCTGGTGCTCGTCCCCGCACTGCCCGCCGCGCACGCCGCGCCGCCACCCGTCGGCCAGCTGATGTACCCCCAGGGACTCGGCGCCGACCTCGGCGAGGAGCCGCGCACCCTGGGCATCGACGCCTCGGCGGGCCAGGACCCCGCCGGACTGCGCACCGGTGAGCTGGACGGCCGCGGCTTCTGGGCCACCGACGCCGCCGCGGGAACGGGCGAGCTGGCGTTCGCGTTCGACGAGGACTGGCTCACCGACCTGCCGGGCGGCAGCCTGCTCGGCGCCAGCGTCACCTACCGCGACGCGGGCGACGGCGACCTCGTGCTGACCGCGGGGGACGCCGTCCAGCGGATCGCCCTCACCGGCTCCGACACGTGGCGCACCGCCGCCATCGAGGTCCCGGCCGCCGGTGCCCCGGGGCTCGTCCTCACCGGCGAACAGGACGGCGAGGCCGCCGACATCACCGTCACGGCCCTGCGCGTCAGCGCCGTCGGCGCGTCGGCCCGCCTGGGCGCCTCCCTCGACACCAGGGCCCTGTCCGTCCGCGCGGGCGACAACCCCGACGCGCTGGTCACCGGCTCGCACGACGGGCGCGGCTTCTGGCGCACCGACCAGGCGGGCGGCACCGGCTTCTTCTACGCGAGCGTGGACGACACGTACGCGTACGACCACACGGGCCCGGTCCTCGTCAGCGTCGACTACCTGGACGAGGGCACCGGCGGCTTCCTGCTGCACTACGACTCCCCGGGCGACGAGCTGATCGACCGCTTCCGGCCCACCCAGGTCGTACCGCTGACCGGCTCGGGCGAGTGGCGCACCCACACGTTCGCCCTGGACGACGCGATCCTCACCAACCGCTCCAACGGCGCGGACTTCCGGGTCGCCGCCGAGGGCGGCGACGTGAGCGTGGCCGCCCTGCGCGTCACCGCGCTCGCCGCCGCGCTGGAGCCCGCCGCCGGGCTCGACCGCTTCGTCGATACGGCGCGCCGCACCCTGGACGCCGCCCGCGAGGGCGACCGCGACGGGCAGTACCCCGCGGGCGCCAAGGACGACCTGGCCGCCGCCATCGCGGCCGCCGCCGAGACCGCCGGGCAGGACGACCTGACCGGCGAACAGGCCAAGGCCGCCCTCGCCGCCCTGCGCGAGGCGCTCGTCACCTTCGAGTCCCTCGTCGTGGACACGAACCTCGCGGGCGGCGCCACCGCGACCGCGAGCAGCGGCGGCGACCCGGCCGCCGCCGTGGACGGCGACCCCGGCACCGCCTGGGTCAGCGGCACCGGCGGCGACGGCGAGTGGCTGACCCTCGACCTCGGCCGCAACCGGCGGATCAACGACGTACGGGTCACCTTCGGTGCGCGCCTGTCCACCGCGTTCGAGGTCCAGGTCTCCACCAACGGCCGGAACTTCCGCACCGTCAGACTCGCCGGCGGCACCGAGCCCAACCGCGAAGTCCGCCTGCGCCTCGACACCGTCCAGGCCCGGTACGTGCGCCTCGCCCTGACCGGCTACATGGAGGCGGCCGATACCCAGACGGTCTCCGAGGTCGAGATCCGGCAGGAACGCACCGTCACCCCGCGCCCCCGCCTGGTGGACACCCGCCACTCCTCCGAGGGCTGGATCGTCGCCGACTTCGACGCCCGCCGCTACGGCGCCGACCCCACCGGCCGCGCCGACTCCACCGCCGCCATCCAGCAGGCCATCTACGACTGCTACGACGCGGGCGGCGGCACCGTCTGGCTCCCCGCCGGGACGTACCGCGTCACCGACACCGTCGAGGTCTTCGCGTTCTGCACCCTGCGCGGCGACCGCCGCGACCCCGACACCCGCGGCAGCGACTACGGCACCGTCGTCACCGCCGACCTCCCGCCGGGCGACGAGGGACCGGTCCTCTTCCGCATCGGCGGCAGCGCCGGGGTCTCCGGCCTGACCACGTACTACCCGGAGCAGGACGCCGCCGACCCGGTCCCCTACAACTACACGTTCCAGATCCCGGGGCGCGCCTGGGCCAGCGACGAGAACTACATGATGAGCACGGTCTCCGACGTGACCATGCTCAACTCCTACCGGGGCATCGGCCTGAGCACGATGGCCAACGACCGGGGCCAGGCGCCGTCGAGCGGCCAGGTCCACGAGTCGGCCACCGTGCGCAACGTCCGCGGCACCGCGCTGTTCGAAGGCGCCACCGCCTACAACGGCGCCGACGTCGGCACCTGGGAGAACATCGTCTTCGACAACTCCTACTGGGCCGACGCCCCCGCCGCCTACGACCCGCCCGCCCGCGCGACCCTGGACGCCTGGACACGCGCCAACGGCACCGGACTCACCCTCGGCGACCTGGAGTGGGACCAGTTCCACCGCGTCAGCGTCTCCGACTACCGCACCGGCATCCACGTCGTACGGGGCCAGCGCGCCGAGTTCACCGGTTCGTTCCTGGAGACGGAGGTCCGCAGGACCGACACGGCGCTCCTGGTCGACGGCATCGACGACCGCTGGGGCATGCAGCTCGCCGACAGCGTGCTGGAGGGCAGCGTCGCCGCCGTGGACAACAACGCGGGCGGCTACGTGAAGCTCACCGGCGTCGAACTGACCGGCGCCGTCGAGGGCACCGTCCACCGGCTCGCCGGCGAACTGCCCGAGCGCCACGAGGTCGAGCCCGCCCCGCAGGCCAGGCGCGGCGTGCTCTACGACGTCGACGCCCCCCACGGCGTGGGCGTCCTGCCCGAACGCGACGCCACCCGCGCCATCCAGGGCGCGCTCGACCGGGCAGGACGCGCCGGGGGCGGCATCGTCTACCTGCGGGCCGGCTGGTACCGCGTGGACGGCCACCTCGACGTCCCGCGCGGCGTCGAACTGCGCGGCGCGTCCGCCGGCCCCAACCGCGACCTGCTCGGCTCCAGCGGCGGCACGGTCCTGATGGCCCGCGAGGGCCGCGGGACCGAGGACGCGGCGACGGCCACGGCGTTCCTCACCCTCTCCGGCAACGGCGCGGGCGTCAGCGGCCTGCGCGTGTTCTACCCGGAGAACAGCGCCGCCCCGGCCGGGAGCGTCGCGGCCTACCCGTACGCGATCCGCGGCGACGCCGACGGCGTGTACGTCGTCAACGTCGGCCTGCCCAACGCCTGGAACGGCGTGGACATGGGCGACAGCGACGACTTCCTCGTCCGCAAGCTGGCCGGCGCCTACTTCAACGCGGGCATCCGCGTCGGCGCGTCCGAGGACGGCCGGATCGAGGGCGTCCTGTCCAACGGCAACGCCACCGCCCGCGTCGGCTACGCGCTCGCCGGATGGGGCCTGGAGTCGAGCATCTTCCCGCAGGTCATCGACCGGTACACCCGGGCGCGGTCCGACCTCGTGACGGTGGACGGCGCGCGCGGCCTCATGCTGCTCGACGTCTTCGGCTACGGCTACCGCAACGGCCTGGTCGTCACCGCGGGCGAGGTGACCGCGCAGAACCTCGGCACCGACAACCTCAACGAGAACGGCGTCGTCGTCAGCGCCGCGGAGGACACCGACGTCACGGCCGTCAACCTGGCCCGCTACAACGGCGCGACCAGCAGCGGACCCGTCCGCCTGGTCAACGTGATGGCCATCAACATGGCCAGCGACCCGGTGCGCGCCGAGGCGGAACCGGCCGCGGGCGGCACCGTCACCCTGGGCGGCCACCAGGTCGAACCGGGACGCTGGGAACGCGGCAGCACCGTGACGGCCACGGCGGAGGCGGCACCGGGGTACCGCTTCGACCACTGGACGGCGGACGGTGAACCCCTGGACGGCGGCGCGTCGCTGACCCTCACGGTCGACGGACCGCTCGACCTCACCGCCCACTTCACCACCACCGGCTGACACCACAGGCCAACCACCCCACCCCCCACCACCGCCCCCTCCCACGCACCCCGGGAGGGGGCGGTGCCCTGCCGGGACACCACCGGAACCAGAGGCAGACCCGCCCAGCCCACCGACCGGACCTCACCGGCTGCGCCACGACCAGCAGGTGTCTTCCGCGGATCGGTCCCGGCGCAAGCATCCCGACTACCCGCGTGGCACCGGCCGTTGACGGGCTGGGCCGCCCCGCACCGGGGCAACTGCACGCCGGACCGGAAACCGGGAGCCCACGCGTCCTGACTGCCCACGCGGCACCGGCCGTTGACGCGGCAGGCCGTCCGGCAGCACTCACCTGTGCGGAGTCGTCGAGGCGGGCGTCGCCGCGCCCGAACTGCCGACATCGCGTCGGCTCCGCCACAACCAGGGCGCGTCGTGCGGGTCTTGTCGCGTCGGACCGCGTTGTCGGATGCGGTGGCCCGCAGCTCGTACTCGCGCGATGCGACAACGCGGCGAGGTTCCTCCGAGCCCAAGTAGGCCTGGGAGGTGCCCCCCACCGCAGGGACGCCGCGGCGCCCGTCTCACATCCGCGCAGGTGCCGACGGCGACGGTACGGCCGCCGTGCGCCGGGCGCGCGCGGCCAGCGCCTCCAGATCGGCGGGCGCCCGCCCGATGTCCGGCAGCGCCAGCACCGCCCGCTGCGCCCGGCGCGCCCGCGCCACCGTGTCCGCGTCGCCGAGCACCCCCTCGAACGCGGCGGCCAGCGCCGCCGGGCGCGTGTCGGTGAGCCGGACCCCGAGCCCCAACTCCTCGACACGCCGCGCGTTGTGCGGCTGATCGCCGAAGTTCGGCAGCACCGCCATCGGCGTGCCGGTGCGGATCGCCTCGCGTACCCCGTTGTACCCCCCATGGTGCACGAACAGGTCGGCGCACTCCAGCAGCAGCGGCTGCGCGATCCGCTCCGCCAGCCTCACGTACGGCCCCGGCTCCACCCCGTTCAGCGGCATGCCGCCCGTCGCGACGACCGCCGCGCACCGCATCCGGGACAGCGCGGCGACGATCGCCGCCAGCGCCCCCGCCGGGTCCGTGATCCCCTCGGGCAGCCGCCCGCCGCCCGTCATGGCGCGCACCATCGGCAGCGCCGTCCCGAAGGCCACGACCACCAGCGGCCGCCCCGCCGGGAGCCGCGCCACCCAGTCGGGCAGCGCCGCCACGCGGTCCACCGCCGTGGTCTGCCGGTACGCGAGCACCGGCGCAGGACGCGCCGCGAACGACCAGTCGGGCGGCAGGAAGTCCAGCCGCCCGTACGGGTACAGCGACGCGGGCCCGTCCCCCGGCGGCAGGCCCAGCCGTTCGCGCGCCCGGTCGAGCGGCGCCAGCAGCGCCGCCGGATCGGCGACGTTCGCGAACCCCGAGGGGATCGGCACCTGCGCGATGCCCAGGCGTTCGGCGAGCAGGCACCCCGCCATGTCCATCCCGTCCCGCACCAGCAGGTCGGGCCGCACCTCGCGCGCCAGCCCGGCCAGGACGTCCCAGGTCGCGGGCAGGTACCGCTCGGCGAGCACGCGCGCCAGCACGTCGATCCGCCCGTCCTCACCCGCGTCCCCCGCTCCCCGCGCCATCTCCTCCCGGTCCATGAAGGGCAGGTGCGGCAGGACGGGGACCACGGTCACGTCGTCGTCCGCGAAGACGGGCGCCACCGGCTCCGTCGCCGCCACGGTCACCGCGTGTCCGGCACCGGCCAGGGCACGCGCCAGGGGCAGCAGCGCCCGCCCGTGCGAGGGCGAACCGACGGCCGTGCACAGGACGCGCATCACTGTTCCTCCGGGCGGGGCGGCGAGTACGCCCGGACTCTGCCCAGCCCCGTCCGCGCCCGACCCGAACCGGCCCCGACATCACCCGAACCGGTGAGTCACCGCGTCACACCGTCGGGTCCCCGCCGCAGCACCCGGCCGGGCAGTGCCCCCGTGTGCCGCCCGCCGTCCATCACCGTCACCCCCGCCACCAGCACGTACGCGATGCCCTCCGCCACCTGCCGCGGCTCCTCGAACGTCGCCGTGTCCCGCACCGTCCCCGGATCGAACAGCACCAGGTCCGCGTGGCAGCCGGGCGCCACCCGCCCCCGTCCCTCAAGACGCAGCCGCCGCGCCGGACGCCCCGTCAGCCGCGCCACGCATTCCTCAAGCCCCAGCACGCCCTCGTCCCGCACGTAGTGCCCGAGGTAGCGCGGGAACGTGCCCCAGGCCCGCGGGTGCGGGCGCTCGGCGGCGAGCAGCCCGTCGCTGCCGCCCATGTGCGCCGGATGCCGCATGATCGCGCGGACGTTCTCCTCGTTCCCCACCAGCTGGAGGATCGTCGTGGACAGCCCGTCCCCGAGCAGCAGCGCCACGAACACGTCGAACGGCGCGCGCCCCGCCTCCGCCGCGAGCCGGTCCACGGTCCTGCCGACCGCCGCCGCGTCGCGCGAACCCGAGATCCGGATCGTGTCCCACTCGACCGGCACCCCGTGGCAGCCGTCCGACCCGTCCACCTCCAGGGCACGCCGTACGCGCGGCAGCGCCGCCGGGTCGCGCAGCCGCGCCAGCGTGGCGTCCGGGCCGCCCTCGGACGCCCAGCTCGGCAGCAGCGCGGCGAGTGTGGTCGAGCCGGGCAGGTACGGATAGGTGTCCAGGGTGACGTCCAGGCCATCGCGCAGGGCGGCGTCGAGCAGCGTGAGCAGTTCGGGCGCACGCCCCCTGTTGACGCCGAAGTTCAGCGTGGCGTGCGTGAGGTGGAGCGCGCAGCCCGAGGCGCGCGCCACCTCGATCATCTGCGCGTACGCGGTGAGCGCCCCCGCGCCGTACGAACGGTGGTGCGGCGCGTAGAAGCCCCCGTGACGCGCCACGACCCGGCACAGCTCGGTCAGTTCGGCGTCGTCCGCGTACATCCCCGGCGCGTACGTCAGCCCGCTCGACATGCCGACCGCGCCCTCCCGCAGCCCGGTGGCGACCAGTTCGCGCTGCCTGTCCAGCTCGGCCGGGGTCGGCGGGCGGTCGTCCCAGCCCATGGCGAGCATCCGCACCGAGCCCTGCGGCACGAGGTAGCAGGCGTTGACGGCGATGCCCGCGTCGAGCCGCCGCAGGTAGCCCGCGACGCTCCGCCAGTCCCACTCCACGCCGGGCGGATCGCCGTTCCACCCGGCGACGGCGCGCCGGATCTGCGGGAGCGTGCGGTCGTCGGCCGGGGCGTACGACAGCCCGTCCTGTCCCAGCACCTCGCACGTGACGCCCTGGCTGACCTTCGCCAGGTGCCCTGGGTCGGTCAGCAGGCCCAGGTCCGAGTGCGCGTGCATGTCGACGAAGCCCGGGCACAGCACCAGGCCCGCCGCGTCGACCACCCGCCGCGCGGCCGGGAACGGGCCGCCGACGTCCTCGATCCTGCCCCCGGTGACCGTCACGTCGGCGACGCGGCCCGGCGCCCCCGTACCGTCGACCACGGTGGCGCCCCTGATCAGGAGATCGGCCATGCCGTCACCGCCCTCTCGTCACCCCATAGGGTAGGTGCCGCACAGACGTTGACCAGGAGAGAGGTACGGCGATGGCCGACAAGGAGCAGATCCGCGCCGAGGGCGCGCCGGCGCCCGCGCACGGGTTCTCCCAGGGCGTCAGGAAGGGGCCGCTGCTCCAGGTCTCGGGCCAGGGCCCGCAGGACCCGGCCACCGGCGAGTACCTCCACCCGGGCGACGTGGCCGCGCAGACGCGCCGGACGCTGGAGAACGTCCGCGCCGTCCTCCTGGCGGGCGGCGCCGACGTCGAGGATGTCGTGATGTTCCGCGTCTACCTCACCGAGCGCGCGCACTTCGCGGCGATGAACGAGGCGTACCGCGCGTTCGTCGAGGAGAACTGCCCCAGCGGCATCCTGCCGAGCCGCACCACCGTCTTCGTCGGCCTGCCGCACGAGGCCATGCTCGTGGAGATCGACGCCCTCGCCGTCGTCTGACGGGCACCCGGCGGAAAACCCGTCGCCCCGGCGGGCCGTTCCGGGCATCGTGTGACGGCATGGCACAGGAAGAGATCTGGAACGCCGACGTCGCCCGGGGTTACGACACGCCCGGCACCGGCATGTTCGCCCCGGAGGTCCTGGAACCGGCGGTGGACCGCCTGGCCGGGCTCGCCGACGGCGGCCCCGCGCTGGAGTTCGCCGTCGGCACCGGCCGGGTGGCCGTCCCCCTCGCGCGGCGCGGCGTGCCGGTCACCGGCGTCGAGCTGTCGCCGCCGATGATCGAGCGGCTGCGGGCCAAGGCGGACGAGGCGGCGGTCCCGGTCGTCGTCGGCGACATGGCGACCGCCCGCGCCCCCGGCACGTTCTCGCTCGTCTACCTCGTCTACAACACGATCTCCAACCTGCTCACCCAGGCAGGACAGGTCGCGTGCTTCCGCAACGCCGCCCGCCACCTGCGTCCCGGCGGACGGTTCGTCGTCGAACTGTGGGTCCCCGAACTGCGGAAGCTGCCGCCCGGCCAGCAGGCCGTGGTCGGACGGTCGGAACCGGGCTACCTCCTCGTGGACACCTACGACGTGCTGCGCCAGCACGTCGTCTCCCACCACTTCCGGTTCGGCGACGGCGCGGAGGCGCGCACGTTCCGCAGCCCGCACCGCTACATATGGCCGGCGGAACTGGACCTCATGGCCCAGCTCGCCGGATTCCGGCTGGAGTCCCGGCACGCCGACTGGCAGGGCGCCGAGTTCACCGCCGAGTCGCCGTCCCACGTCTCCGTCTACCGCCTCGACGGCGAGGGCCACGATCTGCCGGACAGCGCTCAGCCCGCGGACGAGGCCGCCGTGCGGAACGCGCGCCGGTAGGCCGTCGGCGACGTCCGCATGATCCGCGCGAAGTGGTGCCGGTACGTCACCGCCGTCTCGAAGCCCACCGCGCGGGCGATCCGCTCCACCGGCGCGTCCGACGTCTCCAGCAGCGCCAGGCTCGCCCTCACCCGCTGTCCGATCAGCCAGCGGATCGGCGTCGTCCCGGTCGCCCGCGCGAAGTGCCGCAGGTAACTGCGCTCCGACAGATGGGCGTTGCGCGCCAGCACGGCGACGGTCACCGGCTCCGCCAGGTGCGCGAGCGCCCAGTCGACACTCCGCGCCACCCGCGCGTCCCGCGGATCGTCCACCACCGGCGTCTCCACGAACTGCGCCTGCCCGCCCTCGCGGTGCGGCGGCACGACGAGCCGCCGCGCCACCGCGTTCGCGACCGCCGCGCCGTGGTCCCGGCGCACGACGTGCAGGCACAGGTCGAGCCCGGCGGCGCTGCCCGCGCTGGTCAGGACCTGCCCCTCGTCGATGTACAGCACGTCGGGGTCCACGCGCACCGCCGGGTGGCGGCGGCGCAGCCGGTCGGCGTAGCGCCAGTGCGTCGTCGCGCGGCGGCCGTCGAGCAGCCCGGCCGCCGCCAGCGCGAAGGCGCCGGAGCAGATCGACAGGATGCGCGCGCCGCGCCCGTGCGCCGCGCGCAGGGCGGCGACGACACCGGGGGAGACGGGCCCGTCCACATCCGGCACGCCCGGCACGATCAGCGTCTCCGCCGCGGCGAAGTCGTCGAGGCCGTGCGGCGTCGACAGCGCCGCGCCGCCGATCACGGGCACGGGCCCCGGCCGCTCGGCGCACACGGCCAGCTCGTACCAGGGAACGCCCAATTCCGGGCGCGGCAGTCCGAACACCTCGGTGACGATCCCCGTCTCGAACACCGACATCCCCGCGTACGCGAGCACCGAGACGGTACGGCGACGGGCCGCGCCCGAACGGGGCACGGCGGGGGCGGGCAGCGGCACGGACATGGCGGCATCTTAGCGACAGGTGTCGTCCGCGCCACTCGCCGCCGGCACCGGCGTCCCGGCAGGATCGCCGCATGACCGACACCCTCAGCGCCCCGGCGGTCCTCGCCACCCCCGCCGCGCCCGCCACCGCCGCCCTCGCGCACTTCACCGCCCGCCTGTCGTTCGAGACCGACGTCAGCGACGTCCACGCCGACCTGGAGGCCGACGCCCCCGGCCTGGTCGTCTTGGACACCCGCAGCCGCGCGGCCTGGGACCTCGGGCACGTGCCGGGCGCCGTGCACCTCCCCACCGCCGAGATCCCCCGGCGCGGCGCCGCCGCCGTGCCTCCGGGCGCCGTCGCCGTGACGTACTGCTGGGGCCCCGGCTGCAACGGCGCGACCCGCGCCGCCGCCGCGTTCGCCCGGCTCGGCGTCCCCGTCAAGGAGATGACCGGCGGCTACGAGTACTGGGTCCGCGAGGGCTTCCCCGTCCGCACGGCCACCGGCCTCGTCCGCCGCCCCGCCGACGGCCTGACCGCCCCGCCCGGCGACATCGGCTGCGCCTGCTGACCCCGCCTCACCAGTCGTGCACGGTGCCGTCCGTCAGGCGGTTCACGGGGAGGTACGCCGGGGCGTAAGGGAAGCGCGCCGCGGCCTCCTCGTCCAGCGTGACGCCGAGCCCGGGGGTGTCGGAGGGGTGCAGCAGGCCGTCCTCGAAGGTGTACGACGTGCGGAACACCTCCAGCGTGTCGGGGGAGTGGCGCATGTACTCCTGGATGCCGAAGTTGTGCACCGCCAGGTCGAGATGGAGCGCGGCGGCCTGCCCGACCGGCGAGATGTCGGTCGGGCCGTGCATGCCGGACCGCACGCCGTACACCGCCGCCATGTCCAGCAGCTTCTTCATCGCCGTGACGCCGCCGGTGTGCGTGACGGCGGAGCGCACGTAGTCGATCAGCCGCTCCTGGAGCAGCGGCGTGTAGTCGTGCACCGAGTTGAAGACCTCGCCGATGGCCAGCGGCGTGGTCGTGTGCTGCCGGATCAGCCGCAGCGCGGTCGGGTCCTCGCCCGGGGTGGCGTCCTCCAGCCAGAACAGGTCGTAGGGTTCGAGCGCCTTGCCGAGCTTCGCGGCCTGGATGGGCGTCATGCGGTGGTGCCCGTCGTGCAGCAGCGGCAGCTCCGGGCCGAACTCCGCGCGCACCGCCTCGAAGACGGACGGGACGTGCCGCAGGTACGCGCGGGTGTCCCACGCCTCCTCGACGGGCAGCGCCGTGCGCCGCGCGGGCTCGTAGTCGTACCGGTCGCCGCCCCCGGCCGCCGACGCGGCGACGCCGTACACCGAGTCGAGGCCGGGGATGCCCGTCTGGACGCGGATGGCGCGGTAGCCCGCGTCGAGGTGGGCGCGTATCGAGTCGAACAGCTCGGGCACGTCCCGCCCCGACGCGTGGCCGTACGCGAGGGCGCCGCGCCGCGACGCGCCGCCGAGCAGCTCGTACAGCGGCATCCCGGCGGCCTGCGCCTTGATGTCCCACAGGGCGGTGTCCACGGCGGCGATGGCGGCCATGGTCACCGGGCCGCGCCGCCAGTACGCGCCCCGGTAGAGGTACTGCCAGGTGTCCTCGATGCGCCGGGCGTCCCTGCCGGTCAGCAGCGGCTCGACGTGCTCCGTCAGGTAGGCGGCGACGGCCAGCTCGCGGCCGTTGAGCGTCGCGTCGCCCAGGCCCGTGATCCCGTCGGACGTGGTGATCTTCAGCGTCACGAAGTTGCGTCCCGGACTCGTGACGACGGTCCGCACCGACTCGATGCGCATGGCGGCCCTCCCGCTGGCTCGTTCCCTGCCGGTCCGGTCCGTCCGGCCGACCCGATCGGAAAAATCCTATAGGATCGCCATCCCGGCCCGAGCGGGCCGCGCGCGACCGAGGAGCAGCCGATGACCCACCCCACCGGCCCCGACGGGGCGGCGGACGACCCCTGGGCCAGGGCCTCGGGCGCGATGCCGCGGCGGCGCGCCCTCGCCGAGCACACCTACGAGGCGATCCGCTCCCTCCTGATGGACCAGGTCCTCCCGCCGGGCGGGCGGGTCAACATCGACGAGGTCGCGCGGCGCCTCGACGTGTCGCCCACGCCGGTGCGCGAGGCCCTGTCCCGGCTGGAGAGCGAGGGCCTCGTCACCAAACGGGCGCTCGCCGGGTTCACCGCCACCCCGCTGCTCGACGCGCGCGGCCTCGCCGAACTCTTCGACCTGCGCCGCTACCTGGAGGAGCCCGCCGCGTCCGCCGCCGCGCGCCACCGCGACGACGCCGACCTCGCCGCCCTGCGCGAGCTGTGGCAGGGCGCGCGGGAGCCGTTCGACGGCGGCCGGTACGCGCACTACCGCGACTTCGCCCTGTGCGACGCCGGGTTCCACGACCGCGTCGCGGTGGCCGGCGGCAACGTCATGCTCCGCGAGACCCTCGCCCGCCTCCAGCCCCACACCCACGTCTACCGGCTCCAGCTGCGCGTCGGCGGCCAGGAGCAGACGTACGCCGAGCACCGCGACGTGCTCGACGCGATCGCCGCGGGCGACGGCCGGGCCGCCGCGCGTGCGATGCGCGTCCACCTCGACGAGGCGGAAAAGCGGCTGATGGCCGTCCTGCGGCGGGAAGGCGGCGGCGCGCCGTCCTGACCGCCCGGCTGTCCGGCCCCGGCCCCGCCTGTGTCAGCCCGTCGGCAGGGCGGTGCCGCAGCGTGCGCAGTACAGCGCGTCCGCCTCCCGCACCCGCCGCCCGCAGGCCGCGCAGGCGGCCGCGGCCACCGACGGAACGCCGCCCACCGGCCGCGACGGACCCTGACGGATGCTCAGCCCCTGCCGCCTGCGGTGGACGGTCAGGTGGGCCATACCCTGCGCCCCCGCCGACAGCGCACGGCTCGTTCCCCGGGGCAGCGCCACGAGGCTGCCGGGCGACAGGTCCACGGCGCCCTCGTCCGTCCGCAGCCGCCCGCCGCCGCCGACCACGTACAGCAGGACGTCCACGTCCGGCTCGACGTGGGCGGGGACCTCCGTGCCGGGCGCGAGCCGGATGACATTGGCGTCCAGCTGCCGGTCCCCCTCGGACAGCCGCCACACGGCGCCGCTGCGCGCGGGCGGTTCCTCCCCGAGCAGACTGTCCATCCGGGCCAGCACGTCGGTCGGCGTCCGTCGGGACTGCACGTCTCGTTCCTCTCCGGTGCGGCCGGTCCGCGCCACCGCGGACCCCGAGGGTCTGTCCCTCTGCTGTCCGCCGGAGCCGGCACCGCGCGGGGCCGCCCGTATGTCCCGTACGAGCCCCCCGCCGCGCGATGTGCCGCACCGGCCGCCGCGCCCCTGCCCCGGCGGGCGGTGCCCGCACCGGGGGAGACCGGCCCGCCCATGGTACGGGCCGTCCGCGCCACCGCCGTCCGGCGCCCGGTGCGGGGTGGCCGGTTCTCGCCACCGGGGCCGTCACCGCGCGGCGGAAGACGCCCGCGAAACGGCATGGAAACCCGTCCGTGCCGGGTGATAAGAAGACGGAATGACGAAAAGCCCTGATCAGGACGCCGCACCCGGCACCGCCTTCCACGCCCTCGACTCCTATGCCGATCTGCCGCGCGTCGGCGGCCTGGCGCTGTCACCGGACGGCAGCCGCCTCGTCGTCACCGCCGCGACGCTCGACAGCGACCGCGCCCGGTTCGTGCCGGCCCTGTGGGAGATCGACCCCGAGGGCGAACGCCCCGCCCGGCGCCTGACCCGTGGCGACAAGGCCGTCTCGGGACCGGTCTTCGCCCCCTCGGGCGACCTGCTGTTCGTCTCCTCGCGCCCCGCCCCCGGCGACTCCGACCCCCAGGACGCGCCCGCGCTGTGGGCCCAGCCCGCCGCGGGCGGCGACCCGCGGCTCGTCGCCGCCCCCGCGGGCGGCGTGAAGGCCGCCCGCGCCGGCGCCTCCGGCACGGTCGTCATCACCTCGGAACTGCTGCCGTCCGCCACCGGCGCCGACCACGACGCGGAACTGCGCGAGGCACGCAAGAAGGCCAAGGTCACCGCGATCCTGCACGAGGCCACGCAGACGCGCCTGTGGGACCACGACCTCGGCCCCGCCACCACCCGCCTCCTCACCACCGGGCTCCCCGACGACACCGCCCCGGACGCCGCGCCCGCGGCCCCCGGGGACCTCACCGGCCACGTCGGCGCCGCACTCCACGACGACGGCGGCTGGGACCTCTCCCGCGACGGCGGCACCGTCGCCGCCGCCTGGATGGTCCCCGAGGAGGGCGGACGCCAGCGCCTCACCCTCGTCGCCGTCGACACGGCGACGGGCGAGCGCAGGACGCTCCTCGACGATCCCGCGATCGGAGAGGTGATCGCGCCCCGCATCTCCCCGGACGGCACACGCGTCGCCGTCGTCGTCTCCAGCCGCCTCGACCCCGAGGTCGCCGTCGAGGAGTGGCTGGCCATCGTCCCCCTGGACGGCGGCCCCGTACGCCACCTCACCAAGGAGTGGGACCGCTGGCCCCACACCCCCGCCTGGACCCCCGACGGCTCCGCCCTCGTGCTGTCCGCCGACGACAACGGCCGCTCGCCCCTGTGGCGCGTGGACGCCGAGACCGGCGAGACCACCCGGCTGACACCCGACGACGGCGCCTACACCGACCCGCACGTGTCGCCCGACGGCCGCTGGGTCTACGCCGTGCGCTCCGCCATGGACGCCCCGCCCGCGCCCGTCCGCGTACCGCTCGACGCGCCCGGCCCGTTCCAGCCGCTCCCCGGCCCGGCCGAGGCACTGGGCCGCCCGGCCACCCTGCCGGGACGGCTCACCGAGGTCACCACCACCGCCGAGGACGGCACCCCGCTGCGCGCCTGGCTGTCCCTCCCCGAGGGCGCCTCCGCCGACAACCCCGCCCCGCTCCTGCTCTGGATCCACGGCGGCCCGCTCGGCTCGACCAACGCCTGGTCCTGGCGCTGGAACCAGTGGCTCGCCGTCGCCCGCGGCTACGCCGTCCTCCAGCCCGACCCCGCCCTGTCCACCGGCTACGGCAACGCCTTCATCCGCCGCGGCTGGGGCCAGTGGGGCGGCACCCCGTACACCGACCTGATGTCCCTCACCGACGAGGCCGAACGCCGCCCCGACATCGACGGGAACCGCACCGCGGCGATGGGCGGCTCGTACGGCGGCTACATGGCCAACTGGGTCGCGGGCCACACCGACCGCTTCGACGCGATCGTCACCCACGCGTCCCTGTGGACGCTGGAGCACTCGATCCGCGTCAGCGACTACGCGTACGCCTTCGCGGAGGAGTTCACCCCCGAGATGGCCGACGAGTTCTCGCCGCACCACGGGATCGGCAAGATCAACACGCCGATGCTGGTCATCCACGGCGACAAGGACTACCGCGTCCCGGTCGGCGAGGGCTTCCGCCTGTGGGCCGACCTCCAGGCCAAGGACGGCCGCGCGGACGGCACCAGCCCGCACAAGTTCCTCTACTTCCCCGACGAGAACCACTGGGTCCTCACGCCCAACCACGCCACGATCTGGTACGAGACCGTCTTCGCCTTCCTCGCGCAGAACGTGCTCGGCGAGGAGTGGAAGCGCCCCGGCCTGCTGGGCTGACGCCGCCCGCCAGGGGCCGCCCGGCCACGCGCCGGGCGGCCCCCGCTCACCGCTCCCCGCCGCCCGAGACGAGCACCGTCCCGTCGAACGGCGCCCTCGCCCCCACCCGGGCGAGGATCGCGTCCAGCTCGGGCCCCGGCGGGTTGGCGCAGCCGAGCGCCACGGCGACGACCTGCGTACGGGCGCCGACCGCCCCCCGTTCCCACAGCGCCGCGACCGTCCGCGCGAACGCCGCCAGGTCGTGGTGCTGCCCGTCGCCGCGCCGCAGCCCGTCGTTGCAGTCGAGCAGCACGAAGTCGTAGGGCGCGTGCGCCACTTCAGGCAGCCGCGGCCCGGTGTCCCAGGCGGCGAGCAGGCGGTCGTCCACCGAGTACAGCAGCGCCGGGCCGACGTACGGATCGTCGCGCCAGTGGTCGGCGGCGAACGCGCGCACCCGGTGGCCGCTCGCCAGCCGCACGGCGTCCCCCGGCAGCAGCGGCGTCCACGTGACGGGCGCCCCGGGCGCCACCCAGTCGCGGCACAGGTCGAGCGCGGCGGGCGGCCCGGCCACCTCCAGCGGCTCCGCCACGTCCCGGCGCGCCTGCGCGTACTGCCGCCACAGCAGCGGCTGCGGATCGGCGTGGTCCGGATGCGCGTGCGTGAACAGGACGGTCCGCACCTCGTGCAGCGGCACGCGCGCGCGGCGCGCACTGCCCGTGTCGATCAGCAGCGTGCCGTCGACCAGCACGCTCGTCTGCCCGCGCTCGGCCCCGGGAGTCTCCCGCGCCCAGGCGCACGAGCGGCACACGCACCAGGGGTTGGGCCACCCGTCGGCCGAGCCGGTCCCCAGCAGCCGGATCTCCACACCCGCCCCCCACCCGTACTCGCACATCAGTTCCCCGGCCATCATGCACGGCCCCTCCGGACGCAGTGCACCCGGCCGGTCGCCCCCGTAATCCGGTTCCCCGGGGGAGCCGCGCCGTGTGAGGATCCCCTCCCATGCACACCGCTTCCCTCTCCTCCTCACGCCGCGTCGCCCTCGTGACCGGCGCGAACCACGGCATCGGCGCCGCCACGGCGCGCGAACTGGCCGCCCGCGGCGCCGCCGTCCTGTGCGCCTACCTCGACCCGGGCCCCGGCGGCGGCCCCACCGGGGAGGACACCGCCGGGGAGATCCGCCGGGCGGGCGGACAGGCGGCGGCGTACGCGGCCGACCTCGCCGACACCACGGCGCCCGCCGCGCTCTTCGACTTCGCCGAGGCACACCTCGGGCCGGTGGACATCCTGGTCAACAACGCCTCCGGCTGGGTCCAGGACACCTTCACCCCGGAGTCCGCCGACCGCTTCGGACGGCCGATGCGCCCCGTGAGCCCCGAGACGTTCCAGCGGCAGTTCGCCGTCGACGCGCTCGCCCCCGCCCTGCTGATCGGCGAACTCGCACGGCGCCACCGCGCGCGCGGCGCGGACTGGGGACGCGTCGTCGGCCTCACCTCGGGCGGCGCGCTCGGCTTCCCCAGCGAGGTGTCCTACGGCGCCGCGAAGGCCGCCCAGACCGACTACACGCTGTCCGCCGCCGCCGAACTGGCCGGTCTCGGCATCACGGCCAACGTGGTCCACCCGCCCGTCACCGACACCGGCTGGGTCACCGACGAGGTACGCCGCTTCGTCGAGGAGAGCCCCACGCTCTTCCACGTCGCCACCCCGGAGCAGGTCGCGAAGACCATCGCCCACCTCGTCTCGGACGAGGCGGAGCTGATCACCGGCAACGTCCTCACCCTCCGCTGACCCCGCCCGACGCGCGTCAGCCCGACCGGCCCGGCGTGTCGGCGAAGAGGCCCTTCAGCATGCCGGTGGCCTGGCCGACCTCGATCAGGTAGCCGTCCGGGTCCCGGAAGTAGCAGCGGATCTCCGCCTTCCGGTCCAGCGGCTCCGTCACGAACTCCGCGCCGTGCGCCACCGCGTGCGCGTGGAACGCCGCGATGTCCGCGACCCGCACGTTGAGGAACGACGACACCGGGTCGCCCTCCTCCGGCGCCCGCAGCGTGATCCCCGGCTTGTCCGGCGTCGGCCCGCCGCCCGGATTCATGATGAGCCACCCGTTGGCGACCTTCACGATGCACGGGTTCTCGTCCAGCACCACCTCGCCGCCGAGCACCTCGGCGTAGAAGCGGCGCGAAACGGCCACGTCCCTGACCGTCAGGAAATGCGTCAGCACCAGCCCCTCGGCGGGCACGGGCCAGTCGGCACGGCGTTCCATCCGCGTGCTCCCTTCGCTGCGGGCGTCCTGCGACGACGCTAACCGCGGCACCCGGCGGCGGCAGCCGGGGCGCCGCCGTCCGCGTCAGGCCAGCAACTCGCGCAGCAGCGCCCCGACCTGCTCCGTCTCGGCCAGGAACCCGTCGTGCCCCCGCGCCGACCTGATCACCCGCAGCCCGTCAGCCCCCGCGATGCCGCCCGCCAGCTCCGCCTGCTGCGACGGCGGGTACAGCCGGTCGGAGTCCACGGCCGCGACCAGCGTCGCCGCCCGCACCCGCCGCAGCGCCGCCGCGACACCGCCCCGGTCGCGGCCGACGTCGTGCGCGTTCATCGCGTCGCTGAGCACCACGTAGCTGGCCGCGTCGAAGCGGCGCACCAGCTTCTCCGCGTGGTGGTCCAGGTAGTCCTGCACGTCGAACCTGCCGTCGTGCCCGGCGCGCCCGAAGCGCGCCGCCAGCTCCGGCTCGCTGCGGTACGTGACGTGCGCGATCCGCCGCGCCAGCCCCAGGCCGAGGTGCGGCCCCCGGCCCGGCGGGGCGTCGTGGTAGTGCCCGCCGCGCCAGCCGGGGTCGTTCCGCACGGCCTGGATCTGCGCGTCCGACCAGGCGATCTGCTCGGCGGACGCGGCCGCCGAGCAGGCCAGGAGGAACAGCGACCCGACGCGCCCCGGGTGCGTCACCGCCCACTCCAGCGCCCGCATGCCGCCCATCGAGCCGCCGATCACCGCGGCCCACCGGCCGACGCCCAGCGCGTCCGCGAGCAGCGCCTCGGCCGCCACCTGGTCGCGCGGCGTCAGCAGCGGGAACGCGCCGCCCCACGGCCGCCCGCCGGGCCCCGGCGACGCGGGGCCCGTGCTGCCCTGGCAGCCGCCCAGGACGTTCGGCGCGACCACGAACCAGCGGTCCGTGTCCAGCGGGCGGCCCGGCCCGATCAGGCCGTCCCACCAGCCCGCCGTGGGATGCCCGGGACCGGCGGGACCTGCGGCGTGGCTGTCGCCGGTGAGCGCGTGCAGGACGAGCACCGCGTTCGACCCGTCGGGCGCCGGACGGCCCCACGTCTCGTACGCCAGGGTGACGTCCGGCAGTTCGCCGCCGCGCTCGGGGCGCAGCGGGCCCAGCCGCGCGAAGCGGCGGGCGCCCACCGGGTCGCCCTCCCGCCAGGCCCCGGTGGCCGGCGGGAGGACGGTGTCGGCCGCCGTGTTCAGGACGCGCCCTTCGCCGCGCGGAAGCCGCTCTCCAGATCGGCGGTCAGGTCGTCCACGTGCTCAAGGCCCACGGACAGCCGGACGAGGCCGGGCGACGTGCCGGTCGCGGCGAGCTGCTCCTCGTCCAGCTGGCTGTGCGTCGTGGACGCCGGGTGGATGATCAGGCTGCGGACGTCGCCGATGTTCGCCAGGTGGCTGAACAGGCTCACGCCGTCCACGAAGCGCTTGCCCGCCTCCACGCCGTCGCGCAGCTCGAACGCGACGACCGCCCCCGCGCCGCGCGGCAGGTACCGCTGCGCCGCCGCGTGCCAGCGGCTCGACTCCAGACCCGGGTAGTGCACGGCCGCCACCTCGTCGCGCTGCTCCAGCCAGCGGGCGAGCGCCAGCGCGTTGGACGAGTGCCGGTCCACGCGCAGGCTCAGCGTCTCCACGCCCTGCAGCAGCAGGAACGCGGAGTGCGGCGCGATGGCGGGGCCGAGGTCGCGCAGCAGCTGCACGCGGAGCTTCACCGCGTACGCGCTCGGGCCCAGCGCGGGCCAGTACCGGAGGCCGTGGTAGCTGGGGTCGGGCTCGTTGAACTCGGGGAAGCGCTCGGCGTGCGCGCCGAAGTCGAACGTGCCGCCGTCCACCACGACGCCGCCGATCGTCGTGCCGTGCCCGCCGAGGAACTTCGTCGCCGAGTGCACCACCACGTCCGCGCCGTGGTCGAGGGGCCGCAGCAGGTACGGGGTGGGCACCGTGTTGTCCACGATCAGCGGGACGCCCGCCGCGTGCGCCGCCTCGGCGACGGCCGCGACGTCCAGGACGTTGCCGCGCGGGTTGCCGAGCGACTCGGCGAAGAACGCCTTGGTGTTCGGCCGCGCCGCCGCGCGCCACGCCTCCGCGTCGTCCGGGTCCTCGACGAAGGACACCTCGATCCCGAAGCGCGGCAGCGTGTGGCGGAACAGGTTGTACGTGCCGCCGTAGAGCGACGCGCTCGACACCACGTGGTCGCCCGCACCGGCCAGCGTCAGGATCGCGAGGGTCTCGGCGGCCTGCCCCGACGCGACCGCGACGGCCGCGACGCCGCCCTCCAGCGACGCGACGCGCTGCTCCAGCACGTCCTGGGTCGGGTTGTGGATGCGGGTGTAGATGTTGCCCGGCTCGGCGAGCGAGAACAGGTCGGCGGCGTGCTGCGTGTCGCGGAAGGCGAACGACGTCGTCTGGTAGATCGGGACCGCGCGGGCGCCGGTCGCCGGGTCGGGCTCGGCCCCGGCGTGGATCTGGCGGGTCTCGAACGACCAGGCGGCCGACGGCTCGGGCCGGTCGTCGTCCTGCGGGGTGTGTCCGCCGGTCACGGCGTCGACGGGCTGGCTCATGCGGGTTCCTCGGGAGTCTCGGCGCGGGTGTGCGGGTGTGCGGGGTGCGGGTCTGGCGGGAGGGGGAGCAGCGGGGGAGCGGGGCGGACGCGGGGGCCTCAGACGACCTCGCCCAGCCGCCCGGTGGACACGTCGAGGACGAAACCGCGCACGGATTCCTTGTGCGGCACGAAAGGGCTCGCCGCGATGCGGCGCAACGACTGCCGCACGTCCTCCTCGGCGTCGGGAAAGGCCTCCGCCGCCCAGGGCGGACGCAGCCCCGTCTCGTTCTCGATCCCCTGCCTGAACGCGTCGTCGGTGAAAGTCACCATGCCGCAGTCGGTGTGGTGGACGAGCACGATCTCCCGTGTGCCGAGCAGCCGTTGACTGATGGCCAGCGAACGGATCACATCGTCCGTCACGACACCGCCGGCGTTCCTGATGACATGCGCGTCACCCTCCCGCAGCCCGAGGGCGCCGTACGGGTTCAGCCGCGCGTCCATGCAGGCCACGACCGCGACATGCCGCGCGGGCGGCAGCGGCAGCGGGCCCTCGAAGCCCGCCGCGTACGAGGCGTTGTGCTCCAGGAATTCGTCCGTGACGGCCATGTGCGCCCCTTTTCCCTCGCTCTGCTCCCCGGAGCCTAGGCAGCGCGCCGTGAGCCGGAAAAGGAAATCAGGGAAAATCCATGAACCTGCCACGCGACCGCAATGCACGGCAACATTCCGGACTTCCCGCCGCGCGCATTCCCGAACACCCGCGCGACACCCCCGCTTTCCCCCCACGGGCGAATGCCCCCGCCGCCGCCCCGGCTCAGCCGCCGTCCGGGATGCGCAGCGCCAGCACCGCCACGTCGTCGTCGTTGTCGGACGGACGCACCCGCGGCAGCAGCAGATCGCAGAACGCGCCCAGCGGCCGCCGCGCCAGCGCCGCCGCGTGCTGCCGCAGCCGCAGCAGCCCCTCGTCGATCGAGTGGCCCGGCGACTCCACCAGCCCGTCCGTGTACAGCACCAGCGTCGAGAGCGGCGGCAGCGCGGCCACCGCGTCGGAACGGCCCGGCACCAGGCCCGTGCCCAGCAGCGGACTGTGCCCCCCGTCGAGGAAACGGGTCTTCCCGTCGTGCGTCACCAGCAGCGGCGGCGGATGCCCCGCGTTCACCCACCGCAGCCGCCAGCCCCCGCCGTCCAGCGGCTCGGCGCGGCCGAGGACCAGCGTCGCCACCGACGCCTCCGCGATGTGCGGGACCGCCCGGTCGAGCCGGTCCACCACCGCGCCGGGCGACTCCCCCTCGGACCAGGCGTACGCCCGCAGCATGTTCCGGATCTGCGCCATCCCCGCCGCCGCGTCGAGGTCGTGCCCCACCACGTCGCCGATCACCAGCGCCGTCGCCCCGTCGGGCAGGACGAACGCGTCGTACCAGTCGCCGCCCACCTGCGACGCCTGCGGGGCCGGCACGTACCGCGCCGTCATCTCCAGACCGGGCACGCCCGGCAGCTGCGGCAGCAGATGCCGCTGCATCGTCTCGGCGACCCGCCGCTGCCGCTGGTACAGCCGCGCGTTGTCCAGCGCGAGCCCGGCACGCCTCGCGATGTCGTCGAGCAGCGACAGCTCCGCCGCCCCGAACGCCACGGGCTGCGCCGACCGCCCCAGCGTCAGCGCCCCCAGCACCTCCCGCAGCCCCCGGATCGGCGCGATCGCCGCCGAGTGCATGCCCGTCGCACGGAACAGCTCCCGCTGGACGACCGCCACCCCCGAGTCCGGCGCCACCTCGTACGCGTCCGGGCCGGTCAGGGCCGACGCCGCCCCCCGCAGGGCACGGGACAGCGGCATCGGCGAGTCGGGCACCACCGGCGGCAGCGGACCCTCCAGGTCCTCCCGCCGCACCAGCGCGCCGCCCTCGTGCCCGACGACCGCGGTCCGCCACACCTCGTCCTCCTCGGTGATCAGGTCCACCACCGCCCAGTCCGCCAGCCGCGGCACGACCAGCCGCTCCAGCCGCCGCAGCGCCTCCTCGGTGTCCAGCGTCGAGGTCAGCCGGGTCGTCGTCTCCGCCAGCAGCGCGAGCCGGTCCAGCTCCGACAGCGGCGCGGCCGTCCCCGCCGCCTCCCAGCCGTCGGCCGCGGCGGACGGCGACCGGTGCAGCAGCACCAGCGCCCCCGTTCGGCCGTCGCCCAGGCCGCAGGGCGTGACGAGCCACGACGTCGCCAGCGGCGAGCCGTCGCCGCGTTCGAACCACTCCAGGTCGCCCCGCGCCGTCCGCCCGCCGAGGAACGCCTGCAGCATCGGGCACCGCGCCCGCGGCAGCGTCCGCCCCTGGCTGTCACGGTGCAGCAGGTCGTGCGCGTCCTGCCCGACCAGCTCCTCCGGCGCCCGGCCCAGCAGCTCCGCCGCCCGCCGCGAGACCCGCACGATGTGGCCCCGCTCGTCCACGACGTACGTCCCCACATCCGGCAGGTCCGGCAGCCCGCCACCGTCAGGAACGCCCATCCGCCCACCTTCTCCCGCTCCGCACCGCACCACCCGTGGAGGCACATCCTGCCCCCTGGCCCCCGCCGTCCGCCCCACGACCGGACAACGAGACGGCGGGGTGACGGTACCGGTTCCGGCCCCGCCGCGGGGACACCGGATTCCGGCGCGCGGGAGGACTATCCAGCGACGTGCTTAGTCGTTACCTTCCCTGTGAGCCCCGGTCTTGCCTGCCGGTGCCCATCACCTCTGGCCTGCGGAGCCACCCCTCCCGTCCGACGGTTCCCGCATGCCCCGGCGCGACGGCGCGCGCCTGTGCCACTGCTCGTTCCCATGCCCCCCGTTGTCCACGGAGGACGCACGTGCACAGGAGATTCAGAAGGTTCTTCGCCGCGTTGACAGGGTCGGTGCTCGCCATGGCGGGCGCCCTCACGGTCATCGCCCCGTCCACCGCCACCGCGGACCCGGCCCCCGCCGCGCCCATCGAAGCGGCGGCCGAATTCCAGCAGGTGGCGCTCGCCAGGGGCGTCGCCGAGACCGGCGAGCCGATGACGCTCGCCGTGCTGCCCAACCGCTCGGTGCTCCACACCTCGCGCGACGGCACGCTCCGCATCACCGACGCCAACGGCAACACCAGCGTCGCCGGCCGCGTCCCCGTCTACTCCCACGACGAGGAAGGCCTCCAGGGCGTCGGAGTCGATCCCAACTTCGCCACCAACCGGCACATCTTCCTCTACTACGCGCCCCCGCTCGACACCCCCGCCGGCGACGCGCCGAGCGAGGGCAACGCGGCGGCGTTCGCACCGTTCAACGGTGTCAACCGCCTCTCCCGCTTCACCCTCACCACGAGCAACACGCTCGACCTCGCCAGCGAGGTCCGCATCCTCGACGTGGCCGCCAACCGCGGCCAGTGCTGCCACGTCGGCGGCGACATCGACTTCGACGCCCAGGGCAACCTTTACCTGTCCACCGGCGACGACTCGAACCCCTTCGCCTCCGACGGGTACACACCCATCGACGAACGCACCAACCGCAACCCCGCGTTCGACGCCCAGCGCTCGGCGGGCAACACCAACGACCTGCGCGGCAAGGTGCTGCGCATCAAGGTCAACGCCAACGGGACCTACTCCATCCCGTCAGGCAACCTCTTCGCGCCCGGCACGCCCAACACCCGGCCCGAGATCTACGCCATGGGCTTCCGCAACCCGTTCCGCATCAGCGTCGACAAGCGGACCGGCGTCGTCTACGTCGGCGACTACGGCCCCGACGCGGGCACTGCGTCCTCGTCGCGCGGCCCGGCCGGACTCGTCGAGTTCAACCGGATCACCAGCGCGGGCAACTACGGCTGGCCCTACTGCGTCGGCAACAACCAGCCGTACGTCGACTTCAACTTCGCCAACAACACGTCGGGCAGCGCCTTCAACTGCGCCGCCCCCGTGAACAACTCGCCGAACAACACCGGCCAGACCACCCTGCCCCCGGCACGCGCGGCCTGGATCCCGTACGACGGCAACTCCGTCCCCGCGTTCGGCGGCGGCTCCGAGTCGCCCATGGCGGGCCCGGTCTACAACTACGACCCGAACCTCCAGTCGGCCGTCAAGTTCCCCGCCGAGTTCGACGGCGACTTCTTCGCCCTGGAGTTCGGCCGCCGCTGGATCAAGAACATCGACATCCAGGCCAACGGCGCGGCGGGCACCATCAACGCGTTCCCCTGGACCGGCACCCAGGTCATGGACGCGGCCTTCGGCCCGGACGGCGCCCTCTACGTCCTCGACTACGGCACCGGCTGGTTCAACGGCGACGCCAACAGCGGCGTCTACCGCATCGAGAACGTGACCAACGGGCGCTCCCCGGTCGCCCAGGCATCGGCCAACCGCACCTCGGGACCCGCCCCGCTGACCGTGCAGTTCTCCTCGGCGGGGAGCAACGACCCGGACGGCGACCCGATCACGTACGCCTGGAACTTCGGCGACGGCACCAGCTCCACCGCCGCCAACCCGAGCAAGACCTACAGCCAGAACGGCAATTACACCGCCACCCTCACCGTCCGCGACTCGACCGGCGCCACCGGCACCGCGTCCGTCCAGATCTCGGTGGGCAACACGGCACCGACCGTACGCCTCGAACTGCCCGCCGAGGGACAGCTCGTCGACTTCGGCGACGCCGTGCCCTTCCGGGTGGTCGTCACCGACCCCGAGGACGGCACGATCGACTGCTCGCGCGTCACGGTCAACTTCATCCTCGGCCACGACGCCCACGGCCACCCGCAGACGTCGGCCACCGGCTGCTCCGGCACGCTCCAGACCCTCGCGGACGGCGAACACGACCCGAACGCCAACATCTTCGGGGTCTTCGACGCCGTCTACACCGACAACGGCGGCCTGACCGTCCACGACCAGGCGCAGACCCAGACCCGCCAGCGCCAGGCCGAGCACTACTCCTCCTCGCAGGGCGTCGAGGTCGCCAACCACGGCACCGCGCACGGCGGCAGGACCGTCGGCTTCACCGACAACGGCGACTGGATCGCGTTCCAGCCCTACCTGCTGTCCAACGTCACCCGGTTCACCGCGCGCGTCTCCTCCGGCGGCGTCGGCGGCACGATCCAGATCCGCGCAGGCTCGCCCACGGGCACCCTGCTCGGCTCCGTCGCCGTCCCGTCCACCGGCGGCTGGGAGAACTTCCAGGACGTGAGCACCGGCATCACCAACGCACCGGCCGGCACCACCTCGCTCTACCTCGTCTTCACCGGCCCCACCGGCCAGGGGAACCTCTTCGACATCGACGACTTCACCCTGACCACCGGCGGCGGCACCGGTCCGAACCCGGCCACGGGGCGGATCACCGGTCTCGACGGGAAGTGCGTGGACGTCTCCGGCTCCAACACGGCCGACGGCACGCGCATCCAGCTGTGGACCTGCAACGGGACGGGCGCCCAGAACTGGACGCTCCCGGGCGACGGGACGATCCGCGCGCTCGGCAAGTGCATGACCGCCACGGGTACGGCCGACGCCTCCGCCATCCAGCTGTTCACCTGCGACGGCGGCACCGACCAGCGCTGGACGCCCCAGGCCAACGGGGCGCTGCTCAACCCGACCTCCAACAAGTGCGCCGACGCCGACGGAGTCTCCTCGGCCGACGGGACACGCCTCCACCTGTGGTCCTGCCACGGCGGCGCCAACCAGAGATGGGTTCTCCCCTCATGAGCCGAACACTGACCCGCTTCGCCCGCATGGCGGCCGGAGCCCTGCTGTGCGCGACCGCGCTGCCCGCCCTCACGGCGGCGTCCGCCACGGCCGCGCCCGACGACCCCGCCTACCAGGTCCTCGTCTTCTCCAAGACGGCCGGTTTCCGGCACGACTCGATCGACGAGGGCATCACCGCGATCAACCAGCTCGGCGCGGCGAACAACTTCACCGTCACCGCGACCGAGGACGCCAACGCCTTCACGAGCGGCAACCTCGCCCAGTACGAGGCGGTCGTCTTCCTCTCCACGACGGGCGACGTCCTCAACGGCGCGCAGCAGACCGCGTTCGAGGGCTACATCAACAACGGCGGCGGCTACGTGGGCGTCCACGCGGCTGCCGACACCGAGTACGACTGGCCCTGGTACAACGGCCTGGCCGGCGCGCTCTTCCACTCGCACCCGAACATCCAGTCCGCGCAGGTACGGGTCGAGGACCGCGCGCACGACGCGACCGCGCACCTGGGCACGACCTGGCAGCGCACCGACGAGTGGTACAACTACCGCACCAACCCCCGCTCCACCGCGCACGTCCTCGCCTCGCTCAACGAATCGAGCTACACCGGCGGGAACATGAGCGGGGACCACCCCATCGCCTGGTGCAAGGACTACCAGGGCGGCCGCGCGTTCTACACCGGCGGCGGCCACACGGCCGAGTCGTACAGCGAGGCGGCGTTCACCCGCCACCTCCTGGGCGGCATCCGCTGGGCGGCCCGGGTCACCGAGGCCGACTGCCGCCCGGAGACGGGCTACCGCAGCCTCTTCGACGGCTCGGCCACCACGGGCTGGTCGCAGGCGGGACCGGGGTCGTTCTCCCTGTCCAACGGCACGCTGACGACCCAGGGCGGCATGGGCATGCTCTGGTACCAGGCGCAGCAGTTCACGTCCTACTCGCTGAAGCTCGACTGGCGCCTCGACGGCGACGACAACTCGGGTGTCTTCATCGGCTTCCCGCCGTCGTCCGACCCGTGGTCGGCGGTCAACAACGGCTATGAGATCCAGATCGACGCCACCGACGCCGCCGACCGCACCACCGGCTCCGTCTACGGCTTCAAGTCGGCCGACATCGCCGCCCGCGACGCCGCGCTCAACCCGCCGGGGGAGTGGAACACGTACGAACTCCTCGTCGAGGGCGAACGCCTGCGGATCTACCTCAACGGCAGGCTGATCAACGACTTCACCAACACCGACCCGGTCCGCAGCCTCCAGCAGGGACACATCGGGCTGCAGAACCACGGGACGGGCGACACCGCGTCGTTCCGCAACATCCGCATCAAGGAACTGGGCGGCGGCCCAGGACCCAACCCGGTGACGGGGCGGATCACGGGGCTCGACGGGAAGTGCGTGGACGTCTCGGGCTCCAACACGGCGGACGGCACGCGCATCCAGCTGTGGACGTGCAACGGGACGGGCGCCCAGAACTGGACGCTGCCCGGTGACGGGACGATCCGCGCGCTCGGCAAGTGCGCGACCGCGACGGGCACCGGCGACGGCTCCGCCATCCAGCTGTTCACCTGCGACGGCGGCACCGACCAGCGCTGGACGCCCCAGGCCAACGGCGCGCTGCTGAACCCGGTGAGCAACAAGTGCGCGGACGCCGACGGAGTCTCCTCGGCGGACGGGACACGGCTGCATCTGTGGTCCTGCCACGGCGGCGCCAACCAGCGCTGGGTACTGCCCAGTTGAACGGTGCCCTCCCGGCATGACGCGTGACACCCGGTGCCCGGCCGCCGCCAGCGGCCGGGCACCCGGCACGTTCCGCGCCCTCCCGGGGGCGGGGCGGCGCGCGGCGCCCGGAGCGCATACCCTCTACCTCGCACACCCCAGCCCCCTCCCCGCGAGCAGAGGAGCCCGGTGTCCGAGGAACGTTTCTCCACGACTTTCGCCCGCAAGCCCGCCCGACCCCCCACCGGCCTCCGTCCCGGCCGCCGCGTCTGGACGACCCTGTGCGCGACCGCCCTGGTCACCGCCACGGTCGCAGGTGCCGCCACCGTGACCGCCCGCCTCCTGGGCCCCGACGACGCGGCACCCGTCGCCACCGGCACCCTGCCCGACGGCACGGCGGGCGGGCCCGGCGCCGCGCCACCGGCCCCGGCCTCGCCGGAGGCCGACCCCACCACGCCCGAGCCGGAGCCCGAGCCCGCCGACGAGCCCGCGGAACGGGACGAGCCGGCGGAGTCCGACGAACGGGACGCGGCGGCCCCCGACCCGGCCCCGCCGCCCGCCCCGCCCGCCGCCCAGGACGACGGCTCCGGCGGCGCGGACACGCGGGAGGAGGAGCCGGAGGAGGACGACGAGCCCGACGACCCCGCCCCCCGCAACGACCCGGCCCCGCCGCCCGCCCCGCCCGCCGTCACCGGCACGACCGGCCACATCATCGGCCTCGCGGGCAAGTGCGCCGAGGTCCCCGGCAGCGCCGCGGGCACCGGCAGCCGCATCGGCGACTGCTCGAATTCCGCCAACCAGCAGTGGATGGTCGCCTCCGACGGCACGCTCCGCATCGCGGGCAAGTGCCTGGCGCTCTCCGGCGGAGCCATCACCGACGGCACCCGCGCCGTCCTCGCCGCCTGCGCCCCGTCCGACACCCGGCAGCACTGGCGCATCGAACGCACCGCCGGGGACATCGTCAACGTCGCGGCCGACATGTGCCTGGACGTCGCCAACGCCAACGCCTCCAACGGCACCCCCCTCCAGATCGCCTGGTGCTCGGGCAACCCCGCGCAGAAGTGGTCCGCCCCCTGACCCGGCCGCGCCCACGCCTCCTGACGGCCCGTCCACGGCACCGTCAGGAGGCGCGGCGTGCGCCTGGCGACAGCACCCGGATTCCCTGATCGGACGGCCGGACCCCGCCCTTCACGCCGTCCCGACGCGTGCGGGCCCCCGTTACGCCTTCCGGATGCGCTGCCCTGCCCATCGCACGCCCCGAACCGCCGTGCCCGCGCGGCATCTTCCTGCCGGGCACCGGTGAAGATCCACGCCGGAGGCAGGCGGATGCGCCTGACGGCAGGCACCGCGCCGGTGCCGAGTGCGGTGGTGTGGACGGCCCGGCGCCGGGTAAGCGGAGCGTTACCGAAGATCCGGCCGGCCCCACATCCGGGCCGGACCCGAGTGATCGAGCCGAACCGAGGAGGACGTCATGGGCCTCACCTTCCGCAAGAGCATCCGGATTCTGCCCGGCGTGCGGCTGAACATCAACCGCCGTTCCTTGTCCGTCACCACGGGCAGCCGGGGCGGTCCGCGCCACACCGTCAGCAGCACCGGCCGCCGCACCACTTCGATGGACCTGCCCGGCCCCTTCGGCTGGCGCAAGACCCGCACCCGGCGCCGCTGAGGCCATGTCCCGCGCCCCGGTCCCCGGGGGAGGACGCACGCCTCGACGGGGCCGGTGCGGACCAGCCCGCGGCAGGCGGGAGCCATCGCCGCCGCACTGGGACGGGCGGTGGGCCTCACCCCGGTGACGAGGGGGGAGGCCCACCGCCTCATGTCCGCCTTCCGCCGGGATCGCTCAGGACACGCGCCGCCGCCCCGCCCTGGGGCGCGCGGCGCCGTACGTGCGCCGCCAGCGCGCCAGATGCCGCCCGTCGCCCTGCCCCCGCGCGCCCACGCCCACCACCGAGGCGAACGGCGCCCCGTTCAGCCAGGACGCGAAGAGATCGCGGTGCACGACGAGGATGCCGTTGGCCACCGCGAAATCCAACGCGGGCCGCGTGTAACGGGTGTTGGTGACGAACACCGCCACGTCCGCGCCGAAGTGCGTCCGCGTGCCCAGCAGGTCCCGCATGTCCCGCTCCCCGACCGCCCGGTGCGGCGCGAACCGCTTGCACTGCACCAGCATGGAGCGCCCATCCGGCAGCACCCCCGTCACATCCCGCCCGTTGTCCCCGCTCCTGCCCACCTTGACCACATCCCCGCACCCGTCACGCCGCAGCAGCGCGGCCACCATCCGCTCGAAGGAGTCACCGTCCAGGACGTCCACATCCGCCAGCCGCCTGTTCGCCGCCAGCACCCGGTCCTCCGCCCGCCACCGCAGGTCCCGCTCCCGCAGCGCGCGGTGCGTCCGCCACCCCCACCATCCGGCACCCCCCACCACGGCCAGCACCGCCGCCGCCAGCACTGCCCGCGCGATCCCCGGCCACAGCATCAGCGCCACCACTCCCACGGCACCCCACACCGCCACCCGCTCACGCCGCCGTGACCGCCTCGCCACCCGCACCCACCCCGTTCCCCTGTGGACACCACACCGGGCCAACAGCCTCGCCCCCACGAGCCCCCGGCGGAAGAACGCACACCCATGCGACCCCGCCCACCCGGCGCACGACCCGGCAGGAGACCATGTCCCCACAGCCGGACACCTACCGGGCGGCCCAGCGAAAAAAATCCAGCCCGCACCAATCCGCGCGGGCACCGGCGGCGAATACCGCACGGCCACCGCACGGTGCGCCATGACCGCCGTCGTTCGGAGAAAGTCGCATGCATCCCGCCCGCACGGCCGCCCGGCCGACCCGCCACGCCCCGGCCGCCGAAGGAGACGACAGGTGAGGGATTCCGCCCGCCTCACCGGCCTCCCACGGCAGGGCGAGGGTCCCGCCGGGCTCGCCGAGTCGCTCGCCGAGGTCGCGCGCGGCGACCAGGACGCGTTCGCCACGGTCTACGACCGCGTCGCCGGACCCGTCCTCGGACTGGTCAGGTCGGTGCTGCGCGACCCCGCCCAGTCCGAGGAGGTGACCCAGGAGGTGCTGATCGACGTGTGGCGCTGCGCCGCCCAGTACCGGCCGGAACGCGGCTCCGCCATGGCCTGGATCATGACCCTCGCGCACCGCCGCGCCGTCGACCGCGTACGGTCCGCCCAGGCCGCCAGCGACCGCGAGCAGCGCGCCGCCCTGCTGGAGCGCACCCCGGCGTTCGACGAGGTCACCGAGCAGGTCGAGGCCCGCCTCGAACGCGAGCAGGTCAAACGCTGCATGGGCGGACTCACCGAACGGCAGCGGCAGTCCGTCACCCTCGCCTACTACCGGGGCCTCACCCACCGCGAGGTCGCCGACCTCCTCAAACTGCCGCTCGGCACGGTCAAGACACGGATGCGGGACGGCCTGATCCGACTGCGGGACTGCCTGGGGGTGATGTCATGAAGGGCGCCGGAACGAGCGGCGGGGGAACGACGCGTGACGACGAGGCCGAGCTGCACACCCTCGGCGGCGCCTACGCGCTGGACGCCGTCCTGCCCGCCGAACGCGAACGGTTCGAGGGCCACCTCGAACGCTGCCCCGCCTGCGCGGCCGAGGTCGCCGAACTCCTGGAGACCGCCGCCCGGCTCGGCACCGCGGTCGCCGAGCCGCCGCCCCCGGCGATGCGCGAGGCCGTCCTGCGGCGGATCGGCAGCGTCCGCCAGGAACCCCCGCCCGGCGGCGACCGCACCGCCGACACCCCCGTACGGCGCGCCGTACGGACCCGGCGCACGCTCGCCCTCGCCCTGGCCGCCTGCGTGACGGCCGCGGCGCTCGGCGGCACCGCCGTCTGGCAGTGGCAGGCCGCGCGGGACGCCCGCGCGCAGGCGGAACGGGTCGAGGCCCGCGCCGCCGAACTGTCCCGCGTGATGTCCGCGCCGGACGCCCGGGTGGCGACCGGCGCCCTCCCCGGCGGCGGCAGCGCGACCGTCGTCGTGTCCGCCTCGGCGGACCGCGCGGCGTTCGCCGTCTCCGGGCTGGCCGCCCCGCCGCCGGGCCAGGTGTACCAGCTGTGGTTCGACGACGGCGGCCGGATGCGGCCCGCCGGTCTGCTCGACCCGGCGGCGGAAGGGGAGACGGTCCTCATGGACGGCGCCGTCGGCGGCGCGTCCGGGATGGGCGTCACCCTCGAACCCGACGGCGGCTCCCCGCAGCCGACCGGCGACCCGCTGGCCGTCATGGCGTTCCCGGCCGCCTGACGCGCACCGCCTCCGCGCCGCCGACCGCACCCGCGCGGTCGGCGGCGCCGTCACGTCCGCCACCCCCCGCGCGGAATTCACCCGAAGTCACACCCATCCACCGCCCGCCCCGCCCCGAAGTACGGGCATGGAAGGCAACGGCAGTGGCGACGGCGCCCGGCGCGGCGGTGACCGGCGGCCCCCGGCGGGCCGCGTGGCCGTCCCCGGCGCGCTGTCCGGCCTCCTCGCGGCAGGCGCCGCCCTCGCCGCCGCCGAGCTGACCGCCTCGTTCGTACGCCGCGAGGCCGGGCCGGTCACCGCGCTCGGCGGGGCCGTCGTGGACCGCACCCCCGCCCCCGTCAAGGACTGGGCCATCCGCACCTTCGGCACCGACGACAAGCTCGTCCTGCGCCTCGGCATCCTCGTGGTGCTCGTCCTGGCGGCCCTGGCGCTCGGCGTGCTGGCGACGCGCTTCCGCCGGCCGGCGGCGGCGGGTGTCCTGCTCGTCGGCGCGGTGGGCGCCGTCGCCGCCGCGGGACGCCCGGACGCCGGACGGTTCGACGCCGTTCCCTCCCTCGTCGGCGCGGTGACCGGCGCGGCCGTCCTCCACGTGCTGGCCGGGCAGTTCCCCACCCGACAGCGCCCCGCGCCGGAACCCGTCACCGAACCCGCGCCGGACGAGCCCCCGCCGTTCGACCGGCGCCGCTTCGTCCTGGCCGCCACCTCCGTCGCCGCCGTGTCCGCCGCATCCGGCACCCTCGCCGCCCGCATCAACGCGGCGGGACGCACCCAGGCCGCCGCCGCCCGGGACGCGATCCGCATCCCCGCCCCCGCATCACCCGTCACCCCGTCACCACGCGGCGCCAGCCTGGACATCCCCGGCATCACCCCATACCTGACACCCAACAGCGACTTCTACCGCATCGACACTGCGCTCACCGTCCCCAGGGTGAACGCCCGCACCTGGCGCCTCACCCTCCACGGCACCGGCGTCACCCGCCCCCTCAGCCTCTCCTTCGACGATCTCCTGGCCCGCGACCTGATCGAGCGGCACATCACGCTCACCTGCGTCTCCAACCCCGTCGGCGGCCCCTACGCCGGAAACGCCCGCTGGATCGGCGTGCCCCTGGCCGACGTCCTGCGCGAGGCCGGCGTCCGCCCGCCCTCCGCCGGAGGCCGCGCCGACCAGCTCGTCGCCCGCTCCGTGGACGGCATGACCCTGGGCACACCCGTCGAGGCCGTCATGGACGGCCGCGACGCCCTCCTCGCGGTCGGCATGAACGGCGAACCCCTCCCGTTCGAGCACGGCTTCCCCGTCCGCATGGTCGTCCCCGGCCTCTACGGCTACGTCTCCGCGTGCAAGTGGATCGAGGACATCGAACTCACCACGTTCGCCGACTTCGACGCCTACTGGGTCCGCCGCGACTGGGCCGCGCAGGCACCCATCAGGACCCAGGCCCGCATCGACACCCCCCGCGGCTTCGACGGCCTCGCCGCGGGCACGGTCCCCGTCGCCGGAGTCGCCTGGGCCCAGCACACCGGCGTCGACCGGGTCGAGGTCCGCGTCGACGACGGCCCCTGGCAGGACGCCCTGCTCGCCGACGAGGACACCGCGGACACCTGGCGCCAGTGGCGCTGGGACTGGCCCGCGCTCCCCGGCAGGCACCGCATCGAGGTCCGCGCCACCGACCGCACCGGGGAGACACAGACCCCCGAACGCTCCGACCCCATCCCCGGCGGCGCGACCGGATGGCACTCGGTGGTGGTCGACGTGACCTGACCCCCCCCGTCCAGCGCCTGGACACCTTCCGCAGACCCACCCCCACACGCAACGCTTTCCAGGAGAACCCCGTGAACGTCAACCGCATGCGTCGCACCACCCTCGCCCTCGTCGCCGCGGCCGTCCTGCCCCTCGGCCTGGCCGCCTGTTCCTCCGACGGCGACGACTCCGCCGCCGAGTCCTCCGACAGCAGCAGCGCCCAGGAGCAGGGCAACGAGGAGCAGCCCTCGGAGGACCCCGGCGACGGCGGCATGTCCGACGCGTCCGCCCCGTTCGGCCCGGCCTGCGCGGGCGTCCCCGCCGACGGCGCGGGCAGCTTCGACGGCATGGCGCAGGACCCCGTCGCCACCGCCGCGAGCAACAACCCGGAGCTGACCACGCTGGTGGCCGCCGTCACCGCCGCCGGACTGGGCGACACCCTCAACAACGCCGAGGCCCTCACCGTCTTCGCGCCCGTCAACGACGCGTTCGCCCAGATCCCCGAGGCCGACCTCACCGCCCTGCTCGCCGACCAGGACGCCCTCACCGACGTGCTCACGTACCACGTCGTCGGCGAGCGCCTGACGCCCGAGGACCTGGCGGACGGCAGCTTCGAGACCCTCCAGGGCGGCACGCTGACGACCTCGGGCTCGGGGGAGTCCTTCACCGTGAACGGCGACGCCTCCGTGGTCTGCGGCAACGTCAGCACGGCCAACGCCACGGTCTACCTGATCGACTCCGTGCTGATGCCGTGACCCACCCCCGCCGGGCCGCCGCCCGCCCGGCATGACCCCGGTGGCGCGGGCGCTTCCTGCACCGGCGCCCGCGCCACCGGCCTCTCGTTGCGCTCAACTCACCAGTGCAGTAATTTGAACCCGCTGGTTCATCCGCACGAGCGTCCCGAGGGGCCACCATGATCACCAACGTCCTCCGCTTCTCCTTCAAGGACGAGACGACCGAGGAGGAACGGGCCGAAGTGCTCGCCCTCATGCGGCGCACCGCCTCCGTCGAAGCCGTCACCTTCGGCACCGTCGGCCGCGACATGGGCGACCCCGCCGAAGGCTTCACCCACGCCTACAGCGCCTCCCTCCAGGACCTCGACGCCCTGGAGCGCTACCTCCACGACCCCGCGCACATCGACGGCGACTGGACGATCCTCCCGCGCCTCGCCCGGCTCTCCGCCGTCCGCTTCACCGACGACCCCGACCCCGACACCGCCGCGCGCGTCGCCGCCCTCCACGCCGCGAAGCTCGCCAAGTACCCCGAGTGGGCACGGCAACTCAACGCGCTTCCCGCCTGACCACAGGCGACGTCAGGCCCGGTAGCGGCGCAGCGTCGGCGCCGCTGCCAGGGCCAGCGCCATCACCACCACCAGGCCCCCACCGACCGCGATCGCCGTACGCGGCCCGAACGCCGAACCCCCCGCCCCGTGCAACGCGTCCGCCAGCCGCGGCCCACCGGCCACCACCACCGTGAACACCCCCTGCATCCGCCCCCGCATCTCGTCCGTCGCCGCAGACAGCAGGATCGCCCCGCGGAACACCATCGACACCATGTCCGCCACCCCGGCCGCCACCAGGAACGCGAGCGCCACCCACAGACTCCCGCTCAACCCGAACCCCATGATCGCCAGCCCCCAGGCGATGACACTCGCGATCACCAGCAGCCCATGCCGCCGCGCCCGCGAGAACGTCCCCGACGCCAGACCACCCAGCACCGCCCCCACCGGGATCGCCGCGTACAGCACCCCCAGCGCGAACCCCTCCCCATGCGCCACATACGTCTCCGACGCCAACTGCGGGAACAGCGCCCGCGGCATCCCCAGCACCATCGCGATGATGTCCGCCAGGAACGACAGCAGCAGCACCTTGTGCGCCGCTATGTACCGGAAACCCGCCACGATCTCCCGCCACCCCGACCGGGCGGCAGCCGCCGCACCCCCCAGCGGCGGCAGCGCGGGCAGCCGCCAGTCCGCCCACACCGCGGCGCTCAGCGCCACCGCGTCGATCAGATACAGCTCGGCCAGCCCGATCACCGGGATCAGCGCCCCGGCCAGCAGCGGACCGACCAGCATCCCCGTCTGCGACACCGTCGACCCCAGCGCGTTCGCCGCGGGCAGCTCGTCCGCCGGCACCAGCCGGGGGATCGACGCACTGCGCGCCGGCGACACCAGGCCGAAGAACGCCTGCTGCACCGCCAGCAGCACCATCAGGGCCGCCACCGAATCAAGACCCGCGAACGCCTGCGCCCACAGCAGCACCGACGTCACCGCGATCCCCGAGTCGCTGATCAGCAGCAGCTTCCGCCGGTCCATCCGGTCGGCGACCGCCCCGCCCCACAGCGCGAACACCACCAGCGGCACCAGACCCGCGAGGCTCGCGTAACCGACCCACACCGACGAACCGGTGATGTCATAGATCTGCTTGGGCACCGCCACAGCCGTCAGCTGACTGCCGACCGCCGTGACCACCGTCGAGCCCCACAGCCGCCGGTACGCCGGACGCCGCAACGGCCGGGTGTCCATCGCCCAGCGCCGCCACCCGCGCCCCGGTATGGGACCCCCGCTGTCTTCCTTGCCCATATCCACGGCCGTTCTGCTGTTTCCTCGCTCGACGCGAAGAGCGCCCCACGCCCCTCACCGGCGCGAACGCACCACCACAGGCACGCCCACCCCGCAGCAGAACATATCCCCCTCGCCCCCACACGAACGCGCCGGGCGCCCGGCCACACCGGACGCCCGTGCACCGCCCGCCTTACGCGCCCGCGGCGAACCGCATCAGGGACAGCTCGTCGCCCTGCTTGGTCTTGCCGGTCTGGTTCAGCACCTGGAGCTTCCACGAGGAACCGACCCGGAACGCCTTCGCTATGGCGCAGCTGTTGTCGCTCGTCATCAGACTCGGCCAGATGTCGGCGACCTGCTGGCTGCTCCCACCCGTCGCGTCGTACACCTTGAAGCTCACGTTGCGGGCCTTCTGGAAGCTGCTGCCCCGCTTGAACGCGCTCGCGACGAACACGACCGACGTGATGTTCGGGGGTATCCGCCCGAACTCGACCGTCACGGTCTCGTCGTCCCCCTCGCCACGGCCGGTCTGGTTGTCCCCGGTGTGCAGGAGCGCGCCGTTCCCGAGCGGATCCAGCGAGTCGAGCCCGGCGAGACGCACGGGGTCGCTGCCCTGGAGGGCGATGGCGATGAGATCGAGGTCCGTCCCCATCTTCCGCCGCACCTTCCCGAGGACACCCCCGCTGCTCCCGGCGGTCGGGTCCCAGGAGACCCCGATGGACATGTGCGTGATCCCGTCGAGATCCGCCGGCTCGTCATCTTTCGTCAGGGTGATCATCTATGACCCATTCCGATCGGTAGAGATGTGTTGTCCAGGGTGAAAGTGTGCCCGCTCCCACAACTCCCCGTCCCCCCGGGTCCTCGGCCACCTTCACCCCGTCCCACTGATCCGAACGCGCCACCACCCAGCACGGTTCCGCAGGCGCGGGCGAGGGCACCCGCGGGAAGCGGGGACGGTCCGGGTGTGCGGTGGCCGGGTCAGTCGCGGTCGACGGCCGGGGTCCCGTCGAAGGCTCCCGAGTGGCGGCCGATGCCCTCGATGCGGAGGGTGGCCGTGGCCTCGTGCGCGGCCAGCCCCTCGAAGGCGGAGATCCGTTCGACGGCCGGGGCCAGGGCGGCCGTGCCGTCCCGGGCCGTGCGCTGGTAGGTCAGCGGCTTGAGGAACCGCGAGACCGACAGGCCGGCGTTGTAGCGGGCCGTCTTGCCGGTCGGCAGGACGTGGTTGGTGCCTTCGATGCTCTTGCCGCGCCGTTCGGTACGGATGCTTATCTTCTGCGTAAGTATGGTGTCCGTGGCGTTGACCATGAACTCGACGGCACCGATCCCATCCTGACCGA
>NZ_JBITKT010000007.1:0-409063 GCF_044461265.1 Streptomyces sp. NPDC049879 | reverse complement strand
GTCCGCCCGTCCACGGTCCCCCAGCCCGTGACGACACCGTCCGTGTACGGACGCCTCGCCTCCAGACCGAACCCCGTCGCCCGGTGCCGCCGCAGCGGCTCCACCTCGGTGAAGGACCCCGCGTCCAGCAGCAGGCCGATCCGCTCGCGTGCCGTCAGCTTGCCCTTCGCGTGCTGCGCCTCGGTCGCCTTCCCCGAAGGGCCGCCGCGCGCTTGCTCCTTGACCGCCCGCAGCTCGGCCAGCCGGTCGGGCGCGGCGGCGCCGGTGTCCGTGACGGTCACGGGAGCCCCGCCCTCTCCCGGCGGTCCGCGCGGTGCGGCGCCAGGCACTCCTCGAAGAACGCGAGCGCCCGCAGGTGGTACGCGCGGGCCGCCCAGCCCATGCTGATGTTGTGCCCGGCGCCCGGCTGGCGGTCCACGACCACCCGGGGCGCCGCCGTGAGCCTGGCCCGCAGGTCGGCGACGTCGGCGGCCCCGTGCCGCCACCACGCCTCGTGCTCGGCGAACGTGAAGCGCACCGGCACCCGTACGCGCGGCGCCAGCCCCGCGTAGACCTCCGGCCAGCGCGCCGCCGCCGTACGCTCGCGGGCCGGTGTCGCGGCGACCACAGCGTCACCGCCGAGGAACGTGCCGGGCGGGTAGAGCGCCAGCGGCCCCCAGTTGCGGCGCCGCCCGGCGCGGCCGAGGAGCGCGGCGAGGGCGGAGACGTCCTCCGCCGGGCCCGCGTACCGGTGGCCGCAGCCGGAGACGTCCACGCCGAGCAGCGACGGCGGCGCGTGGTCGGCGGCGGCGACGAGCGCGACCTTGCCGCCGAACGAGTGCCCGAGCAGGAACAGGCCCGCGCCCGTCGCGTACCGCGCCGCGAAGTCGCCGAGCGCCGCCCGCAGCACGCGCGCCTGGTCCGCGAGCGGCCGCCCGTCGGGCAGGGCGGCGGCCGAGCGCCCGTAACCTGGCCTGTCCACGGCGAGCACCGTGAACCCGAGCCGCGCGCCGAGGGCGAGCAGGGACAGGTCGGGGTGGGCCTGCCCGTCGAAGTACCGGGCGCACATCCCCGCGCCGTGCAGGGCGACGACGGTGGCGCGGGGGCCGTCGTCCGGCTCCCGCAGCAGCGCCGAGAGCGTGATGCCGTCGCCGTCGAGCGTGACGGGCCGTACGCCGCGCGACAGCGGCCGGGGCGTGGTCATCGGCTCAGCCCGCCACCGGTGCGCCGAACCAGCGCCGCAGCGCCGCGTCCAGGGACCCGGCATCCCCGTCCCCGGCGCCGCGCGACCAGGCGACATAGCCGTCCGGGCGGACGAGCAGCGCGGTGGCGCCCTCGAAGGCGGCGGGGTCGCGCGGACGGCCCGCGGCCAGGACGACGCGGTCCTTCCAGCCGTCCGCGGCGGCGCGCAGGGCCGGGTCGTCGGCGAGGTCGAGCAGGAGGCCCTGCGCCGGGTGCAGGAGGCGCGTGGTGGTGGTCTCCCCGCCCGTCGTCGCCAGCGGCCTCGGCGGTACGCGGCGGCCGACCAGCGGCGCACCGGTGTCCCCACCGACGTCGTACGTGACGTCCAGGCCGCTGACCACCCCCGCCAGGTGCCGCTTCACGTCGTCCACGGCGATCAGCTCGGCGAACAGCGCACGCAGCGGCTCCGACTCCTCGCCGCCGAGAAACACCGTGTTCTGCGCCCGCGTGTTCATCAGCACCCGCGCCCCGACCGGGTGCCGTTCGCCCTGGTACGTGTCCAGCAGCCCGTCGGGCGCCCAGCCCTGCACGACCGCCGCCAGCTTCCACCCGAGGTTCGCCGCGTCCTGCACGCCCGTGCTCAGGCCCTGGCCGCCCGCGGGGAGGTGGATGTGCGCGGCGTCCCCGGCCAGCAGGACCCGGCCGCGCCGGTAGTCGGTGACCTGCCGGGCGGCGTCCGTGAAGGAGCTGACCCACTCGGTGTCCAGGCCCGCGATCGACTCGCCGGTGATCCGCCGCCACGCCTCGGCGACCTCACCGAAGCCGACCGCGCCGTCCGCCCGGTCGCGGACGGGCGTGCCGTGCGGGCAGACGATGATCCGGTCCACGCCCTCGCGCAGCGGCGCCGCCATCACCATGCCCGCGGGGAGCCGTTCGCCGAGGGGGCGCGGCCGTATCCCGCCGCCGATGACGTCCGCGAGGTACATCTCGCGGGTCGCCGGGGTGCCGGGGAAGGCGAAGCCGGCCGCGCGGCGCACCGTGCTCTGCCCGCCGTCGCAGCCGGCCAGGTACGCGGCGCGCAGCCGCCGTCCGCCGTCCGGCGTCGCGGCGGTGACGGTCACGCCGTCGCCGTCGTCGTCCAGCCGGGTGACGTCCCAGCCGCGCCGCACGTCGGCGCCGAGACCGGTGGCCCAGCGTTCGAGCACGGCCTCCGTCCGGTACTGCGGCACGCCCCGGGCGCCGAAGTGCGCGTCGGGCAGCACCGTGTAGTCGAACCTGACCCCGCCGAAGTGGCCCAGCGGGCTCTTCTCCAGCGGCTCGCCGAAGAGTTCGAGCAGCCCGCGCTGGTCGAACGTCTCCATCGCCCGCGCGGTGAACCCGAGCCCGCGCGACTGCCCGGTGGGCTCGGTGAGCCGCTCCAGCACGACCACCCGCGCGCCGCCCAGGCGCAGTTCACCGGCGAGCATCAGCCCGACCGGGCCCGCGCCGACGACGATCACATCCGTGTCCATGTCCCCTTGTCCCCTCTTCCCCTCGCCATCGCTTCGTCTTCGCCGTGCTTCACAGCCCCGGCCCCGGCGGGCCGAACCAGCGCCGCAGCGCGCCGGACGCGCCGTCCCCGTCCGCACCGGCCCACGCCACGTAGCCGTCCGGCCGCACGAGCAGGGCCCCGGCCGTCCCGAACAGCGGGTCCGCGTCCCGGCCCGCGGCGACCGTCGTCACGCGCCCCGCCCACAGCCCGCCGACCCACCGCAGGTGCCGGTGGCGGCGCCCGGCCCGTACGAGCAGCAGCCCGCCGCCCGCGCGCAGCGCCTCGGTCGTGGTCAACCGCTCGCCGTCAGGGCTGAGGTCGTGGTGGGGGAGGCGCGCGCCGAGCAGCGGGTGGTCCTTTTCACCGACGGGATAGCGCACGTCGAGGCCGCTGACCGCGCCCGCCAGCCGGGCGCGTACCGCCTCCCGGGCCAGCAGTTCCCCGAACAGCGCGCGCACCGGCTCCACTTCGGGGCCGCCGAGCAGCAGCGTGCCCTGGGCGCGGATGTTGGCCAGCACCCGGGCGCCCACGGCGTGCCGCTCCTCGTGGTAGGTGTCCAGCAGCCCCTCCACGGGCCGGGGCCCGGCCGCGTCCGCCAGCTTCCAGCCGAGGTTGAACGCGTCCTGCAGCCCGAGGTTGAGTGCCTGGCCGCCGCTCGGCATCTGGACGTGCGCCGCGTCCCCCGCGAACAGCACCCGCCCGTGCCGGTACGACGCGAGCTGCCGGTTGGCATCGCCGAACGCGTTGACCCACACCGGCCGCCCGTGCCCGATGTCCTCGCCGGTCACCCGCCGCCACACCTCGACGACCTCCGCGAACCCCGGTGCCGCCGCGCGCCGTTCGGCACGCCGGCCGAACGCGTGCACCATCACCCGCGTGATCCCGCCCGGCATCCCGGCCGCGATGGCCAGGCCGCCGGGGAGGCGCTCGAAGCGGCGCGGCGGGATGTCGATGCCCGCGACGTCGGCGCGCAGCAGCTCGCGCCGCGCCTCCCGGCCGGGGAACGCGGCCCCGGTCAGCCGCCGTACGGTGCTGTCCTCGCCGTCGCAGGCCACCACGTACGCGGCGCGCAGCCGCCGTTCGCCGTCCGGCGTGGCGGCGGTGACGGTCACGCCGTCGCCGTCGTCGTCCAGCCGGGTGACGTCCCAGCCGCGCCGCAGGTCCGCGCCGAGGGAGACCGCCCGTTTCGCGAGCAGCTCCTCCGTCCTCGCCTGCGGCACCTTCCACTGGCCGGGGTGGCGGCCCGGCAGCGTCAGGTCCATGGGCAGCCCGCCGAAGTGGCCGCGCGGCTCGTGCGGCGGCACGCCCAGGTCGTCCAGCAGCCCCCGGCTGTCGAACAGTTCCATGGTGCGGGCGTGCAGCGTGGAGGCGCGCGACTCGGTGACCGGCGCCGCGCGCCGCTCCAGGACGGTCACCCGGGCGCCGCCGAGGCGCAGTTCACCGGCGAGCGCGAGCCCGACCGGGCCCGCGCCCACGACGACGACCGGCGCCGTCTCCCGGCCGTCGCGCGGCGATGCGGGGGAGGCCATCGTCAACGGGCCCTCTCCGCGTACGCCTTGGCGTGGCCGAGCGTGGCGAGGCTGTTGGTGCTCAGCGCGCCGCGCACGTACTCCTTGGCGTCCTCCACCGTCGCCGCGTCGCCCAGCACCCGGGCGACCGCGTCCGGGTTGATCACCACGGTGTGCCGCGAACTGGCGGTCACGCCACCCGCCTCGTCCTCCGCGAACGTCCAGTAGCCGGTGTGCAGGCTCATCAGCGCGGGCAGCGTGACCTGCTTGTACGCGATGCCGTGGTACGGGAAGGTGACGCGGTACGACTTGGTGGTGTGGGTCGAGCCGTCCTTCGCGACGGTGTCCATCTCCAGCGTCTGCAGGCCCTGTTCGTCCTCCTCCAGCCGGACCTTCGCCACGTGCGGCAGCCGCTGCGACCACAGCTGCGCGTCGTTGATGAACGCGAACACGTCCTCGGCGCTGCCGTCCACGTGCACCGAGTCCTCGAACGTGAAGGTGAGGTCGCGCGCCAGGTGCGCCGCCTCGACGTTCTCCTTCAGCGCGGCCAGCTCGGCGCGGGAGTTGCGGTCCACGGCCCGGTCGATCCAGGCCAGCCCGTCGGGGTCGTCGTCCACCGACCTGTACTCGTGGAACAGCCTGACCAGCGCGCCGCCGTCCGGCTGCTCCTCGATCAGCCAGGCACCGCCCATGGAGGCGACCGGCGGGGCGGAGACGAGCTGCTGGAAGTTGATGCGGCGCTGCGCGGGCTCCAGTATCCGGCGCGAGGTCCAGTTCTTCGCCTCGCCGTTGGCGGTGGCCCAGATCCTGATGTGCTCGTCGTGCTCGCCCTTGTGGACGTGGTCGACGTGGATGGTCGGCGGGAAGACGCGCGGCCAGTTGCGGACCTCGGCGATCAGTTCGTAGACGGCGGCGGCGGGCGCGGACACCGTGATCCGGTGCTCGACCTGGCGCGGCTGCTGCGTCGGTGCGGACATGCGGGACTCCTCCGGGGGTGTGCGGGGATGGCGGGCGGCGGCTCAGAAGTTGCCGAGGCCGCCGCAGACGTTGATCGCCTGCGAGGTGACCGAACCGGCCGCGTCCGTGGCGAGGTAGCCGACCATCCCGGCGACCTCCTCGGGCGTCGAGTAGCGGCCGAGCGGGATCTTGGCCTGGAACTTCGCCAGGATCGCCGCCTCGTCGGTCGCGTACGCGGCGGCGTAGCCCTGCCGGACGCGCTGCGCCATCGGCGTCTCGACATAGCCGGGGCAGACCGCGTTGACGGTGATGCCGGTGGGCGCCAGCTCGTTGCCGAGCGCCTTGGTGAAACCGACGACGCCGTGCTTCGACGCCGAGTACGGGGCGCCGAGCACGACGCCCTGCTTCCCGGCCGTGGAGGCGATGTTGATGATCCGGCCCCACGGCTTCCCGCGCAGCCCGCCGGTGGTGAGCACCTCGCGGGTCATGCGGAAGACGCTGTTCAGATTGGTCTCCACGACGTCGAGCCACAGCTCGTCGGTGAGGTCGGCCGTGACCCCGCCGCCGCTGCGCCCGGCGTTGTTGACCAGGACGTCCACGCCGCCGAAGCGGTCCACCGCCGCCTGGACGAAGGCGCGCGCCGCCTCGCCCGAGCGGACGTCCACGGCGGTCCCGGCGGCGTCGTGGCCCTCCGCCTGGAGTTCCTTGACGGTGGCGGCCACGGTGTCGGCGCTCCGCGCGCCGATGAACACGCGCAGGCCCTGCGCGGCGAGCTGCCGGGCCGAGGCGAGGCCGATCCCGCTGGTGGCGCCCGTGATCAGGGCGACCCGCTGGTGCTGTTCCGACATGCTGACTCTCCTGTAGGCGTGGCGTGGCGTGGCGTGGCGTGGCGTGGGCGGGGGCGGTTCAGGCGGCGCCGGACGCGACGGACAGCCGCGCGTTGACGGCCGCGACGAGGCCGCCGGGCGTCGCCCCGTCGGTGAGCGCGTCGTCGTCGAGCGTGATGCCGTACTCGCGCTCGATCCGGCTGCCGGTCTCCAGCAGGGCGAGCGACTCGTAGCCCAGCTCGTCGAACGTGAGGCCGAGGATGTCGCCGTCGAGGTCCACGCCCTCGTCCGCTCCCGCGCCCTCCAGCAGAATCCGCTTGAGGTCGGCGACGGTGAACTGTCGGCTTTCCATGGGTGGTTCCTTCCTGTGTCGTGGTGCGCCGGGTGACGGGTCAGGCGGCCCGTACGACCAGCGCGGAGTTGAAGCCGCCGGCGCCGCGCGCGACGACCAGGGCCGTGCGCACCTCGGCGGCGCGCCGTTCGACCACCAGGTCGAGCCCGTAGCCGGGCGCGGGGTCGACGTTGACGGTCGGCGGGATGAGACCGGCCTCCATGGCGAGGACGGCGGTGGCCACGTCCAGCGGCGCGGCGCCCGAGTAGAGGCGGCCGGTCATCGTCTTGGGCGCGGTGACCGGCACACCGCGCGGCCCGAAGACCGCCCGCAGCGCGTCCGCCTCCGCCCTGTCCAGCTCGGGCACGGCCGCCGCGTCGGCGAACACCACGTCCACCTCGCCCGGTTCCGCCCCCGCGTCCCGCAGCGCGGCCTCGATCGCCCGGCGCAGCCCCGGCTCGCCGCCGCTGCCCGGCGGCGGGTCCATGGTCGCGCCGTACCCGGCGATCTCCCCGTAGACCCGCGCGCCGCGCTCCCTGGCGGCGTCCCGCGCCTCCAGCACGAGGATCGCGCCCCCCTCGCCCGGCACATGGCCGCGCGCCCC
Organism: Streptomyces sp. NPDC049879; assembly: GCF_044461265.1. Taxonomy (NCBI): domain Bacteria; kingdom Bacillati; phylum Actinomycetota; class Actinomycetes; order Kitasatosporales; family Streptomycetaceae; genus Streptomyces; species Streptomyces sp. NPDC049879. The sequence goes on along the minus strand of NZ_JBITKT010000007.1, from coordinate 402,144 downwards.
GCTGTCGAACGGCACATACGCGCGCGCGGGCTCCTCGCTGGTGCTCAGCCGCCCCCCGGCGAGCTGCGCCACCCAGCCCCACGGGCAGACCGACGCGTCCACCGCGCCGGAGACGATCAGCCGCGTCCCCCGGCGGATCTGGCGCCGCGCCTGCGCGAGGGCGTCGAGCCCGCCCGCCTGGTCGCTGACGACCACGCTGGACGGGCCCTTCATCCCGTTCCTGATCGAGATCTGGCCGCTGTTGACCGCGTAGAACCACGCGAACGACTGGTAGGCGCTGACGTACTGGCCGCCCCGGCTCCACAGGGCCTCCAGTTCGCCCTGCCCGAACTCGAAACCGCCGGACGAACTCGCCGTCACCACACCCATGTCGAACGCGGGCAGCTCGCCGGGACGCACCCCGGCGTCCGCCAGCGCCCAGTCGGCCGCGACCAGCGCCAGCCGCGTCATCCGGTCCGTCTGCGGCAACAGGCGGCTCGGCAGGTGCCGTTCGGCCGCGAAGCCGGGGACCTCGCCCGCGAGCCGCGCCGGGTAGCCGGCCGGGTCGAAGCGGGTGATCCGGCCGATGCCGCTCTTGCCGCTGCGCGTGGCCGCCCAGAAGTCCGCCGTGCCCAGGCCGTTGGGGGACGCGACGCCGAGGCCCGTGATCACCGTCCGCGTGCTCATGCCGCACTCCTCTCCGGCCTCGCGAGCACCACGGCGCTCTGGAAGCCGCCGAAGCCGCTGCCCACCGACAGCACCCCGTCCGTGCGCTGCTCGCGCGCGGTCAGCGGCACGTAGTCCAGGTCGCACTCGGGGTCGGGGACGTGCAGGTTCGCGGTTGGCGGGACGACGCCGTGCTCCATCGCGAGGGCGCTCGCGGCGATCTCGATGGAGCCGATGGCGCCCAGCGAGTGGCCCACCATCGACTTGATCGAGCTGACCGGGGTCCGGTAGGCGTGCTCGCCCAGGCTCTTCTTGAACGCGGCCGTCTCGTGGCGGTCGTTCTGCTTGGTGCCGGAGCCGTGCGCGTTCACGTAGTCGATGTCGTCCGGGTTCATCCGCGCCTCGTCGAGCGCCCTGCGGATCGCCTCGGCCATCTCCGCGCCGTCCTGGCGCAGCCCCGTCATGTGGTACGCGTTGCTGCGGGTGGCGTACCCGGCGATCTCCGCGTAGACGTGGGCGCCGCGGGCGCGGGCGCTGTCCAGCTCCTCCAGGACGAACACGGCGGCGCCCTCGCCGAGCACGAACCCGTTGCGCGTGCCGTCGAAGGGGCGGGACGCGCGGGGCGGGTCGTCGTCGCGCGGGGTGGTGGCCTTGATCGCGTCGAAGCAGGCCAGCGTGATCGGGGAGATCGGCGCGTCCGACGACCCGGCGATCATCACGTCCGCCGAGCCCTCGCGGATCAGGTCCACCGCGTAGCCCACCGAGTCGATGCCGGAGGTGCAGCCGGTGGAGACGACGGTCCCCGGGCCCTGCGCCCCCACCGCCCAGGCGACCTCGGCGGCGAACGAGCTGGGCACCAGGTAGTCGTACAGGTGCGGCACCGCGTACGTGTGGTCGACCAGGTGCAGCCGGCCGCCGTCGCTGACGACCCGGTACTCACGGTCGAGCCCCATGGTGGCGCCGACCGCGCTGCCGACCGTCACCCCGACGCGGTACGGGTCGTGCGCGGCCAGGTCGATGCCCGAGTCGGCGACGGCCCCGCGCGCCGCGACGACGGCGAACTGCGCGGCCCGGTCCATGCGCCGGATCTCCTGCGGCGACAGGCCGTGCGCCTCGGGGTCGAAGTCCACCTCGGCGGCCACGCGGGAGCGGAACGGCGCCGGATCGAAGAAGGTGATGCCGCGCGTGGCGGTGCGGCCGTTGCTGATCAGGTCCCAGAAGCCGGCCGTCCCGACCCCGCCGGGCGCGAGCACCTCCATGCCGGTGATGACGACGCGGCGGCCGGTCATGCGCCGGCCTCCCACGTGTAGAAGCGGGTGGCCATCGCGTCGGCGGGGGAGCGCCATGTCGCGGGGTCGTACGCCGCGATGTACGGCTTGAGGTCGTCGCTGATCCGGACGAACCGCTCGTCGGTCCTGGCCTCCTCGATCGCCGCGCCGCCGTTGTCGGCGTCGAAGTCCTGGAGGTGGAAGTACAGGCCCCGGTAGTGGAAGAGCTGGCGCCGCCTGGTGCCCATCCGGTGCGGCATCTCCGAGCTGTCGAAGCCGGCGAACAGCCCGGCGACGTCGTCGGCCGACCCCAGCTCCATCCGGGCGACGATCAAGGTGCTGTGCATGGGCGTGCCTACCCTTCTTCGGGGAATGGTCGGGCCGTTCGCGGGAGGGCGTCGTCCGCGCGGATGTGCGGGGCCGTGGACGGCGGCCCGGGTACGGGGCTCCCGCCGCCGACCGGGTTTATCGGTCGGATTCCATGGTTGGGCCTCGGCGCGACACTATTCAAGGCGCGCCAATTCAGTCTTCGGTCAGGAAACGCAAAGACGGAAGGGGATTGTCGGCGCTCTGCCACGGCAGCGTCAGGGAAACGTCAGATGCCGAGGTCGCGCGACGCGGGCGCGCCCGGGGAAACCGTACGGGCATGAGAAAGGCGGGCCCCGGAATCGGGGCCCGCCTTTCTCATGGAAGCGCTGTATCTCCGTACGGGGACCGGGACGGTTCGGTACCCGGCCGGTCGCCGTGAGTATTCCCGGGGTGTTCCGGCGCTGTTTCGTCCGCTGTTTCGTCCGCTGTTCCGGAAGGTGTCCGGGCCGGTGTTTCCGAGCGGCGTTCCCGGCGGTGACCCCCTTGTCGGCGCCGGTGTTCCGCCGGCCGCGTCAGGGGTGGCCGAGACGGAATCCGACACCCCGGACGGTGATGATCCAGTCGCTGCCCCCGAGTTTGGTCCGCAGGCTGCTCACGTGCGTGTCGACGGTGCGCCTGGACCAGGAGTCGCCCCACACCTGCTGCATGATCCGCTTGCGCGGGATCACCGTCCGCGGGTGGGAGGCGAGGAGGCACAGCAGGTCGAACTCCTTGCGGGTCATCTCGACCTCCCGGCCGTCGAGGCTCACCTCCCGCAGGCCGACGTCGATGCGCAGCGATCCGTGCGAGATCACCGCCGCGGTCTGCGGCTTGGCGTGGACGCGGCGCATGACCGCCTCCATGCGGGCCATCAGCTCGCGGCACCCGTAGGGCTTCACCATGTAGTCGTCGGCGCCCGCCTGGAGGCCCAGCACCCGGTCGAGTTCGCTCCCCCAGGAGGTCACCGCGATCACCGCCACGTCGGACAGCAGACGGATGCCGCGGCACACCTCCAGACCGTCCATGTCCGGCAGTTCCAAGTCGATCAGGACGATGTCGGCGTCCTCGCACGCCTGCAGTGCCGCCGACCCTGTACCGACTCCTTCGACCTGATGGCCGTGCCGATGCAGTTCCCCCCGTAAGGCTTCCATGGCCCCACGGTCCTTCTCAACAACGAGTACGCGCCAGGCCTTCGATGAACTCTGCGGGAAGTCTAATCCGCGTGGCATGGAGATACCCGTAACGCGTTGACTCACTACTATCCCCCAATTTGGTTGCCCAGTCATCTGTGCAGCTCAAGTCAACGGAGGCAACTCTACAAACCAGCCCATCGGTTTGTCAGTAAAATACCGGCCAAGGATGAACGGGGCAAAGCGCGCATCGGGTGCGAAGTGTGCGCAATCGTATGCGGTGTTCATCGCCGTGAAGATCTGTTCCACCATCCCGCACAATGTATTCCGGTTGCAATGCTTACCCCGGGGAAAGTGTCGCCGAACAGGTAATTACACAGCGTTTCAGTCGTGCGCAAGATCGACCGTTCCCTGGCGGAATCCAAGATTCCCGGCGGCGTGTTCGCGCAGAGTGCGGAAGCCCTTTCGCGGCGTTGCCGGAGCGCCCGTCCGGGGCGTTTTCCCCCCGCTCGGCGGGCCGTGTGGCGGGCGCGGCGCGGCGCCCGGCGCGCGGCGCGGCGTGACGGGTTGTGGCTCCGTCGGGACCGGGTGTGCCTGGTCACCCGCCTCCGGCTCGTCGGCGCGTGGCCGAAACCCGCTGCCGGGATGCGGATGAACGACCGAGTGGTCGCACGGCGGTTCGAGCGGGCGGTCGCGTCGCCCGGCGGCCCCGGCGGTCCGTGGACACCCCCGGCCGGGCGGCGGTACGCTGAGCCGTTCGGGCGGTCCACATGCCCGGCGAGCAGGGACCTCCACGTTCGGCATACTCGCTACCGGGAGGGATGCAGCCGAATGAACAGTGACATCCAGGTGGTCGAACCCGGGAGCCCTGAAGAGGCCTGCCCGATCGGCCCGGTCGTCGAGATCGTGTTCAGCCGGTGGACCACACCGATCCTGTGGACGCTCAACGAGTGCGGCCGGCTGCGCTTCGGTGAACTGGAGCGCCGCGTCATGACGATCACCCCCAAGGTGCTCACCGACACCCTGCGGAAGCTCGAACGCGACGGCCTCGTCCTGCGCACGTCCCACCCCGGGGTGCCCCCTCGGGTGGAGTACGAGATCAGCGAACTCGGGCGCAGCCTCGCGGGCGTCTTCGAGGTCCTCGCGAACTGGTCGGGCGACAACCTGGAGAAGGTGCGCCGGGCCAGGATCGACTACGAGGAGCGCGAACCCGTGCGCCTGCGCCGCTGACACGGCCCCGGCCACGGACCCGCGGCACCGCGCACACGTACGCCCCGCCCGCCACCGGCACTTGCCGGGGCGGGCGGGGCGTACGCGCGTACGGGCGGGGAGGCCCGGGAACGCCGGGGCCGCCGGGGAGAGCGGCGCCGGTTACACCCGCGTCGCCTCGATCAGCCAGGTCGGCACGTGGATCTGCCCCCGGTCGTCGGCGTTCGGGACGACACCGAACTGCTTGAGGAAGACGGCCATGCTCTCCTCGACGCCGGAGAACGCGCCCATCTCCATGCTCGTGATCTCCCACCCGCCCGCGGCGATCGACGACGTCAGCTCGTCGTCGGGCACGGACATGGGGGCCGGCATCCCGCCGGGGACCGACGCGAAGACGAGCAGGTTCAGCCAGGCGCCCGGCCGCGTGGCGCGGTGGACGGCCTCCAGGTAGCGCTTCCGGTCGTCGGTGCTCAGGACGTGGTAGAGCGCGCTGTCGAGGACGGTGTCGAAACGGTTCTCATAGCCCGTCAGCTTGGTCGCGTCCGCGACGAAGAACTCGATGTCGAGCCCCTTGTGCCGCTCCTTCGCCAGCTTGATCGCCGTCGAGGAGGCGTCGAACGCCGCGACCTTGTGGCCGCGCCCGGCCAGGTACGCCGCGTTGTCCGCCAGGCCGCACCCGGCGTCGAGCACCGTGCCGTGGAAGCGGCCCCTGCGCTCGAACTCGACGGCCCCCGGCTGCGCCTCCTCGATGTCCCAGGGCACCCCCTTGGTGATCAGCCCGGGAACCAGCTCGCCGCCCTCGTAGACGATGTTGAAGTCGACGGATGCGAGGTCCACGTCCACCTGGGGCTGTGACTCGCTCATGGGTATCTCCTTCTCTGTTGACAGCTGCTGTGCCGCGCGCCGGGGCCGCGGAATCCGCACGGCCCCGGGAAAGCCGGTACGGCGCGGCGCGCTGGTGCGGTGCCGGGTGAATTCCCGGGCCGATACGTCCTCCGGGGCTTCCTCGCCGCGTCGCCGGACGGTAATACCGGCGCCCTTCCCGGAAAGGCGCGTACCCACAGCATTGCCCGTGCGGCCGACCCCGGTAAAGCGCCCGAGTGTCAGGACTTCCGCAGTTTTGTCAAATGTTCGACCCGGCCGCGCCGCCGCGGTCCCGGCGCCGCGCCCGTGAACGGCGGGCGCGGTACGCGGCCTGGCGCCGCCCCGCGTCAACACGCCGCCTACTCCGTGCAGTCGCCCCACCCGTCCGGCGCCGGGCCGCTGACCTCGGACTCCGCCGCCCCGACCCGCCGCAGCCCGTGCGCGGATCCTCCGCCGCCCCGGCCCGATACCGCACTTTCCGCTTGGTAACCGTAAGGAGCGTGCTGCTAGCGTCGCCTTGTCACTCCAGAAAGCACCGTGCTCCGAAAAGCACCGTGCTACGAAAAGCGCCGTGCTCCGAAAAGCGCCGTGCCACGAAAAGCGCCGTGCTTCGGCAAGTACCTCGCTCCGGAAAGCGCCCTGCCGCTCCGCACTGTGCCGTCTCGCTCCGAAAGGCAAAGAGGAGACACCCGATGACCTCTCCCCGCGCGGACGCGTCCGCGCCCGCAGGCGATGACACGAAGAGCCCGGGACTCATCCTGGCATTCCTGTGCATCGCGCAATTCATGGTTTTCCTCGACGTCTCGATCGTGAACGTCGCCATTCCGTCGATCGAACGGTCACTGGACATCTCGGCCGCCGATCTGCCCTATGTGGTCACCGCGTACGGCACGTTACTGGGCGGCTGCCTGATGCTCGGCTCGCGGCTCGCGGACACGTTCGGCCGCCGCAGGGTCCTCCAGGTGGGGCTCGCACTCTTCGGCCTCGCCTCCCTCGCGGGCGGCGCCGCGCAGGAACCGATCCTGCTGTTCGTCTCCCGGGGCGTGCAGGGCCTCGGGGCCGCGATGATCGCCCCCGCCGCCCTGAGCACCCTGACCGTCACCTTCGCCGAGGGCGAGGCGCGCAACAAGGCGCTCGGCATCTGGGGCGGCCTGGCCGGCATCGCGTCCGTCGCCGGTGTCGTGTTCGGCGGGCTGCTCACCGAGGGCCCCGGCTGGCGGTGGATCTTCTTCGTCAACGTGCCGATCGCCGTCGCCGCCGTCCTGCTCGCGCCGCGCATCCTGCCGGAGAGCAAGGGCGAACGCCGCCCGTTCGACATCCCGGGCGCCGTCGTCATCACCGGCGGCCTCATGCTGCTCATCTACTCGCTCGACGAGGCGATCACCTACGGCTGGGGCTCGGCGCGGGTCGTCCCCGGCCTGGTCGTCGCCGGGCTGCTGATCGCCGCCTTCGTGGTGATCGAGCAGCGCAGGCGCGACCCGCTCGTGCCGTTCGGCATCTTCCGGCTGCCCACGCTGCGGACGGCGAACATCGCGACGGTGTTCTTCCTCGGCAGCGTGGTGACGCTGTTCTTCTTCGCCAGCCTCTACATGCAGCAGATCCTGGAGTACGACGCCCTCCAGACCGGCCTGGCCTACGTGCCCCTCGCCGTGATGGCCGGTGTCGCCGCCGGTGTCGCCTCGCAGCTCGTCACCAAGGCCGGTGCCAAACCCGTCCTGATGGCGGGACTGGTCTTCGCGACGATCGGCCTGTTCCTCCTGTCGCGGGCCGACGCCGACGCCGCGTACGCCTCGGGCGTCCTGCCCGCGTTCCTCCTCTTCGGCCTCGGGATGGGCTTCTCCTTCGTGCCCCTCCAGATCGCCGCCCAGATGGGGGTCCCCGACCGGCAGGCGGGCCTCGCCGCCGGTCTGATCAACACCAGCCAGGAACTCGGCGGCGCCCTCGGCCTCGCCGTCGCCGCGACCATCGCCTACCAGAACCTCCCCGACCAGATCGCCGCCGCGCCCGCGCGGGCGCAGGAGCTGCTGATGGACGCCTTCCACCAGGCCTTCCAGGTGGGCGCCGTCCTGACGCTCGCCGCGTTCGTCCTCGCGCTGCTGCTCCCCAGGCTCAAGGCCGGGCCGCAGCCGGCGGCGGAGGCCCCGGCGGACGAGACGGCGCGGGCCCATGCCTGACGGCCGCCGGCGGGACGGGACGGGCACCCGGCAGATCCCGCGACTCCACCCGGGCGCCGACCGCTTCCTCGCGGGACCCCACTCCGGCGTCCTCACCACCCTGCGGCCCGACGGCTCGGCGCACCTCGCGCCCGTGCGGTTCACCTGGGACGACACCGCCGGGCTGATCCGCGTCATGACGACCGCGGCACGCGTCAAGACCCGCAATGTCCGCGACAATCCCGGCGCGCGCGCCGCCATCTGCCAGTCGGTCCAGTTCCGCTGGATCACGTTCGAGGGCCCCGCGACCGTCTCCAGCGACCCGGCGCGGGTCGCCGAGGGGGTGCGCCGTTACCTCCAGCGGTACGCGTCGCCGCCGCCGAACGTGCCCCGCATGGTCGTCATCGAGGTGGCCGTGGACCGCGTCATGGGGCTCTGGTAGCCGCAGCAGGCCCCGTCAGCTGTCCCCCCGGGGGACAGGGAACCGCAACAGAGAACAGGACATCATGAGCGACACCCAGGCAACGCCCTCCCCCTCCGGCGCCGACCCGCGACCGGGCTTCTTCCGGGCCGCGGCCCTGGCGGGCGAGACCATCGCCGCCGTGCGCCCCGACCAGTACGGGGCCGCGAGCCCCTGTCCCGACTTCGACGCCGAGCAGCTCGCCAGGCACCTGATCGCCGTGCTGCGCCGGGTCGCCGTCAGCGGCGGCGGCGGGCACCCGTTCTCCGTCGACTCCTTCGCGGACGTGCCCGCGGGCGAGTGGACCAAGGCGTGGCAGGAGGCCACGGCGGAGGCCGAGGCCGTCTGGTCCGACCCGTCGATCCTCGGCAGGACGTGCGAGCTGGGCTTCGTGACCCTGCCCGGCGCCGCCGCGATCGTCGTCTACACGACCGAGATCTCCCTGCACACCTGGGACCTCGCCAGGGCCACGGGCCAGGAACCGGCGTGGGACGACGCCGCCCTCGCCCCGTCGGTGGCCGCCATGCGGTTCGCCGTCCCGGCCGAACCCCGGGGCGGGCCCGTGCCGTTCGGCCCGGTCGTCGAGGTGCCGGACGACGCGCCGCTGATCGACCGGCTCGCGGGGTGGTACGGGCGGCAGCCGTGACGGGGTGACCGACGTGCCCGGCGGCGGGAGCCCCCGTCCCACCGCCGGGCCGCCGTCCGGGCGGGCACCCGACGCGGCCGCCGCCCGGACGGCAGGGACCAGCACCGCCCCCCGCGGTGCTGGTCCCTCCCCATCCCGCCACGCGCCTCCCCAGGACGAGACAAGGAGGTTGACCGTGGGAGAACGCCAGGGACGCGCCCTCCTCACCCGGCGGGCCCTGATCCGCTCCGCGGCCCGCCGCTTCGACCGGCACGGCTACGCCCGCACCAAGGTCAACGACATCAGCGCGGGCGCGGGCGTCAGCCCCGGCGCGCTCCACTTCCACTTCGAGAACAAGGCGGCGGTCGCCAGGGCCGTCGAGGCGGCCGGGGCCGGCATGCTCTGGTCGGCCGGCCGGATCGCCTACCGCGCCAACCCCGGGGCGCTCCAGGCGCTCACCGACATGTCGCAGGCGTTCGCGCGCCTGCTGCTGTGGGACGTCGTGGCCCGCGCGAGCTTCCGCCTCGGCACCGACACCGGCTGGGCGCCCACGCAGGCGCTCGACCACGAGTGGCACAACTGCGTCGAACGCCTCCTCGCCGAGGCGGCGCGCAACGACGAGCTGTCGTCGCACGTCGAACTCGTCGGCAGCACCTGCGCCGTCGTCACGGCCACCACCGGCGTCGGCCTGCTGATCGAGGAGGGCGCGCGGGAGCAGGCGCGTACGGCCCTGACCGGCTTCTGGCAGGTGTTCCTGCCCGGCCTCGCCAGGCCCGAGGTCGCCGCCCGCCTCGAACCGAACGGGCGCAGTTCCGTGCTCACGGACGCCGTCGCCGTCTCGGGCAGCGCCTTGGCGCGGATGCGGGAGACCGAGCCGGGCGTCGTACGGCGCGTCCCCTCGCCCTGAGGAGCCGCACGGCCGGCCGTCGCCGCGCGCGTCAGTCCGCGCGGTCGCCCGGCCGTGCGCGTACGGCCCCCGACCCCAGCCGGTAGCCGACCCCGCGCACCGTCACGATCCAGTCGCCCGGCCCCAGTTTGCCCCGCAGCGTGCTGACATGGGTGTCCACCGTCCGGCTCGACACGGACCACTCGTCCGCCCACACCTTCGCCATCAGGTCGCGGCGTGACACGACGGTCTGCGGCAGCGAGGCCAGCAGGTACAGGAGGTCGAACTCCTTGCGGGTCAGGCCGACCACCCGCTCGCCGACGCGTACCTGCCGGCCCCGCGGGTCGATCCACAGGGCGCCGCGCCGCAGCACCGAGGTGCTGCTGGGCGCGGTCGTCCTGCGCAGCACCGCCCGCATCCGCGCCACCAGCTCGCGGTACCCGTACGGCTTGACGAGGCAGTCGTCCGCCCCGGCCTGGAGGCTGAGCACGCGGTCCAGCTCCGTGTCACCTGCCGTCAGCGTGATCACCGGCGTGGTGCCGCGGCCGCGGATCTGCGCGCACACCTCCAGGCCGTCCATGTCGGGCAGCCCCAGGTCGAGGATCACCAGGTCGCAGTGGCCCCAGGCCACCAGCGCGGCCTGCCCGGTGGCCGCCGTCCCGGCCCGGTAGCCGCTGCGCGCCAGCCGCTCGGCCAGCGCGGTGGCGGCCCGTTCGTCCGGGTCGACCACGAGAACGCGCGTCTTCACTGTTCGCTCCGCATCGTCCCGCCGCAGGCCGTCCTGCGTGAGGGCGTTACTCGCCGGCCGTGCGGGTGTGCACCACCCGGTAGGAGTTGCCGTCCCGCGCGACGGCCAGCGCGTCCACGCGGGCCTCGGACGCGATGCGCTCGGCGGGCTGCGCGGACTGCGGCGCCGTCCGGAACGCGTCGTACGCCGCCTTGTCCGCCCACTGCGCGTACGAGACGACGAACGCGCCGTCCAGCCCGCGCGCCCGCAGCCCCCGCAGCACGGTGTGGCTGCGGAAGCCGGGCACCTTGAGCAGCCACTCCTGGGACGGGCCGAGCGCCTCGACCAGCGCGTCCTGGTCCTCCTCCGCGACCGTGAACACCTCGATGACGGTGTGGTCGTCGCGCGTCGGCGAGATCTCCGTGACGCCGCCGAGCTCCGGCGCCCGCAGGGTGTGGACCACCTCGTTCTGCAGGAGCCGGATGGACGTGGTGATCTCCGAGAACAGCGGCAGGGTGCGGTGCTTGAACTCCTCGCCCTGGTAGCGCTTCTCCAGGTCCTCGGTGCTGCGCCACTGGATCAGGTTCGCGGTGCCGAACCGGTCGGTCCCGCTGTGCACGGTGCTGGAGATCCACCCCGGGTACGCGGCGGAGTCGACGATCTCCCGCATGGCGCCCAGCAGGCTGTCCTGCTTTTCCGCCGCGTCGGTCGAGAACAGGTTGAGAACGGTCAGGTACTCACCGTCGGCTGCGATCTTCGGCATTGTGGTCGGTGCCTTCCATTCGGGGAACGGCGGTTCGGGATCGTGCCGCACAAGCATCGCCGCGCGGGGGCGGGTAAAGAAAGCGCGCCCGGTTCAGGACTTCTCGCGGAATGGTCAACTCTTCCCGAGTTCCGTCAAGTCTTGCGCCGCTTCGTCAGGTCTGTGAAAACCGGCCTTGGGCGGCACTCGGAATGGCGGCCATGCTCGGACAATGCATTCCGACCCGCCGGCCGCCGGTGCGGCCCAGCTGCTCGACCGCTATCTCCTCAGTCTCGACGACGACGACAAGCTCGACGACACGTGGGCCCGCGCCCTGTTCACCGACGACGCCGACGTCGCCTTCCCCATGAGCCGGCACCGGGGGCTCGCCGGGCTGGCGCAGTGGCACCGCGACGCCCTGGCCGCGTTCGCCGGGACCCAGCACCTGGGCGGCCCCGCCGTCCTCGACCCGCTCGGCCCCGACCGCGCGCGGCTGCGCGCCAACCTCGTCTCCACGCACGTCCACCACCCCGGCACGCGGGGCGAACCGCTGTTCACCACCGGCACGTTCGTCACCGGCGAGGCCCGGCGCACCGCCGACGGGTGGCGGCTCGCGGCGCTGTCGTTCCGCGTGGTCTGGACGACGGGCACCCCGCCCGTGGCCCCGCCGGCGACCCCGGGGGAGGCGCCGTGACCGGCCCGGAGCCCGGCGGCGCCGTCGGACTGGCCGCCACGTCCCCCGACATGCTGACGGCGGTGATGCTCGTGGACATCGCCCTCGTCCTGCTCGCCGGGATCCTCCTCGGCCGCCTCGCCAGGCGGCTGCGGCAGCCCGCCGTGATCGGCGAGATCACGGCCGGCATCCTGCTGGGGCCGAGCCTGCTCGGCCTGCTCCCCGGGGACCTGCCGCAGGAGATCTTCCCCACCGACGTGCGGCCGCTGCTCAACGCGGTCTCGCAGGTCGGCCTCGTCCTCTTCATGTTCGTGATCGGCTGGGAGTTCGAGAAACGGCTCATCAGACCGCACGCCAGGCTGGCGGCCGGGGTCTCGTTCTCCTCCATCGCCCTCGCGTTCGGCCTCGGCGTCGCCCTGGCCACCCTGCTCCACCCGGACCACTCGACGGTGGCGGGGGAGCACATCTCCTTCGCCGCGTTCGCCCTGTTCATGGGCACGGCGATGTCCGTGACGGCGTTCCCCGTGCTGGCCCGCATCCTGTCCGACAACCGGCTGCTCGACACCAGGGTCGGCTCCCTGGCCCTGGCCAGCGCGGCCATCGACGACGTCCTCGCCTGGTGCCTGCTCGCGTACGTCTCGGCGATGGTCAGCGCGGACGGCGACTACGGCGAGCTGGTGAGGATCGCGGCGTTCGCCGTCGTCTACACGCTGGGCATGTTCCTCGTCGTCAGGCCGCTGCTCGCCCGGCTGGTGTGGCGCTGGGCCGCGTCGGAACGCTGGGCGGCGCTGCTCGTGGTGCTCAGCGCGGGCGCCATGACCTCGGCGTGGCTGACCTCCTGGGTGGGCGTGCACGCGATCTTCGGGGCGTTCCTCTTCGGCTTCGTCACGCCGCGCGAACCGGCGCAGCTGCTCGCCGTCCACCTGCGCAAGCCGCTGGCCGACATGTCGCTGGTGCTGCTGCCGGTGTTCTTCGTCGTCACCGGGCTCGGCGTCGACCTCGGGTCGCTCACCTCGGGCGACGTGCTCGCCCTGGTGCTCATCGTCACGGTGGCCTGCGCGGGCAAGCTGCTCGGGGCGATCGTCCCGGCACGCGTCGCCGGGCTCGGCTGGCGGGAGTCGAAGGACCTCGGCCTCCTGATGAACACCCGCGGCCTCACCGAGCTGATCATCCTCAACGCGGGGGTCTCCCTCGGCGTCCTGGACGGCCGCATGTTCACCATGATGGTGATGATGGCGCTGGTCACGACGGTGATGGCGGCGCCGCTGCTGTCCGCCCGCGACACCCTGGCGGGGCTGACGCCCGGGGGAGCGGGCGACCGCCCGCCGGAGCCTCCCCGCGAGGCCGCGCTGTCGAAAACCGCTTCCCGACGGACGGAAGGTCTGCCGTGACATCCGCATCGCTCCCCTCCGCCCCGCACCTCTCCCCGGCCGCCGGGCCGCATCCCCGGCCGCCCGTCGACGGCAAGGCGCTGCGCGACGCGTGCAGCGCGTTCGCCACCGGGGTCACCGTCATCACCACGGGGACCGGCGCCGCCGGGCGCACCGAGAGCATGACGGTGAACTCCTTCACCTCCGTCTCGCTCGACCCGCCGCTGGTGCTGTTCTGCCTGCACCGGCACTCACGCCTCGGGCCGGTCCTGCGCGAGGCGGGCGGCTTCGTCGTCAACTTCCTGACGTACCGCCAGCAGCACCTGGCCTGGGCGTTCTCCGGCCGCGACTCCGCGCGCGTCGAGGAGGTCCCGCACCACCGCACCCCCGAGGGGCTCCCCGTGCTGACCCAGGCGCTCGGCCACCTCGTCTGCCGGGTGCGCGCCGAGTACGACGGCGGGGACCACGTGATCGTGCTCGGCGAGGTGGTCGAACTCGGCCCGCCCCGCGACGCGTCCGCGCGCGGCGAGGACCCGCTGATCTTCTACCGCGGGGCGATGCACGCCCTGCCCGGCGCCCCGTAAGGGTCGGCGCGGGACAGCAGACGCGCCCCTGTCCCGCCCCTGTAACGCCTCAGGAAGTCCTGACGAACTTGTCAGAGTTCTGTACCGCGGGCCGTTCAGCTCCGTGAGTTCCGTCGGAATACTGGAGAAAACCCAGGAGAAAGAGGGAAGATGGACACGTTCGACACCGATGTGTTAATCGCGGGGGCCGGTCCCTCGGGTCTTATGCTGGCCGGTGAACTCCGGCTCGCGGGAATTCCGGTCGTCGTGCTCGACCGGCTCGCCGAACCCATGCAGCAGTCCCGCGCGCTCGGCTTTTCCGCCCGTACCCTCGAAGAGTTCGGCCAGCGGGGTCTCCTGGCGAAATTCGGCGAACTCGACACCATTCCCTTCGGGCATTTCGGCGGCATACCGCTGGACTACCGGATCGTCGAGGGCGGCAACTTCGGGGTGCGCGGCGTGCCCCAGTCGTTCACCGAGAAGGTGCTCACCGACTGGGCGGTCGGCCTCGGCGCCGACCTGCGCAGGTCGCACGAGGTGGTCGGCCTTGAGGCGGCGGACGACGGCGTCACCGCCGAGGTCGCCACCCCCGGCGGCACGCGGCGGCTGCGCGCCCGCTACCTGGTCGGCTGCGACGGCGCCCGCAGCGCGGTCCGCCGCCTCGCCGGGATCGGCTTCCCCGGCACGGACGCCACCATGGAGATGAAGATGGCCGACTTCACCGGCGTGCGGATACCGATCCGCCCGACCGGCCAGGTCAACGAGGCGGGCATGGTCGTCGTCCTGCCGCTCGGCCCGGCCGCGATCCGCGCGGTCGTCTTCGAACGCGGCGCGGGCGTGCGCCCCACCCAGGAGCCGCCCACCTTCGAGGAGGTCGCCGACGCCTTCCAGCGCGTCACCGGCGAGGACATCCACGGCGCGAAACCGCTCTGGTCCAGCTACTTCACCGACGCCAGCCGCCTCGCCGCCTCCTACCGCGCGGGCCGCGTCTTCCTCGCGGGCGACGCCGCCCACATCCACCTGCCGATCGGCGCCCAGGGCATCAGCGCGGGCATCGGCGACGTGGTCAACCTCGGCTGGAAGCTCGCCGCCACCCTCAAGGGCCACGCCCCCGACGGCCTGCTCGACACGTACGAGACCGAGCGGCGGCCGGTCGGCGCCGGGATCGTCGCCAATACCCTCGTGCAGCGCTCGCTCTACCTCGGCGGCTCCGAGACGCAGGCACTGCGCGAGGTGTTCGGCGACCTCATCAGGCTCGACCAGGTGCAACGCCGCCTCGTCGGCGCCGTCACGGGCCTGGACATCGTGTACGGCACGGGCGAGGGCCACCCGCTGCTCGGCCGCCGGCTGCCCGACCAGGAGCTGGTCGTCGGCAACGCCAAGACCAGCACGTACGAGCTGCTCACGCCCGGCCGCCCCGTCCTCCTCGACCTCCACGACAGCCCCGCCCTGCGCGCGGCCGCCGCCGCGTGGTCCGACCGCGTCGACACCGTCACCGCCGTCCGCCACGACCCGGCGGCGCCCGCGGCGAGCCTGCTGGTCCGCCCTGACGGCTACATCGCCTGGATCTCCCCGGACGGCTCGCCCGACGGGCTGTCCGACGCGCTGGCCCGGTGGTTCGGCGCGCCCCTCGCCGCCGCATGACGCCCCGGCCGCGCCCGTACGCGCCCACACAGCAGGCACAGCAGAGGAACAGGAGGAGGAGCGGACGTGACCAGCAAGGCTGAGGCGGCGAAGCCGTCCCCCGCGCCCGGCGCGCGGACCGAGTGCGACGTGGTGATCCTCGGATCGGGGCTCGCCGGCTCGATCACCGGCGCGATCCTGGCGCGCAACGGCGCCGACGTGGCGCTGATCGACGCCGGGCACCACCCGCGGTTCGCCGTCGGCGAGTCGCAGAACCCGCAGCTCGTCGAGTGGCTGCACATCCTCGCGGTGCGCTACGACGTGCCGGAGATCAAGCACCTGCTCGACATCAACGCGGTCACCGAGAACATCGGCCCCCACCACGGCCGCAAGCAGAGCTTCGGCTTCGTGACGCACCGCCCCGGCCGCGAGCCCGACCCGCGCGAGGCGACGCTCTTCGTCATCCCGAAGATGCTCACCGAGGCCACGCACATGTTCCGCCAGGACACCGACTCCTACTACCTCAACGTGGCCGCCAAGTACGGCTGCACCGTACGGCAGGACTGGCGGGCCACCGACCTGGACCTGGACGACGAGGGCGTCACCGTCACCGGCGCGAACGGCGAGGTCTTCCGGGCGCGGTACCTGATCGACGCGTCCGGCTTCCGCTCCCCGCTCGCGCAGAAGCTCGACCTGCGGGAGAAGCCGAGCCGCCTCAAGCACCACGCCAGGTCGATGTTCACCCACTACGTCGGCATCAAGCCGTACGACGACGTGTGCAACTACCCGGAGGCGCTGCGCGCCCCGGCCGAGTCGCCGTTCCACGGCGGCACCCTGCACCACCTGATCGAACGCGGCTGGTTCTGGATCATCCCGTTCGACAACCACAAGGACTCCAGGAATCCGGTGTGCAGCGTCGGCCTGACCATGGACGAGCGGCTCTACCCGCGCGACACCACGATCACGCCCGACGAGGAGTTCCACCGCTTCCTCGACCAGTACCCGGCCGTGAAGCGGCAGTTCGAGGGGGCGCACCGGGTACGCGAGTGGGTGTCGGCGGACCGCATCCAGTACTCGTCGAAGCAGACCGTCGGCGACCGCTGGTGCCTGATGTCGCACGCCGCCGGATTCGTCGACCCGCTCTACTCGCGCGGCCTGTCCAACACCTTCGAGGTGGTCGACGCCCTCGCCTGGCGGCTGCTCGACGCGCTCAAGGACGACGACTTCTCCGCCGTGCGCTTCGAGTACGTCGAGCGCCTCGAACAGGGCCTGCTCGACTACAACGACAAGATCGTCAACAGCTCCTACATCTCCTTCTCCCACTTCCGGCTCTGGAACGCCGTCTTCCGCGTGTGGGCGTGCTTCACCACCCCCGCCACGATGCGGCTGCTGCGGGCGCGGCAGGACTACCTGCTCGATGGCCGCGACGACCGGCACTTCAAGGACATGGAGAAGGCCGCGTACCCGGGCCTGTGGTGGCCCGAGAGCCACAACTTCAAACACCTCCTCGACCTCACCGCCGAGACCTGCGAGAAGTACGAGGCGGGCGAGATCGACGGCGACAAGGCGGCCGACATCGTCTTCGAGGCGATCAGGGACTGCGAGTCGGTCAACACCCCGTTCGGCTGGAAGGACGACGAGGACCACCGCTTCTACCGGGCCACCACGCCCACGATGGTCAGGTTCATGTGGTGGGCCAACACCCGCGCGCCCGCGGAGATGCGCGACCTGGGCCGGGCCATGGTCACCGGCGTCGTCAAGTCGGCGCTGCGCGGCAGGAAGGTCACCTGACGCCCGGCCGCCCCGGCGCCGGACGTCCGCCGGGCGGGCGTCCGGCGCCGCACCCTCCCAGCACACCACCGCACGACACCAGACAAGGGGACAAGGCGTGACCACTCACCGAGACAACCCCACGGGCACGCCCCCACCCGGCGCCCGCACCCGGCCGCGCTTCCCCTGGTCGGGCCTGTCCCGCCGCCTCCGAGGCCGCGTCGTCCTGCCGGGCGACCCGTACTACCCCGTGGCCAAGCAGCTCGAAGTGGGCAACTTCGACCGCGTACGCCCCCAGGCCGTCGTCCACTGCGCCTCCGCCGAGGACGTGTCCCTGACGGTCCGCTTCGCCCAGGACCACGGGCTCCCGGTGGCGGTCCGCAGCGGGGGGCACAGCTTCGGCGGGTACTCCACCGGCACCGGCCTCGTCCTCGACGTCTCGCGCATGAACGAGGTCACGGTCCGCGACGGCGCCGTGGACATCGGCCCGGGCGCGCTGAACGTCGACATCCTCGCCACGCTCGCCCCGCACGGCCTCGTCGTCAGCGAGGGCGGCTGCCCGACGGTCGCCGCGGGCGGCTTCCTCCAGGGCGGCGGCTTCGGCTTCCTCACTCGCCCCACCGGCATGGCCTGCGACGCGGTGACCTCCGCCGAGATCGTCCTCGCCGACGGGCGCACGGTCACCGCCTCCGCCGACCGCGACAGCGACCTGTTCTGGGCGGTGCGCGGAGGCGGCGGCGCCTTCGGCGTCGTCACCCGCTTCACGGTCACCCCGCACAGCGGCGACCGCATGCTGATGGCCAACCTCGTCTTCGGCTGGGACACCGCGCCCCGCGTCCTCCACGGCGTCGCCCAGTGGCTGGTGGACGCGCCGCGCACGATCGGCGGCGGCGCGTACGTCGTCCAGCCGGACGCCGCGCCCGGCACCGTACCGGCGCTCAACGTCATGCTGGCCTCGCGCGGCACCGAGGAGGAACTCGCCACCGAGACCGCCAGGCTGCTCGCCCTGACCGGCCGCCCGGCCGCACGGCAGGGCGGCGCGATGACGTACCGGCAGCTGATGACGCTCGTCTTCCAGTGCGACGGACTGACCCTGGCGGAGAGCCGCCGCGCGGGCAAGACCGCCACCGGGAAGCTGACACGCCCCGCCTTCGGGCTGGAACGCAGCCGGTTCGCGCGCGTCCCGTTCGCGGAGAGCGACTGGGCCGCCGTGCTGACGGCCTTCGACGCCGACCGCACGCCGGGCCAGGCACGCTACCTGGACCTGCACATGTTCGGCGGCGCTGCGAACGACCCGGCCCGCACCGCCACCGCGTACGTGCACCGCGACGCGCTCTTCGCGGTCAACTACCGCGTCCTGGTGGACAACCCGGCCGACGTCACCCCGGCGAACACGGCCACCGCACACCACTGGACCGACAACGGCTTCACCACCATCGACCCGCTCTCGAACGGCGAGAGCTACCAGAACTGGATGGACACGAAACTGCCCGACTGGCGCGAGTCCTACTACGCCGAGAACTGGCCCCGCCTGCAAGCCATCAAGACATCCCACGACCCCAACGGCTTCTTCACCCACCCCCAGTCGATCTCCTGACCATCCACGCCTCCTGCCAGGGCCCGGCCGTCCATGCGGCGACCGCGAGCACGGACAAGACGGCCACCGCGTCCGGATCTTGAGGCGGGGCCCAGGCCGCTGCCGCACCGCACCGTACGATGGGGTGACTCAACGTCATCGCTGGCGATCAGGGAGTGGGGAGCCATGGAAGCGGCGAGCTGGGACACGGTCGGCGAGCTTGTGAAGTGGCTCGACAGGAATGACGCCAATTCGCAGGAGACCGTCCGGCTTCTGCGCATCCTCAAGATCCAGGAGGAGGCCGGGGAGGTCGCCGAGGCCGTTCATGGGGCCATGGGGTCGAATCCGCGGAAGGGAGCGAGCCACACGTGGGCGGACGTCGAGAGCGAACTCTGCGACGTCATCCTCACCGCCATGGTGGCCCTTGCCACACTCACCCCCGACGCGGAGAAGGCCTTCCGGCGCCACTTGGCGCACGTGGCCGACCGCTCGCTGAACTGAGGTTCGGGAATGGGTCAAGAAGAGCAGCATCGAAGTGAACGAACGTGGCCGTATTGCGGCCATCGTCCCAGACCGGCATCCGCTGATCGGTTCCCTCTCCTTGAGGGAGGGGCCACAGCGGTTTCAGCGGCTACATAGAGACGTGGCCGCCAAGAATAACGTAGGCAGGTTTCGTCGGACTGACCACCTTCGGTTTCCGACGGGCAGACATCGCCGATCGATTAATTCCTTTACGATGCGGCTGCTGCTTGCGGCTGAGGGCTCACGGGCGGCCTGAGTCACAGCGTTCGCGGCGACTCCCGAGACTTCTCGACGGCCTCGGCCATGCTCCGTCGTTTCACCGCAATACGAAAGCGGTTGCCAGTGCCAGAGACTGGGCCCGGCAGCCAGCGCTGAGAGACCGGACATGAAGAGCCGGTGCGAGCGAGCAGCACGGACCTCCACGTCCGGGCGTCCGCACCCCTGACGGAGCGGTAGCCGACCGACTCCGCCGCGCGCCATTTCGCTCCCCGCCGCCTGACCGGCCAGTCCGGACACGGGCCTTGTGCCGCGGCCGGCGTACTGCTGGGAGACGGGGCGGGTGTGCTGTACGACTGTCCACCAACGCTGCGGCTGATCGATCTGGCCGGAGAGCACCGGTTCGGCGACACCGTCCTGGTAGACGGCGATGCGGCCGCCGCGCTGGAGAAGACGGGACTGCGGGGTGCCGTCGATGACGAGAAACTGCCAGGTCGAGGTACCGGTCTGACAACAGCAAACGGCGAAGTCCGGTTTCAGCCAGGTGTCGATCAGGCCGACACGGCGCAGGCAGGCGTTCCGCACTTCGATGCGGTAGCCCGGAGATCAACTTCCCTTCTCGACGATGGCATCGCAAGGCTGGTGACCTAGTGGTTGTCGTCAGTCATACTGCGAGGCATGGGGGAGCGACACGAAGGTCACGGAGAACACCCGAACATACACAATGACTTCAGCGGTGACGCGGAGAATGTGGGGCAGTTCGGGTTCGTCAACGGCAATGTGAGTTTCAGTTCTGCTCAGGACCCTGACGTACTGGCCAGAGCGTTCGAAGAGGCTCTGATGCGGCATGAGCGCGAGAAGGCGGATGCCAGGTCGAGGGCGGAGCATGCTAGGCAAGTCGCTGAAGAGCGGGTCGCGCAGGCCAGACGAGACGCTGAGGAGAGAGTGCGGGAGCGCGCTTGGGCAGGGACTTGGATGGTCTCGGCGCTGTTTGGCGTCACGGGTCTCCTCCTTCTTGTGTGGGGCGGCGTGGCTCAGGGCTGGGCTTTCTCGATATCTGTGGCTCATTTCCTTTTTTGGGTCCGCATACTCGCTCCGCCTTCAAGGTAGATTCCTTCATCGCCTGGCGAAGATCGAGCAGGGGCGAAGCTTCCTGTCAGTAGGTCATATAGCGGGGGCGGGGGGTAAGGCGCACGCTGGCCGTGGCGCCCGCTGAGACGACACCGAGACCGATGACGGATTGGCCGGGTGGTGCTGCCGAGAGGGAGAGTCGGCAGGGGAGAAGGCTCGCACTGGAAGGCGCGGAACGATCATGACCTCGTGTGCGCTCGGGACTCCTTCAGGCTCCGTTACCCGGCCATGCCGGGCGATCCGCAGAACCCTGAACTCCCTGTCATCGCCGAGTGATCATTCCATCAGGCTTCTGATCACTCGCTCCCATGCATCAAGAGCGCCGTGCGGAATGCGGCCCGATTGGAACGTGAGGGTGCGCACTTCCGTCTCGGATGGGCGAGGTCGGCGAGCCGTGGCCTCAGAGATCTCCACAAGCGTCGAGACGAACGACTTGAGATCATCGCTCAGTTTCATGGGTTCGGCTTGGAGATCGCGCGTGAGGAGAAGGACTGATCCATTGATCCCGTCCAGGCAAAGAAATCCGTCAAGGAACAGCCCCAGCATCAGAACGCTGTCCGGCTTGGCCCAGGCCGGCAGCTCCAGGCCCGTCAAGAAGCGGCTGACGGGCACCATGCCGCGCGGGTTGATCACGGCGGCATCCCGTACGCTGGTCGGGACGCCGAGATTTTGCAGCGTCCATATCGCCTCTCTTTCCACCAGTCCTTCCGGTATTTCATTCGATCTGAGGACCGGCGCCAATGCGGGGCCGAAGATGCGCAACATGTCGGAGCGA
This sequence comes from Streptomyces sp. NPDC049879, assembly GCF_044461265.1. NCBI lineage: Bacteria > Bacillati > Actinomycetota > Actinomycetes > Kitasatosporales > Streptomycetaceae > Streptomyces > Streptomyces sp. NPDC049879. Next base: position 380,868 of record NZ_JBITKT010000007.1, on the reverse strand, counting down.
TTCATGTGCCTGGTATTCCGGTGATCGTTGAACGGGTCATACGAGGTCGACGCCATTCAGATGGTCCTGCGCCTCTTGTGTCAGCGCTTTCATTTTGCTCGCGCGTACTGTCGTTCGCGCGTGAACGCAGAGATGGTCGAATAGCTCCAGGAGGGAGGGAGTCGCCGTGTCGGGAGAGTCGGAACTCCGCGTGCTCGTGATCGCATCCACCGCGGCCGACGAGTTCGGAAACGCGCCGTCCTCTCCCCGGGCCACCTTGCACCGGCTCTCGCATTCTCCCGGCCCCGGCGGCGGTTCCGCGGAGACACTGTACACATCGTGGACGGCACGCGGGTCCCACCCATGACCGGGCCGTGGCCGCCGCCAGCAAGGACTGCCGCTACTCCACCAACCAGCAGGTCGTCATCGACGCCGATCGCGGATGTACTGACGAGCTTGTACGGGTCCATCGATGCGGGACGCTTCATCTGCACGAGGTGTGCGTCTGTTCACGCCGGGCCTCCGAGAGCCCCTGAACAGCAGAAAGACCCCGGCTCGGCCGGGGTCTTCGTGAGTGTCCGAGGGGGGACTTGAACCCCCACGCCCTTAAACGGGCACTAGCACCTCAAGCTAGCGCGTCTGCCATTCCGCCACCCGGACGAGGTGTGCGCGGGCCCGTGGGCCGCGGTGACACGGGCAACCATATCAAGTCCCGGGCAGTGTCACCGCCGCCAGTGCGGAGCGTGAGTGCGGGGGTGCGGAAGGTCAGGAGGCGAGCGACTTCAGCCACGACGGGCCGCTGAGCAGTTCCAGGAGGAGCAGCAGGCGGGTCAGCGGGTCCCAGTCGGGGTCGTCGGCCGCCGGGCCGTCCGAGCGGCCCGGCCGGTCGGGGTGCGACTCGTCCGACAGCAGCGCCCACACCGCCTTGCCGTGCCTGTCGGGGGTCGTCCAGCCCCAGTTGGCCGAGAGCGCCGACAGGACGTGCAGGCCGCGGCCCGACTCGCGCAGGTAGTCGGGCTCCTTCATGCGGGGCGCGCCGCGTCCCGGGTCGAAGACGGCGCACAGCACCGAGCCCTCGCAGTGCACCAGGCTGAGGAGGAACGGCTCGTCCGCCGTCGCGGGCGGCAGCGGGCGGTGGGCGCGGCTGACGGGCCTGCCGTAGCGGACCGCGTTCGTCACCAGCTCCGAGACGATCACCGACGCGTCGTCCACCAGGCGGGCCAGGCCCCAGCCGCGCAGCGTCCTCGCCGTCATCCGGCGCGCCTCGCCCGCGGCCCCGGGGGAGCAGCCGAACGGGAGGGTGGCGAATCCCGCGGCGTCGGCCGCCCCGCCCGGGGACGGCGGCACCTGCTGGGGCGCCATCGTGGCGAACGGGAGAGCTGTCATGAACGACCTCCGCGACGTGCTGGCTCCGCCCTGGGGCGGCGGCTCCGCTAAGTCCATCCTCATCCAGCTCAGCGTATCCCTGCAAGTACATCTGAAAGGACGAATGCAAGAACACCTGCAAGAACAGATGCAAGAACGCTCACAGTTGAGGCACTATTCGGTCAGTGGCCGTCCACACCCCACAAGGGACGGCCGGACCGACGGAACGTAGGAGTACGACATGCCGCAGCTCGTCAACGGTGTCCCGGCCGGCCTCATAGAAGGGGCCGCCTGGCGCAAGAGCGGACGCAGCAACCCCAACGGCAACTGCGTGGAGGTGGCGGGGCTGCCCGACGGCGCCGTGGCCGTGCGCAACTCGCGCGACCCCGAGGGCCCGGCCCTGATCTACACCCGCGCGGAGATGACCGCCTTCGTCCTCGGCGCGAAGGACGGCGACTTCGACGACCTGGTGGACCGCGCCTGACCGATTCGCCCCGAGGTGCCCGGTGTTGCCCGGGAGCAACTGTACGACTGGCTGCAACAGTGCGACACTGGGCCCGATTTCAACAACCCAGGGGACAAGACTCATGGCGTCAGCTCAACCAGGCAACGCCTCCTCGGTGCGGGACCTCCTCGCCCACCCGAGAGGCGGACCCACGGTCCTGCGGATCGTGCTCGGCACCCACCTGCGCCGCCTCCGCGAGGAGTGCCGCATCAGCAGGGAGGCCGCCGGGGACGCCATCCGGGGCTCGCACGCCAAGATAAGCCGCCTGGAGCTGGGCCGGGTGGGTGCGAAGGAACGCGACGTCGCCGACCTGCTCACGCTCTACGGCGTGCACGACGAGCCGCGCCGCGGACAGCTCCTCGCACTCGCCCGGCAGGCCAGCACGCCGGGCTGGTGGCAGAAGTACAGCGACGTGGTGCCGAGCTGGTTCGAGACGCTGATCGGCCTGGAGGAGGCCGCGTCGGTGATCCGGACGTTCGAGGTGCAGTTCATCCCCGGCCTGCTGCAGACGCCCGACTACGCCCGCGCCTGCATCAGGCTCGGCAACCCGCGGGCGAGCGAGCGGCAGGTCGAGCGCCGCGTCGAACTGCGCATGGAACGGCAGAAGATGCTGTTCAAGGAGCACGGGCCCAAGCTCTGGGCCGTCGTGGACGAGGCCGCGCTGAGCCGCACCCTGGGCTCCCTGGAGACGATGCGCGGCCAGATCCGCCACCTGCGGGACCTCGCCGACCGGCCGAACGTGACGATCCAGGTGGCGCCGTTCCACATGGGCGGCCTCGCCGCCGCGGGCGGACCGGTCACCATCCTGCGCTTCCTGGAGCCCGACCTCCCCGACATCGTCTACCTGGAGCAGCTCAACAGCGCGCTCTACCTCGACAAGCGCGACGACGTCGAGGACTACCTGGCGGTCATGGACAGCGTGTGCGCGACCGCCGAGCCGCACAGCAAGACGCCCGACCTGCTCGACGGGCTGCGCGTGCTCGACGGTCTGAAGAACAGGCCCTGAACCGCGGACGGCCGCCCGCCGCTCACTCCGGCAGGCGGTCGTCCAGCCACGCGGCGATGTCGTCCCGCACCTCGGCGCGATTCGTCTCGTTGAGGATCTCGTGCCGCGCGCCGGGCCAGGCGCGCCATGTCAGATCGCGCACGCCGCCACGCGCGAAGTCGTCCAGCAGCTCGTGGACCTGCGTCATCCCCGCGTTGCACGGGTCCTGGTCGCCGACCACCACGCGCACCGGCAGGCCGCCCGGGACGCGCGCCTGCTGCTCCGGGTCGTTGATCTTCAGCACGCCCAGCACCCAGTCGAGGCTGAGCCCCGCGCTGAACGGAAAGCCGCACGCCTCGTCCGCGACGTACGCGTCCACCTCGGCCGTGTCCCGCGACAGCCACTCGAAGCCGGTGCGGTACGGGTACGGGTCGTTGAACGACGCGAACAGGTCCGGCACGAACGACGATTCCGCTCCCCGCCCGTTCGCCTCGGTCTCCGCCCGCAGCCGCTCGGCCGCCGCCTCCAGGTCGCAGCCGGGCAGCGACCTGAACGTGCCCGACAGGACCAGCCCGGCGAGCCCGTCCCCGTGCTCCTGCGCGTAGTCGCGGGCCAGCTGGGAGCCCATGCTGTGGCCGAGCATCACCAGCGGCACGCCCGGCAGTTCGGTCTTCGCGCGCTCGCTGACGGTCCACAGGTCCGCGACCGTCGCGCGCCAGCCCGAGTCGCCCACCACGCCGATGCCGCCGGTGTGCGGGGCGGTCGCGCCGTGCCCCCGGTGGTCCGAGGCGACGACGGCGTAGCCGCGCGCGTTCAGGTACCGGGCGAACCCCTCGTAGCGCAGGGCGTGTTCCGCCGCCCCGTGCACCAGCTGCACCCACGCGCGGGCCGTGTCGCCCGGCGGCAGCCAGGTGTACGCCGCGACGGGCACGCCGTCGGACGCGAGGACGAAATCGGTCCTGGCGCCGTGCTCGTGTCCGGTGTCCATGGTCACTCCTCTGTTCGGGCCGGCCGCGTCGTCCGCGCCACTCTCGAACGCCGGTACCCAGGAACGCGGCCATCCGTGCGAGACCGGCCGGAGCATCTGTGCTCCACGCCGCATATCCCGTTGCGGGCCGCCCGCGCGGCCGAGGAGCATCGGCTGATGGCAGAGCCGCGACAGCTGCATCCCGAGATCCTCGCCTACTACTCCCGGGGCGACGAGGACGGCCGTCTGGCGGACGCCGACGGACACCCCGCCGCCGCCCGCCTCGAACTCCTGCGCACCCAGGACATCCTGCGGCGCACGCTCCCCGCGCCGCCCGCCCGCGTGCTCGACGTCGGCGGCGCGGGCGGCGTGCACTCGCGCTGGCTGCGCGACGACGGGTACGGCACCGAACTCCTCGACCCCGTACCGCTGCACGTCGAGCAGGCGCGCGCCCACGGCCTCACCGCCCGGCACGGCGACGCACGGGAACTCCCGGTGCCCGACGCCTCGTTCGACGCCGTGCTGCTCCTCGGACCGCTCTACCACCTGCCCGACCGCGCCGACCGCGTCCGCGCCCTCGCCGAGGCCAGGCGCGCCGTACGCCCCGGCGGGCTCGTCGCCGCCGCGGCCATCAGCCGCTTCGCGCCGCTGACCGACGGCCTGCTCCAGGGCCACGCGTACGCGCCGGGGCGGCTCGCCAGGATCCTCGGGCACGTCCGCACCGGCCACCTCCCGGACGGGCGCGGCGGCTTCACGACCGCCTGGTTCCACGAACCGGCGCAGCTCGCCGCCGAGTTCGCCGAGGCGGGCCTGCCGGGCGCCGTCACGCGTGGCGTGGAGGGGCCCGCCTGGCTGATCGGCGGCATGCGGGAGCGGCTGGACGACCCGGCGGCGCGCGCCACCGTGCTCACCGCCCTGCGCGCCGTCGAGACCGAGCCCGCGCTGCTCGGCGCCAGCTCCCACCTGCTGACGACGGCGCGCGCGGCCTGAGGGCCCGTGTTGACGGACGCGGGAGCGCCGGGCGATGCTCCATCGCGCCGTCACGGCACCGGACGTCCCGTGCGGTGAGGGCGCAGCGGACACAGCCGAGGGAGAGTCGAGGCCGCGTGAGCGAGAGCAGGACCAGGGTCACCGTCGTCGGCGAGGCCCTCGTCGACCTGCTGTGGCGCCCCGGCGCCACGGAACTGCGGGCCGTGCCCGGCGGCAGCCCCGCCAACGTCGCCGTGGGCCTCCACCGCCTCGAACGGCCCGCGACGCTGCTGACCACCTGGGGCGACGACCCGCCCGGCGCCCTCGTCGCCGCGCACCTCGGACGCATCGGCGTGGACGTGCGGCGCGTCCCGGCGGGCTCCGGCCGCACCACGGTCGCGCTCGCCTACCTGGACGACGACGGCGGCGCGACGTACGACTTCCTCACCGCCTGGGACCCGCGCGAGCTGCCCGTCCCCGGCGACACCGCCGTCCTCCACACGGGCTCGCTCGCCGTCGTCGTCGAGCCGGGCGCCGCCCGGGTGCGCGACCTGTGCCGCGCCCAGCGGCAGAACGGCGTCACCGTCGCGGCCGACCTGAACGTGCGGCCCGCCGTCCAGCCCGACAGGAACGCCTACCGCGCCGCCTGCCTGGCCCTCGCCGGCTCCGTGGACGTCCTCAAGGCCAGCGACGAGGACCTCGCCTGGCTGCACCCGGGCGTGCCGCCCGCCGACGCGGCCAGGCTGCTGCTCGACGCCGGGCCGCGGCTCGTCGTCGTGACCCTCGGCGCGCGGGGCGCGCTGGCCGTCACCGCCGCCCACGAGGTACGGGTCGCGGCGCCGGAGACCGAGGTCGTGGACACGGTGGGCGCCGGGGACGCCTTCCAGGCGGCGCTGCTCGACGCCGTCGCCGGGCAGGGCGGGCCGCCCACCGACCCCGGGGTGCTCTCCGCCGTGCTGACGCACTGCGCGACCGCCGCGTCCGTCACCTGCACGCGGCCGGGCGCCGATCCGCCCACGCGCGCCGAGCTGGCCGCCCTCTGACGACGGCGGCCCGCCGGGACGCGTCAGCCGTCCACCTCGCTGTCCAGCCGGAAGCCCACCTTCAGGCCCACCTGGAAGTGGGCGACCGCGCCGTCCTCGATGTGCCCGCGCACCTGCGTCACCTCGAACCACTCCAGCAGGCGGAGCGTCCGCGACGCCCGCTCGATCGCGTTCCTGACCGCCGCGTCCACGCTCTCGCTGGACGAACCGACGATCTCCGTCACCCGGTAGATGTGCTCGCTCACCATGGCCTCCGGTCGGTGGTGCGGCTGTCGGCACCGCATCTCCACCGTGCACCGGACCTGTCCGTTCCGCGACCTCGGCACCCGCCCCCGGGGGGACGCGATGCTACCCTCGCAGCGGGCCGTGACTGGCGCGTCGAAGATGGACAACCATTGGGGAGCGGCCCCTTCGGAGCGATGAGGAGCCGTGCGCCTGGGCCGTCGCGACTCACACTCAGGAGGCCCCGTCATGACCATGGATTCCCCGCAGCGATCCACCGCCGAGACGGCGTCCGCGGCGTTCCGCGACAGCCTGGACGTCATCCGCGGCGTCGAGCCGCGCATCGCCGACGCGATCGGCCGCGAGATCGACGACCAGCGCGCCTCGCTCAAGCTGATCGCCAGCGAGAACTACGCCTCGCCCGCCGTCCTGCTCACCATGGGCAACTGGATGAGCGACAAGTACGCCGAGGGCACGGTCGGCCGCCGCTTCTACGCCGGCTGCCGCAACGTGGACACCGTCGAGTCGATCGCCGCCGAGCACGCCCGCGAGCTGTTCGGCGCGCAGCACGCCTACGTCCAGCCGCACTCCGGCATCGACGCGAACCTCGTCGCGTTCTGGGCCGTCCTCGCCTCCCGCGTGGAGAGCCCGGCCCTGGAGCGCGCGGGCGTGCGCCAGGTGAACGACCTCAGCGACGCCGACTGGTCCGCGCTCCGCCGCGAGCTGGGCGACCAGCGCATGCTCGGCATGTCCCTCGACGCGGGCGGCCATCTCACGCACGGCTTCCGGCCGAACATCTCCGGCAAGATGTTCGACCAGCGCAGCTACGGCACCGACCCGGAGACGGGCCTGCTGGACTACGACGCGGTCCGCGCGGCGGCCCGCGAGTTCCGCCCGCTGATCCTGATCGCCGGCTACTCGGCCTACCCGCGCCTGGTCAACTTCCGCATCATGCGGGAGATCGCCGACGAGGTCGGCGCCACGCTGATGGTGGACATGGCGCACTTCGCCGGTCTCGTCGCGGGCAAGGTGCTCACCGGCGACTTCGACCCGGTGCCGCACGCCCAGATCGTCACCACCACGACGCACAAGTCCCTGCGCGGCCCGCGCGGCGGCATGGTGCTGTGCGACGACTCGCTCGCCGACCAGGTGGACCGCGGCTGCCCGATGGTGCTCGGCGGCCCGCTGCCGCACGTGATGGCCGCCAAGGCCGTCGCGCTGGCCGAGGCGCGCCAGCCAGCGTTCCGCGACTACGCGCAGCGCGTTGTGGACAACTCGCGCGCTCTCGCCGAGGGCCTGACGCGGCGCGGCGCCCGCCTCGTCACCGGCGGCACCGACAACCACCTCGCGCTGATCGACGTCTCCGGCTATGGGCTCACCGGCCGCCAGGCGGAGGCGGCGCTGCTCGACGCGGGCATCGTCACCAACCGCAACGCCATCCCGCGCGACCCGAACGGCGCCTGGTACACCTCCGGCATCCGCATCGGCACCCCCGCGCTCACCACCCGCGGCCTGGACACCGACGGCATGGACGAGGTCGCCGACCTGATCGACACCGTCCTGCGCCGCACCAGCCCCGGCACGGCCAAGAGCGGCGCCGCCTCCAAGGCCACGTACGTGCTGGAGGACGGGGTCGCCAAGCAGGTCGCCGAGCGCTCCGCCGACCTCCTCGCCAAGCACCCTCTGTACCCGGGCATCGACCTGAGCTGACCCGTGCACGTCCACACCACCCCGGCCACCGAGGAGGAGGCGACCGCCGCGCAGCTGCGGCTGCGCGCGCACGTCGTCCTCGACTCGTCGGGGCCGCCACCCGGCGGCCCCGGCACCCTGGTGGCCGGGGTGGACGTGGCGTACGACGACGACCGGGGCGTGGTCGCCGCCGCGGCCGTCCTGCTGGACGCGGCCACCCTCGCCGTCACCGAGACCGCCACCGCCACGGGCCGCGTCCCCTTCGCGTACCTCCCGGGGCTCCTCGCCTTCCGCGAACTGCCCGCCGTCCTCGACGCGCTCGGCAGGCTGCCCCGCGCGCCCGACCTCGTCGTCTGCGACGGCTACGGCATCGCGCACCCGCGCCGCTTCGGACTCGCCAGCCACCTCGGCGTCCTCACCGGGCTGCCGACGATCGGCGTGGCCAAGACCCCGTTCGTCTTCGCGTACGCGCAGCCCGGGCCGCGCCGAGGCGACCGCTCGCCGCTGCTCGACGGTGACGAGGTGGTCGGCGCTGCACTGCGCACGCGTGACGGCGTGAAACCCGTCTTCGTCTCCCCGGGCCACCGCACCACGACCGACGACGCCTGCGCGCACACCCTGCACCTGACGACACGCGGCTTCCGCCTCCCCGAGACGACACGCGCCGCCGACCACGCGTGCCGCGCCGCACTGCGCGCGACCGCCTGAGCCGCGATCCTCCCCCCGCCATGGTCACGGCGGATCGCCTCTGCTGTACTCGGCAGATGCCGCATTCCACCGCCGCCACCCGGGGCGCCGACTTACGGGGGCGCGCGTGCTGCCCCTCTTCCTGAGTTTCTGCCTGTTCCTCACCGCCTTCGGCCTGGGAGGGCATGGGCTGAGCACGCTCGGCAGGCGCTCCCCGGGCCGTCCGGCCACCCCACGGGTGCTGCGCGGCCTCACCGCGCTCTCCGCCGCCCTCACGACGCTGCTGTACGCCGGTGCCCTGGCGATCGTCGGAATGGTCTGGCTGGACGCGCACGACGGCGGTACCGACTCGGCGCCCGCCCGTCCGTGCCGCGTCGGCACCGCATGGCAGGAGACCGGTATCGCCCGGCACTACGCCACCTACCTACCGCCCCGGTACGTGTGCGAGACCGCCGACGGCAGCACCTTCACGACCGGCGACGTGCCCGCACGTTACGACTTCGTCCTGGCCGCCTCGGCGCTGACCACCGCCGCCCTCGCGGTCGCCGCCCGCCGGAAGTCGGACCGCCGGGACCGGACCGTCCTGACCACGGCCGACATCGGGCGGTTCACGCGTTGATGCGTCCTGCCATCGGACAGTAGGGTCGTCGAATGATCACACCCTGGGACTCCGGCGCGCCCGGCGTGCTGCGGCTGCCCTCCGGCCGCCTCGTCAGGGGCCGCGGCCTCCGCCACCCCCTGCCCGACGGCCCGGAGCCCACCTACGGCCTCTACCTGCTCGCGAAAGAGCCCCCGCCCGTCGCCTGGGAGTCCCGCCTGCTGCGCTGGCCCGACTTCCGCCTGCCCGCCGACCGGGACGACGCCGCCCGCGCCCTCCGCGACGCCTGGGATCGCGCCGCCGGCGAACGCGTCGAGCTGGCCTGCGGCGGCGGCAAGGGCCGCACGGGCACGGCGCTCGCCTGCCTGGCGGTCATCGACGGCGTGCCGCCCCGTGAGGCCGTCGCCTACGTGCGGCAGCACTACGCGCGCGGCGCCGTCGAGACGCCCTGGCAGCGCCGCTACGTCACGCGCTTCGGCGGCGTGGCCACCGGCGCGTAGCACCCGGCGGGCATCCCCGTGCGCACGCACACCTGGCAGCCGTACTGGTGGCGGATCACCCACCGGGGCGAGCGCGATCATCAGCGGCACCCGCTCGGCCCCGGCGGCCCGCGCCCCGTGCCCAACGCCGCGCTCGCCTCCGGCACGCTCGCCGACTGGGCCGCCGGACACCTCGCCGAAGCCGCCGGCGAACTGGCCGACCTGCGCGGCGAACTGCGCCTCGAATGCTTCCCCGCACCCACCGCCGAAGGCCCTTCCGCGCTCACCCTGACAACAACGCTGCACGGCTGACCCCCGCGGCCCCGGAGTGCAACGCCTCCCGCGCGGCGCGCACCCCGCCCCACGCGCCGTCACCTCTGCGGGCAATGGCTCCCACAGGCCCGCAATTCACCCCGTCTGCACAGTCCGTCGCCGTCCGGGAACGCTAAGGTGACGCCCGGCGCCGGGAGTCCGCGCCCCGTGAACCGGGAGATCGAGCCGCGTGAGGGACCTGGAGCCGCCCGACCCGCGGCGGATCGGGGCCTATCGGCTGCTGGCGCAGCTGGCCGAGGGCCGTACGGGCGTCGTGCACGTGGCCCGCACCCAGGGCGGCCCGCCCGTCGCGCTCAAGGTGATCCGGCCGGAACACGTCCACGCCCCCGGCTTCCGGCCGCGCTTCGAACGGGACGTCGCCGCCGCCCGCCACGTCCGGCACCGGTACCTGGTCACCGTCATGGCCGCCGACACGGCGGGCCGCATCATCTGGGCCGCCTACCCGCACTTCCCCGGCCCCACCCTGCCCCGCGCCGTCGCCACACGCGGACCCCTGCCCGTGCGTACCGTGCGCATCCTCGGCGCGGCCCTCGCCCAGGCACTGCGCGCGGTGCACGCCGCGGGGCTGTCCCACCGCGACGTACGGCCCGGCCATGTCCTCCTCGCGCCCGACGCGCCGCGCCTCACCGGCTTCGGCGGCAGCGGCATCCTCCCCACCGGACGCGACACGGAGGCACCCCGCGACATCCTCGGCCTCGGCCACGTCCTCGCGCTCGCCGCCGCGGGGCGCCCCGCGCACGCCCCCGGCGGGGAGGAGGCGCCCGACCTCGCCGACGTGCCGCGCGCGCTGCTCGAAGTCGTCCAGGCCTGCCTGGCGGCCGACCCCCTCGTACGGCCCACCGCCGCCGACCTCTGTGCCGAACTCGCCGAACGCCGCCCCTTCGGCTGGCTCCCGCCCGCCGTCGCCCGCGACGTCGTGGAACGGTACGCCGCGCCCCTCCCCGCCCTCTGCGCCGCCGACACGCGCGAGGACCCGGCGGCCAAGGAGCGGCCGGGGGAGGAGCGGCCGTCCACGCGGCCCTTCCCCCGGCGCCGCGCGGCCCTGCTGCTCGGCGCGGGGGCGCTCGCCCTCGCCGGGGCCGGCACCGCCGGTCTGGCGCGGCGCCGCACGAAGGCGCCGCGCGGCGAGCGGTACGTCATCGGACTCCAGGCCGACCTGACCGGCCCGCACGCCGTGCTCGGCACGGGACAGGAACACGGCGTGACCATCGCCGTCGAGGAACTGGCCGTCCTCGGGACGCTCCCGTTCGCCGTGGGCACGCGCGTCGTGGACGACGGCGGGGACCCGCGGCACGGCGCCGAGGCCGCCCGTGAACTCGCCGCCGACAAGGCGGTGATGGCCGTCATCGGACCGACCACCGACGCGGTGGCCGACGCGGTCGCCGCCGTCTACGGGCGGGCGCGGCTGCCCCTGTTCGCGCTGTCGGCCGCCGGTTTCGGGACCGGTCCCGGCACCGAGACCGTGCTGCGGGGCAGGCCCGGCGCGGCACGCGCCGCGCGGGCGGTGGCCCGGCTGCTCGGCGCCGAACTGGGCGCGGCGCGCGTCGGATTCGTCGAACCGGTGCCGGACGGCGGGACCGGTACGCGCCGCACCGACGCGGTGCGCACGGCGCTCGGCGGCAGCGGCGTCACGGCGCTGCCGACCGTACGGCCCCCGGCGGCGGGCGACATGGGCCCGGCCGCCGCCTGGCTCACGGCCGAGCACGCCGACGCCGTCCTCTACACGGGCCCTCCGGCGGGCGCGGGACGGCTGGCCGCCGCGCTGCGGGCGGCGGGCTTCACCGGCGCGGGCCTCGCCGGGCAGCGGGCGCTCGCCCCGCCGTTCTGGGCCGAGGCGGGGGAGGCGGCCGAGGGCTGGCACTTCGTCACGCCGTGGTGCGATCCGGACGCCGATCCGGCGGCCAGGGGCTTCGCCGCGGCGCACCGGGGGCGTTTCGGCATCCGCCCGGACCCGTACGCGGCGGAGGCATACGACGCGGTGCGCTTCCTGGCGGACGCCATGGCGCGGCTGCGGGGGAGCGCGGCGCTGAGCAGGCGCGGGCTGGTGGACGGGCTGCGCGCCGGTGCGCGCTGGGGCATCGGGCGGCAGCTGGCCTTCGACGCGGCGGGGAACTACACGGGCGCGGGTCCGGTGGCGTACCTGTACCGCGTGACGGGCGACGGTCTGGAGTACCGCGCGGCGGGGGTGTGACGGGCCGCCGGGCGGCGGGCGTTCCCGGGTCCGGGAAAGTTCCGGCGGTCACCGCGTATTGACATGCTCTCAGCATTCCGGAAACACTCCGAGGCATGGGAGAGCGCTCTCCCGCTCTCCCTCTCCCATCCCCCACTGGATCGAGGAGATCGCATGCCTCGCAGATCACTCCTGTCCTCAGGCCTGACGGCCGCCGCCGCGCTCGTGATGGTGGCGGGCGGCCTCGGTGCGATGAACAGCGCATCCGCCTCCGACGCGCCGGCCGCAGCCGTCGCGGCCTCCACCGCCGCGGCGCCCGCCGCCGTGGCCCCCGCCGCGCCCCCGCCGGGGCAGTGGATCCCCGTGAACCCGCCGGTCCAGGGCATCCCGCCGTCCCCCGACGTGCCGTACGCCTCGCACCACGAGTTCCAGGCCAACTGCTCCGTGAACCACACCGCGCCGGACGACCCGATCGTCTTCCCCGGGCTCCCCGGCGCGTCGCACGACCACACCTTCATGGGCAACGACACCACCTACGCGGGCTCGACCCTCAACTCCCTCCGGGGCGGCGACACGACCTGCAAGGTGCCGGGCGACCTGACCGCGTACTGGATGCCGACGATGTACAACGGCGACCAGGAGGTCCGGCCCATCGGTGAGCAGGTCATCTACTACAAGGCCGGGGTCACCGACTTCCGGACCGTCCGCCCCTTCCCGCCCGGCCTGCGCTACGTGGTCGGCGACCCGGGGCAGAGCGAGCAGGCGTTCCTGGACGCGACGGTCGAGGGCTGGGAGTGCGGGGACTCGTTCTTCAACTCCAACATCCCGGACTGGTGCGCGCCCGGTTCACAGCTGAACGTCCGCTACCAGGCGCCGAGCTGCTGGGACGGCCGGCACCTCGACTCGCCCGACCACAAGGCGCACATGGCCTACCCGGTCCCGGTGGCGAACAACCACGACGTCTGCCCGGCCAGCCACCCGGTGGCCGTGCCGATGATCGAGTTCAAGATGGCGTTCCCCGTCAGCGGAGACACGTCGCGGGTCAGGCTGGCCAGCGGTGAGGGCTACTCGTTCCACTACGACGTCTTCAACGCCTGGGACGAGCCGGTGCTCGCCCGGCTGGTCCAGCACTGCATCAACGGCGGGCTCCAGTGCGACGCGCGGGGCTTCGACCAGTACAAGCCGGAGCGCGGAGCCGCGTTGAACCAGAACTACGAACTGCCCTGACCGCTGCCCTGAGCACCGATCGGGGCCCGCTGACCGGGTCCGCGCGGTAGAGCGCTCTCTCACCCCCCTTGCGACAGGGGAGCCGCGCAGGGCCCGACCCACTGGCCCCCGGCCGCCGGATACGGCGGCCGGGGGCCAGTGCTGTGCGGGGAGGCACAGCCCCGTGGCGATCGGGAAGGAACCGGGAGGTGGGCCGCCCTGCATGTTGTCCTCGGGCGGCGCCTGCTGACCGGGCTTGCGCGGCGGAGTGTTCTCGCGCCGGTACCTCGAAACGCAGTCCCCCGCCCGCCGTCCACGGCGACCGGGGGCCAGTGCTGTGCGGGGAGGCACAGCCCCGGGGCCCGTCGGCCGGGCCCCGGGGTGGTCGGGATCAGGAGCGGTAGACGCCGAACTCGAAGAGCGAGTAGCCCCACCCGGTGCCGCGCTGGGTGCCGAGCACCCGCACGTACCTGCCGGAGCCGTTCACCGCCGCGGTGTCCACGCCGCCCGTGCCGTTCGTGACGGTGTGGATCGTGCGCCAGTCCGTGCCGTTGTCCGACGTCTGGACCTGGTACGCCCTGGCGAAGGCGCCCTCCCAGACGAGCTGCACGTTCTGGAACGTCGTCACCGAGCCGAGGTCGACCTGGAGCCACTGCGGGTCGCTCCAGTCGCTCGCCCAGCGGGTCGTGCGGTTGCCGTCCGTCGCGTTCGACGGCGGGAACGGCGCACCGTCGCCGACCGCCTGGTACGAGGACGCGGTGGTCGGGCGGCCCTGCGCGATGTTGGTGCCGGGCACCGGCGGCGGGACGACGTTGATGGTCGTCGTCTCGATGCCGACGTTGCCCCGGCCGTCACGGGCGAGCAGGTAGACCTTCCAGACGCCGGGCCGGGTCGGCGCGGTCACCGAGAAGTTGTTGCCCTGCCGTGTGAACTGGGCGTCTACCAGCGCGCCGTTGTTGTCGATGTACTTGCTGCTGAACGCGACGGACGGCGTGATCGTGTCGCCGTTCGGGTCCGTCAGCGACGCGCCGAGCGTGAACTGCCGACCCGCCGGGACCGCCGTGCGGCTGCCGGAGACGGTCAGGTTCGACACGACCGGCGGGGTGTTGGTGCCCACCGAGCCGCCGAAGATGTCCGCGACCGCGTAGTACGACAGCCGCCGCTCGCCGCCGGGCAGCAGGTTGAACCACACGCCGCCGAAGTCGCGTTCGGTGCCGTAGTGGAAGAGCGTGCCGCCCAGCGCCACACCCTCGTGCCCCATCAGGCAGTCCCACGCGTCGCGGTAGCCCTCGGCCTTGTCGACGTCGGTCGGCTCCTGCGGCACGCCGTTGACGTCGTCGTCGGTCTCCCACTCGCCGGCCGGGCCGCCCTCGGTGAGGATGTACGGGCGGTCGTAGCCGCCCGCGGTCCAGAACTCCTCGATGTCGCAGACGGCGCCGTAGGAGTTGACGGCCAGCAGGTCCAGCTCGGGGCTGTGCTCCTGGTAGTACGGCCACGCGCCGGTCCACGCGTCGGTGGAGGTGACGGGGTGGTTGGGGTCGAGCGCGTGGATCTCGCGGGCCGCGTCGTTGATGAACCGGGCGTACGCGTCGCGCTGCGCCTCCAGTTCGGCGCCGGAGTAGCAGTTCTGCAGGCCGAGCAGGGACTCGTTGCCGACGTTCCACATCAGCACGCCGGGGTGGTCCTTGTACGCGGCGACCCACTCGTTCATCAGGTAGAGCTGGTAGCCCTTGTAGTCGTAGTCGTTGACATAGTCCACGCAGCCGCCGCTGCCCGGCCCGCCGCCCGGCTGGAGCCAGAAGCCGGCGATGACGCGGATGCCGTTGGCGGCCGCCGTGTCGAGGAGCGGACGGGTGCTGGCGTCGGTGCCCCAGGTGCGGATGGTGTTGACGCCCATGGAGGCGAGGTCGGGCATGTAGCGCCCGGCGTCGGCGATGGCCGGGCCCCATGTGAGGCCCTTGACGGTGTACGGCTCGCCCTCGACGGTCAGCTGCCAGTTGCCCTGGCTGCCCGTCACCTCGACGGTGCCGCCCTCGACCGGGCCGGTGCCGCCGGTCTCGCCGTAGACCTGGAACTCCCAGAGCGAGTAGCCGTATCCGGTCCCCCGCTGGGTGCCGAGGAGGCGGACGTAGCGGCCCGTGCCGCTCACCGCGATGGTCTGGTTGCCGCCCGAGCCCGCCGTCTCGGTGTGGACGGTCGTCCAGGAGCCGCCGTCCTGCGATGTCTGGATGCGGAAGGCCCTCCCGTACGCGCCCTCCCAGTTGAGGACGACGCGGGACAGCGTGGCGCTCGATCCCAGGTCGACCTGGAGCCACTGGTCGTCGCTCCACTGACTGGCCCAGCGGGTGCCGGTGTTGCCGTCCACGGCGAGGGAGGCGGCGTAGCCCGCGCCCTCCTGGGACGAGGCGGTGGCGGTCTTCCCCTGGGACAGGAGCTGTTCGGCGGCGACGGCGCGCCCTGGCTGGAGCATGACGAGCGCCCCGGCGAGCAGGGCGAGGACCGACAGGATGAGTGCGGGCGGCCTGGCGAGGCCGCGCAGGGGTGTACTGCGGACAAGCACGGATGTCTCCTCGGTACGGAAGACGGCGGCGCCCGACCCGTCCTGGCAGGGGCGTCGCCGTGGTGAGGTGGGGGGTTGGGAGAGCGCTCTCCGCTGAGACTGGCTTGCGGTATGACGGGTGTCAACGCCCGTGACGTGAGAAGTCGCGGTTCCGGAACGCGGCGCGCGTCCTGCCCGTCGGCTAGGCCGACTTCCGTACCACCAGGGAGGGTTCGAAGATGACCGAGGCCGGGCGGCGGTCCGGCGTCTCGATGCGGTCGAGCAGCAGCCTGGTCATCTCGGCGGCCATCTGCTCGATCGGCTGGCGCACCGTGGTCAGCGGCGGGCGGCAGGCCAGCGCGGCGCTGCTGTCGTCGAATCCGACCACCGCCACGTCGCCGGGGACCGCGCGGCCCGTCTCGCGCAGCGCGTGCAGCGCGCCCTGGGCCATCAGGTCGTTGGCGACGAAGACGCCGTCGAGCCCCGGCTCCTCGGCCAGCAGCCGGTGCATCGCCGCCTCGCCGCTGTCGAGCGTGAAGTTCCCCTCGGCGCTGGGGACGTACGGATGCCCGTGCCGGGCCATCGCGTCGCGGAAGCCCGCCAGCCGGTCCTGGCTCGCCAGCACATCGAGCGGCCCGGTGACCGTCCCCACCATGCGGCAGCCGCGCGCGACGAGGTGGTCGGCCGCCAGCCGCGCCCCGTCCTGGTGCGCCAGGTCCACGTAACTGACCGGCGCGGGCCGAGCGGGCCGCGCGAAGAGGACCACGGGCAGTCCGGCGGCGACGAGTTGGCGCGGCAGCGGGTCGGCCGGGTGCGTCGAGACGAGCAGCGCGCCGTCCGCGTGGCCCTGCCGCAGGTAGGCGAGGACCTGGCGGCGCGCCTCGTCCGAGTCGGCCAGCATGAGCACGGGGTGCATGCCGCGCGGGCGCAGGGAGCCGAGCACGCCGCCCGCGATGCGGCCGAAGAACGGGTCGCCCGGCAGTCCGGCGCCCTCCCCCTCGTCCCCGGCGCCCGAGACGACGAGGGCGACCGTGCCCGCGCGCCGGGTGACGAGCGTGCGCGCGGCGGAGTTGGGGACGTAACCGGTGTCGGCGATCGCCTGGCGCACCACCTGCTGGATCTCCGGGTCCACGTTGCGGATCCCGTTGATCACCCGGGAGACCGTGGCCCGGGAGACGCCGGCCTCCCGGGCCACGTCCTCCAGCGTGGGAGAGCCCTTGGCCGCCCTGTCGCTCATGGGCGTCTTTATAACACAACTGGAAAGCGCTCTCCCGTCAGTCCGCGGCGCGGGATAGGTTGCTCTCGAAGGGCACACGGGTGAAGACATGGGTGAAACGAAGCGCCGGACAGTGCGCGATCTGCGGCGCGCCAACCGCGCCGCCCTGCTGCGGCATCTGTACTTCCACGGCCCGCTCAGCAGGCACGAGCTGGGGCTCGCCACCGGGCTCAGCTCGGGGACGGTCAGCACCGTCACGTCCGGGCTGCTCGCCGACGGCCTGCTGTGCGAGGCGGGTTCGGTCGACTCGGACGGCGGCCGCCCGCGCACGCTGCTGCGCGTCGATCCGTCCTGCCACCGGCTGATCGGCGTGGACGTCGGCGAGACCCGGGTGCGCGTCGAGCTGTTCGACCTGGCGCTGACCGAACTGGCCCGCGTCGAGTACCCGCTCGGCGGCGAGGAGGCCGCCGCCCGCGCCCCGCACGGCGCGGGCCACGACGTCGAGCTGATCGTCCAGTACGTGCGCGACGGCATCGCCACCGTCCTCAAGGCCGCGGGCGCCCCGGCCGAACTGCTGCTGCTCGGCGTCGGCGTGGGCGTCCCCGGCGTCGTCTCGCGCGACCCGGACAGCGGCCTCGGCGCCGTGGTGCACGGCCAGACGACGGGCTGGGACGCGGTCCCGCTCGAACGCCTGCTGCGCGGCGCCGCGGGCCTGCCCGACCGCGTGCCCATCCACGTGGCGAACGGCGCGCGCACCTGCGGCCAGGCCGAGTTGTGGTTCGGCGCGGGCCGTGGCGCCCGCGACGCGGTGATCGCCCTGCTCGGCTCGGGGGTGGGCGCGTGCATCGTGACGGACGGCGTGCCCTACGGCGGGGCGAACAGCGGCGCGGGGGAGTGGGGGCACACCACGCTGAGCGTCGGGGGCCGCCTGTGCCGCTGCGGCGCGCGCGGCTGCCTGGAGGCGTACGTGGGCGCCGTCGCGCTGCTGGAGCGCTGGCGCGAGGCGGGCGGCGACGTGCCGGCCACCGGGCAGGAGGCGGGCATCGCCGCGCTGCTCGCCGCGGCCCGCGCGGGCGACCCGCGCGTGGTCGCGCTGCTGGACGAGACCGCCGAGTACCTCGGCGCGGGCATCGCCGACCTCGTGAACCTCTTCAATCCCGAACGGATCGTCCTCGGCGGCTGGATGGGCCTGCTCCTCGGCCCGTACCTGCTGCCCGCCGTCCGGGAGGCGGCGGGCGCGTACGCCCTGCGGCACCCCGCCGCGCGCGCCACCATCGAGCTGGGGCTGCTCGGCCCCGACGCCGTCACCGTCGGCGCCGCGACCCTGCCGCTCGCCGGACTCCTCGACCACGGCGGCACGTCCTGGTGATCCCGGACGCGCCGGACCGCCGCCCGGCCGCCCTTGTGCGCCCGCCGGGACCGTTCCTATCATCGCCCCGTCCGCCCGTCGCCCCGCCATGGGCGGCGGGTCCGCGCGCACACCCGGGAGCCCGATGGCAGCAGGGACGCGAGAGGACGGGCGCGGCGCCCCGGCCGGGCCGCTCGACGGGGTGCGCGTCCTGGAACTGGGCGGCATCGGCCCCGGCCCGTTCGCCGGGATGCTGCTCGGCGACCTCGGCGCGGACGTCGTACGCGTCGACCGCCCCGGCCGCGGCCCCGGCCCCGACGGGACGGCGCTCGACCCGCGGGCCGACCTGACGCGCCGCAACAAGCGGTCCGTCCTGCTCGACCTCGGCACCGCAGGCGGCGCGCGCACCGCGCTCGCCCTCGCCTCCCGCGCGGACATCCTGGTCGAGGGCTTCAGGCCGGGCGTCGCCGAACGCCTCGGCATCGGCCCCGCCGCCTGCCACGCCCGCAACCCCCGGCTCGTCTACGGCCGGATGACCGGCTGGGGGCAGGACGGCCCGCTCGCCCCGCGCGCCGGGCACGACATCGGGTACCTCGCCCTCAGCGGCACGCTCGGCATGATCGGCCCGGCCGACGGCCCGCCCGCCGTCCCCGCCAACCTCCTCGGGGACTACGCGGGCGGCGCCCTCTACCTGGTCACCGGCGTCCTGGCCGCCCTCCACCACGCCCGCGCCACCGGCCGCGGGCAGGTCGTGGACGCGGCGATCGTGGACGGCGCCGCGCACCTCGGCACGCTGTTCCACGGCCTGCTCGCGGCCGGGGCGTGGCAGGACCGCCGCGCGGTGAACGCCCTCGACGGCGGCTCCCCGTTCTACGCCGTCTACACTGCCGCCGACGGCGGTCACCTCGCCGTGGGCCCGCTCGAACCGCGCTTCCGCGCCGCGTTCCTCGACCTCCTCGGCATCGCCGACGACGCCCCCGACCCCGACGACCCGGCCAACGCGCCCGCGCTCCGCGCCCTGATCGCCGCCCGCCTCGCCACCCGCGAACGCGACGCCTGGGCCGCCCACTTCGCCGGAACGGACGCCTGCGTCGTTCCCGTCCTGTCGCTCCGCGAGGCGGCACGCCACCCGCACCTCACCGCCCGCGGCACCTTCACCGACCACGGCGGCGTCCGCCAGCCCGCGCCCGCCCCGCGCTTCTCCGCGACCCCCACCGCCGTCCGCCGCGGCCCCGCCCTCCCCGGCGACGGCGCCGCGTCCGTCGCGCGAGACTGGGACCTCCCCGACGACCCCGCACCAGGAACGGCCACCGATGCAGCGTGACGTCTTCACCTCCGACCACGACGCGTTCCGCCGGACCGTCCGCACCTTCCTCGCCAAGGAGGTCGCGCCCCACTACGACGCCTGGGAACGGGCCGGCATCGTCTCCCGCGACGCCTGGCGCGCCGCCGGACGCCAGGGCCTCCTCGGCCTGACCGTGGACGAGGCGTACGGCGGTGGCGGCGCCGACGACTACCGCTTCTCCGCCGTCCTGGCCGAGGAGTGGTCGCGGGCCGGCGCCCGCGGCTTCGCCGTGCCGCTGCACAACGACGTGATCGGCCCGTACCTCACCTCCCTCGCCACCGACGAGCAGAAGCGCCGCTGGCTGCCCGGCTTCTGCTCGGGCGAGCTGATCACCGCCGTCGCCATGACCGAGCCGGGCGCCGGGTCCGACCTCCAGGGCATCCGCACCACCGCCACCGACCAGGGCGACCACTGGCTGCTCAACGGCGCCAAGACGTTCATCTCCAACGGGCACCTCGCCGACCTCGTCCTCGTCGTCGCCCGCACCAGGCCCGAGGGCGGCGCGCGCGGCCTGTCGCTCCTCGCCGTCGAGCGCGGCACGCCCGGCTTCGAACGCGGCCGCAACCTCGACAAGATCGGCCAGCACGCCCAGGACACCGCCGAGCTGTTCTTCCAGGACGTGCGCGTCCCCAAGGGCAACCTCCTCGGCCGCCTCCACGGCGGTTTCGGCCACCTCATGGACCACCTCCCGCAGGAACGCCTCACCATCGCCGTCGGCGCGGCGGCGGCCGCCGAGCGGCTGGTGGAGATCACCACCGCCTACGTGCGGGAGCGCGAGGCGTTCGGCCGCCCGCTCGCCGCGCTCCAGCACATCCGCTTCGAGATCGCCGAGATGGCCACCGAGTGCGCCGTCACCCGCGCGTTCACCGACCGCTGCATCGCCGCCCACGCGGCGGGCGGCCTGGACGGCACCGAGGCGGCGATGGCCAAGTGGTGGGCCACCGAGCTGCACAAACGCGTCGCCGACCGCTGCCTCCAGCTGCACGGCGGCTACGGTTACATGAGGGAGTACCCCGTCGCCCGCGCGTTCACGGACGGCCGGATCCTCACCATCTACGGCGGCACGACCGAGATCATGAAGGAGATCATCGGCCGCTCGCTGCTCGCCGACCGCAGGGCCACCGACGAGAAGGGGACCCCATGACCGCAGGCACCGTCCCCGAGGCGTACCTCTACGACGCCGTACGCACCCCGCGCGGCCGCGGCAAGGCGGGCGGCGCGCTGCACGGCACGAAGCCCGTGGACCTCGTCACCGGCCTGCTCCACGCCGTCCTGCGCCGCAACCCCGGGCTCGACCCGGCGGGTGTCGACGACGTGGTGCTCGGCGTCGTCAGCCCGCACGGCGACCAGGGCGCCGACATCGCGAAGGTCGCCGCCCTGGCGGCCGGGCTGCCCGACACGGTCGCGGGCGTCCAGCACAACCGCTTCTGCGCCTCCGGCCTCGACGCCGTCAACTCGGCGGCGGCCCGCGTCCGTTCCGGCTGGGACGACCTCATCCTCGCGGGCGGCGTCGAGTCGATGTCCCGCGTGCCGATCGGCTCGGACGGCGGCGCCTGGATGATGGACCCGATGACGAACCTGCGCGTCGGCTTCGTCCCGCAGGGCGTCGGCGCCGACCTCATCGCCACGCTCGACGGCCTGAGCAGGCATGACGTCGACAGCTACGCCGCCCTGTCCCAGGAACGTGCCGCGCACGCCTGGAAGGACGGCAGGTTCGCCCGTTCCGTCGTCCCGGTGACGGACGGCGCCGGGCTCGTCGTCCTCGACCACGACGAGCACATGCGGCCGGGCACCACCGCCGAGAGCCTCGCCGGGCTGCGGCCCGCGTTCGCCCGCGCCGGAGCCGAGGGCGGCTTCGACGCGGTGGCGCTCCAGAAGTACCACTGGGTCGAGCGCATCGAGCACGTCCACCACGCGGGCAACTCCTCCGGCATCGTGGACGGCGCCGCCCTCGTCCTCGTCGGCTCCCGCGCGGCGGGGGAGCGGCACGGCCTCACGCCGCGCGCCCGCGTCGTCTCGGCGGCCGTCACCGGCTCCGAGCCGACCATCATGCTGACCGGCCCGGCCCCCGCCGCCCGCAAGGCGCTGGACCGCGCCGGGCTCACCATGGACGACATCGACCTCGTGGAGATCAACGAGGCGTTCGCCGCCGTCGTCCTGCGCTTCCTGCGCGAGACGGGCGCCGGCGCCGACCGCGTCAACGTCAACGGCGGCGCCATCGCCATGGGCCACCCCCTGGGCGCGACCGGCGCCATGATCCTCGGCACGCTGCTGGACGAGCTGGAACGCCGCGACCTCCGCCGGGGCCTGGCCACCCTCTGCGTCGGCGGCGGCATGGGCATCGCCACCGTGATCGAACGCGTCTGACGCGCCCGCCGCCACAGCCGCCCGCCGCCCCAGACACTCAGGAGAGCCCCGTGCCCGACTGGCACCGCGACCCCGACGGCATCGTCACGCTCACCCTCGCCGACCCCGGCGACCCGGACGCCCTCACCTCGGCCGCCGACCGGCTCGCGGCGGAGGCGGCGACGCTCCGCGGCGTCATCCTCGTCCTGGCGGGAGACGCGTTCCTCACCGGCGACCCCGCCCGCCTCCACGACGCGGGACCCGACACCGCCCGCCGCGTCTTCGACGCCGCCACCCGCGCGGCCCGCGACCTGCGGCGCATCGAGACCCTCGGCCGCCCGGTCGTCGCGGCGCTGGGCGGCGACGCGCTCGGCGGCGTGCTGGAGACGGCGCTCGCCTGCCACCGCCGCGTCGCCGTGGACGCCCCCGGCAGCCGCGTCGGCCTGCCCGGTGTCCGCCTCGGCCTGCTGCCGGGCGGCGGCGGCGTCACCAGGACGGTCCGCCTCCTCGGCATCGCCGACGCGCTGCGCCACGTCCTCCTCGACGGCGCGCCCCACACGCCCGCCCGCGCCTTCGAGATCGGCCTCGTCGACGAACTCGCCCGCGACCACGACGACATGACCGCCCGCGCCCGCGCCTGGATCGACTCCGCCCCCGACCCGCGCCAGCCGTGGGACACCCCCGGCCACCGCATCCCCGGCGGCACCCCGGCCGATCCGGCGTTCGCCGCGCTGCTGCCGTCGCTCCCCGCGCTGCTGCGCCGCAGGACCGGCGGCGCGCCCGCCCCGGCGCCCCGCGCGATCCTGGCGGCCGCGGTCGAGGGCGCGCAGGTGGACCTCGCGACGGCCGTGACCGTGGAGGCCCGGTACGCGGCCGAGGTCGCCGCCGGGCCCGTCGCGGCGGACATGGTCCGCGCGTTCCACACCGAGCTGGCCGCCGTGCGCGCCGCCGCCCCGCGCCCGGCCGCCGCGTCCGGCGGCCGGATCGCCGTCCTCGGCACGGGGGCGCGCGGCGAGGAGACCGTCCGCCTGTGCGCGGAGGCGGGCGCCGATGTCGCGGTGGGCGACCCCGCCGGGTGCGACATCGTCCTCGTGACGGGGGACGGCGACGCCGCCGGGACCGGCGCGCTCCTGCGCCGGGCCGAGGAGAGCGCCGTTCCCGGCGCGCTGCTGTGCGCGACCGGTCCGGTGCCGCCGCTCGCCGACCTCGCGAAGGAACTGCGCGGGCCTCACGCGCTCGTGGGCCTGCGCCTGCACGCCGTCGTGGACGGCATGCCGCTGGCCGAGATCGTGCGCGGCGCCGCGACGGACGACGCGGCCGCGGCCCGCGCCGGCGAACTGGCCGTACGCCTCGGCCGTACGCCGCTCGTCGTGCGCGGCCCGTTCGCCGACCGCCTGACGGGCCGCTTCCTCGCCGAGGGCCTGGCCATGGTCGCCGAGGGCGTCCCCGCCCCGTCCATCGAACAGGCCGCCGCCCAGGCCGGTTTCCCGACGCCGGTCCTCGCCCTGGCGGACGAGCTGGGCCCGACGCTGCTTCCCGCCTGCGCGGTGCTCGACCGGATGTCCGGCCTGGGCCGCCCGGGCCGCGCGGCGGGCGCCGGTTTCCACGAGTACGCGGAAGGCCGCCGCACCCGCCTGTGGCCCGGCCTGCGTGAGCACTTCGAACGCGCCGGTGACGCCCCGCCGTTCGCCGATCTGCGCGAACGGCTGCTGCTCGCCCCGGTCATCGAGGCACTCCGCCTGCTGGACGAGGGCGTCGTCTCCTCCGCGGCGGACGCCGACATCGGCTCGCTCCTGGGCGCGGGCTTCCCCACCTGGACGGGCGGCGTCATCCGATTCGCCCTGTCACAGCCCGACTTCGCCGCCCACGCCACCCGCCACGGCGAACGCTTCACCCCACCCCCCAACCTCCCCGACCTCCTCGCACACGCCACCGGATGAGACGTACCGGCACCCGCCGCCGTGATCCGACGCGCCCTCGGGAAGAAGTCGGCCCGCGCATGCGTTCTCGGTGAGCGAGAGGTAACGGAACGTCGATCAGGAGGATCCAGCCGTGGCAGTGCCGTTGGACGAGGAGACACGCAGGCTTCTGGACGGGAGGAACTTCGCCACCGTCGCGACGCTCAACCGGGACGGCGGGCCGCAGACCTCGCTGGTCTGGATCGCGAGAGACGGGGACTCGGTGCTGTTCTCCACCACCGAAGGGCGGCAGAAGGCCCGGAACATCAGACGGGACCCGCGGGTCAGCCTCACCGTCTACGACAGCGGGAACCCGTACCACTCGGTGGACATCCGGGGCACCGCCGAAGTGATCGAGGACCCAGGGAAGTCGCTTCCGCGCACGCTCTCGCGCAAGTACCTCGGCGAGGACCCGCCCGCCGAGCCGGACGACGTCGTCCGGCTGATCGTCCGGGTGACGCCGCTGAGGATCTCCGGCTTCTCCGTCTGAGGCCGGCGGCGCGCGGAACCGGGGGAGAGCGCTACCGGTACCCGGCGTCCGACGAGACGCGGACCCAGACGCGCTTGCCCTCGTCCGTCCGCTCGAAGCCCAGCTCGTCGGCCATCTCCCGCAGCAGCCACAGGCCGCGGCCCTCCTCGGCGGTCCAGTCGGGGAGGGTGATCCGCGGCAGCACCGGCGACCGGTCGTGCACCGTCACGCGCACGGCGCCGCCCAGGTCGGTGAGTTCGAGGGTGCAGCGCGGATTGTCCACGTGCCGCGACACGTTCGCCAGCAGCTCGGTGACGCCGTGCAGCACCACCTCCACCACGTGCGGCGGCTGGTCCCACGCGCGCAGCGCGACCGAGGCCAGGCGGCGGAAGCGCGCCAGGTCCTCCCGGCGCGCGGTCAGCAGCCAGCTGTGGGTGAGCCGCCGGGTTCCGGTACCCGGGGTGGTGAGCGTCATGGTCCCTCCTGAACTCGTCTCTCCGCGAACGGCGGGCGGCAGGGAGATACAGCCACGCGTGGGGAGTTCATATCACTCGCGGGACAGTCCAGTTGACTGACGATCAGGTTCCGGAACGCGCGGCGGCGTCTTCGCGCCGTGCGTCAGCGCCCGTCGCCCCGCCAGTCGGCGGCCAGAGCGGAGCGGAGCGCCGCCATGTGCGCGTCGGCCGCGCCGACCAGCCGCTCGGCGTCGACACTCAGGTCCCCGTCCCAGCTGAACACCGCCTGAAGTGCGGTCACGAAGTAGACACCCGCCAGCAGCGTCGGCCGCGGATCACCCGGCGCCGTGCCCTCCCGGCGCGCCAGCACCGTCCCCAGCAGCAACTGCTCCTCAAGCCCGAACCGCAGACAGGCCACCCGTGCGCCCGGGTCCGCGCAGATCACCCGCAGGGCTGACAGGCACAGCCCCATCGGTTCCTCGACGATGCCGGTGACCGTGACGCGGGCCCCCTCCCGCAGCGCCTCGAACGGCCCCTCCGCGGCGGGCCTGCGCGCCACCTCGTCCCGGAACGCGCTGCTGGCGTCCCGCAGCGGGTGGAGGACCAGGTCCTCCTTGCTCGCGAAGTAGCGGAAGAAAGTGCGTTCGGACACATCGCCACGCTGCGCGATGTCGCTCACCGTCGTCCGGCCGTACCCGTGCGCGAGGAAAAGATCGAGCCCCGCGCGCAGCAACTCGTCGTGGGTGCGCTGCTTCCGGACCTGGCGCAACCCAGGGGACGTCCCGTCGGAACCCATGCAGGCATCGTACGGGGACCCGCGCGCCCCGCCCGACCCTCCGCGTGCCGGCGACCACGCGGAGCGAGCCCACCGGCCGCGGCATCAGCGGTGCGTGACCGGCACGCGACGTGCCGCGTGCGGCGGGAACCCGCCCGTTGTCGGCGGCGCCTGTCAGAATGCACAGCGCGGCGCACAGGGCGCCGGGAAAGCGGAGCGTGATCGTGACACAGTCCGTCGCAGGCCGGTCCATCGAGAACAGGATCGCCGAGGAGCTGGGCGTACGGGAGGGGCAGGTCCAGGCGGCCGTCGGCCTGCTGGACGGCGGCGCGACGGTGCCGTTCATCGCCCGCTACCGCAAGGAGGTCACCGGCACCCTGGACGACGCGCAGCTGCGCACGCTGGAGGAACGGCTGCGCTACCTGCGGGAACTGGAGGAACGCCGCGAGGCCGTCCTGGAGTCCGTGCGCTCCCAGGGCAAGCTGGACGAGGCACTCGAAGCCACCATCCGCGCCGCCGACACCAAGGCGCGCCTGGAGGACATCTACCTCCCGTTCAAGCCCAAGCGCCGCACCAAGGCCCAGATCGCCCGCGAGGCCGGTCTCGAACCGCTGGCGGACGCCCTGCTCACCGACCCCGCCACGGTCCCCCAGGAGGCCGCCGCCGCGTACGTGGACGCCGAACGGGGCGTCGCCGACGCCGACGCGGCGCTCCAGGGCGCGCGGGCCATCCTCACCGAGCGGTTCGGCGAGGACGCCGACCTCCTCGGCGAGCTGCGCGAGAAGATGTGGACCTCGGGCCGCGTCGTCTCCGCCGTCCGCGAGGGCAAGGAGACCGAAGGCGCCAAGTTCGCCGACTACTTCGCCTTCTCCGAGCCCTTCACCGACCTGCCCTCGCACCGGGTCCTCGCCATGTTCCGCGGCGAGAAGGAGGGCGTCCTCGACCTGACGCTCGACCCCGAACCGGCCGCCGACGCCGCCGCGACCGGCCCCTCCTCGTACGAACGGGCCATCGCCCACCGCTTCGGCGTGCAGGACCGCGGCCGCCCCGCCGACGCCTGGCTCGCCGAAACGGTCCGCTGGGCCTGGCGCACCCGCATCCTGGTCCACCTCGGCATCGACCTGCGCACCCGCCTGCGCACCGCCGCCGAGGACGACGCGGTCGGCGTCTTCGCCGCGAACCTCCGCGACCTGCTGCTCGCCGCCCCCGCCGGGACCCGCGCCACCATGGGCCTCGACCCCGGCCTGCGCACCGGCGTCAAGGTCGCCGTGGTCGACGCCACGGGCAAGGTCGCCGCGACCGACACGATCTACCCGCACGCGCCGCACCGCCGCTGGGACGAGGCCCTCACCCGCCTCGCCGCCCTCGTCACCGCGCACCACGTCGAGCTGATCGCCATCGGCAACGGCACCGCGTCCCGCGAGACGGACAAGCTCGCCGGCGAACTGATCGCCAAGCTCCCGGACGCCGGGCTCTCCCGCATGGTCGTCT
This sequence comes from Streptomyces sp. NPDC049879, assembly GCF_044461265.1. Classification (NCBI taxonomy): domain Bacteria; kingdom Bacillati; phylum Actinomycetota; class Actinomycetes; order Kitasatosporales; family Streptomycetaceae; genus Streptomyces; species Streptomyces sp. NPDC049879. The sequence continues at coordinate 353,729 of NZ_JBITKT010000007.1, read as the reverse complement.
CCGAGGCCGGCGCCTCCGTCTACTCCGCGTCCGCCTACGCCGGGCAGGAACTCCCCGACCTCGACGTGTCGCTGCGCGGCGCCGTGTCCATCGCCCGCAGGCTCCAGGACCCGCTGGCCGAACTGGTGAAGATCGACCCGCGTTCCATCGGCGTCGGCCAGTACCAGCACGACCTGTCCGAGGTGAAGCTGTCGCGCTCGCTGGACGCCGTGGTCGAGGACTGCGTGAACGGCGTGGGCGTGGATGTCAACACCGCGTCCGTGCCGCTGCTGGCCCGCGTCTCCGGCGTCAGCGGCACGCTGGCCGAGAACATCGTGGCCCACCGCGACGCCAACGGCCCGTTCGCCAGCCGCCGTTCCCTGAAGGACGTGGCCCGGCTTGGCCCGAAGGCGTTCGAGCAGTGCGCGGGCTTCCTGCGCATCCGGGGCGGCGACGACCCGCTCGACGCCTCCTCGGTGCACCCGGAGGCGTACCCGGTCGTCCGCCGCATGGTGACGGCGACCGGCGGGGACGTGCCCGCGCTCGTCGGCAACACGGCGGCGCTCCGCGCCCTGCAGCCCGCCGACTTCGTGGACGACACGTTCGGCCTGCCGACCGTCACGGACATCCTGCGCGAGCTGGAGAAGCCGGGCCGCGACCCGCGACCGGCGTTCCGCACCGCGCAGTTCAAGGAGGGCGTCGAGAAGATCGGCGACCTGGAGCCGGGCATGGTCCTGGAGGGCGTGGTGTCCAACGTCGCCGCGTTCGGGGCCTTCGTGGACGTCGGCGTGCACCAGGACGGCCTGGTCCATGTCTCGGCGATGTCGCGGAAGTTCGTCTCCGACCCGCGCGAGGTCGTGAAGCCGGGCGACATCGTGAAGGTCAAGGTGCTCGACGTGGACGTGCCGCGCAAGCGCATCTCGCTCACGCTGCGCCTGGACGACGAACGGCCCGCCGGTGGCGGCAGGACGCGCGAGGACCGCGCCGACCGTGGCGAGCGGCCCGACCGTGGCGACCGGCGCGGCGGCGCCCCGCGCCAGCGCGACCGGAGGGGCGGTGGCGGCCAGCAGCGCCGCGACAGCGCCCCGCCGCCCGCGAACAGCGCCATGGCCGACGCGCTGCGCCGCGCCGGTCTCGTCCGCTCGGACCGCAAACCGCGCTGACGGACCGCCCACCCGGACCTCCCCGCGCGAGTACGCTGCGGCGCGGGGAGGTCACGCATGGATGCGACGACGGTGGGCGTACGGCTGGCTTCGAGCGCGCTCGGACCGCTGGTGAAACGGCTGTTCAGGCCCAAACTGCCGGGGGCGGGGCTGGCGGACCGGCCGGTGAGACTGGACGCGCTGGTCGCCCTCGGCGCGGAGAAGGACGCGCTGACGCCGGACGATCTCCGGTCGCTCGCCGGGGAGATCACCGACCGGGGGCTCGCCGCCTTCGGCCCGGAGGCGGCCGGGCTGCAGAAGCAACGCGACGTGCTGACGGACGTCCTGGCGGCCCGCCTCGGACGGCTCGGCACGCTGGACATGGACGACGTACAGGCCGTACGCCTCGGCCCTGACGCCCTCGCGCGGGCGCTCACCGAGCCGGCCACGGAGACGGCCCGCCGGGGCCTCAGCGCCCGCGAGGAGGACTTCTGCGCCTCCATGACCACGCTCGCCTGCCTGCACATCATCAACTTCTTCACGCGCCGCTCGACGTTCATCGCCCGCACCCTGGTCGAGCAGACCCGCCAGAGCGAACGCGCGCTCAACGCCCTCAAACTGCTCGCCGCACGGCTGCCCGACCGGGCATCGGAGGACGCCGCGTTCGAGGAGCGCTACCGCCGCTATCTCGTGGGCCGCCACGGGCGGTTGACGGTCTTCGGCCTCGACCTGGACGACGACTGGCCGCTGGACGACGCGTACATCCAGCTGGAGACGACCAGGAGTCGGCCGATGGGCGACGTGGCCCAGGCCCCGCAGCGGGCGGAGGAGGCGCTGCGCGGGCGGGAACGCGTCCTGCTGCGCGGCATCGCGGGCGCGGGCAAGACGACGCTCGTCCAGTGGCTCGCGGTCACCACGGCCGAACACCGCGTCCCCGAGCCCCTCCACCACCTGCTGGGCTGCGTCCCCTTCGTCCTCCCGCTGCGCACGCTGACCCGTGGCGACCGCGAACTGCCGCCGCCTGGCGACTTCCTGTCCGCCGTGAACTGCCCGCACACCCCACCCGCCGGATGGGTGGAACGCATCCTCGCGGACGGTCGCGGCCTGCTGCTGATCGACGGCATAGACGAGATGCCCGAGGAAGGCCGCGCGACAGCGAAGACCTGGCTACGGGAACTTCTCCGCGAGTTCCCGGGCAACGTCACACTGGTCAGCGGCCGTCCCTCGGCCGTGGGCGAGGACTGGCTGGCGGCCGACGACTTCATGGAACTGTCCCTCGCCCCGATGACGCGGCAGGACGTGGCGACCTTCATCCGCCGCTGGCACCGCGCCGCCGGGGCACCCGATGAGGACGCCGGGGACCTGCTCCGCGCCGTACGCTCCCGGCAGGATCTCGCCCGCCTCGCCACCAACCCGCTGATGTGCGCCGTGATGTGCGCGCTGTACAGGTCGAGCAACGGCTATCTGCCGCACGGCCGCACGGCCCTCTACGAGGCCGCGTTGCGCATGCTCCTGGAACGCCGCGACCGCCAGCGGGGCATCCAGTCATCGATCCGCCTTGACGCCGAGACACAGACCCTCCTCCTCCAGAAACTCGCGTACTGGCTGATCCGCAACGGCCACGCGGAGATCGACAGGAGCGACGCCGAGGCGGTCATCGACGCGGTGCTGCCGCTGATGCCCCAGGTCTCCGCCCAGGCCGACGCCTCGGCAGTCTGCGGCTACCTGCTGGAACGCTCCGGGCTGCTGCGGGAACCGGAGGAGGGCCAGATCGAGTTCGTCCACCGCACGTTCCAGGACTACCTGAGCGCCCGTGAGGCGATCGAGGCCCGCGACATCCCGTTCCTGGTCAGGAACGCGCACCGCGACCAGTGGGAGGACGTCGTTCGCATGGCTGTCGCCCACGGCCGCCCGGAAGAACGCAAACGGTTGCTGACCGCCCTGGTCAAACGCGGCGATACGACGAAACGCCACCGCGTACGCCTGCACCTGCTGGCCATGGCCTGCCTGGAACAAGCCACCCAACTCGACCCGGCGACCCGCGACCTGGTGACTTCCCGCGCGGCAACACTGCTGCCACCCCGAACGTACACGGAAGGCTTCGAACTGGGCAGGATCGGCCCTGTGGTCCTGGAACTGTTGCCAGGACCGGACCGTGTGCCCGCGGAGGAGGCCACCCCCGTCATCTGGGCGATGTGCCATATCGGTGGGGAGGCCGCTCTGACCTGCCTACAGCCGTACTGCCGTTTTGAGGACGGCGACGTGCAACAGCTTCTCGCCGAAGCCTGGATCTACTTCGACGCGGACGCCTACGCGGACACGATCCTGCCGGCTTTGGGGCCTGAGGTGAGTTTCCACGTGAACTCGGAGGCTCACATCCCGCATCTGGCAGGCCGGAATCAGGCTTTCCACGCCTGGAGCATCGATCCCGCGCTCCTCGTGGAGGCCGATCTCGCCCCGCGATGCGTGTACCTGTGCGTGAGCGAACCGTGGGCTGCCGGAACTCTCGGCCATTTCACAAAGCTGCGGGAGTTGTTGCTCATCGATGAGGGCGTGCCGCCGGATCTCTCCGATCTCGTCGGGCGGGGCATCGAGAGGATCTCCATCCGCCTCGACGAGCACCGGCCTCTTCACGGACTGGAACGCCTCCGAGACATCCCGGAAGTGAGCCTCAACCTCACCGGCGCACGGGACATGGGTCCCCTGCCGCCGCACGCAGCGGTCACCGAACTGGGGTGGTCCCACTCGCTCACCGGCCTCGCGCAGATCGCCACCTGGCCGCGTCTGCGGATGCTGTGGTTCGGTTACTCACGGACGCGATTCACCGCCGACGACTGCCGGGCCATCGACCAGGCTGGCGTCAAGGAGTTGAGGCTGAACGAAGAGACGTTCCGGGCATTGCTGGGTCAGCGAGTGGAACTGCCCCAGGTCACGGAACTGAGGCTGTGGGGCTCCCTGCGCACAACCGATCTCGATCGGATCGCGCGAGTACTTCCCCATATCGAGACGCTGGTGTGTGAAATGCCGGAGGGCCACGAGGTGACCACGCTCACCAGCCTGCGGCATCTGCGCAGGCTGGTGGCCACCGCGCAACCGAACACGGTTCTTCCCGACCTCCCGACGGGTGCGGAGGTGTCCGTTGTGCCCGCGTCCCGGTACGGGCTGAGCCTTTGACCGTGCCATGCCGAGCGTCGCCGAAATCACGTTCGCGCGGGCCCCGCTTCCCTTGCCACAGGGGCCTGTGACAACTTACGGTGCCGTAACCTACGGTCTCGTAGGTAGTTGTCGTCGTCCCCCGCTCAGGAGCTTTCGTGACCTCCACCCCCTCTCCGATAACCAGGCAAGGCGATTGGTCCGACGTCCGTCTGATCCATGCCCTGGAGGAGGTGGTCGAGCGGGAACTGAACCGGCACCTCGCCGTCGCGAAGGACTGGATGCCCCACGAGTACGTGCCGTGGAGCGACGGCCGGAACTTCGACGGTCCCCTCGGGGGCGAGCCCTGGGACCTCTCCCAGTCCAAGGTCACCGACGTCGGCCGCACCGCCCTCGTCGTGAACCTCCTCACCGAGGACAACCTCCCCAGCTACCACCGCGAGATCGCCAACATCTTCGGCCAGAACGGCGCCTGGGGCACCTGGGTGCACCGCTGGACGGCCGAGGAGGGCCGCCACGGCATCGTGCTGCGCGACTACCTCCTCACCACCCGCGCGGTCGATCCGGTCGAGCTGGAGAACTTCCGGATGTCCCACATGTCGGAGGGCTACGAGTCCGACAACAACCACTCCATGCTGCACTCGGTGGCCTACGTCGCCTTCCAGGAGCTGGCCACCCGCATCTCCCACCGCAACACGGGCCGCGAGTCCGGCGACCCGGTGTGCGACAAGCTGCTGGCCCGCATCGCCACCGACGAGAACCTGCACATGGTCTTCTACCGCAACCTCCTGCGCGCCGCGTTCGAGCTTGCCCCCGACCAGACCATGTGCGCCGTCCGCGACGTCGTCACCCGCTTCCGCATGCCGGGACACGGCATCCCCGGCTTCGAGCGCGCCGCCGCCCGCATGGCGCTCGGCGGGATATACAACCTGCGCATCCACCACGACGACGTGCTCCAGCCCGTCCTCCGCTTCCTCAAGGTCCTCGAAGTCTCGGGACTGGGCCCCGAGGGCCTCAAGGCCCAGGAGGAACTGGGCCTGTTCATGAACGGTCTCGACGCCGAGGCCCGGACGTTCGAGGAGCGCATGGCCGCCCGCGCCGCCCGCCTGGCCGCGCGCGGCCAGAAGACCACCCCGTAACCCCCCCCGTACACCGCAGGAAGATCCGGCGGCGGCCCTGCCCCGCCGGAATCCGGTTGCCCCCGCACGCCGCACCCCCGTACCGTCGGGGCGTTCTGTCGTCGCACGGGGGAGAGGCCGTTGAGAAGCTGAGGTCGCGGACACCGTGAGCACGTGGCAGGCGTACCGGTAGGTACGTCCTCCAGCCGCGCGCCGCGCCACCGACCTCGCACGCGAACGGCCCCGGCACGCGCCCGCGCGCCCGCCCGTTCCCGTCGTCTCCGGTCAGCCCCGCCCGGTCGGCTCAGCCCCCGGCTCCGGTGTCTCCACGTCGCAGGTCACCCCCGTACTGCCTCGGACACCTCAGGAGACCCCGCATGAGCGCTTCCGCCGTGCACATCACCTGCACCCGCCTCACCCACACCTGGCCGGACGGCACCCCGCTGTTCGACGGGCTCGACTTCGCCGCCGGGCCGGGCCGCACCGGACTCGTCGGCCTCAACGGCAGCGGCAAGTCCACGCTGCTGCGCATCGTCGCGGGCGAACTGACGCCCGCCTCCGGCTCGGTCCGCGTCGGCGGCGAGGTCGGGTACCTGCCGCAGAACCTCACCCTCGACACCACGCGCCGCGTGGACGACGTCCTCGGCGTCGCCCGCACCCGCGTCGCCCTGCACGCCATCGAGAACGGCGACGCGTCGCCCCGGCACTTCGACGCCGTCGGCGACGACTGGGACATCGAGGAGCGCACCCGCGCCACCCTCGACCAGCTCGGCCTGACCCACGTCGCGCCCGACCGCACCGTGGGCCAGGTCTCCGGCGGCGAGACCGTCCTGCTGCGCCTCGCCGCGCTGCTGCTGCGCCGCCCGTCCGTGCTCCTGCTGGACGAGCCGACCAACAACCTCGACCTCGCCGCCAGGCACCGCCTGTACGACACGGTGACCGCCTGGCGGGGCGTCCTGGTGGTCGTCAGCCACGACCGCGAGCTGCTGGAACGCGTCGACCGCGTCGCCGACCTGCGCGCGGGCGGCATCACCTGGTACGGCGGGACGTTCTCCGCGTACGAGGCGGCGCTCGCCGTCGAGCAGCGCGCCGCCGGGCGCGCCGTACGGTCCGCGGAGGCGGACGTGCGCCGCCAGAAGCGCGAACTCATCGACGCGCACGACAAACTCGCCGGCCGCGCCCGTGGCGCGCGGAAGGCGTCCGAGAACGCCCGCGCGCCCCGGATCGTGATGCGGGCGCGCAAGTCCGCCGCCCAGCAGAGCGCGGGCAAGTTCCTCGGCCTCCACCAGGAACGGCTGGCCGGGGCCAGGGAACGCCTCACCGAGGCCGAGGACGCCGTCCGGGACGACGACGCGATCCGCGTCGACCTGCCGCACACGCAGGTGCCGCCGCGCCGCCGCGTGCTGAGCGTGCGGGACCTGGCGGTCCGGGACGGCGCGCCCGCCTCGCTCGACGTGGTGGGCCCCGAACGGATCGCGCTCGTCGGCCCGAACGGCGCAGGCAAGACGACACTGCTCGACACGCTCGCGGGTCTGGCGGCCCCCGCCGCGGGCACCGTCGAGGTGCACGTGCCGCTGCGCTACCTGCCGCAGCGGCTCGACCTCCTCGACCCGGCGGCGAGCGTCCTGGAGAACGTGCGCCGGTTCGCTCCCGACGCGCCCCCGCAGGAGGTGCGGGCGCGGCTCGCGCGGTTCCTGTTCCGCGGGGACCGTCCCGACCAGGCGGTCGGCACGCTCTCCGGCGGCGAGCGCTTCCGCGCCTCGCTGGCCGCCCTGATGCTGGCCGAGCCCGCGCCGCAACTCCTGCTGCTCGACGAGCCGACCAACAACCTCGACCTCGCCGGGGTGCACGCCCTCACGACGGCGCTGGAGTCGTACCGGGGCGCGCTGCTCGTCGTGAGCCACGATCTGCCGTTCCTGCGCGGCCTGGGCATCACGCGCCGCCTCACGCTGGACGGCGGGCTGACGGAGGGCGGGCCGCTGTGACGCCGGGGGCGGCCGGTGGGGCGGCCGGACGGGGTGTCCGGCCGCCCCCGGGCCGCTCAGGTCATCTGGCGGGCCTGGAGCCGGGCGTACGCGCCGCCCAGCCGCAGCAGCTCGGCGTGCGTGCCGATCTCCTGGATGCGGCCCTGCTCCAGCACGATGATCCGGTCCGCGTTCCGCACGGTGGACAGGCGGTGCGCGACGACGAACACCGTCCGCCCCCGCATCAGCCGTGCCATGGCCTCCTGCACCAGCGACTCGGAGCGGGTGTCGAGCGCGGACGTCGCCTCGTCCAGGACGAGGATGCGCGGGTCCCTGATCAGCGCCCGCGCGATCGCGATGCGCTGGCGCTGCCCCCCGGACAGCCGCGCGCCGCGTTCGCCGACGACCGTGTCGAGCCCGGCGGGGAGCCGGTCCACGAACTCCAGGGCGTTCGCGTCCGCGAGCGCGGCGCGCACCGCCTGGTCGTCCACGTCCGGCAGGCCGTAGCCCACGTTCTCCCGGATGCTGCCCTCGAAGAGGACCGACTCCTGCGGCACCACCGACAGGAAGCGCCGGTAGCTGCGCAGGTCGAGCGAGGACATGTCCGTGCCGTCGAGCAGGATGCGCCCCGACACGGGTCTGATGAAGCCGATCAGCAGGTTGAGCACGGTGGACTTGCCCGCGCCCGACGCGCCGACCAGGGCGACCGTCTCGCCCGGCCGCACCGACAGGTCGAAGTCGGTGACGGCGGCGGTGCCCTCGCCGTCGTAGCGGAAGTCGACGTGCTCGAAGTCGAGCCGGCCCTTCACGGCCGACACCTCGGTCTTGCCCGCGTTGATCTCCAGGTCGGGCGCCTGCAGGACCTCGCCCGCCGAACGCACCGACTCCAGGCCCTTGGTGATGATCGGCGCGAGGCCCATCAGCATCGTCATGGAGCCGGTGAGCGTGGTGAAGAACGTGCTGAGCATCACCACGTCGCCCGCGGTGATCGGCAGCCAGGCGTAGTACGAGATCAGCGCGGCGCCCGACAGGAAGCCGATGCCGATGGTGTTGAGGAGGATCCAGGCGATGGCGCCGAAGTGCCCGTTGAGCAGGTCGAGCCGTATGCCCGCCGACAGGACCTGCCGCAGCGTGCCGTCCACGCGGACCAGCGCGGCCCGTTCCAGGCCGTGGGCGCGCGTCACGGGGATCAGGCTGGTCATCTCGCCGACGCGCGACGAGAGTTGCTCCACCTGGCGGCGGTACTTCTCGTTGTGGCTGCGCAATCGGCCGCGCAGCCTGCGGACCAGGAGGGTCGCGGCCGGGACGAGGACCACGAAGGCGGGCAGTGCCGCCGGGACCCGTACCGCGATGACGACCAGGCCGCCGACGAGCGTGATGACGGCGGCGAGTCCGGTGTCCGCGCTCTGCTGGACCGACTGCTCGATGTTCTCGACGTCACGGATCACCTTGGTCTGGAGAGCGCTTGCGCTGACGCGTGAGTGGTAGCCGATGGACAGCTCCTGCATACGCCGGCACAAGGCCGAACGCAGGCCGGTGCCCACGCGCCGGACACTGCCGTGCATGCAGCGGACGTAGAGCAGATGGGTCGGGTAGTTCAACAGCAGGACCACCGTCACCACAAGGGTGTTGGCGCCCATTTCGGAGATGGGCCGCTGCTCCACGACGATGTCGATGATGTTGGCCGTGATCAGCGGCAGCAGCCACACCGGGCTGTGCTTGACCACGAATGCCAGCACCGCGGTGAGAAGCCGCAAGCGGTCTTCCCGGAAGAGGTAGGCGAGGGTCCGCACCGGGTGTTCCCCCTGGTAACGGTGTTCCAGAGGACCTTGCGGAAGAGCCATGACAGCAGCACTCCAACGTCCAGGGAATGAGTTGGGATGACCTTGCCCCCGAAATGGATCGAACACTCACCGAAATGTCGATAGCGGGTGGACTCTTCCCTTTTCCTTCAGGTTCGCGGTAATTCATATACATGGTGAGAGTAGCCATGTATGGAGCCAACTCTTTCCGAAACGGCGGCGGTGTCATCCCCCAGCGGTCCGATCTCGCAACTTCCGTATAGTCGCGCAACACGGCATGGCGTGCGCCCCCGTGCCATTCCGCCGGGCGTTCGCAACCACGCGCCTCGGCCGGTCGGGTGACCGGGGGCGCGAAAGGCGCGAGGGCGCTCCGGCCGAATCCGTTCTAAATAGCGCCAATATCGAAAGAGTGTGCTCGAATTCCGCTCGATATACGACGAGTTGGGGTCACTGCGTCATGCCGCCCTGGCACATGCCAACACTCGGACCATGGACAGCAGATCCGGCGCCCCGCCCGCCCCGCTCCCCTCAGGTCCCGCAGCGACGCCCGCGCCCCACGCCGGTGCCTGGCGCTTCACCGTCCCCCCGGACGACCTGTCGGTGCCCCAGGTCCGGCACGCCGTCCGCGACCTCCTCCGCCGCAGAGCGGCCCCCCTGTCGGCCGACATGCTCGGCAACGCCCTGCTGATCCTCTCCGAGCTGGTCACCAACGCCGTACGGCACGCCGCCCTCCTCACCCCCCAGATCGGCGTGGAGGTGGCCCTGGACGCCCACTGGCTGCGGCTTTCGGTCGAGGACGGGCACCCCTACCGCCCCCGCGCCCTCGCCGTCACACCCGACCGGCACGGCACCGGAGGACGCGGCCTGCTGCTCGTCAAGGCGACCGCCGCCGAGACCGGCGGCTCGTGCGGCGTCGAACCCACCGCGGCGGGCGGCAAGGTGGTGTGGGCCGCCCTGCCGCTCGACCGGCTGTGAGCCCGGACCCGGCCCGCGCCGCCCTCACCACCCGGCGGCCGGGCCGGTGACCTCCCTGATCCCCGGCAGCGCCGCGTCGAGCACCGTCCCGAACCACGCCGAGAACGGCCCGCCCGCCCGCAGCCGCGCCAGCTCCCCCGGCGTCACGAACTCGGTCTCGGCGACCTCGGCCGGGTCGGGCCGCAGCGGCGCCGTGACGACCCCCGCGTACAGGTGGTTGAACTCCTGCTCCACCAGACCCGACGCGGGGTCCGGGTGGTTGTAGCGGACCGTGCCCGCCGTCCGCAGCAGGTCGGGCGCCGCGCCCAGTTCCTCGGTGGTGCGCCGCGTCGCCGCGAGGAAGGGCTCCTCACCCGGCAGCGGATGCCCGCAGCACGTGTTCGACCACACACCGGGGGAGTGGTACTTGCCGTGCGCGCGGCGCTGGAGCAGCAGCCGTCCCGCGTGGTCGAAGAGGAAGACGGAGAACGCCCGGTGGAGCTGCCCGGGAGCCTGGTGGGCCGCCAGCTTCTCGGCCGTGCCGATGGTCCTGCCGTCCTCGTCCACGAGTTCCAGCATGATCGGCTCCGCCGCGACGGCGCTGCTGTGGGGCATGGCTACCTTTCCCTCATTTCCCGGAGCACGCCGTAACGGCGCATTTCCCAGGTTTTCTGGCTTTCCCCGGATCTGCCCGGTTTCCCGGCCAGTCTGCCGCACGGCCCCCCGCGCGCGGGCCCGCTTGCGGAATGACGCGCCTGCCCCCGCCTCCACCCCCGGGTGGAGGCGCCGCCCCGTCCCGCGGCCGGGGAAGCCGTGCGCGGCAGGCCGGCAGCGGGTTCCCGGGCGCGCACGGTGATGCCCGCATCGCATAAGGTCGCCTCGGTCCCCCGCGGGAACCATGCCGTGGGAGCCGTGCCATGCGAGCCTGACGTGAACGCCGGGTTTCCTCACTCCAACGCCATTCTTGCCGCACGGTGGTCATCGGATAATCTCTGCCGACGTGCGGGCCGCAGAGAGCGGTTCCGCCCCAAGGAGTGAGTCAAGCTGTCGACCGCGATCCTCACCGGTTCGCCCCTTCCCGGGTCGCCCCTCGAAGACGACCTGCGCGCGCTGGGATTCACCGTCACGGTGGCCGACGACGCCGCCGCGTTGACCGACGCCCTCGCCGCCGCCCCGGCGGGCGGACGCGTCGCGCTCGTCGATCCGCGCTTCACCGGCCACCGGCACAGCCTGCGCCTGGGACTGACCGATCCACGCTTCGACGCCGCCGCGATCCCCGGCGCCGTGACCGCCCGCCCGCAGGCGCGCCCCGCCCTGGCCGCCGCGCTCGGCGGCGCGACAGCGCGGACGGCCCCCGCCGCGACGCGCAACCCCGTTGCGGGCGGCGCCCGTTCCGCCGCACGCCCGGCCACCGCGCCGCTCGCGGACCGCGTCGCCGCCGCCGTCGAGGCGGCCGGCACCGCCGTCCACCGCCCCGAACTCGGCGCCCTCGTCGCGGCCGTCCCCGCCACCGAGGCGGAACGGGCCGAGGCCGCCGCCGCCGTCGCCGCCGTGGACGACGAGGCCGTACGGCTCCGCTCCGCCGTCAAGTCCCGCGACGGGTTCGTCACCACCCACCTCGTCAGCCCGTACTCCCGCTACCTCGCCCGCTGGTGCGCCCGCCGCGGCCTGACGCCGAACCAGGTGACGACCGCTTCCCTGGTCACCGCGCTGATCGCCGCGGGCTGCGCCGCCACCGGCACCCGCACCGGCTTCGTCGCCGCGGGCGTCCTCCTGCTGCTGTCCTTCGTGCTCGACTGCACCGACGGCCAGCTCGCCCGCTACTCCCTCCAGTACTCCACCCTCGGCGCCTGGCTCGACGCCACCTTCGACCGCGCCAAGGAGTACGCGTACTACGCCGGACTCGCCCTCGGCGCCGCCCGCGCCGACGACGACGTGTGGGCCCTCGCGCTATCCGCGATGATCCTCCAGTCCTGCCGCCACATCGTGGACTTCGCGTTCAACGACGCCCACCCCCCCGCCGCGGGCAGCGGCGGCACGCGCGCACCCGCCGTCGCCCTGTCCGGACGGCTGGACAGCATCGGCTGGACGGTGTGGGCCCGCCGCATGATCGTCCTGCCCATCGGCGAACGCTGGCTGCTCATCGCCATCCTCACCGCGCTGACCACGCCCCGCGTCACCTTCATCGTCCTGCTCGCCGCCTGCGGATTCGCCGCCTGCTACACCACCGCGGGCCGCCTGCTGCGCTCCCGCCGCCTCCCAGGACCGACCCCGCAGGCCGCCCTGACGCTGACCGGCCTCACCGACAACGGCCCGCTCGCCGCCCTGGTCAGCCGCCTCCCCGCCAGGCGCGGCCCGTTCCCCGCCCCCGCCTGGGCGCTCGGCGGAACGGCGCTGCTCGTCGCGACCGCGCTGTGGTCGGGCACCGACGGCGGCTGGGTCACGGTCCTGGCCGCCGCCTGCTACGCCTTCGCCGCGGGCCGCGCGCAGGCCGCGCCCCTGCGCCGCCCGTTCGACTGGCTGCTGCCGCCGCTGTTCCGGGCCGGCGAGTACCTGACGATCCTGGTCCTGGCGGCCCGCAGCGAGGTGAACGGAGCCTTGCCGGCGGCTTTCGGCCTGGTGGCCGCTTGCGCCTACCATCACTACGACACGGTGTACCGCCTCCGCGGCGGTGCCGGGGCGCCTCCGCCCTGGCTGGTCCTGGCCACCGGCGGCCACGAGGGGCGCACCCTCCTGGTCACCGTCGCCGCCGCCCTCTGGGCGTCGGGGCAGGGCTTCACCGTCGCGCTGACCGTCCTCGCCGGGGCGCTGGCGCTCCTGGTGCTGGCGGAGAGCATCCGATTCTGGGTCTCCTCGCAGGCACCGGCCGTACACGACGAAACAGGAGAACCCGCATGATCGGCCTCGTGCTGGCCGCCGGCGCCGGACGGCGTCTTCGCCCCTACACCGACACCCTGCCCAAGGCACTGGTGCCGGTCGTGAACCACGAGGGCGAGGACGCGGACACCAGAACCGTCCTCGACCTCACGCTGGCCAACTTCGCCGAGGTCGGCCTCACCGACGTCGCGATCGTCGTCGGCTACCGCAAGGAGGCCGTGTACGCGCGCAAAGCCGCGCTGGAGAGCCGCTACGGCGTGCGCCTCACCCTCGTCGAGAACGACAAGGCGGAGGAGTGGAACAACGCCTACTCCCTGTGGTGCGCCCGTGACGTGATCGCGGAGGGCGTCATCCTCGCCAACGGCGACACCGTCCACCCCGCCTCCGTCGAGCGCACGCTGCTCGCCGCGCGCGGCGGGGACCGCCGCATCATCCTCGCCCTCGACACGGCCAAGAAGCTCGCCGACGAGGAGATGAAGGTCGTCGCGGACCCCGAGCTGGGCGTGCGGCGCATCACCAAGCTCATGGAGCCCGCCGAGGCCACCGGCGAGTACATCGGCGTCACCCTGATCGAGCCGGACGCCGCCGCCGAACTGGCCGACGCCCTGCGCACCACGTTCGAGCGCGACCCGCAGCTGTACTACGAGGACGGCTACCAGGAGCTGGTCAACCGCGGCTTCCGCATCGACACCGCCCCCATCGGCGACGTCAGCTGGGTCGAGATCGACAACCACGAGGACCTCGCCAGGGGACGGGAGATCGCGTGCCGGTACTGACCCGTCTCATCCCGTCCCCCGTCTCGGTGGACATCGCCGCCGGGGCGCTGGACAACCTGGGCGGGCTCCTCGCCGACCAGCGGATCTCCTCCTCGGGACGGCTCGCCGTCGCGATCAGCAACGGCTCGGGCGCCGCCCTGCGCGACCGCCTGAGCCCGGCCCTGCCGGGCGCCGACTGGTACGAGGTCGGCGGCGGCACCATCGACGCCGCCGTCCAGCTGGCCGACGCGATGCGCTCGGGCCACTACGACGCCGTCGTCGGCCTCGGCGGCGGCAAGATCATCGACGCCGCCAAGTACGCCGCCGCCCGCGTCGGCCTGCCCATGGTCGCCGTCGCGACGAACCTGGCGCACGACGGCATCTGCTCGCCGGTGTCCACGCTCGACAACGACGCGGGCCGCGGCTCGTACGGCGTGCCGACGCCGATCGCCCTGGTCGTGGACCTCGACGTCATCAGGAACGCCCCGGTCCGCTACGTCCGCTCGGGCATCGGCGACGCCGTCTCCAACATCTCCGCCATCGCCGACTGGGAGCTGTCCCACCGCGAGACGGGCGAGCAGGTGGACGGCCTCGCCGCCGCCATGGCCAGGCAGGCGGGGGAGGCGGTGCTGCGCCACCCGGGCGGCTGCACGCAGGACCCGTTCCTCACCGTCCTCGCCGAGGCCCTGGTCCTGTCCGGCATCGCCATGACGATCGCGGGCCACACCCGCCCGTCCTCCGGCGCGTGCCACGAGATCTCCCACGCCCTCGACGTCCTGCACCCCAGGCGCTCCGCGCTGCACGGGGAGCAGGTCGGGCTCGGCGCCGCCTTCGCGATGCACCTGCGCGGGGCGCACGACGACTGCCGGCTGATCGCCGACGTGCTGCGCCGCCACGGGCTGCCCGTGCTGCCAGGCGAGATCGGCTTCAGCACCGAGGAGTTCGTGACGGCCGTCGCCTTCGCCCCGCAGACGAGGCCGGGCCGTTACACCATCCTCGAACACCTCGATCTGACCACCGACGAGATCAGGGACGCGTACGCGGACTATGTCAAAACCATCGGTAGCTGAACTCAGGCCGGTCGTGCACCCCGCCGGGGTCAAGGACCGGCGCAGCGGTGAGCACTGGGCCGGGCGCCTGTACATGCGGGAGATCTCGCTGCGCTGGACCAGGCACCTGGTCGGCTCGCGGATCAGCCCCAACCAGCTCACGTACCTGATGGTCGTGGCGGGCGTCGCGGCGGGCGCCGCCCTGCTGATCCCGGGCCTGGCCGGGGCGGTGCTCGCCGCGCTGCTCATCCAGCTCTACCTGCTGCTCGACTGCGTCGACGGCGAGGTGGCCCGCTGGCGCGCGCAGACGTCCGTCACCGGCGTCTACCTCGACCGCGTCGGCCACTACCTGGCCGAGGCCGCGCTGCTCGTCGGCTTCGGCGTACGGGCGGCCGACGTCTTCGCGGCCGAGGAGTCCGCGCCCAACTGGCTGTGGGCCTTCCTCGGCACCCTGGCCGCGCTCGGCGCGATCCTGATCAAGGCGGAGACGGACCTGGTGGACGTCGCCAGGACCCGCAGCGGTCTGGCGGCGGTCAAGGACGAGGCGGCGACGCCCCGGTCCTCCGGTGTCGCGCTCGCGCGGCGCGCGGCGGCGGCCCTCAAGTTCCACCGGCTGGTGGGCGGGGTCGAGGCGTCGCTGCTGATCCTGGTGGTGGCGGTGCTCGACCTGATCGGCGGCGACCTGTTCTTCACCCGCCTCGGTGTCGCGCTGCTCGCGGGGATAGCGGTCCTCCAGACGCTGCTGCACCTGGTGTCGATCCTCGCGTCCAGCAGGCTGAGGTGACATCTGTGGGCACGGCACAGCTCAAGCTCGGCGCGGTCGTCCTCACCATGGGCGACCGGCCGGAGGAACTCCGCGCGCTGCTCGACTCGGTGGCGGCCCAGGAGGGCGAACGGATCGAGGTGGTCGTCGTCGGCAACGGCGCGGCGCTCCCCGGCCTGCCCCCAGGCGTCCGCAGCGTCGAACTCCCCGAGAACCTCGGCATCCCCGGTGGCCGGAACGTGGGCATCGAGACGTTCGGTCCCGGGGGCGGTGAGGTCGATATGTTGCTGTTTCTGGACGACGATGGACTACTTCCAGACAAAAACACGGCGCAATTGGTTCGGGCGGCGTTCGCGGACGATCCGAAGCTCGGCATCGTGAGCTTCCGCATCGCCGATCCGGAGACGGGCACCACACAGCGGCGGCACGTTCCCAGGCTGCGCGCCTCCGACCCGATGCGCTCCTCGCGCGTGACGACGTTCCTCGGCGGCGCCAACGCCGTGCGCACCCAGGTGTTCCAGCAGGTCGGGGGCCTGCCCGACGACTTCTTCTACGCGCACGAGGAGACCGACCTCGCCTGGCGCGCCCTGGACGCCGGGTGGTCCATCGACTACCGCGCGGACATGCTCCTGTACCACCCGGCGACCCCGCCGTCCCGGCACGCGGTCTACCACCGGATGGTGGCCCGCAACCGCGTGTGGCTCGCCCGCCGCAACCTGCCGCTGCCCCTGATCCCCGTGTATCTCCTGGTCTGGGTGCTGCTGACCCTGGCGCGCCGTCCGTCGGGCAGCGCGCTGAAGGCGTGGTTCGGCGGCTTCGCCGAGGGCTGGCGCACGCCGAGCGGTCCCCGCAGGCCGATGCGTTGGCGTACGGTATGGCGCCTGACCCGTCTGGGACGCCCCCCTGTCATCTGACAAGCTCGGGTCTGAGACCATCCCCGTGCCGCTGTACGGCGGCAGTGCCTACCGCCTTTGCCCTGCGAGGACGAGAGTTACCAGGTGAGCGAGACCACGCGCGAGAGTGCGCCCCCACGCGCCGTACCACTGGCCGAACTGGCGGCCAGGCACGGCCTGACCGTCAGCGGTGCGCGGCCTTCCCTTCCCGAGTACATGAGGCAGCTGTGGGGGCGCCGGCACTTCATCGTCGCGTTCTCCCGGGCCAAACTGATGGCCCAGTACGGCCAGGCGAAACTGGGCCAGCTGTGGCAGGTGTTCACGCCCCTGCTCAACGCGTGCGTCTACTTCCTGATCTTCGGACTGCTGCTCGGCGGACGCGCCGGGATGACCAACCGGGAGTACATCCCCTTCCTGGTCACGGGCGTCTTCGTCTTCACCTTCACCCAGGCGTCGGTGATGGCCGGGGTCAAGTCGATCTCGGGCAACCTCGGGCTGGTGCGCGCCCTGCACTTCCCGCGGGCCTCGCTGCCCATCGCCTTCTCGCTCCAGCAGCTGCAGCAGCTGCTCTACTCGATGATCATCCTGGTCGTGATCGTCATCGGCGCCGGACACTACCCGGCCCTGACCTGGCTCCTGGTCGTCCCGGCGCTCGCCCTCCAGCTCGTCTTCAACGCGGGCCTGGCCATGATCATGGCCAGGCTGGGCAGCAACACCCCCGACCTAGCCCAGCTGATGCCCTTCATCCTCCGCACCTGGATGTACGGCTCCGGCGTCATGTTCCCGCTGCGGACGATGGTCGAGGGCCGCGCCGACGGCCCGAGCTGGGTCGCCACCGTCCTGGAGGCGAACCCCGCCGCCGTCTACATGGACCTCATCAGGTACGCGCTGATCGACAGCGACATGCACAACGCCATACCGGCGACCACCTGGCTGTGGGCCCTGGGCTGGGCCGTGGTGATCGGTGCCGGCGGATTCCTGTTCTTCTGGAAGGCGGAGGAGAAGTACGGCCGTGGCTGACAACACCCCGGCCCTGGCGGCCGACGACGGGCGCAAGCCGACCGTGATCGCCGAGGACCTCCACATCGTCTACCGCGTCTACGGCGCGGGGAACCGCGGCAACGCCACCGCCGCCCTGCGCCGCATGATCCGCCGCGAGCCGTCCCGCCGCGTCCGCGAGGTGCACGCCGTGCGCGGCGTCAGCTTCGTCGCGTACCGCGGCGAGGCCATCGGCCTCATCGGCACCAACGGCTCCGGCAAGTCCACGCTGCTGCGCGCCATCGCGGGCCTCCTGCCCGCCGAGAGCGGCCGGGTCTACACGGACGGCCAGCCGTCGCTGCTCGGCGTGAACGCCGCGCTGATGAACGACCTGACCGGCGAGCGCAACGTCATCCTCGGCGGCCTGGCCATGGGCATGTCCCGCGACCAGATCCGCGCCCGGTACGACGACATCGTGGACTTCTCGGGCATCAACGAGAAGGGCGACTTCATAAGCCTGCCGATGCGCACCTACTCGTCCGGCATGCAGGCCAGGCTGCGGTTCTCCATCGCCGCAGCCAAGGACCACGACGTGCTGATGATCGACGAGGCGCTCGCCACCGGCGACAAGAAGTTCCAGCGCCGCTCCGAGGCCCGCGTCCGCGAGCTGCGCGAGGAGGCGGGCACCGTCTTCCTCGTCAGCCACAACAACCGGTCGATCCGCAACACATGCGACCGCGTCCTGTGGCTGGAGAAGGGCGAGCTGGTGATGGACGGCCCGACCGACCAGGTGCTGAAGGCCTACGAGGAGGAGACGGGCAAGTAGCCCGCCGCCCCGCCCGACCCCCGCCCGGAACCACTGGAGCCCGGCCGCGTGTCCCCGGCCGGGCTCATCAGACCATAAGGTAAAACAGCAGACATGACGACCACGGCGTGCTGGACGACGAGGGGCCGCCCGTGCTGACGGCGACACCGGGCGGCGGCCCCGGCGGCACGGGGGAGAGCGGCGGCACGGGGGACCCCGGGGGAGTGCTCGCCAAGGCGGCCCACGAGAACTTCCCGGTCGCCCCCCGCTTCCTCCCCCGCGCCTGGCGCGACGACCTGATGGCCGTCTACGGGTACGCCCGCCTCGTGGACGACATCGGCGACGGCGACCTCGCGCCCGGCGACGGCGACGCCGTGCTCCTCGGCCTCGACGCCGACGCCGTGACCGACCCCCTCGCCATGCTGGACGCCGTCACCGACGACCTCCACCGCGTCTTCGCCAGCGCCCACGGCGGCCCCCCGCCCCGGCACCCGCTGGTCCGCGAGCTGATCCCCACCGTCCGCCGCGCGGGCCTCACCCCCGGCCCGTTCCTCGACCTGATCGAGGCCAACCGGATCGACCAGCGCGTCAGCCGCTACCCCGACTGGGACGCCCTCCTCGACTACTGCCGCCTGTCCGCCAACCCCGTCGGCCGCCTCGTCCTGGCCATCACCGGCACCGCCACCGAGGACAGCCTGCGCCGCTCCGACGCCATCTGCACCGCGCTCCAGATCGTCGAGCACGTCCAGGACGTCGCCGAGGACCTGCGCCGCGACCGCGTCTACCTGCCCTCCGACGCCATGCGCCGCTTCCGCGTCACCGAGGACGACCTCGCCGCGCCCACGGCCAACGCGTCCGTGCGCACCCTGGTCGCCTGGACGACCGACCGGGCACGTAGGCTGCTGGACGAGGGAGCCCCGCTGGTGGGGAGCCTGCACGGGCGGCTGCGACTGCTCCTCGCCGGCTTCGTCGGCGGCGGACGCGCCGCCGCCCAGGCCATCGCCGGCGCCGGGTACGACGTGCTGGCGGGCCCACCCCGACCGTCCAAGGGCGGCCTGCTGTACGCGGCGGGAACGACACTGCGAAGAGGAACGTGAGCTTCAATCCCGTGAGTCCCGCACCCAGGAGAGCCCCGCTGCCGCCCGCCGTCTTCGCGGCCTACGAGTACTGCGCCGCCGTCTCCACCCGGCACGCCAGGAACTTCAGCTACGGCGCCCGCCTCATGCCCCTGGCCAAGCGCCGCGCCCTCTACGCCCTCTACGCCTTCGCACGGCGCGTGGACGACATCGGCGACGGCACCCTCGCCCCCGACGTCAAGGAGACCCGCCTCACCGGCACGCGCGACCTCCTCCAGCGGGTCCGCGACAAGCAGGTCACCGAGGACGACACCGACCCCGTCGCCGTCGCCCTGGCCCACGCCACCCGCCGCTTCCCGATCCCGCTCGGCGGCCTCGACGAGCTGATCGACGGCGTACTTCTCGACGTCCGCGGCCACGCCTACGAGACCTGGGACGACCTGCGCCACTACTGCCGCTGCGTCGCCGGGGCCATAGGCCGTCTGTGCCTGGGCGTCTTCGGCACCGCGCCCGGCGCCCGCGGCACCGACCGCGCCGCCGAGTACGCCGACACCCTCGGCCTCGCCCTCCAGCTGACCAACATCCTGCGCGACATCCGTGAGGACGCCGACAACGGCAGGACGTACCTCCCCGCCGAGGACCTCCGCGCCTTCGGCTGCGAGGCCGGTCCCCACCTCGACCCCGCGCCGCCCGGCGCCGACTTCCCCGGCCTGGTCCGCTTCGAGGTGCGCCGCGCCCGCGAGCTGTTCGCCCAGGGCCTGCGGCTGCTGCCCATGCTGGACCGCCGCTCCGCCGCCTGCGTCGCCGCCATGGCCGGCACGTACCACCGGCTGCTCGACCTGATCGACGAGGACCCGCACGCCGTCCTGCGCGGCCGGGTCGGCCTCCCCGGCGCCCAGAAGGCCGTCGTCGCCCTGCGCGGCCTGACGGGATTCGACACCCGCCGCGTCGCGCGGGCGGGCCGCACATGACACCGCCCCCGGCCCCGCACACGTCCCCGCACACAGCGGTCGTCGGCGGCGGCCTCGCCGGGATCACCACCGCCCTCGCCCTCGCCGACCGCGGCCACCGCGTGACGCTGCTGGAGACCCGCCCCCGCCTCGGCGGCCTCGCGTTCTCCTTCCGCCGCGACACCCCCGCGGGGCAGATCACCGTGGACAACGGCCAGCACGTCTTCCTGCGCTGCTGCACCGCCTACCGGGGCTTCCTCCAGCGCATCGGCGCCACCGCCCTCGCCCCCCTCCAGCGCCGCCTCGACGTGCCCGTCACCGACGCCGCCACGGGCCGCACCGGCCGCATCCGCAGGACCGCCCTGCCCGTCCCCCTGCACCTCGCGGGCTCCCTGGCGCGTTACCCCCACCTCTCCCCGGCGGAACGGGCCGCCGCCCCCCGCGCCGTCCTCGCCCTGCGCCGCCTCGACCCCGCCGACCCCGCGCTGGACGACCAGGACTTCGCCTCCTGGCTCCGCCGCCACGGCCAGAGCGACCGCGCCGTCACCGCCCTGTGGGACCTCATCGGCGTCGCCACCCTCAACGCGCGGGCCGCCGACGTGTCCCTCGGCCTGGCCGCCATGGTCTTCCGCACCGGCCTGCTCACCGAGCCTGGCGCCGCCGACATCGGCGTGCCGGACGTGCCCCTCGGCGAACTGCACGACACCCTCGCCCGCACCGCCCTGGACAGCTCCGGCGTCACCACCCACCTCGCCACCCGCGTCCGCCGCCTGCGGCCCGCCCCCGGCGGCGGCTGGCGCGTCACCGTCAGCTCACGCTCCCTCGCCCCGGCCGCGCAGCCCGTCCGCGAGCTGACCGCCGACTCCGTCGTCGTCGCCGTCCCGCCGGACGCCGCACGGGCGCTGCTGCCCCACGACGCCCTGCCCGACCCGTCCGCCCTCGCGGCCTTCGGCACGGCACCCATTCTCAACGCCCACGTCCTGTACGACCGGACCGTGCTGCCCCGCCCGTTCCTCGCCGCCCTCGGCAGCCCCGTGCAGTGGATCTTCGACCGCACCCGTCCGGCCGGGGTCACCGAGGGCCAGTACGTCGTCCTGTCGCAGTCCGCCGCCCAGGAGGAGATCCAGCTCCCGGCCGACGTCCTGCGCAAGCGCTACCTGCCCGAGATCGCCCGCCTGCTGCCCGCCGCACGCGGCGCGCGCGTCCGCGACTTCTTCGTCACCAGGGAACGCGCCGCCACCTTCGCCCCCACCCCGGGCGTGGGGCGGCTGCGCCCGGGACCGGTGACCCGCGCCCCCGGCCTGCACCTGGCCGGTGCGTGGACCGCCACCGGCTGGCCCGCGACGATGGAGGGCGCCGTGCGCAGCGGCCTCGCCGCCGCGCGCGCCGTCGCACCGTGACGGCGCGTCCCGTGACCCCCCTGACCACCCCCGCACCGCCCGCACCGGAAGTCCCGCCCCGAGCACCACGCACGCCCAGCGCCAAGGAGAGCATGTGAACGCCACGGAAGCCCAGCCCGCCAGCGCCGTCCCGGCGCTGCTCGCCCGCGGACGGGAACTGGCCGCTCCCGCGCTGCGCTCCGCCGTCGCCAGGCTCGCCCCGCCGATGGACACCATCGCCGCCTACCACTTCGGCTGGATCGACGCCGAGGGCCGCCCCACCGACGCCGACAGCGGCAAGGCCGTACGGCCCGCCCTCGCCCTGCTCTCCGCCGAGGCGGCCGGTGTGCCCGCCGACGCGGGCATCCCCGGCGCGGTCGCCGTCGAGCTGGTCCACAACTTCTCGCTGCTCCACGACGACCTGATGGACGGCGACGAGCAGCGCAGGCACCGCGACACGGTCTGGAAGGTCCACGGCCCCGCCCAGGCCATCCTGGTGGGCGACGCGCTGTTCGCCCTCGCCATCGAGGTGCTCCTCGAACCGGGCACACCGGACGCCGCCCGCGCCACCCGCCGCCTCGCCACGGCCAGCCGCCGCCTGGTGGACGGCCAGGCCCAGGACATCGCCTTCGAGCACCGCGAGCGCGTGAGCGTCGCCGAGTGCCTGGAGATGGAGGGCAACAAGACCGGCGCCCTGCTGGCCTGCGCCGCCGCCGTCGGCGCGGTCCTCGGCGGCGCGGACGACCGCGTCGCCGACGCGCTGGAGGAGTACGGGCAGCGCCTCGGCCTCGCGTTCCAGGCCGTGGACGACCTGCTCGGCATCTGGGGCGACCCGGCCACCACAGGCAAGGCCGCCTGGAGCGACCTGCGGCAGCGCAAGAAGTCGCTGCCCGTCGCCGCCGCGCTCGAAGGCACAGGACCGGCCGCCGGGCGGCTCGCCGCGCTGCTGATGGCGGACGCCAAGAAGTCGCCCGAGGAGTTCGAGGACTTCGACGAGGCCGAGTTCGCCACCCGGGCCGCGCTCATCGAGGAGGCGGGCGGCCGCCGCCTCGCCGAGGAGGAGGCGAGGCGGCAGTACGACGCCGCGCTCGGCGCGCTGGACGGGCTCGACCTGCCCGACGGCGTACGCGGCCGGTTCGAGGCGCTGGCGGACTTCGTGGTGGTGCGCACGAAGTGAGCGCGCCCCCCGGCGTCACCCGTCCGTGAGGAGCGCGCGGCGCAGCCCCGCCAGGTCGGCGGCCGTCAGCCCCAGCGCGTCGCCGAAGTACGCCGCGGGCCCGCCCCAGGCCGCGTCGATCTCGTCGAACGCCGCCGCCAGGTACTCGGCGCGCGCGTCGAACAGCGGCGCCAGCAGCTCCCCGACCTCGGCCGCCAGCGCCTCCGTCAACGGCGGGGCGCCGCTTCCCCGCCGCACGGGGTAACGGCGGTGCGGCGCGTTCGACTTCAGGTAGTCGGCCACGATCGCGTCGCGCTCCACGCCCACCGCGAGCAGCGTCAGCGCGACGGTCAGCCCGGCCCGGTCCTTGCCCGCCGCGCAGTGCAGCAGCGCGGGCGTGCCCCCGCCCGCCAGCGCGCGCAGCACGCGCCCCAGCTCCACCGTCCGGTACTGCACCATGTGCCGGTACGAGGTGACCATCCGCCCGGCCGCCCGCCCGCCGTTCAGCGCCTCCCGCAGCTCCGCGACGCCGCCGTCCCGCACCATCGCCCAGAACTGCGCGCCGTCCGCCGGGTCGCTCAGCGGGACACCGACGTTCCGCACGCCGGGCAGCGCCACGTCCGGGCCGTCCAGCGCCTGGTCGGCGGCGTTCCTGAAGTCGAAGACCGTCCGCAGGCCGAGTGACGCCAGGAAGGCGCGGTCGGACGCGGTCGCCGCCGCCAGGTGGCCGCTGCGGAACAGCCGCCCGGGGCGCACGCGCCGCCCGTCCCCGGCCGGCAGGCCGCCGAGGTCTCTGAAGTTGCGCACGCCGGTCAGCACGGGCTCGCCGGTCTGCGGTGCCGTCATGGACCCTCCTCGCTCGTCAGGCAGGGGCAGCGAAACCCTACGGCGCCCGGACGCCCCCGCCCAGAGGCCCCGGCCACGCCGTCCGGCGGCTCCGCGGGGTCCGTCCGCGCCTGCGCCACCGCCGGACCGGCGGCCGCCCGCGCGCCCCGGCGCGTCCGGGGCCCCCTGCCCGGCGCCCGGCCCCGGGCGCATGATGGGACGTGTGACCGACGCACTCTTCCCCCGCGACCGTGCCGACGTGGCACCGGGGGCCGTGCACCTGCCGGACTGGCTCGACGACGCCCGGCGGCACGCCCTCCTCGCCGCCTGCCGCGCGTGGGCACTGCCGCCCGCAGGGCTGCGCACGGTCCGCTTCGGCGGCGGCGTCATGTCCGTCCGCCAGGTCTCCCTCGGCCGCCACTGGCACGCGGGCGGCTACGCCCGCACCGTCGTCGACGGCGACGGCGCGCCCGTGAAACCGTTCCCCGCCTGGCTCGGCGCCCTGGCCGCCGCGGCGGCGGCCGACGCGGGCTTCCCGCCGCCCGCCGACCCCTACGACATCGCGCTCGTCAACTTCTACGACGCCTCGGCCCGGATGGGTATGCACCGGGACTCCGACGAGCACTCGCCCGCGCCCGTCGTGTCGTTCAGCCTCGGCGACACGTGCGTCTTCCGCCTCGGCGGCACCGAGCACCGGGGCCGCCCGTGGACCGACACCGAACTGCGCTGCGGCGACGCGTTCGTCTTCGGCGGCCCCGCCAGGCTGGCGTACCACGGGGTGCCGCGCACCCGTCCGGGCACCGCGCCGCCCGGTCTCGGGCTCACCGGGCGCCTCAACATCACGGTCCGCGCCTCCGGCCTCGACTGACCGCCGGGACGGCGCGCGCGGTCAAGACAGCCGCTGCCGTATTCACCCGTAGGGAGGTGGCGAGGGGTGGCGATTGGCGGAACTGTAGCTCTGCGCAGTGGTGTTGAGCCATAGCGTGGCCTCGGCACATTGATCCGCCCGATAAGGACACCGATGCCAGAACAGCCACGCACCGGGGCAGCCACCGGTCGCCACAGCCGGCCGGCCGGCACGGCACCGGGCGCGGGAGAGTTGGGGTGCAGACGCCGCCTGCTGCGCCTGGCCGTGCTCCCCGCCGCCCTGGTCACCGCCGTCTCGACGGTCACCGTCGCGTACCTGCTCGTCAGCGGCGGTCCCCAGCGGACCGTGGCGGGCGGTTTCGCGCGCTGGGCGGTGCCCGCGGCCGCCGCGGTGCTGGTGGGCGCGGTCCTCGCCGGAGCGGTTCTCCTCGCCCTCACCGAGGCCAGGCTGCACGCCGGGCGGCTCACCGCGCTGCGCCGCCAGGCCAGCCGCGGCCGGGTCGAATTGCACGCGCTGCTGCGGAAGGTGGAGCGCGGCGAGCGCATCAGGCCGCCCGAGGGCCCGCCGCCCGCCGAGCCGGACGACGCCGACGCGTACCGCAGGCTCGGGCACGAGATCGCCGCCGCCGGGTACGCGGCCGAGTCCGCCGTCGCCCAGGCCGCCTCCCTCGCGGGCGCGGTCTACGCCGGGGACGAGCGGGTCGAGGTGTTCGTCAACCTCGCGCGCCGCATGCAGTCCTTCGTGCACCGTCAGCTCGAATACCTCGACGAGCTGGAGAACGATGTCGAGGAGCCCGAACTCCTCAAGGGCCTCTTCCACATCGACCACCTCGCCACCCGCATCAGGCGGCACGCGGAGAACCTCGCCGTCCTCGGCGGCGCCGTCTCCCGCCGCCAGTGGACCCGGCCGGTGTGCATGTCCGAGGTGCTGCGCTCCTGCATCGCCGAGGTCGAGCACTACTCGCGCGTCAAGCTGGTGCCGCCCTTCGAGGGCACCGTGCGCGGCCACGCCGTCGCCGACGTCGTGCACCTCCTGGCCGAACTGGTCGAGAACGCCACGGAGTTCTCCGCCCCCCAGACCCAGGTCCTGCTGCGCGTCCAGCGCGTCACCGCCGGTCTCGCCATCGAGGTCGAGGACCGCGGCCTCGGCATGACCGTCACCGAGCAGAACCGCATGAACGCCATCCTGTCCGGCGCCGAACGGCTCGACGTCGCGCAGCTGCTGGAGGACGGCCGAGTGGGCCTCTTCGTGGTCTCCACGCTCGCCAAGCGGCACGACATCGTCGTCCAGCTCCAGAGCAACATCTACGGCGGCGTGCAGGCCGTCCTCGTCCTGCCGCACGAGCTGCTCGGCGACGAGTCGGAGGGGCACTACGTCCCCGGCCGCCCCGTCACGCAGGCGGGGGACCAGTACGCGCTGCCCGCGCCCCTGCCCGCCCCCGCCGGACCGGTGGCTGACGGCGACCCCGCCGCCCCGCCGCCCCGGCCCGCACAGCCCCCTGCGGCACCACCGGCGGCCAGGCCCGCCCCCGCGCAGCCCGCGGACGAGGAGCGGCCCGCCGCGTCCCCCGCGGCTGCCGCCGCCGACCGTTCGGATCGGCCCCCGCTGCCGCGCCGCCCCCGCCCGCGCCACCTCGTCCCGCCCCCGCGCGACACGGCCCCCGCCCCCCAGGCGCCCCGCCAGTCCGCCAGGAAGGGCGGCCAGGGCGCCGTCCCCGCCCCGCTCGACCCCGGGCTCACCGCCGCCTTCCGGCGCGGCGCCCGCCTCGCCGAGGAGGACGGGGACAGATGACCCGCCCCACCCCGCCCGCCACCCCGCCGAGCGCACCGGCCGCGCCGTGGTGACCGACACGCCCTGGCCACCCAGGACCGACCCGGCCTGGCTGCTGGCCCACCTCGTCGACCGCCTGCCGCAGGCCCGCAAGGCCGTCCTGCTCAGCAGCGACGGCCTGCCCCGCGCCGCCCACGGGCTCGACCCGGAGGACGCCGACCAGCTCGCCGCGCTCGCCTCGGGACTCCACGCCCTGGCCAGGACCGCCGGGAGCGGGCCCGCCGCCCCCGGCGGCCGCGTCCGCCGGATCACCGTCCGGCTCGACTCGGGGCTGCTGATCGTCACGGCCGCGGGGCAGGCCGCGGCGCTCGCCGTCCTCGCCGACCCCGACGCGGACGCCGCCGCGCTCGGCCACGAGATGGCCCTGCTGGTCCGCAGCGTCAGGGCCGCCCTCGCCATCCCGCTGCGCCAGGGGGCCAGGGGATGAACGCGACCGGCACGCCACGCGCCACCACGGCCGTGGCGTCAGGACCCCTGCTCGACGAGGACGCGGGCCGCCTGGTCCGCCCCTTCACCGTCTGCGGCGGGCGCACCAGGCCCGCCGCCCGCCTCGACCTGCTGAGCGTGGTCACGGCCACCGGGCGGCGGATACGCCGCAGGCTCGGGCCCGAGCACGCCCAGGTCCTGCGCGTCTGCCAGGGACCGGCGTCGGTCGCCGAGATCGCCGCGCACGTCGGCCTGCCCGCCGCCGTCACCAAGGTCCTGCTCTCCGACCTGCTCGACTCGGGAGCCGTCACCGTCAGCACTCCCGCGTCCCCGGGCCGCTTCGTCACGGACCCGGCCCTGCTGCGGGCGGTGCTGCACGGGCTGCGGCAGCTCGTGTGACGCCCGCCCGGGCGGGGGCGGCCCGTATCCGATCCACGCAAGGAACACCATGTCCACGATGGGCTTCGACCCCACAGGCCGGCTGCTGCCGACACCCGACGACCCGGACGCACCGGCCCGCGCGGAACGGCTGCGGCAACTGGGCGTCGGCGCCGAGGCGGACCCCGCCTTCGACGCGGCGGCGCGCGACCTGGCACGCCTGGCGGGCACGCCGCTCGCGCTGGTCAACTTCGTCGGCGAGCGGTACCAGTTCTTCGCCGGCCTCTACCCCCTGCCCGGCCCCGGCGAGAGCCGCACGGCCCCGCGCGACCGCGGCTTCTGCCCGTACGTGGTGGTACGCCGCAAGGCGCTGGTGCTGGACGACGTGACCGACTACCCGCGGTTCGCCGGGAACCCGGTGGTGGACGAGGAGGGCATCCGCTCCTACCTGGGCGCCCCGTTGCTCGACCTGGACGGCAGCGCGCTGGGCACCGTCTGCGTGCTCGACCGGCTGCCGCGCCCGTGGGGGCGTCCGGGCCTGGAGAGCATCAAGGCCGCCGCGGCCGAGCTGTCCGGGCGCATCCTGGCCGGGGCGGCGGGCTGAGCCGGCCCGCTCCCTCCCCGACGGGCGCACGGCGTGCCGGACGGACCGTTCCCCGGCCCGTCCGGCACGCCGTGCCGTGCCCGCGTGAAGCGTTCCCGTCAGGCGTCGGTGTCGCCGCCGAAGCGCGCCCGGTAGCCGTCGAGGTCCTCGTCGGTGATCTTCGCGAACAGCACCGGCGGAACGGTGAACGCCGTCCCCGCCGGGACCGCGTCCAGCGCCCGCGCCTCCTCCGGCGACACCCACTGCGCGGTGTCGTCCAGGGCGAAGACCGCGCGCAGCGTGCGCGCGCTGGACGGGATGATCGGCTCGGACAGCACCGCGTAGAGGCGGATGAGGTTCATCGCCGTGCGCAGGGTGAGCGCGGCGGCGTCCTCGTCGGTCTTGATCTCGCGCCAGGGGGCCTTCTCCTCCAGGTAGGAGTTGCCCGCGCTCCACAGCGCGCGCAGCGCGAAGGCCGCCTTGCGGAACTGGAGCGCCTCCAGGTGCTCCTCGTACTCGGCGAGCAGCCGCGCCACCTCGTCCCCGAGGCGCCGCTCGGCGTCGCCCGCCGCGTGCCCGGCCGGCACGGCGTCGCCGAAGCGCTTGCGGGAGAACGTCAGGACGCGGTTGACGAAGTTGCCCAGCGTGTCGGCGAGGTCCTTGTTCACGACCGAGGAGAACAGCTCCCAGGAGAACGACGAGTCGTCCGACTCCGGCGCCCCCGCCATCAGGAAGTACCGCCAGTAGTCGGCGGGCAGCAGGTCGAGCGCCGTGTCGGCGAAGATGCCGCGCTGCTGCGACGTGGAGAACTTGCCGCCGTAGTACGTCAGCCAGTTGAACGCCTTGACGTAGTCGACGCGCTTCCACGGCTCCCGGGTGCCGATCTGCGTGGCGGGGAACATCACCGTGTGGAACGGGACGTTGTCCTTCGCCATGAACTCGGTGTAGCGCACCGAGTCGTCCGCCTCGTACCACCACGAGCGCCAGTCGCGCGCCTCGCCGGGACCGGCCGCGTCCGCCCACTCCTTGGTGGCGCCGATGTACCCGATCGGCGCGTCGAACCAGACGTAGAACACCTTGCCCTCGGCCGCCAGGTCGGGCCACACGTCCGCCGGGACGGGCACGCCCCACTCCAGGTCGCGGGTGATGGCCCGGTCGTGCAGGCCCTCGGTCAGCCACTTGCGGGCGATGGAGGAGGCCAGCGTCGGCCACTGCTCGCCGTGGGCGTCCACGAAGGCGGCGACCTCGCTCTCCAGCTTCGTCTGGAGCAGGAACAGGTGCTTCGTCTCGCGGACTTCGAGGTCCGTGCTGCCGCTGACGGCGGACCGCGCGGACACCAGGTCGGTCGGGTCGAGGACGCGCGTGCAGTTCTCGCACTGGTCGCCGCGCGCCGCCTCGTAGCCGCAGTAGGGGCAGGTGCCGACGATGTAGCGGTCGGGGAGGAAGCGGCCGTCGGCGGGGGAGTAGACCTGGCGGGTGGTCCGCTCCTCGATGAAGCCGTTCTCGTGCAGGCGGCGGGCGAAGTGCTGGGTCACCTCCACGTTCTGCGCCGACGAGGTGCGGCCGAAGTAGTCGAAGGCGAGCCCGAAACCGTCGTAGATCGCCTTCTGCGCCTCGTGCTGCTGCGCGCAGAACTCCGCGACGGGCAGTCCGGCGGCCTTGGCGGCCAGCTCGGCCGGGGTGCCGTGCTCGTCGGTGGCGCAGATGTAGAGGACCTCGTGCCCGCGCTGCCGCAGGTAGCGGGAGTAGACGTCGGCGGGGAGCATCGAGCCCACCATGTTCCCCAGGTGCTTGATCCCGTTGATGTAGGGCAACGCACTGGTGATGAGGTGTCGGGCCATCCTCGGATGCTCCAATGATCGAGAGAACGCGCGCAGTGACGGGGTCACGGAGGGTGACAAATCACTGTTGTGGACATCACGCATCCTACCGATGCGCGGAAGGGCGGCCCCACCAGGTTTCCCCGGCGAGCGGGCCGCTCAGACCGCTTCCGGCAGCCGCTCCGGCGGTCCCGGCCTGGCGTAGAACCAGCCCTGCGCCGAGTCGCAGCCCAGCTCCCGCAGCCGGTCCGCCTGCGTGGACGTCTCGACGCCCTCCACGGTCACGGACAGCTCCAGCGTGTGCGCCAGCGACACGATGCCCTCGACGATCTTGAGGTCCACGGGGTCGGCCGGCGCCCGCTGGAGACCGAGCGTGAAGGAGCGGTCGAGCTTGAGCGTGCTGGCCGGGAGGCGCCGGAGGTTGGCGAGGTTCGAGTAGCCGGTGCCGAAGTCGTCCAGCGCGATGCCGACGCCGAGGTCGGCCAGCTCGCGCAGGGGCCGCAGCTCGTTCTCGTCCGCGCGGATCATCGCCGTCTCGGTCACTTCGAGGCACAGCGAACTGGGCGGCAGCCCGGCCTCCTTCAGCACCGAGATGGTGTCCTCCACCAGCTCCGGGTGGTGCAGCTGCCGCGGCGACAGGTTGACGTTGACCTTCAGCGGACGCGGGCCGCCGATGCCGCGCACCTGCCACTGGCACGCCTGCCGCACCGCCTCCTGGAGCACCCAGCGGCCCAGTGGCACGATCAGCCCCGTGTGCTCGGCGAGCGGGATGAAGCGGTCGGGGCCCAGCACGCCGTGCCGGGGGTGGCTCCAGCGCACCAGCGCCTCGGCGCCCTCCAGGCTGCCGTCCTCCATCTTCACCAGCGGCTGGTACTCGATGAAGAACTCGGCGCCCTTCAGCGCGGCGGGCAGGTGGTGGGTGAGGTGGTGCCTGCTGATGGCACGCGCGTCCGAGTCGGGGTCGGCGACGGCGTACCTGTTGCCGCCCTCCGCCTTCGCGCGGTACATGGTGATGTCCGCGCTGCGCAGCATCTCCGCCGAGCTGAGGTACCGCGCCGGGCCCTCGACGACGCCGATGCTGGCCCGCACCATCAGCTCGCGGCCGCCGACGTCCACCGGCGTGGACAGCGCGTACAGGGCGCGTTCCGCCAGCTCCGTCACGGTCTCGGGCGACGGCGGGTCCAGGACGAGGGCCACGAACTCGTCGCCCCCGATCCGCGCGAGCATCTGCCCGGGGCCCGACGCGCAGTCGTGCAGCCGCTCGGCCACGGCGATCAGCAGCTGGTCGCCGACGGCGTGGCCCAGGCTGTCGTTCACCGCCTTGAAGCCGTCGAGGTCGAGGTAGCACAGGCCGATGCGGGCGGTGTCGGAGGCGCGGGAGAGCGCCTGCTCCAGGCGCTCGAAGAACAGCGAGCGGTTGGGCAGGTCGGTGAGCGCGTCGTGCGTCGCCTGGTAGCGCAGCCGCAGGTTGAGCAGGCGCCGCTCGGAGACGTCCTCCATCATCGCGAGCATGTAGCGCGGCTCGCCGTTCGCCGCCCGCAGCAGGGAGACCGTGAGGTTGGTCCACAGGACGGTGCCGTCCGTGCGGCCGTACGACTTCTCGACCTGGAAGTGCTCGCGCTCGCCCCGCATCAGCTCCCGCTGCATCCGCCACACCTCCGGCGGATCCTCCGGATGCGTCCACTCCAGGATGGAACGGCTGCGCACATGGTGCTCCGAGCCGCCGAACATCCGGGCCAGCGCGTCGTTCACATCCAGCACGCGCCCGCTCATGTCCGCCAGCGCGATGCCGAGCGCGGCGTCCTTGAAGACGGCGCGGAAGCGCGTCTCGCTCTCGTGCAGCGCGCGGGCTATCTCCCGCTGCGCGCTGAGCGCCGCCCGGGACAGCGCCTCCTGCTCCGCGCGCGTGCGCTCCTGGAGCGCGGCGGCGTACCCGGCGGCGATGGCGTGCTGGAGCCGCGTGCTGCGGGCGCGCGCCTCGTCGGCCGGCAGCTCGGCGGGGTCGGAGCAGTACAGCGGCAGGTAGGCGTCCACGACGCCGAGGACGCGGGGCAGCGCCTCGGGCACGGTGCAGTGCGCCGCCACCAGCGCCTCGCCCACGGCGCGGCCCGGCGACGGGTCGAACGGGCGGGCGCGCAGCGCGTCGGCGAGCCTGCGGGTCAGCCCGGCCATCAGCTCCTCGAACTCGGCCCTGGTCATCGAGGTGGCCGTGTCCGCGTAGACCGCGCGGCACCAGATGCGGGCGAAGCGCCGCAGGCCGTCCGGCGGTTCGCCGCCCGCGCCGTGCTCGTGCGGGCCGAGGGGCCCGGTCGGCGGCGTCACGCCTTGCGCCCCACGCCGGCGAAACCCGCGGCCGCCACCGGGTCCTCCTCGTCGGCGGGCCCGTCGGGGCGCCACTCCGGCAGGGGGACGAGGCCCGGCTCGACCAGCGTGAAGCCGTCGAAGAACCGCTCGGTCGCGGCCCTGCCGCGCATCACGAGCGTCGCGCCGCCGCGCCGGTACACGTCGCTCAGCTCCGCGCCCTGCTCGTGGGTGGCGAGCCCGGCCTCGGTGGTGGCGTGGGTCAGGATCAGCAGGCTGCCAGGTGCGAGGGCGTCCCGGAGCGTGGCCACGTGTCCCTCCGGCTTCTCCTCGTCGGGCAGGAAGTGCAGCAGGGCGACGAGCAGCAGGGCGACGGGCCGCCGCAGGTCGAGCAGCCGTTCCGCCTCCGCGCAGCCGAGGACGGACGCGGGGTCGCGGAAGTCGGCCGCGGCGATGCCCGCCCGCTCGTCACCGGCCAGGACGGCGCGGCTGTGCGCGACGGCGACCGGGTCGTTGTCCACGTACAGGACGCGGGCGGCGGGGTCGGCGGCGCGGGCGACCTCGTGGACGTTCCCGAAGGTCGGGATGCCCGAGCCGATGTCGAGGAACTGGGTGACGCCCTCGGCGACGGCGTACCGCACGGCGCGGCGCGTGAACGCCCGGTTCGCCTGCATGATCTTCGGCAGGCCGGGGAACGCCGCGATCGCCTTGCGGGCGGCGGCGCGGTCAGCGGCGAAGTTGTGGGAGCCGCCGAGGTAGTAGTCGTACATCCGCGAGACGCTCGGCACGGTGAGGTCGATGCCCTGCGGCGCCCAGCCGGGTCGTTCCATCGGCGCCTCCAAAGTCCCCTGCGCGTGCGCGGATTGGCCCCCAGACGGTCGAGCCTAACGACCCGGTGCCTGGTGAGGGAAGGAAACGCGGGCTCGACGTCCCCCGGTCGTGGGGTTACTAGAGCATCTGTCCTGATACGGGTCGGGCCGTGCGGCGGCGGTCAGAGGGAGACGCCCTTTCCGCGCAGGTACGCCAGCGGGTCGATGTCCGAGCCGAAGCCGGGGCCCGTGCGGATCTCGAAGTGGAGGTGCGGGCCGCTGGAGTTGCCCGTCGAGCCGGACCGGCCGAGGCGCTGGCCGCCGCTGACGGGCTGACCCGCCGAGACGGAGATGGCCGACAGGTGGGCGTACTGGCTGTAGCGGCCGTCGGCGTGCCGGACGATCACCTCGTAGCCGAACGACCCGGCCCAGCCGGCCGAGACGACCTCGCCGGCCGCGACGGACTTGACCGTGGTGCCGGTGGCGACGGGGAAGTCGACGCCCGTGTGGTAGCCGCGGGACCAGGAGCTGCCGGTGGCGTGGTAGGCGGTGCCGAGACCGGCGTTGACGGGCGCGCTCCAGGCGGCGGCCTGCTCGGCGCGCTCGCGTTCGGCGGCCTCGGCGGCTTCCCGTTCGGCGGCCTCGCGCTCGGCGGCTTCCCGTTCGGCCGCCGCACGCTCCGCCGCCTCGCGTTCCGCGGCTTCCTCTTCCGCCGCGGCCTGCTCGGCCGCTGCCTGTTCGGCCGCCGCGGCCTGCTCGGCCGCTGCCTGTTCGGCCGCCGCGGCCTCGGCGGCCGCTGCCGCCTCCGCCTCCTCGGCGGCGGCGCGTTCGGCCTCCTCGGCCTCGGCCTCCGCCCGCGCCGTGGCCTCCGCCGCCTCGTCCGCGTCCCCGGCCTCCCGTTCGGCCTCCTCGGCGGGCGCTGCCGCCCCGGGGACCGACGCGGCCTGCAGCGCCAGCCGCTGGCCGGGGAAGATCAGGTCGGGGTCGCCGCCCACGACCTGCCGGTTCAGCTCGTACAGGGACTGCCATCCGCCGCGTACGCCCTGCGTGGCCGCGATGCCCGACAGGGTGTCGCCGCTGACCACCCGGTAGCGGCCCGCCTCCTGCGCCGGTCGCGCCGGGACGGCGGTGGCCTGCGCGGTCGCGGGTCGCGCCTCCTCCCGCGCCGGGGCCTCGGCCTGCTCCGGCGCGGACTCCGGCGCCGCGAACGGCGCGGGTCCGCCCCTGGCCAGGCCCGCCTGGCCCGAGCACGCGGGCCAGGCGCCGGGGCCCTGGCCCTCCAGCACCTCCTCCGCGACCGCGATCTGCTGCTCCCTCGTGGCGAGGTCGGCGCGCGCGGCGTACCGCGTGCCCCCGAACGCCTCCCAGGTGCTCTGCTGGAACTGGAGGCCGCCGTAGAAGCCGTTCCCCGTGTCGATGTCCCACCGGCCGCTGCTCTCGCACTCGGCCACCCGGTCCCAGGTGTCCTCGGAGGCGGCGGAGGCGCCGCTCGCGCTGATCAGCGGCAGCGCGAGCCCGGCGCCCGAGGCGGTCACGGTGAGCGAGGCGCGGGAGACGGCGTTCGGCCGGTAGCGGCGGTGGCGTCCACGGGTGGTCACGGGCGGTCCCCTCCTTGGGCACATGAGGCCCTGTCGCCCATCTATTTCCGTCCCTGACAAGGGAGTTGTCAGAGCGGACCCACCATAGGGGCGCGGAATCGCGCTCGGCAAGGTGCGCACCGGGGGCGCGTGAGGGGTGCGCCGGTGTGCCCGAGGGTGCCTCCGGCGTTACGGACGGGGTGCAAGGAAGGGAGGACCCGCCGGGCGGCGGCCGGGAAAAGGCGGAAGGCGGGAAATACCGTGGCGTGCGCGCGACTTCAGGCGTGTGCCCGGACGGGGAAAAGGGGCCGGGCGCGATTTTCCCGGCGCGTTTCGGCGGGCCCTCTGGCGGCATTCTCCGGCCGCCGCCGCCACGCCCGGAGAAGGGGGCGCGGGAACGCCGCCGGATGAGGGCACCGGACGGCGCACGGTCGCATTCGGACGGATTTCCGTGCTCCGCCCCGGTGTGCGGCGCGCCGGTCCGCCGGGCGGAAAAGGAGGGGCCCCGGGGAACGGGACCACACCGTTCCCCGGGGCCCGGCCCCGCACCGCGTTGCGCCCGCTAGCCGTCGCGGTGGACGAGGTCCGCCTGCGGCCGGGTGGCGGCGGGGGTCCCCGCCCCGGACGTCCTGGGCGCCTCCGCGGCGGCCGGGACGGTCGCGCGCTCCGGCGCCGGTTCGGTGCCCGGCGCGGGCAGGTCCCGCCTCGGCGGCTTGAGCACCAGCAGGATGATCCCGAGGAAGGAGGCCGCGACGATGCCGTCCATCCAGTAGTGGTGCCCGGTGCCGACGACGGCCAGGATCGTGATCGCCGGGTGCAGCAGCCACAGCCAGCGCAGCCGCGTGCGGCTCGACACGATCAGGGCGATCGCGATGACCAGCGCCCAGCCGACGTGCAGCGATGGCATGGCCGCGAACTGGTTGGACATCGAGTCGCCCTCGGGCTTCCCGTACACGGCCGGGCCGTACACCATGCTGGTGTCCATCAGTCCGCTCGTGTGGAAGAGGCGGGGCGGCGCCAGCGGCACCAGGAGGTGCAGCACCAGCGCGGCGGCCGTCAGCCAGGTGAGCACCCAGCGCACCCACAGGTAGTGGCCGGGGCGGCGCCAGAACATGTAGACCAGGAAGATCGCCATGGCGGGGAAATGCACCGTGGCGTAGTACACGTTGATCGTGCGGATGACCGGTTCGAAGTGCAGCAGGAGGTCCTGGACCCAGCCCTCGTGGGGGAGGAACAGGGCGCGCTCCAGGTTCCAGACGTGCTCCGCGTTGTCGTACGCGTCGGCGAACTGGCCGTTGGCCACCCGCCGGCCGTATTTGTAGGCGGCATAGAGAACGGTCACGAGCAGGAGTTCCCGGACGAGCGGTGGTCTCGCCGACTGGGCGGGCCGTTCCCGGGAGGTGAGGGCACGTTTCAGCACACCAGTACGTCGCATAAGGCTCAATTCCCGAATGGCAGGATTCCCGGGCCGTGGTGTGAAACGCAGCGCCTCCTGCGGCCCCTGTTCGATCTTCACTTCTCGGCGTGAGTTTACGGTGCCGCCCGGTCCGGGCGGCGCTGGGCGTACGCCTACCCGCTTTCCTCACACTCACGTCAAACCCGAACGGCCCTCCCCGCCGGACCCCCGCCGGGTCCCCGCGCCGCCACCACCCGGACGGGTCCCGCCGGGACGCGCGGCGGCGGCCGTCCGGAGGGCCCGACGGCAGGGCTTTGTCCTGCCAGAGGAAAAAGTCCAACTGAACTGTGCCGAAGTTCTTCCCAGTCCGGAGACGCGCTGCTATGTTCCCCTCGCAAGCCCGGCGGGGGATCTCGACGCCGCCGGGAACCGAGGCCGACGGTGGCGGGAGGGGCAGATGAGGCGGATGACCGCTCGTCCCGCGAACTCCCACCAGGCGAGGCTGCTGCGGCTGCTGCGCGACGGCGGCCCCAGCTCGCGCGCCCAGCTCGGCGACCACATCGAGCTGTCGCGCTCGAAGCTGGCCGTCGAGGTGGACCGGCTGCTCCAGACGGGCCTGGTCGTCGGCGACGGCTTCGCCGCCTCGCGCGGCGGACGCAGGTCGCACAACGTCCGGCTCGCGCCGCAGCTGCGCTTCCTCGCCGTGGACATCGGCGCGACCTCCATCGACGTGGCCGTCACCGGCCCCGAGCTGGAGATCCTCGGGCACCTCACCGAGCCGATGGACGTGCGCGAGGGGCCGGTCGCGGTCTTCGAGCAGGTCCTCGGCATGGCCGCGAAACTGCGCGACGCGGGGCTCGCCGACCGCTTCGACGGCGCCGGGATCGGTGTGCCGGGACCCGTGCGCTTCCCCGACGGCGTCCCGGTCGCACCGCCGATCATGCCCGGCTGGGACGGCTTCCCGGTCCGCGAGGCGCTCAGCCAGGAGCTGGGCTGCCCCGTCATGGTCGACAACGACGTGAACCTCATGGCGCTCGGCGAGCAGCACGCCGGGGTGGCGCACTCCGTGCAGGACTTCATCTGCGTGAAGATCGGCACCGGCATCGGCTGCGGCGTGGTCGTGGCCGGACGGGTCCACCGCGGCGCCACCGGCAGCGCGGGCGACATCGGCCACATCCAGGTGGAGGCCGAGGGGCGGCAGTGCCCCTGCGGCAACCGGGGCTGCCTGGAGGCGCACTTCGGCGGCGCCGCGCTCGCGCGGGACGCCGAGACCGCCGCCCGGGAGGGCAGGTCGGCCGAACTGGCGGCCAGGCTCGCGGCGAGCGGTGAGCTGACCGCCGCCGACGTCGCCGCCGCCGCGGCGGCCGGCGACGTCGCCTCGCTCGACCTGATCCGGCAGGGCGGCAGCCGCACCGGGCAGGTGATCGCGGGCCTCGTCAGCTTCTTCAACCCCGCGCTCGTCGTGATCGGCGGCGGTGTGACCGGCCTCGGCCACACGCTGCTCGCCAGCATCCGCACACAGGTGTACCGGCAGTCGCTGCCCCTCGCCACCGGGAACCTGCCCATCGTCCTCGGCGAACTCGGCCCCGCCGCCGGGGTGACGGGCGCCGCCCGCCTCATCAGCGACCACCTCTTCAGCTATACGCCGACCTGAGCCCCGCCCCGGCCCCGGCGGCCGGCCCCCGCGACATGACCAGCAGCACCGATCCGTACCACCAGCAGAACCCGAACAACCCGCACAACCAGCAGTACCGGCAGCATCCGCGTCACCAGCAGGACACGTACAACCCGTAGGACCCGCACCACCCCGCCGTCTCCGGCGTCACAACAGCACACACGCGCAACAGCACATCGCGCAACGCCACTTCCTCCCCGGCACGAGCCGCGCGCCGCGGGAGCGGTGGCATCCCCGCACACCACGACAGCAAGGCGCCACCTTGCGTTCCGCCGCCGAGCACCACGCCCGCGGAACGGCGAGATC
Organism: Streptomyces sp. NPDC049879; assembly: GCF_044461265.1. Classification (NCBI taxonomy): domain Bacteria; kingdom Bacillati; phylum Actinomycetota; class Actinomycetes; order Kitasatosporales; family Streptomycetaceae; genus Streptomyces; species Streptomyces sp. NPDC049879. Next base: position 316,142 of record NZ_JBITKT010000007.1, on the reverse strand, counting down.
CCCGCAGGACCGCAGCACAAGGCAGGACCGCACCACAGGGCACGACCGCACCACCGGCACCTCCCGGGCGCGCACCCCTCGTCCGCGGCGGCACCGGCAAGCCGCAGCACCCAGCGCACCACAGCTGGCCCTGGCACCACCGCACCATCCCGCACCACCGTGCCCCGGCACCGGCCCGTACGAGCCGCGTACCCGCCCGGCCGCCGGACACACGCACCACCCCGTACACCACCGCCACGCGGCGACACACCCGCCGCGCGGCGGACCGCGACAGCGCAGCGCCCCGCACAGCCGCCAGGAGGCCCAGCAATGGCAAGCGCGCCACCACCGATACTCACCCTGACCGGAATTACCAAGTCGTTCCCCGGCGTCCGGGCGCTCGACGGCGTCGACCTCGACGTGCTGCCGGGCGAGGTCCACTGCCTGCTCGGGCAGAACGGCGCCGGCAAGTCCACGCTCATCAAGGTGATTTCCGGCGCACACCGGCCCGACGAGGGCGAGATAGCCTGGAACGGCGAGTCCGTCCAGCTCCTGCGCCCCACCAGCGCCATGAGCCTGGGCATCGCCACCATCTACCAGGAACTCGACCTGGTCGAGCACCTCTCCGTCGCCGAGAACGTCCACCTCGGCCACGAGAACGCCCGCGCCGGGTTCGTCCGCCGCGGCGCCGCCCGGCAGACCACCGCCGCCCTGCTCACCCGCCTCGGCCACCCCGAGATCAGCCCCGACCGCATCGTCGCGACGCTCTCCGCGGCCGGCAAGCAGATCGTCAGCATGGCCCGCGCCCTGTCGCACGACGTCAAGCTGATCGTGATGGACGAGCCGTCCGCCGTCCTCGACCCGGACGAGGTGAACAACCTCTTCCGCATCGTCGCCGACCTCACCGCCGACGGCGTCGCCGTCGTCTACATCTCGCACCGCCTGGAGGAGATCCGCCGCATCGGCGACCGGGTCACCGTCCTGAAGGACGGCCGCGCCGTCGCCCGCAACCTCCCGGCGAAGTCCACGCCCACCCGGGAGGTCGTCGCCCTCATGACCGGGCGCGACACCGACCAGGTCTTCCCCGACCGCCCCGCCGGGGCCCCGCGCGCCGCCGAACCCGTGCTGCGCGTCGAAGGGCTCACGCGCGCCGGCGAGTTCGCGCCCGTGGACCTCGACGTGTACCCCGGGGAGATCGTCGGCCTCGCCGGTCTCGTCGGCTCGGGCCGCTCCGAGATCCTGGAGACGGTCTACGGCGCCCGCCGCCCCGACGCGGGCCACGTCACCGTGGAGGGCAGGCGGCTGCGCCCCGGCAGCGTCACCTCCGCCGTACGGGCCGGACTCGGCCTCGCCCCCGAGGAGCGCAAGGCCCAGGGCCTGTTCCTCCTCGACTCGGTGACGCGCAACGTGTCCATCTCCTCCCTGCCGCGCTTCGCCCGCGGCGGCTGGCTCAACCGCTCCGGCGAACGCGCCGCCGCACGGGCCCGCACCACCGAACTGTCCCTGCGACCCGACAACCCCGACGTCCAGATCCGCACCCTCTCCGGCGGCAACCAGCAGAAGGCGGTCCTCGCCCGCTGGCTGCTGCGCGAATGCAAGGTCCTGCTCCTCGACGAGCCCACCCGGGGCGTCGACGTGGGCGCGCGGGCCGAGCTGTACGCACTCATCCGCCGCCTCGCCGACGACGGTGTCGCCGTGCTCCTGGTCTCCAGCGAGATCCCCGAGGTCCTCGGCCTCGCCGACCGGGTGCTCGTCCTGCGCGAAGGCACCGTCGTCCACACCGCACCCGCCCGGGAGCTCGACGAGCACCGGGTCCTCGATCTCGTCATGGAAGGGAGCCCGGCGTGACCCACGGCGCCACCTCCGAACCCGCCTCCCCGGCCGCCGAGCCCGCGCTCGCCGCGCCAGCGCCACCGCCGGGGGAGAAGTCCCCGGGCACCGGCGGCCCGCGCGGCCGCGTCCAGCTGGGCGGCCTGTTCAACGTCCAGACCCTGTCGCTGCTCGGCGTCCTCGCCGCCCTGTGCGTCGTCGGCGCGATCACCAAGCCCGACCAGTTCCTCGACACGGGCAACGTCCAGCTGATCCTGACCCAGGCGTCGGTCATCGGCGTCGTCACCGTCGGCGTCACCTTCGTCATCATCAGCGGCGGCATCGACCTGTCCGTCGGCGCCATCGTGGCGCTCGCCTCCGTGTGGTGCACCACCGTCGCCACCCAGGAGTTCGGCTTCTGGGGCATGCTCTTCACGGCCCTGCTCGTCGGCCTCGGCTGCGGGCTCGTGAACGGCACGCTCATCGCGTACGGCCCGATGGTCCCGTTCATCGCCACCCTCGCGATGCTCGCCTCGGCGCGCGGCCTCGCCCTCCAGATCACCGGCGGCAACACGCAGATCGTCACCGTCGACTCGGTCCTGGACCTCACCAACCGCGACTCGTACATCCTCGGCATCCCGCCGCTGGCGATCATCTTCGCCGCCGTCGTCGCGCTCGGCTGGCTCGTCCTCAACCGCACGACGTTCGGCCGCCGCACCGTCGCCATCGGCGGCAACGCCGAGGCCGCCCGCCTCGCCGGCATCTCGGTGAAGCGCCAGCGCCTGATGATCTACGCCCTGTCCGGCATCTGCTGCGGCATCGCGGCCTTCATGCTCGTCGCGCTCTCCGGCTCCGGCCAGAACACCAACGGCAACCTCTACGAACTCGACGCCATCGCCGCCGCGATCATCGGCGGCACGCTGCTCACCGGCGGCCGGGGCACCATCATCGGCTCCGTCCTCGGCGTCCTCGTCTTCACCACCATCACCAACCTCTTCATCCTCAACAACCTGGAGAGCTCGTCCCAGCAGATCGCCAAGGGCGCGATCATCGTCGTCGCCGTGCTCCTCCAGCGCCGCACCCCGTTCGGGCAGACCTGACGCACCACCGGGCGCGCCCGCCGGCGCCCCGGCACCGCACCCCCCTTTGCCCACGTGTCCCAGCCGCCCCCGCACCCCCCCCGCAGCTCCTGCAACTTCCGCACCCCGCACGACCGTTACCGATTTCCTGTCCCGCACGGAAGGCCACACCATGAGATCTCTGCCCCGCCCCAGCCGCCGCGGTCTGCTGTTCGGCGGCGCCGCCGCCGCGTCCGGCGTCGTCCTCAGCGCCTGCACCAGCAACGACACCAGCGACGGCGGTGACGACGAGGCGACCCAGGCCGCCGTCACCGACGAGGAGTCGGGCGCGCCGGTCACCATCGGCTTCGCCGGCCCCCAGGCCGACCACGGCTGGCTCAACGCGATCAACGAGCAGGCCAGGCGCCGGGCCGAGGAGTACCCGGACGTCACGCTGAACATCACCGAGGGCTCCAACGACACCGCCCAGCAGATCGGCCAGATCGAGGCGCTGATCAACGACCAGGTCGACGTCCTCGTCATCCTGCCCGCCGACGGCAGGTCGCTGACCCAGATCGGCCGCACCGCCATGGACGCGGGCATACCGGTCATCAACCTGGACCGCATCTTCGACTCGCCGCAGTCGTACCGCTGCTGGATCGGCGGCGACAACTACGGCATGGGCCTGAACGCGGGCCACTTCATCGGCGAGCAGCTGCGCGACGTCCCGAACGCCCGCGTGGTCGAGCTGTCCGGCCCCGACAACCTGGCGCTGACCGGCGAGCGCACCCAGGGCTTCGACGACGCCCTCGCCAACTACCCGAACATCGAGAAGGTCGCCCGGCAGGCCGCCGAGTTCACCGTCGAGTCGGGCCAGGAGGTGATGGCGGGCCTGCTCCAGGCCGTCCCGGAGTTCAACGCCATCTGGAACCACGACGACGACCAGGGCGTCGGCGCCGAGCGCGCCATCGAGCAGGCGGGCCGCGACGAGTTCATCATGGTCGGCGGCGCCGGCTCCCGGCACGCGATGGAGGCCATCCAGGCGGACAACTCCGTGCTGAAGGCCACCGTCCTGTACCCGCCGACCATGGCCGCCTCGGCGATCGACCTCGCCCGCGCCCTCGGCCAGGCCAGGGGGATCGGCGGTCTCGCCGAGTTCGAGATCCCGTCCTCCATCACGCTGTACTCCGCCGTCGTCACCAGGGACAACGTCGAGCAGTACCTGCCGACCGGCTTCAACTGACGGACTTCGCGCGCCGGCCCGGACCGGGCCGGCCCGGAACTGACGGATGATCCTCGCTACGGACAGGGAACAGATGCCGAAAACCACCCCCGCACCCCCGCTCGGCGTCGGCATGGTCGGCTACGCCTTCATGGGTGCGGCCCACTCACAGGGCTGGCGCTCCGTCGGCCGGGCCTTCGACCTGCCGCGCACCCCCGTCATGGCCGCCGTGTGCGGGCGTGACGCGGACGCCGTGTCGGCCGCCGCCGCCCGCCACGGGTGGGCCGCGGCCGAGACGGACTGGCGCGCCCTCATCGCACGCGACGACGTCGATCTCGTGGACATCTGCACTCCGGGTGACAGCCACGCCGAGATCGCCATCGCCGCCCTGGAGGCCGGCAAGCACGTGCTGTGCGAGAAGCCGCTGGCCAACACGGTGGCCGAGGCCGAGGCCATGGTGGAGGCCGCCCGCGCCGCCGAGGCGCGCGGCCAGATCGCCATGGTCGGCTTCAACTACCGCCGTGTCCCCGCCCTGACCCTGGCGCGCGAGCTTGTCGCCGAGGGCCGCCTCGGCACCCTGCGCCACATCCGGCTGCGCTACCTCCAGGACTGGGGCGTGGACCCGGACGGCCCGCTGGTGTGGCGGCTGCGCAAGGAGGCGGCGGGCTCCGGCGCGCTCGGCGACCTGGGGGCGCACATCATCGACCTCGCCCACTACCTGACGGGCGAGGCGCTGGTCTCGGTCTCCGCGCAGATCGAGACCTTCGTGAAGGAACGGCCGCTGCCGGACGACCCCACCCGCCGCGGTGAGGTCACGGTGGACGACGCCGCCCTGATCGGCGGCCGGCTCGCGTCGGGGGCGCTGGCCTCCCTCGAGGCGAGCCGGTTCGCCACCGGCCGCAAGAACGCCCTGACGGTCGAGCTGAACGGCTCGGACGGCTCCCTCGCGTTCGACCTGGAGCGCCTGAACGAGCTGGAGTTCCACGACCACACGCTGCCGGCCGCCGAGAGCGGCTTCCGCCGCATCCTGGTCACCGAGCCGGACCACCCCTACCTGGAGGGCTGGTGGCCCCCGGGCCACGGCCTCGGCTACGAGCACAGCTTCGCCCACCAGGCGCGCGACCTCGTGCACGCCATCGCCGGGGGCACGCGGCCCGAGCCGTCCTTCGAGGACGGGCTGCGGGTCCAGCGCGTCCTGGCCGCCATCGAGGAGAGCGCCGCCAAGAACGCCGTCCTCACGCCCGTACCCACCGCCCCCGAGGCGTAGCCCCGCCCGGGGAAGGAGAACGACATGTCCCGCAAGTTCACCCTGTTCACCGGCCAGTGGGCCGACCTGCCCTTCGAGGAGGTCTGCCGGCTCGCCCGCGACTTCGGCTACGACGGTCTCGAACTCGCCTGTTGGGGCGACCACTTCGAGGTGGACCGCGCGCTGGCCGAGCCCGACTACGTGGCCGGGCGCCGCGCCCTGCTGGAGAAGTACGGCCTGGAGTGCTTCGCCATCTCCAACCACCTCGTCGGCCAGGCCGTCTGCGACAACCCGATCGACGAGCGCCACCACGGCATCCTGCCCGCCCGCATCTGGGGCGACGGCGAGGCCGAGGGCGTGCGGCAGCGCGCGGCCAAGGAGATCGCCGACACGGCGCGCGCGGCCGCCGCGTTCGGCGTGGACACCGTCATCGGCTTCACCGGCTCGTCGATCTGGCACCTCGTCGCGATGTTCCCGCCCGTGCCGCCCGGCATGATCGAGCGCGGCTACGAGGACTTCGCCGAGCGCTGGAACCCGATCCTCGACGTCTTCGACGCGGAGGGCGTGCGCTTCGCCCACGAGGTGCACCCCAGCGAGATCGCTTACGACTACTGGACGACCAAGCAGGCGCTCGACGCCGTGGACAACCGTCCCGCGTTCGGCCTGAACTTCGACCCGAGCCACTTCGTGTGGCAGGACCTCGACCCGGTCAACTTCCTGTACGACTTCCGCGACCGCATCTACCACGTGGACTGCAAGGAGGCCCGCCGCCGCCTCGACGGCCGCAACGGCCGCCTCGGCTCGCACCTGCCCTGGGGCGACCCGCGGCGCGGCTGGGACTTCGTCTCCGCCGGGCACGGCGACGTGGCGTGGGAGGACGTCTTCCGCATGCTGCGGGCGATCGGCTACGAGGGCCCGATCTCCGTGGAGTGGGAGGACGCCGGGATGGACCGTCTGGCCGGTGCCCCCGAGGCGCTCGCCAGGCTGAAGTCGTACGACTGGCCCGCGCCCACCGCGTCGTTCGACGCGGCCTTCGGCGGCGGCGGCGAGTGACCCGCCGCTGACCTGCCACCCCAAAGGGGGCCGCCCGGCCGACGGCCGGACGGCCCCCTCGGCGCGTCTGGCGCGGTGCGCGAGGCTTCGCGGTAGGGGCCGGGACGGTCGGTCCCTGGTCCGCGTCGCCGGGCGCGGCGCTCGTGGACGGCGGTCGGCTCCCCGTGGAGGGCTGGGCGGCGCGGTTCCGGCTTTCCTCGCGCCCGTACGCCCGCAGGCGGCGGCGTCAGCCCGGCGGGGCGACGAGGCCCGTTTCGTAGGCGAGGATCACGAGCTGCACCCGGTCGCGCGCGTCCAGCTTGGACAGCAGCCGGGTCACGTACGTCTTCGCCGTCGCCACGCTGATGTGCAGGCGCTCGGCGATCTCCCCGTTGGACAGGCCGGAGCCGACCAGCGTCAGCACCTCGCGCTCCCGGCCCGTGATGCCGGTGATCTCGCGCGGCGCCCGCGCCGTCTCGGGCAGCCGGGCGAACTCGCGGATCAGCCGCCGCGTCACGCCGGGCGCGATCAGCCCGTCCCCGGCGGCGACGACGCGGACGGCGTCCAGGATGTCGTCCAGCGCCATGTCCTTGACGAGGAAGCCGCCCGCCCCCGCGCGCAGCGCCCCGTACACGTACGCGTCGTCGTCGAACGTCGTCAGCACCACGACGTGCACGTCCGGGTGCGCCGCGGTGATGCGGCGGGTCGCCTCGATGCCGTCCACGCCGGGCATGCGGATGTCCATCACGACGACGTCGGGCCGCAGCGTGCGCGCCAGTTCGACGGCCGCCGCGCCGTCGCCCGCCTCACCGGCGACCTCCAGGTCAGGAGCCTCCGCGATCACCATGCGCAGCGCGGTGCGGATGAGCGGCTGGTCGTCGGCCAGCACGACCCGTACGGCTCGCGCGGTCACGCGACGGCCGCCGGTACCGGCGGTACGGGCAGCCGCGCCGTGACGCGGAAGCCGCCCCCGGGCGCGTGCCCGGCCGAGAACTCGCCGTCCAGCAGCTCGGCGCGCTCCCGCATCCCGACCAGCCCGTACCCGGCGCCCCCTGCCGCGCCCGCCCCCCGGCCGCGGTCGCTGACCTCGATGCCCAGCGTGTCCCCGGCGCGCTCGATCGTGACGCGGCACCGGTCGGTCGCCGCGTGCCGCACGACGTTGGTGACCGCCTCCTGGACGATCCGGTAGGCCGACATGTCGATCTCCGGTGGCAGCGGCGCCGTCGTCTCGCCCAGCCAGCGCACCTCCACGCGCACCCCGGCGGCCGTCGTGTCGGCGGCCAGCCGCCCGAGCTGCGCCAGCCCGGGCTGCGGGGCGAGCGGCGGCCCGGACGGCCCCTCCTCGGGCCCGGTCCCGCGCAGCGCGCCCAGCATCCGGCGCAGCCCCGACAGCGTCTCGCGGCCGGTCTGTTCGATGCTGGTCAGCGCTTCGCGGGCGCCCGCCGGCTGGGTGTCGATGACCCGGCGCGCGGCGCCCGCCTGGAGGGCGATGATGCCGATGCTGTGGGCGACCATGTCGTGCAGCTCGCGGGCGATGCGCAGCCGTTCCTCCGTCACGGCCCGGGCCGCCGCCTGCGCGCGCAGCGCCTCGCCGTGGGCGCGCGTCTCGGCGGTGGACCTGCCGATCAGCCAGGCGATCACGGTGACCAGGGCGACGGCGAGTTCCGCCGACGTTCCGATGTTCCATCCCGCCAGCAGCCGGACGGCGAGGTAGAGCACGAGGGTGCCCAGGGCCATGCCCAGCGCCAGGACGCCGGTGCGGCGCGGCCGGGTCGCGGCGACCACGTAGACGGCCGTCGCGACGGCGAGGTACTGGGCCAGCGGGATCTCGCCGACGCTCAGCGCGGTCGTCGCGACGGCCGCGCCCGCCAGCAGCAGGCACATCGCCCGGAGGGGGCGCCGTACGAGGACGTGCGCGCCGCGGAGGGTCAGCGCGGTGCCGAGGGCGAGCTGCAGCAGCCCGTCCCAGCGGTAGATCAGCACGCCCGCGCTGTGGGACGCCTCCTCCTCGCCCGGCAGCGCGAGGCGTATGAGGAAGGTGAACGCGAGCCCTGCGCACCAGGCACAGGCGGCCCAGACGCCGGGTGACATGCGCCGGGGGAGCGGGACGGGAGGTGTGGCCTGCATGACGCCAGCCTAGGCAGCCGCCCGCGCGTCGCCATCAGACCGGGGAGGTACACCCGCGGGTGACACCGGGGCCGGGGAATGTCCGCGCGGGCTGGACGACGCGGGACGGGCCGCCGGGCCAGTGTGGGCCGCATGATCGAAGTACGAGAGCTGTCCAAGAGATACGGCGCCCGGACGGTCGTGGACACCCTGTCGTTCGCCGTGCGCCCCGGACGTGTGACGGGCTTCCTGGGCCCGAACGGCGCGGGCAAGACGACGACGCTGCGGATGGTCCTCGGGCTGTGCCACCCGTCCGAGGGGGCCGTGCGCGTGCAGGGGCGGCCGATGGGGGAACGGGCCCGGGCGCTCACCGACGTCGGCGCGCTGCTGGACGCGGGGGACGTGCACCCGGCGCGTACGGCGGAGGCGCACCTGCGGGCGCTGGCGCGGTCCAACGGGCTGCCGCGCTCGCGGGTGGACGAGGTGCTGGGCGAGGTCGGGCTCCAGGAGGCCGCGCGGCGGCGCGTCAAGGGGTTCTCGCTGGGGATGCGGCAGCGGCTGGGGATCGCGGGCGCGCTGCTCGGCGATCCGCCCGTCGTGGTGTTCGACGAGCCGCTGAACGGGCTGGACCCGGAGGGCGTGCGGTGGGTGCGCGGGCTGTTCCGGCGGCTGGCGGGGGAGGGGCGCACGGTGCTCGTCTCCAGCCATCTGATGGGGGAGATGGAACACACGGCGGACGACCTGGTGGTGATCGGGCGGGGGCGGCTGATCGCGGCGGAGGGCCTGGAGGTGTTCGCCGCACGGGGGAGTGGCGGGGGTGTGTGGGTGCGGGTGGACGACCTGGCGGCGCTCACCCGGGTGTGCGAGGCGGACGGGCTGGTGGTGCGGCCGGAGGGCGGCGGCCTGCTGGTGTCGGGGGCCGGGGTTGGGGCCGGGCGTGTGGGGGAGCTGGCGGCGGGCGCGGGCCTGGTGGTACGGGGGCTCGCCGAGCGGTCGTCGTCCCTGGAGGACGTGTTCATGGAACTGACGGCGGAGAGCGTCGAGTACGGGACGGAGCGGAACCGATGAGAACGGGCACCCTGAAGGCAGCGGGCACGGACCGTGGCGTACCCCGCGAACCCGCCGCGCCCCGCGGCCGGTTCACCGATCTGCTCGCCGCCGAGTGGATCAAGCTGCGGACCCTGCGCTCCACCTGGTGGAGCCTGCTCGCCGGGGCACTGGCCGTCCTGGCGTTCAACATCGGCACCGCGTACGACACCTACCGCTACTGGCAGCCCGGCTCCGACCGGGAGCGGTACCTCGCCGACGGCATCCCGCTCCTGCACGCCTTCACCGCCAACGGGGCACTGGTCCTCGCCCTCTTCGCCGGGGGGTTCGGCGCGCTCGCCGTCACCGGCGAGTACACCTCGGGCCTGGCCAGGACGACGTTCGCCGCCGTCCCCGCGAGGCGCCAGGTCATGGCGGCGAAGGCGATCGTCCTGACGGCGGTCACCGTCCCGTTCGGCGCGGCCGTGGCGGCCGCCTCCTTCTGGGCGACCCAGGCGATCCTCCACCGCGTGGGCATCGGCGTGCCCCTCGGCCACCCGGGCGCGCTGCGCGTCCTCGTCGCGTCCGCGCTGCTCGCACCGGTCTGCGCGCTCGTCGGCGCGGCCTTCGGCACCCTGCTGCGGCACGGCCCCGGCGCGGTCCTGGCGGCCGTCGCCCTCCTCCAGCTCGCGCCGCTGGTCCTGACCGACGACCGTCGCTGGTCGGCCGTCCTCGACCACGCGACCGTGATGAGCGCCTGGGACCGCCTCACCGACCCCGTGTACCGCGCGGCGGACGTCGCCCATCCGTGGTCGGAGGGCGGGGCGTGGACCACCCTCGTGCTCTCCGCGCTGGTCGCCGCCGTGGTGGCCGTGGCGGCGGAGCACCGGCGCGACCTGTGAGCCGGTTCCGGGCGCCGGCTCCGTGAACCCTCGGGCGGTGGACGGGCGTTCGGCGGGTGAATCCCGCCGATCGTCACGGGGTGTCACAGGCATCTACTACAGTTGCGTCAATCCTCGCCCAGGGAGGCCCTCTCGTGTCCGAGCCGTACGAGCCGTCCGAGCCGTCCGCACCCGACGCGTCCGGGGGAACCGGCGACACCGGCACATCCCCCGCCCGCACAACTCCCGCCCGCCGCCCCCCTGCCCGGTCCCCGCTCGCCCGGCTGCGCCCGGCCGGTTTCGGCGCCGAGCCGACCGGGGAGCGGCTGGCCCGCGTCGAGCGGTCGCCGCAGTACCGCGACGGCGCGTTCCGCAACGAGCGGACCGCCGCCACCGGCAGCCCCCGCAGCACCGTCCCCCTCCTGCGCGACCTGCTGCGCCGCGCCGACCGCGTCCGCCGCAAGCCCGCCGGGCGGATGCCGGTCGCCCCCACCACCGCCGCCGACCTGGAGCGCCCGCCCGCGTCCGGTCTCCGCCTCACCTGGGCCGGGCACGCGGGCGTCGTCGTGGACATCGACGGCCACCGGCTGCTGTTCGACCCCGTGTGGGGCGAACGCTGCTCGCCCGTCTCCTTCGCCGGTCCGAAGCGGCTGCACCCCGCGCCGCTGCCGCTGGACCGCCTCGGACACGTGGACGCCGTCGTGATCTCCCACGACCACTACGACCACCTGGACATGCCGACGGTCAAGGGCCTCCTCGCCCGGGACACCGTCTTCGCCGTCCCCCTCGGTGTGGGCGCGCACCTGGAGTTCTGGGGCGTGCCGCCGGAGCGCATCGTCGAACTCGACTGGTGGGAGTCGGCCACGGTCGGCGGGCTGACGCTCACCGCCACCCCCGGCCAGCACTTCTGCGGGCGCGGCCTGCGCAACCAGGGCCGCACCTTGTGGGCCTCCTGGGCCGTCACCGGCCCCGACCACCGCGTCTTCCACTCCGGCGACACCGGGTACTTCCCCGGCTTCGCCGAGATCGGCAGCCGCCTCGGCCCGTTCGACGCGACCATGATGCAGATCGGCGCCTACAGCAGCGAGTACTGGCCGGACATCCACATGACGCCCGAGGAGGGCATCCAGGCGCACGTGGACCTCTCCGGCGGCACCCCGCGCGGCGTCTTCCTGCCCATCCACTGGGGCACGTTCACCCTCTCCCTCCACCCCTGGGACGAACCGGCCGAACGCACCGTCGCCGAGGCACGGCAGCGCGGCGTGACCGTCGCGCTGCCCCGGCCCGGCGAGTCCTTCGAACCGGCCGTCCGCGTACCCACCGAGAACTGGTGGCAGGAGATAGCCGTGCGCCCGGCGGGCGGCGGCAGACCGGCCGGATCGTCGCTCAACGCCCGCCCGGCGGGCGGCTGACCGGCATCCCCGGCATCCGGGCGGGCGCACCGCGCCCGCCCGGCCCGCCCACGCGGGTCGGCAGGAACGTTCCAGCGGCCACAGCGCTAGGCTCCCTCCGGCGGCCCCCGGACCGCCCCCCACCGGCACCACTCACCGGGCGGCGCCCCACCCGGAGGAAGGCGGCAGCGACCCATGTCACCGCGACACCACAGGCTCGGCCGCAGCGACGTCACCTTCAGCGAACTGGCCCTCGGCGGCGCGCCGCTGGGCGGCTCGGGCGCCCCCGTCACCGACGGCGACGCCCGCCGGGTCATGGAGACCGCCTGGGAGCTGGGCATCCGGGGCTTCGACACCGCGCCGCACTACGGCCTCGGCCTGTCCGAACGCCGCATGGGCGCCGTGCTGTCCGGGCTGCCCCGCAGCCAGTTCACCCTCTCCACCAAGGTCGGCAGACTGCTCGTCCCCGGCGACGGCGGAACGGCGGACGACGCCGCCAACGGCTTCCCCGGCCTGCGCACCCCGCTGCGCCGCCAATGGGACTTCAGCGCGGCGGGCGTACGGCGCAGCCTCGCCGAGAGCCTGGAACGCCTCGGCCTCGACCACGCCGACATCGCCCTGATCCACGACCCCGACGACCACGGCGAACAGGCCTTCGCCGAGGCCTACCCGGCGCTGGAGCGGCTGCGGGCGGAGGGCGCGGTCGGCGCCATCGGCGCGGGCATGAACCAGTCCGCGATGCTCACCCGCTTCGTGCGCGACACGGACGTGGACGTCGTCCTCCTCGCCGGCCGCTACTCCCTGCTCGACCAGAGCGGCCTCACCGACCTGCTGCCCGCCGCCGCCGAACGCGGCACCTCCGTCATCGTCGGCGGCGTCTACAACTCGGGCCTCCTCGCCGACCCGCACCCGGGCGCGACGTACGACTACGTCCCCGCCAAGGCCGAACTGCTGCAGCGCGCGCTGCGCATCAAGCAGATCACCGCCCGCCACGGCGTGCCGCTGCGCGCCGCCGCCGTGCAGTTCCCCCTCGCGCACCCCGCCGTCACCTCGGTGCTGGTCGGCGCACGCTCGGCCGCCGAGGTCCGCGACGCCGCCGCGATGCACCGGCATCCCATACCCGGGGAACTGTGGGAGGAGTTGCGCGCCGAGGGCCACCTGCGCCCGGACGCACCGGTGCCGGGCGGAGGAACGCGCGCGGCCTGACGGCCACCCGTTCCCGCGCCCGGCACCCGGCCGGCTCCCGGGGAGCCGTCAGCCGCTCTCGGACCGCAGCGGGTCGTGCCCCAGCGTCATCAGCCGGTGGCGCCAGTCGGGCTCCGGCACGGACGGCCTGGGCCCGGCCTCCCGCTCGGCGGTGACCTCGTCCACCACGTCGTACATCAGCTCGATGTCGGCGTCGGTGAGGTCCATCTGCCGCTTCCGCAGGATCGCCAGGACACCGCGGCCCTGGTCGCTCCCGGAGTTCTCCGGCGGCTCCTCGGTGTCCTCGCCCGCGCTGCTCGTCCGCAGCCAGGCGGCCAGCTCCTGGGACGTCATGTTCACCGCGTTGTGGAACTCGGCCCACAGCGCGTCGATCTCCAGTGCCTCCGTGTCGGCCATGTTGCCTCCCCTGTCGGGTCGAGTCGAGTCGGGTGGGGGCGGACTCGTGACCACCGGGTCCCCCGCCGCGCGGGCCGGAAAACGTGGCGGTCAGGCCGCCGCGGCGGCTTTCACGGCACGCGCGAGCTTCGCGTCGAGCGCCACGCGGACCAGCCCCGCCGTCAGGCGCGCGGTGTCGTCGTCCGGCACCAGCCCGCCCAGTGTTCTCGCCGACCTGGGCAGCCCGACGCGTTCGGCGCCGTCGAGCACCTTGCGGTCGGCGTACGGCGCGTACTCGGGCCACACCGCCTGTGCCTCCCGCAGGAAGATGTCCGCCCCGGCGGGGCCGATCCCGCGGAACTCCGTCAGCCGCTTCCCCGCCTGCCCGTCGCCGTCACCGCGCAGTCCGCGCAGGTCGCCGCCGTAGCGGTCGAGGACGCGGTCCGCCTCCTCGCCGAGCTGCGCGGCGGTCCGCTCGTCGTAGCGCCGGTAGTGGCCGGCGCCGAGGGCGTCCACGCGCTTCTGCCAGCCGGCGTCCCGCATCCTCCGGGGGTCGCGCATCCCGGCGTCGAACAGCGCCCGCGCCGCCGCGGTGGCGACGTCGGCCCGGATACGCGCCGACAGCAGGTGCGCCATCACCAGCAGCTGGTAGAGGGGTCCCGGCGTGTTCCGCAGCCGGATGCCGGACTCGTCCGCGTACGTGCGTCCGCAGCGGTCGAGCACGGCGTGCGCCGTCCGCTCACGCTGTTCCGTGCGCGTGGTCATCGGGTGATCACCTCCGCCCGCGTACGCAGGGCGCTCAGTCGGTCTCGGGCCGTTCGTCGGCGGGGGGCGCCCCGTCCTCCGGCGCGGCGGGCGTCTGCCAGCGCGGGGCGAGGTGCAGGGCCTCGTCCGGGTCCTGGCGGACGGGCTCCGCCGCGGACCGCCAGGGGGCGTGGTGTATGCCGTATGCGTTGCTGAGCCGTTCAGCCATTTCCTCATCACCTCGGTCACAGCGGGTGCCCCGGCGGCGGGGACCGAAACCCACTGGCACCACCCGTACCCGGCTCGTAGCATCCGGCGCATGTTCGCGCACCCTCCGCCGACCGAGAGCCTGCTCGACCCGCGGGCCGTCGTCCTGCCCTCGCCGATCGAGGGCTTCGGGCTGTTCGCCGCCGTGCCGATCCCGCCGGGGCAGGCCGTCCAGCGGTTCGGCGGGCGGCTCCTCGACGACGCCGCGCTCGCCGCCCTCACCCCGCCCCACAGCAGCCTGGCCGTCGCCGAGGGTCTGCACCTGCTGCTCGATCCGGAGACCCCGGCCCGCTTCGGCAACCACTCCTGCGACCCGAACCTGTGGTTCCGCGACGCGCTCACCACCGTCACCCGCCGCGCGGTCGCCGCCGGGGAGGAGCTGACCGTGGACTACGCGACGCTGACCGGTGTCGAGGACTGGTCGATGGACTGCCGCTGCGGCAGCCCGCTCTGCCGCGGCGCCGTCACCGGCCGCGACTGGCGCCGCGCCGGCCTGCGGGCCGCGTACGGCCGCCACTGGACGCCGCCGCTGCTCGCCCGCATCGACGCCCTGGGCGACACCGCTCCGGACGGCACGGCTTCCGACGACACCGCGTGAACGCCACTACCGCCGCCCGAGGCCGCCGAGCGGCGGCGCGAGCCAGCCGGACGCGGCGGTCCTGAAGACCTCCGGCGGCAGCGACCCGGCGCCCGCCGGGAGGACGCCGAGCAGCGGGAGGCCCGTCACGGCGGGCAGGTCGGTCAGGTTGCAGCGCTCCGCCAGTCCCGGCGCGGCGGGCATGCTGCCGACGACGATCCCCGGGCAGGCCAGGCCGCGTGCGCGCAGGGCCTCGGCGGTCAGCTCCGAGGCGTTGAGCGTGCCGAGTCCCGCCTCCGTCACGACGAGGACGGGCGCGGCCAGCAGCCCGGCGATCCCGGCGATCGTCGCCCCGGTGTCGTCCAGGCGCACCAGCAGCCCGCCCGCGCCCTCGACCAGCACGAGGTCGTGCTCCTGCGCCAGCGCCCGCGCCGTCTTGGCGATCACGGCCGGATCGACCGGCGGCAGCCCCGAGCGGCGCGCCGCCGTCGCCGGGGCGAGCGGCTCGGGGTAGCGGGCGGGCTCGACCGCCGTCACGGGCCCGGCGAGGCGTACGACCTCCGCCACGTCCCCGGGCTCGCCCGGCGCGACCCCTGTCTGCGCGGGCTTGAGCACGGCCACCGTCCGCCCGCGCGCCAGCGCCGCCGCGGCCAGCGCGGCCGTCACGACCGTCTTGCCCACCCCGGTGCCCGTGCCGGTCACCACCAGCACGCCCGTCAGCCCGTCCACGCGCCGCTCCTCTCCGTTCCGCCCCGCCCGGCCCGTCATCCGGCCAGCGCCGCGTCGCGCATGGCGGCGCAGATCAGCGCGAGGTCGTCGTCGTCCGTCACATAGGGCGGCATGGTGTACACCAGATCGCCGAACGGGCGCAGCCACACGCCCGCCCGCACCGCCGCCCGCGTGGCCGCCGCCATGTCCACGGGGTGGTCGAGCTGCACGACGCCGATGGCCCCGAGCACCCGCACGTCCCGCACGCCCGGCAGCCCCGCGGCCTCCGCCAGCCCCTCGCGCAGCCCCGACTCGATCCGCTCGACCGTGCCCGGCAGGTCCTGCCCGAGGAGCAGGTCGATCGAGGCGTTCGCGACCGCCGCCGACAGCGGGTTCCCCATGAACGTCGGCCCGTGCGCCAGCACCGGCACCTCGCCGCGCGAGATGCCCTCCGCCACCCGCGTCGTGCACAGGGCCGCCGCCATCGTCAGGTAGCCGCCCGTCAGGGCCTTGCCGACGCACATCACGTCCGGCGCGACGCCCGCGTGCTCCGCCGCGAACAGCGGGCCGGTGCGCCCGAAGCCGGTCGCGATCTCGTCGAACACCAGCAGCACCCCGTGCTCGTCGCACGCCTCCCGCAGCACCCGCAGGTAGCCGGGGGAGTGGAAGCGCATGCCGCCCGCGTTCTGCACCACGGGCTCGACCACCACGGCCGCCGCCTCGTCCGCGTGCCGCGCGACCATGTCCCGCAGCTGCCGCTCGTACGCGGGATCGACTCCCGCGCCGAAGCCGGACGGCGGGACGTCGGCGAACACCTGCCGGGGCAGCGCGCCCGACCACAGCGCGTGCATCCCGCCGTCGGGGTCGCACACCGACATGGGGTGCCACGTGTCGCCGTGGTAGCCGCCGCGCCAGGTCAGCAGCCGCCGCTTCGCCGGCTTCCCGGCCGAACGCCAGTACTGCAGGCACATCTTGAGCGCCACCTCGACCGACACCGAGCCCGAGTCGGCCAGGAACACGTGCCGCAGCGGCTCCGGCGTGACCGCGACCAGCCGCTCGGCCAGCCGCACGGCGGGCTCGTGCGTGAGCCCGCCGAACATGACGTGGCTCATGCGGCCGAGCTGCCCGGTCACCGCCTCGTTGAGCACCGGGTGGTTGTAGCCGTGCACCGCCGACCACCACGACGCCATGCCGTCCACCAGCTCGCGCCGCCCGTACGCCTCTTCGGCCAGGCGCAGCCGCACGCCGGACGCCGACTCGACCAGCAGCGGCTCCGTACGCCCGGGCATGGGCCCGTACGGGTGCCACACGTGCCGCCGGTCCAGGTCGAGCAGTTCGCGCACGCGGCCCGGCTCAGGCATTGGGCGGCAGCTCCGTGCCCGCGCCGCGCCGCCGCACGGCGACCAGGTCCGCGCGGTGCCCCGGCAGCGTCGTCTCGCCCGCGCCCTCCACCTCGAAGCCCGCGTCCGCGATCATCTCCAGGTCCGCCTTGCCCGCCTGGCCCTCGCTGGTCAGGTAGTCGCCGAGGAAGACCGAGTTCACCAGGTGCAGCGCGAGCGGCTGGAGCGACCGCAGGTGCAGCTCCCGGCCGCCCGCGAGGCGCACCTCCACGTCGGGGCAGACGAAGCGGACCATCGCCAGGATGCGCAGCGCCCGCTGCGGCGTCAGGTTCCACTCGCCGGCCAGCGGCGTGCCGTCGAAGGGGATCAGGAAGTTCACCGGCACCGAGTCGGGGTCCAGGGCGCGCAGCGCGAGGGCGACGTCCACGAGGTCCGCGTCGCTCTCGCCCATCCCCGCGATCAGCCCTGAGCACGCCGAGAGACCGGCCCCCTGCGCCCTGCGGACGGTGTCCACGCGGTCGGCGAACTCGTGGGTCGTGCAGATGTCGCCGTACGTCGCCTCGGACGTGTTGAGGTTGTGGTTGTACGCGTCGGCGCCCGCCTCACGCAGCCGTTCCGCCTGGCCGTCGGACAGCAGCCCGAGGCAGGCGCACACCTCCACCTCGCCGTGCCGCTCGCGGATCGCCGCGATGGTCTCCGAGACGCGGTCCACGTCCCGGTCGGTCGGGCCCCGGCCGCTCGCGACGAGGCAGACGCGCTTCGCGCCGCCCGCGACACCGGCGCTCGCCGCGTCGGCGGCCTCGCCGGGCTTCAGCCAGGTGTATTTCAGCACCCCGGCGCGCGAGCCGAGCCGCTGCGAGCAGTAGGAGCAGTCCTCGGGGCACAGGCCGGACTTGAGGTTCACCAGGTAGTTCAGCTTCACCCGGCGGCCGAACCACTGGCGCCGCACCCTGCCCGCCGCCGCGACGACGTCGAGCAGTTCGTCGTCGGTGGTCGCCAGCACGGCGAGGGCCTCGTCACGGGTCGGCGTCTCGCGGCGGAGCCCTTTGTCCACGAGGGTGTTCAGCAGGGTGCTCAGCAGATCCATGCCCTCGATACTCGCCCAGAGGCAGCCCCACCGGAAAGGCGGAAACCCACAAAGCGAACGACCGGAGTGTGTCCGTGACGGCCTGTCACCGAGCGGCGCGGGCCACTATCTTTTATATGCATTCCACAACCGGTATATGCACTCCACAACCGGCGCGCGCCCCGCCCGGTAGTCACCCGTGCCGGGAGGCCATGATGCCGGACGACCGCACGCCGGACGACGGCGCGGACCCGCGGCGGGTCTTCGCCTGGCTCGACACGGCCGCCGAGACCCGCCGCCGCGCCGGGCTCACCCGTGTCCTGCGCCCCCGCGCGGCGGACGCCGCGTTCCTCGACCTCGCGGGCAACGACTACCTCGGCCTCAGCCGCCACCCCGAGGTCACGGCCGCCGCCGCCGAGGCCGCCCACCGGTGGGGCGCCGGGGCGGGCGGCTCCCGCCTCGTCACCGGCAGCACCGCCCTGCACGCGCGCCTGGAGGCGGAACTCGCCGCCTTCTGCGGCTTCGAGGCCGCCCTCGTGTTCGCCTCCGGGTACGCCGCCAACCTCGCCGTCCTCACCGCGCTCGCCGGGCGCGGCACCCTCGTCGTCTCCGACGCGGGCAACCACGCGTCGCTGATCGACGGCTGCCGCCTGTCCCGCGCCGCCGTCACCGTCGTGCCGCACGCCGACCCCGCCGCGTTCGGCAAGGCCCTGACCGGCTATCCGGGACGCACCCTCGCCGTGAGCGACACCGTCTTCTCCGTGGACGGCGACGCCGCGCCGCTCGGCCCGCTCGCCGCCGTCTGCCGCGAGCACGGCGCCGCGCTGGTGCTCGACGACGCCCACGGCCTCGGCGTGATCGGCGACGGCGGGCGCGGCGCCACGGCCGCCGCCGGGCTCGCGGGCGCGCCCGACGTCGTCGCGACCGTCACCCTCTCGAAGGCGCTCGGCAGCCAGGGCGGCGCCGTCCTCGGCCCGGCCCGGGTCGTCGCGCACCTGGTCAACGCGGCCCGCACGTTCATCTTCGACACCGGACTCGCCCCCGCCGCCACCGGAGCGGCGCTGGCCGCCCTGCGCGTCCTGCGCCGCGAGCCCGACCGCCCCGCGCGCACCCGCGCGGTGGCCGCCGCCCTGCACGGCGGGCTGACGGCGGCGGGCCTGACGGCGGTGCGCCCCGACGCGGCCGTGGTGTCCGTGCGCGCCCCGTCGCCCGACGCGGCCGTCGCATGGGCCGAACGGTGCCGCGCCGCGGGTGTCGCCGTCGGCTGCTTCCGGCCGCCCTCGGTCCCGGACGGCGTGGCGAGGCTGCGGCTGACCGCCCGCGCGGACCTGACGGACGCCCAGGTCGCCACGGCGGTGCGGACCGTCGTCTCGCTGGCGCCCGGCTCCGCGCGCGACGGCGGTTGATCCCGTGCGCCCAGGGCGTGGTGCGCTACGTTGTGGGCACGGCTTTGCAGGACGCACCGCAGGAGCTGAGGCCATGACCGACGCCGCTGACGACTCCGACCCCGCCGCCGCCGCCGACGACGCGGCGGCCCCCCGGTCCGAACCCGTGTCCAAGATCGACCAGAGCGTGCCGCACTCCGCCCGCATCTGGAACTACTGGCTCGGCGGTACCGACAACTACGAGGTGGACCGCGCCGCGGGCGACGCGTACTGCCGCTCGTTCCCCGGCATCGTGGACATCGCGCGCGCCTCCCGCGCCTTCCTCGCCCGCTCCATCCGCTACCTCACGCAGGACGCGGGGCTCCGGCAGTTCCTCGACGTGGGCACCGGCCTGCCGACCGTCGACAACACCCACCAGATCGCCCAGCGCGTCGCCCCCGAGTCACGCGTCGTGTACGTGGACAACGACCCGCTCGTCCTGCTGCACGCCCACGCGCTGCTCAGCTCGACGTCCGAGGGCGTCACCCGGTACATCGAGGCCGACCTCCAGGAGCCCGAGGACATCCTCGCGCACGCCGCCGGGACGCTCGACCTCGACCGGCCGGTCGGCCTGATCCTGAGCGGCATCCTGGGGCACGTCGCGACGTACGGGGAGGCGCGGGACATCGTGCGGCGCCTCATGGCGGGCCTGCCGTCCGGCAGTTACCTCTCGCTCAACGAGGGCACCGACACCGACCCCGTGTACGTCCGCGCGCAGGGCGAGTACAACGCCTCGGGCGCCATCCCCTACCGCCTGCGGCCGATGGACGAGATCGCCGGGTTCTTCGACGGCCTTGAACTCGTCCCGCCTGGCGTCGTCCAGGTCCCGCGCTGGCGGCCCGACATCGCGCCGTCGGGCGACCAGCCCGAGGACATCGGACAGGCGGGCGGGGTGGCCCGCAAGCCCTGAGGGCTTGCGGCGGTGCCACCCCGCCCGCCTCGCGCGGCGCGCCGTGCGTCAGACCGCCGCGGCGGGCTCCCGCCCGGCACCCGCGCCGCGCCGCGCCCTGATCTCGCGCCAGATCACGAACGCGGCGAGCAGCACCGCGAGGACCAGCAGGCCCACCGGCAGCAGGAAGCCGACCAGCCACAGGGCCCGCCCGTTCGAGTCGGCGTCGTCCGCGCGCTCCGCGATGCCCTCAGGGGTGCCCTCGACCGACATCGAGCTGACGGGCGCGAGCGTCACCGGGCCGCCGGGGCCCTCGGTCTGCGCGACGATCGTCTGCTGGAGCGAGCCGTTGAGCACCGCGCCGGTCCCCGAGTCGATCCACGCCACGCGCTGGGTGGTCGCCGCGTAGGTCAGCGGGACCGTCTCGGGCAGCTGGGCCAGGCCCGCCGGGTCGGGCCGCTGCTCGGCGGGGAGCGTCTCGGCGAGGCCGGCCAGCACGTCGCGGGGCAGCGCGGTCGGCAGGTTCTCGATGATCGACGGGTCGCCGAGCGGACCGGCGGCGTCGATGGTGTAGACGTACGCCTCACGTCCCTCGACGTCCTCCGTCCTGTCGTAGACGGCGGGGGCCTCGGTGGCCGTGGTCGGGTCCCAGAAGGTGTAGTCGCGCTCCTCCGGTTCGAGCGGCCAGGAGATCACCAGGCCCTGGTGCAGCTCGGCCCCCGAGTCCTGGGGGGCGGGGCGGTCCTCCAGGTCGGTGCGGTCCACGGACCAGCGGTGCGAAGTCGCCGACAGCTGCGTGTCGTTCGGCCCGGTCATGACGACCTCGTCGCTGATCACGGCGGTCCCGCCGTCCGTGTCGATCACCTGTACGTGCCGGTCGAGCGTCACCGGTACGTCGGTGAGCAGCGCGTTCGCCAGGTCGCCCGACTCCAGCGCGGCGGCGTTGAGCGTCGAGGCCGTGCCGGTGTACTCGAAGACGCTGTCCGTGTCCGACGGCAGCTGGTGGACCGCCGGATAGATCATCAGTCGGACCACGGCCGACGCCGCCACGAGCAAGACGGCGACGCCGGACAGAATCCAGCTGCTGGTACGCATGGTTACCCTCCCGAGCGCGAACGTACAGCGGTGTACGACGGCTGAGTCAACTTAGAGTTGACCGGAGGTGACGTCAATAAGTCCGACCATTCGTTCATCAGTACATACAGGGCTGTGACCTTCAGGCCTTCCGGGGCCGTCTCGCCCTGCTCGGCTGCACGCGCGCCGGCTCGCCCGCCGCCTTCGGATGCTCCGGCGGATAGGGCAGGTCACCCAGGCCGTGCTCGCGCTCGTCCCGCGCGGCGAGGTCGAGCGCCGCGTCGAGGACGAACGCCTCGCCATCCATGTCCGCGTGCACGTCGCCCACTTCGGCGAACCGGCCGGGCATCGACGCCAGGTCGAAGTCCCCGGGCCGCGCGTCGGGCACCTCGTCCCAGCGCAGCGGCGCGGAGACGGTCGCCCGGGGCGTGGGCCGCACCGAGTACGCGCTCGCCACGGTACGGTCGCGCGCCGTCTGGTTGTAGTCCACGAAGATCCGCTCCCCCCGCTCCTCCTTCCACCAGGCCGTCGTGACACGGTCGGGCGCGCGCCGCTCCAGTTCGCGCCCGATGGCGATCGCCGCCCGCCGCACCTGCGGGAACGTCCAGCGCGGCGCGATCGGCACGAACACGTGCAGCCCCCGCCCGCCCGACGTCTTCGGCCAGCCCCGCAGCCCGAGGCCGTCGAGCACCTCCCGCAGGTCGAGCGCCGTGCGCACCGCGTCCGCGTAGTCCGTGCCCGGCTGCGGGTCGAGGTCGATGCGCAGCTCGTCCGGGTGCTCGGTGTCGTCGCGCCGCACCGGCCACGGGTGGAACGTGAGGCATCCCAGGTTCGCCGCCCACACGACGGCCGCCGTCTCGTCCGGGCAGATCTCGTCCGCGTACCGCCCGCTGGGGAAGGCGATCCTGCCGGTCGGGATCCACGACGGCAGGTTCTTCGGCGCCCGCTTCTGGAAGAACGACTCGCCCGTCACGCCCTCGGGGTAGCGCTCCAGCGTCGTCGGCCGCCCGCGCAGCGCCCGCACCACGCCGTCGCCGACCGCGATGTAGTACCGGGCGAGGTCCAGCTTGGTGAAGCCGCGCTCCGGGAAGTACACCCGGTCCGGATGCGACAGCCGGACGGTCCGGCCGCCGACGTCGAGCTGCATCGCGTCCGCCATGCCGCCACCGTAGGACGGCCCGCCCGGACGCGCCCGCCGGACCGCGCGGCTCCCCGCCCACGCGGACAATCGCGGATAATCCGGGCATGGATCTGCCGGTGCTGCCGCCCCTCGCCCCGATGCTCGCCAAGCCCGTCGCCGACATCCCGCCGGGACTGCACTACGAGGCCAAGTGGGACGGCTTCCGCGCCCTCGTCTTCCGCGACGGCGACGAGCTGGAGATCGCCAGCCGCACGACCAAGCCGCTGAACCGCTACTTCCCCGAGCTGGTGGAGGGGCTGCGCGCCGCGCTCCCGCCCCGCTGCGTCGTCGACGGCGAGATCGTCGTCGTCCACCGGGGCCGCCTCGACTTCGACGCGCTCCAGGAACGCATCCACCCCGCCGCCTCCCGCGTCCGGCAGCTCGCCGAGCGCACACCCGCCGCGTTCGTCGCCTTCGACCTGCTCGCCCTCGGCGGCGACGCCCTCCTCGACACGCCGCTGGACGAGCGCCGCGCCGCCCTCACCGACGCCCTGCGCGGCGCCCGCCCGCCGCTCCACCTGGCCCCCGCCACCCGCGACCTGGAGACGGCGCGCGACTGGTACGGCCGCTACGAGGGCGCCGGGCTCGACGGCATCGTCGCCAAGGCCCCCGACCTGCGCTACCACCCGGGCGAACGGGTGATGCTCAAGATCAAGCACGAGCGCACCGCCGACTGCGTGGTCGCGGGCCTGCGGCACCACAAGAGCGGCCCCGTCGTCGGCTCGCTGCTGCTCGGCCTCCACGACGGCGCGGGCACCCTCCAGCACGTCGGGGTCTGCGCCGCGTTCCCCATGCGCCGCCGCCGCGAGCTGATGGACGAGCTGGCGCCGCTCGTGCTGGACGACCCCGCCGGACACCCCTGGGCCGGCGGGCACGCCGGGGACGGCGCGACCCGCGTGCCAGGCGCCCCCAGCCGCTGGAGCGGCGGCAAGGACCTGTCGTGGGTCCCGCTGCGTCCCGAGCGGGTGTGCGAGGTGGCGTACGACCACATGCAGGGCGACCGGTTCCGCCACACCGCGCGCTTCCGCCGCTGGCGGCCCGACCGCACACCGGACAGCTGCACCTACGAGCAGCTGGAGCAGCCCATGCGCTTCGACCTGGCCGACGTCCTCACACCCCCGCCCGGCTGAGGGCTCACCGCTCCACGGCGGCCTCCCGCACGCGCGCGGCGACCGCCGCCGCCTCCGCCTCGTCCGCGTACCGCCCCCGCGGCCAGAAGAACCCCCGCAGCCCGTCCTTGCGGCGGCGCGGCACCACATGGACGTGCAGGTGCGGCACGGACTGGCTCACCCGGTTGTTCTCCGCGACGAACGACCCGTCCGCCCCCATCCCGCGCTCCACCGCCAGCGCCAGCCGCCGCACACGCGAGAAGTACGGCCCGACGTCCCCCTCCGCCAGATCCGTCAGCGTCTCCACGTGCCGCCTGGGCACGACCAGCGTGTGGCCGGGGAACAGCGGCCTGGTGTCCAGGAACGCCACCGCCACCCCGTCCTCGTACACCCGGTGGGCGGGCGCCTCGCCCGCCGCGATCGCACAGAACACACAGTCCACGGCGCCCAGTCTCCCGCCCCCGCCGCCCGGCCGCGGGAAGCCACGGGCGGCCGGGAGCGTTCACCGGGCATGGAGCACACGCGGATCGTCGTCGTCGGAGCGGGCCAGTCCGGGCTCTCGGCCGCCCACCACCTGCGGCACCACGGCCTGGAGCCGGGACCCGGCTTCGTCGTCCTCGACCACGCCCCGCGGCCAGGCGGCGCCTGGCAGTACCGCTGGCCCACCCTGACCTACGGCGGCCTGCACGGCATGCACTCCCTGCCCGGCATGGAACTGACGGGCGCCGACCCCGACCGCCCCTCGTCCGAGGTCGTCGGCGAGTACTTCGACGCCTACGAGCGCGCCTTCGGCCTGCGCGTCCTGCGCCCCGTGGACGTCTCCTCCGTCCGCGACACCGGCGACGGGCGGCTGCTCGTCACCTCGTCGGCGGGGGAGTGGAGCGCGCGCGGCCTGATCAACGCGACCGGGACGTGGGACCGCCCGTTCTGGCCGTACGTGCCGGGCCGCGAGTCGTTCGCCGGCCGCCAGCTCCACACCGCTTCCTACCCCGGCCCTGAGGCGTTCGCGGGACGCCGGGTGATCGTCGTCGGGGGCGGCACCTCCGCCGTGCAGCACCTGCTGGAGATCTCCGGCACGGCCGCCGAGACCACCTGGGTCACCCGCAGGCCGCCCGTCATCCGCGACACCCCGTTCGACGAGGAGCGGGGCAGGGCGGTCGTCGCGCTGGTGGCCGACCGCGTGAGCCGCGGGCTGCCGCCGCAGAGCGTGGTGTCGGTCACCGGCCTCGTGATGACGCAGGCCGTGCGCGAGGCTCGGGAACGCGGCCTGCTGGCGCGGCGGCCCATGTTCCGCCGGATCGTCCCCGAGGGCGTGGTGTGGGACGACGGGACCACCCTCGCCGCCGACACGATCGTGTGGGCGACCGGCTTCCGCGCGGCCGTCGACCACCTCGCGCCGCTCGGCCTGCGCGAGCCCGGCGGCGGCATCAGGCTCGACGGCACGGGCGCCGTCCGCGATCCGCGCGTCCACCTCGTCGGTTACGGGCCGTCCGCCAGCACCGTGGGCGCCAGCCGCGCCGGACGGGCCGCCGTCCACGCCCTGCTGCCCCTGACCGGCGACGACGCCGCGCCGCACGGGCGGACCGCGGAACACCGGGCGGAACCGGGGGAGTCGCGGGACCGCGCGACCGGCGGAAACGGTGACGCACCGTCACCGTACGCTGCCGCACAGCATGTCCCGGCGGCCGACCTCATCCGTTCATGACGTTTTATCGACCAAGCGATAGGCGGCGTCTATGATCCCGTGCTGTCATTGATCACCGTGGGACGGGCCAACGGCTGGTTCCGCGGCACGGCGATCCGCGCGGTCACCCGAGCCAGAGCACCACCCAGCACAGCAGTACAGGAGAAATGCCCCGTGACCGACGAAGCACCCATGATCGACATCTCGGTGCCCCACTCGGCGCGGATCTGGAACTACTGGCTGGGCGGCCAGGACAACTACGAGGTGGACCGCGCCGCGGGAGAACGCTACCGCGCGACGTACCCGGACATCACCCAGCTCGTCAGAGCGTCCCGCGGCTTCCTGACCCGGGCCGTCCACCACCTCGCCGCCGAGGCGGGCATACGGCAGTTCGTCGACATAGGGACGGGCCTGCCCACCGCCGACAACACCCACCAGATCGCGCAGCGCATCGCCCCCGAGTCGCGCATCGTCTACGTCGACAACGACGCGCTCGTCCTCGCCCACGCGCGGGCCCTGCTGATCAGCGGCCCCGACGGAGCCGCCGACTACGTGTACGCCGACCTGCGGCAGCCCGACGTCATCCTCGACGCCGCCGCCCGCACCCTCGACCTGGCCCGGCCGGTCGGCCTGATCCTCAGCGGGGTCCTCGGCCACGTCGCCTCGTACGCGGAGGCGCGGGCCATCGTCGGGCGGCTGGTCGCCGCGGTGGCGCCCGGCAGCCACCTGGTCCTGAGCGACGGCACCAACGTCTTCGCGAAGGCGTGCGTGGCCGCGCAGCAGGAGTACAACGAGAGCGGCGCCGTCCCCTACCACCTGAGGTCCCCGGAGGAACTGGGCGTCTTCTTCGACGGACTCGACTTGGTCGAGCCGGGTTTCGTTCCCTGCTCGCAGTGGCGTCCCGGCACCAGGACGCCGGAGCCTGGAGAAGAGCTCGACATCTTCGGCGGTGTGGGCCGGAAACCCTGACGCGTGTCGTCGCGGGCCACCGGCCTGCCGCGCCGCGACCAGGCGCGATGACAGCATGACACCAGCGTGAGAAAGGCGGGTCACCCATGGCCTACACCTACGGCAGGACCATCTCCCACTGCCCCTTCTGCGGCACGGCCTACGCGGCCGACGCCCTGTGGCCGCGCGACTGCCCCGGCTGCGGCGAGACGCAGTGGGCCAACCCGCTGCCCGTCGCGGTCGCCATGCTCCAGGTCCGGCTGGCGCACGGCACCGGACTCGTCGTCGTCCGGCGCGACATCGAGCCCTGCCGGGGCGAACTTGCCCTGCCTGGCGGATACATGGAGCTGGGCGAGAACTGGCAGGAGTCCGTCGTCCGCGAGCTGCGCGAGGAGACCGGGCTGATCGCGGACGCCGCCGGCGTCACCCTCTTCCAGGTGCACAGCGGCGACCGCACGGTCAACGTCTACGGCCTGCTGCCGCCCGTGGACCACGCCGACCTGCCGGAGTCCGCCCCCACCGACGAGACCACCGAGTGGCTCGTGCTCGACAAGCCCGTCCCCCTGGCCTTCCCCGGCCACGACACGGTGGTGGAGGCGTACTTCGACCGTGTCCGCGACGCGGACAGCGGCAGCCCGGCGCGCTGACCGTCAGGCGACCCCGGCCTGCTCGGTCCTGCGGGCCTGGCCGCCCACGGTCTGCCGGGCCGTGGTCCAGGAACCGAGCGAGATCTCCGCGGTGATCCCCGGGCCGAAGCCCGCGATGACACCGCGTGCCGCCTCGGCCGCGCCGCCGTCGGCGAACAGCCGCTCCAGCGCGTCGAACACGACGCAGCTCGCGATGTTGCCCCGCTCGGTGAGCGTCGCCCTGCTGTAGCGGTACATCTCCGGCGCGACCCCGAGGAAGTGGCACAGGTCGTCGAGGATGCGGGGCCCGCCCGCGTGGACGATGTGGAAGTCGAGCCCCGCCATGTCCCAGTCGTGCTGCGAGGCCAGCGTCCGCAGCGCGGGGGCCAGCATCTTCATCGTCGTCGGCACCCGCTTGTCCAGCAGGAAGTGGAAGCCGGTGCCCCGCACGGCGTACGAGATCCAGTCCTCCGTGTCGGGCACCAGGTGCGACCCGTTGCGCTCCAGGCGCACGCCCGTGCCGCCCTGGCCGCGGACGACGGCCGCCGCGACGGCGTCGCCGAACAGCCCGTTGGACAGCAGCGACCCCACGCCGAGGTCGGTCGGCTGGTAGCACAGCGAGCAGAACTCGCAGGCGACGATCAGCACGTTCGCGTCCGGGTAGGCCAGGCAGAAGTCGTGCGCCCTGTTGATGGCCGCGCCGCCGGCGGCGCAGCCCAGCTGGGCGATGGGCAGCTGCCGGGTCTCCGGGCGGAAGCCGAGCGTGTTGATCAGCCAGGCCGTCATCGACGGCATCATGAAGCCGGTGCACGACACGTAGACGATGAGGTCGATGTCGCGCACGCCGAGGCCCGCGTTGTCCAGGGCCCCGTAGACGACCTGCGGCACGCGCCGCTTGGCCTCCGCCTCGTAGACCTTGTTGCGCGCCTCGAAGCCCGGGTGCTTCAGCGTCTCCTCGATGGGCTGGACGATGTGCCGGGTCTTGACCCCCGTGTTCGCGATCAGCCGCAGCGCGAGGCCGAGCTGCGGGTGGTCGGCGTGCATGGTGCGGGCGAGTTCCAGGGTCTCCTCGACAGTGAGGATGTGCTCAGGAACGGCGATGGACGGTCTGCACAGGGTCGCCATGATTCGATCCCCTCCCCTTGCTTCGGCGTTCACGGGCGTGGCCGCCGCGGTATCGATGGCTGTTCGGTGGTGCGGGTGGCGCGGACGCCGGTGACGCGGACGTCCGCGGTGCGGGCATGGACAGGAGTACGGGCGCTGCGGGCGGTGGGTGCGGTGCGGGCGCGGACGTGCCGCCCGGTCACCAGGTGACCGGCAGCTCGTACGGGTAGCGCCAGATCGACTCGTCGTTCCACCGGACCTCCCCGGGCGGCACGGCGAGCGTGAGCCGCGGGAACCGTTCCAGCAGGCTCCCGATCGCCAGCTCCAGCTCCATCAGCGCCAGCGGGGCGCCGATGCAGTGGTGCGCGCCCCAGCCGAACGTCATGTGCGGCGACGCGGGCCGGTCGATGTCCAGCTCGTCCGGCCGCTCGAAGCGCGCCGGGTCCCGGTTGGCGGCCAGGTAGGAGACGTGGACGGCCTCCCCCTTCCTGATCAGCACGCCGCCGACCTCCACGTCCTCCGTGGCCACCCGGGGGATGCCGACGCCCTTGCGGAACGGGATGTACCGGAGGAACTCCTCCAGCGCCCGCGGCAGCAGCCCCGGCTCCGCGCGCAGCCTGGCGAGCTGCTCGGGCCGGGTGAGGAGGGTGTAGACGATGTTGCTGAGCTGGTAGGTGCTGGTGTCGTGCCCCGTCATCAGCAGGACCATGGCCATGACGGTCAGCTCGTCCGCGCCGAGGACGTCGTCGCCGTCCTTGGCGACGGCGAGCGAGCTGATCAGGTCGTCGCCCGGCTCCGCGCGGCGGCGCCGGGTGAGGTCCGCGAAGTACGCCCGCAGCTCCGCCTTGGCACGGACCGCCGCCTCCTTGGTGGTCGCGCCGACGGACATCATGGCGATGGCACGGCGCCGCAGTTCGGGCCGGTCCGCCTCCGGGATGTCGAGCACTTCGCAGATGGTCGTCAGGGGCAGCTGCATCGACACGTGCTTGACGAGGTCCGCGGGCGGGCCGTGGTCCTCCAGGCCGGAGAGCAGCGCGTCGACGATCCGCTGTGTCTTCGGCTTCATGGCCTCCACCTTCGGCGCGGTGAACGCCTGGGAGACCAGCCTCCTGAGCCGGTTGCTGGCCGGCGGGTCGAGCAGGTTGATCGACTCCGACTGCACGATCGGCGCGGGCGTCATGCGCGGGAAGTCGCGTCCCGCCACCGCCGCCCTGCTGAACCTGCGGTCGGTCGTCACCAGGCGCACGTCCTCGTAGCGGGTGACGAGCCAGGCCTCGCCCTCCCCGTAGGACATGCGGATGCGGGCGACAGGTGCCTCCGTCATCAGTTGCCGAAGCAACGGGTCGAACTCAAGGCCGTCCGCGAAGTCGAACGGACAGGCCCATACCTTGTCGGAGGTATCCACTCCGGCGCTCCAATCGTCGAGGACCGCCGCGTTCCGGCGTCTTTCCCCTGGACGACCGATGTGTCCCCGCCTCCGCGCGGGGTCATGTGCGGGGGAGCGCCAATTAACCCTTTAGTGGACACCGGCGCCGAACGGGCTTGCGGCTGCCGAGACTTCGACCGGCGCCTTTCGCGGCAGCGACGGTCCGCGCGCGCCCGTCCGCGCGTCGGTCCGCCGGGGGCGCGCGCCACCGGATCACCCGGAAGGGGGGCGCCGCGGCGCCGGGCCGCCGCGCGGTCAGCGGTGCGCGGACGGGGCGGCGGGCTCGGCGTCGGCGAGGTTGTCCGGCAGCCGCAGGCCCTCGCGCAGCGGCACCAGTTCCGACTGGAGGACGAGCGCCGCCGCCCCGATGGCGGGCGCGGTCGCCGCCGACCGGGACAGCCGCACCGTCACGCCGTGCGTGGCGCGGGCGAAGAACGCGCGGTCCAGCTCGCCCTGGACGACCGGCAGGTAGATGGAGCCGGCGATGGCGAGGCCCGGCCCGGTGAGGACCATCTGCTCCAGGTCCATCACGTTGGCCAGCGTGCGCGCGGCCACCGCCAGGTTCCGCGCCGAGCGCTCCAGGAGCGTCCTGGCGCCGGGCTCGCCCCGCAGCGCGGCCCGGGTGACGGCCGCGAAGTCGGCGAGGCGGCGGGGCCGTTCGGCCGGTCCCGTGGCCAGTCCCGCCGCGCGCGCCACCGCCGGGTCGGCGCGCGCGGCCTCGACGACCGCGCCGGGGCCCGCCAGCACCTCGGTGCAGCCGCGCGCGCCGCACCAGCACTCGGGGCCGTCCACGTCGAGGCAGATGTGGCCGATCTCCCCGGCGTTGCCGCTCGCGCCGCGGAAGGTGATGCCGTTGACCATCAGGCCGGCGCCGATGCCGGTGCCCATGTAGACCGCCGCGAAGGTCGAGGTGCCCCCGACGTCGCCCGACCAGTGCTCGCCCAGCGCGGCGGCCGTCGCGTCGTTGTCGAGCACGACGGGCAGCCCGGTGGCGGACTGGAGTTCGCGGTCGAGCGGGAAGTCGTCCCAGTGCCGCATGGCGGGCGGGACGAGCCGCATGCCGCTCGTCTGGTTCATGGGCCCGGGGGCGACGAGCCCGAGGCCCAGCACCCTGCCGCGGTCGATGCCCGCGCCCTCGATCAGGGCGTCGGCCTCCGTGGCCATCCTCGCGACGACGACGGGCGGGTCGTCCGTGCCGATGCCGGCCCGGGACATCCGGGCCACCACCGAGCCCCCCAGGTTGGTGAGGACGTAGGTGATGCCCGCGTGGTCGAGGTGCACGCCCACGGCGAACCGGGAGGACTGGTTGAGCTGGAGCAGCACCCGGCGTTTGCCGCCGGTGGACTCGGCGCGGCCGGTCTCCAGGACGAGGCCGTCGTCGATCAGGCGCCTCACCACGGTGGAGATGGTCGCGCCGGTGAAACCGGTCGCGTTGACGAGGCCCACCCGGCTGATGGTGCCCGCGGCCCGGATGACGTCCAGGACGGCTGCCCTGCTGCTGGCGTGCGGGGTGGCTCCCGCCGGTCCGCTCACTGGCTCCTCCGCATCGTGCACGGGAGTTCGCAACGTCCGCGTTGCGAGTGGTGACGCTGTGCGTTGCTTAGTTTATTTGCCTGACGAAGCTTCGCGCCAGAGGGATTGACCGGTGGAGGTGAGTTCGTGTCACTTTCGCCGCGCCGTGTCCGGTCCGTCGCGGACAGCGAAAGTCAACTCCATGCGTGTCGTTGTCTGTTCGTGTCTTGCGAGGGTTGACTTCGTTAATTCGGCGGCTTAACAATCACATACCCCTGGGTGACTCCGCCCATGCCCCAACGGTGGGGCAGGCCCACCGTGGCTCTGAGAGGAACGAATATGTCCCTGCACGTAAGGCGACGGATGCGCACGGCGGCGATCGGAGCGGTTTCGGTCGGCCTCCTCGTGTCCGGGTGCGGCGGTTCCGACGGGGGCGGCGGCTCCACCCCCTCCGACACCCTGGTGGTCTACGCCGGACAGGCCACCGACTACACCGCGAACTTCAACCCGTTCTCCCAGTCGTTCATCGAGGGGCCGGGCAGCATCTTCGAGCCGCTGTTCTTCTACAACATCGCCTCCCAGGCGGAGCCGGCGCCCAAGCTCGGCACCGAGTACGCGTGGAACGACGAGGGGACCGAGCTCTCCATCACCCTGCGCGAGGACGTGACCTGGTCCGACGGCGAGCCCTTCACGGCCGACGACGTGAAGTTCACCTTCGACATGCTGATCGCCCAGCCCGCGATGAACGCGGTCGGCTTCGCGGGCGAGACCGAGGTCGTGAGCCCGACCGAGGTGCGGATCACCTTCGAGGAGCCGTCCTTCATGGACGGCCCCCAGCTGCTCGGCAAGACCTACATCGTGCCCGAGCACATCTGGAGCCAGATAGCCGACCCGGTCACCGACCCGATCGCCGAGCCCGTCGGCACCGGCCCCTACACGCTGAGCGACTTCAAGCCGCAGTCGTTCGTCCTGACCGCCAACCCCGAGTACTGGGACGGCGAGCCCGAGCTGAAGAACGTGCGCTACCGCTCGCTCTCGGGCAACCAGGCCGCCGCCGACGCGCTGGCCGCCGGTGAGATCGACATGAACACCGGGCCGGTCCCCGACATCGCCAACGTCGAGCGCCAGTACCCGGGTTACAAGGCGATCACCGTCCCGATGAACCAGATCGTGCTCAACGCCTGCTCGAACGCGGAGCTGGGCTGCGAGGGCGCGCAGATCGACCCGGCCGTGCGCCAGGCGATCTACTTCGCGATGGACCGCGAGCAGATCAACTCCCTCGCGTTCCAGGACACCGCCGGTGACATGTCGCCCGGCTTCGCGCTCCCGGACCGCGACGCCGCCTTCATCTCGGCCCGCCTGACCAACCGCACCGTGCCGATGTCGCCCAACACCGCGCGGGCCGAGCAGGCGCTGGAGTCCGCCGGCTACAGCCGGGGCGACGACGGCGTCTTCGAGAAGGACGGCCAGCGCGTCTCCATGACCGTCTCGGTCGTCGCGGGCTGGAACGACTACATCACCACGCTGAACACGATGGCGGAGCAGGTGGCCGCCGCCGGCATCGAGCTGACGGTGCAGCAGGTCTCGTGGAACGAGATGGCGGACTCCCGCGCCACCGGCGACTACCAGCTGATGATCGACTCGCTGGCCCCCGGCCCGGCCCCCGACCCGTACTACATCTACAGCTACTTCTTCCACAGCGCGAACACCGCCGAGGTCGGCACCGCCTCCTCCACGAACTACGCCCGGTACGCCAACCCCGAGGTGGACGAGGCCATCGACCAGCTCGGCCAGCTCGCGCCCTCCAGCCCGGACCGGACGCAGTACTACGACACGATCCAGGAGGCCCTGGAGCAGGAGATGCCGTACATCCCCGTCCTGACCAACGGCACCACCACCGAGTTCAACGCGGAGAAGTTCAGCGGCTGGCCCACCAACGTGAACCTGTACGCGTTCCCCGCGATCTGGAGCCGCCCCGACCAGGCGGAGATCTTCGTCCGCCTCGCGCCCAACGGTGAGTGACGTCCAGCCATGAGGTACTACGCCCGGAAGCTGGGGTTCTACGTCATCGCCCTGTGGGCGGCACTGACCCTCAACTTCTTCATTCCGCGAATGATGCCGGGCAGTCCGGTCGACACGCTGCTGGCGAAGCTCCAGCAGCGTGGCGGCTCGGTCACCCCGGAGGCCCGCGAGGCGTTCGAGCTGATGCTCGGCACGGACAGCGGCGCCCCGCTGTGGAACCAGTACATCGACTACCTGGGCAACCTGTTCGCGGGCGACCTGGGCGTCTCGGTCAGCCAGTTCCCCGCGAACGTGACCGACGTCATCGGCGACTCCCTGCCGTGGACGATCGTGCTGGTCGGCATAGCGACCTTCCTGTCCTTCGCGATCGGTGTCCTGCTCGGCGCCCTGGTCGGCTGGAAGCGCGGCTCCTGGATGGACACCCTCGTCCCGGCCACCACGCTGCTCGCCGCCGTGCCGTACTTCTGGCTGGCGCTGATCCTCGTCCTGCTCCTGTCCACCAACCTCGGCTGGTTCCCGCTCAACGGCGGCTACGACGTGACGCTGTCCACCGGCTGGAACTGGGACTTCATCAGCTCGACGGTCGAGCACGGCTTCCTGCCCGCGCTCACCATCGTGCTCTCGTCCGTCGGCGCCTGGCTGCTCGGGATGCGCAACATGATGGTCTCCACCGTCGCCGAGGACTACGTCCTCACCGCCCAGGCCAAGGGCCTGCGCACCAGCCGCATCATGCGCCGCTACGCCGCGCGGAACGCCGTCCTGCCCTCCGTGGCCGGGTTCGCGATCTCCCTCGGCTTCGTGGTCTCCGGGTCCATCGTCACCGAGCAGGTCTTCTCCTACCCGGGGATCGGCTCACGGCTGCTGGAGTCGGTGCAGAACAACGACTACGCCCTGATGCAGGGCATCTTCCTCGTGATCACCGTGGCGGTGCTCGGCGCCAACCTGGTCGTCGACCTGCTCTACGGCCTCATCGACCCCCGCACCCGAGTCGAGAACTGAGCTAAGGAGCAGGCACCCATGACCAATCTCAGCCCGCTCACCGGCGCGACCGACGAGGGCGCCCCCCAGGCGGAGGCGGCGGCGTCGGCCGCACCGCCCACCGGACGCGGCAGCGGCCTGCGCGCGCTGCTGCCCGCGTGGTCGCCGAAGCTGGCCGTCGGACTCCTCCTCGTCGTCGGCATCGCGCTGTTCGGCGTCCTCGGCCCCCTGTTCACCGGCGACCCGAACGCCATCGACAGCATGGGCATGACCTCGCCGAGCGGCGAGTTCTGGCTCGGCACCACCCAGACAGGACAGGACGTCCTCGCCCAGCTGGCGCACGCGACCCGGGGCTCGCTCCAGGTCGGCCTGCTCGTCGGCGTCCTCGCCACCGCGCTGTCCGCCGTCTTCGGCATCATCGGCGCGTACGTCGGCGGCGCCCTGGACGAGGGCTTCTCGCTGTTCTCCAACGTCATGCTGGTCATCCCCGGCCTGCCGCTGGTCATCGTGATCGCCGGGTTCGTCCCCGCCCCCGACCGCGGCTGGTGGACGATCGCCGTCGTCCTGGCCGTCACGGGCTGGGCCGCGTCCGCCCGCGTGCTGCGCGCCCAGACGCTGTCCCTGCGCAACCGGGACTACGTGGCCGCCGCGCGCGTCGCGGGGGAGAAGCGCTGGCGCATCGTCTCGGTGGAGATCCTGCCGAACCTGCTGCCGCTGCTGGCCTCGCAGTTCGTCTTCGCCGTCATCGCGGCGATCCTCTCCGAGGCCGGCCTCGCCTTCCTCGGCCTCGGCGCCACCAACTCGCACACGCTCGGCACCATGCTGTACTTCGCCCAGAACGGCTGGGCGCTCCAGTACGAGGCGTGGTGGTGGTTCGTCCCGCCGGGCCTGATGATCGCGTTCTTCGGCTGCGGCCTCTCGCTGATCAACTTCAGCATCGACGAGATCATCAACCCCAAGCTGCGTGTCCGCGCGTCCCGGGCGGGCACCGGCGTCGAGCCGGGCGCCGTCGCCGCCGAGGCGCGGACCGGCACCGGCGCGGGCGCGGCGCCCGCCGAGGACGGGCGCGAGCGGGTCCTGACGGTCGAGGGCCTGAACGTCGTCTACCGCTCCGACACGCCCGTGCACGCGGTGAAGGACGTCTCCCTCACCCTCAGGCGCGGCGAGATCCTGGGGCTCGCGGGCGAGTCGGGCTGCGGCAAGACCACCCTGGCCTACGCGATCAACCGCCTGCACCGCCCCCCGGCCGAGGTCTCGTCGGGAACGGTCACCTTCCACGACCGCTCGGGCGAGGACATCGACCTGCTGGCGCTCGGCGCCGAGGAGCTGCGGCAGTTCCGCTGGTCGAAGCTCTCGATGGTCTTCCAGGGCGCGATGAACTCGCTCAACCCGGTGATCACCGTCCACGAGCAGCTCGACGACGTGCTCCTCACACACCGCCCCGACATGCCGCGCGACGCACGCCGCGCGCGCTGCGAGGAGGTCCTGCGCCTCGTCGGCGTCGACCCGAAGCGGCTCGGCTCGTACGCGCACGAGCTGTCCGGCGGCATGCGCCAGCGCGTCATGATCGCCATGGCCATGCTGCTCGACCCGCAGGTGATGATCATGGACGAGCCGACCACCGCGCTCGACGTGGTCGTCCAGCGGGGCATCCTGCGCGAGATCGTGCGACTGCGCGACGAACTGGGCTTCGCCGTCGTCTTCATCACGCACGACCTGCCGCTGCTGCTCGAACTGAGCGACCGCATCGCCGTGATGCGCGCGGGCGAGATCATCGAGTACGCCCCCGCCGCGGAGATCCACGCGAGCCCGCGGCACCCGTACACCCGTCAGCTGCTCGACTCCTTCCCGAGCCTGACCGGCGAACGGGGCGCGTTCGTCCGCACCGGCGAGTCCAGCGCGCGCCCGGCCGACCCGCACTCCACCGACGCGAACGAAGGTGCACCGCGATGACCGCTCTCGAGGTCCGCGACCTGGTGAAGGACTTCCGTATCCGCTCGGGGTTCTCCAGCGCCCGCCTGCGGGCCGTGGACCACGTGTCCTTCACCCTCACCCCCGGCCGCACCGTCGCGCTCGTCGGCGAGTCCGGCTCGGGCAAGTCCACCGTCGCGCGGATGATCGCGCGTCTGGAGCGGCCCACCGGCGGCGAGATCACCGCCACGGGCGACGACGGCGCGCCGATCCCGGACCGCAGGTACCGGGACCACGTGCAGATGGTGTTCCAGGACCCGTTCGCGTCGCTCAACCCGTTCCACAGCATCGAGCACCACATCGCCCGCCCGCTGCGCCTGCACGGCGTGACGCGCGGCCGTGAGGAGACGCGCCGCCACGTCGAGCAGCTCCTGGAGCGCGTCAACCTGACCCCGGCGGCCGACATGGCCGTCCGGCGGCCGCACGAGCTGTCCGGCGGCCAGCGCCAGCGCGTGGCCATCGCCCGCGCGCTGGCGCCGGGCGCCCAGGTCGTCGTGGCCGACGAGCCGGTGTCGATGCTCGACGTGTCGATCCGCCTCGGGGTGCTCAACCTGCTGGCGAGGCTCCAGCGCGAGGACCGTCTCGCCGTCCTCTACATCACGCACGACCTCGCCACGGCGCGGCACTTCTCCGACGAGATCCTGGTGATGTACCGCGGCCGTGTGGTCGAGCGCGGCCCGGCGGACGACGTCATCCTCACCCCCAGGCACTCGTACACGAAGCTGCTGGCCACCGCGGCGCCCAACCCGGACGACCGCGGCCGCACCCTTGCCGACACCCCCGGGGCCATCGCCCCCGAGGACCTGGCGCGGTCGTACGACCACTACACGGGGTCCTGGCAGTCGTTCGACGAGGCGGCGCCGATCGCGGCGGCGGCGGCCGACCCCGCCGCCGGGGACCCGGTGTGAGCCGCGCCCGCCGGACCTGAGCCGGGCCGGGCGCGCACCGCCCCGGGGTGGGCCCGGCCGCCCGCGGGGGAGCGGCCGGGCCGGCCCGGATCCGGGGCCCGTCCGCCTCTGTTGACTTACTTTGTTCAGCTGCGTAAGAATCTCTGGCCGCGCCGACGGCGAGAGAAACGTTCTTGGGAGTGTTCACGATGATCCGCCACGCCCTGCACGACGGTTGGCGCCTCACGGCGGTCGCCGGGCCGGTCCCCGACACCGTCGCGGGCCGCAGCCTGCCCGCCCAGGTCCCCGGCAGCGCCCACCTCGACCTGCTGGCCGCGGGCCTCATCCGCGACCCCTACCTCGACCGCGTCGAGGAGGAGCTGGTCTGGGCGCACCGCACCGACTGGCGGTACGACACCACCGTCGAGGCGCCCGCCGCGGCGCCGGACGAGCGGATCGACCTCGTCTTCGAGGGCCTCGACACCGTCGCCACCGTCGAGCTGGCCGGACGGGTGCTCGGCGAGACCGCGAACATGTTCCGCACCCACCGCTTCGACGTCCGCGACGCCCTGGACGGCACCCCGGCGCCCCTCGCCGTCACCTTCCGCTCCGCGCTCGTCCACGCCGAGGAGGTCGAGAAGCGCCTCGGCGAGCGCCCCCGCGCGTACGGCCACCCGTTCAACATGGTGCGCAAAATGGCGTGCAGCTTCGGCTGGGACTGGGGCCCCGACCTCCAGACCGCCGGGATCTGGAAGCCGGTCCGCCTGGAGCGCTGGCGCACCGCGCGGCTCGCCGAGGTGCGGCCGCTCGTCACCGTCGCCGACGACGGCACCGGGCGCGTCGAGGTCCACGTCCGCGTCGAGCGCTCGGGCCTTGAGGACGCCGCCGACCTCACGCTGACCGCCGCCGTCGACGGGCACCGCGCCGAGGCCACCGTCCCGGCCGGGTCCGACACCGCGACGGTCACCGTCGAGGTCCCCGGCGCACGCCTGTGGTGGCCCGTCGGCTACGGCGAGCAGCCGCTCTACGGCCTGGAGGTCACCCTCGCCTCGGCCGCCGGGCGGCTCGACGGCGCCGAGCGGCGCGTCGGCTTCCGCACCGTCACCGTGGACACCACGCCGGACGAGACCGGCACCCCCTTCACCTTCGTCGTCAACGGCGTGCGGATCTTCGCCAAGGGCGCCAACTGGATCCCCGACGACCACTTCCTGACCCGCATCACCCGCGAGCGCCTCGAACGCCGCGTGGACCAGGCCGTGGACGCCCACATGAACATGCTCCGCATCTGGGGCGGCGGCATCTACGAGTCCGAGGACTTCTACGACGTCTGCGACGAGCGCGGCGTCCTCGTCTGGCAGGACTTCCTCCTCGCCTGCGCCGCCTACCCCGAGGAAGAGCCGCTGTGGGGCGAGTTCGAGGCCGAGGCGCGGGAGAACGTCGCCCGCCTCACCTCCCACGCCTCGCTCGCCCTCTGGAACGGCGGCAACGAGAACCTGTGGGGCTGGATCGACTGGAACTGGCAGGAGCCCCTCGACGGCCGCACCTGGGGCCGCCGCTACTACACCGAGCTGTTCCCCTCCATCGTCGCCGAGCTGGACCCGACCCGCGCCTACTCCGACGGCAGCCCGTACAGCCCCGGCTTCACCCCCGAGGACAAGCACCCCAACGACGAGGACCACGGCACCCGCCACGAGTGGGAGGTCTGGAACCGCGTCGACTACACCGCCTACCGCGACAACATCCCGCGCTTCTGCTCCGAGTTCGGCTTCCAGGGCCCCGCGACCTGGCGCACGCTCACCGACTGGGTGCACGACGAGCCGCTGACCCCCACCTCGCCCGGCTTCCTCCTCCACCAGAAGGCCGAGGACGGCAACGGCAAGCTCGACCGCGGCATGGCGCCGCACCTGCCCGCCCCCGCCACGTTCGCCGACTGGCACTGGGCCACCCAGCTCAACCAGGCGCGCGCCGTGCGCTTCGGCATCGAGCACTTCCGCTCCTGGTGGCCGCGCACCGCCGGGTCCCTCGTCTGGCAGCTCAACGACTGCTGGCCGGTGACCTCCTGGGCCGCCGTCGACGGCGAGGGCCGCCGCAAGCCGCTGTGGTACGGCCTGCGCCACGCGTACACCCCCCGGCTGCTGACGGTCCAGCCGCGCGACGGCCGCCCCGCCCTCGTCGCGGTCAACGACACCGGCGAGCCGTGGCGCGGCCCCGTCACCGTGCGCCGCGTGACGTTCGGCGGCGACGTCCTCGCCACCGCTACGCTGCCCCTGGACGCGGCGGCACGCTCGGCCGTCGTGCTGGAACTCGCCGACGCGCTGGTCACCCCGGCCGACGCGGCCAGGGAGGTGCTCGTGGCCACCGCGGGACCCGAGGGCGCGGGGGAGACCGCCCGCGCGGTCCACCTCTTCGCCGAGGACCCCGACCTCGCGTACGACCCGGCCGCCCTGGACGCCGAGGCGACCGCCGTGCCCGGCGGCTACCGGGTGGACGTGCGGGCCCGCTCGTTCGCCCGCGACGTGGCCCTGCTCGCCGACCGGGTCGCCCCGGACGCCGAGGCCGACGAGATGCTGGTGAGCCTCCTGCCGGGCGAGACGCACAGCTTCACCGTGCGCACCGCCGCCGAGGTCGACCCGGCGGAGTTCACCGGACCGCTCGTGCTGCGCAGCGTCAACTCGCTGGCGGCGTCCGGGGCGGACGGCATCGGGTGAACCGGCCGGGAGCCGTGGGGCTTGTGCTCGCGCGCCCGGCGCGGCTGCTGGGCGTCGAGCCGTTCTTCATGGAGTTCATCGCGGGGATCGAGGAGACGCTCGCCGGGCGCGGGCTGTCCGTCCTCCTCCACGTGGTGCCCTCGCACGACGCGGAGATCGCCACGTACGGGCGCTGGGCCGCGCACGGCCTGGTCGACGCGGTCGTGGTGGTCAACCTGGAGGAGGGCGACCGCAGGCCGGGCGTGCTGCGCGACCTGCGGCTGCCGTACCTGGTCGTCGGCACGTGGGCGGCCGATCCGGAGACCCCGGCGGTGCCGACGGACGACGTCGGGCCGGTCCGCGAGGCGTTCGGCCGCCTGACCGGCCTGGGCCACCGGCGGATCGCCCGCGTCACGGGCCCCGGCACGCTGCTGCACACGCGGGCCAGGACACGGGCGTACGTCGCGAGCTGCCGCGAGGCGGGGATCGAGCCGGTGCTGGTCGAGGGCGACTACTCGGCCGAGGCGGGCGCCGAGCTGACCGCGCAGCTGCTGCGCCGTCCCGGGCGGCCGACGGCCATCATGTACGACAACGACGTGATGGCCCTGGCCGGGCTCGGGCTCGCGAAGGACCTCGGCGTGTCCGTGCCCGACCAGCTGTCGCTGATCGCCTGGGACGACTCGGCGATGTGCCAGCTCGCGTCGCCCGCGCTGTCGGTGATGCGCGGCGACGTGCACGACTTCGGCGTGTCGGTGGCCCTGTCGGTCCTCGAACTGATCGACGGGGTGCCGGTCACGCCGCGCTGGTCGCCCGCCGTGCGCTTCGTGCCGAGGGGGACGACCGCGCCGCCCCCGGCCTGAGCCGTGCCCCGCCCGCGCCCCCGGTCCCGAGCCCTCGGCGACCGGGGGCGCGGCGCGTCAGGCGGTGGCCGCCAGCTCGCCCGGGTGCGCGGTCCGCTGCCTGACCACGCCCGGCGTGACCTCCCGCACCTCGGTCGCCACCTCCGTCACGGCCACCCGGCCGCCGAGCCGCAGCCCCGACACCGGCCCGGCGTCCCCGGTGAGCAGCAGCCGGACGGCCGCCCAGGGCAGGTTGACGCCGGTGAAGGCCGTCTGGAAGATCCCGGCGGACGGCCGCGGGTTCGCCTCCAGGAGCACCGGCCGCCCCCGCCAGTGGCGCAGCTGGACGTTCGACAGGTACGCGAGCCCGAAGTGCCCGACGACGAGCCCGGCGATCCGCGCCGCCTCGGGGTCGTCGAGCAGCAGCCGGTAGCGGCCCTGCTTGGCGCGCGGCACCGCCGCCAGCAGCTCCCCGCCGGGCGCGGAGAGGCAGTCCACGCTGACCTCGGGGCCGTCCAGGTACGGCATCACGATGAACCGGGGCACCTTCTCGCGGGCCTGCGCCGCCCGTTCCAGCGCCTCCGCGACCGCGCCGACCGACACCAGGGGCCTCGCCGGCTGCAGCAGGTCGCGCAGGCTCGGCGGCCCGTCGTCCAGGATGCGGAAGCCGAACGCGGAGTACTCGCCCGCCGGTTTGATGCAGACGGGGCCGCCCGCCGCGCGCAGCTCCGCCACCGCCGCCCGCAGGCCGTCCGCGTCCGACACGACCCGCCAGTCGGGCACCGGCACGCCGATGGCGCGGGCGGCCTCGTACGTGCGGCTCTTGCTCGTCAGCACCCTGATGGCGGCCGGTGACGACGCCATCAGCCGTGTCCCGGCCGCGGCGAAGTCGGCGGCGCGCGGCGCCAGGGCGTCCAGCCGCCGGGGCGGGATCAGCACGTCGATGCCGTGCCGCCGGCAGAAGTCGAGGGCGAAGTCGGCGTACTCCGCGTCGGAGACCCGGTGGGGCTCGACCTCCGCCACGTCGCACGCCGCCAGGGCGGGCGCGGCGGGATCGACGTTCGTCCCGTGGACGCGGACCGGGTGGGCGTCCGGATTGTCGCGCAGCATCCGGATCACCTGGGTGGTGGCTGCTCCCGCGCTGCTCAGCCATATGCGAAGTGTTATCGCGCACGCTCCCGTCATCAACCGAGGCCAACAGACCGGCATGGTCCACCGCGTCGGGATCACGGGCCGGGACCCGCCGGACGCCGTGGACCGGGGCGTCCTGGCCCCCGCCACGGCCGCGGGCTCAGGCGGCCATGGCTCCTGTGATGATCATGGGAGCTGGAGCATAACTCCCGCGCGTGACACGCGTGTTTCACGGGCGCGTACGCCGGGGCTCACGCGCCGGGGCGCTGCTGCGCGATCGGCACCGACTCCTCCGGCAGCGCCTCCGCCGCCCGGTCCGCCGTGCCCCTGGCCCAGCGGCCGGTGGTCAGCGCGCCCATCGCCAGGACCAGCAGCCCGCAGGCCGCGATGATCCACCAGCCCGCCGTCTGCGAACCGGCGCCGAGCGCCGTGCCCACCACCGCCACGCCGAGCGCCGACCCCATCTGCCGCCCCGTCGAGGCGATGCCCGCGGCCACGCCCGCCTGCGAGCGCGGCATACCGGTCACCGCCGTGTTGGTCAGCGGCGCGTTGACCAGCCCGAAGCCGATGCCGAAGAGCGCGTACGCGGCGAACAGCAGCGGCAGCGACGTGTGCGGGTGCAGACGGGTCAGCAGGATGCCGCTGGCCGTGATCGCCGTCCCGGCCAGCAGCAGCGGCACCCGCGGGCCGATGTGCCCCACCAGGTAGCCGGACAGCGGGGAGAAGAACAGCGTCACGGCCGCCATCGGCAGCAGGTGCAGACCCGCGTCGAGCGCCGACAGGTGGCGGTCGTCCTGGAGGTAGATCGTGTTGAGGAAGAGGAAGCCGCCCAGGCCCGCGAACGCCGCGATCGCGATGCCGAACGCCCCGCTGAACGGCGCGCTCCGGAAGAAGCGCACCTCCAGGAGCGGCTGCGCGCGCCGCGGCTCGTACACCAGCAGCGCGACCAGCGCGGCCACCGCCAGCGCCACCGGCGCCACCAGCAGCGGCGACGTCCAGCCCTCCTTGCCGCCCTCGATGATCCCGAACGTCAGCCCGCCGAGCACCACGATCACCAGCAGCTGGCCCACCGGGTCGAGACGCCTCGGGCGCGGCGCCCGCGACTCCGGCACGAACCGCATCGTCAGGAACAGCGCCGCGAGCCCGATCGGCAGGTTGATCCAGAAGATCGCCCGCCAGCCGAACGACTGCACCAGCGCGCCGCCGACCACCGGCCCGACCGCCATCGAGATGCCGACGACACCGCCCCACACGCCGATCGCCCGCGCCAGCTCTTTGGGGTCGCGGAAGGTGTTGGTGATGATCGACATCGCCACCGGGTTCAGCATCGACCCGCCCACGGCCTGCGCCGCGCGGAACGCGACCAGCCACCCCAGGCTCGGCGCCAGGGCGCACAGCACCGAGCCC
The DNA here is from genome assembly GCF_044461265.1 of Streptomyces sp. NPDC049879. Taxonomy (NCBI): domain Bacteria; kingdom Bacillati; phylum Actinomycetota; class Actinomycetes; order Kitasatosporales; family Streptomycetaceae; genus Streptomyces; species Streptomyces sp. NPDC049879. The sequence goes on along the minus strand of NZ_JBITKT010000007.1, from coordinate 273,211 downwards.
GTCACGAAGACCACCAGGCCCGTCTGGAACACCTTGCGCCGCCCGATCCGGTCCGCCGTCGAGCCGGACAGCATCAGGAAAGACGCGATGACCACCGTGTAGATGTCCACCGTCCACTGGAGCCCGGAGATGTCCGCGTCCAGCTCGCGCTGCAGCGACGGCAGGGCGACGTTCAGCGCGGTCACGTCGAGGCTGACGATCAGCAGGCTCATGCAGCAGATCGCGAGGACGAGGATGCGCCGCCGCGGCGGCAGCTCGTCGGACGGCTGCGGACGGGGCGTCGGAGCGTCGGACGTGGCCATGATCCCCCAGGCTAGCCGCGGCCCCCCGCCCCCGCCCGGCGGGCCGCCGTTCTGGCCGGAGGTGCGGGAACGGGCCCGCACGGGGAATAACCCCCCGGTCGGCAACGTTCCCCGGCTCGGAGCCCCGGACACCCGCGGGCCCGTCCGGCAGCGAGCGCAAGGAGACTCCCGTGCCCGAAGCCACTCCCGAGACCAACGTCATCGCCTACCGCGCGGCCGAGCACCTCATCGACGCCCGCGACCCGCGCGGCGCCCTCAAGCTGCTCGACCCCGTCGTCAGCGCGCACCCGGAGAACACCGCCGCGCGCCTGCTGCGCGCCCGCGCCTTCTTCCTGGCGGCGCAGCTGCGGGCCGCCGAGCTGGAATTCGGCCTGGTGCTGGAGCGCGAGCCCGACAACCCGTTCGCGCACTTCGCGCTCGCCCGCACGCTCCAGCGCGCCGGGCGCGGCGACGAGGCGCTGCGGCACTTCCGGCTGGCCGCCGCCCTCGACCCGAAGCCCGAGTACCTGGCCGCCGCCCACTTCGACCGGGCGGGCTGACGGCACGGTGCTGGCCGGGGACGCCAGGGACGCGGCGGCCGACTGGGTCGCGCGCCACGGGAGCCGCCTGCCCGGCTTCCGCGGCGCGTACCTGACCGGCTCGACGCTGTCGTTGCCGCCCGGCGCGGAGGTCCCGGTCGGCTCGGACACGGACGTGATGGTCGTCCTGGACGAGCTGCCCGAGGGCCACAAGCCGGGGAAGTTCCTGTACGGCGGCGCGCTCCTCGAAGTCTCCTACCTGCCGCACGCCCGGCTCGCCTCCCCGGCGGACGTGCTCGGCTCCTACCACCTGGCGGGCGCGTTCCGCGCGGACCTCGCGGCCGGGGACACCGTGCTCGCCGACCCCACGGGCGAGCTGGGACGGCTGCGGACGGAGGTGGGCCGCGCGTTCGCCGAGCCCCGCTGGGTGCGCCGCCGCTGGGCGGAGGCGCGCGGCAACGTCGCACGCGCCCTGACCGGCTTCGACCCCACCGCCGCGCCCTGGCCGCAGACCGTGCTGGCGTGGCTGTTCCCGACGGGCGTCACCACGCACGTCGTGCTCGTCGCCGGTCTGCGCAACCCGACCGTACGGCTGCGCTACCTCGCCGCCCGCGAACTGCTCACCGCCCACGGACTCGGCGACGCGTACGAGGAGCTGCTCACGCTGCTCGGCTGCCAGGACCTCACGGCGCGGCGCGCGGAGGAGCACCTGCACGCCCTCGCGCGCACCTTCGACGCGACGGCCGCCGTCGCCCGCACCCCGTTCTTCTTCAGCTCGGACCTGACGCCCGCCGCCAGGCCCATCGCCGTGGACGGCAGCCTGCGGCTGATCCGGCAGGGGCGGCACCGCGAGGTGATGTTCTGGATCGCCGCGACGTTCGCGCGCTGCCATACGGCGCTGGACGCCGACGCGCCCGCCGCGCTGCGCCGCGAGCTGGAGCCCGCCTTCCACGCCGCGCTCGCCGACCTGGGCATCACCTCGGCCGCCGACCTCACGGCACGCGCCCGCGCGGTGCTCGCCGCGCTCCCGGCCGTCGAGGAGACCGCGGAACGCGTCCTGGCCGCCACCCTCGCCCACAGCGGCAGACGGGGCGGCGGCCAGGCCGTGTCCTAGAGCGGCGTCAGACGGTGCCGTGGCCCGCTGCCTGGCGGCGTACCGCCGTGGCGATGGCCGAGGCGTCGATGCCCGCCGCCTCCAGCTGCTCCGCCTCCGTCGCCGAGCCCGGCATGGAGCTGACGGCGAGCCGCAGCAGCCTCGGCACGGGACGCCCGTCGCCGAACGCCTCGAACACCGCGTCGCCGATCCCGCCCTCGGGATGGTGGTCCTCCACCGTCAGCAGGCAGCCCGTCACGTCGGCCGCCTCGCGCAGCGTCGCGACGTCCACCGGCTTCACCGAGTAGAGGTCGATCACGCGCACGCGGATGCCCTCGCCGGCCAGCTCGTCGGCCGCCTTCAGCGCCTCGTGCACGGTCACCCCCGCGGCCACGACCGTCACCACGTCGTCGGACGACGCCCGCAGCAGTTTGCTGCCGCCCACGGGGAACTCCTCGTCCGGCCCGTAGATCACCGGCATCTTCCCCCGCGACGTCCGCAGGTAGCTGATGCCCTCCAGATCGGCCATGGCGGCCGTCAGGTGGCCCGTCTGGTGCGCGTCGCACGGGTACAGCACGGTGCTGCCGTGGAGGGAGCGGAACATGGCGAGGTCCTCAAGCGCCATCTGCGACGGCCCGTCCTCGCCGATCGCCACACCCGCGTGCGACCCGGCCACGCTGAGCTTCGCCCTGCTGACCGACGCCATCCGCAGGAAGTCGTGCGCGCGCGTCAGGAACGCGGCGAACGTCGAGACGTACGGCGTCCAGCCCCGCACCTGCATGCCCACCGCCGTCGCGACCATCTCCTGCTCGGCGATGTAGCACTCGAAGAAGCGGTCGGGGAACTTCTCGGCGAACACGCCGGAGCGCGTCGAGTCCGCGACCTCCCCGTCCAGCGCCACCACGTCCTCGCGCACCTCGCCCACGGCCGTCAGCGCGTCGCCGTACGCGTTGCGCGTCGCGACGGGCTCGCCCATCTCGTAGCGCGGCATGCGCGTGTGGACGCCCTGCGCGCGGCGCGGCGCCGTGGCGGCGGGCGGGCGCTCGACGTCCACCCGCAGGTCCCTGATGCCGCCCAGCTCGGCGATGGCCTCGGTCTCGTCGGGCACCGGCTTCCCGTGCTTGCCCTCCTGGTCCTCCACGGCCTTCACGCCGCGGCCCTTCTTCGTCCGCGCCAGGATGACGGTCGGCCGGTCCTCCTCGCCCGCGGCCTCGGCGTAGGCGGCGTCGACGGCGGCGATGTCGTGCCCGTCCACCTCGATCGTGTGCCAGCCGAACGCCTCGGCGCGGCGGGCGTAGGCGTCGAGGTCCCACTCGTGGCGGGTCGGGCCGCGCTGGCCGAGGCGGTTCACGTCCACGATCACCGTGAGATTGCCGAGCTTCTCGTACCCGGCGTGCTCGAACGCCTCCCAGACGGAGCCCTCCGCCATCTCGCTGTCGCCGCACAGCACCCACACCCGGTAGGGCATCTTGTCCAGCCTGCGGCCGGTCAGCGCCACGCCGACGCCGATCGGCAGGCCCTGGCCGAGGGAGCCGGTCGCCACGTCCACCCAGGGCAGGCGCGGCGTCGGGTGCCCTTCGAGGCGGCTGCCGAGCGTGCGGAACGTCATCAGCTCCTCGTCGGTCACCACGCCCGCCGCCTTGTACATGGCGTACAGCAACGGCGACGCGTGCCCCTTGGAGAAGATCAGATGGTCGTTCCCCGGGTGGTCGGGCCAGTCGAAGTCGTAGCGGAAGTACCGCGCCAGCAGCACGGACATCAGGTCCGCGGCGGACATCGACGACGTCGCGTGGCCCGAGTGGGCGCCCGACGTGGCGCGCACCGAGTCCACCCGCAGCTGCTGCGCCAGATCTGCCAGGAACTGGTCCGTGGTCGTGTCCATGGTCGCGGTCATGTCCGAGCCTCCCTGCATCCCGGCCGGGGCCGGGGTCCGATTCCGAGCGCGGGTACCCGCACGGTCCCGCGCGTAACGCCGGGGACGGCGGCGCGCCGGCGGGCGGCGGCCGTTTCCGGCCACCCGTCCCGCCGGGCCGCGGCGCCCGCGCCGGTGCTCACGGCACGGCGCGGTTGCCACCGCCGGGCACGCCGTCCTGGTACGGCCAGCGCAGCAGGCCGCCGAGCCCGCCCGACGGGTACTCCATCGAGCCGAGCGGCGGGCCGAGCGCCTCGTCCCGCGCGTCCGCCTCGGCGGGCAGCGGCACCACGTCGGCGCCGGTCGCCGCCGCCGAGCGCAGCAGCGCGTCATCCGCCCGCACCGCCCACGGGTCGTACACGCCGAGGGCCTCGGCGTCCGTGCGCCGCACCGCGATCTGGTCGGGGTCGCGGCCGACCCAGACGTCCCGGTGCAGGTCGGGCCCGCCGACGCGCATCAGCAGCGTGTCGAGCCGGTGCTCGCGCGCGGCGTCCACCAGCGAGGGCACGCCCTCCGCCGAGTCGCCGTACGACGGCATGCGCCCGGCCTGGAAGCGCTCCAGCGTCTCCGCCGCCCGCTGCCGGGCGATGTCCACGCGCGCCGCGTCGATCTGGGCGTCCAGCAGCGTGTTGTCCGCGCCCGCGGCACGGCCGCCGGACTCCGCCTCGTACGCGATCTGCCGCAGCGGCTCGGGCAGCTGCTCCCACACCGAGCGCCGCTCGCGCTCGTCACCCGCGACGACGATCATCTCGGCGCCGGTGCGCGCGGCCTCCGACGCCAGCACGTCGGCGGTCTCCCGGGCGTTCTCCTCCCAGGTGTTCTCGACGGCCAGCTGGAAGTGGCGCTCGCCCCAGTCGTCGCGCGCGGTGCGGTGGATCGGCCACTGGCGGCCGGAGACGTGCCCCGCGTCCGCCGGGTGCCGCCGCATGCCGCGCAGCTCGAAGTCGGCGCCCCTGCGGTCGACGAACGCGACCAGGCAGCGCGGTTCCGGGCCGCCGTGGTCGAGCAGCGGGCCGAGCCTGGCCAGCGGCGCCCAGTCGGTCAGCGGCGGGGAGAGCGGCGGGTCCGTCAGCGGGACCGACAGCACGGTCTCGCCGTCCGTGGCGAACACGGCGTGGCCCAGGTGCTCGCGGTCGAGGCCGTCCACGGTCGCGCGGACGGCGCGGCGGGTCGCCTCGTCGGCGCCCTGCTCGCCGAGCCGGTCGTAGGCGTCGCGCGCCTGCAGCTCGCCGATCCGCACCGCGTTCTCGGAGGTCCGCGAGGTGTCCACGTACACGGACGCCCACGGCCCCGGCCTGCTCAGGAGGGGTTCGAGGATGTCGAGCTTCATGCGATCGCCTTCCCGAACTCGTTCAGCATCGCCTCGTCGAAGGCGGGCAGGTCGTCCGGCCTGCGGCTGGTCACCAGCGTGTTCGGCCCGCTCGTGCAGACGGCCACGCGCTCGTCCACCCAGTGCGCACCGGCGTTGCGCAGGTCGGTGCGCAGGCTGGGCCACGAGGTCATGGTGCGGTCGCGCACCACGTCCGCCTCGATCAGGGTCCACGGCGCGTGGCAGATCGCCGCGACCGGCTTGCCCGCCTCGAAGAAGCCCTTCGCGAAGGCGACGGCGCGCTCGTCGAGCCGCAGCGCGTCGGGGTTGGCCACGCCGCCGGGGAGGACGAGGGCGTCGTAGTCCTTCGCCGTCACCTGGTCGACGGTCCGGTCCACGGGGAACGTGTCGCCGTGGTCCAGGTGCTTGAACGCCTGGATGTGGCCCGGCTTCGTGGAGACCAGCTGCGGGGTCTCGCCCGTCTCGGTCAGCGCCCGCCAGGGCTCGGTCAGCTCGACCTGTTCGACGCCTTCCGGCGCCACCAGGAACGCGATGCGCATGGGATGCCTCCCTTTCCTCCGGCGTTGCCGCGTTCTCGTCCGGGGTTGTCCGGTGTGTCGCGGGGGCAGACCGGGAATGTCCGACTGCTCCACCGCGCTCCCGGGGCGGGTAACCGACGTCCCCGCCGCCAAAACCCGCCGCGGCCGCCCGCCGGGGAGCCCCGCCGTGCCGCCGTTTGCGCCGCGGCACACGGGGAACCCGGGCGCGGTGAGCGCACGCAAGCGGCGGGAGGTCCGGGTCGGCGGGCGGCAGGTGCCCCTGTCCAACCCGGACAAGGAGATGTTCCCCGAGGACGGCATCACCAAGGCGGAACTGTTCGACTACTACCGCACGGTGGCCCGGCCGATGCTCACGTACGTGCGCGACCGGCCCGTCTCGATGGAGCGGTACCCGGACGGCTGGGAGGGCAGGTCGTTCTTCCACAAGGACATCCCCGCCCACTTCCCCGACTGGGTGCACCGCCAGGAGGTCCCCAAGGCGGGCGGCAGCCTCACCATGGCCGTCTGCGACGACGCGCCGACCCTCGCGTACCTGGCGGACCAGGCGTGCATCACGCCGCACGTCTGGCTCAGCAGGACCGGCGGCCTCGACTGCCCCGACCGGCTGGTGTTCGACCTCGACCCGCCCTCCGAGGGCGAGGGCGGCGACGGCCCCCGCGCCGACTTCGGCACGGTCCGCTGGGCCGCCCGGGAACTGCGCGGCCTGCTGACCGGCCTCGGCCTGCGGCCCGTCGTCATGACCACCGGCTCGCGCGGCCTGCACGTCCTCGTCCCCCTGGACGGGCGCAGCGACTTCGACACGGTGCGCGGCTTCGCGCGCGACGTCGCCGACACCCTCGCCGCCCGTCACCCCGACCGGCTGACCACCGAAGCGCGCAAGAACCGCCGCGCGGGCCGCCTCTACCTCGACACCCAGCGGAACGGCTACGCGCAGACGGCCGTCGCACCGTACGCCGTGCGCGCCAGGCCCCACGCGCCGGTCGCCACCCCGCTGAGCTGGGACGAGGTGGACGACCCCGGGCTCGGGCCGCGCGACTGGACGCTGCGGACCCTGCCGGACCGGCTCGCCGAGCGCGGCGACCCGTGGACCGGCCTGCACCGCGCGCGCCGTTCCCTGCACCCGGCGCAGCGCCGGCTCGCGGCGCTCGCGTCCTGACCGGTCCGCCCACGCTCCCAGTTCGCTCGAACGAGTGGATTGACCGTCCGACCGCACACAGCGTGACCAGCGGATGGATACGTTCGGGCAGGCGGCCGGCCGCACCGGCGCGGCCGCATCGGGGATCCGAAGCACAACGGTTCGCAGCACAACGGGGGAGTTCCATGGGGTTCACATCAGCCACGCCCGCGTCCGGACAGGCGGGCACCGTCACGACGCTGGACGGCGCCGCATCCGCCGCCGTCACCACCACCGCACCGCCCGCGCCGCCCCTGCCCGCGCCCGCCGCGCCCGCGGAGGACACCGGCGCGCACTCCGACGTCCCGCCCGCGCCGTCGCACGTACCGGACCAGGCGGGCGACCCGCTCACCCAGCCCGACCTCCCGCTGCGCCGCAGCACCGAGATCCAGGGCGACGTGCTCGCCGGGTTCAAGAAGGACCATGTCCAGCTGCTGTTCCTGACCTTCGGCAACGGCGAGCGCGCCCGCCGCTGGCTGGGGCGCCTCAGGCACCGCATCGCCACGACCCGGGACGTCGCGGCGTTCAACGCCGTCTTCAGCCGCGCCCGGCGCAACTCGGGCGGCGACGACCCGCACAACCTCAACGCCGTCTGGCGCTCCGTCGGCTTCACGCACCCCGGGCTCGTCACCCTCGTCGGCGGCGCCCCGTACGCGGACGTCCCCAGGGGCAGCACGCAGGAGGCGTTCGTCCAGGGCATGGCGGCACGCGCCGCGTCGCTCGGCGACACCGGGGCGAACGACCCCTCGGACTGGCTCTTCGGCGCGGGCCACACCCTGCCCGTCCACGCGGTGCTGACCGTGGCCGCCGACCGGGTCGAGGACCTGCACGCGGCGCTGGCCCGCGAACGCCAGGAGGCCGCGACGCACCGGGTGACCGTGTCGTTCGAGCAGTACGGCGCGACGCTCACCGGCGACCGGCGCGGCAAGGAGCACTTCGGCTTCAAGGACGGCATCAGCCAGCCCGCCGTGGAGGGCTTCGACGAGCGCGACCCGGACGACCCGCAGCATCAGCGCGGCAAGCCGGGCACCCGCGTCCTGCCCGCGGGCGAGATCGTGCACGGGCACCCGGCCGACCACCGGCTCGGCCCCTACCTGCCCGACTGGATGGCCGACGGGTCGTTCCAGGTGGTGCGCCGCCTCGCCCAGGACGTGCCGGGCTGGTGGGCGCAGGTCGCGGACCAGCTGCGGGTGCTGAAGGAGGCGGGCGCGGTCCCGGAGGACGCCGGCTCCGAGTGGCTGGCGGCGCGCCTGTTCGGGCGCTGGCGCTCCGGCGCGCCGGTCGCCAAGTACCCGGACGCCGACCCGGCGTCGGTCCTCGCCGACGACGGGGACAACGACGTGACGTTCGCCGACGACTTCGAGGGCCGCGTCACGCCGCTGTGTTCGCACATGCGCAAGTGCAACCCCCGGGACGGCCTCAAGGTGAACGTCGACGACGACGCGGCGCTGGAGCAGAAGGGGGCGCTCGACGGGCGGCGCATCATGCGGCGCGGCATCCCGTTCGGCCTGCCCTTCGACCCGGCCGCGGGCGGCGGGAACGGGCCCGACGCGCCGCGCGGGCTCGTCTTCGTGTCCTATCAGGCCGACCTCATCGCGCAGTTCGAGTTCGTCCAGCGCACCTGGATCGACGGCCACGACTTCCCGAGCAGGGAGCCCTCGGTCGGCCGCGACGCCGTGCTGGGGCGCGAGGGCACCGTCGCGTTCCCCGTCGGCGGCCGGGAGGGTGACGGGATGGCGGAGCTGAGTCTGCGCCAGTTCGTGCGCACCGAGGGCGGGGTGTACGCGTTCGCGCCGTCGCTCAGCGCGCTGAAGCTGCTGGCCGAGGGGGCGCTCCCGCCGGGCGGCGGCCCGCCGCGCGACCGGGTGGTGACCGCGCCCGCGATCGTCGCGCGGGGCGAGGTCGTCAGCTCGGGCAAGGCGCGGCTGCGGTACGAGGCCGACAACAACCTCGTCGTCCGCGACGAGAACGAGAACCGCCTCTGGGACGCGGGGATGGCGGGGAGCACCGGGGTGCGCGGCGAGCTGCGCGAGGACGGGTCCCTGGTGCTCGTGGACGTGACCGGCGCGGTTCTGTGGAGCACCGGCACGGGCGGCAACCCCGGCGCCGTCCTGGTCGTGCGGGCGGACGGCGACGTCGTGATCCGCGCGGCGGACGGCCGGATCCTGTGGAGGACCGGCACCGCCCACTGAGCGCACCCGGCGCGGGCGGTGCGGGGTACCGGCGTACCCCGCACCGCCCCGCCCGTTCGTGCCGTCCGTCCCCGGGTCAGACGGCCGCGTCGCGCGGGCTGAGGTCGCGCAGGCGGCCCGCCAGCTCGTCGCGGAAGAACTCGATGAACCCGTCCGGGTCGGGACCCGCGTTCATCAGGACCAGCCGGTCGAAGCCCGCGTCCGCGAACTTCCGCGCCATCGCGACGTGGTGGTCCGGGTCGCTGCCGCAGGCGAACTGCTCCAGCATGTCCTCCTCGCGCACCGTGGTGGTGGCCGCCTCGAAGTTCACCGGGTTGGGCAGCTCGCTCATGACCTTCCAGCCGGTGACACCCCAGCGGTTCGTCTCCAGCGCGGCGCGCGCGGCGGTGCGCTCGTCCGGCGCCCAGGCCAGCGGCACCTCGGCGTAGCGCGGCAGGTCGCCGCCCGACTGCCGGTAGGTGTCCACCAGTTCGGGGCGCGGCTCGGTGGCGAAGAGGCCGCAGCCCGTCTCGGCGGCGAGCGTGGCCGCCTCGTGCCCGCCCGCGGCGAGCGCGACGAGCGGCGGTTCGTCCGGCAGGTCGAAGACCCGGGCGTCCGCCAGGCGCAGGTGCCTGCCCTCGTAGCTCCGGTAACCGCCGCGCCACAGCAGCTTGATGATCTCCACCGCCTCGCGCAGCCTCTCGTGCCGCTCGGGCACGGACTCGGGGAAGCCGGGACCGACGACATGCTCGTTCAGCCGCTCGCCCGCACCGAGACCGAGGGTGAAGCGGCCGCCGGAGAGCAGGGCGAGGGTGGCGGCGGCCTGGGCGATGACCGCCGGGTGGTAGCGGACGGTCGGGCAGGTCACGCCGGTCGCGAGACCGACCCGGTCGGTCTTCGCCGCGATGGCGCCGAAGACCGTCCAGGTGAAGGGCGAGTGGCCCTGGTTGTCGAGCCACGGGTGGAAGTGGTCGCTCATCTCGACGAAGTCGAAGCCCGCCCGTTCGGCGAGCACCGCCTGCCGCACCAGCTCGTCGGGCCCGAACGCCTCGGACGCGAGCTTGTAACCGATCTGCATCTGCGCTCCTCAATCCGGCTCTCGAAGGGGGCTGCCCGGCTCTCAGGGGGCTGCCCGGCCCCCGCCGGGGTCCGCCGTACCGGGCACGCTGCCAGGCGCGGCGGGGTCTCCCCGGGCGACAGGCCGTCCGGCCGGGCCGGTCCGCCGGATGGCGGACCGGCTGGTCCGGCGGAACGGCGCGCCTGGACGCGGGTACCGCGCGCGGCGGCGTGCATGCGTGTTCCGCGCCTTCCGCACGCCCTCCTCACGGGGCGTGTACGGACCGGCGGAACCGGTGAGGGAGGGCGGGCGGACGGCGGTCTGGTCCGTACCGTTACCGAATCGAGGCCGGTTGCCCCGTGGGCACGCCCCCCAAACCTGCATACCGTCTCTCACCAGCGACAACAGGGGCGTCACGCAAGGGAGCGTGGAACGAGATGTCATCGTGACCATGAAGCAGCGGTGCTGGTCAGTCCGGGTACAACGTTTTCCGCGTTCAAGACCTGAAAGCTTGCGCGCCCCTGAGTGGCCCTCAAAAGATTGACCCGCCATCTCTTGACGGGTTTCGGGCGAGCCGGTTAACTCCCACGCAACATCGCCGGAACCGGTTCCGGAACCGGTGTCGGCGCTGCCGCCGAGTCGGACGGCAGCCCTCATGTGCCCGAGGAGCCCAGTCCATGCGTGTCACCATCGCCGACGTCGCGCGTACCGCGGCGGTCAGCAAGACCACCGTCTCGCGCGTGCTCAACGGCAAGGGAGAGGTGGACTCGGAGACCGCTGACCGCGTCAGGGCCGTCATCGCGGAACTGGGGTACGTCCCCAGCTCGCGCGCCGTCGGCCTCGCCCGGGGCAGCAGCCGCACACTGGCGATGCTCGTACCGTCCCTGACCTGGCCCTGGGTCGGCGAGATGGTGCAGGGCGTGGCCGACACGGTGGAGGCCGCCGGCTACGGCCTCCTCCTCTTCACCTGCAACCGCGGTGAGGTGTCCATGGCGCAGTTCACCAGCCAGGTGTCCGCCCGCGCCTTCGACGGGGTGCTGGTCATCGAGCCGGAGAACACGCTCCGCATGATCGCCGCGCTCCACCACCAGGGCCTGCCGCTCGTCATGATCGACGACCGGGGGCAGCGCCCCGAATTCCCCTCGGTCGCCACCACCAACGCCGAGGGCGCCGCCGCGGCGGCGCACCACCTGCTCGCCTCCGGGCGCCGCGCCCCGCTCACCATCACCGGGCCCCGGCACTTCGGCTGCGTGCAGGACCGGCTCACAGGCTTCGGACGGGTGCTGCGCGAGAACGGCGTGGCCCTGACCGAGAAGTACGTCCTTCCCGGCGACTTCACCGTCCGCAGCGGACAGACCCAGATCGAACGCGCGCTGGCCGACGGACTGCACTTCGACTCCGTCTTCGCGCACAACGACCTCAGTGCCACCGGAGCCCTGCACGCCCTGCGGGGAGCCGGTCGCCGGGTCCCGGACGACGTGGCCGTGATCGGGTTCGACGACATCCCGATCGCGGCCTACACCGAACCGCCCCTCACCACCGTCCGCCAGCCCATGCGGGCGATGGGGGAGACGGCGGCCCGGCGCATGCTCGACCACCTCGGCGGTGTGATCCCGCTGGACACCGAACCGGTCGTGCTGCCCACCGAATTCGTCGTCCGGTCGTCCGCGCCGGGCTGACGGTCCCTCCACGCACCACCCCCCGCACCACCCCGTACCACCAGCACCACCGCACCCCCCACAGCGCCGCCGGGCGGCGCGCCACCGCAGGACCGCGTCACACGCACGCGGCGCCGGTCCCAGCACCATCGGGACAGTGCACACGACACGGCGCCGAGAGAACAGCATTGCCCTACGGGAGGTTCCAGAACATGAGAGTCCGTACGCGTTCGCGCAGAACGCTCACGACCGCGACGAGCGTCGTCATCGCGCTCGGGGTCATCGCCGGCTGTGGCGGTGGCGGCAGCGAAGGGGCGTCGGGCCCCGGCGGCGGCGGTGGCGGCAACGGCGTGCTGAACGTCGGTATGCCGAACGGCCCGCAGACCAACAACAACAACCCCTTCCTCGACACCTCCGCCGGCGCCTCCCTCGGCTACCGCGCGATGATCTACGAACCCCTCGCCATGACCAACCCGGTCCGCCCCGACCAGGACCCGGACCCGTGGCTCGCCGAGTCGTGGGAGTTCAGCGAGGACTTCACCCAGATCACCATCACCGCGCGTGAGGGCGTGACCTGGGCCGACGGTGAGGACTTCACCGCCGAGGACATCGCGTTCACCTTCGACATGCTGATGAACACGGACGCGCTGAACACCGCGGGCCTGCCCTACTCGGACGTCGCGGTCGACGGCAACACCGTCACCGTCACCTTCGAGTCGTCGCAGTTCGTCAACCAGACGCGCATCCTCGACACCTACATCGTGCCCGAGCACATATGGTCCGAGGTCGAGGCCCCGGAGATGTACGAGGACCAGGAGCCGGTCGGCACCGGCCCCTACTCCATCGACACCTTCACCCCGCAGACGGTCACGCTGGTCCGCCGCGACAGCTACTGGCAGGACCTGCCCGAGGTCGAGGAGCTGCGCTACACGTCGTACAACGACAACAACGCGCAGACCACCGCGCTCGCCAACGGCGACAGCGAATGGTCCTACGTCTTCATGCCCGACTACGAAAGCGTCTTCGTCGAGCGCGACCCGGAGAACCACAAGCTGTGGTTCCCGACCGGCCTCGGCATCCACGGTCTGTGGATCAACAACGAGCGGGCCCCGTTCGACGACCCGGCGCTGCGCCGCGCCATGTCCATGGTGATCGACCGGGAGTCCATCAGCTCGGTGGCCCACGCCGGTCTGTACCCGCTGCTGGAGAACCCGACCGGTCTGCCGCTGCCCGCGGGCGAGTCGTTCATCGCCCCCGAGTTCCAGGGCCAGGTCGCGGAGCCGGACGTCGACGGCGCCCGCGCGGTGCTGGAGGAGGCCGGTTACGAACTGGACGGCGACACCCTGCGCACCCCCGAGGGCGACCCGGTCACGCTGACCCTGACCGACCCGGCCGGTTGGTCCGACTACCTGACCGCGCTGTCGATCATCCGCGACAACTTCGCCGAGATCGGCATCGAGGCCAGCGTCGAGACCCAGACCGTCGACGCGTGGACCGACGCGGTCAACGCCGGTGGCTTCGACGCCACGCTGCACTGGACCAACACCGGTGCCACGCCGTACGACATGTACGCCAACATCATGGACGGCGACCTGTACAAGCCGATCGGCGAGGCGTCGCCCGGCGGCAACTTCGGCCGCTTCCAGAACGACGAGGCCACCGCGGCGCTCGCCGAGTACCGCGAGGCGACCGACGACAACGCCCGCAACGAGGCGCTGTACGAGCTCCAGCGGATCCTCGTCGACGAGGTGCCGATGATCCCGACCGTCGCCGGCCCCATCGGCGCGGAGTACAGCACCAAGAACTGGACCGGCTGGCCGACGGAGGAGGACCCGTACGCCCCGCCGCAGCCCACCCAGCGCGGTGCCCTGGAGGTCGTCCTGAACCTCGAAGCAGCCAACTGACGGCACGTTTCCCCCAGAACGGACCGTCGGCCGCCTGTGATTCAGGCCCCCCGATGACGAGGACCGCCTGACAAGGCCCGAGTGACAAGGACCCCGCCGGGTCCGCCCAGACCGCCCGCCCCCGCCGCACCCAGACCGCGCCAGCACCGCGGCGGGGGCGGGCGCCCTCTCGCCCTCGTACGACAGGACACCAAGTCATGCCCGAAATTCCCGATCCACCCACGGCCGAAGTGCCGCTGAGGGACCGCGAAGTCGTCCTGGAGGCCAAGGACCTCAGCAAGCACTTCGCCGTCCGCCGCACGCTGCGCAACCTCGCCGACCGCGACCGGCCGGTCGTCCACGCCGTCGACGACGTCAACATCAAGCTGCGCCGCGGCACCGTCACCGCGGTCGTCGGCGAGTCCGGCTCAGGCAAGTCGACCATCGCCCGGCTCCTCGCCCAGCTCTACCCCGCCACCGGCGGGGAACTCCTGCTGTCGGGCAAGCCGGTACGCGCCGCGCGCGGGCGCGCGTTCCGCGCCTACTGCCGCCAGGTCCAGATGATCTTCCAGGACCCCTTCGGCTCGCTGAACCCGACGCACACCATCCGGTACCACCTCACGCGCGCCCTGCGCATCCACAAGCGCGCCGGGAAGACTCCCGCCGACCTGGAGGCCGCGCTCAAGGAACTCCTCGGCCGCGTCCACCTGACGCCGCCCGAGCGCTACATCGACTCGTTCCCGCACGAGCTGTCCGGCGGCCAGCGCCAGCGCGTCGCCATCGCCCGTGCCATGGCCGCGGACCCGCAGGTCCTGCTCGCCGACGAGCCGGTCTCCATGCTGGACGTCTCCATACGCCTCGGCATCCTGAACCTCCTGCGCGACCTGAAGGAACGCCTCAACCTGGCGATCCTCTACATCACCCACGACATCGCGTCCGCCCGGTACTTCGCCGACGAGACCCTGGTGATGTACGCGGGCCGCATGGTCGAGGGCGGCGACAGCGAGACCGTCACGCAGCGCCCCGCGCACCCGTACACGCAGCTCCTCATCGGCTCGGCGCCCGACCCGGACCGCATCGCCGTCGCGCCCGGCGCCCCCGCGGGCGAGCCCACCGAGGCCGCCGAGGCGGTGAGCGAGGCCGTCGTCGCCACCGAGGACGACGACAAGGCGGGCGAGCCGCCGAGCCTCATCAGGCCGCCCGCCGGCTGCCGGTTCCACCCGCGCTGCCCCAAGGCCATGGAGCGCTGCCGCACCGAACTGCCGCCCCGCTTCGACCTGCCAGGCGGCCAGTGGGCCGCCTGCTGGCTGTACGCCGACGACCTGGACAAGGCCGACGCCCGCCCGGTGAACAAGGGGGCCACGGCGTGAGGTACTTCATCCAGCGCGTGCTCTTCTACGCCGCCACGGCGTGGGCCGCCATCACGATCAACTTCTTCATCCCCCGGCTCATGCCGGGCGACCCGGTCCAGTCCCTGATCAACCGGTACCAGGGCCAGCTCAGCACCGACGCCATCGACTCGCTGCGGGTCCTCTTCGGCCTCGACAACGACACGTCGCTGTGGCAGCAGTACATGGACTACTGGGGCAACCTGTTCAACGGCGACCTCGGCACGTCGTTCACCTACTTCCCGACCGGCGTCTCCGACATCATCAGCCAGTCCATGCCCTGGACGCTGACACTGATGGGCATCACCACCATCCTCAGCTTCCTCCTCGGCACCGGCATCGGCATCCTCGCCGGCTGGCGCCGCGGCTCCTGGCTCGACTCGATCCTGCCGATCACCACCTTCTTCGCCGCGATCCCCTACTTCTGGCTCGGCCTGATCGCCATCGCGGTGTTCGCCGTCCAGTGGCAGTGGTTCCCCGCGTCCGGCGGCTACAGCAACGAGTTCGTGCCCGGCTGGGACTTCGACTTCATCGGCAGCGCCCTCTACCACGGCATGCTGCCCGGCATCACGATCATCATCAGCTCCATCGCGGGCTGGATCCTCGGCATGCGCAACATGATGGTCTCCGTGACCGCCGAGGACTACGTGCTGGTCGCCCAGGCCAAGGGCCTTTCGGAGCGCCGCGTGATGTTCTCCTACGCCGCGCGCAACGCCATCCTGCCGAACATCTCCAACTTCGCGCTCTCGCTGGGCTTCATCGTCGGCGGCACCCTGCTCGTCGAGATGGTCTTCTCCTACCCGGGCATCGGCTACATCCTCTATCAGGGTGTCAGCGCGAAGGACTACCCGCTGATGCAGGGCGTCTTCCTGTTCATCACCCTGGCGGTGCTCGCCGCGAACCTCGTGGCCGACATCGTCTATCTGCTGCTCGACCCACGCACCCGGCGGGAGGGGTAACGCCATGGCCCTGCAAGCCACCGAATCCGCCATCGCCTCGTCAGACGAGGCGGCGGCCCCGCGCCGCGACAGGTTCCGCTTCCTGCGCAACCGCAAGACCGCCATCGGCCTCGGCATCCTCGCCGTCTTCCTGCTCATGGCGATCTTCGGCGACTGGCTCGCGCCGTACGACCCGTCGGCGCGCAGCGAGGACCTGCTCCAGTCCCCGTCCTGGGACCACCCGTTCGGCACCACGCAGACCGGTGAGGACATCTTCTCGCAGATCCTCGTCGGCACCCGGGGCGTGCTCCTGGTGGGCCTGCTCGCCGCCCTGATCGCCACCGTGCTCGGTGTCCTCATCGGCGTGACGGCCGGCTACCTCGGCGGTGTCGGCGACGACGTGCTGTCCTCGCTCAGCAACGTCTTCCTCGTCATCCCCGCCCTGCCGCTGATCATCATCATCACCAGCTTCCTGCCCGACACCAGCGACCTGGTCATCGCCCTCGTCATCGGACTCACCTCCTGGGCGTGGGGCGCCCGCGTGCTGCGGGCCCAGACGCTGTCGCTGCGCGGCCGCGACTACGTCCAGGCGGCCCGCGCCACCGGCGAGTCCACCTGGCGCATCATCGTCTTCGAGCTGCTGCCGAACCTGACGCCGGTCATCGCGTCCGGCTTCATCGGCACGGTCATCTTCGCCGTCCTGTCCGAGATCACGCTCGCCTTCATCGGCATCGCCGACATCTCGAACTGGAACTGGGGCACGGTGCTGTTCTGGGCGCAGAGCAACCAGGCGCTCGCCCAGGACGCCTGGTGGTGGTTCGTCCCGGCCGGTCTGTGCATCGCGCTGCTCGGCACGGCCCTGTCGCTGATCAACTTCGGCATCGACGAGTTCATCAACCCCCGGCTCCGCAGCCAGGGACGCAGCGAGCGGTCCGTCAAGATGCGCGTCGGCTTCACGCCCGTGCTCCGCGACAAGCGCCCCGCCACCGGTGCCCCCCGGCACGCCGCCGTGCAGAAGCTCCCCCCGACGGAGCCGCCCGCACCACCGGCCCGCTCCAACGGAAAGGGGAAGCGGCCATGACCGCACCAGCCGTTCTCGACATACGCGGCCTCGACGTCAACTACGGGCTCGGGGACAAGGCGGTGCACGCCGTCCGCGACATCAACCTCACCCTGCACCGCGGCGAGGTCCTCGGCCTCGCCGGGGAGTCCGGCAGCGGCAAGTCGACGCTCGCCTACGCCGTGACCCGCCTGCTGTCCCCGCCCGGCGTCATCACGGGCGGGGAGGTCATCTACCACCCGCGCAAGGGCGAGCCGATCGACATCCTCGACCTCGGCACCGAGCAGCTGCGCGCCTTCAGGTGGCAGGAGATCTCCCTGGTCTTCCAGGGCGCCATGAACTCCCTGAACCCGGTGCACACCGTGCGCGCCCAGCTGACGGACGTCCTCAAGGCGCACCGGCCCGACATGAGCCGCGCCGACCGCGACGCCCGCGCCGCCGAACTGCTCGCCCTCGTCGGCATCTCGCAGGACCGGCTCGGCAGCTACCCGCACCAGCTCTCCGGCGGCATGCGCCAGCGCGTCATGATCGGCATGGCCCTGGCGCTCGACCCGGACATCGTCATCCTCGACGAGCCCACCACGGCGCTCGACGTCGTGATGCAGCGCCAGATCCTCCGCCAGCTCACGCGCCTGCGCGCCGAGCTGGACTTCTCGGTCGTCTTCATCACGCACGACATCTCGCTCCTGATCGAGTTCTCCGACCGCATCGCGATCATGTACGGGGGCAGAATCGTGGAGGAGGCCGACAGCAAGCAGATCTACGAGTCGGCGAACCACCCGTACAGCGACGGGCTGCTGCACTCGTTCCCGGCGCTGCACGGCCCGCGCCGGGAGCTGACCGGCATCCCCGGCTCGCCCCCCGACCTGACCGCCATGCCGACGGGCTGCGCCTTCCACCCGCGCTGCCCGAAGAGATTCGAACCGTGCGACCAGCGCGTGCCGGTCCTCGCCCCGCCGACGCCGGGCAGCGACCGCACCGTCGCCTGCTGGCTGCACGCGGAAGCCTGACCGACCGACCGCGCCACACACAGGAGCGACGACAGCACCATGACCTCCACCGCAACGCCGGCCGACCGGCCCGGCACCGGGCCCGCGCCCGTCTCCTTCCCCGAACTCGCCGCCGATTTCCGCTGGGGGGTCGCGACGTCCTCGTACCAGATCGAGGGCGCCGTGGCCGAGGACGGCCGCACCCCGTCCATCTGGGACACGTTCTGCCGTGTCCCCGGCGCCGTGGTCAACGGGGAGAACGGCGACATCGCCTGTGACCACTACCACCGCTATACCGAGGACGTGGACCTCATCGCCGGCCTCGGCGTGGACACGTACCGCTTCTCCCTCGCCTGGCCGCGCATCCAGCCGGGCGGGCGCGGTCCCGCCAACGCGGCGGGCGTCGCGTTCTACGACCGCCTCGTGGACACCCTGCTCGACCGGGGCATCACGCCCTGGGTGACGCTCTACCACTGGGACCTCCCGCAGGAGCTGGAGGACGCGGGCGGCTGGCCGGTCCGCGACACGGCCTACCGGTTCGCCGACTACGCCGAGCTGGCGTACGACGCGCTGGGCGACCGCGTCGTCCACTGGACCACGCTGAACGAGCCCTGGTGCTCGGCCATGCTCGGCTACGACATGGGTCTCCACGCGCCGGGCCGCAAGAACTTCGGCGACGCCATGCACGCCGTCCACCACCTGCTGCTCGGCCACGGCCTGGCCGCCCAGCGGCTGCGCGCCCGCGCCACCGGCCCGCTGGAACTGGGCATCACCCTGAACATGGGCCACTCGGTCCCCGCCTCGGACTCCGAGGAGGACCGCGCCGCGCAGCGCCGCGCGGACGCCCTCGGCACCCGCGTCTACATGGACCCGCTGGTCCACGGCCGCTACCCGGCGGACCTGCTGGAGGACCTGGCGGCGCGCGGCGTCGAACTGCCCGTCGAGGACGGCGACCTGGAGGTCATCTCCACGCCGCTCGACGTCGTGGGCGTCAACTACTACTCCAGCCACCAGTTCGCCGGCACGGACGAGAACGGCGCCACGACCGACGCGGACGGCGTCCCCGTCGTCCGCGGCGTCCCCTTCGGCCGCCCGGTGACGGCGATGGACTGGGAGATCGTCCCCGAGGGCCTGACGAGCCTCCTGCTGCGCCTGCACGAGGACTACGGCGTGCCGATGGTCATCACGGAGAACGGCGCCGCGTTCGACGACACGGCGCAGGACGACGGCACGGTCCACGACGCGGACCGCACCGCCTACCTCGTCGAGCACATCGGCGCGGTCGCCAAGGCGCGCGCGGCGGGCGCGGACATCCGCGGCTACTTCGCGTGGTCCCTGTTCGACAACTTCGAATGGGCCTACGGGTACGACAAGCGGTTCGGCATCGTACGGGTGGACTACGACACGCAGCGCCGCACCGTGAAGGACAGCGGCCAGTGGTACGCGGACAGCATCAGGCTCACCCGGGAGGCCTCCTCCTGAACGGCTGACGCCGACGGAGCCCCCGTCCCGCCCGGACCGCGCGATTTTCCGGGAAAGGGCCGGGGGTTCCGGAACCTGACGCCGCAGTTGACATGCACGCAACCTGCTCGTGACCATCACAGGTGTCTGAGAGCGCTCTCACAATCTTTGCGAGACGTCTGACAAAGGGTCATCACCTTTCCCTGTGTTGCCTCATCGGCAGAAGTGGAGCGTCATGTTCCGCAGTCGGACACGTGCACGCAGCAGGGTCCTCGCCCTCGGCGCGGCCCTCCTGTTCATCGTCACCGGAATCACCTACACGGCCGCCGCCGACCCCGCGGGCGGGGTCGCGGCGGCGGCCTGGAACAGCGACTGGGCCGCCTCCTCGGCCGCGGCCGCCCCCGCCCGGGTCACCTCGTCGGGCGCGGAGAACGCGGACACCGCGGCCGCCCGGGCCTTCGACAGCAACGGCGCCACCCGCTGGTCGAGCAACTTCGCGGACAACGCGTGGATCGCCATCGACCTCGGCCAGACCCTCCGCATCACCGAGGTACGCCTCGCCTGGGAGGCCGCCTACGGCCGCCGCTACGCCCTGGAGGTCTCCTCGGACGGGCAGAACTGGCGCTCGTTCTTTACGGAGAACGCGGGCACGGGCGGCACCCTGACCGCCCGCACCTACCCGCAGGAGGTCACCGGCCGCTACGTCCGGATGCGCGGCATCGAGCGCGCGACCCCCTGGGGCTACTCGCTCTTCTCCTTCGAGGTCTACGGCGGCGTGACCGCCCCGGCCTCCACCACCACGACCAACCTGGCGCTGAACCACCCGGCCTACGGCGACATCCACCAGGACGCCGCCCACTCCCCGGCGTACGTGACGGACGGCGGCATCCCCGCCAACCTGCGCGACGACATCAGCCGCTGGGCCAGCGACTGGAACGCCAACCGCTGGGTCGGCGTGGACCTGGGCGCCACCTCCCGCATCACCTCGGTCGACCTGTACTGGCAGGCCGCGTACGCCGTGGACTACCGCATCCAGGTCTCGGACGACAACCGCAACTGGCGCACGGTGTGGCAGCCGTCCGCCTCGCAGGTCGCCGCCCGCCGGGCCAACATCCAGGGCCCGGGCGAGGCGGCCGGCATCCGCGACACCATCACCCTGAGCACGCCCGCCAACGCGCGCTACATCAGGATGCTCGGCGTCGAGCGCCGCTCCTTCTACAACCCCGCGCCCTACACCGCCCAGTTCGGCTACTCGCTCTACGAGTTCCAGGTCTGGGGCACGGGCGGCAACGGCAACGTGCAGTACGCGCCGCTGCCCGCGGAGTCCAACGGGACCTACCGCACCACGTTCACCGAGGACTTCAACGGCACCTCGCTCGACCGCGGCAAGTGGCGCGTCGTCACCACCGGTTCGACCATGGGCTCGGTGAACGGCGAGTCCCAGGCGTACGTCGACTCCCCGCAGAACATCCAGGTCGCCGACGGCACCCTGCGCCTGCGCGCCAACCACTGCGTCCGCTGCACCACGGCCCCCAACGGCCAGGTGTACGACTTCTCCTCCGGCCGGATCGACACCAACACCAAGTACGACTTCACCTACGGACGCGTCAGCGCCCGCATCAAGATGCCGGTCGGCGACGGCTTCTGGCCCGCCTTCTGGATGCTGGGCAGCAACGTGGACGACCCCAACGTCTCCTGGCCCGCCAGCGGCGAGACCGACATCATGGAGAACATCGGCTACGCCAACTGGACCAGCGCCGCCGTCCACGGCCCCGGCTACTCGGCCGACGGCAACATCGGCGCCTCGCAGACCTTCCCGGCGGGGCAGTCCGTCGACCAGTGGCACACCTACAGCGTCGAGTGGACCCCGACGGCCCAGCGCTTCTACGTGGACGACCGCCTGGTGTACGAGCTGCTGCGCCAGAAGGTCGAGGCGACCCGCGGCCAGTGGGTCTTCGACCACAACCAGTACGTCATCCTCAACCTGGCGCTCGGCGGCGCCTACCCGGCGGGCTACAACCAGGTCACCAGCCCCTACTGGGGCCTGCCGCAGTCCAGCGTGGACCGCGTCCGCGCCGGGGGCGTGCAGCTGGAGGTGGACTGGGTGCGGGTCGAGCAGAAGTCCTGACCGCCGCCCGTCCCCGGCGGCCTGACCCGACCGCCGGGGACGACGGCCAGGACCCTGCCCGTACACGGACCGCTCCGTCCGCCGCGCGTCGCACGCGTCGGACGGCCGCACACCCGGCCCCGCGGGTCCCGGACCGTCAGCCGTGATCCGGGACCCGCGTCCGCACCGCCCCGGCCCCCCGCGAGGGAGGCCGGGGCACCGGCGCGCTCAGGCCTCCTGCTCGCTCCGGTCGCCGCCCCACAGCGTGTGGAACGACCCCTCGCGGTCCGTGCGCTCGTACGTGTGGGCGCCGAAGAAGTCGCGCTGCCCCTGCACCAGCGCCGCCGGAAGCCGCTCCGCGCGCAGCGCGTCGTAGTACGCCAGCGCCGACGAGATGCCGGGCACCGGGACGCCCAGCTCCGTCGCCTTCGCCACGACGTGCCGCCACGGGTTCTGGGCCGCGCCCAGCGCCTCGGCGAACCCCGGGTCCGCCAGCAGCGTCACCGGCGCGTCGCCGCCCTCGTGGTAGGCCGCCCTGATCTGGTCGAGGAACCGCGCCCTGATGATGCAGCCGCCGCGCCAGATCTTCGCGACCGTGCCCCGGTCGATGTCCCAGCCGTACTCCGCGCTGCCCGCCTCGATCAGGTCCCAGCCCTGCGCGTACGCGACGATCTTCGACGCGTACAGCGCCTCCTCGACCTGGCTCGCGAAGCGCGCCGCGTCGTCCGGGTGCAGCGCGGGGCGCGCCGGGCCCGGCAGGCCGCGCGCGGCCTCCCGCAGCTCGGCGTGGCCCGACAGCGACCGCGCGAACGTCGCCTCCGCGATGCCCGTCACCGGCACGCCGAGGTCGAGCGCCGTCTGCACGGTCCAGCGCCCTGTGCCCTTCTGCTCGGCGCGGTCCGCGACGATGTCGACGAACGGCTTGCCGGTCGCCGCGTCGGTGTGCGCGAGCACCTCGGCCGTGATCTCGATGAGGTACGAGTCGAGGCGCCCCTTGTTCCACTCGCGGAACGTGTCGGCGATCCGCGCCGGCTCGTACCCGGCGACCTGCCGCAGCAGGTCGTAGGCCTCCGCGATCAGCTGCATGTCGGCGTACTCGATGCCGTTGTGCACCATCTTCACGAAGTGGCCCGCGCCGTCAGGGCCGATGTGCGCGCAGCACGGCTCGCCGTCCACCTGGGCGGCGATGCTCTCCAGCAGCGGCCCGAGCGCCTCGTACGACTCGGCCGAGCCGCCGGGCATGATGCTCGGCCCGTTCAGCGCGCCCTCCTCGCCGCCCGAGATGCCGCAGCCGACGAAGTGCAGCCCGCGCTCGCGCAGCGCGGCCTCGCGGCGGCGGGTGTCGGCGTAGTGCGCGTTGCCGCCGTCCATGATCATGTCGCCCGGTTCGAGCAGCGGGGCGAACTCGTCGATCACGGCGTCCGTGGGCGCCCCCGCCTTGACCATGACGACCAGCCGCCGCGGCCGCTCCAGCGACGCGACGAACTCCTCGGCCGACTCGGCGGGCACGAAGTCCCCCTCGTCGCCGAACTGCTCCACCAGCTCCCTGGTCCGGGTCGCGGTGCGGTTGTGCACCGCGACGGTGTGGCCGTGCCGCGCGAGGTTGCGCGCGAGGTTGCGCCCCATCACCGCGAGCCCGGTGACCCCGATCTGCGCCTGCCGCCCCATGTCTCAACTCCCTCTTCCGATAGGTGCGTCCGGTAGTGCCGCACGGCCCGGGGCGCGCGCCCGCCCCGGGCCGCGTTCAGAACTCCTCGTGCGTGTCCGGGTCGCCGCCGAGCCGCCGGTGCGGCCGGTCGGAGACCGCGGCCAGTTCGTCGTCGTCCAGCGCGAAGCCGAAGACGTCGAAGTTCTCGCGGCGCCGCTCCGCGCTCCCCGACTTGGGGATCGGCACGGCGCCGAGCTCCACGTGCCAGCGCAGGATCACCTGCGCCGGGCTCACCCCGTGCGCCGCCGCGATGCCGCCGATCACCGGGTCGCCCAGGAGGTCGCTGCCGCGCCCCAGGGGGCTCCAGCTCTGGGTGACGATGCCGTGCTCGGCGTGGAACGCGCGCAGCTCCTCCTGGGGGAGCAGCGGGTGCATCTCGATCTGGTTGACGGCCGGCAGCACGCCGGTCTCCCGCTTCAGGCGCAGGATCTGCTCGGGCGTGAAGTTCGAGACGCCGAGCGACCTGACGGTCCCCGCCTCGCGCAGCTCGATCATGGCCCGCCACGAGTCGACGTACTTGTCCACCCGGGGGAGCGGCCAGTGGATCAGGTAGAGGTCCACCTGCTCGACGCCGAGCCGCGCCCGGGATTCGGCGAACGAGGCGAGCGTCTCGTCGTGGCCCTGGTGCCTGCCGGGCAGTTTGGTGGTCACGGTGAACGCCGCGCGGGGCAGCCGGGAGGCGGCGAGGCCCTTGCCGACGCCGGTCTCGTTCCCGTAGTTCACGGCGGTGTCGATCAGCCGGTAGCCGGTCTCCAGCGCGTCCGCCACGGCGTCCTCGGCCTCCGCGTCGTCCAGCGGGTAGGTGCCGTAGCCGAGGGCGGGCAGGGTGTGCGAGTCGTTGAGGGTGTGGGTGGGGGCGGATGCCACAGGCTCCTCCTCGATCGGCGACAAGCCGGACCGGGTCATTTCCGGACCAAACTCGATCATGTTCGGCCAGCGTAACGCGCGGCCGGGCCCGGGCGGGACGGTTTCCCCACAGGTCACGCCGAAGTCGTCAGGTAGCAGGCGACCCAGGGGTGACGGGGCCCGTCAGCGGTCGGTGCCCGAGGGGGCGAGGCGGCGCACCTCGTCCAGGTACGCGGTGATCGCGTCCCGGTTGCGCACCAGGCAGTCGATGCGCTCCGCCATCCGCTCGCGCTCGTGCTCCAGCGTCGCGAGCATCTCCGGCGTGGCGTCCGGGAAGTGGATGGTGCGCGGCTTGTCGAGGCAGGGGAGGATCTGCTTGATGATGCGGGTCGGCAGCCCGGCGTCGAGCAGCCCGCGGATCTGGAGCACGCGGTCCACGAACCGCTCGTCGTACTCGCGGTAGCCGTTCGGCGCGCGGCAGGCGGCGATGAGGCCCTGCTCCTCGTAGTAGCGCAGCAGCCGCCGCGGCGTGCCGGTCAGCTCGGACAGCTCCCCGATCCGCACGGTCCCCACCCCCTCGTTCCCCGGGGCCCTTCCCGGCCCGTGGACGGACGCTACACGGTCCCCGGCAGCCCGGGGACCACGCGGTCGCAGCGGGCGCGCGACCGCTCGGCGAGACCGGCGTTCGGCAGGTCGTTGCCGTCGATCCAGGCACGGGCCGCCGCGCGGGCGCGCCCGAAGCCGGTGTGCCGCCGCATCAGCCGCTCGTCCCGCAGCTCCGGCGGCGCGTCCACGTACCAGACCGCCGCCATCAGGGACCGCGCCTCGCGCCAGCCGGGCAGGTCGCACGCCAGGTAGTTCCCCTCGGTGACGACCAGCCGCGCGGCGGCGGGCACGGCGTGCCGCGCGGCCACCGGCTCGTCCAGCGCGCGGTCGAAGTCCGGCACGTACACGTCCCGTACGGGGTCCCGGCCGCCGTCGCCCAGCAGGCGGCGCAGCAGCGCCTCGTAGCCCCAGACGTCGAAGGACGGCTCCGAGCCCTTGCGGTCGCGCAGGCCGAGCCGGTCGAGCTGGCCGTTCGACAGGTGGAAGCCGTCCAGCGGCACATAGGCGGCGGACGGGCCGAGCGCCGCCGTCAGGGCGCGGGCCAGCGTGGACTTGCCCGCGCCCGGCGGACCCGCGAGGCCGAGGACGGCGCGGCCGTGCTCCGGCAGCAACGCGCGGGCGGCGGCGACTAGTTCGGGCGCGGGGCGGCCGGTGGTCCCGTCGTGCGTCATGCCGCGAGCGTACGGCGCGCGGCGGCGCCCCGCCTCACCCCGGGTACCGCAGGTACGGGACGCCGCCCGGCCGCTCCACCGCCTGCCACAGCCGCGCGGACCACGGATCGGTGCCCACCGAGCCCTCCGTCTCCGCCTGGTGCTCCTCCAGCCAGGTCCGCAGCAGCGCGCCGTCGATCGTCTCCGGCACGCTCCCGGCGAACGAGGGGTCGGCGTGCAGCACCGTCAGCAGCATGTCGGGCACCCGCCTGCGGCCCTCGCCCAGCGCGGGCTGGAAGTAGGGCAGGTCCAGGACCCGCGCGCCGTGCCGCAGGTAGAACCGCAGCCGCCCCGCCGGGTCGCCGTGCGCCTCGCCGGCGGCGTGCCGCTCCGGGTCGGCGACCTCGGCCAGGACCATGCACGGTTCGAACGCCGCGCGCCACGCCGCCACGGCCGCGTCGAGCAGCGGGCCGCCGAGACCGCCGCCGCGCCGCCCGGGGCGCACGGCGAGCCAGGTCAGCAGCATGATGCGGTGGCCGGGTTCGAACGTGCCGACGGCCGCCGCGAGCGGCTCGCCCGCCGCCCCGGCGCACCACAGGACGCTCAGCCGCCCGGCCGCCAGCTCAGCGGCCAGCTCCTCGGGCGGCGCCAGCTCGTCGTCGTCGAACGAGGGCCGCAGGATCTCCGCGTAGATCCGATCGAACTCCGGACCCGGCTCCCCGAGGGAGCGGATCTCCGGCGCGTCTGTCACCCCGTCACCTCTCCGCTGCGTCGACACGCACCCTATGAGGCGGGTGGGGGAAAAGTCCGGATTGCGAACGGCCAGGACGCGCGCCGGGCCGCGGAAGGCCCGGCGCGCGGCCGGGTGGCTGCGCGCGGTGGGGGGACGCGGTGGGGGAGTGGAGCGGCGGAGCCGTGGGGGAGGGGCCGCCGTTACGCGGCGGCGGGGCCGAGCCGTACGGGGACGCGCTCGTGGCCGTTGGAGATGAGGCTCGGCATCGGGCGCAGCCCGTCCGCCGCGACCGCGAGGCGGATCTCCGGGAACCGGTCGAAGAGCGCCGCCAGCGCGATCCGCGCCTCGATACGGGCGAGTTCCGCGCCGAGGCACAGGTGCGCGCCGTGCCCGAACGCCAGGTGCTCCCTGGCCGTGGCCCGGTTGATGTCGAAGCGGTCGGCGTCGTCGCCGTGGACCCCGGGGTCGCGCCCGGCCGCCGCGTAGTTGATGGCGATGGCGTCGCCCCGGGCGAAGGTCAGCCCCGTCGCCTCGTCGTGCACGTCGCGCACGGCGAAGCGCAGGATGATCGTCGCGATCGGCGCCTGGTGCCGCAGCGCCTCCTCCACCACCTGATCCCAGCCCACGCGGCCCGAGGTGGCCTCGGCCAGCTGGTCGGGGTGGAGCATCAGGTCCACGGAGGCGTGGTCGAGGAGGTTGACGGTCGTCTCGTGCCCCGCGCCGATCAGCAGCATCAGGCTGTCCGCCAGCTCCTGGCCGGTCAGCTCGCCCTCGGCGTGCGAGGCGATCAGCGCGGACGTCACGTCGTCGCCCGGCTGCTCGCGCTTGTGGGCGATCAGCTGCGTGATGAGCCCGTACACCGCCACCGGGGCCGCCGCCGCCTCCTCGGGCGGCAGGTCGGTGGCGAACAGGTTCCCGACCGCGTCGCGGAACCCGTCGTGCAGCTCCTCGGGCACGCCCAGCACGGCGTTCACGACGAGCAGCGGCAGCCGCCAGGCGAAGCGGGCCCGCAGGTCCACGGTCTCCTCGGGGTCCGCGGCCGCCAGCTCGTCCAGCAGGGTGCGGGTGATCTCCTCGATCCGCGGGGTCAGCGCCCGCACGCGGCGCGTGCTGAACGCGGCGGCCAGCGGGCGGCGCAGGCGGCGGTGCTCCGAGCCGTACGCGGACAGGGCGTTGCGGACGTCCACCCAGATGCGCAGCGGCCAGTCCTCGGGGATCTCCTTGTCGATGTAGGCGGGCCAGTGCTGGTGGGCGTCCTTCGAGATGTCGGGGTGGGTCAGCAGACGGCGGATCAGGTGCGGGTCGGTGACGGACCAGGCGGGGATCCCGCCGGGGAGGATCACTCGGGCGGCGGGTCCGAGGGCGCGCAGGGCGGCGGCCTCACCGTGGATGTCGGTGGCGGCGCCGTCGAGGTGGTAGGGGCATCCGGTGGTAGGGGTCTGTGCGGTTGCCATCGCGGTCACCTATCTGTGCGAAGCGGTTCTGTCCTGGATGAGTCGGTTGTCGGGCTGGAAACGGACGGGCAGCGCGGTGAGTCCGGCCAGGAACGTCCCGGGCCGGTTCTCCAGTGCGCTCTCCGGCACGGCGAGGTCGAGACCGGGGAGGCGGTCGAGGGCGCGCTCCAGGGCGGTCTCGGCGATGATGCGGGCGAGGTCGGGCGCCGGGCACGCGTGGGCACCGGCGGAGAACGCGAGGTGGCCGCGGTTCCCCGCGCGTGCCGCCGGGTTCGCGACGGCCAGCGCCGGGTCGCCGTTGGCGGCGGCGAAGGACACGAGGATCGGGACGCCGGGCGGCAGCTCGACCCCCTCGAAGCTCTGCGGTCCGAGCGCGTAGAGCGGCGAGTAGTTGGGGACCGGCGGGTTGTCCCACAGCACCTCGTCGAGCGCGTCCGCGACCGGCCGCACACCGTCGTGGACGCTGCCCGCGAAGCTCGGGTCGGTCAGCACGCGCCGCAGCCCGTTGCCGATGTGGTTGCTGGTGGGCGGCGCGGCGGCGCCGATGACCAGCAGGATCGTCTGGATCAGCTCGGGGTCGGTCAGCCCCGCCGCGATGAGGTGCGAGGTGACGTCACGGCCGGGCCGCCGCCGCTTGAGGTGCGTCAGCTCCAGGCAGGCCGCCTCCAGCTCGGCGTTGGCCCGCGCCGCGTCCGCGCCGTCGAACAGCCGCGTGACGGCGCTGACGATGCGCCCGCCCAGCTCCTGCGAGCAGCCGAACATGTCGATGACGGTCAGCATCGGCAGCGGGTCCGTGTACTGGGCGACGAGGTCCGCCTTCCCCGCCGCGGCGAACCCGTCGATCAGCTGGTCGGCGATCCGGGTGACCGTGGCCACGAGCGCGTGCGTGTCCACGCGGCCCAGGCTGTGGGTGATCGCCTTGCGCAGCCGCGCGTGCTCCTCGCCGTCCTTCCACAGCGCGTTGTCACGCGGCTGCATCATCGCCCGCGCCGGACTGTCGGCGGGCACCTGGCCGAGCCGCAGGGCCTCCCAGTGCCGCGGGTCCTTCGCGAAGCGCACCGGGGTGTTGCGCAGCAGGTGGAGGGCGGCCCGGTACGTGACGGCCAGGAGCCCGTACACGCCGGGGGAGATCTCCACCGGCACGATCGGCCCCTGCGCCCGCAGCCGCCGGTACGTGGCGTGCGGGTCGGCGGTGAAGGCCTCGCCGTGGATGGGTATCGGGCCCGCGGGCGCCTCGGCGTCCTCGTGCGCGACGGGGCACCGGGTGGGGACGGACTCGTGGTGTGTGGTCATCGGACGGCTTCCGGCGTGAGGGTGAGCAGGTGGCTGACGAGGGAGATCAGCGCGTCGCGGGAACTGGTCCTGTCCCGCGCGTCGCACCACACGAGCGGCGTGCGCTCGTCGAGGTCCATGACCTCGCGCAGCCGCTCGTCCGGGATGACGGGCGCGCCGTCGAACGCGTTGATGGCGACCGTGTAGGGCAGGCGCAGGTCCTCGACGAGCTGGAGGATCGGGTACGTCTCGGCCAGCCGCCGCGTGTCCACCAGGACCAGCGCGCCCAGCGCGCCGACGGAGAGGTCCTCCAGGACCGGGAAGAAACGCGGCTGCCCCGGGGCGCCGAACAGGTAGAGGACGAGCTGGTCGCTCAGGTGCAGGCGCCCGAAGTCCATCGCCACGGTCGTGGTCGTCTTGTCCGGCAGGCTCGTGCGGTCCACCCCGGCGGCGGCGCTCGTCATCACCTCCTCGGTGCTGACGGGTTCGATCTGCGACAGGACGTTGACGAGTGTCGTCTTCCCGGCGCCGAAGTGCCCGGCGATCAGGATCTTCGCGGTGCGCTCGTCCCCCCGGAGCGTCGGCGAGGGGTCAGAGGTTCCGAAGGCCGGCAAGGACTTCCTCCAGCAGCGAGCGGGTCGGGTCGGCAGCGTCGATGGGCTGCCGCGTGGTGATGTGTCCTGACTCCATGAGGTCGGCCAGCAGGATGCGCAGCACGCTCACGGGCTGGCGCAATAACGCGCTCAGCTCCGCGACCGACTGGGCACTGCTCGCCAGCCGGTCGAGGATGACGTGGTGCTCCGGGTTCAGCTGGCCGCGGCTGAGGTGGACGGCGGACGTGGACAGGGCGACCAGCGTGATGTGGTCGAAGTGGTTGCGGCTGGCGCGCGCCCGGCCGGACGTGACCACATAGGTCCGCACCAGCCGGTCGCCGCTCCGCCGTTCCGGCGGCGTCATGCGGTCTCGGACCGCGGGCGCCGCGGCGCGACCGCCAGCTCGTCCCCGAGGCGCTCCACCGTCTTCGCCATCTGGTACGAGAAGGCGCCGACGTCCACGCCCGAGCCCGCCGAGGCCACCAGGAACGAGCCCTCGGCCGCCGCGATGACGAAGAGGAAGCCGTCCTTGTAGCTGACCATCGTCTGCTGCCACGGCGTCTCGCCGCCGCTGACGAACGCCGCGCCGCTGCGGCTGAGGGACTGCATGCCGGAGGCGATCGCGGAGACGCGGTCCGCCATGTCGCGGTCGACGCCCTCGGACATCGCCGTCGCCAGTCCGTCGGCCGACAGCAGCACCGCGTGCCGGGCCCCCGGTGCCGACACCAGCTCGTCGAGGATCCAGCTCAGGTCCGGTGAGGCAGGGCTGTTCACGTTTGTCGTCTCCTCAGTCAGTCGTGTTGCGTGCGGCCTCGGTGCCGCGGACGAAGGCGGCCAGTGCCTGACCGGCCTCGGGGGAGGGGGGTTCCGCCGTCTGCCGGGACCGGCCCTGCCGGGCGCCGGAGGCGCGGCGGCGCAGGGGCAGGCCGTCCTCGCCCACCGCGTACTCCGGGGACGCCGCGTCGTCCGCGGCCTCCTCGGGCGCGGGGTCCGCGTCCGTACGGGGCGCCGGGGCCGGGTCCTGGCCGGCCGCCGTGCCCTGGGCCCGGGTCCGCGCCGTGTCCGACTCGCCGGGCGGGGCGGCGAGGAGCGCGCGCGGGATGTGCAGCACCGCCCTGACACCGCCGTGCACCGAGTGCTCCTCGTCCACCGAGGCGCGGAAGCCGTACTGCGCGGCGAGCGCGCCGACGCCGAGGTGGCCGAAGCTCGGCGGGGTGCGCAGCTCGGTGAGGCGGATCGGCTCCTCGCCCGACAGCCGCCGCCCGGCCTCGTCGCGCGCCTCCGCCCGCAGCCCGGGACCGGCGTCGTGGATCTCGATGCTGATGCCGTGGTGCGCCTCCAGGAAGCTGACCTCCACCGGCGTGCTCGGCGCGCTGTGCCGCGCCGCGTTGTCCAGCAGCTCGGCCACCGCCAGGACGATGGGCTCGACATAGCGCCCGGCCACGTAGTGCGCCGACTCCTTCGGGACCCGCACGCGGTGGTAGTCCCTGATCCGGGAGACGCCGCCGCGCACCGTCTCCAGCAGCGGCGCGTCGTCGCGCTGGCGCCCCGGCCACATGCCGGTGAGGACCCCGAGGATCTGCAGGCGCCTGGCCAGCTGGCTGGCGGCGTGGTCGATCGGCTGGATGAGTTCGAGGAACTTCTCGTCGTGCTGCGTGTCCAGCAGGTGGGTGATCGCCGACTGCTGCTCGTAGACCAGCGCCTGGACGGAGCGCGTCACCGCCTGCACGGCGGAACGGGCGGCGCCCTCGGCGTGCTCGGACGCCCGCTCCGCGACCGCGCCCACCTGCTCCAGGACCGAGAGGTAGGCCTTGCCGGTGACGGTGTCGGCGAGCCGCCGGTGCCTGAGGCCGCCCGCCGTAGCGGCGGTCCCGTCGGCGCCGACGGGACCGAACTGGAGCGCGTACACCAGGTCGGGCAGCCGGGTCTCGGCGAGGTACTGCGCCTCCTCGTCCCGGACGGCGATCCCGCGCTCGGCCTCGGCCGCCCGCAGTCCCGCCTCGGCGGCCTGGTCCTGGAGCACCCCGGCGCGGGTGCGGTACTGGGCCGCCTTCTTGCGGTAGTGCAGTGCGAGCGCGCCGGCGGCGAGCATGCCGCCGGTCGGCGCCCACACCAGCGCGTCCTGTATCACGGGAGTCATCGGGTCCTCAAGGGCGTTCGGAACGGGGGCTGATCGTCGGAGAGGGGGACGGGAGGCACGCCGTACGGGCGGCGGCGGAAGTGCGTCCCCGGTGGCTCGGTGATGGTGCGTCAGACATCACGCCACATGTATCACGTGTGAAGTCGCCTGCCCCGCCCCGCCCATGGCGTGCGGGCCGTGCGCTGGGCGATCCCGCCGGGCCGCGCGGCGCCGCATGACGCCGGACGCGGCGCCTCACCGGACGGCCCGTCAAGTGACAGGCTTACGAGGCTGTTCCGCCGTGCGCCATACGGGGCGTCACCTGCGTCGCTGTACGTCCGTGCGGTGATCACGCGGAACAGGGTACGGGTCCCGCCGGGCCGCGCGAGCGCGGTCCACCAGGTGAACGCGGCCCGCCGCCCGGCGCCCGCCGCCTTCCCGACTCCGGTGCGCCGTCCGCCGGTTGCCGGGGTCAACCGGTACCGGGACGGGTGCGCGTGCGGCGAAGTCCCGCCGTCCCTGCGGTGTTCCCGTATGCGGGGACGTAACTCGGGGGAACGGGCGGGCATCTCGGTCCTTCCTGGTCCGGAAGACGGCGGGAACGCGTCCGGACGGCGTGCGTCGAGTGGCCCAACTATGCTTGTGGCACAAGCGGATTGGCAAGCCGCACTTTGCGATTTGTATAGTGGCGTCGCCTTACGTCCCGATGGGCCGCCGCATACGCGCCCGTGTCCGCGTCACGGCGGGACCGTGAACGGCGCCGTGGCCGCCGCGCGGTGAAGTCGGGAGAGCGCCGCGCGATTGCCGTCCGGACGGGCGGGACGCCGGTCGGCCTGCGAAGACGTGGGCGTCGTCACCGGCGGGAACGGCCGGTCCTTTTCCCGGGAGCGAGGGCTCCGGGGCGCGCGCAAAGGGCGCTTTCCATTTCCGCGTTCGCGAATGCCGATGTTCCCGCGCCGGGGGTCCGCGCCGCCGCGCGCCCGTTTTACCGCGCCGGGGGAGCGGTGCCGCGCGGCCGGAAAAGTGACGGCGGACACCTCGGTTGTACGTGCGGGCAATGGGCGGATTATCCTCGCACCTGTGGAAGCGCTCTCGCATAACCTCCCGGGCGGGCGCACCATTTCCCTACAGCGGAACTCCGCCGCCCGGCACATGGGAGCGCTCCCTTCCTCGCGGGTCCCCCCGGAATCCCCGCCCCGCCCCGGCCGCCCCTCGCCCCGCACACGCCCCGCCACCGCCGCGCAGATGCCGGGGTGGGCGCCGTGTGCCCCCTCCGCCGCTTGGCCGGGAATGCCCGGGGCACGCTGAGCATTGAACATCCCGACGACAAGATCAGCAGGAGACCCGATGTCCCGTACCGCACCACCAGGCCGCCGCGCCGCGCGGGCGACCCGGGCGCCACAGGACCCGTTCGCCTCCGCCGAGCACCCACAGGGGCGGCGCACCGCCGCCCGGGAGGGCTGACCCATGACGGACTCCGACACCTGGACCAACCCGCTGCGCGACACCGCCAACGACCGCAGGCTGCCGCGCATCGCGGGCCCGTCAGGGCTGGTGATCTTCGGCGTCACCGGCGACCTGTCGCGCAAGAAGCTGATGCCCGCCGTGTACGACCTGGCCAACCGCGGCCTGCTCCCGCCGGGCTTCTCCCTCGTCGGCTTCGCCCGCCGCGACTGGGAGGACGAGGACTTCGCACAGGTCGTGCACGACGCGGTCCGCGAGCACGCCAGGACGCCGTTCCGCGAGGAGGTCTGGCAGCAGCTCGCGGAGGGGATGCGCTTCATACCCGGCCAGTTCGACGACGACGAGGCGTTCAAGCGGCTCGGCGAGACGATCGCCGAGCTGGACACCGCGCGCGGCACGGGCGGCAACTTCGCGTTCTACCTGTCGGTGCCGCCGAAGTTCTTCCCGCAGGTGGTCAGGCAGCTCAAGCGGCACGGGCTCGCGGACGCGCCCGCCGGGTCGTGGCGGCGCGCGGTGATCGAGAAGCCGTTCGGCCGCGACCTCGCCACCGCCGAGGAGCTGAACGCGGTGGTGCACGAGGTCTTCCCGCCGCGCGAGGTCTTCCGCATCGACCACTACCTCGGCAAGGAGACCGTCCAGAACATCCTGGCGCTCCGCTTCGCCAACACCCTCTTCGAGCCGATCTGGAACCGCGGTTATGTGGACCATGTGCAGATCACGATGGCCGAGGACATCGGCATCGGCGGCCGCGCGGGCTACTACGACGGCATCGGCTCGGCCCGCGACGTCATCCAGAACCACCTCCTCCAGCTCCTCGCCCTCACCGCCATGGAGGAGCCGGCCGACTTCGACGCCGACGCGCTGATGGCCGAGAAGCTCAAGGTCCTCAAGGCCGTGAAGCTCCCCGACGACCTCGAACGGCACACCGTGCGCGGCCAGTACACGGCCGGGTGGCAGGGCGGCGAGAAGGTCGGCGGCTACCTGGAGGAGGAGGGCATCGACCCGCAGTCGCGCACCGACACCTACGCGGCGGTGAAGCTGGAGATCGACAACCGGCGCTGGGCCGGGGTGCCGTTCTACCTGCGCACGGGCAAACGGCTCGGGCGGCGCGTCACCGAGATCGCCGTCGTCTTCCAGCGGGCGCCGTACTCGCCGTTCGACGCGACGGAGACGCAGGAGCTGGGGCACAACGCGCTGGTGATCCGCGTCCAGCCGGACGAGGGCGTCACCGTACGCTTCGGCTCCAAGGTCCCGGGCACCCAGATGGAGATCCGGGACGTCACGATGGACTTCGCCTACGGCGAGTCCTTCACCGAGTCCAGCCCCGAGGCGTACGAACGCCTGCTCCTCGACGTCCTCCTCGGCGACGCCAACCTCTTCCCCCGCCACCAGGAGGTGGAGGAGTCCTGGCGCATCCTCGACCCGGTCGAGGAGTTCTGGGACACGCACGGCAGGCCCGCCCCCTACCCCGCCGGAACGTGGGGCCCGGACGAGGCCGACGAGATGCTCGCACGAGACGGAAGGACCTGGCGGCGGCCATGAGCACCGAACTGACCGGCACCACCTCAGCCAAGATCAACGCGGCGCTGGTCGCCGCGCGCCGCGCCGCGGGCAGCCCCGCCGTCGGCATGGTGCTGACCCTCGTCATCGTCACCGACGAGGAGAACGCCCACGACTCCCTGAAGGCCGCCCGCGACGCCTCCACCGAGCACCCGTCGCGCATCCTCGTCGTCATCCGCAGGCCCGGCAGGAGCGCGCGCCGCACCGAGTCGCGCCTCGACGCCGACGTACGCGCCGGCGGGGCGGCCGGGAACGGCGAGACCGTCCTGCTGCGGCTGCACGGCGAGCTGGCCGACCACGCCGACTCCGTCGTCCTGCCGCTGCTCCTGCCGGACGCGCCCGTCGTCGTCTGGTGGCCGGTGGACGCGCCCGAGGTGCCCTCCCGCGACCCGCTCGGCGCCCTCGCGCAGCGCAGGATCACCGACGCGTACGCCGTCGAGGACCCGCTGGCCCAGCTCGACGCCCGCGCCGCCGCCTACGCGCCGGGCGACACCGACCTGGCGTGGACGCGCCTCACGCCCTGGCGCTCGATGCTCGCGGCGGCGCTCGACGAGGGCGGCGCGGTCGTGACCTCGGCCACCGTCGAGAGCGAGGCGGACAACCCGAGCGCCGAACTGCTCGCCCGCTGGTTCTCCGACCGGCTGCGCGTCCCCGTCGAGCGGATCGTCACCGGCGGCCCCGTCGTGACGGCCGCCAGGCTGCGGACCGAGGACGGCGAGATACGCATCGACCGCCCGGACGGCCCCGTGGCGCGCCTGTCCATCCCGGGCCAGCCGACGCGCACCCTCGCGCTCAAGGTGCGCGGCACGTCCGAGCTGATCGCCGAGGAGCTGCGCCGTCTCGACCCGGACGAGGCGTACGCCGCCGCGCTCGCCGCGCGCGTCACCCCGCCGCCCGCGCGGGACGGCGGCGGGTCGCGGGACGCGGCCGGAGGGCGCAGGATCGAGGGCACGGACACGCAGCACACGGACACGCAGCTCACCGATGACGAGCACACGCACGACCCGCGGGAGACCTCCGATGCCTGACCCGACGCGCCTGACCCGGCTGCCCGAGTGGACCGCCCTGGCGAAGCACCGCGAGCAGACGGCGGGCACGCGGCTGCGCGACCTGTTCGACGCCGACCCCGGCAGGGCGGACCGGTTCACCACCCGCGTCGGCGACCTGCGGGTGGACTGGTCGAAGCAGCTCGTGACCGACGAGACGGTGCGGCTGCTGCTCGACCTGGCCGCCGCCCGGGACGTGGCGGGGCTGCGGGACGCGATGTTCCGGGGCGAGAGGATCAACGTCACGGAGGGGCGCGCGGTGCTGCACACGGCGCTGCGCGCGCCGCGTGACGCGGTGGTGGAGGTGGACGGGGAGAACGTCGTCCCGCGCGTCCACGAGGTGCTGGACCGGATGGCGGGCTTCGCCGACGCCGTGCGGGACGGCCAGTGGGCGGGCGCGACCGGCCGCCGCATCCGGCATGTCGTGAACATCGGCATCGGCGGCTCCGACCTGGGCCCGGCGATGGCCTACGAGGCGCTGCGCCCGTACGCGGACCGCCGGATCGACGTGCGGTTCGTGTCGAACGTGGACGGCGCCGACCTGCACGAGGCGCTGCGCGACCTCGATCCGGCGGAGACGCTGTTCATCGTCGCCTCGAAGACGTTCACGACGATCGAGACGATCACCAACGCGACGTCGGCCAGGCAGTGGCTGCTCGACGGCCTGGGCGCGGGCCAGGAGGCGGTCGCCCTCCACTTCGTGGCGCTGTCCACGAACGCGGAGAAGGTCGCCGACTTCGGCATCGACCCGGTGAACATGTTCGAGTTCTGGGACTGGGTCGGCGGGCGGTACTCGTACGACTCGGCGATCGGCCTGTCGCTGATGATCGCGATCGGTCCCGACCGCTTCCGGGAGATGCTCGACGGTTTCCACACCGTGGACGAGCACTTCAGGACCGCCCCGCCGGAGCAGAACGTTCCGCTCCTCCTCGGCCTGCTCGGTGTCTGGTACGGGGCGTTCTTCGGGGCGCAGTCGCACGCGGTGCTGCCGTACAGCCATTACCTGTCGCGGTTCACGGCGTACCTGCAGCAGCTGGACATGGAGTCGAACGGCAAGTCCGTCACCCGCGCGGGCGAGCCGGTGGACTGGCAGACCGGGCCCGTGGTCTGGGGAACCCCGGGGACGAACGGGCAGCACGCGTACTACCAGCTGCTGCACCAGGGCACCAAGGTCATCCCCGCCGACCTGATCGGCTTCGCCGAGCCCGTGCCCGGACTCGAACCCGCCCTGGCCGCCCAGCACGACCTGCTGATGGCCAACCTTTTCGCGCAGGGCCAGGCCCTCGCCTTCGGCAAGACCGCCGACGAGGTACGGGCCGAGGGCGTCCCTGACGCGCAGGTGCCGCACCGCACGTTCCCCGGCAACAGGCCGACCACGACGATCCTCGCGCCCCGCCTCACCCCGTCCGTCCTCGGGCAGCTGATCGCTTTGTACGAGCACAAGGTGTTCGTGCAGGGCGCGGTGTGGGACATCGACTCGTTCGACCAGTGGGGCGTGGAGCTGGGCAAGGTCCTCGCCAAGCGCGTGGAGCCCGCGCTGACCGAGGGCGCCGACGTCCCCGGGCTCGACCCGTCCACCACCGCCCTCGTCGCCGCCTACCGGAAGCTCCGCGGCCGTGGGTGAGCTGATCCTGGTCCGGCACGGCGAGACCGAGTGGAGCGCCACGCACCGGCACACCAGCTGGACCGACCTCCCGCTCACCCCCCACGGCGAGGAGCAGGCGCGCGCCGTCGCGCCGCTCCTCGCCGGGCGGCCGGTCGCGGCCGTCCTCGTCAGCCCGCTCGGCCGCGCCCTGCGCACGGCCGAGCTGGCCGGGCTGCGCGACCCGGAGCACGTCGAGGACCTCCACGAGTGGGACTACGGCGCGTACGAGGGCGTCACGACCGTCGACATCCACCGCGACCGCCCCTCCTGGGACCTGTGGACCGACGGCGTGCCGCCGGGCCCCGACGGGCATCCCGGCGAGACGCCCGAGCAGGTCGGCGCCCGCGCCGACCGCGTCCTCGACCGCGTCGCGCCCCTGCTGGCCGACCCGGACGCCGACGACGTGGTCCTCGTCTCGCACGCGCACTTCCTGCGCGTGCTGACCGCGCGCCGCCTCGGGCTGCCGGTCGGCGGCGGCAGCCTGTTCTTCCTCGACACGGGCACGGTCAGCCGCCTCGGGCTCGAACACGGCAGGCCCGTCGTCACGGCCTGGAACGCGACCGCCGTCGGCTGACCCGCCCCGCCCGCGCCCGCCGCGTCAGTTCGTCCATGTGTTGATCGGCACGCTGCGGACGCTGTGCCCGTGCCGGTCGAGGATGCGGCCCACGTGCTTGAACGTCCGCAGGATCACCGAGCGCTCGACGACCCGCAGCCGCAGCGGCCCCAGCTCGCGCGAGATGTGCGCCTCCAGCGCGTGCACGTCGTGCAGCGTCCGCAGCCACACGTCGAGGAACAGGTTGTGCGGCCCGGCCGTCATGGTGCACAGCCGCAGCTCGGGCAGGGTCCGCAGCGCCGCGGCGGTCGCGTCCAGGTGCTCGGCCGGCACGGACGCGAAGTACATCGCGGACACCGGCCAGCCCGTCAGCGGCCTGGCCAGGTTGCAGCGCAGCGCGAGACGCCCGCTGGCGAGCAGCCGCCCCAGGGCGCGCCGCGTCGTCGCGACGCTCGCGTCCACCTCCCTGGCCAGCGCCGCGAGCGGCATCCGGCCGTCCGTCCCCAGCGCCACCGCGATGCGCCGCTCCACCGGCCGCAGCGGCTCCGCCGGTACGGGCGTCCCCGGCGCGGGCCGCGGCTCCGCCGCCAGCCGCAGCTGCTCGCGCTGCGCCGCGTTCAGCGACCGCAGGCGCCACTGGCTGCCCTCGAACGGTGTGGCGGTGATCACATGCACGCGCGCGCCGTGCACGCCGGGCACCCGGCACACCCGCTCGCTCACGTACTCCGCCAGCGTGTCCACGTCCACGGCCTGCACCAGCGCGACGAGGTCCCGGCTGCCCGAGGTCTGCTTGAGGCTGAGTATCCCGGCGTCCTCGCACAGCGTGCGCACCACGTCCGTCAGCCGCGCGCCGTTGACCGCGATCTCCAGCTGCGCCCAGGTCATGTCCTCCTGGGCGGGTGACAGGTAGCCGTCCACCCAGGCGGCGCCCGTGTCGCACAGCCTGGCCCAGCGGCGGGCGGCCGTGACGGGGTCGATCTCCAGCACGGAGCCGACGAGCGTCCAGGGCGCGCGTGGCTGGATCTGGAGGGCGTGCACGATGGCCAGATCCAGCTCGTCGAGGCGCACCGGACCGTCGCCTCCGGCCGATCCCTGCGTCTCCAAGGGGTGACCGATTCCTGCGGTCATGGCGTCCTCCGGAACGATTCCTGCGCTGTAACAGCCTCTTCATAGTATGAACAGACGATATTTGCCGTCTTACCCGCCCCAGGAGGGACAGCAGTGCCGACCACACCTCTGACGTTCACCGGAGCCCGCATCATCGACGGAACCGGCGCCGCCCCGGTCACCGACGGCGAGCTGCACACCGACGGGAACGGCGACCTGACCTATGTGGGCCCGGCCGCCGGAGCGCCGCCGCGCCCCGAAGGCGCGCAGGTCATCGACGTGGCCGGCCAGACCGTGCTCCCCGGCTTCATCGACTGCCACGTCCACTTCTCCGTCGCCGCACCGTCGGAAATCGGCCAGCGCTTCGCGATGGACCCGACCGTCGCCACCCTGCGCACCGCGCAGCGCATGCGCGAGACGCTGTACGCGGGCGTCACCACCGCCCGCGACCTCGGCGGCACCCCCGCCGGGTTCCGCACCGCCGTGGCCGAGGGCCTCATCCAGGGCCCGCGCCTGCACACCGCCGTCCGCATCATGGGCCACACCGGCGGCCACGCGGACTTCACCACCCCGGACGGCTACGACACCAGCTCCGGCATGGGCGAGATCGTCGACACGGTGGACCAGACCCGCATCGCCGTCCGGCGGCTGCTGCGCGAGGGCGCCGACGTCATCAAGCTCTGCGCCACCGGCGGCATGGGCAGCCCCCACGACCAGCCCGACGACGAGGGCCTGAGCGAGGACGAGATCCGCACCGTCGTGGACGAGGTCTCGCGCCACGGCGGCCGTCCCGTCGCCGCGCACGCCCAGGGCCTCGCGGGCATCATGAACGCCCTGCGCGGCGGCGTCACCAGCGTCGAGCACGCCTACGGCATCGACGACGAGGCGTGCGACCTCGCCGCCGAACGCGGCGTCTTCATCGTGCCGACGCTCTCCACCACCCTGGAGGGCATCGACAAGTCCCGCATGGAGCCGTACCACTACGAGAAGAAGATCCGCTGGTCCGAGCGGACCAAGATCAACATCTCCCGCGCCATCGAGCGCGGCCTCAAGATCGCCCTCGGCACCGACTCCGGCGTCTGCCCCCATGCCAGGAACCTGCGCGAGCTGACCCACCTCGTGTCCCTCGGCATGTCCCCCATGGACGCCATCGTCGCCGGCACAAGGACCGGCGCCGAGCTCCTCGGCCTCGCCGACCGGATCGGCACCCTCCAGGCGGGCAAGGCCGCCGACCTGGTGGTGTGCGACGGCGACCCGCTCGCCGACATCTCCGTCCTCGCCGCCCCCGGGCGCATCCGGCACGTCGTCCAGCAGGGCGTCGTCCACACGTCCCCGGCCCCCGGGCACTGATACACGCGCGCCCCGCCGCGCTCACGAAAGGTACAACGCGCATCATGCAGGAATCGCTCGCCCGGTCCCCGGGCACGGGCCCCGGCTCCGGCCCCGGCGGTGGCTCCCGGCTCCTCGACCGCGTCCTCGGCGGTATCGAGCGCGCGGGCAACCGGCTGCCGCACCCGTTCTTCCTCTTCTGCGGACTCTTCGTCCTGCTCGGCGCCGTCTCGTCCGTCCTCGCCGCGATCGACGCGGACGTGGCGGTGCCGGGCAGCGACGAGGTGCTGGAGGTCAAGGGGCTGTTCACCGGTGAGGGCCTCCAGTGGCTGCTGGAGAACCTGATCCCCAACTTCACCGGTTTCCCGTCGCTCGGCACCGTGATGCTGATGATGATGGCCGTCGGCGTCGCCGAGCGGACGGGCCTGCTGGAGACCGTGGTGCGGGCGACCATCGCCCGCGCCCCGGCGCGCTGGCTGCCGTACGTGGTCGCGTTCGTGGCCTGCCAGGGCCACGTGATGAGCGACATATCGATCCTCGTCATCCCGCCGCTCGCCGCCCTGGCGTTCCGCAGCGCCGGGCGCAACCCGGTCGCGGGCCTCATCGGCGGCTTCGCCTGCACCTGCGCCGGTTACGCGGCGGGCTTCATCGTCGGCTCGCTCGACGCCCTGTACGTCGGCATCACCGAGCAGGCCACCGCCGTCCTCCCCATCGGCGAGGGCGCCCCGACCCACATCCTCGTCAACTACTTCTTCACCGCCGCCGCCAGCGCCGTCCTCGGCGCCCTGGGCGGCTTCCTGATCGACCGCGTCCTGGAGCCCCGGCTGCCCCAGCCCGACGACGAGGCCGCCGAGCTGGCCTCCGACGGTGTCACCACCGAGGTCACCGCGATCCAGAAGCGCGGCCTGGCCGTCACCGGCATCGCGCTGGCGGTCTACGCGGCGATCGTCCTCGTCGGCTGGCTGATCCCCGGCAGCCCGCTGCGCGGCGAGGGCGGCGCGCTCGTCCAGTCCCCGGTGATGTCCGGCATCGTGCCGATCCTCTTCGTGGCCTTCCTGCTGAGCGGCATCGTGTACGGCCTCACCGTGCGCACCCTCACCAAGGCGGAGGACGTGCCGAAGCTGATGGCCGAGTCGGTCACCAGCATGTCGTCGTACATCGTCCTGATCTTCGCCATCGCCCAGGTGATCGCGGTCTTCAACTGGTCGAACGTCGGCACGCTCCTCGCCGTCAAGGCGGCGGCCCTGCTGGAGGACATCGGCCTCACCGGCTTCACCGGCATCGTCCTGTTCGTCCTCCTGGTCACGCTGCTGAACCTGTTCATCACCTCGGGCTCGGCCCTGTGGTCGCTGATGGCCCCGGTGTTCGTGCCGACGTTCATGCTGCTCGGCATGGAACCGGCGCTGACCCAGGCCGCGTTCCGCATCGGCGACTCGGCCACGCAGATGATCACGCCGATGAACCCGTACCTCTTCCTCACCCTTGCGCTGCTGCGCCGCTACGAACCCTCGGCCCAGCTGGGGACACTGCTGTCCCGGCTGTCGATCTTCGTCGTGCCGTTCCTGATCGCCTGGCTGGCCGTGCTCGGCATCTTCTACGGCTTCGACCTCCCCCTCGGCCCCGGCGCGGACATCCACATGCCGTAGCCCACACCCCGACACACCCGACACCCCACGGGCCCGGCGGACATCCGCCGGGCCCGTGGGCCGTTGGTCGTCCGGGGCAGCGCGCAGGTCACGTCGCCTACCGCTCCCGGCGCCATGCCCTGAAAAGCTCGACCGCCAGCCAGTGGCCGGTGAGTTCGGCGAGTTCTTCCGCGGACATGCGCGGGCCCTCCGTGGCCCTGCGGGTGGGGTCGGCGCCGCGCGCGAGGAGCAGTGCCGTCATATCGACATGGACGGGGGTCCGGCGCTGCGTGGCGCCGTCGCTCTCGACGTCCACCGCGTGCACGAGCAGCGGGATGCCGAACTGCGCCTCCTCGACATCCGCCCCCGCGTCGAGCGCCGCCCGCAGGGCCCGCAGGTCATGTTTCTCGACGGCCTCATTGGCGGGACTCCGCACGAGCCGCCGGGGGAGGTGATCGGCTTCCATCGAATGCCCTGACTACGGGTGACGTTTCTCAACTGGTCGATGATCTCATCACCACTCGGTCCTGTGATGTGCCGGTTCGTCAGCTGAGCCGGGGGAGGACGTCGTGGAGCCATACTTCGCCGCGTGCCCTGAGTTCCGGGTCGGAGACGTGGGGCAGGACCGGTTGCAGGTTGGCCAGCATCCAGGGGAGTTCGCTGTAGGCGGTCGGTGATCTGGGGGACACCGTTTCGCCGGGGGTGTGCGTTCCGTCTTCCTCCGCCTCCGCGTCCCAGCGTGTCTTCTCCCGTAGCGCTCCTTCCGGTGGCCAGGGCAGTGAGTCGAGGGCGAGCCGTACGGCGCCGTCGGGCGTCAGCTCCTCGGGCACGGTCACGTCCTCCGGCCCCGGGCGGGCGGCGAGGTCGGCGAACCGCAGTGCCCAGCGGCCCGCCCTGACCCGGCTCGCCTCGTCGTCACCGCGCACCACCGTCACGAACGCGGCGCCCAGCGTGAAACCGTCCGTCCGATCCTGCGACGGCAGGCCACGCAGCGGGTGGACCTGCGACGTCGCCACCTCCAGCACACCCCACCACCACTGAACCGGCACCCCCTCCGGGAACCACTCCCGCACGCGGGCAGCCACATTCCCCCGCGGAAGACCGCGCAACGCCTCGTAACACTCCCTGAAATGCGTCACAGCGCCTAGATACCACCGAAGTCAACCATGCTGCGAAGAGGGACGAAATGTCCCGCAGCTTCGAAGGCCGCTACACCCTGCCGCAGGAAGTTCTCCGCATGGTCGCTTCCTGGCGTGTAGTGACCGGTTCCGTTGTCGATCTGATTGATCCGTCCGCCCTCCGCAATCGCCACCTGACCGGCTCCGTACACCGGGCCACCGTCGGTCAACGTCGTGTGCTTGATGTCGTCCGCCACGGCGGGGATGATGTGCAGCGCGTCGTCCGCGTCCACGGCCCACAGGAAGCGCCCTCCGCCCTGTACGGCCGCGGTGAACTCGGGTGTCCCCGCCGTCAGCCGGGACACGCCGTGCATGCCGGGCATCATCAGCTCGAACGCGAGCTGGTC
Source organism: Streptomyces sp. NPDC049879 (assembly GCF_044461265.1). Lineage (NCBI taxonomy): Bacteria > Bacillati > Actinomycetota > Actinomycetes > Kitasatosporales > Streptomycetaceae > Streptomyces > Streptomyces sp. NPDC049879. The sequence goes on along the minus strand of NZ_JBITKT010000007.1, from coordinate 229,796 downwards.
CGGGTCCCTGTTCTGGACCAGCCGCCCGCCCGGGTAGGGGGAGAGGCCGAGGGGGTCCCACTGCGTCCATGGGTTCGCCACGTATGTCACCGGGTTGGGTGACGGCGCGAGGCCCAGTGGATCGGGGGTGAGGTAGCGGGCGGTGGCGGGGTCGTAGTACCGCCGCACGTTGTAGTGCAGGCCGCTCTCGGGGTCGTGGTACTGACCGGGGAACCGCAGCGGGGTGTACGCCGTGGCGTCGGACGGCCAGGCCGTCAGCCCCCACACGGTGCTGCGCGTACGCCACGCCACCTGCCCGTCCGTCCCCACCAGTTCGGTGGGCATGCCGGTCAGGTCCGTGACGATCGCGAAGAACCGGGTGTCGATGTCCTCCTGTGCCGTCGCGTCGGTGATGCGCTCCGTCTGCGCGACCGGCAGCGGCCCGGCGTGGTCCCAGGTGGTCGTCACCGGATGCGGCAGGGACGGCGTGACGACGGTCTCCTCGGCCACGTTGTAGCCGTCCCACGCGAACACCGTGCGTTCGACGACGTCCCCGCCGCTGTCCAGGCGCTCCTTTGCCGTCCGGCGCCCCAGGGGGTCGTACCGGTAGCGCCAGACCGTGCCGTCCGGTGTCGTCAGCGACGTCAGCCGGTCCTCGGCGTCCCAGCGGTAACGCCAGGTCTCGGCCTTCTTCGACAGCCTGCTGCGGCGGCGGGCCACCAGGCGGCCTGCCGCGTCGTACGTGTACACGGTGCTCCCGGCCCGCACGAGCCGTGTGCCGTCGTGGCGGCGTTCGCCCCGGGTCCCGGGCGCGCCGTTCGACCCGGGCCAGTGCCCCGAGGTCTGGTGGCCGGACGCGTCGTAGGCGTACTCCTCACGCCAGTCGCCCGCCGTGACGCCGGTGACCCTGCCCCCGGCGTCCAGGTCCAGGGCGGCGTCCCCGCGCAGGGGATCGCGCACCGAGACGGGGCGGCCGTCCGGCCGGTAGGTGTACGCGCGGCGCAGCGGCCCGTCCGGCAGGGTCAGCGTCTGTTCGAGCAGTCTGCCCGCGGGGTCCCGGCTCAGGGTCAGCGCCATCGTGTCGCCGAGGCTCCTGGCCGTCTCCCGCCCGGCGGCGTCGTAGGCGAACTCCATCCGGTGGCCCGCCGTGGTCAGCCCGGTCCGGCGGCCCGCCGCGTCGTACGTGTACGTGGCGTGCGCCCCGCTGGGCGTGGTCCTCGCGGTGGTGCGTCCGGCGGCGTCCCTGGCGAGGAGCGTGGTCCGGCCGTCCACCGTCTCGGCGACGACGCGGCCCGCGCGGTCGCGTTCCACGGTGACGGTGCAGTCGGGGCCGGTGAGGGCGAGGGTGCGTCCGGCGGCGTCGTAGGTGAAGGCCGTGGTGCCCTCCACGGTCTCCTTGGCGGCGACGCGGCCCGCCGCGTCGTAGCGGAAGCGCACCGCCTGTCCCACCGCGTTGGTCCTGCTCGTCAGCCGTCCGGCCGCGTCGTGGGCGTACCGGACGGCGCGGCCGTCGAAGTCGCGCTCCTCGACCAGCCGTCCGGCCGCGTCGTAGGCGTACTCCCAGGTGAGGCCGTCGGGGCGGGTCGCCCGGGTCATCCGGAGCGAGGCGTCGTAGTCGAACGCGTACCGTGCCCCGTCGGGCCAGGTCCTGGTGCTCGGCAGGTCGAAGTGCGTGAACGTCGTGGTGGTGACGCCGCCTTGCGGGTCGGTGTGGCGGACGCAGTTGCCCTCGCCGTCGTACTCCCAGCGCCGCTCTGCTCCCGTCGGGTCCACGAGGCGGGCGATCTTCCCTTCGGCCGTCCACCACAGCCGGGTCGTCGCGCCGTCCGCGCCGGTGACCCGCGTGGGCCTGCCGAACGCGTCGTACGCCCGCGTCGTACGGTGCCCCAGCGGGTCGGTGACCTCCACCGGCAGTCCCGCCCGGTCGGCGACGGTCCTGACGGTCGCGCCGAGCGGGTCGGTACGCGAGGCGACGGCGCCGGACCGGTCGTACGTCCAGCGGGTCGTCGCGCCCGAGGGATCGGTGAGGGCGGTGCAGTTGCCCCGCTCGTCGAACTCCCGGCGCCACACGGCTCCGTCCGGGCCCGTCACGGTCACCGGCAGGTCGTGGTCGCCGTACGCGAACCCGGTCGTCGTGCCGTCGGGACCGGTCACGGCGGTGGGCCGGCCGTCGGCGTCGTACGTGAACGCCGTCACCTGGCCCAGGGCGTCGGTCCTCGCGGCCAGGCGGTCGGCGGTGTCGTACGCGTGACGGGTCTCCCCGCCGCACGCGTCCGCCTCGGCGACGATCCGGAACCGGTCGTCCACCGCGTAGCGGGTGACCTCGCCCGCGGCGGTGGTCAGCGTGGTGACGCGGGCTCCCGGCCACCGGGGGTCGGTGCCGTCGTAGTCGAGGGCGATGTCGATGTGTCCGCCGTCGCCCCGTTCGGCGGTGCAGCGGTCCTGGCCGTCGTAGGTGTACGTGTAGCCGCGGTCGTTGGTGTCGGTCCAGCGGGTCACGCGGAAGCGGTCGTCGTAGGCGAGGCGGAGCGGCAGTCCCGAGGAGTTGAAGGTCTCGGTGAGGTTGCCGTCCGTGTTGTACCCGTACCGTCTGACGAGGGTTTCCCGGCCGTCGGCGGCGGGGTCGGCGAGCCGCAGTTCGGTGATGCGTCCCTCGTGCGTGGCGAGGGTGATGTGGTAGCCGCCGGAGTGGTGGATGGCCGTGGGCGCGCCATCGGGCCCGTAGGCGAAGGTGACGCGGTTGCCGTTGCGGTCGGCGATGGACCGGAGCAGGGCTGTGCCGTCGGTGTCCGGTGGGGCGAAGGACCGGGTCAGCGCTCCGGGGGCGCCGGACAGCAGGTAGCCGCCGTCCTCGGCGCGCGAGAGCGTGAGGCGTGGCCCGGTGAGCGGCCGGACGGGACCGGCGCCGGGCTCGGGGTGGGGGAAGGCGAGGAGCATGCCGTCCTCGGCGACGAAGACCACGCCCTCGTCGTCCACTTCGAGGCGCTGGTCCACGGTGGACGACCATGTGGGGCCGAACCAGCCCCCCGCCCGGTAGCCCGACTCCACGCGCCGGGTGAACGCGAACGGGAGGGTGCCCGGCAGCACGATGTCGGTCTGCGGCAGGTACATCCGCCCTGTGGCCAGGTCCACGGGGTCCGTGCCGCGGCTGGGGATCAGGGAGCGCATTCGGCTGTAGGCGGCGTCCATGCCGTCGGCGAGCATGGTGCGGCCCCGGGTGGCGAGGCCGCGTACGCCCTGCGCCATGCCGCGGAGGCCGGTGCGGGCGGCGGTGAGGCCGCCGCGGAGGCCTCGGGCGAGGCCGCCGAGGGTGGTCAGCCCCTTCATCCCCGGAATGCAGTCCAACGCGGCGAAGGCGACGTCGAGGAGGCCTGCTTCGCCGCGTGCGTATTTGATCAACGTGTCGGCGAGGACGACGAGTGCTGCGGCGAGGACGACCCAGGCCAGTGGTCCGCCGATGATCATGACGACGACGCCGAGGACGGCGACGACGATCTTGCATATGTCGACTATCGTGTCCCAGTTTTCCGTGACCCAGTGGACCGCCTTCTGCCACCACTTGCGGTTCTGGATACCGGCGTCGGACGCTTCGTCGATGTCGCGTGCGGCCTGCCGTGCGGCCTCTTCCCGCATCTCCTTGGCCTGGCGGGCGAGTTCGCGGGCCGCGTCCAGGGACTCCTGCGCGGTGTCCACGCGGGCCTGCGCCGCCTCCTGGGCCTCGTCCGCGGCCTGGCGGTCACGGGTGGCCGCACGCACCTCGGCCTCGTCCGGCGGCGGCGCGCCCGCCCGTTCGCCCTCCCGCTGAAGGCGCTCGGCCTCGTCCCCGGCGCGGCCCACCCAGTCCTGCGCGCTGCCCAACGAGCCCTGCGCTGCCGTCAGATCGGCCTGCGCCGCGATGGCCCGGTCCAAGGCGCGGTCCGCCTGGCCCTGTGCCGTCTGGAGCTTCGGCCAGTACGTCTGCAACGCCTGCGCGCATAAGTCGTAGGAGTCCCGCAGCTTCTCCAAGTTGCCGGGGACACCGTCGAACTCGTTGCGGAACGCCTCGGCGGACAACCCCGCCCAGTCCCGCACCGCGCGATCAGAGGCGAGCCCCCGGACCCTCCCCAGCGCCTCGGCCACATCATCGGAGAACGTCTGCAACTCGTCCGCCAGCTCGCGGACCTGCTCGGGATCACCCGGCGTCGGATCGGAATCCATCCCCACCGGAGACCAGTCGGACGGACGGACCATGCGTGCCCCCCTCGCCAGATCCTCCGCGCCCGGACATCGGGGCGCGCCGGAGAGACCATTCCGGCGTGCACGCACGCCGGACGACGGTCCGCGCCGCTCCTCGGTATCCGGCTTCCGCCGCTGCCCGGCCGGGGAGGACTCCCCGGCGCCCCTGTGGTCGCCACCCCTGCCGGGGGACCCCCGGCCCGTACGGCACGCGGCGACTCGCCCGCGTCACAGGGGCGTCGCACGCCGTGCCGGTACTCCACGGTAGGGACGGTCGGCGTGGGGCGGCAATGGTGCGTCGGTTCCGGATCGGCGGGCCGCGTCCGCCGCGCGCCGTGAATGTCGTGAACGCGCCATGTGCCGGGTCGGCGGTCGCTCCGGAACGGCGGCGGGCCCCGGCCGCGTCGCGGTCGGGGCCCGGGGTCAAGGGCGGTCCTGCTGCCGGTGGGTCAGCCGGGCCAGGTCTCGTCCAGGCGGTCGGCGTAGAAGGTGATCGCCTCCCGGTAGTCGGTCACCCCCGCGTCGCCGCTGGTCGTGGCGAGCAGGTGGAGCAGCGTGCCGACGGCCTCCCGGTGCTCGCCCGTGTTGTACAGCGCCATGGCGAGGAACGTCCGCAGCCCGCCGTCGTCGGGGAACTCCGCCACGCCCTGCCGCAGCGTCGCCACCGACTCCGCGTAGCGCCCCAGCGTCCGGTAGGTGCTGCCCAGGCCGAGCAGCGCGCCCTTCCGGTCGTCCGGCGGCAGCCCGGGACGGCCGACCGCGGTCTCGTAGAACGGCACGGCCGCCGCTTCGAGGCCGAGCGTGTCGTGCGCCCAGGCGGTCTGGAACGCTATCTCCAGGTCGTCGGGGAACTCGGCGGCCAGCGCGACCAGTTGGTCCTTGGCGCGCTCCTTCTCGCCCGCCGTGCGCAGCGCGACCGCCCCGGCCAGCCGTTCGTCCCTCGTCAGTGTGCTCATGCCGCCATTCTGCCTGGCCGCCCGGCGGCCCACGCGTGTCGGAAATGTCGCGGCTGTCCTTTCCCGGAGAAGATCACCAGTGGTCGTCAGGGAAGGAACCCCATGTCCGCATTCCTCTTCCGGCTGGGGCGGTGGGCGTTCCGGCGCCGGCGCCTCGTCCTGGTGATCTGGCTCGCCGCCCTCCTGCTCGCCGGGACCGTCGCCGGGGTGAGCGGCGGCGCCACCAACGACGTCTTCACCATCCCCGGCACGGAGTCCCAGCGCACCACCGACCTGCTGGCGCGGCGCCTGCCCGCGTTCGGCGGCGGGCAGGCCCAGGTCGTCATGGCCGCGCACGGCGGCGCGAAGGTCACCGACCCCGGGCCGCGCGCGGGCATCGAGAAGGCGTTCCGCGAGCTGGGCGACGTGCCGCAGGTGGCGTCGGTCACCGACCCGTTCGGCGAACGGCCGCAGGTCTCGCGCGACGGGAAGGTGGCGCTCGGCGGCGTCCAGTTCACCGAGAGCGCGGGCAACGTCGAGGAGAGCACGCTGGACGCCGTGGAGCGCGCCGTACGGCCCGCGCAGCGCGCGGGAGTCCAGGTCGAGTACTCGGGCAGCGTCTACCCGGGCTGGCAGACCGAGATCTCCGAGGCGCCGGAACTGGCCGGTCTCGTCGTCGCGCTGATCATCCTGCTGGTCACGTTCGGCGCGGTCGTCGCCGCGTTCGTCCCGATCGTGACCGCCGTCATCGGCATCGCCATCACCATGACCGGCGTGACGGCCGTCGCCTCCGTCGTGGACATCGCGTCGGCCTCCACCACCGTCGCGCTGATGCTGGGCCTGTCCTGCGGCATCGACTACGGCCTGTTCATCCTCTACCGTCACCGCAACTACCTGCTGACCGGCCTGGAGCCCGAACGCGCCGCGGCGCTCGCCGTCGGCACGGCGGGCGGCTCGGTGGTCTTCGCGGCCCTGACCGTCATCATCGCGCTGTGCGGCCTGTCGGTGGTCGGCATCCCGTTCCTGACCGTCATGGGGCTGTGCGCGGCGGTCGCCGTCCTGATGGCGATGCTCATCGCGCTGACGCTGCTGCCCGCCTTCCTCGGTTTCGCCGGGCGGCGCGTGGTGTCGTTCATCCGGCTGCCGGGCCGCCCGGGACGCCCCGAGCGCACGGCGCGGCGCACCGCGACCGAGCCGGGCAGCACGGCGGGCGCCGCGTGGGCCCGCTTCGTCGTCCGCGCGCGGGTGCCCGTCCTGGCCGGGTGCGTCGTGCTGCTCGGCGTCCTGGCGCTGCCCGCGACGCAGATGGAACTCGGCCTGCCGAGCGGGGCGTCCAAGCCGGAGTCGGACACGCAGCGCAAGGCGTACGACCTCATCGCGGACGGCTTCGGCGTCGGCGCGAACGGGCCGCTGCTGGTCGTCGCGGACGGCGCGCAGGGGCGCGAGCCGGTGGAGCGGATCACCAGGGCGCTCGGCGACCTGCCCGGCGTCACCAGCGCCGAGCCCGTCGCCCAGCGCGACCGGATCGCCGTCGTCCAGGTGGTCCCGGGCACGGGTCCGAGCGACCCGGAGACCGCTGACCTCGTCCACCGCATCCGCGACGAGCGCGGCCGGATCGAGGAGGGCACGGGCACGCACATCACCGTGGGCGGCACCACGGCGTCCAACATCGACGTGTCCGCGAAGCTCTCCTCCGCGCTGCCGGTCTTCCTGGTCGTGGTGGTCGGACTCGCCTTCGTGCTGCTGACGTTCGCGTTCCGCACCTTCTTCGTGCCGCTCAAGTCGATCGTGGGATTCCTGCTGTCGGTGTGCGCGGCGTTCGGGGCGCAGGTGGCGATGTTCCAGTGGGGCTGGGGGCGGCACCTGCTGGGCATCACCCCGGCCGAGACCGTCAGCTTCCTGCCGATCATCATGCTGGCGATCATCTTCGGCCTGTCCAGCGACTACGAGGTGTTCGTCGTCTCGCGCATCAAGGAGGACTTCACGGCGACCGGCGACGCCAGGGGAGCGGTGGAACGGGGCACCGGCGCCGCCGCCCGCGTGGTGACCGCCGCGGCGCTGATCATGTTCTCGATCTTCGTCGCCTTCATGGTGACCGACGACCCGATCATCCGGTCGATCGGCTTCAGCTTCGCGGTCGGCGTGTTCCTCGACGCGTTCGTCGTGCGCCTGACGCTGGTGCCCGCCGTGATGGCCGTCGTGGGCCGCCGGATCTGGAGCCGGCCGCGCTGGTTCGACCGGTACCTGCCCGACCCGGACATCGAGGGGCACCGGCTGGAACGGCCCGGCGCGCGGCACACGCGGGAGGGCTGATCCGCCGGACCATTGCGCCCGATTCCGGCGAGAGGTTACGGTTTCGCTGGGCCCACCGCCTCAACTCGTCGATACGGAGAGCCAGATGATCCGGCCCGAGACCGCCGGATCGCCGATCCGGACGGCCCCGACCGCGACCACCCCCACGACCGGCACCCCGCCCGCCACCGTGCTCACCGTGACGGCAGCCGACGGCGGACCGCCCCGCGTCCACGACCTGCGCGGCGTCCGCGACACCGGCCCCCTCGTCCTGCGCTGGCCCGCGGGGGACCGCGTCGTCGTCTCCGGGCTCCCCGGCGGCGGCAAGTCCACGCTGATGGCACGGCTGGCCGACCCCGGCGGCCGCGTGCTGCGCATCGACTCGCAGGACGTCCGCGACAGATGGGAGGACCGCCTGCCCGCCAGGCTCCCGTACGCCGTCTACCGCCCGGCCGTCCGGCTCGGCCACCACCGCGTCCTGTGGCGCGCGTTACGCTCCCCGCTCGCCCTGCTCGTGCACGACTGCGGGCGCGGCTCCCTCGTCCGGCGCCGCCTCGCCTCCGGCGCGCGGCGCACCGGCGCCGGGCTGCACCTGCTGCTGCTCGACGTCCCGCCGTCCCTGGCCCGCGCCCGGCAGGAGGAACGCGGCCGGACGGTCTCGGCCCGCGCGTTCCGCCGCCACCGGCGGGCGATGGCCCGCCTGATCACCGCCGTCGAGGCGGGGGACCTGCCGCCGGGCTGCGCCTCCGTGACCCTGCTCGACGCGCCGGCCGCCGCCGCCGTCACCGAGCTCGGCTTCACGGGAGAGTGAGGGCGGGCCCGCAGCACGCGCAGCCCGGCGGGCAGCCGCAGGCGTCACCGGCGGCGTCGTCCTCCCGCGCGGCGCTGAGCGGCACGGCGCAGCAGGCGTCGCCGCGCCAGGCGTTCACGCCCTCCCTGACCGCCACCGCCGCGATCACCAGCGCGGCCAGCGGATCGGCCCACGACCAGCCCACCGTGGCGTTCGCCAGCAGCCCCGCCAGGAGCACGGCGGACAGCCAGGTGCACAGCAGCGTCTGCCGGGAGTCGGCGACGGCCGAGGCGGAGCCGAGCGCCCGCCCGGCCCGCCGCTGCGCGGCCGACAGGAACGGCATCACGGCCAGCGACAGCGCCGCGAGCACGATGCCCACCGGCGAGGCGTCCGCGTCGCCGCCGCCCAGCAGCGCGCGCACGGCGTCCACGGAGACATAGGCGGCCAGCGCGAAGAACGAGACGGCGACGATCCGCAGCGCCCGCGCCTCCCGCGCCTGCCGCACGGCGTGGTCGCGCGCGGAGAACTGCCAGGCCACGGCGGCGGCCGAGGACACCTCCACCACCGAGTCGAGCCCGAAGCCGACCAGCGCGGCGGACGAGGCGGCCGTCCCGGCGGCCACGGCGACGACGGCCTCGGTCACGTTCCAGGCGATGGTGGCCGCCACCAGCAGCCGTATCCGCCGGGCCAGGGCGTCGCGCCGGTCGGCGGGGCGTATGCCGGACGCCATGTCAGCAGCAGCCCTTCTCCGCCGCCTCGGCGCAGGCGCGGTCCGAGGCGACGGCCACCACGGCGTCGCGCAGGTCGTCCAGCGCGTGCCCGAGCCGCTCGTCGGCCAGCTCGTACCGCGTCCGCCTGCCCACGGGGACGGCGACGACGAGGCCGCAGTCGCGCAGGCAGGCGAGGTGGTTGGACAGGCGGGTGCGGGACACGCCGAGCCGGTCGGCCAGGTCGGCGGGGTGCGCCGGGGCCTCGCGCAGGGCGAGGAGCAGGCGGCAGCGGACGGGGTCGGCCAGCGCGCGGCCGAACCGCGTGAGGACCTCGATGTCAGGGGCGATGGTCAGCACACGGCGACTGTAGTACAGCAGATCCTGAATTCATAGATGGCTGAACAGTTGTCGCCGCGTCCGCCCGCCGGTCAGCGGGACAGCCGCAGGCGCACCTCGAACTCGTGCTCGCCCGGCACCCGCCCGACCTCGTCGGCGCGGAAGGCGGCCCCGAGGACCTCGCCCACCCGCGCCACGCCGTCCGAGCTGCCGGTCACAGTCACGTTCACGGTCTCGTCCAGCGCCGGAGCCTCCTCCGTCACCCCGGGCCGGTACGCCTCGGTGGCCACCACCATGCTCCACACGACGGGGTGTCCCGCCCGGGTGCCGCCGCCGTTCCCCTCCGGGCCTGTCCCGGGCGCGGAGCCGGGGTAGGCCGCCGTCAGGACGTCGAAGACGGCGCGGGCCGTGTCGCGTCCGCAGTCGGTGAGGTGGATGCTGACACTGTTCTCGTCTTCGGAAGTACCCATGGGCGTCACTGCTTTCAGAGCGTCAGGTGTGTCGGGAAGGCTCGTCTGCGGGTACCCGGGACCGGCCGGTCCACCTGTCCCCGCGTCGGATCTTTCTTCCCCGAAAGTCCGTTATGCCGCTCCCCGGCGCAAGCTCCCACGCCGCCGCCGCGCGCTCAGGAGCGCGTACGGTACGCGGGCGCGCGCCGCGGCCCGCCGCGCGGGCTCTCCGCCAGCAGCGGCTGCGTCCTCGGCGGCACCACCACGGACAGCACCACCACACTGGTCGAACGGGCCACGGTGCCCGACTGGTTGAGCGCCAGCAGCGTGGCGTGCAGGTCCTGGTGCGAGGACGCCGCCAGCCGGCACAGCACGTCCGACTCGCCGGTCGTCGCGTACGCCTCCAGCACGGCGGGCAGCGCCGCCAGCTCGGCCGCCACCTCGTCCAGCGACCCCTGCGCGATCTCCAGGCTGACGAACGCCTGCACGGGGAATCCCGCCGCCGCCACGTCGACGTCGGGCCCGTACCCGGTGATGACGCCCGCGCGCTCCATGCGGTCGAGCCGCGCCTGCACCGTGCCGCGCGCCACCCCCAGCAGCCGCGACAGCTCCAGCACCCCCGCCCGCGGATGCTCGCGCAGCGCGCCCAGCAGGTCGATGTCCAGCAGATCGATGTCGAGCCCCGCCATGCCCACCTCCCGTGAAGCTGGGCAGATTGTATAGCCGACCACCCGAATGCGCCGGTGATCAGAGCGCCCCGGCCAGCACGCGGAGGGCCGCTTGCGCAGCACATCGGCGCTGGCGTGTTCTAGTTGACCACGAGTGTGCGACGCGGCGAGGAGGCCCGACGTGACGATGGAAGCACCCCTCACGAGCCAGGAGCGACTGGCCGAACTCGACCTCGACCAGCTGCGCCGCCTCGTCGGCCTGGTGGACTACGACCCGGCGGGCGACCCGTTCCCCGTCTCCGGCTGGGACGCCGTCGTCTGGTCCGTCGGCAACGCCACCCAGGCCGCCCTGCACTACCAGTCCGTCTACGGCATGGAGCTGGTCGCCTACTCCGGGCCCGAGACCGGCAACCGCGACCACCAGGCGTACGTCCTGCGCTCGGGCGCCATCCGCTTCGTCGTCAAGGGCGGCGTGGACCCCGCCTCCCCGCTGCTCGACCACCACCGCAGGCACGGCGACGGCGTGGTGGACATCGCACTGGAGGTCCCCGACGTGGACCGCTGCGTCGCGCACGCCCGCGCGCAGGGCGCCACGGTCGTCGAGGAGCCGCACGACCTGGCCGACGAGCACGGCACCGTGCGCGTCGCGGCCATCGCCGCCTACGGCGACACGCGCCACAGCCTCGTGGACCGCTCGCGCTACGACGGCCCCTACCTGCCGGGCTACGCCGCCCGCACGTCCGGGTACGTCAAGCCGGACGGCGAGCCGCGCCGCGTCTTCCAGGCGCTGGACCACGTCGTCGGCAACGTCGAACTCGGCCGCATGGACGAGTGGGTGGACTTCTACCGCCGCGTCATGGGCTTCACCAACATGGCCGAGTTCATCGGCGACGACATCGCCACCGACTACTCGGCCCTGATGAGCAAGGTCGTCGCCAGCGGCAACCACCGCGTGAAGTTCCCCCTCAACGAGCCGGCGGTCGGCAAGAAGCGCTCGCAGATCGACGAGTTCCTGGAGTACTACGAGGGCCCCGGCGCCCAGCACCTCGCGCTGGCGACCAACGACATCCTCACCACCGTGGACACGCTCCGCGCGAAGGGCGTCGAGTTCCTGAACACCCCCGACACGTATTACTCCGACCCCGAACTGCGCGCCCGCATCGGCGAGGTGCGCGTCCCCGTGGAGGAACTGGCCTCCCGCGGCATCCTCGTGGACCGCGACGAGGACGGCTACCTCCTGCAGATCTTCACCAAGCCGGTCGGCGACCGGCCCACGGTCTTCTTCGAGTTCATCGAACGCCACGGTTCCCTCGGCTTCGGCAAGGGCAACTTCAAGGCACTGTTCGAGGCCATCGAGCGCGAGCAGGCCAAGCGCGGCAACTTCTGAGCCGCCCCCGCCCCCACACCCTCCTCCCCCCAGCACACCACCGCGACGCCCCGGAGGTGCCATGCCCCACTACCGCAGCATCGGCGACGTGCCGCGCAAGCGGCACACCCAGCACCCGCGGCCCGGCGGCGGGCTCCACTACGAGGAGCTGATGGGGGAGGAGGGCTTCTCGTCCGACTCCTCGCTGCTCTACCACACGGGCGTCCCCTCGGCGATCACCGACGCCACGCCCTGGCAGCCGGGCGACCTCACCACCACCCCCAACTCCCCGCTGCTGCCGCGCCACTTCAGGCTGCCCCTGCTCTTCGACGACGCCGAGGCCAAGAACCTGGACGCCGTCACGGCCCGCCGCCTCGTGCTGGGCAACGCCGACGTCCGCATCTCGTACGTCGTCGCGGGCGCGCCGAGCCCGCTGTACCGCAACGCGCTCGGCGACGAGTGCGTCTACACGGAGGCGGGCACCGCGACCGTCGAGACCGTCTTCGGCTCCCTCGACGTCGGGCCCGGCACCTACCTGATCCTGCCGCGCGGCACCACGCACCGCTGGCTGCCCACCGGCCCCGACCCGGTGCGCTGCTACGTCATCGAGGCCACCTCCCACATCGCCCCGCCCGCCCGCTACCTGTCCCGCCACGGCCAGCTCCTCGAACACGCCCCGTACTGCGAACGCGACCTCCACGGGCCCACCGAGCCCCTGACCGCCGAGGGCACCGACGTCGAGGTCCTGGTCAAGCACCGCTCCTCCAGGCCGGGCGACGGCGGCGTGACGGGCACGCGCTACGTCTGCCCGACCCACCCGTTCGACGTGGTCGGCTGGGACGGCTGCCTCTACCCGTACACCTTCGACATCGCCGACTTCGAGCCCATCACCGGGCGCGTCCACCAACCGCCGCCCGTACACCAGGTCTTCGAGGGCACCAACTTCGTGATCTGCAACTTCGTGCCCCGCAAGGTGGACTACCACCCGCTGGCCGTCCCCGTGCCGTACTACCACTCCAACGTCGACTCCGACGAGGTGATGTTCTACTGCGGCGGCGACTACGAGGCCCGCAAGGGCAGCGGCATCGCCCAGGGCTCCGTCAGCCTCCACCCCGGCGGGCACGCGCACGGACCGCAGCCGGGCGCGGTGGAACGGTCGCTCGGCGCCGAGTTCTTCGACGAACTCGCGGTCATGGTCGACACGTTCCGCCCGCTCGAACTGGGCGAGGGCGGCGCCGTCACGGACGACGGGCGGTACGCGTGGAGCTGGGCGGGCGGCGCCAGGTGACCGCCGCGCACACCTCCACGCCCGCCGCACGCGCCTGGCACGGTGTCCCCGCGGACCACCCCTTCGGCGTCCACACCCTGCCGTACGGCAGCTTCCGCGCCGAAGGGCTGCCCGGACGCCGCGCGTGCGCCGCCGTCGGCGACCGCGTCCTCGACCTCACCGCCGCCACGGCCGCCCTCCTCCCGCACCGCGCCGCGCTGTTCGCGTCCGGCACCCTCGACGGGCTCCTCGGCGCGGGACCGGCCGTGTGGGCCGAGGTCAGGGCGGCGCTCACCGCCTGGCTCACCGACGAACGCCACCGCCCCGCCGTCGAGCCCCTGCTGCGCCCGGCCGGCGAGGTGGCGCTCACCCTCCCGTTCACCGTCGCCGACTACGTGGACTTCTACTCCAGCGAGCACCACGCGAGGAACCTCGGCCGCCTCTTCCGCCCCGACGGTGACCCGCTGACGCCCAACTGGAAGCACCTGCCGATCGGTTACCACGGCAGGTCGGGCACGGTCGTCGTCTCCGGGACGCCCGTCGCCCGCCCCACGGGCCAGCGGCGCACCGCGGACGGCGTCATCACCCTCGGCCCGTCCGAGCGGCTCGACATCGAGGCGGAGGTCGGCTTCGTCGTCGGCACGCCCTCCACACCGGGCCGCCCCGTCCCGCTGGCGGACGCCGGGCGGCACGTCTTCGGCGTCTGCCTGGTCAACGACTGGTCGGCGCGCGACATCCAGGCGTGGGAGTACGTGCCGCTCGGGCCGTTCCTCGGCAAGTCGTTCGCCACGTCCGTCTCCCCCTGGGTCGTGCCGCTCGCCGCGCTCGGCCACGCCCGCGTCGCCCCGCCGCCCCGCGACCCGCGCCCGCTGCCGTACCTCGACGACACGGGCGCCGAACGGTGGGGTCTTGACATCGAGTTGACGGTGACCCTCAACGGACACCTCGTCGCCAGGCCGCCGTTCTCCGCCATGTACTGGACCGCCGCGCAGCAGCTCGCGCACCTCACGGCGGGCGGCGCGCACGTGCGCGCCGGCGACCTGTTCGCCTCCGGCACGGTGAGCGGCCCCGGCGCGGGGGAGTGCGGCTCGCTGATCGAGCTGACGCGCGGCGGCGCCGTCCCGCTGGAGCTGCCCGGCGGGGAGACCAGGACGTTCCTGCGGGACGGCGACGAGGTCGTCATCGCTGCGACCGCGCCGGGGCCAGGCGGCGTGCGAGTCGGCCTCGGGTCGGTCAGCGGCCGGATCGTGCCCACCGGCACGCCCACCGGCGCCTGAGCGGGTCAGCCGACGGCGGCGAGCAGCTCGCGTTCCTCGTACGCGAAGTGCTCCTCAAGGCCCGCCACCAGCCGTTCGAGGCCCTCCCGCATCCGCGTGACGTCCTTCTCGCCGTCCGCCGCCGCCGTCAGCTCGGCCTCGAAGGCGGTCAGCGCGTCGGCGACGACGCGGTGTTCCTCCCGCAGCCGTGCTATCGCGGGGACGAGCGCCGGGTACTGCCGCTCGAACTGGGTGAACGCGCCTTCCTCGCGCGTGTGGTGGAGGTGCAGCCCGTAGCAGTACGTCAGGCAGTGCTTCCGCAGCTGCTCCGCGAGCCCCTCGGGCGCCGCGGCACCGGCCGCCTCGCCCCGGTCGAGGGCCGCGATCAGGCGGGCGAGCTGGTCGCGGAGGTCCTGGTGGTGCCCCATCAGCTGGCGCACGACGGCCGCCCCTGCACCGGGGTCGGACGCGAGGTCGAGCAGCTCAAGGGCGACCACGGGGATGGTCCGCGACGTCTTGCGCTCGTACTCGCGGAAGGCGGGGTTGTCCGCGCACTGCGCCTCCCACAGCCGGTCGCGTTCGGCGCCCTCCAGGGGCACGGCGCGCGCGGCGAACGACCGGGCCGTGCCCTCGTCCGTCCCCAGCTCCACGGTGACCTGCGGGGACGCCAGGATGTTCAGGTACCAGTCGGGGTGCTGGTCGCCGCCCGCGTTCGACGCGAAGACGAGGTAGCGGTCGCCGTCGCGCCGGTACACCGCCGGATTGGTGTGCGGGCGGCCGGTGCGCCGCCCCGCCGTCGTCATCAGGACGAGGGGCGCGCCCTCGAACATGCCGCCCACACGGCCGTTGTTGCTCCTGAACTCGGCGATCACCTGGTCGTTCCAGCCCATCGGGAATCCTCTCCGCCCGGCGCGCGGCACGGCAGCAGCGGCGGCGCCGGGCCGCCTCGGGTAAGGGGACCAGCGTAGAGCCATTTGTTTTGAAAGCAAAAGTAATGGGGGAGAGGACCCCGGACCCGGCCCGGCGGACGCCCGGGGGACGCCCGCCGGGCGGCCGTCAGCCTGCCCACTCCTCACGGCCGGTGACCACGGGCCTGCCCGTCCGCGCCGACTCGTCGATCGCGAGGCTGAGCAGGTGGTCCTGGCAGCCCTCCGCGAGCGGATACGGCGCCTCCCCCTCGCCGCGCACCCAGGCGCCCGTCCGGCACAGCAGGTCCACCACGGCCAGGTCGTCCTCCGAGAATCCCGCGCCGGTGAACTCGTTGCGGTGCACCACCCTGCCCTCGAAGCCGATGTGCCGCAGCTCGCGCCCCTCCAGGTTGAGGTCCACACCGGTCGCGCGGCGCACGAGCGGCGACTCGACGGGCGTGCGCGGGTCCGCCATCCGCACCACCGTGTCGTCCACGATCTCGCCGAGCGAGCCGCGCACGACCACCCGGCGGGCGCGCAGCGGGTTCCACCACTGGTTGTCCGTGAAGTCGTAGAGCCCCATCCGCCCGCCGAAGTCGAGCGTGGCGATCGTCGTCGTCGCGTCCTTCGGCGTCAGGTCGTCCGACCAGCCCTTGGGGGAGAGCGGGTCGGCCAGCGGGGCGGTGAACGCACCCGCGCTCACCGTGGCCGGGTCGAAGCCCACGCCCAGCAGGTGCCGGATCAGCGACACCGCGTGGTACAGGTGCGTGGACGACAGCTGGACGGACGTCACGTCGCCGATCACGCCCTCGCGCACCAGCGCCAGCCGCGCCGCGTGCCCCGGCATCAGGTTGTACTGTTCGGCCACCTGCACGAGGCCGCTGGCGCCCGTGTCCCGCCACAGGTCGCGCAGCCCCGCCAGGTCGGGCGCGGGCGGCGTCTCGGCCAGCACCGGCACGTCCAGCGCGACCAGTTCACGCGTGGACTCCGGCGTCACCGGCCACGGCACGGACGGCACCACGAACTCCGGCGCCTCCCCGGCCCGCACCAGCTCCGCCGCCGACAGGTACGCGGGTACGCCCCAGGCCGCCTCGACCTCGGCCGCCCGCCCGGTGGACCGCGTCACCACGCCGGTCACGGTGAGCCGTTCCGGCAGGGCCTTCGCCAGCCGGACGAAGAACTCCGACCGCCATCCGCTGCCGACCAGCCCAAAACGCACAGGTGCTGCACTCACGCGACTCGCTCCTCACTCGTACGGCCGGGGGCCAGAGCGGCCCGGCGGCCCCAGCAGCGTACAAAGCCCAGGTCGCCCCGCCCTTCCTCCGGGCGCCCCGGGGGCGGAGGATGGCCGGGCACCGCACCGCAAGGAGAGCACCACCGTGACCGAGCACCGGCTCGACCCCGCCCCCGGCACCGTCACCGACGTCTTCGACCCCGCGCTGCCGCCCGTCGCGGCGCTCGACCCGGGCGACACCCTCACCGTCCGCACCCTCGACTGCGCGGGCCACCTGGAACGGCAGCTCGTCCCGGGGGAACGGCGCCCCAAGCTCATCGAGGACAGCAGGGGCCACTGCCTCGCGGGCCCGGTCCTGGTGCGCGGCGCCGAGCCAGGCATGACGCTCGCCGTCCGCCTCGACGCGCTCCGCCCCGACGCGTGGGGCTGGACATCGGCCGCCGGGCGCGACACCCCGCTCAACCGCCGGCTCGGCCTCGCCGGTACGGAGACCGCGTCCCTGCTCTGGGACCTCGACGCCGACCGGGGCACCGGCACCGACCAGCACGGGCACACGATCGCCCTCGCCCCGTTCCTCGGCGTCATCGGCATGCCGCCGCCCGAGCCCGGCGCCCACTCCACGATCCCGCCGCGCGGCCACGGCGGCGGGAACATCGACTGCCGCGAACTCGTCGCGAGCGCGACGCTGTTCCTGCCGGTGACCGTCCCCGGCGCGCTGCTGTGCGTCGGCGACGGGCACGCCGCCCAGGGCGACGGCGAGGTCTCGGGGACGGCCGTCGAGTGCGGGATGACGACGCGGCTCACCGTCGACCTGGTGACCGACCCGCCCGTCCCCGGCATCCACGCGCTGACCCCGGCGGGCCGCGTCACCTTCGGCTTCGACGCGGACCTCAACGAGGCGTCGGCCCAGGCACTCGCGGCCATGACCGACTGGCTCGCCGCCCTGCACGGCCTGCCCAGGGCGTCGGCGCTCGCGCTGGCCAGCTCGACGGTGCACCTGCGCGTGACCCAGATCGCCAACCGCACATGGGGAGTTCACGCGCTGCTGCCGCACGGCGCCATCCGCTGAGCCCGCGCCGCCGGACCCCTTCCCCTCCGCGCCGTCATGGGCTATCCTCCGGGAACGTCACCGGAGCGAAGTCGCGCGACGACACGGCCCGCGGAGTGGGGAATCCCGCACGCGCCGACCGTGGAACCGACTTGCTCCGGCGCTTGGCATGGGAGTTGACTTCTCCCCATGCAGAAAGCGCTCTACCCCGCTGCACAAGGCAACCCCTCCGACCATCGCTACCAGGGCGAACACCCGGTCCGTACCCTTGCCTACCTCTTCCGGCCCTACCGTGCCCGGCTGATCGCCGCAGTGGCGGTCTTCTGCGTGCGGCACAGCCCGCTGTGGCTGCTCCCGCTGATCACCGCGAACATCATCGACATCGTCGTCCAGCACCGCCCGCTCGGCGAGCTGTGGATGAACGCAACCATCCTCGCGGTGATGTTCACCGCCAACTACCCGGCCACCGTCGGCTTCGCCCGCCTGATGAGCGGCAGCGTCCGGCGCGTCGGCACCAGCCTGCGCTCGGCCCTGTGCGGGCGCATGCAGGAACTCTCCATCGGCTACCACTCGAAGGTGAGCGCGGGCGTCCTCCAGGCGAAGGTCGTCCGGGACGTGGACGCCATCGAGGAGAGCGCCCGGCAGACCGCCGAGCTGGGCCTCGGCGCGATCACCACGCTCATCGGCGGCCTGGTCGTCATCGGCTTCAAGGCCCCGGTGTTCCTGCCGGTGTTCCTCGTCGTCGTCCCCGCCGCATCGCTGCTGATACGTTTCCTCCGCAGCCGCGTGCGCACCCACAACGAATCGTTCCGCCGCGAGGTGGAGCTGGTCTCCTCCCGGGTGACCGAGATGACCAGCCTCATCCACATCACCCGCGCCCACGGCCTGGAGCGCACGGCGCTGGGCCGCGTGGACGGCGCCCTCACACGGCTGCGCAGCGCCGGCCAGCGCCTCGACATCCTCAACGGCCGCATCGGCTCGATCGCCTGGATCATGCTCAACGCGCTGGGCATGGTCTGCCTCATCGGCGCCGCGCTGGTCGCCTACCACGGCTGGCTCGACGTGACACCCGGCGACATCGTCATGCTCAGCACCTTCTTCACCACCCTCACCGCGTCCATGAACGCGCTGATGGGCCTCACACCCATCCTCAGCAAGGGCCTCGAATCGGTCCGCTCCATCGGCGAGGTCCTCCAGGCGCCCGACCTGGAGACCAACGCGGGCAAGCGCGAACTGCCCGAGCTGCACGGCCGGATCGACTTCCAGGACGTCGAGTTCGCCTACGAGGGCACCGACGAGCCGTCGATCAGCGGCTTCGACCTGTCCGCGAGGCCGGGCGAGACCATCGCGCTGGTCGGCCCCTCGGGGGCGGGCAAGTCCACCGTCCTGAACCTGCTGATCGGCTTCATCAGGCCGACCGGCGGGCGCATCCTGCTCGACGGGACGGACGCGGCCGGGCTCGACCTGCGCACCTACCGCCGCTTCCTCTCGGTGGTGCCGCAGGAGCCGGTCCTCTTCGACGGCACGATCCGCGAGAACGTCACCTACGGCCTCGACCACACGGACGACGACGCCCTGGCCGAGGCCCTGCGCGCCGCGAACGCCTGGGAGTTCGTCCAGCGCCTGCCGCACGGTCTCGACACCCTCGTGGGCGAGCGCGGCGCGATGCTGTCCGGCGGGCAGCGGCAGCGCCTCGCGATCGCCCGCGCGCTGATCCGCGACCCCCGCGTCCTGATCCTGGACGAGGCGACCTCGGCGCTCGACGGGCGGTCGGAGGCGCTGGTGCAGGAGGCGCTCGGCCGCCTGATGGCGGGCCGCACCGTCTTCGTCGTCGCGCACCGGCTGTCCACCATCCGGGGCGCCGACCGCATCGTGGTGATGGACCAGGGCCGTGTCCGCGAGGTCGGCAGGCACGACGAACTCGTCGCGCTCGGCGGCCTGTACGCGCAGCTCAGCCCCACCCAGGCCGCGTAGCCCGTCAGTCCCCGGCGCCCGGAACGGCGAACGGCAGGGGCCGCCCGTCCCGGCGGCCCCCGCCCGTCACCCCGGCCCGGTCAGCCGTTGCCGTCCATCGACGGCTTCAGCAGCACCTTCGTCCAGCCGTCCTCGCGCTTGTCGAACCGGTCGTACGCCATCGGCGCCTGGTCGAGCGGCAGCCGGTGCGAGACGACGAAGCTCGGCGTCGCGCGCCCCTGGACGATCAGGTCGCGCAGCTGCCGGTTGTACGACTTCACGTTGGCCTGGCCGGTGCCCATCCGCAGGCCCTTCTCGAAGAAGCGGCCCATGCTGAACACGAGCTGCCCGTTCTTCGCGGACTCGGTGGGGCCGCCGGGGTCGGAGGGCACGTACAGGCCGACGACGCCGAGGGCGCCGGTCGCGCGCACGCAGTCCACCAGCGAGTTGAGGATGATCGCGGGCTGCTCCTCGCCCTCGCGGACCGTCGCCTGGTAGCCCACCGCGTCGATGCCCTTGTCGGTGCCCTCGCCGCCGGTGCGGTCCTTGATCTGCTCGGCCGTGTCGCCCTGGGTGTAGTCGATCGGGGTGGCGCCGATCTGCTCGGCGAGCCGCAGCCGGTCGGGCTGGCGGTCCACGACGAAGACGCGCGACGCGCCGCGCAGGAGCGCCGAGTAGGCCGCCATCAGCCCGACGGGCCCCGCGCCGAAGACGGTGACCGACTCGCCGGGCGAGACCCCGGCCAGCTCGGTGGCGTGGTAGCCGGTGGGGAAGATGTCGGCCAGCAGCGCGAAGTCGTCCTCGTGCTCGGTGCCCTTGGGCAGCTGGAGGCAGTTGAAGTCGGCGAACGGCACCCGCAGGTACTCCGCCTGCCCGCCCCGGTAGGGGCCCATCGACACATAGCCGTACGCGCCGCCCGCGAAGCCGCTGTTCACGGTGAGGCAGAAGCCCGTCTTGTTCGCGAGGCAGTTCTTGCAGAAGCCGCAGGCGACGTTGAACGGCAGGACGACGCGGTCGCCCTTCTTCACGCTGACGACGCCCGCGCCGACCTCCTCGACGACGCCCATGTTCTCGTGGCCGAAGACGATGCCGGGCTCCGCGCCCGTCCTGCCCTCGTACATGTGCAGGTCGGAGCCGCAGATGGCGGTGGTGGTGATCTTGATGATGACGTCGGTGGGCGCCTCGATCCTGGCGTCCGCGACCTCCTCCACGGCGACCGAATAGGGCTCCTGGTACACAACCGCCTTCACAGTTACCTCCCGGGGCGTCCGTGTCGGGGCACGGGCGGACGTCGACTGGTGGCGTACGGCGCATTCGCGGTAATCGCCGCATATGCGGTGATTACGCCACTCGTGTCATCGTAGGGTCAGTCGCCCAGGGCGGCCACCCGACCGGCCTCCTCCGCCCGCTCCGCCAGCCGCTCGCGCTGCGGCAGCACGGTGTACTTCGGGTCGCGCGCCGATGCCATCCCGGCGTGGAAGATCCCGAACCGCGTGCACGCCGACGCAGCCAGCAGCGCCGCGCCGCCGAGCGCCGCCGCCGCCCGGCTCCGCCCGCCGAGCAGCGCCGCGCCCGCCGCCCCCGCCACGCCCAGGCCCTCCGCCGCCCGCAGCAGCCGCCCGGCCGTCCCGGCGGCGTACGTCTCGGCGACCACGCCCGCCCGCCGCCGCAGCGCCCGCATCGCGACCAGCTCGGCCGCCGTGGCGAGCACGGCCGCACGCCGCGCGGGCCCGTTCTCCGCGCGCGGCCCGGCCAGCAGCGCCATCCCCGCCGCGGCCCCGGCGGCCGACGCGCCGAAGAGGTACGGCATCTCGCGGTGCCCCTCGTGCCAGGCGGGAACCGCCGTGTCCGCCAGCAGCACCCCCGTGTACGTGGCCACCGCCGGGCCCACCGCGGCCGCGCCGAGCGCCGCCGCGCGGCCCGCGCGCGGCAGCAGCCCCGTCACGTCCGAGGCGGCGGCGGCGCCCGCCAGTGGCCCGTACAGCGCCAGCAGCCACGAGCCGACGCTCATCGGGGACGTCGGCTTGAAGACGCGCAGCATGTTCACGAACCGGTCCGGCCGCCCCAGGTCGTGGATCAGCGCGGCGGCCGACAGGGAGACCGCGCCGAGCGAGCTGAGCTTCATCGCGCGTGCCGTGCGCCGCCGCCCGCTCAGGTCCGCGCCCGCGCCCAGCACGGAGCCGGCGCCCGCCAGTCCGCCGAGGAACAGGTAGCCCGCGATGTCGGCGGCCTCCCACGCCGGTGCCTTGACCACCGGCCGCCCGTAGTACGACGTGAACTCCGCGTCCGGCACGAGCCGCCGCTCGCCGCCGCGCCCCCGCCGCCGCGCCTTTCGCGCCGAGCCGTCCATCCCGTTGCCGAACAGCGCGTCCCGGCCCGGCCGTTCACCGGCCAGACCGTCACGCGTCACCCTCGCCTCGCTCACCGCGTCTCCTCGCCCGTCTGTGCCCGCACCCGCGCCCTGTCCCGCCTCATCTGCCGCGCCTCCGCCCCGCGAACGTCCCCGCCAGCCCGGCGGCCAGCGCCAGCGCCGCCACCCCCGCGTGCCGCCACATCCGCGGCAGGTCGCGCGTCGTGACCACCGGGTCCGGCGGCAGGCCGTAGACCTCCGGCTCGTCCAGCAGCAGGAAGAACGCCCCGTCGCCGCCGACGCCGTCCGACGGGTCGGCGCCGTACAGCCGCGCGTCCGGCACGCCCGTCTCCCGCAGCCGCTCCACGCGGGCCGCGGCGCGCTCCCGCAGCTCGTCCAGCGGGCCGAACTGGATCGAGTCGGTCGGGCACGCCTTCGCGCAGGCGGGTTCCATGCCGGCGCCGAGCCGGTCGTAGCAGAGCGTGCACTTCCACGCGCGGCCGTCGCCAGGACGCTGCTCGATCACCCCGTACGGGCAGGCCGGGACGCAGTACCCGCAGCCGTTGCACACGTCCTCCTGCACCACGACGGTGCCGAACTCGGTCCGGAACAGCGCCCCGGTCGGGCACACGTCGAGGCACGCGGCGTGCGTGCAGTGCTTGCACACGTCGGACGCCATCAGCCAGCGCAGCTCCGTGCGCCCGTCGGGCGAGGGCGGGCCCGGCGTCGTCGGGCTGACCGCGGCCTGGTCCACGGGCGTGCCCGAGCCCTGCGCCGCCAGCGCCAGCACGTCGATCCCCGAGTGGTCGACGTGCGCCTCCTGCCCGCCCAGCGGCTTCGTCTGCTCGATGAACGCGACATGCCGCCATGTCGACGCGCCGAGGCCGCCGGTGTTGTCGTAGCTCATGCCGGTCAGGAGCAGGCCGTCCTCCGGTACGGCGTTCCACTCCTTGCACGCCACCTCGCAGGCCTTGCAGCCGATGCAGACGGACGTGTCCGTGAAGAAGCCGACCCGCGCCGGCGCGTCCGCGTGCCCCGCGTCGGCCGCCACGTCGGGCTCGGGGCCCGACAGCAGGCGGCCCGCCGGGCCGTCCCCGCTCACCTGTGCCGTCATGCCTCAGACCTCCATGCCCGTACGCTCGTCGCTCCCGGCGCGCCGCCGGTAGTCCGCCACCAGTCGCCGCAGGGCGGGGCCGCGGGGGCGGCGGCCCGGCCTGATGTCCGCCGACAGGGCCTTGACCTCCTGGATGTGCGCGTTGGGGTCGAGGACGATGGCGGACAGCTCGTTCGCCGCGTCGCCGCGCGAGTAGCCGTTCGGGCCCCAGTGGTAGGGCATCCCGATCTGGTGCACGGTGCGGCCGTCCGCGCGCAGCGGCGCCATCCGCGTCGTCACCAGCACGCGCGCCTCGATCGCGCCGCGCGCGGTGACCACGGTGGCCCAGCCCGTGTGGTCGAGGCCGCGCTCGGCCGCCAGCTCGGGGGACACCTCGCAGAAGAACTCCGGTTGCAGCTCGGCAAGGTACGGCAGCGAACGCGTCATGCCGCCTGCCGTGAAGTGCTCGGTGAGCCGGTACGTCGTCACCACGTACGGGAAGACCTCGTGGCCCCGCGCGTCCCCCGACGGGTGGTACGCGTTCCCCTCGTGCGGGAACAGCAGCCGCACCGGTGAGCGCGGCTGGCGCGGGTGCAGCGCGTTGGGGAACGGCGAGTCCTGCGGCTCGTAGTGCGTCGGCAGCGGCCCGTCCGCCAGCCCGGCCGGTGCGTAGAGCCACGCCTTCCCGTCGCCCTGCATGACGAACGCGTCGTCGCCCCGCAGCGCCGCCACGCCCCGCGCGTCCTCGTCCGGCACGTGGTCGGGCGGCAGGTCGGCGACGAAGTCCGGCACGTCGTGCCCGGTCCACCGGCCCGCCTCGCCGTCCCACCACACGTACGCCTTCCGCTCGCTCCACGGCGTGCCGTCGGGGGCGGCGGAGGCGCGGTTGTAGAGCACCCGCCGGTTCAGCGGCCAGGACCACGCCCACTCGGCGGCCACCCAGTCCTGCTCGGTGTGCGGCTTGCGGCGCGCCGCCTGGTTCACGCCGTCGGCGCGGACGCCGCAGTAGATCCAGCAGCCGCACGCCGTGGAGCCGTCGCCGCGCAGCTCGGTGTACGAGGACAGCGGCGCGCCGTCGGGACCCGTCCCGTTGATCTCGGCGAGCACCGCCTCGGCGTCCGGCTCGGCGTGCGGCCCGACCTCCGGGTAGTCCCAGGCCAGGTCGAGGAACAGCCGGTCGGCCGGATCGTCCGAGGCCGCGAGGCGCTCCCTGATCCGCCGGTGCAGGTGGTGCGCGAACCACAGCTCGCTGCGCGCGTCGCCCGGCGGCTCGACCGCCTGGTGGTGCCACTGGAGCCACCGGTTCGTGTTGGTGAACGACCCGGACTTCTCCGTGTGCGAGGCGGCGGGGAAGAAGAACACCTCCGTGCCGATGTCCTCGGTGCGCAGCTCGCCGGTCTCGATCTCGGGGCCGTCGCGCCACCACGTCGCCGACTCGATCAGCGAGAAGTCCCGCACCACCAGCCAGTCGAGGTTCGCCATGCCGAGCCGCTGGAGCCGCGCGTTCGCCGAGCCGACCGCGGGGTTCTCGCCGAGGACGAAGTAGCCCTTGCAGACACCGGCGAGCTGCTCCATCACCGTGTCGTACGTGCTGTGCGAGCCGGTGAGGCGCGGCAGGTGGTCGAAGCAGAAGTCGTTGTCCTCCGTCGCGGCGTCGCCGTAGTACGCCTTCAGGAGGCTGACGACGTACGACCGCATCTCGGCCCAGAAGCCCTTCCGCGTGCGCACCGCCTCGATGAACGTGCCGAGGTCCGTGTGCGCGGGGGCGTGC
This sequence comes from Streptomyces sp. NPDC049879, assembly GCF_044461265.1. Taxonomy (NCBI): domain Bacteria; kingdom Bacillati; phylum Actinomycetota; class Actinomycetes; order Kitasatosporales; family Streptomycetaceae; genus Streptomyces; species Streptomyces sp. NPDC049879. The sequence continues at coordinate 205,176 of NZ_JBITKT010000007.1, read as the reverse complement.
GGCATCGGGATGTAGCCGGGCAGGAGGTTGAACAGCGTGGGGATGTCGCTCGACCCCTGGATGCTGGCGTGCCCGCGCAGCGCCTGGATGCCGCCGCCGGGCCGCCCGATGTTGCCCAGCAGCAGCTGGAGGATGCTCGCGGCGCGGATGTACTGGGCGCCGACCGTGTGCTGCGTCCAGCCCACCGCGTAGCAGAACGCGCTGGTGCGGTCGGGGCCCGAGTTCGACGTCAGCGCGTCGCAGACCTTGGCGAACGTCTCGCGCGGTACCCCGCACACCCGCTCCACCATCTCCGGCGTGTAGCGCGCGTAGTGCCGCTTGAGGATCTGGTAGACGCAGCGCGGGTGCGTCAGCGTCTCGTCCCGGTGGGGGACCGGCGGCACGTCCTGGCCGCCCGACCCGTGCGACTCCGAGCCGCCCGCCCGGTGCTCGACGGCCACACGGTGCGCGCGGCGGTCCGGCTGCGCCTCCTGGGAACCGGTGGGGGAGGCGACCGGCGCGCCCTCGTACGCCCAGCTCGCCGGGTCGTAGTGCCGCCGCTCCCCGTCGAATCCGGAGAACACGCCGTCCAGGTCCTCCGTGTCGCGGAAGTCCTCGGAGACGAGCGCCGCCGCGTTCGTGTACGCGAGGACGTACGGCCTGAAGTCCTTGCCCTCCTCCAGCACGTGGTGGATCAGGCCGCCGAGGAACGCGATGTCGCTGCCCGCCCGGATCGGCACGTGCAGGTCCGCGAGGGCGCTGGTGCGCGTGAAGCGCGGGTCGACGTGGACGATCGTCGCGCCGCGCGCCTTCGCCTCCATCACCCACTGGAAGCCGACCGGGTGTGCCTCCGCGTAGTTGGAGCCCTGGATGACGATGCAGTCGGCGTTCTGGAGGTCCTGCATGAACGTCGTCGCGCCGCCGCGGCCGAAGGACGTCCCGAGCCCCGAGACCGTCGAGCTGTGGCACAGCCGCGCCTGGTTCTCGACCTGTACGACGCCCAGGCCCGTGAACAGCTTCTTGAGGAGGTAGTTCTCCTCGTTGTCGAGCACCGCGCCGCCGAGCGAGGCGATGCCGAGCGTCCGCGCCACCCGCGCGCCCTCGTGCTCCCACTGCCACGTCTCCCGGCGCGTCGCCACCACACGGTCGGCGACCATGTCCATCGCCGTCTCCAGGTCGAGCGACTCCCACGCGGTGCCGTGCGGACGCCGGTACAGGACGCGGTGCCGCCGGTTCCCGCCGGTGACGAGCTGGAGCGTCGCGGCCCCCTTCGGGCACAGCCGCCCCCGGCTCACCGGCGACGCCGGGTCCCCCTCCACCTGGACGACGCGCTCGTCCTTCACGTACACCTTCTGCCCGCAGCCCACGGCGCAGAAGGGGCAGACCGAGTCCACGACGCGGTCGGCCGTCTCCGTGCGCGCCTCCAGGGCCGCCGTGCGGCGCGACATCGCGGCGGCTCCGCGGCCCAGCGGGTCCGCCCCGGTCAGCTGCCGGTAGACGGGCCAGTCCTGGACCCAGGTGCGCACGCCCATGGGAGTCCTTCCGATCGGTTGCTGACCGTCAGTTCCCCGGAAAAGGCCTCTTTCACGGACAAGTGGGGCAGAACCACCCGATTGACGCCCGCCGCGCGCGCCGATTCACCCGGTGGCCCCAACGTGCCCGTCGCGCAGGCACAACTCCTCACTCAAGTCGACCTGTTCACCTTCCACGGGCCCTCCGGCGGCACCCCGGACCCGCCACGCCGCGCGACCGGCGGACCACCCCACGCCACCGGACACCGCCCACCTGCACAGTCACCCGTACGGACGCGTAGATTGAATGTTCATGGAACACCGTCTTCTCGGCCGCAGTGGCCTTTTCATCAGTGAGATCGCCTACGGAAACTGGCTCACCCACGGCTCGCAGGTGGAGGAGGAGGCCGCCACCGCGTGCGTCCGCGCCGCCCTCGACGCCGGCATCACCACGTTCGACACCGCCGACGTCTACGCCGGCACCCGCGCCGAGTCGGTGCTCGGCCGCGCCCTGAAGGGCGAGCGCCGCGAGGGCCTGGAGATCTTCACCAAGGTCTACTGGCCCACCGGCCCGGGTCCCAACGACCGCGGGCTCTCGCGCAAGCACATCATGGAGTCGATCAACGGCTCCCTGCGCCGGCTCCAGACCGACTACGTGGACCTCTACCAGGCCCACCGGTTCGACCAGTCGACGCCGCTGGAAGAGACGATGTCCGCGTTCGCCGACATCGTCCACTCCGGCAAGGCGCACTACATCGGCGTCTCCGAGTGGACCGCCGACCAGATCCGCGCCGCCCACGGCCTCGCCCGCGAGCTGCGCGTCCCGCTCGTGTCGAGCCAGCCGCAGTACTCGATCCTGTGGCGCATCATCGAGCAGGACGTCATCCCCACCAGCGAGGAGCTGGGCCTCGGCCAGATCGTCTGGTCGCCGATCGCCCAGGGCGTGCTCACCGGCAAGTACCTGCCGGGCCAGCAGCCCCCGGCCGGATCGCGCGCCACCGACGAGAAGGGCGGCGCCAACATGATCAGCCGCTTCCTCGACAACGACGTGCTGGAGGCCGTCCAGAAGCTGCGCCCGCTCGCGGACGAGGCCGGGCTCAGCCTCGCCCAGCTCGCGATCGCCTGGGTCCTGCAGAACCCGAACGTCTCCGCCGCCATCGTCGGGGCGTCCCGGCCCGAGCAGGTCACCGAGAACGTCAAGGCGTCCGGCGTGAAGCTCGACGCGGATCTGATGGCCCGCATCGAGGAGATCACCGCGCCCGTCGCCGTGACCGACCCGGTCCAGGTCTACAAGAACACCCCCCCGAAGCGCTGATCCTTCCGGGACCACAGCGGCCGGCGCGGAACCTCCGCGCCGGCCGCCGCTTTGCTGTGTCGTCGCCCGGTTGTCACGGGACCGGACGGGTATCTTGTCCCAGTCTGTACGGGCTGCCGCGCCCCGCCTCCCCGGCCGGCGCCCGCATCCGGCGGTGCCCCCCCACACGGTGCTCACCGTAAGAAAGGACCGCGACCGTGACCGACACCACGCCCCCCGCAGCCACCGCCCCCGCCCCGCCCGGCGCCGCCCCGGCGCCCGCGGGCGGCCCGGACGCCGACGTGATCGTCGTCGGCGCGGGACCGGCCGGGTCGTCCGCCGCCTACCACCTCGCCCGGCAGGGGCACGACGTCCTGCTCCTGGAGAAGTCGGACTTCCCCCGCGAGAAGGTCTGCGGCGACGGCCTCACCCCCCGCGCCGTCCAGCAGCTCCACCGCATGGGCATCGACACCTCGGGCGAGGGCTGGCACCGCAACCGGGGCGTCCGCTTCTTCTCCGGCCCCGCCTCCGTCGAGGTGGACTGGCCGGAGAGCACCCGCTTCCCCGGCTACGGGCTCACCCGCAGCCGCCACGACTTCGACGACATCCTCGCCCGCCAGGCCGTCCGCGCCGGGGCGCGGCTGTGGACCGGCGCGCGCGTCACCGCGCCCGTCGTGGACCGGACGGGACGGGTCTGCGGCGTCGAGGCCGTCGTCGGCCCGGAGAAGCGGCCGGTCACCTGCGCGGCGCCCGTCGTCGTCGCGGCCGACGGCGTCTCGGCCAGGCTCGCCGTCGCCCTCGGCGTCGAACGGGACCCGCGCCGCCCCATGGCGACCGCCGTCCGCCGCTACTACCGCAGCCCGGCCAAGCACGCCGATCCGTACCTCGACGTCTGGTCCGACCTGCGCGCCCGCCCCGGCGGCCCCGCCCTGCCCGGCTACGGCTGGGTCTTCCCGATGGGCGACGGCCGGGTCAACGCGGGCCTGGGCCTCGTCAGCGGCCCCGGCGCCGACGGCGGCGACCTGCGGCGGCTCCTCGACACCTGGCTCGGCGGCCTGCCCGCCGCGTGGGGCCTCGGCGACGAGGAGAACGGGGAGGGGCCCGTGCGCGGCGCCGCCCTGCCGATGGGGCACAACCGCAGGCCGCACTACACGCGGGGCCTCGTCCTCGTCGGCGACTCCGGCGGCATGGTCAGCCCGTGGAGCGGCGAGGGCATCCCGTACGCGATGGAGTCGGGCGAGGTGGCCGCCGAGATCGTCGGCGACGCCCTGGCACGCCCCGACACCGCCTGGCGCGAACGCGTCCTGCACCAGTACCCGCGCGAGATCCACCGCCGCACGGGGCGGTACTACCGTCTCGGGACGGTGTGGGCCGCGATGCTGACGCGCCCGTCCGCCGCGTCGTTCGTCAGCCGCCAGCTCTTCCGGTCGCCCGCGACGATGCGCACGATGATCCGGCTGCTCACCAACCTCACCGACGACCGGGGCGGCGACGCGGTCGACCGGGTGCTCGGCACGCTGGTCCGCGCCGTCCCGGCACGGACACCACGCCCCTCGACGCCCCGGACCGGGACGCGCCGACGCTGACCCCGCAGGGCGGATTCCCGGCCCGGTGCGGGCGGGGTTCGGCCCCGAGCGGTTGTCCCGGCGACCGGGCGGCTCGTGCCGGACGCGGGAGCCGCGCGGTCCCGGGTGTGTGCGCCAAGTCCCATGGCGCCCCGGATCGGGACGCGCGGATGCTGACCCCGCTCCGGCGGTGGAGGCGGCTTCCCGGGCCAGGTCGCGCCGACGCTGACCCCTCAAGGCGGATTTCCGGCCCGGTGCGGGCGGGATACGGCCCCGAGCGGTTGTCCCGGCGACCGGGCGGCTCGTGCCGGACGCTGGTCCGCGCCGTCTCCGGTGTGGACACCACGTCCTTCGGTGTCCCGGGCCAGGACGTGGGTTGCCGGTCTGGTGCGGGCGGGGTTCGGCCCCGAGCGGTTGCCCCGGCGACCGGGCGGCTCGTGCCGGACGCGGGAGCCGCGCGGTCCCGGATGCGTTCCGGGAGGGTGATTCCGGCGGCCAAGTGCCGTTCAGGGCGGACGTCTTGGCTGTCCCGCCCCGGGCGCGAGAGCCGTGCCGTGTGGGCGTTCGGCGCGCGCCCGTCGCCACGCGGCTTTCCGCGTCCGGATGCGAGGACGCTGATCCCCGGCCCGGCGGGGGAGGAATGGCCGGCTCCGGCGCCGTGGCGCCGGGCGCACCGTCCCCGCCAGGTGGAGGGACCGCAGCGGTGATTGCGGCGGCCTGCGCCTCAGGCGGGCCGGATGTCGGAGACGCCCCGTGCGTCGGCCTCGCCAGGCGGCCTGTCAGGCCCGGACGCGTACGGTGGCGGCCCGCCCGGGCCGTCTCAGGCTCGCTGTGTGCCGGACGTGGAAGTGGTGCCATGGGCGCGTTCGGCGGGCACCGCGCCCTGAGGACTCCCACACCCCGAGGCGAGGGCGCGGGTCCCGCAGGGCGGTCACCCGCCCGTTCCCGGGGATGGTCTCAGTGGCGGCCGGGGGAGCCGTGCCGTGCCGTCAGGCGTCGGCGGTGGGCGTGTCGTCGAAGCGGAGCAGCATCGTGTCCGAGTCGCCGGTGCGGCCCACCTTCACGAACCCCCGCGCCCGGTACAGCCGCACCGCCGCGTTGCCGTCCTCGACGCTCAGGCTGAGGGCGGGCACGCCCTCCTCGCGCGCCCGTGCGACCAGCGCGTCCAGCAGCGCCCCGCCGACGCCCCGGCCGCGGTGGCCGGGCAGCACCCCGAGCGTGATCTCCGGGATGTCGGGCGCCACATGGCCGTAGCCGGGGTCGTCCGCGGGCAGGGGGCGCGCCCAGGTCGCGCCGACCGGGGTGCCGTCGTCGTCCTGCGCGACGACGCCGAAGTCGCCGGGGCGCGGCCAGCCCGCCACGTAGTGCGCGATGGCCGGATCGGCCCAGATGTCGTCCAGGGTGTGGCGGCCCGGATCGTTCCAGGTGAACGCCTCCAGCAGGACCAGCGCGAGGAAACCGGCGTCGTCGGGTGCGGCGGGGTGGATGAACAGGGGGACCACTTCCAGGAGTTCGGCCGCGTGACGGGTGCGGCGGGCGGGGCCGACGCTAGAACGCCGGGCGCACCGCCCGCCACCGGATTCCGTCCGCCGTGCTCAGCTCTCCCGGTGCCGCGCCAGCGCCAGCGTGCGGTGCGCGCCCGCGACGATCGCCGGGTCGACGAAGCGCCCGTCCGGCAGCGCCAGCGCGCCGGAGTCCGTCGCCGCCGCCCGTACGATCTCGGCCGCCGCCGCCACCTCCGCGTCGGTCGGCAGGAACGCCTCCCGGATCACCGGCAGTTGGCGCGGGTGGATCGCCGTCCGCCCGAGGAAGCCCAGGGCGCGGCCCTCGGCGCACGACCTGGCGAGGCCCGCCGTGTCCCGCACGTCGGGGAACACCGACTGCGGCGGCGGCGCCAGGCCCGCCGCCCGCGCGGCCACGACGACGCGTCCGCGCGACCAGGCGAGCCCGCCGTCGTCCCGCAGACCGAGGTCGGCGCGCAGGTCGGCCTCGCCGAGCGCGATGCCCGCGACCGCCGGGTGCGCGGTGGCGACGGCGTACGCCTGCTCCACGCCGAGGGCGCTCTCCAGCAGCGCGTACAGCCGCGTCGGCCGTTCCGCCCAGGCGACGGCGCGCGCGACGTCGGCCGGGCCGTTCACCTTCGGCAGCCGCAGCGCGCCGAGCCCCGGCAGCGGCGCGAGCCGCCGCACCTCGGCGGCGGCGAGCGGGCCGTCCAGCGCGTTCACGCGGACGTGCACCGGCACGTCGTGGCGGTCCGCCAGCAGGTCGGCCGTGGCGTCGAGCGCGTACGCCTTCCGCCCGGACGGCACGGCGTCCTCCAGGTCGACCAGCACCACGTCGGCCCCCGAGCCCAGCGCCTTGGCGACGACCTCGGGGCGGTCGCCGGGGACGTACAGCCACGTCAGGAACACGTCCCGCGGCGCCAGCACGCTGCTGCCGCCCGGCGCGCCGCTCACAGCGCGCCCTCCGCGCGCAGGCGGTCGATGTCCTCGCCGCTGAGCCCGATGCCGGTGAGGACGTCCTCGGTGTCGGCGCCGTGCGGGCGCCCGGCCCACTTGATGCCGCCCGGTGTCCCGGACAGGCGGAAGAGCACGTTCTGCATGGTGACCTGCCCCAGCTCCTCGTCCTCGACGCTGGTGAACGTGCCGAGGGCCCGGTACTGCTCGTCCGCCATCGCGTCCCTGATGTCGTAGACCGGCGCGATCGCCGCCTCGGCCTTCTCGAACGCGGCCAGCACCTGCGCGCGGTCGTGGCGTCCGATCCAGGAGGCGACGGCCTCGTCCAGCTCGTCCGCGTGCCGCGCGCGGCCCGCGCCGGTGGCGAACCACTCCTCGTCGATGAACTCGGGGCGGCCCACGAGGCGCATCACGCGCTCCGCGATGGACTGGGCCGAGGTGGAGACGGCGACCCAGGAGCCGTCGGCGGTGCGGTAGGTGTTGCGCGGCGCGTTGTTGGTGGAGCGGTTGCCGGTGCGCGGCTGGACGTAGCCGAGCTGGTCGTACCAGGTGGCCTGCGGGCCGAGCACCGTCAGCATCGGCTCGATGATGGCCATGTCCACGACCTGGCCCGCGCCGGTGCGGTCGCGGCCCGCGAGGGCGGTCATCACCGCGTACGCCGTGGACAGCGCGGCGATCGAGTCGGCCAGGCCGAACGGCGGCAGCGTCGGCGGCCCGTCCGGCTCGCCCGTGACGGCCGCGAAGCCGCTCATCGCCTCGGCCAGCGTGCCGAAGCCCGGGCGTCGCGACGACGGGCCGAACTGCCCGAAGCCGGTGACGCGGGCCAGCACCAGCCGGGGGTTGGCGGCCGACAGCTCCTCCCAGCCGAGGCCCCACCGCTCCAGCGTGCCCGGCCTGAAGTTCTCGATCACGACGTCCGCGCCGGCGGCGAGCCGCAGCAGCACGTCGCGGCCGCCCGGCGTGGACAGGTCGAGGGTGATGGTCCGCTTGTTGCGGCCGAGGAACTTCCACCACAGGCCGACGCCGTCCTTGCTCGGCCCGTGGCCGCGCGACGGGTCGGGGCGGCGCGGGTGCTCTACCTTGACCACCTCGGCGCCGAAATCGCCGAGCATCGTCGCGGCCAGCGGACCGGCGAACAGCGTCGCCAGGTCGAGGACCCGCAGGCCCTCCAGGGGTGCGGGAGCGGTCATCGGACGGTCCTGCCTTCGTGCTCGGGAACGGGATGCGCGGCGCCGGTGCGGAACGCGTCGATCTCCGCCCGGTCCGGCATGGACGACGACGCGCCGGGGCGGCCCACCGACAGGGCCGCCGCCGCGGCCGCCCAGGCCAGGGCGTCCGGCATCGGCCTGCCCTCGCCGGACGCCACGGCCAGCGCGCCGGTGAACGTGTCGCCCGCCGCCGTCGTGTCCACCGCGCGCACCGGCACGGCGGGGACGGTCACCGGCTCCGCGCCGCGCGCGGCGTACAGGCTGCCCGCCTCGCCGAGCGTCACCACGACCTCGGGCACCAGGTCGAGCAGCGCGCGGGCCGCCGCGCGGGGGTCGGCGTGCCCGGTGAGGGTCTGTGCCTCGTGCTCGTTCGGCACCAGCAGGTCCACGAGGCGCAGCAGCTCCGCGGGCAGCGGCCTGGCGGGGGCCGGGGTGAGGACGGTCCGCACGCCGTGGGCGCGCGCCGTGCGGGCGCCCGCCAGCACGCCGTCCAAGGGCAGTTCCAGCTGGAGGAGCAGCGTGTCCGCGCCCGCGATCAGGTCCTCGTCGCCCGGCGCGAGGGCCGACACGGACCCGTTGGCACCGGGGACGACGACGATCGCGTTGCCCCCGTCGTCGTCCACCACGATGTGCGCCGTCCCGCTCGGCCCGGTGGCCGTACGCAGGCCCGCCGTGTCCACCCCGGCGGCGGTGAGCGCGGCGCGCAGGCCGCCGCCGAAGCCGTCGTCGCCGACCGCGCCGATCATCAGGACGTCGCCGCCCGCGCGGGCGGCCGCGATCGCCTGGTTCATGCCCTTGCCGCCCGGCACGGTGCGGAACGCGGTGCCGGTCACCGTCTCGCCGCGGCGCGGCGCCGTCGGGACGTAGGCGACCAGGTCCATGTTGCAGGAGCCGAGGACGGCGATCCTCGCGGTCATGCGGAGACCTCCCGGGTGAGCGCGGCCAGCTCGTCGAAGCCGACGCCGTCGAAGCCGCCGACGCTCGTCGCGAGCCGGTTCTTCAGGGGGGCGGTCCACCGTGTGTCCAGCGCGCCGGGCGCCCCGGCGAGCAGCCCGGCGACCGAACCGGCCGTCGCGCCGTTCGAGTCCGTGTCCCAGCCGCCGGACACCGCGCGGCAGACCGACGCGGAGAAGTCGCCGTCCGCGTGGGTGAGCGCGGCGGCGAGCAGCGCGGCGTTGGGCAGGACGTGCACCCAGTGGTGGTCGCCGTAGCGGGCGTGCAGCCGGTCCACGACCGTGTCGAAGTCGCCGCCGCGCGCCTCTTCGGCCGCCGCCACGCCGAAGCGGACCGCCTCGGCCAGCCGCGACCCGGGCGGGACGACGGACAGGCCCGCGCGCAGGCAGCCGTGCACGTCGGTGCCGCCGCCCGCCGCCGCCGCGACCGCCGCGGCGGCGAACATCGCGCCGTACACGCCGTTCGCCGTGTGGGTCAGCACCGCGTCCCGGTGCGCCAGTCCGGCGGCGGTCCCCGGGTCGCCGGGGTGCGTCCAGCCGAAGACATCCGCGCGGATCACGGCGCCGATCCACTCGCGGAACGGGTTGCGGTACGTCGCGGTGTGCGGCGGCTCGACGCCCGCCAGCAGGTTGCGGTACGCGACGCGCTCCGCCGTGAACGTACGCCCGGCAGGCAGCTCGTCCAGCCACAGCCGCGCCACGTCCGCCGTGGTGAAGTCACGGCCGTGGCGGCGCAGCAGGAGCAGCCCGAGCAGCGGGTAGTTGAGGTCGTCGTCCTCCGGGCAGCCGTCGAGGGTCTCGGCCAGCGAGGTGGCGCGCGACCTGCGGTTCCACGGGTGGGCGGCGGCGATGTCGGCGGGCAGGCCCTCGGCGGTGAACCAGGTGCGCACCGGCCAGTTGCCCGTCGCCCTGCCGATGGCGCGGATGCCGTCGAGCGGCAGCTTCTCCACCGGTTTGCCCAGGACGCAGCCCACCGCCCTGCCGAGCCAGCCCGCGTGCAGCCGTTCCAGCGGGGCGGGCCCTGCGGGGGCGGGCGGGGGAGCGGGCCAGTCGGGGCAGGCGGCGCGGATCGCGTCCAGCGCGGTCGGCTCGGCCGCGGCCAGCGGCGAGGGCAGGAGTGCCAGTTCGTCGAGCAGCTGCCCGGCGAGCGCGCGCAGCGCCGGGTCGCCGGGGCCGGGGGAGGCCCCGGCGCGCTCCGGCGCCGGGTGGCCGCCCGCGGCGCGCCAGCGCCGTTCGACGGCGGACGCGTCCCGGCCGTCCTGCGCCGCCTGGCGCAGCTCGTGGCCCAGGAGGTCCTCCGGCTGCGCCCAGGTGAGGCGGATCCCGTCGGTCACCGCGCTCACACGCCCGCGATCTCGTGGAACAGCGCCTCGTGCTCCCTGCGCCGCCGCGTGTCCCGCGCGAACACCTCGCGCGCCACCGCCGCCAGCACACCGGCCGGGGCGCGCAGGTCCAGGCGGCTGGCCCGCGCGATCTCCTCGCTCCACTCCGCCGGGACGGCGTCCTCGCCGTGCAGGGCGCCGACGATGGCGCCGCTCATCGTGGCGATGGAGTCGCAGTCCCGGCCGTAGTTCACCGAGCCGAGCACGGTCTCCCGGAAGTCGCCGCCGCCGACCAGCAGCATGCCGAGCGCGACGGGCAGTTCCTCGATCGCGTGCAGCCGCGACGGGCGGCGCGCCCCCAGCGACGGCTGCCGGTACTCGGGGCCCACCGTGTCGAACGGTGCGACGGCCTCCCGCAGCGGCTTCAGCGCGTCCTCGAAGCCGTCGATCCCGGCCGCCGCCGCCGCGACCGCCTCGATGGCCGCGCGCGTGCCGTCCTTGGCCAGCGCCAGCGCGTCCGCCACGACCGAATCCGGCGTGGCCCCCGGCTTGCAGGCCGCCGCCACGGCCGCCGCGAACACGCCCGCCGCCTCACGGCCGTAGCTCGACTGGTGCGCGCCCGCGACGTCCAGCGCCTCGGCGTACGCGGCGGCCGGGTTCCCGGCGTTCACCAGGCCGACCGGCGCCATGTACATGGCCGCGCCGCAGTTGACGATGTTGCCCACGCCCGCCTCGCGCGGGTCCACGTGGCCGTAGTGGATGCGGGCGACGATCCACTTCTCCGCGAGGAAGATCCGCTGGAGCGGCAGCGCCTCCGCGTCCAGTTCGGGGATCCACCGGGGCGTCGTGATGAGGTCGGGCACCAGGTGGTCGGCGACGGCGTACGCGTCCAGGTGGTCGCGCACCTTCTCGTAGACGCGGACCAGCGCGTGCGTCATGAGGGTGTCGTCGGTGACGTGCCCGTCGCCCTTGTGGTACGGCGCGATCGGCCGCGCCGTGCGCCACTGGTCGCGGTGGAACGGCTCCACGATGCCGCGCACCCGGCCGCCGTGCCGCTCCGCGATCGCCTCGGGGCTCCAGCCCTCCACCGCCCCGCCGAGCGCGTCGCCCACGGCGGCCCCCACGAGGGCGCCGGTGACGCGGGACTCCAGGGACGGCGCGGGGGGCGCCGTCGTGCTCGTGCCGGTCGTCGTGTCGGTCGTGGTGCTCATGCGGGGTGTCCTTCCGAACGTTCGGTGAGGGGGGACAGGTGGGGCGTGCGGGCCAGCCGCCCGGCCAGCTCGACCAGGTCGGTGCCGGCGAGGGCGGGCAGCGCGCAGCCGGCCAGGACACGGCAGCTGTCGCGCCAGGTGGCGGGCAGCGCCTCCGCGCCGCCCAGCACGCCGGTCAGCGCGCCCGCGAGCGCCGGGGCCGAGTCGGCGACCCGCGACAGGCAGGCCGCGCTCGGCACCGCCTCGGCGACCGCGCCCGCCGCCGCCGTCGCCACCGCGAGGGCCACCGGCACGGTCTCGGCCGCCGCGATGCCGTAGCTGTAGACGTGGTCGACGATCTCGTGCTCCAGGACGGGGACGAGCGCGAACGCGTTCCCCGGCTGTCCGGGGCGCGCGGCGACGGCCGCCCTGCCGAGGCCGACGGCCCGCAGCGCGTTGCGCCGGATCTCCGTCCCCTCGGGCAGCTGGCGCAGCGCCGCGTCCACGCACTCGTCCACCGGCGTGCCGCCGAGTGCCGCCGCGACGGCGGCGGCCATGGCCCGCGCGCCGTGCACCCCGTCGCCGTCCTGGGTGTAGCGCGCGTCGAACTCGGCGAGGTCGGCGGCGGCGTCCGGGTCGCCCGGGTGCACGGTCGCGAGCACCGTGGCCCGTACGCAGGCCGCGTCGTCGAAGTAGTGCGGGTTGTCGTGCCCGGTCGCCGGGGGCAGCAGGCCCGCCGCCAGGTTGCCGAGGCCCGCCCGTACGGAGATCCGGGCGCGCATCGGGATCTGCGCCGACTCGACCTCGTCCGCGCGGTCGGTGGCCGCCGCCACCTCGTCGGCGAGGCCCTGCCACGCGTCGGCCAGGGCGGCGCGGATCCGCCCGTCCGCGGGCGGCGCGCCGTCCGGCGGCGCCGAGAGGACGGCGAGCGCGGTGAACGCCGCCCACTCCGCGTCGTCGGACGGGCCGAGCCGCAGCGGCTCGGGCGGCTGGTTGAGCGCTATGGGGACGGGCAGGGTCGTCGTCGCGTTCTGCTCGGCGAAGGTGTCCAGCTCGCGGGTCAGGCGGCGCGTCCACTCCGGCAGCCGCGCCGCGCGGTGGCGGCCGGACGGCCAGCCCGCCGCGTCACCGGCCGCGAGGCCCAGCAGCAGGCCCTCGACGCGCCGCGGTTCACCGGAGACGGGGACGGGGGCGGGGCCGGGCGTGCCCGGGGTTCCCGTCGCGGCGGAGGCGTTCACACCGCCACCTCCCTGGACTCGGCGGCCTCCGACGCGGCGTGCAGCAGGTCCGCGACGTCCAGGACATGCCGCCCCGCCATCGACGGCAGGCAGCTGCCGCGCACCGGCCCGATCCGCCGCCCCCACGGCACTGGGACGGCCCCCTCGCCGCGCAGCGCCCCGGCCAGGGCACCGGCGACGGCCGCCGTCGTGTCGGCGTCGCGGCCCATGTTGACGGCCATCCGCACCGCCGGGGCGAACACGCCGCCCGCCGCCGTGAACGCGCCGAACGCCAGACCCACCGCCTCAGGCGCCAGGTCCGTCCACGGGTAGCCGCCGATGACGGTCGCGGACCGTACCGTCCGCTCCATCGACAGCTCGGTCGCCAGCGGGTCGCGCCGCGCCCGCCGCGCCGCGTCCACCGCCCGGTGCAGCGAGCGCGCCGTCCACGAGTCCTCGGGGACCACGGACAGCGCCGCCCGTACGACCTCGTCCGGGTCGTCCGTGCGCATGGCGGCGGCCACCCCGGCGGCCACGGCGCGGCCGCCGTAGATGCCCTCGCCGTCGTGCGAGACCGTGCCGTCGATGGCGACCAGCCTGGCCGCCTCGGCGGGACGGCCCGCCGCGTACACCCCGAAGGGCGCCGCGCGCATCGCGAGGCCGTCGCTCCAGGCGTGCCGGTGCTGCGCGGAGATGGGGGCGGCCAGGCCGCGCCGCAGGTTCTCCAGCGTGCCGCGCTCGCTGAAGCCCGCGCCGTGGAACGGGCCCTCGTCGCGGTCGGCGATCCACGCGTGCCACGCCGCCTCGACGTGCGCCACGGTCAGGGCGGCGCCGTGCTCGGCGAGCAGGAGGGCGGAGAAGATGGCGTACTCGGTGTCGTCCGTGCCGGCCGGGTCGTCGGAGACGTAGCCCTCGATCCGGCCCCAGCGGGCGCGGATCTGGGAGGGCTTCATGTTCTCGGCGGGGGCGCCGAGCGCGTCGCCCACGGCCAGGCCGAGGAAGGCGCCGCGCGCGCGTTCGCCCCCGGTGGGGTGCGGCGGCACCCCGGGCGGGAGGTCGTCGCCTCCCGGGACCCTGGGGTGCGGGGCCGCGCGGGACGCGGGTCGGGGGGACGGGTCGGAAAGGGCCGACACGCTGTCGGGGCTGGCGCTCATGTGCCTTCCGTGCTCACTGCTCGGTGGTGCGGGTGTGCGGGTGTGCGGGTGCGGGGAGGGGGGCCGGTGCCCGTGGGGTGGGCACCGGCCGTCCCGTTCCGTCATATTTTGTGCTGGTCTGCCATCATCAGCGCTGATACCGGTCCAGGATGCGATTGCCGTCCTCGGTCAGGTCCTCGCGCAGGTCGCCGAGGTCGGAGCCGCCGTCGTAGAACCGCTGGAACGCGGGGGTGGCGATCTTGTCCTTCCACTCCGGATAGCCCCGCACCCCGAGGACCGGCGAGGGCCGCAGATACGCGGCCACCGCCACTCCGGTGCTCCAGCCCAGCTCGTCCGTGTTCAGCGACGGGTCCTCCAAGGCGGCGCTGCTCGTCGGCAGCATCCAGTCGCCCTGGGCCAGCTCCACCGCGTGGTCCGCCTGGGTGAGGAAGGCGATGAAGTCGGCCGCGGCCTGCTGGTGGTCGCTGTCCTCCGCCACCGACAGGGTCTGCGGGGCGACGCCCTGGGCGAGCCCCTCGGGGCCGCCGCCCGACGGCATCGGCAGGACGGACCACTCGAACCCGTCCGGCGCCTGCTGCGACACCTGCTGGCGGAAGGAGAAGTTGAGCGGCAGCATCGCGTAACGGCCCGCGAAGAAGCCGGGCAGCGTGTCGGAGCCCGACATGCCGAGGCTGCTGCTCGGCGCGGTGCCGTCCTCGTTCACCTGCCGGTTGATCAGCTCGGCGACGGCGGAGTCGTCGCCGTCGAAGCGGACCTCGTTCTTCCCCTCGTCGTCCTGGTGGAAGATCCCGCCGCCGGTGGACAGCGAGAGGTTCACGGACTGGCTGACGGGCTCGCGCATGGACCAGGCGACGCCGTACGTGTCGGTGCGGCCGTCGTCGTCCGTGTCCTGCGTGAGGTCCGCGGTGACGTCCTCGAACTCGTCCCAGGTCCACGGGTCGTCGGCGGTCGGTATCCGGACGCCCGACTCTTCGAGGAGCTGCGTGTTGGCGATCAGCACGCGCGGCTCCTGGAGGAAGGGGACGCCGTAGATCCCGCCGTCGAACGTGGTCGTCCCCCACGACTCCTCGGGTATGTCGGAGCGCAGCTCCTCCGGGAGCAGGTCCGTGAGGTCGGCGAGGTAGCCGCCGTACGCGAAGTCGGTGAGGTCGGACGCGTCGTCGTGGATGATGTCCGGCGCCTCGCCGCCCATGAAGGAGGTGAGGAGCTGGTCGTGGATGTTGTCCCAGGAGCCCTGGATGTACCGCACCTGCGTCTCGGGGTGGGTGGCGTTCCACTCGTCCACCAGGGCCTGGTTGGCCTCCACGGACTCCTGCTGCCAGGCGAGGCTGAGGAAGTCGAGGGTGACCGTGCCGTCCCCCGCGCCGCCGTCGCCCGAGCCGCAGCCGGCCAGCGCGACGAGGGACAGGGCGGCGGCGCAGGCGGCGAGGCGGGTCCGCGGCCGGTTCCGGTGCGTGGCGCGCATCAGCCCTTCACCGCCCCGGCGAGCATGCCTCCGGCGAGCCGCCGCTGGAGCAGCGAGAACAGCACGAGGCTCGGCAGCGTGGCGAGGACGGCGGCGGCGGCCAGCGGCCCGAGGTCCGCGACGCCCTCGGCGCCGATGAAGTGGGTCAGGATCACGGACATCGTCTGGTTCTCCGGGGACTTGAGCAGGACCAGGGCGAAGAAGAACTCGTTCCAGGCCGTGACGAACGAGAACATCAGCGTCGCCACCACACCCGGGACCAGCAGCGGCAGGACGACGTGGGTCAGCGTGCGCAGGCGGCTCGCGCCGTCCACGGCGGCGGCCTCCTCCAGGAACTGCGGCACCGCCTTGACGAAGCCGCGCAGCATCCACAGCGAGAACGGCAGGTTCCACACGACGTAGACCAGGACCAGGCCCGGCAGCGAGTCGATGAGGTGCAGGTTCCGCAGGACGAGGAACAGCGGGATGATGATCAGCACGAACGGGAACATCTGGCTGACCAGCACCCAGCCCGTCCCCGCCCGGCTGACGCGCGAGCGGCCGTAGCGGACCATCACGTACGCCGCCGGGATCGCGATCGCCACGGCGATCAGCGCGGCGCTCCCCGCGACCAGCAGGCTGTTCAGCGCCGAGCGCAGCAGCGGCTGGGCGTCGAAGGCCGCCCGGTAGTTGTCGAACGACGGGTCGCGCGGTATCCAGGTCGGCTCGATGGAGCCCAGCTCCTGCGGCGACTTGAAGGACGTGGAGACCAGCCACAGCAGCGGGAAGGCGAGGAACGCCAGGTAGCACAGCAGAGCCGCGTACTGCCCGGTCCTGCCCGCCGCCGTGCGGAGCGTGCGGCCCTTGGGCCGCCGCGGTGCGGGAGTGACGGCGCTCACGGGGTCTCCTCCTTGAGGCGGTTGCGCAGGAACAGGGTGAGCAGCACCGCCATGACGCCGACCAGCACGAGGCCCATCGCCGCCGCGTAGCCGAACTGGCCGTACGTGAACGCCTCCTCGTAGACGAAGAGGCTCGGCAGCCGCGTCTCCCCGGCGGGTCCGCCCTGCGTCAGCACGTACACCAGGCCGAAGGAGTT
This sequence comes from Streptomyces sp. NPDC049879, assembly GCF_044461265.1. NCBI lineage: Bacteria > Bacillati > Actinomycetota > Actinomycetes > Kitasatosporales > Streptomycetaceae > Streptomyces > Streptomyces sp. NPDC049879. Next base: position 188,787 of record NZ_JBITKT010000007.1, on the reverse strand, counting down.
GAAGTTCCAGATGAAGTTGAGCGCGGTGATGGCGAGGACCACCGGGCGCAGCGCGGGCCAGGTGACGCTGGTGAAGCGCCGCCAGATCCCCGCGCCGTCGATCTGGGCGGCCTCGCGCAGCTCGTGCGGCGTGTTCTGGAGCCCGGCGAGCAGGACGACGGTGGTCTGCGGCATGCCCGCCCAGACGCCCACGACGATCACGGCCGGCAGGGCGAGGGCCATGTCGGTGAGCCAGTCCACGTTGTCGCCGTTGCCGAACAGGCCCAGCAGGCCCAGGTCGCCCAGCGTCTTGTTGAGCACGCCCGCGTCCTGGTGGTAGACGAGGCGCCACATGATGCCGACCACGACCTCGGGCATCGCCCACGGGACGAGCGCCAGCGTCCTGGCCAGCCAGCGGAACCTGAGCCGCTGGTCCAGCAGGAGCGCGAGGCCCAGGCCCAGGAGCACCTGGAGGGCGGTGACGCAGACGGCCCAGACGAGGCCGATGCGGAAGGAGTCCCAGAACAGGCTGTCGAACCGCAGGTCGGCGAAGTTGGCGAGGCCCACGAACTGGGTGGACTCGGTTCGCCCGGACTGGGAGTCCGTGAAGGCCAGGGATATGCCGTACAGCAGCGGCACCACGCTCAGCACCAGGATCGGTATGAGCGCCGGGAGCAGCAGGAACCATGCTCCCCTGTCGAGGCCCAGGGCGCGCTTGCGCTGGGCCGGGGTTCTGGGGGGCGGGGCGCCGCGGCTGCCCGGGGCGGCGTCGGCCCGGGGGGCGGTGAGACTCATGCGCACCTCGTGCTCGGGGATGGTGACGGGTCGGGGACTGGGAATCGGCTCGGACGGTGTCGGTTCGTGGGGGGATCGGTTCGTGGGGGCGGCTCGGCGGGCGGGGGTCAGTCGGGCGGCGCGGTGGAGGCGCGGACGACGAGGCGGGGCGGCGCGGTGGTGGTGCGCGGTCCGGGCGGGGCGCCCTCCGGCGTGCCCCCGAGCCGGTCGAGGAGCAGCTCGGCGGCGCGCCGCCCGCGTTCGGACGAGCCGAGGTCCACGCTGGTCAGCGGCGGCCAGGCGGCGCGGGCGAGGGAGCTGTCGTCCATCCCCGCGACCGCGACGTCCCCCGGGATGCGCAGCCCCTGGGAGAGCAGCGCGTGGGACGCGCCCAGCGCCAGCTGGTCGTTCGCGCAGAACACCGCGTCGGGGCGCTCGGCGAGCAGCCGTTCGGCCGCCGCCGTGCCCGCCGCGATGCCGAACTCGGTGTGCGCCACCAGCCGCTCGTCGTAGGGCAGGCCGCACTCGGCGAGCGCCGCGCGGTAGCCCTCGGCGCGGTTGGCGCCAGGCACGGTGTCGGCGGGGCCGTTGACGAACGCGATGCGCCGCCTGCCCGTGCGGTAGAGGTGGCGCACGGCGCTCGCCGCGCCCGCCACCGAGTCCGCGCGGACGCTGTCCACCGGGGTCCCCGGCGGCAGCGAGCCGATGACGACGACGGGGCCCGCCGCGTTCTCCAGCGCGCGCAGGTGGTCGTCGGTGATGCGGATGGGGACGAGGATCAGCCCGTCGCTCGTCCGGTCGCCGAGGCTGCGCAGGACGGCCAGTTCGTCCTCGGCGACCGCCTCGGTGGAGTGCAGCAGCAGCCGGTAGCCGGCGGCCTTGGCCACGGCCTGGATCGCGCGGACCATCGCGACGTACACGGGGTTGCCGATGTCGGGGATGGCGAAGGTCAGCTGCCGCGTCCTGCCGTCCTTGAGGGAGCGGGCCACGGCGTTGGGCACGTAGCCGAGTTCCGCGGCGGCGCGGCGGACCCGCTCGGTGGTGTCGCGCCGGGCGCCCTGGCCGTTCAGCACGCGGGACACCGAGGCGATGGAGACGCCCGCGTGGGCGGCTATCGACACGATGGTCGGCTGGCCGCCGTGCTGCCCGCTGTTCGGCATCCGACATCCCCTCGGCCGTGGACGGTATACGGACCGTGAAGTCCTTACGGGTGGTTCGTCCGATCCTGGGCGGATCGGTGTAAACGTTTTCAGTGACTGGAATCGTTTACAGATGGTGCGACCATATGTCCCTCTCGTCAAGGGGTTCGCGCACGAAATGTTGACGGCGCACGTCACAGATGACGCCCCGTCAGCCCCGGGGGACGAGGCTGCGCGGGGTGCCGCGGCCGGGAAGACATCCAGCGGAGGGCGGCGCGGACCGCCCGGAAAGGGACGCGGATGAACCGCTACGACGCCAGGAACCGCTTCCAGCAACTGCGCGCGCTGCGCGACGGGGTGTCCAGCGACGAGCTGGACCGGATATGGGCCGGCCTCGACCCCGTCCCGGCGGGCGACATCCTCGGCCGCTGGCGCGGCGAGGGCTTCGCCACCGGCCACGCCCTCAACGGAACGCTCGCCTGCTGCCGGTGGTACGGTAAGTCGTTCAACTCTCTCAGTGACGCCAAACCCCTCATCTGTTACGACGAGAACGGCGAGCTGTTCTCCAACGTCGAGCTGGGCAGGGGCGAGGCGAGCCTGTGGAACGTCGAGTTCCGCGGTGAGGTGACCGCCACCATGGTCTACGACGGGCGGGCCGTCCTCGACCACTTCAAACGGGTCGACGACGTCACCCTCATGGGCATCATGAACGGCGACGCCGAGTTCGTCCTCCACAACGGGCGGCACTTCTACTTCCTCCTGGAGAGAGCCTGACCGCCCCCACTCGCGCAGCGGAGGAACTGGCCATGCGGATCACCGCCGCGGTGGCGCGCGCCCCCGGGTCGCCGTTCGTCCTGGAGACCCTCGACCTCGACGACCCGCGCCCCGACGAGATCCTGGTGCGCGTGGCCGCCGCGGGGCTGTGCCACACCGACCTGGTGGCGAAGGCGGCGGCCCCGGCCGGGCCCGCCGTCCTCGGCCACGAGGGTGCGGGGACCGTGGAACGCGTCGGCGGCGCGGTGCGCGGCGTGCGCCCGGGGGACCGGGTGGTGCTGAGCTACCGCAGCTGCCGCGCGTGCCGCCTGTGCCGCGCGGGCAGGACCGCGTACTGCGAGCGGACCGCGCTGCTGAACAACTCGGGCCGCCGCGCGGACGGTTCGGCCACGATGTGGCGCGACGGCACGCCGGTGGCCGGGTCGTTCTTCGGCCAGTCGAGCTTCGCGAGCCACGCGCTGGCCAGCGCGGACAACGCGGTGGTCGTCGGCCGCGACGCCGACCTCACCCGGGCGGCGCCGCTCGGCTGCGGCTTCCAGACGGGCGCGGGCGCGGTGCTCAACGTCCTGCGGCCGGGACCCGGCGCGCGCCTGGCGATCTACGGCGCCGGGTCCGTCGGGCTCGCCGCGCTGCTCGCGGCGGGCGCCGCCGGGGTGCGCGGGACCGTCGCCGTGGACGTGCGGCCGGGGCGCAGGGCCCTGGCCGTGCGGCTCGGCGCGGACGCGGCCCTCGACCCGGACGCGGGCGACCTGGTGGCGGCGGTGCGCGGCGCCACCGGAGGCGGCGCGACGCACGCGCTGGACACGACCGGCGTGCCGTCCGTCGTCGCCGCCGCGGCCAAGGCGCTCGCGCCGACCGGCACGCTGGTCGTCGTCGGCCTCGGCGAGGCCGAACTGACCGTGGACGTGCGGGACATCATGGTCGGGGGCAAGACGGTGCGCGGCTGCGTCGAGGGCGACGCGGTGCCGGAGCGGTTCATCCCCCGGCTGCTCGCGCTCCAGGCGGACGGGCGCTTCCCGGCCGGGGACCTCGTGACGGTCTACCCGTTCGCCGAGATCAACAGGGCGGTCGCCGACCACTGCTCCGGCGCCGCCGTCAAACCGGTCCTCGTCTGGTGAACCCCGCCGGGTGACCGGCCGCCCCGCGCGGCGCCGCGCCGGGACCGGCACGGCGCCGCGCGGCCCGTTCAGCGTCCCGAGAAGTCGCGCAGCACGGGCAGGTAGGCGGTCTCCCGGCCGCCGCCCTGCTCGCGGGTGGACGTCCACACGCACGGGAAGTCCGAGCCGTCGCACTCGGGGCCCCACCACAGCGCGACGTCCGCGCCGCCGTCGCGCATCCCTTCGAGGACGGCGCGGATCGCGGTGGGCGAGCTGGCGTCGGCGCCCTCCTGGAGCGGCGCGTAGAACTCGGCCCACCACAGCGGCAGGTCCGTCCGCTCCCCGATCCACTCGGAGACGGCGCGGAACATGTCGCCCGACCGGGCGGCGGGCGGGTGCCAGCCGTCCACGGTGGAGGCCCAGCCGTCCACCGTCACGAAGTCGGCGCCCGCGCTGTGCTCCAGCCAGTACTCCACGGCGTCGAGGTCGCGCCGGTCCACGGTGCCCCAGTCGCCGGTGAGCGACGAGGGGTGGCTCATCGCGTCCTCGTCCTTGTAGACGTTGAACGAGACGTACGGGCCGCCGATCGCGAGATCCGGGTCGTGCTCCTTCAGCCGCTCGTACACGAGGTTGTACATCTCGGTGTACCCCTCGTGGTCCCAGCGGTTGCGGTCGTCGTCCCAGAAGCCCTTGAACTCGTTCCACACCTGGAAGCGGCGCACCTGCGGGTAGCGCTCGGCGACGCGGAGGGCCAGGTCGGCGAAGTCGTCGTAGTGCTCGGGGGTGGGGGCCGCGTCCATGTCCCAGTCGTCGGCCTCCTTCATCCAGCCGGGGGCCGAGCACAGGGTGATCACCAGCTCGCCGCCGGTGCGTTCCATCAGGGCGACGCGCTCGTCGAGGCTCGCCCAGTCGTAGACCCCCGGCTCGGGCTCGGGGTTCTCGGTGCCCCAGCCCATGAGGTGCTGGTTCTGGAGGGGGCCGACGGTGCCGAGGATCGTCTCGGCGCGGGCGCGGGCGGCGGCGTTCCCGTCCACGCTCTGCTGGGTGTGGGTGACGCCGGTCTGGAAGCCGTCCGCCGCGGGGGCGGCGGCGGGGGCGGGCGGTCCTCCGGTCGCCTGGGCGGTGAGGCCGGTGGCGGCCAGGGCGAGGGCGGCGGCCGCGAGGGCGGCGGCCCGTACGGCGGTCCTTCCGGCGTGAAGTCGCGTGCGTGCGAGGCTTGTTCGAACAGAGCCTGGTGAGGTGTTCCGTCTCTCGAAGGGCACGGCGGCCGATCGTAGATCAGGTGCCGGGCCCGGCCAAGCCGCGCGGACCGCCGTTTCCCCTGTTGCGCACCACCGCGCGCGCCGCTCTCCGCGCGATCGCCGCTTATGCCCCTTATCGGGCTGTATGTGCGCTTCCGGTTCCCTGGTCACGATTCCGGCTCGCCCAGCCGTTCGACCCTTGACGCCATTCGGGCAGCGGTCCACACTTTCGGCTAAGTTCAGTCATTCATCCACGAACGCAGTCAGCGAGGACGCCATGCTGCCAGCGGAACGCCACCGCCGCATCACCGCCGCGGTGAACCGGGCCGGGACCCTCTCCACCGAGGACCTGGCCGCCGCGCTCGACGTGTCCGCCGAGACCGTCCGCCGCGACCTGGCCCAGCTGGAGAAGCGCGGGCAGCTCAGCCGCGTCCACGGCGGCGCCGCCGCGCTGACCGTCGCCCGGGGGCTCACCGGCGAGGAGGCGCCCTACGCCGAGCGCTCCCTCGCCCAGCGCGAGGCCAAGGTCGCCATCGGCCGGGCCGCCGCCGCGCTGGTCGTCCCCGGCATGACGCTGGCGATCGACGTCGGCACCACCGCCGTCGAGGTCGCGCGCGCCCTGCCCGCCGACTTCCGCGGCACGGTGGCCACGCCCTCCCTGCTCGTCGCCGGCGAGCTGGCCGGACGCCAGGACGTCGAGGTCTTCGTGCCGGGCGGCCGCATCCGCGCAGGCGACCTCGTCTGCTCGGGCGCCGCGACGGTCGGCTTCTTCGGCGGCTTCCACGCCGACCTCGCGTTCATCGGCTCCGGCGGCATAGCCGCGGGAGCGGGGGTGACGGACTTCTACTACGACGAGATCGCCACGAAGCAGGCGATACTCGCGCACGCCGCGCGGACGTACGTGCTCGCCGACTCCAGCAAGCACGGACGCATCGCACCCCACCGGATCTGCGACTTCGGCGGCTGCACCGGTGTGATCACCGACCCGGTCGGCGACCCCGCGCTGACCGCCGCCATCGACCGCGCGGGCGGCTCCGTCGTCACCGCCTGACCCGGCCCCGCGTTCCCCCAGGGGCGGCCCGCCGTTCACGGACCCGCCCCCACACGAAAGGCAGCACGACCCATGGCACACGCGGAACCCGGAACGCCGGGCTCGACGGCACCCACGGGTGCCGGTGGCTACCAGCAGGAGATGGCCCGCGAACTGGGCTGGTACGCCTCCTTCTCCATCGCCTTCGGCTTCGTCTCCATCGCGACGGGCCTGTTCACCGCCTACGGCTCGGTCCTCAACACCTCCGGCCCGCGCGGCATCTGGGCCTGGCCCATCGCTGTCGTCGGCCAGCTCGCCGTGGCGCTGATCTTCGGCGCGCTCGCCGCCCGCATCCCGATCAGCGGGTACGCGTACCAGTGGGTGTCCCGCATCGTCGGCCCGGTCTGGGGCTGGATCATGGGCTGGATCTCGTTCGCGTTCCTCGGCGTCGTGGTCGTCGCCGTGGACTACACGATCGCCTCCACGATCCTGCCGGAGCTGTTCCGCTACCAGGGCACGACGCAGAACGCCTGGTTCATCACCGCGATCGTCATCCTCCTCCAGGCGATACTCGTGGCCGTCTCGACCAGGGCCACCCACCGCGTCAACAACGTGGCCGTCACCGTCCAGCTCATCGGGATGGTCTCGCTGACCGTCCTGCTGTTCGTGGTCGGCGCCGCCACCGGGAAGATCGACTTCTCGACACTCTTCGAGGCCGCGCCCGCCGACCCCGACGGCTACTTCGCCCTCGGCAGCGCGGGCCACGCCGGGCCGTTCGCCCTCGCGTTCCTGATCGGCGCGTTCACCATCGTCGGCTTCGAGTCCGCCGCCAACCTGGCGGAGGAGACCAAGGAGCCCGCCCGCGTCATCCCCAAGGCCATGGCGCAGGCCGTGATCTCCCTCGGCGTCCTCGGCTTCCTCTTCCTGGTGGCCATCACCGCGCTGGCCGACGACATCCCCGCCCTGGCCGCGTCCGACACCCCGGTGGCCGCGATCATCACGGACGTCCTCGGCTCGTTCCTCGGCAAGCTGATGCTGGTCCTGGTCGTCATCTCGATCTTCTCCTGCGGCCTGGTCATCACCCTCAGCGGCACCCGCCTGGTCTGGGCGATGTCCCGTGACCAGCGGTTCCCCGCCTGGCAGGCCCTGCGCCGCATCCACCCGCGCCGGGGGACGCCGGTCGGCTCGTCGGTGTTCATGCTGATCGTCGCGCAGCTGGTGCTGCTGTCCTTCTCCGGCTCGACCGACGCCCTGTTCGACCTCTTCTCCGCCGCGACCCTGCTGCCCGCCCTGATCTACGCGGGCACCGTCGTGATGTACATCGCCAAGCGCAGGTCCCTGCCGCCGAGCCGCGGCTTCACCCTGGGCCGCTGGGAGATCCCCGTCATCGTCGTCGCCTCGGTCTGGCTGGTGTACGAGCTGCTGATCTTCCGCGACTCGTCCTTCCGCAACCCCTGGCTGTACGTCCTGATCCTCTTCGCCATCGGCGCCGTCTACTTCGTCTACCTGCTCGCCACCCGCGGCCGCGCCGGGCTGACCATGCCGGACATGATGGACATCGACAAGGCGCTCGACGCCGACGGCGCCGCCGCCCCGCAGCCCGCCGCCCCCCGGCGCGCGGACGGCGCCGACCTCGCCCAGGAGCGCTGAGCGATGACGACCGTCCTCGCCATCGACCAGGGCACCTCCGGCACCAAGGCCATCGTCACCGACACGGTGGACGGCACCCTCGCCATCGCCGAGGAGACCGTGCGCCCCACCTACCTCGACGGCGGCGGCGTCGAGCAGAACCCCGCGGAACTGCTCGACTCCGTCCTCAACGCGGGACGGCGCGCCGTCACCGCCGCCGGGCGGCCGATCGACGCGGTCGCCCTCGCCAACCAGGGCGAGACCGTCCTCGCCTGGGACCCGGACACCGGCCGGCCGCTCACCCAGGCCCTCGTGTGGCAGGACCGGCGCGCCGAGTCGGTCTGCGCCGGGCTGGCGGAGCACGCCGCGTCCGTCGCCGAGCGCACCGGCCTCGTCCTCGACCCGTACTTCTCCGCGCCGAAGATGGCCTGGCTGCGGCGGAACCTCACGACCGAGGGCGTCGTCACCACGACCGACACCTGGCTGGTGCACCACCTCACCGGCGCGTTCGTCACCGACGTGACGACCGCCAGCCGGTCCCTCGTCCTCGGCCTCGACGCCGTCGACTGGGACCCGGAGCTGCTCGCCCTCTTCGGCCTCCAGGACGAACGGCTGCCCCGCATCGTCGCCTGCGACGAGGTCGTCGGCACGACCCGGGCGTTCGGCGCCGAGGTGCCGGTCGCCGGGCTCGTCGTGGACCAGCAGGCCGCGCTGCTCGCCGAGGGCTGCCTCACCCCCGGCACCGCCAAGTGCACGTTCGGCACCGGCGCGTTCCTGCTGGCCAACACGGGCGACAACGCGGTCCGCTCCAGCGCGGGGCTCACCACCTCCGTCGCCTGGCGGGCCGCCGGGTCCACGCCGTACTGCGTCGACGGCCAGGTCTACACGGCCGCCTCCGCGATCCGCTGGATACAGGACCTCGGCTTCATCGACGCGGCCACCGACCTGGACAAGGTGGCCGCGCGGGACGCCGAGGGCGTGCTGTGCGTCCCGGCGCTCGCCGGGCTCGCCGCCCCCTGGTGGCGGCCCGACGCGACCGCCACCTTCACCGGCATGTGCCTGTCCACCCGCCGCGAGCACCTGGTGCTCGCCGTACTCCAGGGCATCGCCGCGCAGGTCGCGGAGCTGTGCCGGCTCGTCGAGGCCGACCTCGGCGCGCCCATGACACGGCTGCGCGCCGACGGCGGCCTCACCAACAGCCGGGCCCTCATGCAGGCCCAGGCCGACCTCGCCCAGATCCCGGTGGACATCTACCCGTCCGCCCACGCCACTCCGCTCGGCGCCGCCGCGCTGGCCCGGCTCGCCCTCACCCCGGGCCTGACCGTGGCCGACGCGGTCGGCGACTGGCGGCCCACGACCGTCTACGAGCCCCGGTGGAGCGCCGACCGCGCCGCCGACTTCAGGGCCCGCTGGGCGGAAGCGGCGGCCACCGCCGCCGGAACGGAAAGGGGAACCGCACGATGACCGACAGCGCGCAGCGCGCCACGGCCGTCCACGACATCGCCGTCATCGGAGCCGGCATCGTCGGCTCCGCGATCGCCCGCGACCTGGCGGGCCACGACCTGTCGGTCGCGCTCGTCGAGGCACGCGACGACGTCGGCGACGGCACCAGCAAGGCCAACACCGCCATCCTCCACACCGGCTTCGACGCCAAGCCAGGCACCCTCGAATCCCGCCTCGTCGCCCGCGGCTACGACCTGCTGGGCGCGTACGCCGAGGAGACCGGCATCCCCGTGGAGCGCACCGGCGCCGTCCTCGTCGCCTGGAACGAGGAGGAGCTGGCGGCCCTCCCCGGCCTGAAGGAGAAGGCCGAGGCCAACGGCTACCGGCAGTGCGAGATCATCGGCGCCGCCGACGTGTACGCGCTGCTGCCCGCACTCGGCGACGGCGCGCTCGGCGGCCTCACGGTCCCCGGCGAGTCGATCATCTGCACCTGGACGACCAACCTGGCGCTGGCCACCGACGCGAAGCAGCGCGGCGCGGACGTCCTCCTCGGCCACGCGGTGACCGCCGTCGCCCGGGACGCGGACACCGGCGTCACCACGCTGTCCACGACCCGCGGCGACGTCCGCGCCCGCTGGGTCGTCAACGCGGCCGGGCTCGGCGCCGACCGCGTCGACGGCATGTTCGGCCACGACCGCTTCACCGTCACGCCCCGGCGCGGCGAGCTGTTCGTGTTCGACAAGCTCGCCCGCCCCCTCGTGGACCGGATCGTCCTGCCCGTGCCGACCTCGCGCGGCAAGGGCGTCCTCGTCTCGCCCACCATCTACGGCAACGTGATGCTCGGCCCGACCTCCGAGGACCTCACCGACCGCACCGCGACCGGCACCTCCGAGGACGGCTTCGCCTTCCTGCTCGGCAAGGGCGAGAAGCTCATGCCGCGCCTGCTGGAGGAGGAGGTCACCGCCACGTACGCGGGCCTGCGCGCCGCCATCGACCACGGGGACTACCTCGTCGAGGCGTCCCCGGAGCAGGGCTACCTGCTCGTCGGCGGCATCCGCTCCACGGGCCTGACGGCGGGCATGGCCATCGCCGAGCACGTCCTCGGCCTCCTCGCCGACGCGGGACTGGCCCTCACGCCGCGCGCGGACGTGCCCCCGCCGCCGCGCATGCCCAACATCGGCGAGGCCACCACCCGCCCCTACCAGGACGCCGCGCGCATCGCCGCCGACCCCGCCTACGGCCGGATCGTCTGCTTCTGCGAGCGCGTCACCGAGGGGGAGATCCGCGACGCCTGCCACGCGACGCTCCCCGCGCCGAACCTCGAAGGCCTGCGCCGCCGCACCCGCGCCATGAACGGCCGCTGCCAGGGCTTCTTCTGCGGCGCCGAGGTCGGGCGTCTCCTCGCGACACGCGGCGCGGACACCGGCGGCGACGAGCCCACGCGGCAGCAGGGAAAGAGCTGAAGAACCGATGAGCACCACACCCACCCCCCACACCCCCGGCGCCCCGGACCTCCTCACCCCGGACGTCCTGATCATCGGCGCGGGACCCGCCGGCCTCACCGCCGCCGCACGCCTCGCGCCCCGCGTCGCGGGCGAGGTCCTCGTCGTGGACCGCGAGGCCGAGGCCGGCGGCATCCCCCGGCACAGCGACCACACCGGATACGGACTGCGCGACCTGCGCCGCGTCATGACGGGACCTCGCTACGCCCGGCACCTCACCGAACGCGCCCTGGCCGCCGGAGCCGTCATCCGCACCCGCACCATGGTCACCGGCTGGGCGGCCGACGACACCGTCGAGGTCACCAGCCCCCAGGGCCGCCTGCACATCAGGGCCCGCGCCATCGTGCTCGCCACCGGCGCCCGCGAACGGCCGCGCCCGGCCCGCCGCATCCCCGGCGACCGGCCGCACGGCGTCTACACGACCGGCCAGCTCCAGAACATCGTCCACCTCCACCACGGCAAGGTCGGCAAGCGGGCCGTCGTCGTGGGCGGCGAACTGGTCAGCTGGTCCGCCGTCCTGACCCTCAGGGAGGCGGGCTGCGACACCGCGCTGATGGTCAGCCGCTACGCCAAGGCGGAGTCGTACGCCGCCTTCACCCTGCCGGGCCGCACGGTGCTCGGCGTCCCCGTCGCCACCCGCGCCCGCGTCACGCGGGTCATCGGCAAGGGACGGCTGACCGGCGTGGAGATCGAGAACCTCGACACCCGCGCCCGCCGCGTCGTCGCCTGCGACACCGTCGTCTTCACCGGCGACTGGATCCCCGACCACGAACTGGCGCGCGCCGCCGGGATCGACCTGGACCCCCGCACGCTCGGCCCCCTCGTGGACACCGCGCTGCGCACCAGCAGGCCGGGCGTCTACGCGGCCGGGAACCTGCTGCACCCCGTGGACACCGCCGACATCGCCGCGCTCGACGGCAAGCACGTCGCCGACCAGGTGCTGCACCGCCTCGCCGGTACGGACACCGCGCCAGGCGGCCCCGGCGAGGGCGTGCGCGTCCACGCCGAGGGCGCCCTGCGCTGGATCGCCCCCGGCCTGCTGCGTCCTGGCGACCCCGCGCCGCCGCGCAACCGCCTGCTGCTGTGGACCGACGAGTTCGTCCGCGTCCCGCGCGTGACCGTACGGCAGGACGGGCGCGTCGTCGCCCGCCGCACCCTGCCCTGGCCCGCCGCGCCGGGACGGGTCCTGCGCATCCCCTGGTCGGTGATGAAGGACGTGGACCGGCACGGCGGCCCTGTCACCGTCGGCGTCACCTGAGGCGCCGCCGCGAGCCGCGCGGGCGCGGGTCCCACCCCGGGGTGACGGCCGGGACGGGACCCGCGCCCGCGCCCGTACGGGTCAGACGCCGCCCATCAGCCGCGTGAACGCCTCGGGGTCCGTGTCGTATCCCCGCAGCAGCGGGCGCAGCGCCCACTCGCCCGACCCGTCGCGCACGAACTCGCCGACCACCGCCGCCGTGGACCCGGCCACGGCGGCGAAGTCGCCCTGGGCCAGCTCGGTGTAGCCCTCGGCGATCCGGAACCGCGTGCTCGGGATGTCGCCGAACGTCCGGCGCCCGCCGCGCTGCTGGATCGCGACGCCCACGACGACCCGGCCGTACGCGGCGGCGAGCCGCTCCAGCTCGAACGTCATCACCTCGTCGAAGCCGAAGCCCTGGCCCGTCGTGCTGTCCCGGCTGAGCGTGATCGTCCCGTCGGGCGACCTGCTGTCGAAGTGCACCAGGTAGACGGGATCGCCGTGCGGCGCGTCGGCGGCGAAGGTCGCCGCGATGATGTCCACGTCATGGTCCGGCTCACCCATCGCACTGGCGTCCCACTTGACCGCCACCTCGACCTTGCCGAGGCCCTTGTTCGGACTGCCCATCGCACTTCCCCTTCCCCGGCCCTGCTGCCTGCACCCGGCGGGGCACAACCCCATGCCCCGCCTTGTCAGTTGCTCATAGTGCCATGATCGCCGCCACGCCTCACCGGTGCCGCGGTCGCGCGCCCGTCCCGCGCGGGGTGCGAGGATCGGCACCGCAGCACACCGAACGCACAGAACGTACCGATCAGCGAGGATCACGGAAGGACGGCCCTCCCATGCCCCAGGAAGTCCGCGGCGTCGTCGCACCCGGCAGGAACGAGCCCGTACGGGTCGAGACCGTCATCGTCCCCGACCCCGGCCCCGGCGAGGCGGTGGTGCGCGTGCGGGCCTGCGGCGTCTGCCACACCGACCTGCACTACAAGCAGGGCGGCATCAGCGACGACTACCCCTTCCTCCTCGGCCACGAGGCGGCGGGCGTCGTCGAGTCCGTGGGCGACGGCGTGACCGACGTCGCGCCCGGCGACTTCGTGATCCTCAACTGGCGCGCCGTCTGCGGCCGCTGCCGCGCCTGTCTGCGCGGACGCCCCTGGTACTGCTTCGACACGCACAACGCCACGCAGCGGATGACCCTCGCGGACGGCCGCGAGCTGTCGCCCGCCCTGGGCATCGGCGCGTTCGCCGAGAAGACCCTCGTCGCCGCCGGGCAGTGCACCAAGGTGGACCCGGCCGTGGCCCCCGAGGTCGCCGGACTGCTCGGCTGCGGCGTCATGGCGGGCATCGGCGCGGCGATCAACACCGGCGGCGTCGGCCGCGGCGACTCGGTCGCCGTCATCGGCTGCGGCGGCGTCGGGGATGCGGCGATCGCCGGCTCGCGCCTCGCGGGCGCGGCCCGCATCATCGCCGTGGACATCAGCGACAGCAAGCTCGCCACCGCCCGCGCCATGGGCGCCACCCACACCGTCAACTCCACGGACACCGACCCGGTCGAGGCGATCCGCGAACTGACCGGCGGCCACGGCGCGGACGTCGTCATCGAGGCCGTCGGCCGCCCCGAGACCTACCGCCAGGCGTTCTACGCGCGCGACCTCGCCGGGACCGTCGTCCTCGTCGGCGTGCCCACCCCCGAGATGACGATCGAGCTGCCCCTGCTCGACGTCTTCGGCCGCGGCGGCGCGCTCAAGTCGTCCTGGTACGGCGACTGCCTGCCGAGCCGCGACTTCCCCATGCTCATCGACCTCCACCTCCAGGGACGTCTCGACCTCGGCGCGTTCGTCACCGAGACGATCGCCCTCGACCAGGTGGAGCAGGCCTTCGACCGCATGCACACCGGCGACGTGCTGCGCTCGGTGGTGGTCCTGTGAGCGGCGCGCGCGTGGACCACCTCGTCACCTCGGGCACCTTCAGCCTCGACGGCGGCACCTGGGACGTCGACAACAACGTCTGGATCGTCGGCGACGACGAGGAGGCGTACGTCATCGACCCCGCGCACGACGCCGCCGCCGTCGAGGCCGCGCTCGGCGGGCGCACGCTGCGCGGCATCCTGTGCACCCACGCGCACGACGACCACGTGGGCGCCGCCCCCGACCTGGCCGACCGCACCGGCGCGCCCATCCTGCTCCACCCCGACGACCTGCCCCTGTGGCGCCTCACCCACCCAGACCGCCTGCCGGACGGCGAACTGGCCGACGGGCAGCGGCTGTCCGTCGCCGGGACCGAGCTGCGCGTCCTGCACACCCCCGGCCACGCGCCGGGCGCCGTCTGCTTCCACGCCCCCGCGCTCGGCACCGTCTTCACCGGCGACACGCTCTTCCAGGGCGGCCCCGGCGCCACCGGCAGGTCCTTCTCGGACTTCCCCACCATCGTGGACTCGATCCGCGACAGGCTCCTCACCCTGCCGTCCGACACGGTCGTCCGCACCGGGCACGGCGACTCCACCACCATCGGCGCGGAGGCCCCGCACCTGGACGAGTGGATCGCGCGCGGCCACTGACGCCCGTACATCCCCTCAGGCGTCGAGCAGCGGCCAGGCGCCGAACGGCTCCGACCAGTCCGCCGTCACCGTCTCCCCGGCGCTCCGCCAGCGCCGGGGAGCGGTCGTCGCCAGCCAGTCGAGCGGCTCCACCCCGCCGGGCACGCCCCCGTCGAGCGCGAGCCGGACCGCCGCCGACAGGTCGCGGTCGGCCGCTTCCGTCCGCGCCTGCGGGTCCACCGAGACGAACAGCGCCGTGCCCGAACGCGCCACCAGGCCGAGGAACCGCCGGTTCAGCGCCCAGTCCGTCGCCGGGGTGCACGGCACGCAGTCGGCGTCCAGGGCGAACAGCCGGTTGTGCTGCGGCAGCCGGAACGCCAGGGTGTTCACGCCCATGCGGCGCGTGCGCTCCCAGCGCCGCCCCGACGTGTCGTCGCCGGTGCGCTGCACGTGGACGAGTCCCGCCGCGAGGTGGCCCACCGTGTTGCAGCCGATCAGCACGGCGCCGCCCGCCGCGTCCGCCAGCGCACGGTAGAGGTCCACCAGGATCTCGGCGCTCGTCCTGCCCCGGTCGGCGGGGGCCCACCCCGGCTCCGCCAGCTCGGCGGGACCGCCCGCGACGGCGAACCGGCCGAACACGTCGTACGTGCTGAAGTCGTGCTTGACCAGCTCGAACCCCCACGCCCTGAACCGCGCGACGTCCTCCGCCACCGCCTCCAGGGCCCCCGGCAGCGACGGGTCGAGCGGATACCCGCCGTCCCGTTCCACGCCTGGCCGCGTCACCCCGGTCGGCACGCGCCACAGCAGCGGCCTGAACCACAGCCCCGGCCGCGCCCCCTCCGCCGCGATCGCCTCCGCCATGCCCGCCATGTCGTCGAACACGCCGGGCAGCCCCCGGTCCCACGGCCCGCCGGGCGCGCTGCCGCCGCCCTCCGTCCAGCCGTCGTCGATGACGCAGTACGGCCGCACCGGGTGCCCGTCCGCGTACGCCACGACGGTGCGCGCGTCCCGCAGGACCGCCTCGGGGCCGAAGCCGCGGCCGTACGCGTAGTACCAGTTGTTGGAGCCGACGACAGGGCCCGGCGGCAGCAGCGGATCGGGGGACAGGGCGCCGCACAGCTCGCCGAGCGCCGCGAAAGGACCGGCGTCCGAGGTCAGCGACACGACGGTGGCAGGCGCGAGTTCACGGTCGCCCGGCAGCACCGGCAGCCCGCCGCAGCGCACGTCGAGCCACAGGCTGACGCCCTCCTCGTCCACCGTCCACGAGCACATCGCGCCCGCCCGCACGCGCACGCCCAGGCCCCACGTCGTGCCGTCCGCCGGATCGTGCGCCAGGACGTACCAGGGCATGACGCGTTCCGGCTGGAGGAGGCCCCACCGCAGGTCGCCGTAGCTGCGCTCCCAGGCGTCGCCCAGGTAGAGCGTGCCGGGCGACGCGCGGCGCGCCCAGCGCAGCACGATCCGGGACAGCCCGTCGGGACCGGCGGCGGCCCGGACACGCAGCCCGTCCGCCGACTCCTCCACGGTGATCCGCGCGCCCCCGGCCGCCCACCGGCCCCCGGGCAGCGGCGCGGCCTGTACGGGCGGCCCGTCACCGGCCGCCACGTGCACGGACGACGGCGGCGGGGGAGTGCCCGCCGTCACGCCGCGCCGCCGCCCGGTACGCGCGCCACACCCGCCCACATCGAGACGGTCCTGTGCGTGGTGTCCTCCGGCGCGGGGCCGTCCGGGCGCCAGTCCTGCGGCGGGACCAGCCCCGGCTCGACCATCTCAAGACCGGCGAAGAACCGCTCGATCTCCGCCTTCGTGCGCACCTGCCCGGTCTGCCCGGTCGCGGCGCGGTCCCCGGCGGTGACGCGGGCGAAGGTGTCCGGGTCGAAGTCGGGCGTGACATGGGTGATCAGCAGGTAGCTGCCGGGCGGGAGGGCGTCCACGTACGTGCGGACCAGGGCGAGCGCGTCCACCCCGGCGGCCTCGTCGTCGGCGATGTAGTGCAGCAGCGCGTTGAGGCACAGGGCGACGGGCTGCGACAGGTCGAGGACCTCCGCGAGCCGCGGGCTGGCGAGGATGCTCGCCGGGTCGCAGAAGTCGGCGTGCAGGTAGGCGGTGCGGCCCTCGGGCGTGCCCTGCATGAGGACCTCGGCGTACCGCAGCACGATCAGCCGGTTGTCCGTGTAGGCGACGCGTGTCTCGGGCGCGATGGCCTGCGCGATCTGGTGGATGTTCGGCTCGGTCGGTATGCCGGTGCCGATGTCGAGGAACTGGCGGACGCCCGCCTCGGCCGTCAGCCAGCGGATGGCGCGGCCCAGGAACTCGCGGTTGGCGCGCGCCGCGATCCTGACGCCGGGCCACATCCGCTCCACGCCGCGTCCGGCCGCCTCGTCCACCGCGTACGACGACTTGCCGCCGAGGAACCAGTCGTACACACGGGCCGGGTCGGGGCGGTTCGGGTCGATCTGCTCCTCAAGCACCCTTGCTCTCCTCACAGTCGGTGGTCCATTCGCCGATGGGCACGCTGTCGGGCACGGAGGCCGCCGAGTCGAGCGCCATCAGGTAGTGCCGTACGACATCGGCCCGTTCGGTGGCGGACGCGCCGTCCACGGTCTGGAGCAGCAGCCGGTCCGCCGCCTCCGGCGCCCGGAAGCGCAGGAGCTGGACGGGCCCGCTCATCAGGGCGATGTGCGTCGTGTGGAGGGGCGTGACCTGGATCGTGACGCCGGGCCGCGCCGCGAGCGCCCGCAGGTGGGCGAGCTGGCGGTACATCACCTCGGGGCCGCCGACGCGGCGGCGCAGCGCGGACTCCTCGATCAGGGCCCACAGCACGGGCGGGCGCGGTTCGCGCCGGTCGAGGACGGCCTGGCGCCGCGCGAGGACGTCGAGGGAACGCGCCACGGTCCCCTCGTCGGCGGCGGGCGTGTGCCCGCGCAGCAGGGCGGCGGCGTAGGCGGGGGTCTGGAGCAGGTCAGGCAGGAACAGGGGCGCGTACAGGCGGATCATCTCCGCCTCGCCCTCGGCGCGGAGCTGGTCGGCGAGCCACTGGGGCACAATGTCGCGGTACGCGTCCCACCATGCCCCGCTCACGGCGCCCGCGGCCTCCGCGAGCACCGAGTCGGTCTCCGCCTGGCGGTCGTAGAACGTCAGGAGCGGACGCACCCAGGCCGGTTCGAGGGCGATCCGGCCCGCCTCGACGCCCCGTACGCGGTCGGCGGGGACGCCGAGCACCGCCGCGGCCTCCCAGACGGACCGCCCGGCGACGTCCCGCATGGCGCGCAGCCGCGAGCCAAGCCGCCTCAGCGCCGCCGACCCGGAGCGTTCCGCCGGCATCAGTGCTCCCTTCCCGCGCGCAGTGCGAGCGCCATTCTGCCAGTTGCAGAATGATCGCACGACGGGACGGCGTACGCCGGTGCGCGCGGGAATCCGTCGGGTTCCCGACCCTTTTGGTGAAGCCGCCGACTCCTCGCGTGAACACGGCACTTGGGGTGGTCACCGTGTGAACCCCCGGTGTTCCGGGGGTGGCCCGCGGGGTGGTGCGCGGGGGCGCGCGCCCCCGCGCACCGTCGGTTTCAGGACAGCCGCTCCGGGCCGGGCGCGGTCAGGCGGCCCCGCGGAACGGGCCCCGCACCTCGTAGGTGACGCCCGCGCCGTTGCTGTTGGACGCGCCCCGCTGGGAGGAGAAGTACAGCCGGTCGCCCGCGGGGCTGAACGCCGGGCCCGTGATCTCCGAGCCGCTGTGCCCGCTGACCCGCAGGAACGGCGCCACCACGTCGTCCGGGGTGATCAGGCAGATCTCCATCGTCCCGCCGTCCTCGGCCACGAACAGGTCGCCGCTGCCGCTCCCGGTGATGTTGTCCACGCCCGTCAGCGGCGGGGAGTCCACGAGGTCGTCGTCGTACACGACGGTGAGGGTCGTCGTCCTGGTGTCCAGGACCCACACCCGGTTGTCGCCCTTGGTCGTGAAGTAGCAGAGCCCGCCCCGGTAGTAGCAGCCCTCGCCGCCGTCGAACGCGCGCGTCCCGGCCACCTGCTGCCGGGTCCGCGTGGTCGCCGCCGACGGGTCGGGGACCGTGCGCCAGGCGAGGGCGCCGTCGTTCCCGGTGAGCACCTGGAGCGTCCCGGCCGACAGGTCGCCCCACGTACGGGGCGCGAACCGGTAGAACGCGCCGTCCGGTTCGTCCTCCGTGAGGTAGACGACCCGCAGGTCGGGGTCGCAGGCGGCCGCCTCGTGCTTGAAGCGGCCCATCGCGTCGCGGCGCACCGCCGCCGTCCGGCCGTGGGGGTCGGTCTCGTACACGAAGCCGCGGCTGACCTCCTCGCAGGACAGCCACGTGCCCCAGGGCGTAGCGCCGCCCGCGCAGTTGGTCGACGTGCCGGACAGGATCGCGTACGCGTCCGCGACCGTGCCGTCCGCGGCGAACCGCAGCGCCCCGGCGCCGCCCGAGCCGGAGCCCAGCTCGGCGTTGGACACGTAGATCCACCCCTGGCCGTCCGCGAAGCAGGCGCCGCCGTCGGGGGCGCCGTGCCAGGTGTGGCCCGTGCCCGCGACCTCGCGGGACGACCTGGCGACGATCCGGCTGCTGAAACCGCGCGGCAGGTGCAGGCCGTTGGCGTCGGCGGCGCCGAGCGGCCCGTACGGGCCGGTGCCGGGCCGGGCGGGGTAGGCGAGCGAGGAGCGGGACATGGTGAAGCCGAAGGCCACGGTGCCGGTGCCGACGACGGCACCGCGCAAGAGGGAGCGACGTTCCATGGCGGTTCCTCCTGAGACCGGGAGCGGTGGGGGAGCGGCGGCCGGTCACGCAGCGCCGCCGGTCGCGCACGCTCAGCTTAGGGCGCCCCGGCGCGCGCCGGAGCCACCGGCGGGCGAACTCCCGGCGGCCGTACGGCATCCCGCCGACGACGGGCGCCCGGCCCGTGCCGCCGGCCCGGGGGCTTCGGGTTCTTCTGTCCCGGATGCCGCCCGCCGAATCCGTCCGGCCCGCCCCTGGTGGGGGGCCGGGTGCGCGGCCTGCGGCGCGGGCCGCGAGAATGGCCCGCGACATCCACGGTCCTTCCCGCCTGCGCGCGGGGGCGGCGGCGGGTGCGGACGGCGCGGGCCGGGACGGTCCGGGGAAGTGGGCGATGATGGACGAGCTGGGAACGGTGCTGGCCGAGACGGTGGCCGGCGGCGTGCTCGTGGTCCGCGTGCTGGGCGAGATCGACGCCGAGAGCGCGACCGGTCTCGAGGAAGCGCTCGCGGTGTCCGGCCCGGCGGCGGCCCGGCGTACAGTGCGTACAGTGGTCGACCTGTCGGAGACGGACTTCGCCGACTCCCGGGTCCTCCACGTGCTCCTGACCGCCGAACGCGCCCACCGCGCCGCCGGGGGACGGATGGTGGTGGCGGGCCCGTTCGGCGAGACGGTACGGCGGCTCTTCGAGGTGACGGGCACCGCCGGGTACTTCACCCTGGCGGACACCGTCGAAGCCGCCCTGACGGAACTGGACCGGCCGCAGACCCCCTGACGGCCGGTGCCGCCGGAAGGGTGCATCGTCCAGCTTTTTCGGACAGG
Organism: Streptomyces sp. NPDC049879; assembly: GCF_044461265.1. NCBI lineage: Bacteria > Bacillati > Actinomycetota > Actinomycetes > Kitasatosporales > Streptomycetaceae > Streptomyces > Streptomyces sp. NPDC049879. The sequence goes on along the minus strand of NZ_JBITKT010000007.1, from coordinate 168,863 downwards.
GTGCTCATGGGCCGTGTGCGACGGCCCGCGTCGGGCACGCGCATGTGGACGGCAGGGGGAAGAACTATGGAGCGCAAGGGCGTGTCGGCGGAAGAAGTGACGGGCAGGCACCACGGGCCGGTGCCCGTGAGTGCTGCGGCGGCCCGCAACCACGTCCAGCTCCTGCTGGCCGGACGCCTCCCGGCGCCCGGCGTCGACCCGAGAGACGACCTGACGCTCGCCGACGTCCTGCTCGTGACGTCGGAGCTGGTCACCAACGCCATCCGGCACGCGGGCGGCGTCACGGGCTTCTCGGCCGTCGTCTCGGACGAGGGCCTGTGCCTGTCGGTCAGCGACGGGAGCGACGAGATACCGCGCACGACCGTGGCCCACGCCGACGGGAACGGCCGCGTGTCCATCGGCGGTTATGGCTGGCCGCTCATCCACCGCCTCAGCCAGGACGTCACCGTCCTCCAGCTGACCGGTGGCGGGAAGACCATCCAGGTCGTCGTGCCCCTCGACTGACCCGCGTCCACCGCGTCCCCGCGCCCCCGGCACGCTCCCGCGCGCTGTCCGCCGCCGGGGCGCGCGCCCCGGCGGCCATTGCCATCCACGGGTCCGATGCGGGAGGCTGGGTTCCGGAAGACACGCCTCGCCCCATGCCCCGACGGGCATGACCCGGCAGGCGACCGCGTGTCCTGACAGCTGCGAGAGCCGGGTAGGCGAGAAAGGTGGTGGGCCCGCCCACGGTGGTGCCCCCGAGTGTGGACACGTCCGACATCCGTTCCGACAGCCCGCCCCATGCGGCCGACCACGGCAGCACGGTCGGCACCGTCAGCCCAGACGGTCCCCTCGCCACTGCCGCCATCCCCGGCATCGGCAGCGCCTGGGACGCCGCCCCCTGCCCCGCCCTCGCCGTGGACCGCACCGGCGCCGTACGCCGCGCCAACGAGGCCGCCCGCCGCCTCCTCCCACGCGCCGAGCCGGGCACACCCCTGTGCCACGCCGCCCCCGGCTGGCTCGCCGCCGCCCACCACGCCATCACCGACGGCACGGGCACCGGCGCGCTGACCCCTGCCGCCCACGGCCGCGTCGCCGACCGCCACATCGAGGCCCACCCCACCCCCGGCGACGACGGCGGCATCGTCTGGTGGCTCGTGGACGACACCGAACGCCGCCACGCCGAGGAGGCCCTGCGCCTCGAACAGCGGCGCACCGCCTTCATGGCCGAGACCTCCGAGGCGCTCCTCACCTCCCTCAACCTCGAACGCTGCTCCGAGGTGACCGCCCAACTGGCCACCCGGCACCTGGCCGACGCCGCCGTGGTCGTCGCCCCCGCCGCCGGCCGGCGCCTGCCCCTCACCTCCTGCGGCCCCGACGGACGGATCACCCGCGCCTTCGTCCGCGCCGACGCCGACCAGGTGCCGGGCCTCGGCGAGGCGCTCCGCGGCTTCCCGCCCGTGCCCTCCCGCTGGATCGACCCCGCGTCCGCCCCCGCCTGGCTGATCCCGCCGGGGCTCGACGGCGAGGTCGCGTCCCTCGTCATCACGCCGCTGCCGGGCCATGGCGTCCCGGCCGGGGCGCTCGTGCTGCTGCGCCGGGCGGGCCGCGGCGCGTTCACCGACGCCGAGGAGGAGACCGCGCGCCTCTTCGCCGCGCGGGCGGGCGTCGCCATCTCCGCGGCGCGCCTCTACGCCGAGCAGGCCGGCACCACGGCCACCCTCATGCGCGAACTGCTGCCGCCCCGCCTCCAGCACACCCACGGCGTCGAACTGGCCGGCGGCTACCGCGCCGCGCGCGCAGGGGAGCGCGTCGGCGGCGACTTCTACGACGTGTACCAGGCCCCGAGCGCGGGCGGCGAGTCCCTCGTCGTCCTCGGCGACGTCTGCGGCAAGGGCCTGGAGGCGGCCGTCCTCACCGGCAAGGTCCGCAACGCGCTCCAGACCCTCGCCCCCCTCTCCGTCGGCCACCAGCGCATCCTCGGCCTGCTCAACGACGCGCTGCTCGACTCCCGGCACACCCGCTTCGTCACGCTCGTCCTCGCCTCCGTCCTGCGCGAGGCCGGACGCGTGCGGCTGCGGCTGACCAGCGCGGGCCACCCGCCGCCGCTGATCGTCAGGACCGACGGCCGCGTGCACGAGGCCGACACCCAGGGCTCCCTCATCGGCGTCCTGCCCGAGGTGCAGTCGACCACCACCGTCACCCACCTCGCGCCGGGCGAGACGGCGCTGCTGTTCACGGACGGCATCACCGAGGCGCGCGGCGGCCCGCTCGGCGACGAACTCTTCGGCGACGAACGCCTGCGCGACGCGCTCGCCCAGTGCGCGGGCATGCCGGCCGAGGCCGTCGTCGAACGCGTGCAGATGCTCGCCTCGCAGTGGATCGGCGAAGGCGGGCACGACGACATGGCCGTCGTCGCCATCACCGCCCCCCGCCACGCGCACCTCAGCGCGGTGGACGGCCGCACACCAGGCAGGTACACCGCATGACCACCGGACACCCCGCACCGCCCCGGCCGCGCGCCGCCCCGCCCCGCGCCGCGCCGTCGCCCCGCACCCTGCTGTACGAGGCCGCGATCGCCGGGGACGAGTACGCCGCCGCCGCGATCGTGCGGCGCGCACTGGACGACGGCGCCGCCCCCGAGGACGTCCTCCTCGGCCTGATCGCCTCCGTCCAGCGGACCGTGGGCGAGGAGTGGGCCGCCGCGCGGATCAGCGTCGCCCAGGAGCACGCCGCGTCCGCCATCAGCGACCGCGTCATCGGGACGCTCGTCCACCGGTCGGCGCCCGGCCCCGCCGCCGGGCCGCCGCGCGGCCGGGTCACCGTCGCCTGCGTGGACGGCGAATGGCACGCGCTGCCCGCCCGGCTGCTGTCCGAGGTGCTGCGGCTGCGCGGCTGGCGGGTCGACTTCCTCGGCGCCCAGGTCCCCACGCCCCACCTGGTCACGCACCTCCACATGACCGGCGCCGACGCCGTGGCGCTCTCCGGCTCGCTCGCCACCCGCCTCCCCACCGCGCACGCCGCGATCACCGCCTGCCAGTCCGTGGGTGTCCCCGTCCTCGCGGGCGGCGCGGCCTTCGGCCCCGACGGACGGTACGCCCGGCTGCTCGGCGCCGACATGTGGGCGCCGGACGCCCGTACGGCCGCGGACCGCCTCGCCGACCGGCCGCCCGTCGCCGCCGCGCCCCACCCGCCGGGCGCGCTGCGGCACCTGGACGACCAGGAGTACACCTACGTCACCAGGACCGCGCCCCAGCTCGTCCGGGCCGCGCTCGCCGGGCTGGAGAGCCGCTTCCCGGCGCTGCGCGGGTACACCGAGCAGCAACTGCGGCACACCGCTGACGACATCGCGCAGATCGTCGACTTCCTCGCCGCGTCCCTGTACGCGGACGACCCGGAGCTGTTCACCGGCTTCGTCCGGTGGACCGCCGGCATCCTCGCCGCACGCGGCGTGCCCGCCCGTTCGCTCGTGCCCACCCTCGGCGTCCTGGCCGACCGGCTCGCCGACTTCCCGCGTGCGGCGCGGCACCTGGCCGAGGCGGCGCGGGCCGTGGACGGCGACGCACCGTCCCCCGGCGCGTCCACCGGCCAGGGGGCGGCCGCATGACCAGCCTGCCGTCCCGCGCCATCACCGCCACGGCGCCGAACCCGTTCACCGTCCGCCTCCAGGTCCACGGCGACCTGGACCGGGACACGGCGGACGAACTGCTCGAAGCGGTCACCGAGCAGCTCGCCCGCCATCCGGGACTGCTCCATCTGCGCCTGGATTTCGCCCGGCTCGGCGACTGCGACGCCCTCGGCCTGTCCTGCCTGCTGATGATCCAGCGCCGCGCCACCGCCGCCCGGGTCCGCCTGCACCTGGACAACCGCACGCCCCGCCTCGACCAACTCCTGCGCACCACCGGGACCTTGCACCACCTCACCCCCGGGCCGCCGCGCTCGGGGCAGTTCGGCCCTGGACCCCGGCGACAGGACCGGCCGGTGGCCGACTGACCAGGCGCGCGGGCCGCCGCGGACGGCGCCCGGAAGATCCCGCGAAAAAAAGATGCATGCCCGGGTGAGTCCCGGGTACGTGCCCGTTCAGGCACCACAGTCGAGCAGGTAAGGGGTGGACACCATGGCAGCTGTGACGGCGACGGCAGCGCACTCGGTGACGAAGACCGCGGAGAGCGCGGAGGACCTGGCCGGCGCCCCTCTGCCGCAGATCGGCGCCCCGCAGAAGGTGGCTCCGCGTGACGCGAGGGAGCTGTCGCGGGTCTTCTTCGCCCGGCTCGCCGTCCTCGAAGAGGGCACGCACGAGTACCAGTACGCGCGCAACACGCTCATCGAGATGAACCTCTCGCTGGTCCGCTACGCCGCCACGCGCTTCCGCGGCCGGGGCGACCAGATGGAGGACATCGTCCAGGTCGGCACCATCGGGCTGATCAAGGCGATCGACCGCTTCGAGCTGTCCCGCGAGGTCGAGTTCACCTCCTTCGCGGTGCCCTACATCGTCGGCGAGATCAAGCGCTTCTTCCGCGACACCAGCTGGGCCGTGCACGTCCCGCGCCGCCTCCAGGAGGCCAGGGTCGAACTGGCCAAGGCCACCGAGGAGCTGCGCACCCGGCTGGGCCGCACCCCGACCGTCGCCGAGCTGTCGGCCCTGATGAACCTCCCCGAGTCCGAGGTCATCGAGGCGCGCAAGGCGTCCAACGGCTACCACTCGACCTCCCTCGACGCCACGCTCACCGGCGAGTCCGGCATGGACGGCGAGGCGGTCCTCGCCGACTTCATCGGCCAGGAGGACGCGGGGATGCAGCTGGTGGAGGACATCAGCACCCTCGCCCCGATGGTCAGCAAGCTCGGCGAGCGCGACCGCCAGATCCTGCACATGCGCTTCGTGGACGAGATGACCCAGGCCCAGATCGGCGAGCAGCTCGGCATCTCCCAGATGCACGTCTCGCGGCTGCTGACCCGCATCCTCACCCGCCTGCGCAAGGGCATGCTGGCCGCCAACTGACCGACCGCCGACCGACCGACGGGGCCCGCCGCGGCCCCCGCACGACCGCACGCACCGCATCACGGCGCCCCGCCCCGCAACGGCACGTCCCGGGAGCCGCCGTCCGTCCCCACCGGTCCGCCGGCGGGGACGGACGGCGGCTCCCGCGCATCCGGCCGGGCACCGTGGACACGAGCAGGAGGGGGACGCGGTGTCCGCCGCACCGATCGAGGACTACGCCCTGCTGGGGGACCTCCAGACCGCGGCGCTGGTCAGCCGGGAAGGCTCCATCGACTGGCTGTGCCTGCCCCGCTTCGACTCGCCCGCGTGCTTCGCCGCGCTCCTCCACGACGAGACCGCGGGCCGCTGGCTGCTCGCGCCCGCCACCGGGGGCCGCACCACCGCCCGCCGCTACGTCGGCGACTCCCTCGTCCTGGAGAGCGAGTGGCGCACGCCCGACGGCACCGTCCGCGTCACCGACTGCATGCCGCCCCGGGGCGAGGCCGCCGACATCGTCCGCGTCGTCGAGGGCGTCTCGGGACGCGTCCCCATGCGCATGGACCTGCGGCTCCGCTTCGACTACGGCCAGCTCACGCCCTGGGTCCGCCCGGACGGCGGCGACCTCGCGGCCGTCGCCGGGCCCGACGCCGCCTGGCTGCGCACCGACGCCCCCACCACCGTCACCGACGACGGGCGGATCACCGCCGCGTTCACGGTGACGGCCGGGCAGCGCGTGCCGTTCGTCCTCACCCACCAGGCGTCCCACCTGCCGCGGCCCGAGCCGGTGGACGCGCTCGCGGCCGTCCCCGACACCCGGCGCTTCTGGGAGTCGTGGATGGCGGGCTGCCGCTACGAGGGCGGGTGGCAGGAACCGGTACGGCGCTCCCTCATCACGCTCAAGGCCCTCACCTACCGGCCCACCGGCGGCATCCTCGCCGCCGCCACCACCTCCCTGCCCGAGGAACCGGGCGGCACCCGCAACTGGGACTACCGCTTCTGCTGGCTGCGCGACTCGACCTTCACCCTCCAGGCCCTGCTGGGCACCGGGTTCGTCGAGGAGGCGCGGGCCTGGCGCGAGTGGCTGCTGCGCGCGGTCGCGGGCGACCCGGCGGACCTGCGCATCATGTACGGGCTCGACGGCACGCGCCGCCTCCCCGAGGCGGAACTCGGCTGGCTCGACGGCCACCAGGGCACCGGGCCCGTCCGGGTGGGCAACGCGGCGGCCGACCAGTTCCAGCTCGACGTCTGGGGCGAGGTCCTCGACAGCTTCCACCTCGCCGAGGAGAGCGGCATCGCCCCGGACGCGGACGCCCTCCGGATACAGCGCGCCCTGCTCGACCACCTGGAGGGCGCCTGGGACCAGCCGGACAACAGCCTGTGGGAAGTACGCGGCCCCCGCCGCCACTTCACCCACTCCAAGGTCATGGCCTGGGCCGGACTCGACCGCGCGGTGCACTCCGCGCGCCGCCACCCCGCCGACGCGCCGGTGGAGCGGTGGGCCGCCCTGCGCGACCGCATCCACGCCGAGGTCTGCGAGAAGGCGTACGACGCCGAGCGCAACACGTTCACGCAGTTCTATGGCTCACGCGGCCTCGACGCCGCGCTCCTGCTGCTGCCCCGCACCGGCTTCCTCCCGTGGGACGACCCGCGCGTGCGCGGCACGGTGGACGCCGTGCGCCGCGAACTCCACGAGGACGGCTTCGTCCTGCGCTACCGCCCCGAGGCCGACGGCGAGGTGGACGGACTGCCGGGCGGCGAGGGCGCGTTCGTCGCGTGCAGCTTCTGGCTCGCCGACGCGCTCCACGGCACCGGGCGCACCGCGGAGGCGCGCGACCTCTTCGAGCGGCTGCTCGCGCTGCGCAACGACGTGGGGCTCCTCAGCGAGGAGTACGACGTCGTGCGCGGGCACCACCTGGGGAACACCCCCCAGGCGTTCAGCATGGTCGGGCTGGTCAACACGGCGCGCGCCCTCAGCGGCGAGCACATCGCGACGCACGCCTCGCAGGGACGGCACGTCACGCCGTCCGCCCGCGACGGCGCGCCCGTCCCCGTGCCCGCGCCGGAGCGCGCCCCGACCGGGAGCAGCCGTCAGACGCCCGTCCGGTAGTACTCGTCCACCTGCGGCTCGGCCGCGACGGGTTCCATCCCGGCCCGCCGCAGCTGCGCCGCCCACCGGTCGGACGTCGTGACGAACGCGCGCAGCAGCGCTTCGAGGCGGGCGAGCCGCGTGCGCTGCTCCCGGTTCTCCTCGGTGACGCGTTCCACGGTGGCCTGGAGGACGGCGAGATCGACCCGCCGCTCCTCCGGGCCCGTCGTCACCGCGGCCACACGCGTGTGCGCCTCACCGGTGATCAGCGCCGCGGTCTTCGTGGCCCGCGCCGCGAGCCAGCCCGCGGCCAGCGCGCCCACCGGCCCGCCGATCGCCGCCACCGTCGTCCAAAGACTCATGCCGCCCCTTCCTTGACGGGACGCGCCGCCGGTACCGCCGCCGGCGCCGAGAACTCCGGTATCGCGCTGGCCCACATGATCACCCCGACGTGTGACGACAGGTACCAGGCGGCGATCCACAGCCCTCTCGTGTACTCGCCCGCGAGCCCGGCGGCCACGTACGCCGTGGACCACACGGTGGGCGGCGCCAGCGCGGCGGCGAACCCCGGCCAGTCGTGGCCGATCCGCACGCACGCCGCCGACACCGCCGCCACACCCGCGACCACCCACATCCACGCCCAGTAGTGCACGGGCGCGACCTCGGTCAGCAGCGTGAGCCCCTGCGGGTTGGGCGCCGGATCGAGGACGAACTGGAGGCCCCAGATGATCTCCCCTGCGCCGACGATGACCAGCAGGGCGCCACGGCGCCCGAGATGCCGCCGTATACGGGGGAACAGCATGGCGTGTCCGATCTGTTGGAGTCACTCACTAGCTTATGTGCCACGGAGTAACTCCTTGGTAACGCGTTGTCGCCCTCCCGTGTCAACGGCCTGGTGGACGGCGGTCGAAGCGGGAGGCGGCGGGGCCGCGCGCGACGGGCCCGCCGCGCCCGGTCGTTCGCGCGTGGTGCCCGCGCCGCCCTGCTTCCGGCGCCGCGCGCCGGGGGCGGGGCGTCAACTAGTCACCCAGGGCCAGGTGGTAGGCGATCTCGGGGGAGAACGTGCCGGGCGCCGCGGCGCAACCGTCCGCCTCGCCCGGGGGCTTCACCCACAGGTAGGCGGCGATCGCGGGGTCGCCCGTGTCCGTGGTGGGGCGTTCGCCGAGGCGGCGGCCCCCCGGGTCGCACCACTCCTCGCCGACCGGGCCGTTGCCGTTGCGGCTGGTGTCGATCACGGCGTGCAGGCCGCCGCCGAGCGCGCCGAGGACGTCCTTGGCGTAGGCCGTCTCGTCCGCCGTGGTGCGGAAGTTGGCGACGTTGGTGAAGATGCCGTCCGCGCTCTCCCGGGCCCCGGCGGCGCGCAGCCTGGCGGCCATGTCGGCCGGGTCGTGCCACTGGGAGTGGCCCGCGTCGAAGTAGACGCGGGCCCGGGGATTGGCGGCGTGGAGGGTGTCGGCGGCGCGGGCGAGCGCGGCGTCGCGCGCGTGCTTCGCGTCGGGGGCCATGCAGTCGTTGAGCGCCAGCGAGTCCGGTTCGAGGATCACCATGACGGGGCCGCTGCCCAGACCGGCGGCGAAACGTTCCATCCAGTGCCCGTACGCGGCCGTGTCGGGGGCGCCGCCGCCCGAGTGGCCGCCGCAGTCGCGGCTCGGCAGGACGTAGCTCACCAGGACCGGCACGTCGCCCGACGCCTCGGCCGCCGACGTGACGGCCCGCACCTCGCCCGTCACCCCGTCGGGGTCGTACCGCGTGAACCACACGCCCTGCGGCTCGTCCGCTATCTCCTCGGCGATGACCGAACGCCTGCCGTCCTGGGGATTGTCCGCGACCCACCGGCTCACCTGGCCGCCCGGGTTGACGAACAGCCCGGCCCGGATGGGCGCGCCGCCCCCGGCGGGCCTGGCGCCGCGCCCGCCCGTCCCGCCGCCGCCTCCGCCGCCCGCGCCGTCACCGCCGCCGTCCGCCGCCTCCGCGCCGTCGCCGCCGGTCCCGCCGTCCGCCGCGTCCCGCTCCCCGGTCGGGGACGGGGGCACCACGGACTCGTCGGGCGAGGGGGCGATCAGGGACTCGTCGGCGGGCGGCGCGGCGACGGGGGCGTCCGTCCCGGACGTCGGTCCCGCCACGGCCTCGCGGTCCCCGCCTCCGCCGCCGTCCCCGCCGCCGGACACGACCACGGCCGTGCCGGTCACGGCCAGCACCCCGGCGACCCCGGTGGCGAGCAGGACCTTGGCGCGTGTGGACAGCGGACTGCGGAAGTCGGGCACTCGGCAGGGGGCCACGGCGGCGGAATCCTCTCGGCGGGCTCACGCCGGCGCGAGAGCACTCAGCTGATCAGTCGAGCAGATCATTCACGCTCGCTGACCACCCGTCAATCCCCGCCAGTCACCCTCCGCCCCTCCCGCACCGCCGTCCGCCGTGCGCCCGGGACGGTGAACGCGCCGCCACCCGGACGGGTGCTTCTGCCGCCTCCCGGCCCCCGCTCCGCCTCACGGACCGCCGCCGGGGGAAGGCTGTCCCCGGGGCACGTCCCGGTTCCCCGCCCTCACCCCCCCCGGAGGCAAGCCCGTGTCCACCACCGACCACCGGCGCCTCGTGGCACGGAGCCTGGACGTCATCACCGGCAACCAGGACGCGGGCGGCGGCTATCCGGCCAGTCCGGCGTACCCGGTGTACGGCTTCTCGTGGTTCCGCGACGGCTCGTTCATCGCCGAGGCGGCGTCCCGCGCGGGCGCGCCCGGCTCGGCCACCGCGTTCCACGACTGGTGCGCCCGGATGGTGACCGACCGCGCCGACCGCGTCCTGCGCGTCGTCGCCGCGCACCGCGGCGGCGGGCGGTCCGCCGACCGCGACTACCTGCCGACGCGCTTCACGCTCGACGGGCGCGACCCGGACGTCGCGGGCTGGGGCGAGTTCCAGACGGACGGGTACGGCACCTGGCTCTGGTCGCTCACGGCCCACCTGGAGCGGCACGGGCTCGACCCCGCCCCGTACCGCGACGCCGTCGCCCTGGTCGTGGACTACCTCGCCGTCACCTGGGACCTGCCCTGCAACGACTGGTGGGAGGAGTCGGGGGACGAGCGGCACGTCTCCACCCTCGGCGCGATCCAGGGCGGCCTGGCCGCCGCCGCGCGGGCGGGCCTGGCGGACCCCGAGGCCGTCGGCCCGGTCCTCGCGGACGCCGGGAACCTCGTCGCCGAGGAGGGCACGCTGCGCGGGCGGCTCACCAAGTGGCTGGGGAACGACGCGGTGGACGCGAGCCTCGTCGCGTGCCTGACCCCGTTCGCCGTCACCGACCCGTACGGCCGCGTCGCGGCGCGCACGCTCGCCGCCGTCGAGCGCGACCTGCTGGAACCGGGCGGCGGTGTCCACCGCTACCTGGACGACGTCTTCTACGGCGGCGGGCAGTGGCCGGTGCTGGCCGGTCTCCTCGGCTGGCACCACGCGCGCACCGGCCGCACGGCCGCCGCCAGGCGGCAGCTCGACTGGATCGCCGCCCAGGCGACCCCTGACGGACTGCTGCCGGAACAGGCCGTCGGCGCGCGCCTGTTGCACCCCGAGCAGCTCGCGCCCTGGGAGGAGCGGTGGGGCCCCGTCGCGACCCCGCTGCTGTGGTCGCACGCGATGTACGTGATCCTCGCCGACGCCCTCGGCATCCACCCCACCGGGCCCACGCATCACCCGTGAAGGTGATGCGACGTCAACCAGCGTGACGCGTCGTGCCGTTGACGGGCCGGTCCGGTCACCGACCGGTCCCGCGCGGGGCGGGCACGGACCATAATGCCCTCCATGCCGGAGGCACCGGAGCCACCTTCCATCCGCAACGTCATGAGCGGCGGCACCGCCGAGTACGTGATCCAGATCGGCCAGGTCCACGGCGACGTGACGGTCCACGTACCCCCGCCGCGCGACCCCGTGGACCGCGCCGCCCACGCCCTCGCCCGCGTCGTCCGCGCCCAGTGGTCCGCCGAACTGCGCGCCCAGGACGCCGCCGCCGCCGACGAGCCGCTCCCCGTCCGCTGGCACGCCGACCGCCCCGGCCCCCGCGCCGCCGCCCCCGGGCAGGACGGCAGCGTGTCCCGGCTGGCCGACGCCCTGCTCGCCCTCGAACGGCGGCGGCTCGTCGTCCTCGGTCCGCCGGGCTCGGGGAAGTCCACCCTGGCCGTGCTGCTGACGCTCGACCTCGCCGCGCGCCGTTCACGCGGCGAGCCGGTGCCCGTCCCGGTCCCGCTGACGCTTGAGTCGTTCGACCCGTTCCGCGAGGACTTCCACCGCTGGGTGGTCCGGCGCGTCACCGAGGAGTACCCGGGCCTGCCCGCCGTCGAGGGGGCCGCTCCGGCGCGGCGGCTCGTCGGCGAAGGGCTGCTCCTGCCCGTGCTCGACGGCCTCGACGAACTGCCCGAGCACCGCAGGGCCGACGTCGTCCGGGCCGTGGACGCCGCGCTCGGGCCCGAACACCCCGTCGTCCTCGCGTCGAGGACCGAGGCGTACGCGGCCGTGCGTGCCTCCGGCGCCGAGATCACCCGTGCCGTGACACTGCACGCCCAGCCCGTGGACCTCGCCGACGCGACGCGCTACCTCGTCCGTTCCGCCCGTTCCCCTGTCCGCGACCGCTGGGCCTGGACGGCGGCCGCGCTCGCCGCCGCCCCGGACGGGCCCGTCGCCAGGACGCTGACGAGCCCGCTGATGATCTGGCTGGCCCGCCGCGCCTACGAGACGCCGCCCGCCGACCCGTGCGACCTGCTGACACGCCGCTTCCCGGTCGTCGCGGACGTCGAACACCATCTGCTGGACGCGGTGTTCGCGGCCACCTTCACCGAACGCCCGCAGTCCCTGGAGCGCCTGCACGCGCCCGGCCGCTGGCACCCCGACCGCGCGCGCCACTGGCTCACGGCACTCGCCCGCCACCTCGACCGGCGGCACACGACCGAGCTGGCCTGGTGGCGCCTGCACCGCACGCCGCTGGTCCTCGCGCTCCTCCCGCTGGTGCTGCTGGCGGCGGGCCTCGCCCTGTCCGTTCCGGTGGACGCCTTCATCGCCTGGTACGGCGACCGCCGCTCGGACCCGGGCTTCGACTGGGGCGCGACCGAACTCGGCATGGAGACCTCGCTCGCCATGGGGATGACGCTGTGCTTCCTGATGTGGCGGTCCACCGAGTTCTGGTTCGGCAGCCGCCTGTGGCAGCCGCGCAGACGCGCCAACCCCTTCCGCATCGGCGCCGCCCTGCGGTCCGCGCGGCGGCCCGTGGCGGTGCGCCGCGGGCTGGCGGCCGCGCTGGTGATCGTGGTGCCGACCGCCGGGCTCGGCCTGATCGTCGCGGGCGCGTCGGACACGCGTCCCTACCTGGTGATGATCGTGACCGGATGCGTCCTCGCGCCGCTCGCCATGGCCGTCATCGCCGCGCCCGCCGACACGGAGGACGCGGCGACGCCGGGGGAACTGCTGCGGGGCGAGCGGCGGGCCGCGCTGCTGTCGGCCGGGGTGGTCGCGCCGCTGTTCGGCGTCGGCCAGGGGGCGTTCGGCTGGTTCTGGGGCGGCACGGCGGCGGACGCCCTGGCGCGGGGCGCGGTCGGCTGGCTCGGGCCGGCGGCGCTCCTGGTGCTGCTGAGCCCCTGGAGCCGGTGGCTGTTCGCCAAGGCGGCGCTCGCGACGGTGGGCAGGGTGCCGTGGTCGCTCATGGAGTTCCTGCGGGACGCGCACCGGGGCGGGCTGCTGCAACAGAGCGGCGGCGTCTACCGGTTCAGGCACCTGCGGCTCCAGGAGCACCTGACACGCGCGCACGCGGCCGCGTCCGCCGTCACCCCCGTTCCCTTGCAGTCCCCGCGGCCGCCCGCCGAGGCGCCCTGGCAGCACCCCACGCAGGCCGTCCCCCCGCCGCGCCCGGCGCGTCCATCCCCCGAACCGATGCCCTCCCTGCGGACGACGCTGCTTGCGGCCGAACGGCAGCCGCTCGCCGCCCGCAAGCACTGGACCGTCCTGGAGGACAGCCCCGCCGCCTTCCGCGCCGTCGGACGCGAGCGGCGCGTGGTGATGGCGCACTGGCCCGTGTTCGTCTTCATCAGCGGCCTGACGCTGCTGCGCGGCGCGATCTCGGGCAGCTGGGCCACGGGTGTAGGGGGCGCGGTGGCGTGGCTGCTCCTCGCGCTGCTCGTGTCCTTCCTCTCGTGGCTGCTCAAGCCCCCGCTGCGCACCGAGCTGCACATCACGGCGGATCACTTGCTGTTCGCCATCGGCAGGCGCCACGGGTGGAGCGCGTGGAACGACGTGGACGCCGTCGTACTGCGCCGGGTCATGCGGCGGGGCCGCGACAGCAAGGTGTACGGAGTCCACGTCCATCTGCGCCCCGGCGCCGCCCCGTTGCACCGGGCACTGCACAGCGGCGGGGGCTGGTACTGCGTGCTGCCGCTGTCGGTCGTGCGTGCCGTGCCGGACGATCTGGCGGCGGCGCTCGCCAGGTTCGCCGGGCCCAGGTGGCGCCCGCCGCCGGGGTGACGGGCCCGCCGGGCGGTGTCAGTCGGCCCGCGCCGGGCGGGCGCGGACGTGGAGCCGTTCGCCCTGCGGGCCGAACAGCGACAGCACCTCCGTCGGCCGCGTGCCCCCGCTCACGAAGACGTGCGGGACGCGCGTGTCGAACTCGGCGGCCTCCCCGGCCGCGAGCGTCAGGTCGTGCTCGCCGAGGACCAGCCGCAGCTTCCCGGCCAGCACGTACAGCCACTCGTAGCCCTCGTGCGTGCGCTGCTCGGGCAGCGGGTCGTCCGGCGACCTGCCCGGGATGATCATCTTGTACGCCAGCAGTCCGCCCAGGTTCCTGGCCAGCGGCACGAACGTCCGCCCGTGCCGGACGAACGGGCGCGGGTGGACGCGCGGGTCACCGGTGGGCGGCGCCCCCACCAGGTCGTCCAGCGGCACACCGTACGTGCGCGCCAGCGGCAGGAGCAGTTCGAGCGTCGGCCTGCGCTGCCCCGACTCCAGCCGCGACAGGGTGCTCTGCGAGATGCCGGTCGTGCCGCTCAGCGACGCGAGCGTGAGCCCGCGCTCCAGGCGCAGGGCGCGCAGCCGGGGGCCCACCGTGCTCAGTACGTTCGTCAGGTTGTCGTCCGCCACGCCTCCTATTTGCCGACCCGGCAACAAGCTTTGTCAAATGATGGGGGTCCGGCCGACCATCGCCCGGGAAAGGGAGGTACTCCTGTATGACCGCACCCACACGCTCCTCGTACGACGTCGTGGTCATCGGCGGCGGCGCGGCCGGACTGAGCGGCGCGGTGGCCCTCGGCCGGGCCCGCCGCTCCGTCCTCGTGATCGACGACGGCACCCCGCGCAACGCCCCCGCGGACGGCGTGCACACCCTCCTCGGCCACGAGGGCGTGTCCCCGCTCGCGCTGCTCGCCGCCGGACGCGAGGAGGCCGCGCGGTACGGCGCCGAGATCGTCCCCGCGCACGTCGCCACCGCGGGGCGCACCCCGGACGGCTTCCACGTCGTCCTCGCGGACGGCACCGCCGTCGCCGCCAGGCGGCTGCTGGTCGCCAGCGGCCTGACCGACGAACTGCCCGGCGTCCCCGGCCTCGCCGACCGCTGGGGACGCGAGGTCCTGCACTGCCCGTACTGCCACGGCTGGGAGGTCCGCGACCAGCCCATCGGCGTCCTCGGCACCGGGCCGCTCTCCGTCCACCAGGCCCTGATGTGGCGCCAGTGGACCGACGACCTCACGCTGTTCCGGCACGCCATGCCGGAACTGACCGACGAGCAGGCCGAGCAGCTCGACGCGCGGGGCATCACCGTGGTGCACGAACGGGTGACCGGCCTCACCGTCGCCGACGACCGTCTCACCGGCGTCGCCCTCGCCGACGGCGCCGTCGTCCCCTGCGCCGCGCTCGCCGTCACCCCGCTGTTCACCGCGCGCGCCGCCTTCCTCGACGGCCTCGGGATCACCCCGGTCGAGCGGGAACGCGAGGGCCAGGTCGTGGGCACCGTCGTGCCCGTGGACGAGACCGGCGCCACGCCCGTGCCCGGCGTCTGGGCGGCGGGCAACGTCACGACGCCCTCCCAGCAGGTCGTGGGCGCCGCCGACGCCGGGGTGCGCGCGGGCGCCGCCGTCAACGCGGACCTGACCGCCGAGGAGACCGCGGCCGCCGTCGCCGCGCGCCGCGCCGCCCGCGAGTGGGACGAGCGGTACGCGCAGACCGAGCGCGTCTGGAGCGGCGAGCCCAACACGGAGCTGGTCAGGCACGTCGCGGACCTCACGCCGGGCAGCGCCCTCGACCTCGGCTGCGGCGAGGGCGGCGACGCGGTGTGGCTCGCCGCGCGCGGCTGGCGGGTGACGGCCGCGGACATCTCACGGGTCGCCCTCGGACGGGCCGCCAGGCACGCGGCGGACGCGGGCGTGGCCGACCGGATCGACTGGCAGCGGCACGACCTGGCGACCTCGTTCCCCGGCGGCGGCTACGACCTGGTGTCCGCGCAGTTCCTGCACTCCTGGGTGGACATGCCGCGCGAGCGCATCCTGCGGGCGGCCGCCGCGGCGGTGGCGCCGGGCGGCGTCCTGCTGATCGAGGGGCACGCGGGCTTCCCGCACTGGGAGGAGGGCGAGGACCACCCCGACGTGCACTTCCCGACGCCGCCCGAGGTCATCGCGTCGCTGCGGCTGCCCGAGGGGGAGTGGGAGGTCCTGCTGAGCGAGGAGCACGAGCGCACGCAGCTCGGCCCCGACGGCACGCCCGGCACCCGCACGGACAGCACCGTCATGCTCAGGCGGCTGCCCCGCTGACGCCGGTGCGGACGGCCAGCAGCAGGCCGCTCGCCCAGCCGAGGCGGACGGTGCGGAAGCCGGGCGGGCCGTCCAGCCGCGCCAGCAGCCGCCGCACGTCCGCCTCGTGCCCGGCCGGCCAGCCGGGCACGGGCGCGAGGTCGTCCACGACGTACGTGCCCCCTGGCGCGACCAGCGCCAGGGCCGTGTCGAGGTGGGTGAACTTGCCCGGCCACGTGTCGGCGAACACGAGGTCGAACGGCGGCCCGCCGTAGCCGTCGAGCCAGGCCCCCGCGTCGCCCCGCACCAGTGTCAGCCGGGGGTCGGCGCCGAGGTGGCGGCGGGCCACGGACTGCACCGCCGCGTCCCGCTCCACGCTGACGAGCGAGGCGGTCGCGTCCATCCCGTCGAGCAGCCAGGCCGCGCCCTGGCCGACGCCCGTGCCCAGTTCGAGCACCCGCCCGCCGGGGCGCGCGGCGGCGAGGGCGGCCAGCAGGGCGCCGGTACGCGGGTCGCAGGAGAGGGTGAAGCCGAGCGCGGCGGCGTCCGCGCGCAGCGCGTCGAGCGTGGCGGGGAGCCGTTCCGGGACATCGTCCATGGCGCCGATGCTGCCACTCAGCGCGGGGAGTTGGGGACGTACCCGAAGTCGGCCGGTACGGCGGGCGGGCCGTCGGCGCGCAGCGCGTCGAGGACCTGGGGGAGCTGCGGCGGCCACAGGGCCTCGTCCGCCACGGCGAGTTCGGCGGGGGACCACCAGCGCCAGCGCAGGATGCCGTCCTCGGCGTGGGCGGCGGTCAGGTCGCCGACCGGCTCGCGGCGCGGCCCGTACGCCAGGTAGATCCGCTCGCGCTGCCGTACGGGCACGCCCGCGCGCGTGTAGTCGTGCTCCCACAGGCAGAGCGTCCCGCGCAGGGGGACGCCGGTCCAGCCGGTCTCCTCGCGCAGTTCGCGCGCCGCGGCGGCCTCGGGCGTCTCGCCCGGGTCGAGGCCTCCGCCGGGCATCGCCCAGTGCACGCCCACCTCGGAGTTGTCGTACCGGAACATGAAGACGGCGCCCGCCGGGTCGAGCACCGCGACCCTGGCGGCCTCTCGTGGTGTCCGCATCGGCCCATCCTGCCCGACCGCGGCGGCGGGGCGGCGGTCAGGGGAGCGTGAGGACGCGCGGCCCCTCGTCGGTGACGGCGACGGTGTGCTCGAAGTGGGCGGCCCGGCTGCCGTCCGCCGTCCGCAGCGTCCAGCCGTCCGGCGCGGTGACGTACGCGTCGCCGCCGCCGGAGATCAGCATCGGCTCGATGGCGAGCGTCAGCCCGTGCCGCAGCGGGAAGCCCCGGCCGGGGCGCCCCCGGTTCGCCACGTGCGGGTCCTCGTGCATGCGGCGGCCGATGCCGTGGCCGCCGAAGTCGACGGGGCTGCCGCAGCGGGCCGCGCGCGTCACGCGGGAGACGGCGTGCCCGATGTCGCCGGTCCTGTGCCCCACCGTCGCCGCCGCGATCCCGGCGTCGAGCGCGCGCCGCGCCGCGTCGATCAGCGCCGCGTCCGCCGGGCTCGGGGTGCCGACCGCGAAGGTGACCGCCGCGTCGCCCGTCCAGCCGTCCAGTTCGGCGCCGCAGTCCACGCTCACCACGTCGCCGTCGCGCAGGCGGTAGCCGTCCGGGATGCCGTGCACCAGCGCGTCGTTGACGGAGATGCACGTCACGGCGGGGAACGGCGTCGGCGCGAACGACGGCAGGTACCCCAGGAACGGCGAGCGGGCGCCCGCCTCGTCCAGGACGGCGCGCGCCGCCTCGTCCAGCTCCCGCAGCGTCACCCCGGCCGCCGCGGCCTGCTGCGCGGCGGCCAGCGCCCGCGCGACGACACGCCCGGCCTCGCGCATGGCGTCCAGCGCCGCGTCCGTCTTGATCTCCACCATGTCCCGGTCCTTTCCGCGCGCCCCGGGGCACACCCCGGCGACACCCAATTCTTATACCGGTATTAGTATCACGGTCATGGTGAGGACCCCGCTGACCCCCTGGGAACGCGAACGCGGCGAGCGCTTCGGCGCACTGCTGCGCGAGGCCAGGGGCGAGCGCAGCATGGCGGACGTGGCGGCGGCGGCCGGCGTCTCCGCCGAGACGCTCCGCAAGATCGAGACCGGCCGTGCCCCGACCCCGTCGTTCTTCACGGTCGCCGCCCTCGCGGGGGCCCTCGGGCTGTCCCTCGACACCCTCGTCCGCGAGGCGGCACCGGCTGCGGACGCGGTGGACGCCACCGGGGTGCTTTCCGCATGACGGCCCGCCCGCACGACGCCGTGATCTGCGACCTGGACGGCGTGCTCAGGCACTGGCCGGACGCCGGCCCGGTCGAGCGGCGGCACGGCCTGCCCGCCGGCGCGCTCGCCGCCGCCGCGTTCGCCGACGCCAGGCTTCTCCCCGCGATCACCGGCCGCGTGACCGACGAGGAGTGGCGCGCCGCCGTCGCCGACGACCTCGCCGCGCGCCACGGACCGGCCGCCCGCGCGGCCGTCGCCGAGTGGTCGGCCCTGGTGCCCTCGACCGACGAGGAGGTGGCCGCCCTGCTGCGCGCCGCCCGCGCGGCCGTCCCCGTGGCCCTGCTGTCCAACGCGACCACCCGGCTGGAGAGCGACCTCGCCGCCACCCTCCCGCCCGGCGTCGCCGACGAGATCGTGAACACCGCCCGCATCGGCGTCGCCAAGCCCGACCCCGCCGCGTTCCTCGCCGCCGCCGACAGGCTCGGAGTGCCGCCGCGGCGCTGCCTGTTCGCGGACGACTCGGCCGCCAACGTGGCCGCGGCCCGCCGCACCGGTATGACCGCCGTGCACTTCCGCGCCCCGCGCGACCTGCGGCGCGCCCTCGCGCCCCTCCTCGGCGGAACGCCCCTGCACGCCATCGGGTGAACCCGTCGGCGCCCGCGGTTCGCCGCGGGCGGCCAGGGAAGTGATCGCCCACAGTGGTCCCTGCGTGGTCCCCGCGCCGTGGCACACCGCGTCACGGCCGGATGCGCCGTGGCCCACGCGTTGGAGTTCTCGCCCCTGTGAGGGATACGCAGATGCCGGAATCCACCGTCCTTCCCCTGCCGCTGTCCTCGTCCAGCGCCGAAGGACTGCGCCGCCGCGCCCGCGCCCTCGCCGCGCGGCTCGCGGGGGAGTCCGGCGAAGGGCCGCCCCCCGCCCGCCGGGAAGCCCCCGCGTACCCGGAGCACCGCGCCGTCCTGCTCTACGCCGACCGCGACGACTGCCTCGCCGGGCTGCGCAGGCTGGCCGCCGGGGAGGCGTCGCCGCAGGTCGTCAGGGGTGTGGCCGCCGGGTCCGCGCAGCCGGTCCTCGTCTTCCCCGGCCTCGGCGCGCAGTCGCCCGCCATGGGGCGCGGACTGCTCGCGCACGCCCCTGTCTTCGCCCGGCGCATCGAGGAGTGCGACCGCGCGCTGCGCCCGCACACCGGCTGGTCCCTGCCCGGCGTGCTGTCCGGAGCCCCGGGCACCCCGCCCCCCGACCGCATGGACGTCTGCCAGCCCGCGCTGTTCGCCGTCACGCTGGCCCTCGCCGCGCTGTGGCGGTCGTACGGCGTGACGCCCGCCGCCGTCGTCGGGCACAGCATCGGCGAGTTCGCCGCCGCCCACGAGTGCGGGGCCCTGACCCTCGCCGAGGCCGCCGAGATCGCCGCCTCCTGGGGCCGCGCGCAGGCCGCCCTGGTCGGCACGGGCGAGATGGTCGCGGTGCGGCTGCCGGTCACCGAGGTGGCCGTGCGGCTGCGCCCCTGGCCGGGGCGGCTGACCGTCGCCGCCGTCAACGGGCCGCGGTCCGTCGTCGTGTCGGGCGACCGCGAGGCGGCCGACCGGTTCCTGGCCGGGCTGCTCGCCGACCGCGTGGGCGCCCTGCGCGTGCCCGCCGGATACGCGGCGCACTCGCCGCCGCACATGGCGGCCCTCCGCGAACGGCAGCTCACCGACCTCGCGCGCATCACCGGACGCGCCGCGCCCACCCCGTTCTACTCGACCGTCACCGGGCGCCTCCTCGACACCGCGCGGCTCGACGCCGCCTACTGGTACCGCAACCTCAGCGGCCCCGTCCGCTTCGAGTCGGCGGTCCGCGCGGCGGCCGTGCGCGGCCACACCGTGTTCATCGAGGTGGGCCCGCACCCCGTGCTGACGCTCGGCATGCGGCAGACGCTGGAGACGGTCCACGAACGCCCCGCCGTCATCGCGTCCGCCGTCCGCTCGGACGGCAGCCCGGGCCGCTTCCTCCGCTCGGTGGCGGAGGCGTACGTGGCGGGGGTCCCCATCGACTGGACGGCCGCGTACGCCGGGGTGGACGTCCGCGCCATCGGACTGCCGCTGCCCGTGCTCGCCCCCGCCCCCGCTCCCGCCCCGGGGACCCCGCGGACCGGGGGCACGCCGTCGCCCAGCCCCACCGCCTGACCTGCCGTCCGGTGACTCCCGGCACGCGCGGGGTGGCGCCGCGTGGACGGCCGCCGTGGCCTCCGTCAAGAACCTGCCGGGAGTTCGTTAAGAAGCTGTCAGGGATATCCCGGCGCGCACGCCCGCGCGCGCCGTCAGGGGCGCGCCCGGCGGACCCCGCGCACGCCCCATCCGTGCCATCGTGCCTGGTAGTTGGGCCGCGCGTCCCGCCGACGGGCGCCCCGCGCGGGCTCCAGGACGCCCCCTGGACCCCGGCGCCACCGCTCCCTCCGCTCGGCGATACTCGCTCCTCGTGCCTACCGCTTCATGTGGTTCGAGTGGTCCCGGAGGTGCGCGGTCGTGACCGGCACCCAGCAGACGGCCGCCGCCGTACCGTCCCGCCGCTTCCGCGGCTGGCTGCTCGACGGCCTGAGCGAGCGCGCCGCACGCCACCCCGGCCCGCACGCCACCGGACCCAGCAGGACCGAGGGCCACCCGTGGTGGCGCGTGATGTGCCTGACCGGCGTCGACTACTTCTCCACGCTCGGCTACCAGCCGGGCATCGCCGCACTCGCCGCGGGACTGCTCTCCCCGCTGGCGACCCTCGTCCTCGTCGCGCTGACCCTCCTCGGCGCCCTGCCCGTCTACCGGCGCGTCGCCCGCGAGAGCCCGCACGGCGAGGGGTCCATCGCGATGCTGGAGCGGCTGCTGCCCTGGTGGGCGGGGAAGGTCTTCGTCCTCGTCCTGCTCGGCTTCGCCGCCACCGACTTCATGATCACGATCACGCTGTCGGCCGCCGACGCCGCCGCGCACGCCGTGGAGAACCCCGTCGCGCCCGGCTGGATGCACGACGGCAACCTGTGGATCACCCTGCTGCTGATCGCCGCCCTCGGCGCCGTCTTCCTCAAGGGCTTCCGCGAGGCCATCGGCATGGCCGTCTGGCTGGTCGGCACCTACCTGCTGCTCAACCTCGTCGTGCTCGCCACCGCCGTGCGGCACATCCTCGACGACCCGGTGGTGGTGGACGACTGGTGGGAGGCCGCCTCGGCCGAGCACGCGTCACCGATGGCGATGATCGCCGTCGCCCTGCTGGTCTTCCCGCGCCTCGCCCTCGGCATGTCCGGCTTCGAGACGGGCGTCGCCGTCATGCCGCAGGTGCGCGGCGACGCCACCGACACCGAGGAACGGCCCGCCGGGCGCGTACGCGACACCAGGCGGCTGCTCACCACGGCCGCGCTGGTCATGAGCGGCGCCCTCCTCGTCTCCAGCCTGGCCACCACCCTGCTGATACCGCGCGACGAGTTCGAGAGCGGCGGCGAGGCCAACGGCCGGGCGCTCGCGTACCTGGCCCACCGCTACCTGGGCGAGGCGTTCGGCACGGTCTACGACGTCTCCACCATCGCGATCCTCTGGTTCGCCGGCGCCTCCGCCCTCGCCGGGCTGCTGAACCTCGTGCCGCGCTACCTGCCCCGGTACGGCATGGCGCCCGAGTGGACCCGGGCGGTGCGCCCGCTGGTGCTGCTGTTCGTCGCCATCGCGTTCACCGTCACGATCCTGTTCGAGGCGGACGTGGACGCGCAGGGCGGGGCGTACGCGACCGGCGTCCTCGTGCTGATGGTCTCGGCGTCGTTCGCGGTCACGGTCTCCGCGCGCCACCGCGGGCACCGCCCCGCCACCGCCGGGTTCGGCCTGGTCACGGCCGTGCTCCTGTACACGCTGGTCGTCAACGTCATCGAGCGCCCCGACGGCCTGCGGATCGCCGCCCTGTTCATCGTCGGCATCCTCCTCACGTCCTTCGGGTCCCGCGTCCACCGCGCGTTCGAGCTGCGGTCGGGCGACATCACCCTCGACGCCACCGCCGCCCGCCTCATCGACGAGGCCGCCGCCCGGGGGCCGCTGCGCATCATCGCCAACGAGCCGGACGCCCGGGACGAGCGCGAGTACCGCGAGAAGCAGGACAGCCAGTGCGAGGAGACGCCGATCCCCGACCGGCGGCACACGCTGTTCCTCGAAGTGACGGTGGACGACTCGTCCGACTTCGCCGCCGACGTGACGGTGCACGGCGAGGAGTGCCACGGCTACCGGGTCCTGCGCGTCCGGGGCGCCGCCGTCGCCAACACCATCGCCGCCGTGCTGCTGCACCTGCGGGACCGCACCGGCACCGTCCCGCACGCCTACTTCACCTGGACCGAGGGGCACCCGCTGGGGCACCTGCTGCGCTTCCTCGTGTTCGGGGACGGCGAGGTCGCGCCGGTCGCGCGGGAGGTCCTGCGCCGCGCCGAACGCGACCCGGCCCGCCGCCCGCGCATCCACGTCGGCTGAGCCGGGGGCGGGCGCCCGTGTCAGCCTGCGGGCGCGTCCAGCCGGCGGCGGCGGCCGGGACCGGTCTGGTGCGTGCCCGTGACGCCCATGACCACCGAGTACAGGGTCGTCCGGGCGGTGATGAACAGCCGGTTGCGCTTCGCGCCGCCCCAGGCGATGTTGGCGGCCGTCTGCGGGACGACGAGCCGCCCGAGCAGCGTGCCGTCGGGGTCGTAGCAGTGCACGCCGTCGTCCATCGCGGCGGCCCAGAGCCGTCCGTCGGCGTCGAAGCGTATGTTGTCGAAGTTGGCGTTCCGGCGCGCCCCGCCCTCGGCGAAGACCTCGCCGTCGGAGAGCGTGCCGTCGTCGCGCACGTCGAGGACGCGGATGAGGTTGGCGCCGCTGTCGGAGACGAACAGCCGCTTCTCGTCCGCAGAGAAGACCAGCCCGTTCGGCCCCCGGAAGCCGTCCGCGACCAGGCGCACCTCGCCGGAGGCCGGGTCGACGCGGTAGACGTTGTTCGCGCCGATCTCGCTGTCCGCCAGGTGGCCCTCGTAATCGCTGGTGATGCCGTAGTCCGGGTCGGAGAACCAGATGGAGCCGTCGGACTTGACCGCCGCGTCGTTGGGGCTGTTCAGCCGCTTGCCCTGCCAGCGGTCGGCCAGGACCGTCACGGTGCCGTCGTGCTCGGTGCGCGTGACCCGGCGGTTGCCCTGCTCGCAGGTGATGAGGCGGCCCTCGCGGTCGAGGGTGTTGCCGTTGGTGTGCCCGGCGGAGCGGCGGAAGACGGCGACGGCGCCGGTCTCCTCGTCCCAGCGCAGCAGGCGGTCGTTGGGTATGTCGCTCCAGACCAGCTGCCGCCAGGCGGGCACGTAGACGGGCCCCTCGGCCCAGCGGCTGCCGGTGTGCAGGACCTCCAGGCCGCCGTCGCCGTTCATGCACCGGCCGGTGCGGAACCGGTCGTCGAACATCTCGTACAGCGCGGGGCGCTCGCTGGCCATGGATTTCCTCTCGGTCTGTGCTGCCGCACACTCTCCGGCCGGAGCTTTGTGCTGGTCAAGTCCCCATCGCGTGACCTGTCCCCGCCCGCCCGCGCGCCGTGAAATCCGCGTGCCCGCGCCGTGCGCCGCGTGCCACACTCCGGGCATGTCACCGTCGGACGACGTCCCCTACCGGCAGATACGCGCCGCCTACACCGCCGACACCATCACCGTCTACCAGGCGTACGCGCCCGCCCTCGGCCTGCCCGCCGCCCGCGACGGCCGCTTCCCCGCCGCCTGGAAGCGCGGCCGCATGACGTGGGTGAAGCCGTCGTTCCTGTGGATGATGTACCGCTGCGGCTGGGCCACGAAGCCGGACCAGGAGACGGTCCTCGCGATCGACCTGCGCCGCGACGGCTTCACCTGGGCCCTGGAGAACGCCTGCCTCTCCCACCACGTCCCGGGCCGCCACGCCGACGAGGCGGCCTGGCGGCAGGCGCTCCGGCGGGCGCCCGCGCGCGTCCAGTGGGACCCCGAGCGCGACCTGCGCCTGCGGCCGCTGCCCTACCGCTCCCTGCAACTCGGCCTCGCGGGCGACGCGTCGCGCCGCTACGCGGACGACTGGATCACCGGCATCACGGACGTCACCCCGCTCGCGCACGAGATCCACGCCCTCGTCCGCGCCGGGCGCACCGGCGAGGCCGCCCGCCTCCTCCCCGCCGAGCGCCCGTACCCGGCGCCCGCGAACCCCGCGATCTGACCGGCCGGGCCCGGCGCGACGGTCCTGCCGGTGTCCGACCCGTCGCGTAAGGTCGGCCCCGGTGCGGCGGCACTCGCCCCGTGCCGGGGCCCGACCAGCGAGGCACAGCCATGGAGAACACCGCCGGCACGGCGGACGCGCCCCCCGCGCGCCCCGTCCACCTCACCGGGAACGCGGAGATCGCCCGCCACTTCGCCACCCTCACCACCGCCCACGTCGCCGACGCCTGCCTGCGGCTCGGCGTGCCCGTCCGCTGCGCCCCCGCCGGGCTGCGGCCCCTCACCCCGGGCACGCGCATCGCCGGGCGCGTCCTGCCCGTCCGCCACTCGGGCAGTGTCGACGTCTTCCTCGAAGCCTTCGGGGCGGCCGCGCCGGGCGATGTCCTCGTGATCGACAACGGCGGCCGCACCGACGAGGCGTGCGTCGGCGACCTCGCCGTCCTGGAGGCGCGCGCGGCGGGCGTCGCGGGCGCCGTCGTGTGGGGACTGCACCGCGACACGGCCGACCTGCGCGCGATCGGCCTCCCCGTCGTCAGCCTCGGCGCCCTCCCGGCCGGGCCGCGGCGGCTCGACCCGAGCCCGCCCGAGGCCCTGGAGTCGGCGCAGGTGGGGGAGTGGACGGTCGGCCGCTCCGACCTGGTGCTCGCGGACGACGACGGGGTGCTGTTCGTGCCGGACGCCGGAGCCGCCGGGCTCCTCGACGCGGCGGCGGGCATCCGCGACACCGAGCGTGCCCAGGCCGACCGCATTCGCGCCGGGGTGACGCTGCGGGAGCAGGTCGCGTTCCGCGCCTACCTGGAGCGCCGCCAGGACGACCCCTCGCTCACGTTCCGTGAGCATCTGCGGACCGTGGGCGGCGAGATCGAGGTGTGACGGGCGGGGGTCAGGCCGGGTCGAGGCGCTCCAGCAGCCAGGCGGTCACGGCGCCGTACGCGGCGTGCGGCACCACGTCGCTGACCCAGTCGCCCGCGCTCCACGTCCGGGGGTCCGTCACGCGCAGCACCGTCATCGGGCCGTTGGACGCCACCAGCACGGTCAGCGTCGCCGCCATCCCGAGCGCGGCCGTCCCCGGCCGCCACCCCGCCGCGCGGAGGGTGCCCAGCGCTGCGCCCGCGCCGACTCCGGCGGCGATGCCGGTCAGCGCGCCGAGCGCGGAGACGCGGTGGGGCCGTGTGCCGTCGTCACCCGGTACCGGGATGTGCGTGAGGCCGGACAGCTTCTCGACGGTGGTCTCCGGTGTGCTGCTCGCGGGCCTGCCCCGCAGGGCCATGTCGGCGTAGGTGACGGCATTCAGCGCCGTGGTCCCCGCGGCGCCCGCTGCGGCGCCGAGGGCCAGGCCGAGGAACGGCGAGCGGTTGCGGCGCATGGGGGTCTCCTCGCTCTCCCGGGCTTCCCACCAGGGCGTTCTCCGAGACTAAGTGCCCCGCCACCCGCCCGCAGCCGGGGAGTGACGCGGGGACGTGGGTTCGCGCTCCGTGTATTGAAGCGACGCGAAGTGTGGCGCCTGGCGGAGACGGCACCGCCGCTCGCGTGGCGCTGCGGAGCGTTTCTCTCGCGCTGTGTCACCGCGGCGGCGGGACGGTCGGGTCGTGGCGCGAGGCGGCGCGCGGTTCCCGGACCGCTTTCCTGCTCCGTTCCCGTGGTGCTGCTCACACGCTTGTCGGCCGGTACTGCCTTCTTTAGTAGCACGGTAATTCCTTCGGTCCCGGGACTTTCGTCCCGGGCCGTTCCGACAAACGGACCGCGTCACTTCGCTCCGCAGCGCCGTCCTCACCGTGTACACCGCGAAGGTCCAGGTCAGAGCGTCGTGCACGTGTTACGCGGGTGCCCTTGGTCCCGCCCCCGGCACCGCGGCGGAAAACGGGCCTATTCCGCCGTCGCATTGTCGTTCTTCCCTACTACCTCGCATCGGGAATGCCTTGCTTGAACCTCTCCGGCGCCGGCGGTTATCCATGAACGTGTCAGCCCGGACCTGGGCCGACGACCCCGAATACTGCGAGGTACTTCCCATGCCGAACAGCATCACGATCCGCAGCCTGAAGGACATGCGACTGCGCTCCCGTGCGGGTGTCGCCCTGGCCACCGGTCTGGTCGCCTCCGCCGGAGTCACCGGCGCCGCAGCCGTCGGTACGGGCGGCAGCGCCGCCGAGACCACGGCGCACATCGACAGCACCGCCACCGCGACCGCCCTCGCCAGCAGCGCGGGCGCCCAGGCGGAGGCCCAGCACAAGGCCGCCACCACCTGGACCGCCCCCATCGACGGCGACTACGACCTCTCCGCCTCCTACGGCCACAGCGGTGACCGCTGGGCCCACAAGCACAGCGGCCAGGACTACGCCGTGGACGTCGGCACCACGGTCCAGGCCGTGCACGGCGGCACCGTCGTGAAGGCCGGCGGCAACGGCGCCGGCGACGGCCCGGCGTACGGCAACGCGGTCGTCGTCAAGCACGACGACGACACCTACACCCAGTACGCCCACCTCTCCGAGATCGACGTGAAGCCCGGCCAGCGGGTGAGCACCGGCGAGGAGATCGCCCGCTCCGGCAACACCGGCAACAGCAGCGGCCCCCACCTGCACTTCGAGGTCCGCAGCACGCCGGACTACGGCTCCGCCGAGGACCCCATGCCGTTCCTCCACGAGCACGACGTCAACCACTGACGCGGACCCCGCGCAGAACCGCCCCACGCCCCCTGTCGGCGCACCCCGCGTGCCGACAGGGGGCGTCTGCGCGATGGTGGAGACCCCGCCGCGCACTGTGAGGTCCGCCGAGTGACGAGTTCCGCCGCCCCCGCGTACGCCACGGGGACCGGCCCCTCCTGGGAGTCGGTCCCCTGCCCCGTGCTGGTCGCGGGCGCGGACGGGACCGTGCTCCGGGCGAACGAGGGCGCCCTCGCGCTCCTGCCCGCCGCCGCCCCGGGACGGCCGCTCTCGGAGTCCGCCCCCGACTGGCTCGCCTCGGCCCACCACCGCCTGACACAGCGGAAACCGGAAACGACTCTCGGTGACGACCACGCCGTACGCGGCCCGGTGGGCGGCCGCACCGTGCGGGCCACCCCCACGGCCGGGCCCGGCGGCGGCATCACCTGGTGGCTCGCCGACGACAGCCCCGACCACGACCTCGCCCAGGCCCTCCACCGCGAGCGCGACCGCACGGCCTTCCTCGCCGAGCTGTCGAACCGCCTCCTGGCCTCCCTGAACCTCGACCGGTGCATGGAGGCCACGGCCTGGCTCGCCTCGACCCACATCGCTGACGGCGTCACCGTGATCGCCACCAGCATGGAACCGGCCCACTTCGTCACGTACTGCGTCCGCGGCCACGACCCCCTGCGACGGACCCTGGCCCTCGACCCCGGCGACCTCCCCCCGGAGCTGGAGCGCATCCTGGGCGGCCACACCCCCACGGCCGGGGGCATCGACCCCGCCGCCCTCCCCGGATGGGCCCTGCCCCCCGGCATGGGCCCTGTCGGCTCCGCCCTGCTGACCCCCCTGCCGGGACACGGCACGTCGGCGGGCGCGATGTTCCTGCTCAAGCGCCCCGGGAGCCCGGCCCCCGACGACAGCGACGACGTGACCCTGCGGCTGTTCGCGTCCCGCGCGGGCGCCGCGATGTCCGCCGCCCGGCTGTACGCGGAGCAGTCCGCCATCACGGCCACCCTGACGCGCGACCTGCTGCCGCCAGGCGTGCCCCCGCTCGAAGGCGTCGAGTTCGCCTCCGGATACCGTCCCTCGGGCGACACGGAGCGTATCGGCGGCGACTTCTACGACGTGCACCCCGGCTCGGCGGACCGCGGCGACCCGCTCGTCGTCCTCGGCGACGTCAGCGGCAAGGGCCTCGACGCCGCCGTCCTCACCGGCAAGATCCGCACGACCCTGCACGCCCTGATCCCCGTCGCCCCCGACCACGCGACGCTGCTGCGCCTGCTGAACGGCGCGCTCCTCGACACCACGGGCGACCGCTTCGCCACCCTCGTCCTCGCCTCCATCGGCCGGGACGGCTCCGCCCTGGACCTGCGCCTGACCAGCGCGGGCCACCCCGTGCCCCTCGTCCTGCGCGCCGACGGCACGGTGGAGGCCGCCGACACGAGCGGCAGTCTCCTCGGCGTCCTGCCCGAGGTCGAGGCGCACACCGCCTGCGTGCGCCTGGAGCCGGACGACGCCTGCCTCCTCTACACCGACGGCATCACCGAGGCGCGCGGCGGGCCCACGGCCGACGAGTTCTTCGGCGACGAACGGCTCCGCGCCGTCCTCGCCGAATGCGTCGGCCTGCCCGCCGAGGCCGTCACGGAACGCGTCCAGATGATCGTCGCCCAGTGGCTCGGCTCGGGACGGCACGACGACATCGCCCTCGTCGTCCTGCGCGCCCCGGCCGCCCCGCGCGCCCGGCGGGACGGTGCGCCGTGACCGCGCCGCGCCCGGCGGAGGAGTGGGCGGCCGAGCTGTGGGACGCGGTCCTCGGCGGCGACGAGATCGCCGCGGCCGGGGTCGCCTTCGCCGCGCTCGAGGCCGGCCTGCCCGCCGAGGAGGTCCTGCTCGACGTCGTCGGCGCCGTCCAGCGCAGGATCGGCGACGCCTGGGCCGACAACCAGGTCGGCATCGCCGACGAGCACGCCGCCACCGCCATCGACGGCCGCGTGATCGACGCGCTGCTCGCCCACCCGGCCGTCCGGCGCCCCGACGCCGAGCGCGGCCGGGTGACCGTCGCCTGCGTGGACGGCGAGTGGCACGCCCTCCCGGCGCGGCTGCTCGTGGAGGTCCTGCGGCTGCGCGGCTGGCGGGTGGACGACCTCGGCGCCCAGGTGCCCGTTCCGCACCTCGTGGAGCACCTGCACCTCACCGGGCCCGACCTCGTCGCCCTGTCCACCTCGCTGTCGACCCGGCTGCCCGCCGCGCACGAGGCGATCATCGCCTGCCAGGCCACCGGTATCCCCGTCCTCGTCGGCGGGCCCGCGTACGGCCCCGACGGGCGGTACGCGCGGCTGTTCGGCGCCGACCTGTGGTGCCCCGACGCGCGCGCCGCCGCCGACCGGCTGGGCCGCGGCGCGCTGCCGCGGCCTGCCTCCGGCCACCGCGCCGTGGACGACCTGCCGCACCTCGCCGACCAGGAGTACACGCTCGTCACCCGCAGCGCGGCGCAGCTGGTCAGGAAGAGCACCGCGCCCGGCAGGCAGCCCGGGGGAGAGGGCCCCTGGGCGGGCGGGGACGGGCCGTCGGCGCAGCGCGTCGCCACCGTCGTCGACTTCCTCGCCGCCGCGCTCTACACGGACGACGACGACCTGTTCGCGGCCTACCTCACCTGGTCCACGCACGTCCTCACCGCGCGCGGCGAACCGTCCGGCGGGCTCCCCGAGGTGCTCGACGCCCTCGCGGCGCAGCTCCACGACCTGCCCCGCGCCGTCCGCATCCTCCGGCACGGCCGCGCGGCCCTCACGGACGGCGGGGGGAACGGGGGGCACGGCCCGTCCTGAGCACGTTCACAGGCCGGGGATGCGGCCGTTCCTGAACAGGTCGAGGAAGATCTGGTGGTCCGCCCGCGCCCGCGCCCCGTACGCGTGGGCGAAGTCCACCAGCAGCTCGGCGAAGCCGTCCGCGTCGTCCCCGATCGCCTCGTCTATCGCGTGCTCGGTCGAGAACGGCACCAGCGACTGCCCGCTGGAGTCGTCCGCCGCCGCGTGCATCGTCGCCGTCGCCCGCCCGAGGTCCGCCACCAGCTCGGCGATCGCGGCGGGCTCGTCCAGGTCCGACCAGTCGAGGTCCACCGCGTACGGCGACACCTCGGCGACGAGCTGCCCCGCCCCGCCCAGCTCCGTCCAGCCCAGCCACCGGTCCGCGTGCGCCTGGAGCGCGCGCTGCGAGATCACCGTGCGGTGGCCCTCGTGGCGGAAGTACGACCTGATGCGCTCGTCCGTGATGTGCCGCGAGACGGCGGGCACCTGCGCCTGCTTCAGGTAGATCACGACGTCGTTCTCCAGCGCGTCGCTGTTCCCTTCCAGCAGCAGGTTGTACGACGGCAGGCCCGCGCTGCCTATCCCGATGCCGCGCCGCCCCACCACGTCCTTCACCCGGAACGAGTCCGGCCGCGTCCGCCACGCCTCGGGCAGCGTCCGCAGGTAGGTCTCGAACGCGTCGAGCACCGCCGCGCGCGTCTCCTCGTCGAGCGCCACCGCCCCGCCGCCGGGCGCGAACCGGCGCTCGTGGTCCCGGATCTCGGTCATCGAGTCGAGCAGTCCGAAGCGCGTCCTGGCCCGCGCGTCCCGCAGCGCCCCCAGCAGCGGCCCTGTCGCCGTCTCCAGCGTGAACGGCGCCACCGCCGCGTCCTCGCCGCCGCCGTCCCCGCCGCCCGCCAGGACGCGGACGCGCTCCCGGTACGCGCGGGCGTACGTGCGCACCAGGTCGCCGATCATCCCGTCGCTGAGCGCCTTGGTGTAGCCGAGCAGCGCCACCGACGCGGCGAAGCGCTTGAGGTCCCACAGGAACGGGCCGACGTACGCCTCGTCGAAGTCGTTGACGTTGAAGACGAGCCGCCCGTTGGAGTCCATGTAGGTGCCGAAGTTCTCGGCGTGCAGGTCGCCGTGTATCCAGACCCGGCCGGTGCGGTCGTCGAGGAACGGCCCGCCGTCCCGGTCGGCCTCGACGTCCTTGTAGAACAGGCAGGCCGTCCCCCGGTAGAACGCGAACGCGGAGGCCGCCATCTTCCGGAACTTCACCCGGAACGCCGCCGGGTCCGCCGCGAGCAGCTGGTGGAACGCCGTGTCGAGCACCGCGAGGATCTCCTCGCCGCGCTCCTCGTCGGACGGGGCCGTCGTGGACGCCGCCATCGTGCACCTCCTGGGAGCGAGGAGGGCGGGGGACGCCCCGGCCCTTCCGGCGCGGAAGCCTACTCCCGGGCGGATGCGGGGGGTTTCCGGGGTGCGGGGCGGGCCGTGCGCGGCCCGCCCCGCGCGGGTCACAGCTCGGGGACCCAGTAACGGTCGAGCGTCAGCGTGCCGTTGCCCGCCGCGCCGGTCAGGGTGCCCGCCGTGTCCACGGCCAGCGTGTACCAGGAGTCCACGTAGTCGGGGTCGTCGGTCCACCAGTCGTCGGGCAGCGCGTCGAGCACCGCGTCCACCAGGGGGATGTAGAAGCCCTGGTCGATGATGGTGAGCAGCGCGCCCGCGATGGCGCGGGCCAGTTCGCGGTAATTGGTGCTGCCGTCCTCCTCCATGAGGACGACGTCGGCCAGGCTGTACTTGTAGAAGGACCAGTTGACGAGGATCTGGTTCGGTGTGTAGGTCGTGCCGTCCTCGTCGAGGTAGGGCAGCTCGACCGGGTCGACGCGCGCCTTCCCGTCGTGGCCGAAGCCGGTGACGAGCGCGTAGATCTCGGCGGAGCCCTTCGCCCAGGGCTCCTGGTCGTCCTCCAGGCGGATCGAGGTGATCCGCGAACTCCAGAAGCCCGCCTGGGCGGTGACGCCTTCGGCGTCGAGACCCGCGGCGGTCAGCTCTTCGCGGAGGACGCCGAGGCCCGCGGTCAGGGCCTCCTGCGCGTCGATGTCCACGACGTACACCGGCCGCGCGGGCGCGGTGCGGGCGTCGAGGGTGTGGGCGCGGCCGTCGCTGCCGTAGGCGGTGACGGTCCCGGCGGCGGTGTCGTCGGTGGTCGCGGCGGCGACCAGGGGGGTGGCGCCGCCGCGTGCGGTGAACGCCGCGCGCATCCGGCTGTCGCCGAGCCGCAGCGAGAGCAGGGAGCCGGCGTGGCCGGTCAGCCCTTTGGCGCGGGCGAGTCCGGCGTGGGCGCCGTCGAGGCGGCCGGTGAGGGATGCCGGGGCGCCGGTGCGGGCGGCCAGGGCGGCGATGTCCACCTCGCCGGCGGCGAGCGCCGCGTGGCGGACGTCCGCGCTCCAGGCGGGATCGGCGAGGGAACGGGCGAGGTCGCGTGCGACGGTGTCCAGGATGTCCGCGGGCCCGGCCGCCCGTTCGCCGCGGGGCTGCGCGGTGGCGCCGCCCGCGGAGAGCAGGAGGACGAGCAGGGCGGTGACGAGGGCGAACACGTCACGCCGCGCGGGGGAACCGATTCTCAAGAGAACCTCCGGGAGGTGATCTATGCGCGGAGATCGGAGCGAGGCCAAGTCTGATGCAGGCATGACAATCACGGCAACGGCGCCCCGCCCGGCCGTCGCCCCGCCCGGCGCGGGAGTCACGGCGGGTTGACGCGAAAGCGCCGTGCGCCGCCGCGCGTGCGCCCCGGTGCCCGGTGCCGGGTGGGGACGCTGGGGAGAGCCGGGAGAGGGGGAGCGGCGCCCAACCCCGCGTACGCGCCGGGGCGCGCGCGGCGGACGGGCGTCCGCCGAGGTCGGCGGCGCCCGGCGGTCCGTGGCGTGGGGATGCTGGCACGGCGGCGCCGGTCGGGCGAGGGGGCGTGACGGGCGCAGGACGTTTCCGCGCCGAATCCCGCGCCCGGCGCGCCGGTTCAGGCGCAGGCGGCCCGGCGCGGCGGCGCGAGCAGGCCGGTGACCGACGCGGTGAGGAACGCCCCGACGTCCTGCCAGGTGTCGAAGGCGCGCGGGGTGCCGTGGTGCAGTTCCGCCTCGTGCTGGGCGCAGGTGTGCGTCGTGAGGAGGGTGATGAGGCGGCTGCGCGCGGCGAGGACGGCGGGGGCGAGGTCCTCGGTGTTGTCGCGCAGCCAGCGGCGGATCTCGGTGACGGACGGGCTGCCGTTGCCCGACGCGTGGCACAGCGCGCTCGCGCCGGGGTCGGCCAGCGCCTGCTGGACGAACCGCGCGTGGTGCGTCGGCGGCGGGAGCGCGGCCAGGTGGTCGGTGAGCGGCAGGATGAGGCAGCCGACGTAGTCGGCGGCCCGCCCGGTCCCGCGCGCCCGCGCCAGCCGGGCGGCGCGCAGCGGCTCGACGGCGGCCTGGTGGCGCCGCAGGATCTCCTCGATCAGGCCGTCGCGCGACCCGAAGTGGTAGCCGACCGCGTAGTTGTTGCCGGTGCCCGCCTCCACGGCGATCCGCCGGTTGGAGACCTGGGCGATGCCGTGCTCGGCGAACAGGCGCAGCGCGACGGCGAGCAGCTGGTCCCGCGTGGCCGGGCCCCGGGCGGCGGGCTTCCTGTCCTCGCGCACTGTCCTGCCGTCCCTCGTCAGCCGACGCGGGCCTTCCCGGCCCCGTAGGCGGACACTTTACGAGTTCGGCGCGCCGCGGGGACCCCGTACGGTCGGCCGCCGGAAAGGGAGAACGCCCGCCGAGCCGGTGCGGATTCACCGGACCGTGCACGCCGAACGCGTCACCCGAATGCGGTCGCGGCGAGCAGAAGAAGCCATTCCAGGAGGCTCCCGTCCATGGTCCCGTAGGAATGAATCCCCGTTAAGTCGCTTGACTTAACGGCAACTTACTGATCCTGTCACCCTTCCCCGGGAAGGCCGCTGACCTGCGCGTCCGCTCAGCCCGTGGCGGGCAAGGACACGCGACCCCCGTCAGATCCGCGCGCCCCGCCACCGCGAGCGGTCCGCCGCCCCCGGGAATCGATGGCCCAAAGGAATCCCCGCCCCCTTGTCCCGGTCCGGGCGCCGCTCCTAGCGTCACCGTGTCCGCCGGAAATCCCGGCCGTGTGCACCTCCCGCGCGGGAAAAGGGAAATGCGCCGCGCGCCGGGCCGGTGGACGGACCGGGAACAGGACCGACCCCACCGAGAGGACCGGGAGGCCCCATGGAACAGACCGCGCCGGTGCACTACCCCTTCAACCACACGGACGGACTCGACCTCGCCGCCCCCTACCGCACGGCCCGCGAGACACCGGGACTCACCCGCGTCCGCATGAACCACGGCGAGGACGCCTGGCTCGTCACCCGCTACGACGACGCCCGCCTCGTCCTCGGCGACCGCCGCTTCAGCCGCGCGGCCGCCGTCGGGCGCGACGAGCCACGGCAGTCGGAGGGCAGGCGCAGCAGCGGCATCCTCGCCATGGACCCGCCCGAGCACACCCGGCTGCGCACCCTGGTCGCCAAGGCGTTCACCGTCCGGCAGGTGGAACGGCTGCGTCCGCAGGTCCGCGCGCTCGCCGAGGAGCTGCTCGACGCGATGGAGGCGGCGGGGCAGCCCGCTGACCTGGTGGAGGACTACGCCCTGCCCATCCCCGTCTTCGTGATCTGCCAGATGCTCGGCGTCCCGGCCGCCGACCGGCCCAGGTTCCGCGTGTGGAGCGACAGCATGCTGTCGACCAGGGCGATGTCCGAGGAGGAGTTCGCCGCCGTGCGGGGCGAGCTGCGCGCGTACATGGCGGGTCTCGTCGCCGGGCACCGGCGCGCCCCGCGGGACGACCTGATGACCGCCCTCGTGGAGGCCAGGGACCACGGCGACCGGCTGAGCGAGGAGGAGCTGATCGACCTGTGCATCGCCGTCCTCGTCGCCGGGCACGAGACCACCGCCACCCAGCTGCCCAACTTCGTGCACACCCTGCTGCGCCACCCCGACCAGCTCGCCGGGCTGCGCGCCGACCCGGCGGCGGTGCCGGGGGCCGTCGAGGAACTGCTGCGCTTCGTGCCGCTCGGCGCGGGCGCGGGCGCCGCGCGGTACGCCACGGAGGACGTCGAGGTCGGCGGCACGCTGGTGCGCGCCGGTGAACCGGTCCTCGTGTCGGTCGGCGCGGCCAACCAGGACCCCGGGCGCTTCGCCGACGCCGGCCGGCTCGACGTCGGCCGCGCCGACCCCCACCACCTCGGCTTCGGGCACGGCGTCCACCACTGCCTCGGCGCCCCCCTCGCCCGCCTCGAACTCCAGGAGGGGCTCGGCGCGCTGATCACGCGCTTCCCCGGCCTGCGGCTCGCGGGCGAGGTCCTGTGGAAGGAAGAACTGCTCGTCCGCGGCCCCCGCGCCATGCCGATCGGATGGTGAGCCCCATGACCGCCTGGCACCTCGACGTGGACCGCGGCCGCTGCATGGGCACCGGCATCTGCGCCGGTACGGCGCCCGCGCTCTTCGCGCTGGACGGCCGCCACAGCGCGCCCGTCACCGACACGATCGCCCCGGACGAAGCCGCCCTGGACGCGGCGGACTCCTGCCCGGCGGCCGCCATCACCGTGACGGAGCGGGAGACCGTCATCGGCCCGCGCCCCTGACCCGCGCGCCGCCGCCCACCACGAGCAGGCGGGCGGCGGTGGTCAACCAGGCGGCGGAATCCGGCATTTGCCGTCCGGCGAACGGGCCGCGGTGCTATGACTGGCGCATGGCCTCGACATACCGCACGAAGGACGGCCACACCGTACGGCCCGGGAGCACGGTGTGGGCGATCAACGGACAGGGCCCCTTCACGCTCACGGAGCCCGACTCTGCCCCCTCCGGTTGGGTCTGCGCGGTGAGCGCCGACGGCACCGACCTGCGCCTGCACGCCCCGGAGGACATCGCGCTCTACTACAACCTGGTCCGGCGGGTCGAGGTCTGAACCACCCTCGCTCCACCCCGCCCGCCCCGCCGTTCCGGGCCGGTCGCGGTCAGTCCAGGGACACGCCGGTCATGCGCTCGCTCATCTCCCACAGGCGGCGCGCCGACGCGGGGTCCACGGCGTACGGCAGCACGCCGAAGGCCGGTCCGGGGCCGTCCGCGCGCTCCGCGCCCTCGGGGACGAGCGGCGCGACGTCGCAGTTCTCGCAGTAGACGCCGCCGAGGCCGTCGAGCCGCGGGGACACGGCGCACCACACGGATGTCGCCGCGCCCTGCTCGGGCGTCTTGAGGTTGCGGGACGGGTCGATGACGGGGGTGCCGTCCTCGTCCACCACGCCCATCCGGCGCAGGCTCGCGGCGTCCTGGTGCCGCGCGAGCGGGGTCACGATGGAGCCGGGGTGGAGGGCGAAGCCGCGGACCCCCGAGGAACGGCCACGGCGGTCGAGTTCGACGGCGAACAGGACGTTCGCCGTCTTCGACTGGCCGTAGGCGTCCATCGGGTCGTACGGCCGCCCGGCGTAGTCCGGGTCGTCCCAGACGATGCCGGAACGCCGGTGCCCCCACGAGGAGACGGACACGACGCGGGCGCTCTCCGCGCGCAGCAGCGCGGGCCACAGGCGCAGGGTCAGCCGGAAGTGGCCGAGGTGGTTGGTCGCGAAGTGCGACTCGTGGCCGTCCGCGTCGCGGGTGAGCGGCGCGGCCATGATGCCCGCGCTGTTGACGAGGGCGTGCAGCGGCGTTCCCCCGGCGAGGAAGCGGTCGGCGAACGCGTCCACGGAGGCCGGGTCCGCGAGGTCCATGGGCAGGACGGTGACGCCGCCGATCCCGCCGAGCGTCCCGGCCGCCCTCGCGGTGTCGCGGGCGGGCACGACCACGGCGGCCCCCGCGCCGCGCAGCGCGCGGACCGTCTCGACGCCGAGGCCGGACGCCCCGCCCGTCACGATCACGGTCCTGCCGGTCAGGTCGAGGCCCGCGACGGCCTCGGCCGCCGTCGTGGCGGGGCCGAGGCCGGAGCCGAGCGGCTGTTGCGGGGTGCTGGTCAAGGGGATGCCCTCCCGTGCTCGGTACGACCGCGGAGACGGAAGCGGAGGAGCCTCCGTTCCTCCGGCGAACGTAACGGAGAACGCCCCGGCGGGCAAAGGGACGCGCGCCTCCGTACGGGCGGCGGGACTGTCGGTGGGCCGCCCTACGCTGGGCCCGTGATGGTACGACTCACCCGCCCGACACCCATCCCGCTGGGCCACCGCGTCGAACTCACCTGGTACACCCGCCCGGTGAGGGGTGGCCGGTGGAAGCCCGACTCCGGCGACGCCGCGCTGATACGCGACCTGACGACCGGCGTCACCTACAGCTCCCGTGAACACGTCGCCGACCTCAACGCGTGGACCACGGGCGTGGTCCGCCTGCGGCGGATCGAGGGCGTCGTCCCCGAGGACCTGGAGGGCGTCTTCGCCATCGAGCCCCGTAAGGACCGCGTCGTGCACCGGCGGGTCACCGGCGTCGTGACGGACTGCGTCGTCCTGCAGGAGGCCGAGTGGGCGCGCACCGTGCTCACGCTGACCGTGGAGGAGGACTCGGGAGCAGTCTGACAGGGGCCGCGCCCCCGGTCCCGTCTTCGAAGGGCGTCCCCCTGGCGGGCTGCGTTCCCCGGCCTGGCGGCTGGGGCTGTTCCCGGGCGCACACGCTCGCCGCGTTGCCGCATCGCCCCGGTGCGCCCGGTCCGAGGGCGATCCGGCGTCTTGCGGGCGCACACACCTGAGGGCTGCCCAGGTCGCCGGGCCGGGGGAGCCGCGAACGGCCGGGCATCCCCGTGGCAGACGGACCCTGGAGGTCACGCGTGCGGCGCGGCGCCGCCCTCCGCCGTGCCGACCAGGTGCCGCCTGGCCTCGTACAGCATGATGCCCGCCGCCACGCCCACGTTCAGCGACTCCGCCGTGCCCACCATCGGGATGCGCAGCCGCCCGTCGGCGCGCTCCAGCACGCCGGACGGCAGGCCCTCGCGTTCGCTGCCGAACAGCAGGGCGAGCGGCGGCCGGTAGGACGCGTCCCAGTGGTCGTCCGCCGCGCCGCCCGAGGCGGCCAGCACCCGTACGCCGTTCCCGGCCGCCCAGGCGAAGAACGTGTCGGCGTCCGGCGCGTGCGCCACGTCCACGGCGAACAGCGACCCCATGCTCGCCTTCACCGCGACCGGGCCGAACGGGTCCACGGTGTCCCCGATCAGGACGACCCCGGCGCCGCCCGCCGCGTCCACGGTCCTGATGACCGTGCCCAGGTTGCCCGGGTTGGCGATCCTGTCCAGCGCGGTGAACACGGCGCCGGGGCCGGCCACCAGGTCCTCCAGCGCGCGCGTCCTGGTGCGGACGACGGCCGCGAGCCCGGCGGGACCGTCACGGTCCACCAGCCGCTCGAACAGGGCGCGGCCGAGGCGTGCCACGCGCGTCCCGGCCGCCTCGCGCTCGGCGACCATGCGCTCCGCCGCCGTCCCCGCGAGCAGTTCCGGCGCGACCACGAGGGTGTCGACGTCCCACCCCGCCTCCACGGCGCGCCACACCGGCTGTACGCCCTCCACGACGAACGCGCCCTCGCGGCGGCGGTGCTTGCGGTCGGCCAGCGAACGGACGCGCTTCACCAGGGGGTTGGCGGCGCTGGTGATCAGTTCCTGCACGCCCGTGTTCTCCTCAGTCCGTTCCGGCGCGGCTCCGACATGGCGCAGGGCCCCGCGCCGCCCGGGTGCCCCCGGGGGCCGAAGCCCAGGGTCCGTTTTCCAGGTCTTCCCTGGCACGCGCTGCC
This sequence comes from Streptomyces sp. NPDC049879, assembly GCF_044461265.1. Lineage (NCBI taxonomy): Bacteria > Bacillati > Actinomycetota > Actinomycetes > Kitasatosporales > Streptomycetaceae > Streptomyces > Streptomyces sp. NPDC049879. The sequence continues at coordinate 130,442 of NZ_JBITKT010000007.1, read as the reverse complement.
GGCCTGGGGGGAACCTCGCCGCGTTGTCGCATCGCGCGCGTACGAAGCGAGTACGAGCTGCGGTGCTCCGCCTTGCGCGGCACCGCGTCCGGCAACGCGGCCCGACCCGGCAAGACCCGGAAGACGCGCACTGGGCCGCCGCGCTCGTCCGGCACCGGGGCGGGTTCCTCTGCGGGGCCGAGCATACAGCGGACCGCCGGACCCGGCCGTTCACGCCCGGCGGCGGCACGCGGCCACGGCGCCCCCGTTGTTCCGGAACCCGGCCCCGGCGTTCCAGGGGGTGGGCAGGGCAGGGCGGCTCTGCTAGGCAGGGGACGGAGGCGCCCCCCACCCCACCCCCACGCCTCCTCCCCCCACAGAGCCGGCGCCGCCCTGCCACGCGCCGGCCGACACAGGAGCCGCTGATGTCCCCCCACACCAACCGCAGGAAATTCCTCGCCCTGTCCGCCGCCGGTGTCACCGCCACCGGCGCGGGCGCGGGCACCGCCGTCGCCGACTCCGGCCCCGCCGCCATCCCCACCGCCGCCACCCCCGGCCCGGCCGCCGACCAGCCGCTGCGCCTCTGGTACCGCGAACCGGCCGCGGAGTGGCTCCAGGCGCTGCCCCTGGGCAACGGGCGCCTCGGCGCCATGGTCTTCGGCGGCGTGGACACCGAACAGCTCCAGCTCAACGAGGACACCGTCTGGGGCGGCGGCCCCTACGACCCCGCCAACTCCGGCGGCCTCGCCCACCTCGCCGAGATCAGGCGGCGCGTCTTCGCGGGCGAGTGGGCCGCCGCCCAGCAGCTGATCGACACCGATTTCATGGGCACGCCGCGCGGCCAGATGCCCTACCAGACGGTCGGCAGCCTGCGGCTCGCCTTCCCCGCGGGCGGCCAGGTCTCCGGCTACCACCGCGAGCTGGACCTCACCACCGCCATCGCCCTCACCCGCTACACGCGCGACGGCGTCACCTACACCCGCGAGACCTTCGCCAGCGGCGCCGACCAGGTCGTCGCCGTCCGGCTGACCGCCGACACCGGGGGCCGCATCGCGTTCTCCGCCGCCTTCGACAGCCCGCAGACGTCGGCCGGCCACTCGCCCGACCCGCTGACCATCGCGCTCGACGGCTCGGGCGAGAGCGTGGACGGGCTGCCGGGCCGCGTACGGTTCCGGGCGCTCGCGACCGTGCGCGCGACCGGCGGCACGGTGCGCAGCGAGAACGGCACCCTGACCGTCTCCGGGGCCGACGCGGTGACGCTGCTGGTGTCCGTGGGCACCAATTTCGTCAGCTTCCGCGACCTGACCGCCGACCAGGACGCGCGCGCCGCCGCGCCGCTCCCGGCGGCGGGGGACCGGCCGTACGACGAGCTGCGCGCCCGCCATGTCGCCGACCACCAGGGGTACTTCGGCCGCACCACCCTCGACCTCGGCACCACCGAGGCGGCCGGACTGCCCACCGACCAGCGGGTGGCGGCCTTCGCGGGCGGCGCCGACCCGCAACTCGTCGCGCTCTTCTTCCAGTTCGGCCGCTACCTGCTGATCTCCTCCTCACGGCCCGGCAGCCAGCCCGCCAACCTCCAGGGGATATGGAACGACCAGCTGCGCCCGCCGTGGAGCTCGAAGTACACCATCAACATCAACATCGAGATGAACTACTGGCCCGCCGGGCCCACCAACCTCGTCGAGCTGATGGAACCCGTCCTGCGGATGCTGGACGACCTGGCGGAGACCGGCGCGAGCACGGCGCGGCTCCAGTACGGCGCGGGCGGCTGGATGTGCCACCACAACACGGACGGCTGGCGGGGCACCGCGCCGGTGGACGGCCCGTTCTGGGGCATGTGGCAGACCGGCGGCGCCTGGATGGCGCTGCACATCTGGGAGCACTACCTGTTCACCGGTGACACCGAGGCGCTGCGCGGCCGTTACCCCGTTCTGAAGGGCGCGGCGCAGTTCTTCGTGGACTCGCTCGTCGAGGACCCGTCGACGGGCGCGATGGTCACCTGCCCGTCCAACTCGCCCGAGAACGCGCACCATCCCGACGCCTCCGTCTGCGCCGGGCCGACGATGGACACGCAGATCGTCCGCGACCTGTTCGGCGCCGTCGCGTCGGCGTCCGAACTGCTCGGCACCGACGCGGAGTTCCGCGGTCAGGTCCTCGCCCTGCGGGACCGCCTCGCGCCCACGAGGACCGGCGCGCAGGGGCAGATCCGCGAGTGGCAGGAGGACTGGGACGCCATCGCGCCGGAGCGCACCCACCGGCACGTCTCGCACCTGTACGGCCTGCACCCCAGCAACCAGATCACCCCGCGCGGCACGCCCGGTCTCGCCGAGGCGGCCAGGACCACGCTGGAGCAGCGCGGCGACGACGGCACCGGCTGGTCCCTCGCCTGGAAGATCAACTTCTGGGCCCGCCTGGAGGACGGCCGCCGCTCCTACAAACTGCTGCGCGACCAGCTGACGCCCGAGCGCACGGCGCCGAACCTCTTCTGCCTCCACCCGCCGTTCCAGATCGACGGCAACTTCGGCGCCACGTCCGGCATCACGGAGTGGCTGCTCCAGTCGCACGCCGGTGAGGTCAGCCTGCTGCCCGCCCTGCCGCCCGAACTCCCCGACGGGCGGGTGACGGGCCTGCGCGCCAGGGGCGGCGGGACCGTGGACATCACCTGGGCCGACGGGGAGATCACCGCCGCCGCCCTGCACGCGGGCCACGGCGGGCCCGTCACCGTGCGCGCCGGGCGGCCGCTGCGCGTCGAGGCGGACGGCGTCGCCGCGGCGGTGCGGCGGCCGGAGGGGAACGCCGTCTCCTTCACGGCCGAGGCGGGCAGGACGTACGTGCTGACGCCGCGCTGACCCGCGGCCGGGCCGGGGCGCGGCGCGGCGGGTGACACGCCCGCCGCGCCCCCGGCCCTCAGCCGGACGTCTCCCGGACGAGGGCCAGCGCCTCGACCTCCACGACCAGTTCGGGGCGGAAGAGCGCCGCCACCTGCACGGCGGTGCTGGCGGGCGGGCGCGCCGTGTCCACGTACGCGTCCCGCGCCTCGCGGACGGCGGGCAGGTGGGCGACGTCCGTGACGTAGTAGGTCAGCTTCAGCACGTCGCCGAAGTCCGCGCCCGCCGCCGCGAGGCAGCGCCGCAGGTTCTCGAACGCCTGCCGGGCCTGCGCGGCGGGGTCGCCGGTGCCGACGACCGCGCCGTCCGCGTCGAACGCGACCTGCCCCGACACGGCGACGAGGCGGCCCGTGCCGGTGACCACGTGCGTGTAGCCGGTCCCGGGGGCCACGCCCTCGGGGGCGGCGATGTGGGTCAGGGAGGAGTTCTCGGGGGATGCCATCCCGGCATTGTGGCCCACGCGTGCGGCGCGCGTCCGTCCCTACCGGCCGCCGTCCGCTCCGTCCCCCGCCCATTCGTCCGCGAGCAGGGCCCAGACCTCCAGGTCCTGCCGCGCGCCGTTCATCGGGAAGACCTGGCGCAGCGTTCCCTCGTGCCGCATCCCGAGGCGCTTGGCGACGGCGACGCTGCGCGCGTTCGCCGGGGTGACGCGCCATTCGACGCGGACGATCCCGCGCTCGCGCACCGCCCAGTCGACGAGGTGCGCGCACGCGCGGGTCACCAGCCCGGTGCCCTCCGCCGCCGGGGAGATCCAGGCGCCGAGTTCGCACACGCCGGACTGCGTGTCGAAGACGCGGAACAGCGCGCCGCCCTCCAGTTCCCCGTCCACGCGGATGCCGCACACCCGCCCCCGGCCGTGCGCCTGCTCGTCGGCGTAGCGCTCCAGCCACTGCCGCGCCGACGCGGTGTCGGTGACCGCGTGCGCCCAGGGCAGCCACGGCGCCAGGTGCGGGCGTACGCGCGCCACGTACGCCGCGAACTCCCCTGCCTGCCACGGTTCGAGCGGCTCCAGCGCGGCCGTGCCGCCCAGCGGGTGACCGAAGAGTGCCACGACAGACCTCCTGTGGGTGCGATCCGGGGATGCGCCGCGCCGCCGCCCGGCCACGGCGCCGATCATGGCAGAGGACGCGGCGGGGCGGCCCGGGGGAGCGTCATCATATGTCCGACAAGTGACCCCGCATCAACATGCGCTGCGTAGATGTGCGAACGATCGCCGTTGCGCCCGGTACAGCCCCTCGGCAGGATTCTCCGCTGTGAGATCGGCCTTTCTGGAGAAACTGTTCAACAGGGGGTAATGCGCTCATGGACAACCGGATCACCGGACTGCCCGCGGCGGCGGTGACCGTCCCTTCCGGCGGGTTCCCGTCCGCCTTTCCGCCGGAATACGGCGGACGGCACGGGAATTCCTCCGTCGCCCCGTCCGCCGATCCGCCCCGGTCCTCCGGCTTCGCGGACCACGGCTGGGGCAGCCGCGGTGTACCGGCGGCCGGCTGACGGCATCCGCATTCCCCCGCCCCGCACCGACGGATTCCGCATTCCTGGAATCCCGGCACTGCCGCGCGCGGAGAAAGCCGGACGTGAATTCCGGCCGATTCCCGGGCGCGTATTCCGAGCGAGGACCCGGACCGAGAGGTGGAAAGGCTGTGAGCATGGCTCCCGGAGTGCATGACACCGTGGCCCGGTGGGCCCGGCGGCGGCCGGACGCCCCCGCCGTCCGCGACCCGGCGCGCGGCGAGGAGCTGACGTACGGCCGCCTGTGGGAACGCGCCGGGCTGCTCGCCGCCGAGCTGGCGCGGCGCGGGGTGCGGCGCGGCGACCTGGTGGCGGTGCCGCAGGACCGCTCGGCCGACCTGGTGGTGACGTTCCTCGGCATCCTGCGCAGCGGCGCCGCCTACCTGCCGCTCGACGCGCTCGCGCCGGTGGACCGGCTGGCCGGGATCGTCGCCGAGTCCGGCACCCGCTGGGCCGTCCACGCGCCGCGGCCCGACGGCCGGTGGGCGGACCTCGCGTCCTGGCTGCCGCCCGGTGTCGAGGCGTTCCCGGTGCCGGGCGACGGCGCCGCCGCCCACCCGGTGCCCGAGCCGGGGACGGAGGGCGACGACGCCGCGTACGTCTCGTTCACCTCGGGCTCGACGGGGCGGCCGAAGGGCGTCGTCGTACCGCACCGCGCCGTGCTGCGCCTCGCGCTGCGCCCGGTGTTCTGCACCGTGGACCCCGGGGACCGGGTGGCGAGCGCCGCCAACCCCGCGTTCGACGCGACGACGTTCGAGCTGTGGAACACCCTCACCGCCGGGGGCACCGTCGTCGTCCTCCCCTCGGCCACCGACCTGCCCTTCGACGCGTGGACGGCCCTCCTGCGCGAGGAGCGGATCGACAGCATGTTCCTCACCACCTCGCTGTTCCACACCGTCGCGCGCGAGGACCCCGGGGCCTTCGCCTCGCTGCGGACCCTGATCGTCGGCGGCGAGCAGCTGGACCTCGGCGCCGTGCGCCGCGTGCTGGCGGCGGACCCGCCCCGCCGCCTGGTCAACGGGTACGGGCCCACCGAGACGACCACCTTCGCCGCGTACTTCGACTGCACGGAGGCGAACCTCGAAGGCCTCGGCCGCGTGCCCGTCGGCCACCCCCTCCAGGACACCACGCTGCACCTCCTCGGCCCCGGTCTGGAACCGGTCGCCGACGGCGAGAGCGGCGAACTGTGCGTCGGCGGGCCCGGCGTCGCCCTCGGCTACCTCGGGCGGCCCGAGCTGACCGCCGAGCGCTTCACCACCCTCCCCGCGACCGGCGAGCGGATCTACCGCACCGGCGACACGGGCCGCCGCCTCCCCGGCGGCGCGATCGAGCTGTCCGGCCGCAGCGACCGGCAGGTCAAGCTGCGCGGCTTCCGCATCGAGCTGGAGGAGATCGAACGGGCCGTGCTCGCCACCGGACTGGCCGACTTCGCGCTGGTCGAGAAGGTCGGCGAGGGCCCGGCCGCCTCCCTCGCCGCGTTCGTCCTCCCCGCCCGCGACCTCCCGGGGCAAGCCTCGGACGGCGGCGCCGACCTGCCGCGCCTGCTCGACCGGCGGCTCGCCGAGACCCTGCCCTCCTACATGCTCCCCGCCCGCTGGCTGGTCCTCGACCACCTCCCGCTCGGCTCCACCGGGAAGGCCGACCGCACCCGCCTGCTCGCCCTCCTCACCGCCCCACCGCCCGCCCCCGAAGCCGCCGCGCGGCCGGCGGAGAACGCCCCGCTGACCGCCGTACTCGGCGAGATCTGGCAGGACGTGCTTCGCGCGGACGACGTGCGGCCCGAGCACAACTTCCTGGAACTGGGCGGCAACTCCATCCTCGCCATGCAGGTCGCCGCCCGCGTCCGCCAGCGCCTCGGCGTACGGCTCGACGCGGGCGCCGTCCTCCTCACCGACTCCCTCGGCGAACTGGCCGGCCACGTCGCCGACACCGACCCGGCGGTGACCACACCATGACCGACGCCCGCGGCACCGCCGCACCCCCCGGCCCGGCGGACACCGCCGGGGACCGGCCGCCCGCCTACCCGCTGTCGTTCGCCCAGGAACGCCTCTGGTTCGTGGACGCCGCCGCGCCGGGCAACGCGACGTACAACGTCCCGCTCCTCTTCCACTCCCGCGCGCCGCTGGACCCCGCCGCGCTCGCCCTCGCCCTCCACGCGGTCACCGCCCGGCACGAGCCGCTGCGCACCGTCTTCCACCTCCGCGACGGGCGCCCCGTCCAGACCGTGCCGGCGCCCCCGCCCGTCCCGGTGGAGGTCGTCCGCCCGGCCGGCGCCGCCGCGACGGAGGAGAGCGTCCGGCGCGCCGCCGAGGCCAGGGGCCGCCGCCCCTTCGACCTCGCCACCGGGCCGCTCCTGCGCTGCACCCTCTGGACGGGCCTGTCGCACGGCGGCGACACCGTGCTCCTCACGCTCCACCACATCGCCGTCGACGGCTGGTCCCTCGCGCCGCTCTTCGACGACCTCGCCACCGCGTACGAAGCGGCCCGCGAAGGCCGCGACCCGGCGCTCCCCGCCCTGCCCGCCGCCTACACCGAGTTCGCCGCCCGCGAGCGGCAGTCCGCCGACGACCCCGCGTTCCACCGCGACATCGACCGCCGCGTCGCCGAACTGCTCGAACTCCCCCCGGGACTGCCCCTCGCCGGGCGCGCCCCCGCCGCCCCCGCGCCGGAGGGCTCACGCCCCGGACGGCAGTACGGGCGCGCGGTGCCCGACGCGGTGCGCCGCGGCATCGCCGGACTGGCGCGCTCGCTGCGCGTGACGCCCTACGTGGTCATCGGCGCGGCCGTGCAGGCGGTGCTCCACCGCTGGTCGGGCAGGACGGACTTCCTCCTCGGCACGATGACGGCGGGCCGGGTGCACGCCGACCTGGAGGAGGCCGTGGGCTTCTTCGTGAACACCGTGCCGGTCCGCTGCCGCGTCGACCCCGCCGAGTCGTTCGCCCGGCTGTGCGCGGCGGCGCGCCGCGAGGCGTTCCGGTCGCTCGCGCACCAGAGCATCCCGTTCGACCGCCTCACCGCCGCCGCCACGGCCGCCAGGGGCCAGGGGCAGCGGCCCCTCGTGGACGTCGGCCTCGTCTACCAGAACACCGCGCCGCCCCGCACCGGGGGCCTCGGCTGGTCGGCGCCCGAGGTGCTGGCCACGGGCACGGCCAAGTTCGACCTGCTGCTGATCGCCGACGAGACGCGGGAAGGGCTCACCGTCACCGTCGAGTACGACACCGACCGCTACCCGGCCGCCACGGCCGAGGCCGTCGCGGACGGAGTCGCCGCCCTGCTGGGCCACGTCGTGGCGGCCCCCGACACCGCCCTGCGCGACCTCCCGCCCCTCCCCGGCGAGCCCGCCGCCGACGCCCTCCCGCCGCCGCCCGGCCCGTACGCCCCCCGCGCCGCCGCCCCGGCGCCCGGGACCGGGCCGCGCACCGACGGCGAGCGGCGCGCGGCGGAACTCTTCGCCGCCGCGCTCACCGACCGCGAGCACTCCGGCCGCGTCGTCACCGCGGCCACGCTCGCACCGACCACCAACTTCTTCGTCCTGGGCGGCCATTCCCTCCTCGCGGTCACCATGCTCGCGGACGCACGCCGCCGCCACGGTGCCGTCGTGTCCCCCCGCGACTTCCTCACCGACCCCACCGTCGCGGGACTCGGCCGCCTCCTCACCGCCGCCGCCACGGCCGGCCCCGACCCGGCCGCCGCCGGGCACGCCGCCGCGCCCGCCCCGATCGCCGACAGCAGCCAGCACACGGCGTCCCCGGTCCAGCAGCGCTTCTGGTTCCTCGACCGGCTGCCGTCCCTGCGCGCCGCCTACCTCGTCCCGACCGTCGTCGAGTACTCGGGACCGGTGGACCGCGACGCCCTGCGCCGCGCCGTCGACACGGTCCTCGCCCGCCACCCGGCGCTGCGCTCCCGCTTCTTCCTCGACCGCCGCAAACGGCAGGTCCGCTACAGCACGGACGGCAGCCCCGCCGTCACCACCGTGACGGACGCCCCCGGCCGCACCGCCGCCCAGCTGCGCGACCACCTGGCCAGGGTGTGCTGGGCGCCCATGGACCTCGCGGGCGGCACCCTCGCGCGCGCCGAGCTGATCGACACCGCCGACCGCGTCCTGCTGGTCCTCGTCGTCCACCACATCGTGGCCGACGGCTGGTCACGCGACCTGCTCCTGTCCGAGATCGCCGCGACGTACCGCGCCCTCGTCACCGGCCGCAGGCCCGAGCCGCGCGCCGCCGTCCACCCCGCGCTGCTGGACGGCGGCGACAGCGGCGAGGGCGCCGGCGAGGGCGACGTCGCGGCGCAGACGGCCGCCATGCTGGCGCACCTGTCCGGCGCGCCCGCCGACATCGCCCTCCCGCACGACAGGCCGCGCGGCGAACTCCAGACGACCACCGCCGACGTCCGCGCGGTCCGGCTCGGCGGCGACCTCGCCGCCCGGCTGCGCACCGTCACCGGCGGCACGCTCGGCTGCACCATGTTCATGACCAGCGCCGCGCTGCTGGCCGTCACCCTCGCCCGGCGCGGCGGCCAGCGCGACTTCCTCCTCGCCTTCCCCTGGGCGGGACGCGAGGCCCCGGGCAGCGCCGACGCGGTCGGCATGCTCGTCAACACCCTCGTGCTCCGCGCCGACCTGCGCGACGACCCGACCTGGGCCGGTCTCCTGGCCCGCGTCCGGGAGAGCTGCATGACGTCCTACCGCAACGCGCACGTGCCCCTGGACGCCCTCGCCGCCGCGCTGCACCCCGACCGGGACCTCAGCCGCCCCGCGCTGACGCCCGTCTACCTCAGCTCCCAGACCACCGCGCCCGTCCCCGAGCCCCTCGCCCCCCGCATCACCGCGCGCCACCTCCCGCTCGACCCCCTGCACGTGAAGTACGAGCTGGAGCTGACCGTCACGGAGAGCGGCGAGCAGGACATCGAACTGGCCCTCGCGTACACCACCGGCCTGTTCGGCGAGGAGACCGCGCGCGGCCTGCTCGCCGGCATGGTGACCGCCGCCGCCGACCTCGTCGCCGCGCCGGACTCGCACCCACTCAAGAGGAGCATGTCGTGAACGACGCCACGGCCGGCCAGTCCCCGGCCCCGAACGACGAGGACCTGCTCGCCCAGGTCAGGCAGGCCTGGGCCGAGGTGCTCGACCTGGACAGCGCGGACGAGGTGCCGCTGGACGTCAACTTCCTGGAGGCGGGCGGCAGTTCCCTGCTGCTCATCATGCTCTGGGAGGAGCTGCACCCGCTGGCGTCCCACACCCTGAAGGTCTCCGACCTCTTCCAGCACAGCACCGTCACGGCCCAGGCCGCGCTGCTCGCCGCCCCGCCCGCCGCCACGGGGACACCTGACGGCGGCGGGGGGCGCGGCCGCGACGGCCTCCTGGGGCGCGCGCGGCGCGGACAGCTCGTATCCGAGTGACGGCGGACGGGACGGGGAGCGGACCCTTGACCAGCAGCACGAGCAGCACGAGCAGCATCAGCAGCACCGACATCGCGGTGGTCGGCGTCGGCGTGCGGTACCCCGACGCCGCGACACCGCAGGAGTTCTGGCGCAACATCGACCGCGGCGCCCTCGCCATGCGGGAGATGTCCCCGGAGCGGCTGCGGGCCGCCGGGGTCACCGACGACACGCTCGCCGACCCGGCCTTCGTCCGGGTCGCCACCTCGCTGCCCGGCGTGGCGGACTTCGCCTCCGAGTTCTTCGGCTACCCGCCGCGCGAGGCGGAGACCATCGACCCGCAGCAGCGGCTCTTCCTCGAAGCCTCCTGGGAGGCCCTGGAGGCGGCCGGGCACCCGGCGCACAAGGGCGGCCCGGTCACGGGCGTCTTCGCGGGCAGCGCCGCCGGCAACTACTCGGCGGCCCTCCTCGTCGCCAAGGCCCTGCGCGACGGCCTGCGCGCCGCCGTGGACGACCTGGACCTGACGGTCGGCGGCCAGGCCGACTTCATGACGTCCCGCACCGCCTACAAGCTCGGCCTGCGCGGCCCCGCGCTCAGCATCCAGACGGGCTGCTCCTCGTCGCTCTACGCGGTGCACTACGCGACGCTCAGCCTGCTCTCCGGCGAGTGCGACATCGCGCTCGCGGGCGGCGCGACCGTCCTCGAACCGTTCCGCGGCCACCTCCACCAGCCGGGCGGTGTCCTCTCCGACGACGGCTACTGCCGCTCGTTCGACGCGAGTTCGACCGGCACGACGTACAGCTCGGGCGTCGGCGTCGTCGCCCTGCGCCGCCTGGAGGACGCCCTCGCGGACGGCGACGACGTCCTCGCCGTCGTGCGCGGCAGCGCGGTCGGCAACGACGGCGGCGACCGGCTCGGCTTCGTCGCCCCCAGCCCGGACGGCGTGGCCGACGTCGTCGCCGCCGCGCTGCGCACCGCGGGCGTGCCCGCCGACCTGGTCAGGTACGTCGAGGCCCACGGCACCGCCACCGCCGTCGGCGACACCATCGAACTCCTCGCCCTCACCAAGGCCTTCCGCGCCACCACCGACAAGAGCGGCTACTGCGGCCTCGGTTCGGTCATGTCCAACATCGGGCACACCGGACCGGCCGCCGGGATCGCCGGCTTCATCAAGGCCGTCCACGTCGCCCGCACCGGCACCGTCCCGCCGCACCCCGCCTTCGAACGCCCCCGCGACCCCGGCGTCATGGAGGAGAGCCCCTTCTACGTGACGACCGCGCCCGAGCGGGCCACCGACCCCGAGCGGCACGTGCTCGTCAACTCCATGGGCGTCGGCGGCACCAACGCGGCGGCCGTCCTCGCCCCGCCGCCCCCGCCGGTACGGCCCGCCGCCCCCGTACGGCCGACCGTCCGGCTCGTCCTGTCCGCCCGCACCCGCGCCGAACTCGACCAGCAGTCACGCCTCCTGGCCGACGCCCTGGACGACGGCGGCCTGCCGCCCGCCGACGTCGCGCACACTCTGCGCGTCGGCCGGGCCGCCTTCGGCGAGCGCCGCGTCGTCACCGCCCCCGCCCACCGGCTGGCCGCCGCACTGCGCCTGCCGCGCCCGCCCGCCGTGCGCACCGAGCGCAGCAGCGCCCGCCGCGCCGTGATCGTCCTGCCGCCCCCGGACGCGCCGCAGCCGCCGGACGCGCTGGTCGCGGCGCTCAGGGCGCTGCTCCCGGCGGCCGCGGTGTCCGCGGCGGCGGTGACGGGCACGGCGGGCGGGGTCCCCGACGGCGCCTTCGCCGTCCTCGCCGGGCATGGCACGTCCGGCCGCGACCGCCATGCCGTCGCCGCCACGGCCGACACCGACAGCGAGACGCTCGCCGGCCTGCTGGACGAGGCCGCGACGACCGCCTGGCTGCACGGCGTGGAGGTCAACTGGTCGGCGCTGGCGGGCGACACGGGCCGCCGGGTGACCCTGCCGACGTACCCCTTCACCCGCAGGCGCCACTGGGCCCTCGACCGCCTGCCCACCCCCGACCAGCCGCCCGCCCCGCCCCCCGCCGCCGCACCCGCCCCCGGGAACCCGGCCGACGGCACGCTGGAGGCCGACCTCACCGCGCTCTGGCAGGACCTGTTCGGGCTCGACACCATCGGCCCCGACGACGAGTTCGGCGCGCTCGGCGGCACGTCCCTGCTGTCCGTCCGCATGGTGCTGGAGATCCAGCAGCGCCACGGCGTCCTCGTCAACGTCCACCGCGCGGGCGGCAGCCAGGCCACGATCCGGCGGCTCGCGCGGATCGTCGGCGGCCTCAAGGCCGGTGCCGCGGCGGGCGACGAGGAGGTGGACCCGGCGGCCGACGGCGACGGCGCCCTCGTGGACGCCGACCTCCAGCTGCCCCTGGAACCGCTGGCCGCCAGGTCCGCGCCGGGCCGCGACGTCCTGCTCACCGGCGCGACGGGCTACCTCGGCGCGTTCCTCCTCGACCGGCTCCTCGCCGCGTCCAAGGGCCGCGTCTACTGCGTGGTCCGCGCCGCCGACGAGGCGGAGGGCATGGCGCGGCTGGCCGCGGCCGCCGCGAAGTTCGGCCTGCCCGCGCCCGACCCGGAACGGGTCCACGCCGTCCCCGGCGACCTGCGCGACATCGCCGCCGTCTGCCGCGCCTACCGCGACGGCGAACTCGCCACGCGCGTCGGCCACGTCCTGCACTGCGCCGCCCGCGTCGTCTTCACCGAGCCCTACCGGACGCTGCGCGAGGACAACGTCCTGCCGCTCGTCGGCCTCCTCAACTGGATGCGCCCGCACGGCATCCGCGACATCAGCTTCATCTCCACCGTCGCCGCCACCGGCCCGGCGGGCGCCGACGGCCTCCTCCTGGAGACCCGCGAGCAGCCGCTCGACCCGCAGCTCGGCGGCTACGGCGTCGGCAAGTGGGTCGGCGAGCGCATTTTGGAGCGCGCGGACCAGGACGGCATGCGCGTGCGCGTGTTCAGGCCGGGACTCATCATGGCCGCCACCGAGAGCGGCGCCTGCAACGACAAGGACCTCATCTGGTTCCTCCTGGCGAGCGGCCTGGTCGTGGGCGCGCGCCCGGTGGACGACCGCGGCATGCCGCTGTCCCCGGTGGACGTGCTCGCCCGCGCCGTCGCCGAACTCGCTCTGTCCGCCAAGTCGGTGGGCCGCGCCTACCACCTCGTGGACGAGACGTCCCCCAGCCTCGAAGACCTCTTCGCGGCCCTCGCGGAGACCGGGCTGCCCACCAGGACCGTGCCGCTCACCGAGTGGCAGCGGCTCATCGCCGAACGGGCCCAGGAGACCGGCAGCGCCGTCCTGTCCGGCACCGCCCTCTACGAGATGGAGGGCCACGAGCTGGACGAGGCCGGTGTCCAGGCGCGCAACTGGCAGCCCTGGCTGCGCCGCGCCGGACTGTCCCCGGCCGTCACCGGCGCCCAGCTGCGCGCGGGCCTCGCGTTCCTGGCGCACCGGACGCCCGCCATCGGCGCCCTGCTCCCCGACCTGGCCGCCGAGGGCGCCAGGGCCGTCACCGCCACCGAGGAGGACAAGTGAGCGACCCCGCCCCCGCTCCCGCCACCGCCCACCGCCTCGCCGTCGTCGGCGCGGGCGTCATGGGCACCGGCATCGCCACCCTCGCCGTCGGCCACGGCCTGCCCGTCGTCCTGGTCGACGTCTCCCAGGACGCCCTGGACAAGGCCGCCGCCGCCGTCCCCCAGCAGCTGCGGCTCGCCCGCCTGACGGGCAGGCTGCCCCGCGAGGGCGCGACCGGCGACCTCGTCACCACCACGCGCCTGGCGGACATCGCCGGCACCGCCGACGCCGGGCACATCACCGCCGTCATCGAGGCGGTCACCGAACTCGCCCCGCTCAAGGCCAAGGTGCTCGCCGAGGTCTCCTCGCTCGTCGCCCCCGGCACGCTCCTGATCTCCAACACGTCGGCCGTCCCCATCGACGAGCAGGCCGACTCCGTGCGGCACCCCGAGGACCTCCTCGGCATCCACTTCATGAACCCGCCCTACATGATCCGCGCCGCCGAGCTGATCCGCGGCCCCCGCACCGGCGAGCACGCGCTCGCCGCCGCCCGCGCCCTGCTGGCGGCCCTCGGCCGGGACGGCATCGTGGTCGGCGACGGCCCCGGCTTCGTCGTCAACCGGATACTCCAGCGGATGATCAACGAGGCCGCGCGCATCGTCGCCGAGGGCATCGCGGACCCCGCCTCCGTGGACGCCGCGTTCGAGGGCTGCCTCGGCCACACCACGGGACCGCTCGCCACCGCCGACCTGATCGGCCTCGACAACGTCGCCGACTCCCTGCGCGTGCTCCACGAGCGCACCGGCGACGGCGGCTACGACCCCTGCCCCCTGCTGCTGGACAAGGTCGCCGCCGGTGACCTCGGCCGCAAGACCGGCCGCGGCTTCTTCGAGTACGGAGGACGCACGTCATGACCACCCCCACCGACAGGACGGACACGGCGCGGCACATCAGGGACGACCTCACCGCGTTCCTCGCGGCACGGACCAGGACGGACGTCGGCCCGGACGTGGACCTGTTCGCCAGCGGCCTGGTCACCTCCCTGTTCGCCATGGAACTGCTGGTGCACGTCGAGCAGTCCTTCGGCGTACAGGTCGCCGGGCCCGACCTCACCCTCGACAACTTCCGCAGCGTCGAGCGGATGACCGCCCTCGTCCTGCGCCTGCGCGGCGGCACCGATGCCTGAGCCGGAGGGGGGCGCGGCCGCCGCCGCGCTCGCCCGCCTCGCGGACGAGCTGATCGGCGACCACGCGGCCGACTGGGACCGCGCGGGCGCCCTGCCGCACGACGTGCTGCGCGCCCTCGGCGGCAAGGGCGTGCTGGCCGCCCAGATCCCCGCCGCGTACGGGGGAGCGGGCCTGTCGAGCGCCGCGAACGGCGAACTCACCGCCCACGTCGGCGCCCTGTGCTCGTCCGTCCGCAGCGTCATGACCTCCCAGGGCATGGCCGCCTGGACCGTCGAGCGGTTCGGCGACGAGGAGCAGCGGACCGCGTACCTGAGCGCCCTCGCCTCCGGCCGCCTCGCCGGGGTGGCCTTCAGCGAGCCCGGCGCCGGGAGCGACCTGTCCGCCATGGCCACCACCGTCGTCCGCGACGGGGACACCGTCGTCGTGGACGGCGCCAAGGCCTGGATCACCGTCGGCGCCTACGCGGACCTGCTCGTCGTCTTCGGCCGGTACGGAACGGGCGCCGCCGCCGTCGTCGTCCCCGCCGACGCGCCGGGGGTGACCGTCACGCGCGTCCCCGACCCGATGGGCTGCCGCGCCGCCGGGCACGCCGACGTGCGGTTCGACGCGGTGCGGCTGCCCGCCGACAGCCTGCTCGGCGGCGCGGGACTGCCCGTCGACTGGCTGGTCACCGCCGCGCTGACATACGGCCGCGTCTCGGTCGCCTGGGGCTGCGCGGGCATCCTGCGGTCCTGCCTGCGCGCCGCCTGCGCCCACGCGGCGGGCCGCGTGCAGTTCGGCACCCCCATCGCCTCCCACCAGCTCGTCACCCGCCACCTGGCCGAACTGCACGTCGCCCACGAGGCCGTCACCCGCTGCTGCGAGCACGCCAGCCGCTGCTGGGACGAGGGCAGCCCCGAGCTGCCCGCCGCCGCCGTGACCGCCAAGCACCTCGCGGCCGTCCAGGCGGCACGCGGCGCCGCCACGGCGGTGCAGGTCCTCGCGTCCGCCGGGGCGCGCGACGGCGGCACCGTCGCCCGCGCCTACCGCGACGCGAAGCTGATGGAGATCATCGAGGGCAGCAACGAGATCAGCCAGCTCCTCCTCGGCAAGCACGCCCTGGCGGTGTGGTCATGACAGCACCGGACACCGCGCCCGTCGGCATCGGCGCGATCCACTGCGTCCTCCCCACCGAGCGCGTCCCCGTCGCCGAACTGCCCGAGTTCGACGGACTCGACCCCGAGGCGGCCGAGTTCGCCCTCGGCAGCGGCATCGCCACGGTCGGCGTCCTGGAGGACCGCACCGCCGGCGACCTCGCGACCGAGGCCGTCAGGGGACTCCTCGCCCGCCTCGACGGGCAGGCCAGGCGGCCCGGCACGCTGATGCTCGTCGGCCCCCGCGCCCCCGACGTCCTGCTCGGCTCCGACGTCTGCCGCGTGCAGGCCGACGCCAAGCTCGATGGCGCGTTCGCGTTCACCGTCGACGGACTCGGCTGCACCGGCTCCAGCGCCGC
The DNA here is from genome assembly GCF_044461265.1 of Streptomyces sp. NPDC049879. NCBI lineage: Bacteria > Bacillati > Actinomycetota > Actinomycetes > Kitasatosporales > Streptomycetaceae > Streptomyces > Streptomyces sp. NPDC049879. The sequence goes on along the minus strand of NZ_JBITKT010000007.1, from coordinate 114,469 downwards.
CTGGGCCCTCGGGCGCGACCTGCTGCTCGCCGACCCGTCGCGCGACAGCGTCCTCATCGCCCACGGCAGCCGCCCCACCGGCTACGACCGCGTACGCCCTCCCGTCACCGTCATCGGCGACGGCGCCTTCGCCATGACGCTCACGCGCGGCGGACGGCCCGTGCTGCGCGCGCACCGCATGGAGACGGACGGCACGTTCCACGACCTGTTCCGCGTCGACTACAAGCAGGTGCCGTCCTACGAGTGGCGCGAGGAGTGCGCCTCCCCGGACCGCTACCGCTTCGAACTCGCCCTGCACAGCCGGATGCGCCTCGGCCGCATGGTGGACGAGGTCCTGGCCGACGCCGGGGTGGCGCGCGCCGACGTCACCACCGCGCTGATGCAGAACGTCACCGCCGGCGCCTACGCGTTCTACACCTCGCTCCTCGGCCTGCCCATCGACCCGGTCTGCGGCGAACACCTCGCCGCCTACGGCCACCTGGGCGCCATGGACGTCGTCCTCAACCTCGACCGCAGACTGGCACGCGGCGACCTGCGGCCGGGGGATCTCGTGCTCGTCCTCAACAACAGCCCGGTCGCCGCCTGGGCCGTCACCCTGTGGGAGGTCTGAACGTGGACGCCGCCGCCGGTCCGCCCGGCAAGACCGTCAAGTGCCTGGTCTGGGACCTGGACAACACCCTGTGGAAGGGCACCGTCCTGGAGGATGGGGAGGTCACCCTGTCCGAGGACGTCCGCCGCGTGATCACCACGCTCGACGAACGCGGCATCCTCCAGTCCGTCGCCAGCAAGAACGACCACGACCACGCCTGGGAATGGCTGGAGAAGTTCGGCGTCGCCGACTACTTCGTGCTGCCCCGCATCGGCTGGGGCCCCAAGTCCCGGTCCGTGCGCGAGATCGCCGACACGCTCGGCTTCGCCCACGGCACGGTCGCGTTCGTCGACGACCAGCCCGCCGAGCGCGCCGAGGTCGCCCACCACCTGCCCGACGTCCGCTGCTACACGGCCGACGATGTGCTGGACCTGCCGCGGCGCCCCGAGTTCAGCCCCGTCGTCACCGCCGACTCGCGCCGCCGCCGCGAGATGTACCGCGCGGGCTTCCGCCGCGAGGCCGCCCGCGAGGACTTCACCGGGCCCGACGAGGACTTCCTGCGCACCCTCGGACTCGTCATGACGATCCGCCGCGCCACCGGCGACGACCTCACACGCGTCGAGGAACTCACCCTGCGCACCAGCCAGATGAACGCCACCGGCGTCCACTACGGCGACGAACGGCTGCGCGCCCTCCTCGCCGACCCGCGCCACGAGGTCCTCGTCGTCCAGCTCGCCGACCGCTTCGGCGACCACGGCGCCGTCGGCATCGTCCTGCTCGAACGGCACCCGGGCGCCTGGCTGCTGCGGCTGCTCGCCACCTCCTGCCGCGTCGTCTCCTTCGGCGCCGGGTCCGTCCTGCTGCGCTGGCTCACCGACGAGGCCGCCCGCGCCGGGGTGCGCCTCTTCGCCGACTTCCGCCGCACGGACCGCAACCGCATGATGGAGGTGGCCTACCGCTTCGCCGGCTTCACCTCGTACGATGGCACGCGCGCCGATGCCCTCCCCGGCGACGGCACCGCGGCGCACGAGGGCATCGACCTGCTCCACATCGACCCGCGGCGGCAGGACCCGCCCACGACCATGCGGCTCGACGCACCGGACCTGGGCGTCGCCGCGCACACCGGGGAGGCGGCCCGTGGCTGACGCCCGGACGCTCCACGCGTGGTTCGCCGCCTCCGCCGACCGCCACGCGGACCTGCCCGCCCTCGAAGCCGACGGCGAGACGTTCACGTACGCCGAACTGCGCCGCGCCGCCGAGGCGGTCGCCGCCCGCATCACCGGCGCGCACGGCGGGCCGCCCGCGCGGGTCTCCGTCATGGCGACCCGCGGCGTCGTCTCCCTCGCCGGATACCTGGCCGCGCTGCGCCTCGGCGCCACCGTCACGCCGGTCAACCCGGCGTTCCCCGCCGCGCGCAACCGCATGATCACCGACCTGGCCGGCACCGAGGTGCTGCTCGCCGACGCGGCCGACGCCCGCCAGCTCGACGGCGGCCTGCGCGGCGCCGTGCCCACCGAACTGCGGCTCACCGCCCAGGAGGTGACCGCCGCCGCGCGGGACACCGCCCCGGCGCACCCGCCGCTGCCGCCGTACGCCGCAGGCCCGGACGACGTGGCGTACGTGCTGTTCACCTCCGGGTCCACGGGCCGCCCCAAGGGCGTCCCCATCCGCCACCGCAACCTCACGCCCTACCTCGCCCACAACATCGCCCGCTACGGCATCGGCCCCGGCTGCCGCATGTCCCACACCTTCGACCTCACCTTCGACCCCTCGGTCTTCGACCTGTTCGTCACCTGGGGCGCGGGCGCCACGCTCGTCGTCCCCGGCCGCGCCGACCTCCTCGCGCCCGTCGACCACGTCGCGGAGCGCGGCATCACCCACTGGTTCTCCGTCCCGTCCGTCGTCTCCGTCGCGGCCGATCTCGGCAACCTCCCCGCCGGGCGCGCCGACCGCCTGCGGCTGAGCGTCTTCATCGGCGAGCCGCTGTCGTACGACCAGGCCACCGCCTGGCGCGCGGCCGCGCCCGCCACCACCGTCGAGAACGTCTACGGTCCCACCGAACTCACCGTCGCCTGCGCCGAGTACACGCTGCCCGCCGACCCGGGCGCCTGGCCGGCGACGTCCAACGACACCGTGCCCATCGGCGAGGTCTACCCGTTCCTCGACCACCTCGTCCTCGACGAGGCGGGACACCCCGCCGACGAGGGCGAGCTGTGCGTGCGCGGCCCGCAGCGCTTCGACGGCTACCTCGACCCGGCCGACAACGCGGGCCGGTTCCTGCTGCACGGCGCCGACGGGGCCACCGTCCTCGACGGCGCAGGGCCGCCCACGCCCGAGCACTACTACCGCACCGGCGACCGCGTCCGCCGCGAGGGCGGCCGCCTCGTCCACCTCGGACGGCTCGACAACCAGGTCAAGATACGCGGCTACCGCGTCGAACTCGGGGAGGTCGAGGCCGCCATGCGCCGCCTCCCCACCGTCCGCCAGGCCGTCGTGATCGCCCTGCGGTCCGGCGGCGACACCGAACTCGTCGGCTGCTACACAGGCAGTCCGGCGGAGCCCCAGGCCCTCGGCCGCGCCCTGCGGAAGATGCTGCCCGTCCACATGGTGCCCCGGACCTTCCGGCACCTGGACGCCGTGCCGCTGAACGCCAACGGCAAGACCGACCGGCCGCGCATCACCTCGGACCTGCTGGCGCCCGCTCCGGCGGACACGGCGGGAGCTGCCACATAGGAGATCTCGGTGTCGTTCCTCCAGGACATCATCCCGCCCAAGGGAATCGTCCGCGTACTGTGCCTGAGCAACCTGTCGAAGACGTCGGCCCACGGCATCCTGATGACCGTCAGCGTGCTGTTCTTCACGCGCGCCGTCGACATCCCCGCCGCGCAGGTCGGCCTCGCGCTGACCATCGGCGCGGCCGTCGGCATGACCGCCAGCATCCCGGCGGGACGGCTCGCCGACCTGCTCGGCCCGCGCAACACGACCGTCGTCTGCCTGCTGCTGCTCGGCGGATTCACCGCCTGCTACGGCTTCGTGCAGAACTTCCCCGGCCTCGTCCTCGTGACGAGCCTGGCGCTCGCCGCCGAGTCGTCCACGGACGCGGCGCGCGGCGCCCTGGTCGCCGGGCTCATCCCGCAGAAGGAACGGGTCCGCGCCTGGTCGTACATGCGGGCCGTCAGCAACCTCGGCGTGTCCCTCGGCGCGGCGGGCGGCGCCGTCGCCCTGTACTTCGACAGCAGACCGGCGTACACGGTCATGCTCGTCGCGGGCGGCGTCCTGTTCATCGCCGCGGGGCTCGCCTACCTGACGGTGCCGCAGGTCCCGCCCGTGCCGCGTGACCAGGAGGGCCCCAAGTGGGTCGTGCTGCGGGACGCGCCCTACGCCATCGTGGCCCTGCTGAACTCCGTCCTGATCATGAACATCGGCATCCTGACCGTGGCGCTGCCCATCTGGATGACCGACGAGACGTCCGCCCCCACCTGGCTGTACTCGCTGCTGATCATCCTCAACTCGGTGGTGGTCGTCCTCTTCCAGGTGCGGGCCGGGCGCGGCAGCGAGGAGGTGTCGGGCGGCGCACGCGCGCTGCGCAGGTCCGGCGTGCTGCTCGCCGTCTGCTGCGCGTTCTTCGCCATGGCGTCCGGGCAGCCGACATGGCTGGCCGTCGTGATCCTGGTGGCAGGGGCGCTGGTCCACGTGGGCGGCGAGATGTTCTACAGCGCGGGCGCCTGGTCGCTCGCCTACGGCCTCGCGCCAGACCACGCCCAGGGCCAGTACCAGGGCATGTTCGGCATGTCCACGCAGCTCGGCACCGTCGTGACGCCCGCGCTGGCCACCGGCCTGATCGCCGGGCTCGGCCGTCCCGGCTGGCTCATCTTCTCGGTGCTGCTGCTCGCCGCCGGGATGGCCGCGCCGTCCGTCGCCGCCTGGGCGGAACGCACCCGGCTGCCCGCACCGTCCTCCGTCGAACAGTCCGTCGCATAGTGCTGTGGCTGGGGAGGTTCACCGGCCACAGCACCAAACCCTCCCCGGGAGGCCCCATGGACTTCAGCCTGTTCTACTTCGCCAACGACAGCACCGAGAAGGACCACGACCGGTACGCACTGCTGCTGGAGGGCGCCCGCTTCGCCGACCGGAACGGCTTCTCCGCCGTCTGGACGCCGGAGCGGCACTTCCACCCCTTCGGTGGCCTCTACCCGAACCCGGCGGTCACCGGCGCGGCCGTCGCCGCCGTCACCGAGCGGATCGGCATCCGCGCGGGCAGCGTCGTCGCGCCGCTGCACCACCCGCTGCGGATCGCGGAGGAGTGGTCGGTCGTGGACAACCTGTCGGGCGGCCGGGCTGGCCTGTCCTTCGCCTCCGGCTGGCACGCCACCGACTTCGCGCTCCGCCCCGAGAACTACGCGGACCGCAGGCGGCTGCTGGCCGAGCAGGTGGAGCAGGTACGGGCGCTGTGGCGCGGCGAGAAGGTGACGTTCCGCGACGGCGTGGGGGACGAGCGCGAGCTGCGGATCTACCCGCCGCCCGTCCAGCCCGAGCTGCCCGTCTGGGTCACCAGCGCGGGCGGCGTCGAGACGTTCAGGAACGCCGGGCGGCTCGGCGCCGGGCTGCTCACGCACCTGCTGGGCCAGGACACCGGCGACCTCGCCGCGAAGATCACCGAGTACCGCGCGGCGGCGGCGGAGTGCGGCAGGACGGACGGCTGGCGGGGCCATGTCGTCCTGATGGTCCACACGTTCCTCGGCGAGGACGACGACGCGGTCAGGGAGGCCGTACGCCGCCCGCTCGGCGACTACCTGCGCAGCTCGCTCGGCCTGCTCCTCGGCTCCTCGCTCGACGGGCGGCGCATCGACGCCTCGCGGCTCACGCCCGACGACGTGGACTTCATCGTCGCCCGCTCCTTCGACCGGTACTACGACGGCGGCGGGCTGCTCGGCACGGTGGAGAAGGTCGCGGCGCACGTGGAGCGGTTCCGGGAGATCGGGGTGGACGAGATCGCCTGCCTCGTCGACTTCGGGCTGCCCGCCGACGACGTCCTCGGCGGCCTCGGCCGTCTCGCGCGCCTGCGCGAGCTGACGGCGGGCGACGGGAGGACGGCGCCGTGACCGGACGCGGGTCCGCCGTCGCGGGCATCGTGGACTTCGAGGTCCGCTTCCCGTCCGCGCGCGCGGACGTCCACGAGATGAGCGCCGCCTCCGGGCTCCCCGCCGCGGACATCCTCGCCATCACGCACACCCCGTCGTTCCCCGTCCTCGACGACAGCGAGGAGGCGTGGCAGCTGGCGGCGGACGCCGCGCGGGCCGTCATCGAGCGCAACGGCGTGCGGCCGGAGGACATCAGCCACGTCATCTACTCAGGCTCAGGGGAGTGGGACCTGCCCTTCTGGACGCCCGCCGCCCGCGTGGCACAGGAGCTGGGCATCACCCGGGCGCACTGCTTCGAGATCGCCAACTTCTGCAACGGCGGGATGACCGCCGTGCGCGCCGGGATGAACGAACTCGCGCTCGGCGCCGGTCCGTTCGTCCTCGTCCTCATCGGCGACCGGCTCAGCAGGCTGGTCGACTACGAGGACCCCGAGTCCAAGGCGCTGTTCAACTTCGGCGACGCGCCCGCCGCCGTCCTGCTCGGCCGCGACGACTGCGCCCTCGCCGTCCTCGGCTCCGCCATGCGCACCGACCCGGCCTGGGCCGACTACTACTCGGGCGACCTGGAGGACGACCGCGTCCTGATGCGCCGCCGGGGCCGCAGACCGGGACTCGCCGACGCGTACCTGGAGAACTTCCCGGCCCGCGCCGCCGACGTCCTCGCCGCCGTCGGCCGCGACCTGTCCGACGTGGCGTTCCTGCTGATCAACCAGGGCGACAAGGGCATGCACGAGCGCCTGCTCGACCGGCTCGGACTCCCGGCGGAGAAGAGCGTCTTCCACTACGACCGGCTGGGCCACATGGGCGGCTCCGACCCGTTCATCGCCCTGCGGGGGCTGCTCGACGAGAAGCGGCTGGCCCCCGGCGACCTCGTCCTCGTCGCCAGCAGCGGCATGGGCTTCACCTGGGCCGTCACGGCGCTCGAACACCGGGGCGGGTGAGCGGCGCGGTGACGGACGTCGCGACCGGCGCCGGGGTGAAGGACCTGCGCCGCCTCCTCGCCCCGGCCTCCGGCGGCGGGCAAGGGGCGGGCGGCGCCGCGCCGTTCACCCTGGTGCTGGTGCACCACGCGGGAGGCTCCGCGGCGGCCTTCGCGCCGTTCGCCCGGCGGTTCCCCGCCGACTGGCGCGTCCTGGCCGCCGACCTGCCCGGCCGCCTGATGGCCCCCGACGAACCCCTCTGCCGCAGCTCCCGGGAGGCCGTCGCCTTCCTCGCCCCCCGGCTGCGCCCGCTGCTCACCGGCCCCTGGGCGGTGTTCGGCCACAGCATGGGCGCGCTGCTCGCCTTCGAGACGGCGCGCGCCCTCGCGCGGGAGGGCACGCCGCCCGTCTGGGCCGGGCTGTCCGCCGCGCCCGCCCCCGGGCACCGCCAGGACGGCGACCAGCGGCACCTGTGGCCCCGCGAGCGGCTCACCGCGTTCCTGCGCGACCTGGGCGGCACGCCGGAGGACGCGTTCGCCATGCCGGACGTCCTCGACGGGATGCTGCGCGTCCTGCGCGGCGACCTGGCGGTCGTGGACACCTACCGGAGGCATCCCGGGCCGCCGCTCGACGTCCCGCTGACCGTCTTCACCGGGCGGGACGACGCGGTGGCGACCGCCGCCACCGCCGCGCCCTGGCGCGAGCAGACGATGGCCGCGACCACGTACCGCTCATGGCCCGGCGGGCACTTCTACCTGTTCGACCACGTGGCGGCCGTCTGCGACACCATCGCGCGGGAGGCCGCCGCGGCGCGCGCCGCACTGCGCTGACACCGCCCGCCCCGACCACTTCGTCACGGACGCCGTCACGCCCCGCCCGGCCCTTCCGGGTCGGCGGGCGCCCCGGCGTCCGTGACGAAGTGGTCGGCGAGCAGGCCGTTCACGGCGATGAGATAGCCGAGCTGCGCGCGGCTGACGCTGCCGAGCCGCCGGGAGATGCGGCTGATGTACTCGGCGACCGTCCGGCGGCTGATGCCGAGGCCCCGCGCGATCCGCTCCTCGGTGTGCCCGGCGACGAGGAAGCGGATGATGCTCTGCTCGATCTCGGAGACGACGGTCCTCGGTCGCCGGTGCATCGCCGGTTCGACCGGCGTGCCGCGCGCCCACGCGTACTCGAAGACGTTGGCGAGGAACCACACCAGCGCCGGGTCGCGGACCTCCAGGGCCTCGTCCGGATAGTCGGGTCCTGTCGGTATGTAGGCGACCTCGCGGTCGCAGATGATGAGCCGGTCGAACATCTCGCCGACCGTCCTGATGTTTCCGCCCGCTTCCGCGACCTTCCTGATGTATTCCGCGGTGGGCGGGTGCGTCCATACCGCGTGCTGGTAGAGCGTGCGCTGGCTGACGCCGCGTTCCAGCAATTCCAGATTGCGCTGGACGACGGTTTCGAGGATATCGGGCGGCCGCCGCCCGCCGGGCTGTGCGGTGAGCAATTCGGATTGGCACGCGGCGACCGACGCGTCGATGGTGCGGGCGATGAGGTCGCCGCCGTGTAAGACGGTCGCGTGCGGAAGGTCTTTCCTGTGTGCCGAAGTGAACACCTCCTCGGCCGAGCGGAAGGACTCGGCCAGGAAGATCAGCCGGCGGTGGGCGGTCGCCACCTCCTCCTCGAGGGGGGCCATCGCCCGGCTGGCGGCCACCACCGGCGGGACGGGCACGTGCAGTCCGGGGTCGTCGGCGGCCGGTTCCAGCAGGCCAAGGGCCACGAGGCAGCGTGCGGCCGGTTCCGCGGCGATCCCGCCGACCGCCATCGCCTCGCGGTACTGCCGCAGCCCGGCCTCGCACAGCTCCGTACCGCCGCAGGCCGCTCTGTCACATTCTGTTTGTCCCATTTCATTCCCCCTGCATGATCGTGCAGTGCGCATACATGTTAGGGCGCGGTGTTGATTCGGCAATGGCGCGGAGAAAGGATCTGGTGACATTCCTCCGTCCCGCTCGACCAGGGCTTCTCCCACGGCTGACATTGACGTGCCTTCACGCCGTCGGGCCGCGCGTCCGTCAGGCGCCGGCGGACGGTCCGGCGCCCGGACAAGGACAGGGAAAATGACACACAGAGTTCATGGTGAAGAGTTCCGCGCCGCCGTCGCCGGGCTGAGCGTCCCCGGTATGGGCACGGAGGTCGTCGGCCCGCTGCTCGCGAACCTCATTCAGCTTCTGCGCCCGGAGCGTGTACTCGAAGTGGGAATGGGGTATACAACTCCCTTTCTCGCCGCCGCCCTCGCCGACGTCGAGGAGACCGTGCGCGCCGAGTCGGCCGCGCTCGCCGCCAAGACCCGCGACCACCTCGCCCGCGGCGCCGCACTCGACGACACCTGGCTGCTCGCCGACCCGCCCCTCGTGTCCCCCTCGCCGCACCTGGCCCCCTACCGGCCGCGGCTGGTCGCCGTGGACAACCTCTCGATCGCCGACTCCTCCGCGGGACGCGTCCGCGAGGTGCTCGGCGGGCTCGGCCTCGACGGGCTGGTGACGGTCGTCAACTCCGACCTGCGGGACGCCGCCGACCGGCTCCCCGACGGGTTCACGCCGATCGACTTCGCGTGGATCGACGCCTGGGAGTGCCTCTGGTTCTTCGACCACTTCTGGGAGCTGATCGACCCGGACGGCGGCCTCGTCGTCATGCACTACCTGATGACCTATCCCGAGGGCGAGGCCCTGCTGCGCTACATCGAGCGGTTCCAGCACGCCCACCCCGGCGAACTGGAGGTCGTGAACCTCCTGGAGTCGCAGAAGCTGATGCAGAACAGCGTCACCGTCCTGCGCCGCACCAGCGGCACACGCGACCGCCGGTACGCGGGGCGCGGCGGCCGGGTCCGCTACACCGACGAGCTGCACCGCGACGCGGAGGCCCACCTGCGCGCCGTCGAGGCCGGGGCCTGATACTCGCCCCCGGCCCCGGCGAGCGCCGTCCTAGGCGACGTCGGGACGCGTCATCAGCGGCGACCGCACGTGCAGTTCCAGGCTGGGGCCGGTCAGGGGCAGGGTGCTCCAGGTCGCCGTCGCGGTCCCCGCGTCGGCGTCGACGGCCAGCCGGACGCGGTGCGGGGTCGTGATGACGTAGAGATCGGCGGCGTAGGTGCTGCCCCGCCAGGCGCCGGCCGCCACGATCGGCCGGCCGAGCGGGGCGCTCTCCCGCCAGTCGCCGTGGCCGACCTCGACTTCGAGGAGCGATCCGAGGCGTACGCGCCATCCGCCGTCGGTGGGATCGACGGTGACCGACGTTCCGTCGGGCAGGGCCGACCCTTCGGCCGAGGCGTCGAGTCTCGCGCTCACCGTACGCCCCGGGTCGGCCGACCCCGGCACCGGCCGCAGCGACAGTCGCCGCAGCCGATCGGCGAGGATCGCGTCGTCCTCAGGGCTTGCCGCGTGACCCACGCCGGGCAGCAGACACTCCCACACGGCGTCGAACACGCCCTGGGACTCTCCTTGGGCGGTCACGGCGACGACGAGATCGTGGGACGGGACGACCACGCACTGCTGCCCGTAGGAGCCATGGCCGTGGTAGCCGTGACGCGACATCCAGAACTGGTAGCCGTAGCCGTGGGAGAAGTCGGCCTGGTCCGATCCGTCCAGGACCCACCCGCTGTCGATGTGGCGGCTGGTCGCCAGCTCCACCCAGTCGCGCGGGACGAGCTGTCGGCCGCCCCACACGCCTCCGCGCCGCAGCAGTTCGCCGAAGGCGGCGACGGCCTCGGTCGTCAGGTGCAGTCCGTGGAAGCCGAAGGCGGCGCCACTTGCCACCCGGTCCCACTCGGCGTGGTCGATGCCCATCGGCGTGAACAGGCGCGCGTCGAGGAATTCCGGGAGACCGCGGCCCGTGACCCGCTCCACCATCCGGGCCAGGATGTAGGTGGTCGAGTTGTCGTAGACGTGCCGCGTTCCCTCGGCCGTGGCGAACGGCAGGCTCAGGAAGCCCTTCACCAGGTCGTCGGGCTCCCGCTCCCATGCCTCGGTGAGGCTGTCGGTGGGGTGCCCGGATGTCATGGACAGCAGGTGGTGGACGGTGATGCGGCGGCCTTGCTCCGACACACCGGCCGGGACGCGGTCGGGCAGGACGTCCACCACGCGGTCGTCCAGCGAGAGCAGCCCGTCGCCGATCGCGAGCCCCACGGCGATCGAGGTGAACGACTTGGTCAGCGAGTAGAGAAGGTGCGGCCGGTCGGCCGAGTACGGCGCCCACCAGCCCTCGGCCACCACGTGACCGCGGTGGACGACCATGAGGGAGTGGCTCTCGCCCGATCGCGCTTCGAGCCTGTCCAGCATGGCGGCGATCGAACGGGACGATATCCCCGAGGCGGCAGGCGCCGAACGGGGAAGCAGGGTGTGGTGGGACGGCATCCCGGCTTTCTAGCATGGCCGCACGGCGGCTCGCGCGGCGTTTTCTCCCCGGCCACCGGGGACAGAGCCCGGCGTACGGCCTCGTCCCGGCCGGACGGCGGCCCTCACCGGCCGGACGAGTGCCCTGCTCGCCGCGTACCTTGCCCGCCGTCCGGCACGTACGGCGGTCGGCCGCGGCATCGGTGGTCTCCGCCTGCCGGGACGAGGACGGCACACCGTGAACAAGGCGCCCGGCCGTACCGCACGCCCGCCGCTCGGGCTTCTCCCACCCCGTCGGACTCCCCGCGACCTCCCGCGCGCCGGGTGTCCGGGCGAGGACTCCCGGGCCGTGTCCTGTCCGGCCCGGCACGCCGCCCGGCGGTAGGGTGGCCCCGAAATGCCCGCGAACGCCCCGTTCTCTCCGGAAATGTCGTCGAGCGCGGGGGCGCGCGGCCGGGTGCTGTGCCGCGTCGCTAGGTGACGAGCCGTGAGATACGGGGGCTTGGCCGTGATAACCCTCCCCGCGCAGTGAGTCCGGCGGGCCGCCCGTCAGCACGGACGGCCCGCGACGCCCCCGGCGCCGGGACCCGGCACGACCGCCTCCCGGCCGGGCGGCGGGAGCACCTCCCGGCGCGCGCCGGGCCGGGACGAGGCTTCCGGAGCCAGGCGTCCCCCGCGCGCCGCGCCGTGCGGCGCGCGTCCCGCCCACCCGTCCCGGCCCTGCCCGCCGCCACCGGCGTCCGTGCTCCACGGGGGAGGGGTGCACCACCCTGGAGTGAACACGAACGTGTCAGAACCGCTGCGTCCACGCTTCCCCGCCCGCCCCGTGACCGCCCTGGTCCCGGTGCTGGCGCTGCTCCTCCTCACGCTCTGGGCCGCCCCGTCGAGCGCGGCGCCCCCCGCCCCGGGCGCGGCACCGGCCGACGCGGCACCCCCCGCCGCGGGACCCGCGGCCACCTCGCCCGACGGCACGCTGACCCTCGCGGTCTCCGCGCCCGGCGGGCGGCTCACCTACAGCGTGTCCCGCGCGGGCACCCTCCTCGTCGCCCCCTCGGACCTCGGACTGCGCCTCACCGACGGCACGGTGCTCGGAGACGGCGTCACCGTCACGGGCCACCGCACCCGCGCGCACGACAGCACCTGGCAGCCGGTCTGGGGCGCCGACGCCGAGGTCCGCGACCGGTACGAGGAGCTGACGGTCGACCTGCGCCAGCGCGACGGCCGCACGTTCTCCCTCGTCGTCCGCGCCTACGACGACGGCGTCGCGTTCCGCTACGACGTGCCGGAGCAGCCGGGCCTGCGGTCGCTCAGCATCGCCGACGAGGCCACCGAGTTCGACCTGACCGGCGACCCGGCCGCCTGGTGGACGCCGCGCGACGACAACAGCGACGAGAACCCGTGGCGCTCCACCCCGCTCAGCGCGATGGGGAAGAGCAACGCGCCCGTCACCTTCCGCTGGCCGGACGGCACCCACCTGTCGGTCCACGAGGCCGACCTCGTCGACTACGCCGCCATGACCGTCACACCGGAGGACGGGAGCCTGCGCGCGGAACTCGTCCCCACCCCCGGCAGGGACGCGGCCGTCGTCACCCGCGCGGGGCGCGCCCTGCCGTGGCGCGCGCTCACCGTCACGCCCGGCGCGGCGGGCCTGATCGAGTCGCACCTGCTGGAGAACCTCAACCCGCCCTGCCGGATCTGCGGCGGCGACACCTCGTGGATCGAGCCGGTCAAGTACGTCGGCATCTGGTGGGTGATGCAGCAGGACCAGGCCACCTGGGAGACCGGGCCCCGGCACGGCGCGACCACCGCGCGCGCCAAGCGGTACATCGACTTCGCCGCCGCCAACGGCATCGAGGGCCTGCTCGCCGAGGGCTGGAACCAGGGCTGGGCGGGCGACTGGGGCGACCAGTCGTTCACCCGGCCCACGGCCGACTTCGACCTGCGCGAGGTGGTCTCGTACGCGCGGGAGAGGGGCGTCGAGTTCATCATGCACAACGAGACGGGCGCCAACGTCGAGAACTACGAGGCGCAGCTCGACGAGGCGTTCACCCTCTACGAGGACCTGGGCGTCAACTACGTGAAGACCGGGTACGTCGGCGACATCCCCGGCCACAACCACTACGACCAGTTCATGATCAACCACTACCGGCGGGTGCTGGAGGCGGCGGCCGAGCACCGGATCAACGTCAACTGCCACGAGTGCGTGCACGCGAGCGGCGAGATGCGCACATACCCCAACGCCATCTCCCGCGAGGCGGTGCGCGGCCAGGAGTGGGACGCGTTCAGCGAGGGCAACACCCCGGAGCACACGCTGATCCTGCCCTTCACGCGCGGCCTGTCCGGGCCGATGGACTACACGCCGGGCATCATGGACATCCTGTGGGACCCGCAGCAGCTCGGGCGCCGCGTGCACACCACGGTCGGCAAGCAACTGGCGTACTACGTCACGTACTTCTCGGGTCTGCAGATGGCCGCCGACCTGCCGGAGCACTACCGGGACGCCCCCGGGCTCGGGTTCATCCGCGACGTCCCCGCCCGCTGGGACCGCACGGAGGTGCTGGCCGCCGAGGTGGGCGACCACCTGGTGACGGCTCGCCGCTCCGGGCGCGAGTGGTTCACCGGCGCCATGACCGGGGAGCACGCCAGGACGCTGAGCTATCCGCTGGCGTTCCTCGGCGCGGGGGAGTGGGTCGCCGAGGCGTACACCGACGCGCCGGACGCCGACTACGACACGAACCCGACCGCGCTCGCCGTCACCCGGACGCTCGTGACGGCGGCCGACACGTTCACCGCCGACCTCGGGCGCAGCGGCGGCCAGGCCGTCCGCTTCCGCCCCGCGACCCGCGCCGACCTCGCGACCCTGCCCCGCCACACCCCCTGAGGCCCGCCCCCCGGCGCGGGAGCCACCCGGCTCCCGCGCCGGGCGCGCGAGGCGCTCACCCCTCGTGCGTCACCCGTCCCGCGAGCGCGGTGAGCACGACGCGGTGGCCGAAGTCCCGCCCGTGGAAGGGCGAGTTGGACGATCGGCTGCGCCAGCCGTCCGGCCGCGCCCGCCAGGGCTCGGCCGCGACCACGCAGAACGTCGCGGGCTCCCCCTCGGCCACCGGCCGCCCGGCGACCTCCGCGACACCGCCGACGCCCGCCGGGCGCGCGGACAGCACGGCGGCCACCGCCGCCCAGTCCACCGCGCCCGTGCCCGCGTCCGTGAACACCTCGGCCGTCACCGGCAGCGCCGTCTCCAGCGAGGTCAGCCCGAACGCCGCGTCCGCCCAGCTCCCGGTCTTCGTCCGGGCCGGGTGGGGCGCGTGGTCGGTGGCGACGACGTCGATCGTCCCGTCCCGCAGCGCCGCGCGCACCGCGGCGACGTCGTCGGCCGCCCGCAGCGGCGGATTGACCTTCACCGCCGGCCCGTGCCGCACGGCGTGGTCGTCGCCCAGCGCGAGGTGGTGCGGCGTCACCTCGGCGGTGACGGGCAGCCCGGCCGCCTTCGCCGCCCGTACGAGCGCCACGCTGCCCGCCGTGGAGACATGGCAGACGTGCAGCCGCCCGCCGGTGGCCGCGACCAGCGCGAGGTCCCGGCCGATCACCGCCTCCTCCCCGGCCGCCGGCCAGCCCGGCACGCCGAGCAGCGGCGCCACCGGGGCGTTCACCACGCCGTCGCGCACGATCGACGCGCTCTGGGCGTGCTGCGCGAAGACGGTGCCGCGCCGCGCCATGGCGGTGAGCAGCCGGAGGACGAGACCGGCGTCGTCCACGCAGCGGCCGTCGTCCGAGTAGACGGTCACGCCCGCGTCCGCCAGCGCGTCCACGTCCACGGTCTCCCGCCCGGCGAGCCCGGTCGTGGCCGCGCCCACCGGGTGGACCCGTACGGGCAGCCCCTCGGCGCGCCGCCGCAGCGCGGCGACCCGTGCGGCCGTGTCGGTGACCGGGGAGGTGTTGGCCATGGCGAAGAGGTCGGTGAACCCCCCGGCCGCCGCCGCGCGGGCGCCGGTGGCCAGCGTCTCCGCCTCCTCGCCGCCGGGCTCGCGCAGGTGGGTGTGCAGGTCCACCAGGCCTGGCAGGACGGTGCCGCCGGTCGCGGCGACGCGCTCACCCGGCGGGACCTGCCCGCCGGACGGGCGCAGCGCCGCGATCCGCCCGTCCGCGACGCGCAGGTCGTACGCGCCCTCCCGCCCGGCGACCCCTGCCCCGGTGACCCACCAGGGGGAGCCCGGCGCGCGGTCCGTCACCGGTCCGCCCCGTCCAGGCGCAGCAGGGTGCGCAGCAGCACGCGTACGCCCGGCACGATCTGCTCGGTCGGCGTGAACTCGTCGGGGGAGTGGCTGAGTCCGGCCTCGCTCGGCACGAACAGCAGGCCCGCCGGGATGATGTGGCCGATCTGCTGGATGTCGTGGCTCGCGCCGCTCGGCAGCACGTGGTGGGGCAGGCCGAGGCCGTCGGCCGCCGCGCGGGTGTGGTCCGCGACCCAGCCGGGGAGCACGACGGGCGGGGTGTCCGCGATGACCTCGGTCACCAGTTCGACGTCACGCGCGGCGGCGAGTTCCGCGAACTCCCGGGCCAGCAGCCGCGCGGTCGCGCGCTGCCGCTCCGGGTCGACGTCCCGTACGTCCACGAAGAACTCGACCTCGCCGGGGATCGTCGTGATCGAGCCCGGCTCGACCGTGAGCCGCCCCACGGTCACCCGCGCCCCCTGGCGCGCCGGGTCCCGCGCGACGGCGTCGCCGCGCACCACGCACTCGGCCGCGACGACCATGGCGTCACGGCGCAGGTGCATGGGGGTGCCGCCGGAGTGCGTGGCGCGGCCGGTCGCGCGCACGCGCAGCCGGGTGCTCCCCGAGATGACGTCCACGACACCGACGTCCAGGCCGCGCGAGCGCAGCACCTCGCCCTGCTCGATGTGCAGTTCGACGAACGCGTGCCACTCCTCGGGCCGCCACCGCGACCGGTCGGCCAGGTCGGGGCGCAGGCCGACGGCGGCCATCGCGTCGGCCATCGTCACGCCGTCGCGGTCGGTGAAGCCGGGCAGGTCGGCGGCGGAGGTGAGCCCGGCGGCCATCCGGCTGCCGTTGCACGCCTGGCCGAAACGGGCGCCCTCCTCGGCCGCGAAGGCGACGAACCGCCACGGCCTGCGGTGCCTGATGCCCGCGCGCACTATCACCTCGGCGACCTCCATGGCCGCGGCGACGCCGACGATGCCGTCGTACCCGCCGCCGCTGGGCACGGTGTCGAGGTGCGACCCGGTGCCGACGGCGGCGGACGCGTCGCCGTCACCGGGGAGTTCGGCCAGGGTGTTGCCCGCGTGGTCGGTGCCGACGGCCAGGCCGAGACCGGCCATGTGCCGGGCGAACACGGCGTGCGCCCGGCGCTCCAGCGGGCTGAAGGCCAGGCGGGTGCAGCCTGGACCCGGCTCGGACAGCGCGGCGAACCGGGCGAGGTGCGCGGCGATCCTGCCGCCGTCCACCTCCGCGTCGGGACCGGCGGGGCGGGAGGCGCCGGGCGCGGCCGCGGTCGTCACGAGACCCCTCCGGGGTGCGCGACCTCGACGCCCTCGGGGTGGGCGGCGCGCCCGGACGGCGGGGTGAGCGAGCAGACCGCCGCGACCTCGCCACCGTGGCTGGTCACCGCGCGGACCAGGCTGCCGAGTTCGCCGTCCGGGGCGCCGCCGGTGACGAGCACGGCGCGCGTTCCCGGCGGGAGGTCCTCGACGATCAGGCGCCCGAGGTCCGCGACCACCACGTGCCGCCGGACGCCGAGCGTGCGGGCGACGACGTGGGCGAGCAGCACGTCCGCCGTGTCGCCGCGGCTGACCACGGCCCGCGGCGCGTACGGGGCGGCCAGGGCGGCGAGGGCGTCTCCGGCGCGTTCGACGGCCGCCGGGTCGTCGTCGCGGAACGGTCCGCCGGGCGGGGACGCGGAGTGGGGGCCGGCCTGGGACGCGCCGGACTGGGACGCGCCGGACACCGGGGCGGTGCTGGGGGACATGCTGCTCTCCTTTCGGGCGGACGGTCCGCCACGGGGCGGCGGACCGTCCCGGATGGTGCTGCCGCCGCGCCGGCCGGTGCCCGGGAGTGGGCGGGACACCTCGTCCGGCGGGCGCGGCGGCGGTCAGGGGTGGTGGCCGGGCGTCAGGGCCGTTCGCCGCCCGCCGCGCCCGCCGCGCCCGCCGCCGCGTCGTGCGCGGACAGCAGGGCGGCCAGCTCGTCGACGCCGGGGTCGGGGCCGAACGTGCCGCCGTAGCCCGAGTCGAGGGAAAGCGCCTGGGCCGTGTCGAGGACGACGCGGGCGGCGCGGGCGCGGTCGGCCGGGTCGGCGACCCGGGACCAGGCGGCGCACACCGTGACGGCCGTGCTGACCCGCCCGGCGGGACCGCTGCGCACCGGCGCCGAGACGGCCCAGACGCCCTCGTCCAACTCGTTGTCGCAGACGTCGAACCCGCGCTCCCGCACGAGGGCGAGGTGGTCGATCAGCCGGTTCATCTCGCGCAGCGTGCCGGAGGTGAACGACGGCCGCGGGTAGGACCCCAGCAGCATCTCCACGAACACCGGGTCCTGGTACGCCAGGATCGCGCGGGCCGACGCCGCCGCGTGCAGCGGGACCTCCTGCCCGAGCCGCACGAACAGCCGCAGCGGGCGCTCGGTGCCCGCTATCGACACGGCCACCACCCGCCCGTCGATGAGCTGCGTCAGCACGACGGTCTCGCCGCACAGCCGCTCCGCCTCCACCAGGGGGGCGGGCGGCTGGATGACGAACGGCTCGTAGTCGTTGACCTGTCCGAGCGCCAGCGCGCCGGGGCCGAGGACGTACCGCTTCGTCGTGGGCGACCTGCTGACGAAACCGGTCTGTTCCAGGGTGTTCATCAGCCGGTGCATGCTGCCGACCGGGATCTCCAGCTGCCGGTGCAGCTGTTGCAGGGTCAGGCCCTGCCGGTAGGCGGCGAGGTGCGTGAGCGCCGAGAGCGCGCGCACCACCACGTGCATGGGTTTGTCCGCCCCGGACTTCTCGGTGCCGGCCTTCTCCATGGAACGACCCCATCCCCTCGGTTTCACCAGTGTTACGTCCACGAGTTTCCGTAACACAGAATCAACACCTCGATTCGGTGCCTGGAGTATCGAAGCACGCGGTCGCCCGTGTCAATGCCGGGCCCTGCCGCCCCCGTCCGCGCCGTCACAACAAAGCAGGTCAGCACAGTTCCCACCCTTGACAGCCCGATCGAGGCGTCCCAATACTGTCGCATCCGCACAGCGGAATCGAAGTTTCCGTCTCGCGGAAACCAAGGGAGGAGGAGTGATGGCCGACTCTGGCGTCGTGGTCTCCGCACCACCGGCCGCCGCACGGCCCCGGGAGCGTTCCCGAGGCCGTCTGCCGCGCGGCGCGCTGCTGTTGGCGGCGCGCAAGCTGGGCGGCGCGCTGCTGGTGGTCTGGGGCGTCGTCACGTTCACGTTCGCCGTCGCACGTGTCGTGGCACCCGACCCCATCGGACTGCTGGTCCCGCCGGGCGCGACCGAGGCGGCACGCGAGGCCGTACGGGCCGACCTCGGCCTCGACCGCTCGATGGCCGAGCAGTACGTCATCTACCTGCGGGACCTGGTCACCGGCGACCTCGGCACCTCGTTCGGCACCGGCCGGGCCGTGACCGACGACCTCATGGGCAGGCTCCCCGCCACGCTCGAACTGGCCGTCCCCGCGCTCGTCGTCGGCATCGTCCTCGGCACGGCGCTCGGCGTCCTCAGTGCCGTCCGGCGCGGGCGCCTCCTGGACCACGTGATCCGCGTCGTCACCGTCATCGCGCTCGCCATGCCGCAGTTCTGGCTCGGCCTCGTGCTGCTGTCGCTCTTCTACGTGCAGCTCGGCTGGCTCCCGGGACCGCTCGGCAGACTCCCGGTCGGCACCCCCATACCCCCCGAGGTCACCGGCAGTTACGTGATCGACGGCGCCCTCGCCGGGCAGTGGGACACGGTCCGGCAGGCGCTCGACCAGCTGATCCTGCCCTGCGCCGTGCTGGCCTGCGGCATCTTCGCCCCCATCACCCGCGTCGCCAGGTCCGGGATGGTCGAGGCGCTGCGCAGCGAGTACGTGCGGACGGCGCACGCCTACGGCTTCGGGCGGTCCACGGTCCACCGCACCCACGCCCTGCGCAACGCCCTGCTCCCCGTCATCACCATGATCGCGGGCGGCGTGGCCTTCGCCTTCACCGGCGCCGTGCTCGTCGAGGGCGTCTTCGGCTGGCCCGGCATCGGCCAGTACGCGCTGACGGCCGTCGAACAGTCCGACTTCCCGGCGCTCCAGGGATTCGTGCTCTACGCCGCGGTCATCTACGTCGTCCTGTACGCCCTGGTCGATCTCGCCCACTCGCTGGCCGACCCGAGGACCCGCTCATGACCGCACCCACCCCGATACCCACCCCCGCGCCCACGGCCGACACCGCCGCGCCAGGACCGGCGGCCGGGACCCCGGCGGGCGGCGGGCGGCGCAGGCGCCCGCTCGCCGGACGGCCCGTCACCCTGACGCTCGGCTGCGCCCTCATGCTGCTGCTGCTCGCCACCGCGGCCGTCGGCCAGGTCTGGACGCCCTACGACCCCGAGGCCCCCGGCGTCGGCCTGCCGTTCCTCTCCCCGGGCGGCGGCCACTGGTTCGGCACCGACCAGGCCGGGGCCGACGTCTTCTCGAAGACGCTCGCCGCCACCTGGACCGACCTGTGGCTGACCGTCGTGGCCGTCGCCATCGCCTTCGCCGCCGGCAGCGTCCTGGGCGCCGTCGCCGGATACTGGGGCGGCTGGGCCGACGCCGTCATCATGCGCGCCACGGAGATCCTCCAGTCCTTCCCCGCCCTGCTGCTCGCGCTGCTCCTCGTCACGACGCTCGGCTCGGGCCTGGTCAACGTGATCGTGGTCGTCGCCTTCGTGGGCCTGCCCGGCTACCTGCGCCTGCTGCGCGCCGAGGTCAGGGCGAGGAAGTCGTGGGAGTTCACCGACGCGGCCATCCTGGCGGGCAACAGCGGCCCGCGCGTCCTGGCACGCCACCTCGTCCCGAACGGCATGATGCCGCTCGTCTCCTACGCGGCCGTCAACGCCGCCTGGGTCGCCATCGTCGTCTCCAGCCTCGGCTTCGTCGGCGTCGGCATCGAACCGGGCAGCCCCGAGTGGGGATCGATGATCGCCGGCGGCAGGACGTCCCCCGACGCGTACTGGATCTCCCTCTTCCCCGGCCTCGGCATCCTGCTGCTCGCCACCGCCTTCTACCTGATCGGCGACGGCCTGACCGACCGGGAGGACCACCGATGACCCGCGCCACCCGCGCCACCGGCACCGCCGGGGCCACCGCCACGGCCGCCTCCGCCGCGTCCGGGGAGACCGGCGCCGCGCCGCTGCTCACCGTCACCGGCCTGTCCGGCGCCTTCCACACGGCCCACGGCAGCACGGAGGTACTCCACGACGTCACGTTCGAGGTGCCGCGCGGCGGCATCACCGCGGTCGTCGGCGAGACCGGCAGTGGCAAGTCGCTGTCCGTCCTCACCGTCATGGGCCTCATGCCCCCCGGCCTCGCCGTCCGGGGCTCCGTCCGCTTCGACGGCCGCGAGCTGATCGGCCTCGGCGAGGACGGCTACCGCGCGCTGCGCGGCAGCCAGATCGCCATGGTCTTCCAGGACGCGCGCTCCTCGCTCAACCCGGTGCTCACCGTCGGGCGGCAGCTCGCCGCCGTCGCACGGCTCCACCGCGGCGTGAACCGCAAGGCCGCCGCGGAACTCGTCGCCGAGACCCTGGCCCGCGTCCGCATCCCCGACCCGCGCCGCCGCATGGCCCAGTACCCGCACCAGTTCTCCGGCGGCATGGCGCAGCGGGCGATGATCGCCATGGCCCTGCTGTGCCGCCCCCGGCTGCTGCTCCTGGACGAGCCCACCACAGGCCTCGACGTCACCACCCAGGCCGACGTCATGGAACTGGTCGTGGAACTGGCCCGCCAGGACGGCCTCACCGCCTGCCTCGTCACCCACGACCTCGGCGTCGTCGGCGAGACCTGCGACCGGGTGGTGGTCATGCGCCACGGCCGGGTCGTCGAACAGGCGGGCGCCGAGGCGTTCTTCGGAGGGCCCGAGTCCGCGTACGCGCGCACCCTGCTCGCGGCCAACCGCACCGACGAGGCCCCGGGAGGCCCCGCATGAGCCCGACCGCCGAACCGGTGCTGACCGTCGCGGACCTGCGGACCGACTTCACCGTCCGCAGCCGCGGCAGGAAGCACACCCTGCACGCCGTGGACGACGTCTCCCTCACCCTCCGGCCAGGCGAGACCCTCGCCGTCGTCGGCGAGAGCGGCTCGGGCAAGTCCACCCTCGCCCGCTCCATCCTGCGGCTCGTCCACCCCGCCTCGGGCGAGGTGGTCCTCGCGGGCCGCCCCGTCGCCGCCCGCCGCCACCGGCGCGCGGTCTACCGCGAACTCCAGATGGTGTTCCAGGACCCCCGCGGCTCCCTCGACCCCCGCCAGCGCGTCCGCTCCATCCTCGACGAACCGCTGCGGCTCCACCTGCGCATGCCCGCCGCCGAACGCGACCGGCGCATCCGCGAACTGCTCGCCTCCGTCGAGCTGCCCGAGACCGTCCTCGACCGGCTGCCCGCCGCCCTCTCCGGCGGCCAGCGGCAGCGCATCGGCATCGCCCGCGCGCTCGCCGTGCAGCCGAAAGCCGTCATCCTCGACGAGCCCACGGCCTCCCTCGACGCCTCCACCCGCGGCGTCGTCCTCGACCTGCTCGCCCGCCTCCAGCGCGAGCAGGGCATCGCCTACCTCCTCATCTCGCACGACCTCCAGGCCGTCCGGCGCATCGCCCACCGCGTGCACGTCATGTACGCCGGGCGCGTCGTCGAGTCGGGCACCACCGACGAGGTCCTGACCGACCCCGCCCACCCCTACACCCGCGCGCTGCTGGACGCCGCACCCGTCGCCCGGTACGGCGGCCACACCCGCACGATCCGGCTGACCGGCGAGAACCCCGGACCGTTCGAGGTGCTCCCCGGCTGCGCGCTGGCCCCCCGCTGCCCGCTGGCGGAGGAGGCCTGCACGGCCCGACGTCCCCCCCAACTCCCCTTCGGCGGCACCCACGAGGCCGCCTGTCCCGTCATCCACCGGCAGGTCGGCGCCGACCCGGCGGACGAGCGAAGAGACGCGCCGGACGCGTGACACCCGAAAGACGAGGAAGACCCCATGACCAGTGAGTCCCCGCGCCGCACGCGCCTGCTGGCGTGCGCCGCCGCGGCCACCGCAGCCGCGCTGCTCGGCGCCTGTTCGTCCTCGCAGGCGGGCGGCGGCGGCAGCCAGGCCGCCGCCGCGGCCCCCGAGACGCTCGTCGCCGCCTGGCCGAGCGACATCTCGACCATGGACCCGGGCAACGCCAACACCGACCAGGACAAGGAACTGGCGATGAACGTCTACCAGAACCTGGTGGGCTACGCCACGACCGACCAGGACGGCTACGCGGTCTCCGACGGCCTCGCCGCCGCCCCCGCGCTCGCCGAGTCCTGGGAGACCGAAGGCGACACCGTCACCTTCACCCTCCGCGACGACGTCACGTTCCACCCCAGCGGCAACCCGCTGACCTCCGCCGACGTCGTCTGGTCCCTCCAGCGCGCCCTCGACCTGAACGGCGCCGTCGAGCTGAACAACAGCGGCGTCTTCGAGAAGGACCAGATCACCGCGCCGGACGCGACGCACGTCGCGATCCGCTACCAGGACGCCGCGGGCGAGCCCGTCCCCGCCAGCGAGGTCAACATCGCCACGCTGCGCACCTGCTGGTACGGCGTCGTCGACTCCGCCGCCGCCCTGGAGCACGCCACCGACGAGGACCCGATCGCCGCCGACTGGCTCAAGGAGAACGTCGCCGGCTCCGGCCCGTACTTCGTCAAGGGCCGCCAGCCCGGCCAGTCGCTCGACCTGGAGGCCGTCCCCGACGCGGCCGTGGATCCGGCGGCCTTCCCGGCCGTCAGCCTCCGCGTCAGCAACGACGGCAACGTCGCCTCGCTCCTGCGCGGCGGCAGCGTCAACATCGCGCAGTACGGCCTGAGCCCCCGGGACGCCGAGGACCTCGGCGAGGCCGGGTTCCGCGTCGCGCACGCCGACACCCCGACCTACCTCTTCCTCCAGATCGCCTCGGACACCGGCCCGTTCACGGACCCGCTGGTCCGCCGCGCGGTCGCCGAGGCACTGCCGTACGACCAGATCCTCGACACCGTCTACTACGGCGAGGCCGAACGCGCCGTCTCCTACGTCGCGCGGAACGCCGCCGGTTACGAGCCCGCCTGGGAGGCGTACGGCGACACCGGCCGCGCCCGGGACCTCATGGACGAGGCGGGCGCCCCGGACATCAGCACCACCCTGCGCTACCCCAGCGACAACGCCGACTCCGCCACCGCCGCGCAGCTGATCAAGAGCGCCCTGGAACCCCTCGGCATCGACGTGACGCTCCAGCCCCAGACGTCGGCCGCCATCATCACCTCGATCATCGGCCGCGCCACCGCCGACTCGGCGGGCGCCCCGGACGACGGCATGGTCCTCTCCAGCCTCTCGACCTACGTCGAGGACGCCAAGACCCCGGTCAAGCTGTGGAGCGTCACCGGCGGCGTCGTCAACTTCCCCCGCACCAGCGTCCCGGAGATCGACGACCTGCAGCACGAGTTCGCCATGGCCGCCCCGAGCCCCGAGCGCGAGGAGGCGTACCGGCGGATCCAGCGGCTCGCCGCCGAGGACGCCTCCTTCCTCCCGCTGGTCGTGACCGGCCGCAACCTCGTCTCGGCCCAGGGCGTGACCGGACTGACCTTCACCCCCGAGCCCGTCACCCTCTACTGGACACTGGAGCCCGCACAGTGACCGACGACCACTCCGGGGCCCGGCCGGCGGCAGGACGGGCGCACTCCGCCCGGCCCGCGCCGCCGCCGGGCCCCGGCCCGGCCGCCGGGGAGCTGTGGCGGTGGCCCGCCCGCGCGCTGGCCGCCGCCTACGCCTCCGGCACCGTCACCCCCACCGAGGCCGTCGAGGCGGTGATCGCACGCGCCGGGCAGGTCGAGGGCCACATCAACGCGTTCGCGCACCAGGCCTTCGACGACGCCCGCCGCGCCGCCGCCGCCAGCACGGAACGCTGGCGCCACGGCACCCCGGCGGGCCCCCACGACGGCGTGCCGCTCACCGTCAAGGACAACATCCCGGTCGCGGGCATGCCCTGCGCCTGGGGCAGCCGCCTCTGGGCGGACCACGTGCCCGACCGCGACGAACTGCCCGTCGCCCGGCTGCGCCGCGCCGGCTGGGTGATCCTCGGCAAGACGAACGTCTCCGAGTTCACCCTCGGCCTCGGCAACGTCAGCACGCTCCTGCACGGCACCACCCGCAACCCCTGGGACACCGCCCTCACCACGGGCGCCTCCACCGGCGGCGGCGCGGCGGCCGTCGCGTCGGGCGTCGGCCCGGTGGCGCTCGGCACCGACGGCGGCGGCTCCATCCGCTGGCCCGCCTCCTACTGCGGGCTGGCCGCCCTCAAGCCCACCACCGGGCGGGTCGCCCGCCTCGACGGCCTCCCGGTGGTGCTCCACGACCTGGAGGTCGTCGCCCCGGCCGCCCGCACGGTCGGCGACGTCGCCGCGCTGCTCCACGCCGTGGCCGGTCCCGACCCGCGCGACCGCCGTTCCCTGGGCGTGCCCGACACGCCGCTGCCGGCCGGCCGCCCGCTGCGGGTCCGGCTGGTGGGGCAGTTCGGGGACTACCCGGTCGAGCCGGAGATCACCGCGTCCGTCACCGCCGCCGCCGACCGGCTCACCGCCCTCGGCCACCACGTGGAGACCGGCCCCGTCCCGTTCGACTTCGCCCGCTTCGACGCCCACTGGCGCACCATCGGCACCGGCGGGCTGGCGTGGCTGATGGCCGGGCGCGAGGACTGGCGCGGGCAGGTCGCGGACATCTACCCGCCGATGGTGGACCACGGCCGCTCGCTGACGGCCGCCGACTACGTCGCCGCGCTCGACGCCTTCCGCGACCTGTTCGCCGAACTGGCCGTCTTCTTCGCCGGGACCGACCTGCTCCTCACCCCGGTCGCCGGGGCGATGCCGTGGGCCGCCGACGAGCTGGCCCCGCCGTACCAGCGGGTCTTCACCGGCATCGCGAACGCCACCGGCGTCCCCGCCGTCAGCCTGCCGGGGCCGCCCTCGGCCGACGGCGTGCCGATCGGCTTCCAGCTGATCGGGCCCTACGGCGCGGACCGTGCGCTGCTCCGCGTCGCGCACGACTACGAGACCGCGTACGGGTGGGCCGGCCGCTGGCCCGAACCGACCGGTCACCTCCCGAAAGGCACCCGAGCATGACAGTCAGGATCGACTCCTTCGACACCGCGGGGCCGGGCGACACCGCGGGACTGGCGGACCGCCTCCGGGCCCTCGACCCGGCCCGCGTCCGGCGCCTCGCGCTGCTGGTGAAGACCGAGGGCAACGCCGACGTCGACGACCACTCGCGCGAACTCGCCTCCTGGCGCGCCACGGAGGCCGTCCTCGCGCACGGCGGCGCCGCGCTGCTGGAGCGGACCGTCCTCCTCCACTCCACCGGCTCCGAGGGCGCCATGACGCCGTTCGGCCACCTGATCGCGGACCTGGCGGACGAGGACGGCCGGGAGCCGGGCGGCACGGGCACGCTCGCCCTCGGTGTCGGGCGCAGCCGTACGGTGCGCGGCGGCGAGATCGGCTCGCAGCAGCACGTCGCGCTGGCGGAGCAGGCCGTCGCGGACGCCGTGGCGGACGCCGGGCTGACCACCGGTCAGGTGGCCCTCGCGCTCGTGAAGACGCCGCTGGTCGGCCACGACGAGCCGACCCGCGTCACCTCCGCCGAGGCCAAGGCGGTCGGCGCCCTCGGGGCGGCCCTCGCGCTGGGCGAGGTGGACCGCTCCCGCGTGGTGTCGGGCGCGTTCGGCCGCGACCTGACGCTGTACTCCCGCCGCTCCATGGTCTTCTCCAGCCCGGAGGCGGCGCGCGTGGAGGTCCTCGTCCTCGGCAACCGGCCCGGCGCGGGCGGCGACCTGCGGATCGCCTCGGGCCTGCTCGCCGACGTCCTCGACGCCCCCGGCATCCGGCGCGTCCTGGCCGCCGCCGGGGCCGGGCTGACGGCGGACGGGACGGTCGCCGACCCGGACCGCGTGGCCGCCCTGCTCGTCAAGGCGGGGCACCGGCACGACGGCACGCTGCGCGGCGCCCGTACCACCGTCCTGACCAGCCATCTCGACCCGGACAAGCACGTCAGGGCGGTCATGAGCGGCGTCGCGGGCTCGGTGCTCGGCTCCGGCCGGATGTTCATCTCGGCCAACTCCGTGCACCAGGCGCCCGACGGCGGCGGCCTGTGCGTCGCCGTGGTCCGCGGCGGGGGCGCCGGGGGCCCGGAGGCGGCGGCGTGACCGCGCCCGGCATCCCCCTCGTCCCGGACGCCGACGTCCGCTCCGTCGTCACGCCCGCCGACGCGCTGGCGGCCGTGCGCGACGCGTGGGCCGACCTGGGCGCGGAGCGGCTGTCCCTGTCGTCGCCCGCCATCACCCGGCTCGGCGGCGCCCCGCACGGCTTCAGCCTCAAGGGCGCCCTGCTCGACCGGTACGGGGTGGCGGGCGTGCGCGTCACGCCGACGCACACCGGCGGGCGCAACAGCTGGTGCCTCGTGCTGGAGTCCGAGTCGGGGCGGCCCCTGGTCGCCGTCGAGGAGAGCTGGCTGTACCGGCTGCGGACGGCCGCGTCGGCGGCGGTGGCCGCGCGGCTGCTGGCACGCCGGGACACCGAGGTGGTCACGGTCGTGGGCGCCGGGCGGATCGGGCGCCTGATGCCCGCCGTCTTCGCCGAGGCGTTCCCGCTGCGGGAGATACGGGTCGTGGCCCGGCGGGCGGAGTCCGCCGCCGCGTTCGCGGCGGAGGCGGCCGGGTGCGGGGTGCCGGTGGTCCCGGGCACCGACCTGGAGGCCGCCGCGCCGGGCAGCGACGTGCTCGTCGCGATCACGTCGTCCCGCGAACCGGTCGTGCACGCGCGGCACTTGTCGCCCGGCGGCACGCTGCTCGGCCTCGGCGGCGGCGCGGAACTGGCCGCCGACGTCCTCACCGGCTCCGCCACCGGCCGCGCGGTGGACCGGCTGTACGTCGACGACCTCGGCTACGCCCGCGAGGTCGGGTCGATCGGCGCCTGGCTCGACGCCGGGCTGCCCCCTGAGACGCTGGCCGCACGGCTCAGCGGGTCGCTGCCCGAGGTGGCCGCCGGTCTGCTGCCGGGCCGCACGGACCCGGGCGAGACGGTCCTCGGCGTCGTCCAGGGCGTGGCCGCCTGCGACGTCGCGCTCGCCTGCCTGGCGATGAGGCGCCTCGGCATCTCCTGAGCCGTCCCCCTCCACCTGCCGCGTCCCCGCCTCACGGGAGCGCGGCAGGCGCCCGGCGGGCCGCCCGGTCACACCACCGCGATGCCCTCGCCGCCGTCCCCGCCGGGGACCGGCACGGAGCCGACCCGCGTCAGCGATCCGTCGCGGCCGATGGCGAACGCCTCGACGGTGGACGCGACGCCCGTCTGCACGTAGAGGTGCCGCCCGTCGGCGGACGCGGCGGCGTCGACGGGACCCGCCTCCGTCGGTGTGGTGGCGCGGAGTTCGAGGTTGCCCGACCGCTCGCCGCGCAGGACGCCGACCGTGTCGCTGCCCGCGCTGGACGCGTAGAAGAGGTGTCCGCTCCTCGCGACCCAGCAGGTCGCCGTCCCGCCGGTGGCGCGCTCGCTCACCCGCCGCAGCCCGCCGTCCGGCGTGATGTCGAAGACCGCGACGGCCTCCGGGCCCGCCTCGGCCAGCACCAGCCGCCCGCCCCGGTCGAACGTGAAGCCGAACGGCACGGCGTCCGGCAGCTCCGTCACCACCGGGCGCGCGGCGGGGCGGCCGTACGCGTCGATCCGGTAGTGCAGCACGCGGTCGCCGTTCGCCTTGGTGGTGACGAGCAGCCCCGAGCCGTCCGGCGTGAAGCCGATCTGCCCCGGGGTGTTGAGGAACTGCGGGGCGGCCGCCGGGTCGAGGCCGAGGTCGCGGTGCGTGCGCGGCAGCGCGGTCAGCCGCCCCGACGCGTACGCGAACCCCTGGATGCTGCCGCCGCCGAGCGCGTTGAGCACGTATACGTGGTCGCCGTGCGCCGTGACGCTCACGGGGAAGTCGCCGCCGGAGGAGATGACCTGGAGGCGTTCGAGCCGGGTGCCGTGGACGCGGAAGACGGTGAGGGTGTCGCTGCCCGCGTTGACGGCGTAGAGCAGGCCGTGGCCCGGGTCGTGGGTCAGGGAGCCCTGGGAGGCCAGGTCGTCGGCGACGGCCCCGTCGAGGGCCGCGCCGTCGCCGCCGGTCGGGTGGACGCCCCGGCGGGTGAGCGTGCCGTCGTACGCGCGGGCGTAGGCGACGATCTCGTTGCCGTCCGCCCCGTTGTTCTGGACGAACACGGCGGACGGCTCGCCGTCGCCGGTCCCCGCCCCCGGCGGCGCGAAGGCCGTGCCCAGGGTGAGGGCGGCGCACGCGAGGGCGAGGCGGGAGGCGCGGGACGAGCGGTGCATGGGACCCCTTCCGACGGTGGGCCGGGGACGGCCGTGGACGCGGGTGACGGGCCGCGTTCCGTCCGGTGAAGGTAACCCCGCCCGCCCCTCCCCGGCGGGTGCGACGCGGCGCCCGTCCGCCGTTGGGGCGGAGCACGCCGCCGGACGCTTCCCTTCCGCTACGGCCGGTGCGGCGCGCTGACCGGGACGGTCGTCCCTGCCTGGTCGTCCGGCGATGATCAGGTGTTCGGCGCCGTATGCGAACGGGCAGGAACAAGGCGACTCCGGGCCCCACCCGGCCCGCACCCCGCTCCCCGCCCGTGCCCCCACACGGGGCCGCCCCCACAGGAGTGTCAGACGTGCATGCGAACGAACTGGCGGACTTCGGTGTGTCCCCGACCGAGGAAGCCGTCTACCGCCACTTCCTGCGCCACCCCGGCACGACCCGCGAAGGACTGCCCCTCGTCCTGGACGCCGACCCCGAGGCCGTGCGCCTCGCGCTGGACCGCCTCACCCGCCTCGGCCTGCTCAGACCTGGCGAGCTTCCCGGCTGTACGACGGCGGCCGATCCCGAGATCGCGCTCGCCAGGCTCAGCGAACTGCGGCTGCGCGACATGTACCAGGAGATCCAGCGCATCACGCAGTACCGCCACGTGCTCGACACGCTACGCGCGGAGACAGCCCGCCGCACCGCGCCCGCCCAGGGCATCGAACAGCTCGACGGCGGCAGCGCCATCCACGACCGGATGGACGATCTCGCCTTCTTCGCCCGCGAGGAGATCGTCTCCGCCGAACCGCGCGCCCGTCTGACGCCCGAGCGGTCGGCTGGGGTGCGGGCCCGCGACTTCCGCGCGCTGCGCCGTGGCGTGCGCCGCCGCATGGTCGTCACCGGCACCGCGCTCGCGCACGAGCCGACGGCCGCGTACCTCGGCGAACTCGTCCGCAGGGGCGCCCGGGTGCGTGTCGCCGCCGAGATGTCGGACCACGTCGTCGTCTACGACCGGCGGGCCGCCCTGATGCCGCTCGACCCCCGGCGGGACACGAGCCGGGCGCTGCTGGTCCGCGACGGGGTGCTGGTCGCGAGCCTGGCCGGGCTGTTCGAGCGGATCTGGGAGCAGGCGGACGACGTGTCGCTCGCCGTGCGCCCCCCGGCCGACCGGCGTCCCGACCTGTCCGGCGCCGAACTGCGCGTGCTGCGGCTGATGTGCACCGTCGGCAAGGACGAGACCGGCGCGCGGGACCTCGGCGTCTCGGTGCGCACGTACCGCCGCCACATCGCGGATGTCATGCGCATGCTCGGGGCGTCGACGCGGGCGCAGGCCGCGCTGCTCGCCCGCGAACGCGGCTGGATCTGACCGCCGCCCGACCACCGACGCCGTCACCCCCACCGTTCCACCGCCCACCCCGGCACCGACCCGTTCGCCAGCGCGCGCCGCAGCGCCGCCCGCGCGGCCGCCTGACCGCCCGGCGGCCCGTCCGCCAGCCGCAGCCGCACACGGTCCCGTTCGATCCCGGCGCAGCGCGGCCGGTGCGCCCGCAGCAGCCACACGAGACGCACGGCGGTCGTCTCCGCGTACGGCGCGGACGCGTCGCGCCGCACCGCGACGACCTCCACCGCCGCCGCAGCGCTCACCCCGCCGCCCGCGCCGGGGCGGGCACCGCCGCGCCGAGCACCCGCCGCGCGGCCCCCGTCAGCGCCTCGACGCCGGTGGGCAGCGCCGTGCGCACGTCGGGCGCGAACGCGGGGGAGTGGTTGGGCGGCAGCGGCGGCCCGCCGGGGGCGAGCGCGGCGCGCCACCGCGCCGCCGGAACGGTCCCCAGCATCCAGTACGCGGTGCGCACGGCCGTCCCGCCGTGCAGCCCGGCGCCCGCCGGGCCGAACCACGGGAAGTCCTCCGTCGCCGTCGCCGGCCGCCACTCCAGCACCCGCCGCGCGCCGAACGCCTCCTCGTGCGCGGCCCGTACGCGCCCGGTCAGCCCCGGGTCGGGCACCAGCGCGGGCGAACGTGCCGCCACGGTCACGTCCGGCGGGCGCGGGCAGCCGGACGCGTCGCTCTCGGCGCGCAGCACCCGCCGCACCGCCGCCGTCATCCGGTCGAGCGTGTCCTCGCCGAACGCCCGCAGGCTGAGGCCGAGTTCCGCCCGGTCGGGGACGACGTTCGCCAGCTCGCCCGCCCTGAGCCTGCCGACCGTCAGCACGGCCTGCTCGGCCGGTGCCGTCTCGCGCGAGACGATCCCCTGGAGCCGCAGCACGGCCGCGGCGGCGGCCAGCACCGGATCGACCGTCAGGTGCGGCGTGCCGCCGTGGCCGCCCGTGCCGTGCAGCACCGCGTCCAGGGTCCTGCTCCCGGCGAAAACGGCGCCCCGCGCGTGCGCCACCGTCCCGGCGGGCAGCGGCGCGGCGTGCTGCGCGAGCACCGCGTCCGGCACGCCGCAGCGCTCGTAGAGGCCGTCCGCCAGCATGTCCCGCGCCCCGGTGAGGGTCTCCTCGGCGGGCTGGCCGACGGCGACGACGGTGCCCCGCCACGACGCGGCCGACCCGGCGAGGACACGGGCCGCCCCCGCCAGCGCGGCGAGGTGCAGGTCGTGCCCGCAGGCGTGCATCATCCCGGGGACCTCGCTCGCCCAGGCGAGGCCCGTCTCCTCCTGGACGGGCAGCGCGTCCAGTTCGGCGCGCAGCAGGACGACCGGCCCGTCCCCGTTGCGCAGCACCCCGGCGACGCCGTGGCCGCCGACGCCGGTGGTGACGGCGTACCCGTCGGCGCGCAGCCAGGCGGCCAGCGCGGCGGCCGTGCGCTCCTCGGCTCCCGCGGGCTCTGGACGGGTGTGGAGCGCCAGGTACAGCTCGACGGCTGACCTGAGCACGTCCGGCGGGACGGCCATGCGGACCCCTCTTCCTCACGCCTGCCTCACGTCCCCGTCGCACCCCAGCATGCACGGGACGCCGCGCGCCGCCCGCGCAGGTCGCTGACACCAGGTGTCAGCGACCTGACAGCGGAACCGGGGTACTCCTGCCGCCGCCCCCCGCTGCAATGGAACGGTGGCGGGCCGCAGCCGGTGCCACCGGCGCCCGCCCCCCGTCCCCGAGGAGACACCATGTCGCAGAAGCCCGAGCTGTCCACGCTGGCCGACGAGATCCTGGAGCTGGAGTCGGAGACCTTCGAGATCTCGGACTACTCGGACGAGGCCGAGGTCGTCCTCGCCGGTTCCACCTCCTGCTCCTCGACCTCCACCTGCTCCAGCACCACCAGCACCACCTCCTGCAGCGCCTGATCCCGGCGCCGCGCGACAGGGCCCTCCCGGCGGACCACCGAGCCGGGAGGGCCCTGCCACGCGTGCGCGGCGCTCAGGGGAACGGGTGCGGCACGGCGTGGGCGCCCGCGCCGGGGCCGCACAGCGCGCGCAGCCTCGGCATGCGCAGCGCGCGCTGCCGGTTCCAGCCGAAGTCCAGCGGCAGCAGCCCCGGCACGAGCGTCGCCACTGTGTGCAGCCCGGCGGCGCGCTGCTCCGGCGTGGTCTGCACGACGGCGATCACGTCGTGCCCGGCGCCCGCGAGCCCGTCGCGCAGCAGCCGCAGGTCGTCCAGCAGGTCGAGGGTGCGGGGCCTGGCGCGTTCCCACCCGGCGAAGACCTCGGCGAGCGGACGGGCGGGCGAGGGCGCGAGGAACGGCTCCGCGTGCCGGGCCATGCGCGGCAGCCCGTACAGCTGCGCGTGGTCCTTCAGCTCGCGCACGCGCGTGAAGTCCTCGGCCATCGCCTCCAGTTCGGCCCGCCGCTCCCGCACCTGGAAGGGCAGGTGCGGGATGTACGTGAGGACTTCGCTCAGCGCGCCCGCGACCGTCTGCTCGGGGTCGAACCCGGCCGCCGCGCCGAACGACAGCAGCCCCTCGCCGCCGTCCCTGCGTACGGCGAGCGCCGTCACCACGGGCACCGGCAGGTCGGCGCGCGTGTCGTAGGCGTGCACGTCGTAGCCGAGCAGCGCGGCGCGGTCGAGCGCGGCGCGGATGCCGGGCGTGCGGCAGGTCGCGAGGTCGATGCGGGGCGGGCGGCGGCGGCCGTACCAGGCGAGGAGGAACGCGTCGCGCTCGACGAGTTCGAGCAGCCCGTGCAGCACCGCCTCGGCCGGATGGCCGCCGGTGGCGCAGCCGTTGGAGCACTCGAAGACGAAGTTGTCCGCCGCCACGCCCGCGCTGTAGTGCACCAGCCGGGCGGGCACGAGGACGGGCCGTTCGTCGCGCAGCGACCAGCCGTGCAGCCACGGGATGGGCCGCCCGGGGTCGAACGGGTCCACCATCGGGTCGTCGCGGTAGGTCTCCGGGGCGTACGCGCCGCAGTCGCCGGGGTCGAGGACGGCGGTGCCGCCGTCGCGGGCGGCGCGGGCCAGGTCGCGGTAGGAGGCGGTGACCGGCAGCAGGCCGCGCCGGTTGTGCGTCCCGGCGTAGCGCTCCAGGCCTTCGAGGAACGCGAGGGTCCCGCTCGTCGCGTAGCTGTCGCCCTGGCCGCTCCAGGTGACGTCGTTCAGCCCCGCGTAGCCGCGCACGAAGTTGCTGCCCGACACCGGCGCGGTCGTCGTGGACGCCGGGTTGAGGTGCGTGCGGGAACCGAGCGCGCCGCAGACCGGGTTGGCCAGCGCCTCGGCCGGCAGGGCGAACGCGGCGGTGGACCGTGTGCGGTAGCTGCCGGGGTCTGGCTTGACCGCGCCGGTGAGGTCGGGGACGGCGTCCTGCGGCCGTTCGGTCCTGGGCGTGACGCAGTGCGGGCACAGCGGCTCGGGCAGGAGCGGGAACGTCACCAGCGCCAGCGTGGCGAGGTCGATCCGCGTGACGCGGGGCAGCCCGTCGCCGGTGGCGGGCGCGTCCGCGCGGGCGGCGACCGCGCGCGCCGCCGCCCACACGGCGTCCGCCGCGTGGTCCGTGACGACCGGCCAGCCGCGCGCGCCGCCGGGCGCCGCGCCGCCTTCGAGCGCCTCGCGCTCGGAGCGCGTCCGCAGCCGCTGCCACCGCATCGCCAGGCACTGCCCGCACGCCGCGCGCCCGCCGCCGCCCCAGGGGCCGAGCAGCACGGCGCGCGCCGCGAGGTGGAACGGGGCGGCGGGCCGCGCGTCCGCGTGCGGGTCGGCGCCGGGCGCCAGGACGTCGGCCGCGCCGAGCGGCACGACCACGGGCGCGGGCCCCGGGCGGCCCGCCTCCTCCCAGCGCCGCCGCAGCGCGGCCTGGAGCGTGTCACGGGCCGCGTCGAGGGGCGGCGGCGGTGCGGTCACGGTCGCGGTCACGCCTGGTCGCTCCAGCGGAAGGTCCGGAAGGCCACGACGCCCATGACCGCCGCGAACGCGACGAGCAGCGCGGCGGCCAGGCCGATGTCCCCTGCGCCGCCCGAGCCGGTCAGCGCGGCGGACACCCCGTCGTTGAGGTGCCGCAGCGGCAGCACCCACGAGATGTTCTGCAGCCACGACGGCATCGCGTCCAGCGGGTAGAACGAGCCGGACAGGAACGCCATCGGCACCATCAGGCAGTTGGCCACCGCCGCCACCGCCTCCGGCGTGCGGCAGTACGCCCCGACGATCGCCCCCAGCGCCAGGAACGCCGACACCCCGAGCAGCAGCACCGGCAGCGCCAGCGGCCAGCCCGCGTCGAGTTCGAGCCCGAAGCCGGGCAGCATCGCGACGGCCACGAACACCACGGCCTGCACGACGCCGACGCCGATCGCCAGCACGTACCGCGAGCCCAGGACGGCGCCGAGCGGCGTCGGCGTCATCCGGATCAGCCGCAGGATGTCGTCCCGGCGCCACTGCATCAGCGTGAAGCCGATGCCGAACACCGCCGCGTTTGCCACGCCCCACGACAGCACGCCGGGCGCGATGTAGCTGATGTACGGCCTGCCGCTCTCCTCCACGTCCTGGCCGCTGAAGATCAGCCCGAACACGACGAGGAACAGCAGGGGGAAGGCGAAGGTGAAGAAGAGGGTGGTGCGGTCCCGGGTGTACGCCCGGTAGCCCGCCTCCCGGAGTGCGGTGTAGGCGCTCATGCGCTCGGCTCCGTCCGTCGCAGCTGGTCCGTGAACCCGTCGGCGCGGGCGGCCTCCGCGGACGGCTCGCCCGCCTGCCCGGTCAGGGTCAGGTAGACGTCCTCCAGGGTGGGGGTGCGGGTCTGCACGCCCTGGAGCCCGGCCACTTCGGCGACCGCCGCGAGCACGGGCCCGGCGTCGGCGGCCTGGAGGACCACCACGTCGCCGTCCAGGTCGGCCCGCAGCACGCCGGGGAGTTCTCGCGCGGTGTCCACGCCGAGCCGTTCCGCCGGGACGAGCAGCCGGGTCACGGTCGCGTTCCCCGCGATCAGCCGGTGCGGGCTGTCGAGGGCCGTGACCCTCCCCCTCGCCATGATCGCGACCCGGTCGCACAGCGCCTCGGCCTCGTCCAGGTGGTGGGTCGTGTAGACGATGGTGCGGCCCGCGCTCTTCAGGTCGCGCAGCACGCGCCACAGCGACCTGCGGGCCTGCGGGTCGAGCGCGGCGGTCGGCTCGTCGAGGAAGATCAGCTCGGGGTCGTGCACGAGGGCCGCGCCGATCGCCAGCCGCTGCCGCTGGCCGCCCGACAGGTCCTCGACCCGTACGTCCGCCTGCTCGTCGAGGCCGACCGAACGCAGCGTGCGCGCCGCCGCGTCGCCGTCCGCCCCGTACAGCGCGGCGACCGTCCGCAGGTGCTCGGCGGCGGTCAGGCGCACGAAGAACGCCGACGACTGCGTCTGCACGCCCAGTTTCGGCAGCAGCGCCGTGTCGCGCGGCCACGGCGGCGTGCCGAGGACGGCGACCGTGCCCGCGTCGGCGCGGCGCAGGCCCTCCATGATCTCGATCAGCGTCGTCTTGCCCGCGCCGTTCGGTCCCAGCAGCCCGAAGAACTCGCCCCTGGCGATGGTGAACGAGACGCCGTCCACCGCCCGCACGCCGCCGTACGTCTTGTGCACGCCGTCCAGGACGACGGCCGGGGGCGCGGGTGCGCCGCTCCCGCCGGGTCCTGCGGTCTCGGATGCGTGGGCCACGGAGATCTCCTTCACGGTGTCACGGCGCCGTCAGCAGGGCGTCGACGAGCAGGACGAACGCGCCGAGCAGCACGGCGGCGGCCAGCACCACGCACAGCCCGTAGACCGTGTACGCCCTGCGCGCGCGGGGCGGGTGGGCGGCGGCGGCCGGGTCGCGGCGCAGCGCGAGCCCGAGGTAGGCGCGGCTCGACGTCGCCAGCCGGGTGGCGCCCAGGGCCTGGCTGACGATGGTGTAGCCGTCGAGCGGCGGCAGCGGCACCAGCATGGCGAACGCCTGGAGGACGCCGAGGAACAGCAGCCCGGCCAGCGCCTCGCGGGTGCCGCCCTCCGGGGCGAGCAGCCACCACGCGGAGAACGGCACGAGGAACAGCAGGTTCGTCACCGCCCCCGCCCCGGCGACGGCGATGCGCCGGCGGCGGCTCGGCAGGAACGGGTAGTCGTCCACGGTGCAGTACATGATCACGACGGGCAGCCGCCAGCGCAAACCGATCTCGCCGACCCGGCCGCCGTGGTGCCGCGCGGTGACGGCGTGCGCCAGTTCGTGCAGCGCCGTGCTGAACCACAGGGCCGTCGCCACCGCCACCAGCAGCACGGGGTTGCGGAAGACGGCCGCCGCGCCGTCCACCAACTCCGGCAGGTGCCAGGCCAGTACGGCCGTCATGCCGGTCAGCAGCACGAGCAGCGCCACGGCCGGGACGGGCGCCAGCAGCGGGCGTACGGCCCGGTGCAGCCGCCCCGCGGTGGCGTGCGCGTCGGCGACGAGCCGGACGCTGCCGCGCAGCACCCCGTTCCCCGGCTTCTCCGCCGCCTCGCCGGGGGCGGCGGGCGTGGCGGGCCCGCCCGCCAGGAGGCCGCGGCCGCCGAGCAGGGCAAGCAGCTGCCGCCAGTTCGCCTCGCCGAGCCTGCGGCCGAACGCCTCCGCGTACGCCCCGCCCAGCTCCTCCACGGTCCGCGCCCCGTCCAGCCGCGTCATCAGGAACGCCTCGCGCGGCCCGACCTCGAAGGTACGCCCGCCCTCCGGCGCCCTCACCAGGTGCACCGTGCGCGGGCCGAGCAGCAGCGGCTCGCTCACCAGCACCCCCGGGCGCAGCCGGGGCCGCAGGCCCGCCAGGGACCCGGGGGCGGTCACCGCTCCCGCCCGGCGTGCGAGGCCGCCGCGCGCGGCGGCAGCTCCCGGCGCAGCGCCCGCCCGAGGACGTGCGCGAGGTACGCCTCGTCCTGGATGGTCACGTGCAGCCGGTTGTTGGTCATGTGCATATAGGGGGAGAGGAGGCGGACGAGCGCCTCGTCCCGGTCGGTGACCCGCTCGTCGCGCTCGCCGTCCCAGGAGCGGAACACGAGCCCGTCCCCGTCGGCCAGTTCCCGTACGCGCGCGGCGAGTTCGGCGCAGTGCGCGGCCCAGCGGGCGAGGAGGGCGGGCAGCCGCCCCGGCTCGCCGGCGGCCACGGCGTCCCTGATCCGCGCGTACCAGCGGGCCAGCGGCGGGCCGACCTCGTCCGCCTTCCGCTCGTACTCCGTGGAGCCGATGAAGCCGGTGTCGGGGAACGCCCGGTGCCAGAAGGTGTAGTAGTCGTCCAGGTAGCCGGCCAGCGCGGCGTCCTCGGCGACGAAGCAGGCCGACATCACCATCATCAGCTGCGCGGACGTGCCGAGCAGCACGGTGCGCAGGTGCAGGTTCTTGTCGCGGAACGCGTCGGTGACCAGTTCGCTGGAGTGCCGGAAGTGCCACTCCGCCAGCGCCACGCCCGCCGGGCCGCCGTACTTGCCGTACTCGGGCTCGTAACGCTGCCAGGCGCGGGAGTTGTTCGGCCGCAGGTTCATGCGGCCGTCGGCGTCGAGGTAGGGCGCGCGGTCCCCGGCGCCGAACTCGATGTCGAACAGCTGGTTGTAGAACTCGTTGAGGAAACCGGAGTCCACCTCGTACAGCGCCGGGCGCTCCGCGAGGAACCGGTCCACGGCGGCCTCCGTCCTGGCCCGCACCTCGGGCTCGGCGGCGGGCGCCGACGGCCGCAGGCGCAGCCGCACGTGCGGGCCCTCCAGCCAGTAGTTGATGAAGAACCAGCCGTCCAGCAGCCCGTCCGCCTCCAGTTCGGCGACGAGCGGGCGCACGCAGTTCAGCAGCATCGGCCGCGGGTTGGCGGCGTAGTGGACATGGACGGCCTGCCACGCTCCGGTCGCGTTCACGACGCGTCTCCTCCCAGTCCTTGCGGGGTACCTTCGCCGTGCGGCGCCCGCACGGTCTCGACGGCGAACTCGGTGACGTGCGCCCCCCGTTCGGTGGTGACGCCGGGCGCGGCCCCGTCCGGCAGGGCCTCGCGGAACACCACCCGGGCCTCCGGCCGCCGCAGCAGCCCCTCGAAGGCCAGCAGCGACAGCGGCGCGGCGAAGTCCACGTACTGCGGCTTGGCGCCGGTCGCGCCCCGTGCCCCGCCGTCCGCCACGGTCGCGAACACCCGCTCCGGCACGCCCTGGCGCCGCCGCCACCGCTGCCAGCCGAGGTACCACGCGGCGTCGCCCCCGGCCCCGGCGCCGCCCGCGCGTGGCGGGAGTGCGGCGGCGGGGGCGCTCCAGCTGCGCCTGGCCAGGACGAGCCGCCCGTGCCGCACGCGGGGGCGGCGCGTCACGCCCTCGTACGGCGCGCTCTCCGCGATGCCGCCCCACACGTCCAGCGGCGCCATCGACGTCGGCGAGAGCAGCAGCAGCGTGCGCGGGACCTCAGGGAGCGCCAGCGGCACCAGGTAGCCGAGGTAGACGGGGACGACCTCGCGGCCGAGCCGCGCCGAGCGCAGCACCAGCCGGTCGGCGGCGGGGTCGTGGGTGAGCGACAGCTCTTCCAGGGCCAGTTGGCGGTCCGCCGGTACGCCGCTGGTCTCGCCGGGGCAGACGATCTCGTAGTCGGTCAGCCGCCCGTGCAGGTTGAGGTTGCTGGTCACGGGACCGCCCGTGACCTCGGCGAAGACGGCGCCCGGCGGCTGGACGGCGCGGGCGCGCGCCCGCAGCCGCCCGGCCAGGTCCGTGTCCTCGTGGCAGTGCGTGAAGCGGCTGAACGGGAACGACAGGCCGCCGTACGAGCGGTTGAGGACGACGAGCGGCCCGTCGCCCTCCCCGGCCGCGAGCTGGACGTGGTGCGCGGAGACCGCCGTCCCGCCGGACAGGTCGGCAAGTTCGTCCGCCGTGCGCGCGAACAGGTCGTCGGGCAGGGTCAGTTCTGACGGCCCGCCAGGGCCCGCCCCGGCCGCGCCGCTCGTCTCCCACAGCTCCCGCACGCCGTCCTGGAACACCTGCCGCGCGGTGTCCAGCGCCTTCAGCCGCGGCAGCCCGAGCCAGTTCTCCTCCGGCACGTGCCGCCCCGCCGCGTCGAACCGCGCGCGCCGTGACGTGAACGACAGGTACTGGTCGAAGAAGTCCTCGTGGAAGTCGTGGATCAGCCGCAGCAGGTCGTCGCAGCGCCCGCCCCTGCCGTACCGCGCGAGGAAGAAGCCGGTGAACGTCAGCCGCTGCGGCAGCGTCAGGTCGAACGCGGGCAGCACCCGTTCCACCGAGCGCAGCGGCTCCGCCACCGCCCGGGTGAACGCGGCGCGGTCCGCCGTCACGGACGGCACCGTCACGTCCTCGTACAGCACCGTGCGCGGGACCCTGGAGCGCTCCGCGCCCAGCGACCGTTGCACGCCGCCGAGCCGTTCGCGCAGCTCCGCCAGCAGCGCGCGCCGCCCGGCGGGGCCCTCGGCCGGGTAGCGGTCGAGGCAGCGCGCCGGGCCTTCGAGCGCGTCCGCCGTCTCCCGCGCCCAGGGCCGGTCGAGCGCCCGCAGCGACCGCTGGAACGCGCGCAGCGGATCGGTGTCGTGCACCCCCGTGTCCAGACTGGGGACGCGCACCATGCCCACCTCCAGCAGGGCGGCGAGATACCGCTCCACGTCCCCGGCGGGGGCGCCCAAGCCGTCGGCGAGCCAGCGCGCCAGCTCGCCGTAGCGCAGCGCGGGCCGCTCGCCTAGCAGCGCCAGCATCCGGTCGAGCACGCCGCTGCGCCGCAGGAAGAACAGCCGGTCGCGCACCGTGTCGAACGTGACGGCCGTGTCGTCCTCGCCCGCCGTCACCCACCGCCGCACGTACCGCACGCGGTCCTCCTCCCGGCCCCAGCCGGGCGCCGGGGCGACCGGCAGGTCCGCGCGGCGCGCCGGGTCCGCGACGACCGCCTCGGCGATCCGGCCGAGCACGGCGACGTTGAGCCGGGGACGGCTGGTCCACGGACCGGCCGCGCGCAGCGTGTCCGGCGCGCCGTCGCCGAGCGTGCCGAGCGCCACGCCGGTGAAGGTGCTGAACGGGCTGGTCTTGCACGCGGTCCTGTACAGGTACGCGAGCAGCGACCGCTCGGTCTTCCGCGCCCGCTTGTCCGGCCCGCCCGCCGCGCCGTCCGCGCCGTTCACGCGCGAGAGGTACGTGTCGAGTTCGGCGTCCAGCGAGGGCGACGCCAGCAGCAGCCCGTTCCGCAGCCGCTCCTCGGCCGCGAGCCCCCGCAGCGCGGCGCGCGTCCCGGCCAGGTCGGCGGCCAGCAGCCCGGGGCCAGCCGCCTCGCGCCCGGCGAGTGCCGCGCGGTCCGCGAGCCAGTCCGCCAGGGCGCGCCCCGCCGCCGTGTCGCGGCCGCCCGCCAGGGCCACCGCCTCGTCCGGGTTCCGGGGCAGGCGGTTGTTGAACACCTCGCGGCGCAGCCGCAGCAGCGCGCGCCGGGCGTCGCCGTCCTCGTTGCTGCCGACCAGGCCGTGCAGCAGGTCGGCGACGCGCTCGCCCGCCGCACGGACCCGTTCCTCGGCGTCCAGGACCTCCGCCGCCCACGCGGCGCTGCTGTGCGCCCGCAGGCCGTCCACCGCCGCCAGGGGCAGCCCGGCGACGCGCGTGGTGAACAGGCCGCCCAGCTCCCAGCGGTGGGTGTGCCCGGTCCGTGTGATGACGTCCGTACCGTCCATGGCCTCTCGCGCTCCCATCCGTCCGGCGCTCGCGCGTCAGGCGATCTCGTAGCGGAAGTCGGCGGGCGCGGGGCGCTCGTGGCCGACCATCATGATCAGCAGCGGCTGCTCGTCGCCGTCGAGCAGCCCCAGCTCCTCGCGGTAGGCGATGTTGTCGAAGCCGAGGGCCACGCCGCAGCCGACGTCCAGCGCGGCCGATGCGGTGTACGCGGCCTGCGCGACGGAGCCGACCAGCGCGTTCACGACGCGGTAGCCGCGGTCGCCCACCGCGTCGAGCACGGCGTGGGTGCGGATCGCGGGGACGATCACGGCCGCCGCCTCCTCCAGGTTGTAGTTGGCCAGGAAGTAGTTCTTCTGGAGGAACGGTCCCGGCGGCCCCGCCTTCACCGTCCGCAGCGCGCTGCCGCCCGCCGGGTCGTACGCGTACGCCCCCGGCTCGACGCCGTCCACGTGGTTCACGAACACGTACAGCCGCGTCAGGTCCCCGGCCCCCGCCGCGTCCGCGTCGCCGCCGAGCCGCGCCCCGGCCCGGGCGGCGGCCAGCAGCGCCGCCAGCCGCCCCGCGGCCAGGGGCCGTCCGGCCGCGAACCGGCCGAAGCTGCTGCGCCGCGCCCGCAGCGCCGCCCGCAGCCCCCGCTCCAGCGGTACGGGCGCGGGCAGCCGCACGTCCGCCTCTTCCTCCTCGGCGGGCGCTGCCGCCGCCAGCGCGCCGGGCGCGGGCCGCCGCGCGGCGTCCGCCGATGTCGCCTCCTGCATCGCCCGCAGCGCGGCGAACTCCAGGACGCGCCGCGACCGTTCCTCGTCCCGCCGTGCGACGGCGGCCTCCGGCGCGGCCGGTCCCGCGCCGGTCCCCGCCCACGGCAGCGGCACGACGGCGAAGATCCCCTCCTCGTCCCCGCGCACGCCCAGCAGCCGCGCGAGCCGCGCCTCGTCGAACCACAGCGCCGGTTCGAGCGCGAGGCCCCGCGCCCGCGCCCACGTCCGCCAACTCCCCAGCAGCGCACCCACGTCCATGCTCACCGCGTGGAAGGAGAAGCTGTTGTACTTGAACGCGTTCTGCCAGTACTTGACGCCCAGCACGAGGTACTGGCCCGTGTCCCGCCCCGGCGCGCCCGGCCCGAGCGCCGCGCGGACCTCGCCCGTCACATCGCCCGTCAGCAGCCGCCGCATCGCGTGGTGGCGCGGCGAGTAGTGGTGCACCCCCGGCGGCACAGGACCGCCCGCGCCCGACACCCAGTAGACCGCGACCGGGTACAGCCCGCCGCCGGAGGCCGTGCCGCGCGACCAGTTGGCGAGCGGGTAGAACGGCAGCGCGTCCAGGTCCGTGTTCGCCTGCACGCCGAGCCGCCGCCCGGTGAGGCCGTACGAGTCGCCGAGCAGCCCGGCCAGTTCGGGCAGGCCGAACGCCCCCGTCCCGCCCTCACCGCCCAGGCCGCGCCCCACAGTGGCCGTCGCGGGCCACGGCCCGGCGTCCGGCAGCGGCAGGCGTTCCGTCCCCGGGTAGTACTTCGTCTTGCGCGGCCCGTCCGCCCAGTCGGGCACGAAGTCGGCCGGCTCCATCGGGACGCGCCCGCGATGCATGATCGCGGTGGCGTAGTCATGGGCGTACCCCATGGTCTGCTCCTTCTCGTACGCCGTCGTGCTCGGTCGGGGTCGCGGGCGGGTCAGGGGAACGGGTGCGGCGCCGGGTTGAGGTCGGCCGGCTCCAGGTCGCGGTCGCGCAGCCCGGCCTCCCGCAGCCCGGTGCGCATCCTCGGCATGCCGAGCGCGCGCTGCCGCGACCAGCCGAAGTCGATGGGCAGCAGCCCCGGGACCAGCACGCCGACCGTCGCCAGGCCGAGCGC
Source organism: Streptomyces sp. NPDC049879 (assembly GCF_044461265.1). Classification (NCBI taxonomy): domain Bacteria; kingdom Bacillati; phylum Actinomycetota; class Actinomycetes; order Kitasatosporales; family Streptomycetaceae; genus Streptomyces; species Streptomyces sp. NPDC049879. The sequence goes on along the minus strand of NZ_JBITKT010000007.1, from coordinate 72,064 downwards.
GCGCTGCTGCGGCGTCGTCTGGTCGACGACCACCACGTCGTACCCGGCCCCCGTCACCGCCGCGACGCACGCGCGCACGTCCGCCCGCAGGTCGTCGGCGGGCGGCAGCGTCCGGCCGCCGCCGAACCGTTCCGCCAGCCCGTGCCGGGGCGGCCGGGGCGCGCCGGGCGCGCCGAGCAGGAAGTCGGCGTGGACGCCCATCTCCGGGACGCCGTACACGAGCGGGTGGTCGTGCAGCGCGGCGACCTTGCCGAAGTCGGCGGCCATCGCGCGCAGCCGCCCCTCCTCGCGCTCGGTGCGGCCGGGCAGGTTCACCGCGTCGGTGGCGATCTCGCACAGCGCGGACGCCAGCGCCGCCTCCGGGTCGAGCCCGGCGCCCGCGCCGAAGCACATCCGCCCGAGCCCGCCGTCGTGCCGCACCGCGACACCCGTCACCACGGGCACCGGGAACGTCAGCGCCGTGTCGAAGAACCGCGCCTCGTACCCGTACATCGCCAGCCGGTCCACCATCTGCCGCGTCGCGGGCCGCGCGCTGCTCGCCGGGTCGATCTCCGGCAGCGCCGCGCGCCCGTACCAGGCGAGGAGGAACGCGTCGCGCTCGATCACCTCCATCAGCCCGAAGTACACGGCCTCGGCGAGCGAGCCGCCGGAGGCGCAGCCGTTGGAGCTCTCCTGCACGAAGCGGCCCGCGAGGCCCGGCGTGTGGTAGTACGTCAGCACTTCGGGGACGAGGACCGGGCGTTCGTTCCCCAGCGACCAGCCCCACACCCAGGGGATCTCGCGGTCGGTGGTGAACGGCGGGATGTGCGGGTTCGCGCGGTGGAAGTCGGGGGAGTAGAGGCCACAGCGGCGCGGGTCCACGATGCCCTCGGGGGCCGTGCCGTCCGCCGTCAGCGCGTCGAGGCTGGCGCGCACGGCGGCGGAACGGGCGCGCGGGCGCATCCCGGCGTAGCGCTCCAGGCCCTCCAGGATGCCGATGCGCACGCTGTCGGCGAACGTGTCGGCGTGCCCGCCCCAGAACGTCTCGCGCAGGTAGTCGCCCGACCGCAGCGAGAAGCAGCCGATGGTCGCCGAGGTGGACGTGGACGACACGTCGTAGACCACCGACGGGCCGAGCGCGCCGCAGACGGGGTTGGCGTACGCGTCGGTCGGCAGGTCGTAGTCCGCGATGTCGCGCACGCGGAACGAGCCCGGCCGGTGCTTCGGCGCCGGGTCGAGCACCAGGGCGGCGGCCTCGGCGGTGTCCCGCTCGGCACGGCCGCAGCGCGGGCACTCCGGGTCGGGCAGCAGCGGGTAGCGGCGGACGGTGAGGGCGGCGAGGTCCACGAGGTGCACCGCCGCGCGGGGCCCGTCGCCCGCCGTCCGCGCGGCGATGACGGCGGCCAGCGCGTCGGCGGCGAAGGGGGTGGCGTACGGGGGTGTGCCCGCCGCGCGGGTGCCGCCGCCGAGTTCGAGCGCCTCGCGCAGCGCGACCGAGCGGACGGCCTGCCAGCGGCGTTCGAGGCAGTGCGCGCACGGCTGCCCGCCGTCCGCCCCGGGCAGCGGGCCGACGACGGCGTGCCGCCCGTACACCCGCACGGGGACACCGCCCGCGGCCCCGACCGGCCCGGCGAACGCGTCGCGCGTCCCGAGCGGCGCGACATCCACGGGCCGCGCGCCGCCCAGCGCCCGGCCGATCAGCGCGGACAGCGCGCCGCACAGCCCGGCCACCGGGTCGTCGACCTGCACCTCGTCAGCCGTCAGCACGGGCGTCTCCCCTCATGAGCAGGACGGGGACGGAACACGTCGGCCAGTGCCGTGACGGCGATCGCGCCGGGTGCCGCCTCAGCTGTCAGCACGGGCGTCTCCCATCGTGAGCAGCACGCGGGCTGTACGCAGGCCGCCCGCGCGGAGGTCGGCGGGTGTGGTGTCGGCGTACAGCACGTCCCGCCCCGCCGCGCGCAGCCGGTCGAGCAGCGCGGGGAACGTCGCCTCGGGCGCGGCCGGTCCCGCCGGTGCCGTGACGGCGATCGCGCCGGGGGCCAACTCGGGCAGCAGCGGGTCGCCGGTGTCGGGCGGCGCGCCCGTCTCGGCGGCCACCTGGACCGCGCCCAGCAGGTCGCGCAGCGCGGCGGTCGCGGCGGCCCCGGCCGTCAGGTCGCAGGCGACGGCCCACCCGGCGCCGCCCTCGCCGCCCCCGTCGTCCGCCGTGCTCCGCGCCAGCACCGCGTGGGCGCCGGAGCGGGCGTCCTCGCCCAGGTCGAGCAGCTCCACCCGCACGCCGAGCGTCCCGGCCGTGCGGTGCAGGAACACCAGCTCCGCGTCGTCGTCGCGCGGCGGCTGCACGGGCCGTACGGTCGTCGTCCCCCCGACCGCCCGCAGCAGCGCGTCGTGCGCCAGCGCGGCGAGCAGCGCGTGGCCCGCCGCCTCCTGCGGGGTCTCCCCGGCCCCGGCGCCCGCCGGGCCGCGCTGGACGGCCAGGTCGCGGTTGTACGGTCCGGCGGGCCACACGGCCGCCGTGGGCGCGGCGGACTGCTCCTTCGTCAGCAGCGACGTGACGGCGGTCCAGGAGGCCACCGCACGGGAGCCGTTGCCGACGGTCAGCGTCTCGGGGCGTACCACCGGCAGTTCCCCGGGGCCGCCGGGCAGGACGTCGGCGGGCACCACGTGGTCGACGTACGCGAGCGCGGCGGCCCGCAGCGCGCGCCTGCGCGCCCCGGCGAGATGGTGCACGTCGAACGCGGTGACGAGCCGCGTCCCGCCGGTGCCGAGCGGCAGCGCGACCCGGGCCGCCTTGAGCGGCGTCTGCGTCAGCGTCTCGTCGTCCCAGCGGGTGAACACCCCGGCGTGCGGGCGCACCAGCGCGGTGCTCAGCCGGTTCAGCTCCTCCACCAGCTCCTCGGCGTCCCGCGCCGACCCGACCGTCGTCGTCCGCGCGACGGCCAGCCCGTCCGGCAGCCCGTCCTCCGGCGCGGCGGCGGGCGCGCACCGGCGGCAGCGGGGGTGCGGGCGCAGCGGCTCGGCCGTGACGTCGAGCGAGTCGAGGTCCTGCACGAGGACCTGCCCCTCGGTCTCGGCGGGCAGGGCGCCGGTCACGGTGCGGAAGATCTCGTAGCTCAGCAGGTTGCCGAGCATCGCGGCGACCGGGCCGGTCAGCGGCCCGCCCGGCGCGCCGCCCGACGGGCGTGCCCCGCCCGCCAGTTCGCTCCACAGCCCGGCCGCCGTCGCGGCGTCGAGGCCCGCGCCGAAGCGCAGCAGGGCGCAGGACACGCACCCCCTGCTGTCCGCCGAGCCGCGCGGCCCGACGACCGCCCGCTCACCGAACGTCCAGACGGGCAGGACCAGTTGACCGGGCGGCGGGCCCGCGTCCAGCAGCCGCCGCGTACGGGCCAGCGCGTCGGCGCCCGCCACCACCACGACGTCGTACGCCCCGAGGCCGTCGTCGCCCGGCGCCGCCGTCAGCCGTACAGGGCAGCCCGCGCCGTCCAGTTCCGCCGCCTCCGCCTCGGCGGCCGGGGCGGGCGACTCCACGGCGACGGCCGCGCACCCGTTGCGCACCAGGCTCAGCGCGCACCAGGCCGCCACGTCCCCCTCGCCGAGCACCGCCACCGACGTCTCGCGGAAGCGCAGGAAACGTGCCGCCGCGTCGTCCGTGTAGTGGTCCACATATGCGATCTGCGCGGCGAACCGTTCCCGCACCGCCTCCGGCAGTCCCGCGTCGCCCGACGGCACGGTGTCACGCGCGAAGTCCCGTTCCACCAGCGACTCCACCAGCTTCGCGACCATCGCGCGCTGCTGCTCCCCGAGGCCCGCGCAGATGTCCGCGAGCGGCCGCGAGCCGTCCAGGTGCGGCACGACCAGCGTCGCGAAGCGGTACGCGTTCCGTCCCGCCAGGTGGAAGCCGCCGTCCGCGTTGTGGAACAGCACCCCGCCGGGTGTCCGCGTGAACAGCACGTCGCGCCGGATGCGCGGACGGACCCCGGCCAGTTCGTCGAACGGTGTCGCCATCCTCGTCACACCTTCTGTCTCGGTCGGAACCGGCCGTGGCCGGCGGGGCGGGCGTACAGGCGCAGCAGTCCGTGGACGCGGTACGGGCCCGGCGGGCCGTCCTCCAGCAGCCCCGCGTCCACCAGCCGCTCCATCAGGCGGTCGGCCTCCGCCTCCGGCAGCCCCAGCAGGCGGGCGGCGTCGGCCGGGCCGAAGCGGGCGGACGGCAGCCCGCCGACCGCCAGGAACGCGTCCGCGAGCGCCGGGTCGAGCCGGTCGAGCGCGCCCCGCAGCACGCGCGGTACGGACATGCGCGGGTCGTCGTTCAGGGCGAGCCGGGACAGCGGGTCGGCGGCGATCCACCGCACGCCGTCCGCCAGGCCGAGGGCGGGCCGCGTCAGCAGCCGCGCCGCCGCGATCACCAGCGCCAGCGGGTGGTGGCCGCAGGCGGCGGCCAGCGCGGCCGTCTCGCCCGCCCCGGCCGCCACGCGCTCCGCGCCGAGCACGGCGCCCAGCAGGTCGGCCGACTCGCGCGGCGTGAACGCGTCCAGCCGCTGCACCCGCCCGCCGTGCGTCGCGACGAGCCCGGCGAGACCGAGCCTGCTCGTGACGACCACCGCGTCACCGCCCGTGGCGGGCAGCAGCGGACGCGCCTGCTCCGCGTCCGTCACGTCGTCGAGCACCAGCAGCGCGCGCGGGCTCCCCTCCCGGCCGAACGCGGGCAGGAGTGCGGCGGCCTCGGCCGCCGTCTCGGCGGGCGGGCGCGGCACGCCGTCGGCGTCCGTCATGCGCAGCAGCAGGCGGCCGCCGGGGAACCGGTCCCGCAGCAGGTGCGCCACCTGCTGCGCCAGCGCCGTCTTGCCGATGCCGGGCGCCCCGCACACCAGCTCCGTCACCGGCCCGGCGGACACGTCCGCCGCCCCGCCCAACCGCTGGGCCAGCGCGGCCACTTCGGCCTCCCTGCCGGTGAACCACGGCACCGGCGGCGGCCCCTCGGACACGGGCGCGGCCTCGGGCTCCGGCTCCGGCGCGGCGGGCAGCGCGGCGATCACCGGGCGTGCCTCCGGCCCGAGATCATCTCCCCGCAGGATCGCCAGCTCCAGCTTCTGCAGCCCCGGCGACGGATCGACGCCCAGCGACTCCAGCAGGAACCCCTTGAACCGCCGGTACTCCGCCAGCGCCTCCGTCTGCCGCCCCGTCCGGTACAGCGCCTCGATCAGCTGTTCCCTGAACCGGCCGTGCCCGGGGTGCGCCCGCGTGATGCCCCACAGCTCCACGAGCGCCTGGCCGCAGTGCCCGAGCGCCAGGTACAGGTCGCAGACGCGCTCGACCACGCGCAGCCGTTCCTCCAGCAGCCGGGGCACCTCGTCGCGGTGCATCAGCTCGGAGCGCACGTTGGCCAGCAGCGAGCCCTGCCACAGCCCCAGCGCGCCGCGCAGCACGGCCAGTTCGGCCTCGGGACCCGCGCCCGTGGCGGCGGCCGTCCTGGCGCGCTCGCGGAAGTCCACGAGGTCGAGGGAACGCGCGTCGGCGCTGATCCGGTAACCGCCAGGCACCGCCTCGATCGGCGTGCCGAGCACCGCGTGCCTGGCGAACAGCCGCCGCAGCCGCAGCACGCACGTCTGGAGCGACGCGCGGGCGGTCACGGGCTGCTCGTCGCCCCAGACCATCCGCTGGAGGTAGCCGGCGGACACGATGGTGCCGGAGCGCAGGAGCAGCGCGGCCAGCAGGTTGGTCGGCTTGGACGGCTGGAGCACCACGGTGTCCGTTCCGTCCGTGATGCTCAGCGGCCCGAGGAGCTGGAACCGTACGGTCATCCGTCATCCTCCTGCGGCGCTGCGTGGAGCCGGGAATCCGCCGAGGACACCGACGCTACCCGCGTCGACCCTTGCGGCGCAGGGCCGATCGCGTCCTCAAGTTGCAGGCTCCGCAGTCCGGTTGCTGCCAGATGGGGCATGCGGCGACAAGCGCCCCCGGTACGCCCCCGCCCCGCCCGGCACAATGGTCACCATGGCCCGACGCACCCCCCGCCGCCCCCAGCCGCCCACCCCCTGCCCCTGCGGCGGCCCCGAGGCATACGCGTCATGCTGCGGCCGCCTGCACAGGGGCGACGCCACGGCCCCGACAGCCGAGGCACTGATGCGCTCGCGCTACAGCGCCTTCGCACACCGCGACACGGCCTACCTCCTACGCACCTGGCACCCCCACACACGCCCCGCCACACTCGACCTCGACGCGACCACACGCTGGACAGCACTGGAAATCCTGGCCACCACCGAAGGCACGGCATTCCACACAACCGGCACGGTGACATTCCGCGCGCACTACCGCACGACAACAGGCCCCGGCACACTCCACGAGAACAGCACCTTCACCCGCCACAAAGGCGAATGGGTCTACGAGAACGGCATCACCCTCCCCTGACCTGACCTCTCCCGACGGGCACGCATCACATCGAACGCCTCACGCTGCCCCCTAATCGGCACACCCCACTCCCCGAACATCCGGGTGAGCCAGGTGGAGGAGACGCCGAGCCGGAACCGGAGGCTGTTGAGGCTCTCGCCGCTCTCATAGGCGGCGATCACCTCGTTCTTCGCCTCCTCGGCGCGGGCCCGCAGCGCGCGGTGCATCTGCGTCCTGCTGCTCACCATGTCAGTCCCTCCGACTGCATCGGCGCGCTCACCGGAGCCGAACCGTCATCTCGGCGAGGAAGCACGCGAGAGCCACGGCGCCGATGAACAGGACCAGCCCCTCCCACGAGGCCAGACGACTGGCGCAGCTCCAGAGGACATCACCGGCGCGTCGGCGCCTGCTGCGGCGGTGCCGGGGCTCACCCACTGGCGTCCCCCAAACGGCCGCGCCGACTGCGGACGTTGACCTCACGGAGCCGGACCCGCAGCGCGTCGGCGGCACTCGGCTCGGGAACCGGCTCCACCTCGGCCGGGTCCACCGACCACTCCCGCCCACCCCCCGGCGGACGCAGGAACAGCCGCCCACCCACTTCATCCATCAGCTGCCCAGTCCGCCCCTCACCATCCCGCACGAGCTGCCCGGGATGGCATCCGGACAGCGCCCCGTCGTCGCGTTCCTCGTCAGCCTCTTGCACGGCTTCCGCCTTTCTCGAGATGGCCTGAGCCCCCGGCGCGTGGCAGTCGGCCGGTCGTCTCCGAGGCTCGCTGGTCGGCCTGGCGCGGGACCACTGCGAAAAGGCGGTATTTTCGCTGCGCGGGTGCTGCATCAGGTAACTTGACCAGGGCAAACCGTCGTTGCGGAGGACGCCATGGCCGCCAGGCGATCGACATTCACACGACAACGGAAGTCGCGCGGCTTCACCCAGGAAGCATTCGCACACGCGTTGGGCGTCGATCGCACCACTGTCCAGCGCTGGGAGCGCGGCGAAGGAGAGCCGCAGCCCGTACAACGCCCGAAGATCGCGGAACTCCTCGGTGTCACCGCCGATCAACTGGGCCTTCTGCTCACCGGCGAAGCGCCTGAAGCCACAGGCACCGGCCAGTGGTCGAGCACATCACTTCCGGACTCCGGTGACGAACTGGAAGCGATGGAACTGGTGCGACGGGTGGAGGCGAGTGATGTCGGCAACGAGACGCTGTGCCGCCTTGAGCGCGTATTCGAGGAATTGGCAACGGCCTACCCCACCAGCCCGCCGCAGGAGTTGCTGGAACGAGTACGCACGCACACCGCGTATGTCGGCAGGCTTCTGGACGCGCCCAAGACGCTGCGAGAGCACCGACGTCTGCTTGTCGTGGGCGGCTGGTTCTCGCTGTTCGGCGCCACTTTGCACATCGACCTCGATCAGCCGCACGCCGCCACGGCAAGACTGAGGACAGCCGGGTCACTCGCGCGGCACGCGGACCACGCCGAGATCGAGTCCTGGTGCTACGAGACGGAAGCCTGGCGCGTACTGACCGACGGTGACTACGCACGAGCGCTGGAGCTTTCCCTGCGCGCGCAGTCGGTGGCCCCGAGCGGAAGTTCGGTCGCCGTGCAGGCGACAGCGCAGGAAGGCCGAGCGCGCGCCAGGCTCGGGCAGACACGGGAAACGCGAACGGCCGTCGATCGGGTTCAGAACATGGCCGTGTCCGTGGACATGATCCGACGACCGGAGCATCACTACCAGTACGACCCGGAGAAAGCGGTGGCCTATACGGCCACGACACTGGCGTGGATCGGTGACAGAGCTGCCGAGGGGTACGCCAGGGAAATCATCGCCCGACTCTCACCGGGCAACGATTTCCGTACATGGCCCCGCCGGGTCGCATCAGCCAGTATCGATCTGGCCCTCACCTTGCTTGCCGGTGACCGGCTGGACGAGGCGTGTGACGCGGCGCAGAAGGCGATACTGTCCGGCCGTGTCGTGCCGTCCAACCACTGGCGCGCCCTTGAAGTCGTCAAGGCGGTCGAGCATCGACAACTCCCTGAAGCCCCGGACTTGCGCGAGGTGTTCGAGGGAATGAAGTCGCCGTCATCACGCAAGAGGTGACCACCCGGCGAACCTGCGCTTTCCCGGGCACTTCGTCGCTTGGAGAGGACGCGAACTCGCTGTTTTAGAGGGAGCGCTGTCGGCCGGAGCATGGAGTCACCAGGCCGGCTCCGTCGGTACGAAGACGGCCTCGAAGCCGTCGGCGGCAATCCCACCCGCACAGCACCACCCTCCCCTGACTCTTCGGCACAGGAACCACCTCCGTCCTCTCGGCGTTCTTACTCGGGGAACAGGACGAGCCACTGACTGTCAGGGCGCGGCTCGCACGTCAACGGGTTCGGGGGAGCACGGCGGTATGGCACGTCCTTCTGATTGGTCACCGGTGGGCATGGACTCGGACCCGACGCCGGGGGACCCGGAAGAAGTTCGCGGGCTGGCCGACGAGTTGCAGACGTTCTCCGATGATGTGGCGGAGGCGCTGGGCAAAGTCCGGGGGCTGGCCTCTGATCGGGCGGTGCAGGACTGGGCGGGGTTGTCCGCCGAGGCGTTCCGGTCCGAGTTCGACGGCGTGCCGGGCAATTTGGAGAAGCTGCGGGACTCCTATGACCTGTGTGCGCAGGCGTTGCAGACGTACTGGCCCAAGTTGCAGACGGCGCAGGGACAGGCGGACCGTGCGCTGGACCGGGCCATCGCGGCGCAGGCTGATCTGACGTCCGCGCAGGGTTCGTTGAGCAGTGCACAGGACTGGGTCGGCAGGGCGGGGGACGAGGCGGAGCGGCTTCAGCGGGAGGGGGAACGGGACAACGCTCCCGCGCCGGACGAGGCGGAGGTGCGGGCCGCGACCCGTGACCGCCAGGCTGCGAACGAGGCGCGGGAGGCAGCCCAGGCCCGTGTGGACACGGCGCAGGAAAGTCTGGACGCGGCCCGGGAGTTGGCGCGCCAGGCGAAGGAGATGCGTGAGGAAGCCGCACGCCAGGCTGCCCGCGACATCGACGAGGCGTCCGACGCCGGTATCCAGAACCGCAAGTGGTGGCAGAAGGCCGTCCATTGGGTCACGGAGAACTGGGACACGATAGTCGAGGTCTGCAAGATCGTCGTCGCGGTCCTCGGCGTCGTCGTGATGATTATCGGCGGCCCTCTGGCCTGGGTCGTCCTCGCCGCCGCACTCGTCGTCCTCGCCGACACCCTGATCAAATACGCACGCGGCGAAGCTGGACTGCTCGACGTCGCCTTCGCCGCACTCGACTGCATCCCCGGCATGAAAGGCCTCACCACCCTCGGCGGCCTCGCCGCCGGAATCCGGGGCCTCGGCCGCGTCGGCCTGCGCGGCATGGCCCAAGGCGCACGCGGCGTGGCCCGCAGCGCCCGCCGGACCGTGAGCGACGCCGCCCACGGCGCCTACGACCGCATGCGCAATGTCGTCCGCAGCGGTGGCACCGACCCGGTGGACATGGCCACAGGGCGGATGTACCTGCCGCAGACCGACATCGTCCTGCCCGGCACCCTGCCCCTCGCGTTCACACGCCGCGCGGAGTCCGGCTACGGCACCGGGCGCTGGTTCGGCCCCACATGGTCGTCCACCGTGGACCAGCGCCTCGAAGTGGACGACGAGGGCGTGGTCTTCGTCGCCGAGGACGGCATGCTGCTCGTCTACCCCCATCCCGCCGCGACGGGGCAACCGGTCCTCCCGCAGCGCGGTCCGCGCTGGACCTTGATCCGCCGCGAGGACGGCGGCTACGCGGTGAGCGATCCCACCACCGGCCACGTCCGCTGGTTCTCGCCACCCGACGACGGCACCTTCGCACTCCTCCAGCGCGTGTCGGACCGGAACGGTCACCAGATCGACTTCACCTACGACGAGACCGGCGCCCCCGTCTCCATCCGCCACTCCGGCGGCTACCACCTGCGGCTGACCACGGACGACGGCCGCGTCACCGAACTAGCCCTCGCCGATCCATCCGGCGCGGGACCGGACACCGTCGTCAAGCGCTACGGCTACACGGACGGGAACCTCACCGAGGTCATCAACTCCTCGGACATCCCCGTGCGCTTCACGTACGACGAACGCCTCCGCATCACCTCCTGGACCGACACCAGGAACAGCCGCTACACCTACACCTACGACGACCAGGACCGCTGCGTCGCCGAAGGCGGCGACGCCGGCCACCTGGCGCTCACCCTCGCCTACGACGGCGATCACCCGGACTGGCCCGGTCACCGCGTCACGACCCTGAACACCGCGCAAGGCGCTGTCAGCCGCTTCATCGCCAACGACCTCTCCCAGGTAGTCGCGGAGATCGACCCCCTGGGCAACATCTTCCGCAGCGAGTACGACGCCGACCACCACCTCACAGCCAGGACGGACGCCCTCGGCCACACCACGCGCCTGGTCCTGAACGACCTCGGCCAGCCCGTGGAGGTCACCCACGCGGACGGCACCGCCACCCGCTACACCTATGGCGAGCACGCACGCCCGACCGCCATCGTCCACGGCGACGGCACGGCCTGGCACTGGGAGTTCGACCCCTTCGGCAACTGCACGTCGGTCACCGACGCCGTCGGCGACACGACCCGGTACACCTACGACGACCACGGCCGGCTCGCCGCCATCACCTTCCCCGGCGGCGCGACGACCCGCGTCCGCTGTGACGCCGCGGGCCTCCCCGTCGAGATGACCGACGCGGTCGGCGGCCGCGTCGTCAAGGGACGCGACGCCTTCGGCCGCGTCGTCTCCCTCACCGACACCTCGGGGCGCACCAGCCGCACCGAGTGGACGGTGGAGGGCCACGTCGCCCGGGCCACCTCTCCCGACGGGGCCACGCGCAGCTGGGACTACGACGGCGAGGGTTGCTGCGTCCGGTACACCGCCCCCGGCGGCGCCGTCACGGAGTACGAGTACACCCACTTCGACCTGCTCAGCGCCCGCGTCGAGCCGGACGGCACCAGGTACGCGTTCACGCACGACGAAGCGCTGCGCCTCGTGGGCGTGACCGATCCGCGGGGCCTCACCTGGGACTACACGTACGACGACGCCGGACGCCTCGTCGCCGAACGCGACTTCGACGGCAGGGAGATCACCTACCGGCGTGACCCCGTCGGCCGCATGGCCGCCAGGACGAACGCCGCCGGCCAGACCGTCTCCTACACCTACGACCCGCGCGGCCAGCTCGTCGCCAAGCGCCTGGACGACGGGCCCGCGAGCACGTACGCCTACAACGGCACCGGCCTGATGACCCGGGCCACGGGACCGCACGGTGACATCGTGTGGGAGCGCGACGCCCTCGGCCGGGTGCTGTCCGAGACGACCGGGCAGGGCGTCTCGTCCTACCGGTACGAGCACGGTCTCAAGGCGGCCCGCGTCACCCCCACCGGCGTCGGTACGACCTACGCCTACGACGCCGCCGGACGCAGGACAGCCCTGGAGACTGCGGGCCACACCGTTGCGTTCGCCTTCGACGCGGTCGGCCGCCAGGCCGGACGCACCACGGACGACTTCCTCACCATCGCCCAGGAGTGGGACGACCTCGGGCGGCTCACCGGGCAGACGGTCACGGCCGCCATGTCGCAGCCCCTCCACCGCACCTGGACCTACGGCCAGGACGGCCGCGTCACCGGCATGACCGACAGCGCGCGTGGCACCGTCGCCTACGGACACGACGCGAACGGCCGCGTCACCGAGGTCACCGCCCGCGACTGGAGCGAGAGCTACGCCTACGACGCGGCAGGCAACCAGACGGACGCCGCCTGGCCCGACCGCCACCCGGGCGGTGACGCGCGCGGCACCCGTGCCTACGACGGCAACCGCCTCCTGCACGCCGGAGCGGTCCGGTACAGCTACGACGCGGCCGGACGCGTCACCGAACGTCGCCGTACCCGGCTGTCCCGCAAGCCCGACGTGTGGCGCTACGACTGGGACGCCGAGGACCGCCTCACCTCGGTGACGACCCCGGACGGCACGGTCTGGCGGTACGGGTACGACCCGCTGGGACGGCGCGCCTCCAAGGAGCGGCTGTCCGACGACGGCACCTCGGTGGTGGAGCGGACCGCGTTCACCTGGGACGGAACCACGCTCGTCGAGCAGACCACCACTGGCCCCGGCTTCCCCGGCCCCGTCACCGTGACCTGGGACTACGACGGTCCGCATCCGGTCGCCCAGACGGAACGCCTGGGTGCCGCCGACGCACCGCAGGAGGTCGTGGACGAGCGCTTCTTCGCCATGGTCACCGACCTCGTCGGCGCCCCCACGGAACTGGTGGACGAAGACGGTGTCACCGCCTGGCGTGCCCGCCGCACCCTGTGGGGCACCACCGCATGGCAACGGGGCAACACCGCCTACACCCCGCTCCGCTTCCCCGGCCAGTACTGCGACCCCGAGACGGGACTCCACTACAACCTCAACCGGCACTACGACCCGGACACCGCCCGCTACACCAGCCCCGACCCGCTGGGCCTGCGCCCCGCCCCCAACCCGGTCGCCTACGTGGCCGACCCCCGCGTCCAGAGCGACCCCCTCGGCCTCGCCCCCTGCCGCCCCGGCAGCGGCATGGACTACATGGACGGCGCGGACAACTACATCCCCTCCGGCTCCCCCGTGACCCACGGCGAGACCGCCACCGTCATCGGTAACGACGGCGCGACCATGCGCAACTATCAGAACGCCGCCAACGCAGGCCGCCACGACGTGATCGCCCACGGCAGCCGTGACGGTTTCCTTGATCTGCCGGAAGGCCATGTGAACGGCGGCCAGATCGTGGACGCCCTGCGCAACAACCCGAACTATGATGGAAGTGACGTCCGTCTCTTGGTGTGCCACTCGGGCGCCGACTCCTCGGGAATCGCCCAACAGGTCGCCAATGAGTTGGGTGTCACAGTCCAGGCTCCCACGAACGCCGTGGGTACCGATCGGCTGCTTGGCCCAGGGCAGACACCGACAATCGCAGAAGACGGCTACTGGCGGACTTTCCTGCCCATCGTGCCCGGCTGACACGAAAAAAGGTGTTGAAGTGCGATACATCGGCTATTTTCGCGAATTGAATCCCTATTACCCAAGGGTCTACCGCGATTCTATTCACGAGGCGATTGCGCGGGGTGCGGCGTACCCGGTCGAGCAGGTAGTACGGTACCTGGAGTCCGGCCATCCGTTCCTTGACATGATGGGTGTCGAGCGGGATGTCGTGGGTGGTGCGTTCGCGCTGCCCGGTGGTTCGTCGCCGTTGACCGACGGTGAATGGACGTGGCGCGAAGACCTCAGTCATTACGTCCGGCTGTATGCACCGGCTCTTCCGGATGAGTTCACGGCTCACGTCGCCGACCGAGGAGGAGTGGTGCAGCCAATGGCCCGCGAGGAGCTGATCGCGGCGGCCGAAGTCGTCTACGCGGACCTCGGCTACCGGCGAGCCCGCTGAACTGACAGGAGTTTTCGCGGCCTCGGCAAAGAACGTGGGCATGCAGTACATCGGTCTGTATCGCGAGCTGAATTCGCGGCAGTGCATGACATTTATCGAGAGTCGATCCACGACGTGATCGCCCGGGGTAGGGCGTAAGTCTCTGCGTACGGCACTACGCGCCCGCACTGCCCGACGCGTTCACAGCGCGGGTGGCCGAACATCGGGGTGTCGTTCCGGCCAGAACTATTGAGGAGCTGCTCCAGGATACCGAGATCGTCCGCGACGACATCGGATTCCGCAAGTCGGAGCCGTTCCGGTACCGCCGCCGAGGGCAATAGGCGTACGGTACATCGGTTGTTTCGTGGACTTCGGGTACTGGCAAGCAGATCGGATCGGCGGAGAAACAAGGGACGTGCGCGTGCCGCCCGCTGGGGGGTAGCGGGCGGCACGCGGGGGGTGGGGTGGTGGTCAGTCGACCGGTGTCAGGATCACCTCTGCGCTGCCGGTCAGCGGCGGCAGGCCGTCCGTGCCCGGGTCGGTGTAGGTGGCGTTGAAGACGCCGGACAGGTTGTCCTCGCCCTCGTGGCCCTCGGGGTGGCCGGTCTGGATGGTGCCGGAGCAGCCGGAGGCCGACGACTGCGGGTGGCCGTGCGTGTCGTGGCCCAGGATGTACGTCACCGTGACGCGCGAGCAGTCCACCTCCTGGTCGTCGGTGACCGCGACCTCGAACTGCACCGCGTCGCCGAAGGAGAACTCCTGCCCGTCCACCGGGGAGACGAACGAGACCTGCGGCGCCTGGTTGCCCACCACGATCTCCACCTCGGCCGACGCCGACCGGCCGCGGTGCCGGCCGCCCACGTCCGTCACGCGGAGGCTGGCGCGGTAGACGCCGTTCTCCTCGTACGTGTGCGCCGGGTTGGCGCTGCGCGAGTCGACGCGGCCGTCGGAGTCGAAGTCCCAGGCGTAGCGCAGCCGGTCGCCCTCGGCGTCCTCGGTGCCCTCGCTGGAGAACGCCACGGTCAGCGGCGCCTGCCCCGCCGTCACGTCGGCCGAGGCCGCCGGGACGGGGGAGTGGTTGCCGCCCTCGCCGATGTGGTCGATGCGGGCGAGCATCGCCTCCTCGTTCTGGGCGAAGTAGCCCTTGCCGTACTCCAAGACGTACAGCGCGCCGTCCGGGCCGAACTCCATGTCGATGATCCCGGCGAAGTCCATCGACGGGAGCACGTCCCGGATGCCGCTCAGCTCGCCCGTGCGGCGGTCCAGCGGGAACGCCTTGATGTAGTCGCGCGTCCACTCGTAGAACAGCGGCACGCCGTCGAGGGAGCGCGGCCACGCGACCGGGGTCGGGTCGAGGAGGGTCAGCGGGCTCCAGTCGTATGCGGGTCCCGCCATCGGGGCGACGCCGCCGGTGCCAAGCTCCGGGAAGTCGGGGGTGGCGACGCCCGGGTACCAGACGTCGGGCTGCTCGACGGGCGGCAGTTCGGTCAGGCCTGTGTTGTGCGGCGACTCGTTGACGGGCGCCGCGCAGTCGAACGGCCCGCTCGACGCGCCGGTGGCGAAGTCGTAGTCGATGTAGGGCAGTTCCGGTGTGACGCAGTACGGCCAGCCGTGGTTGCCCGCGGCGCGCGCGACGAACCACTTGCCGTGCCCGTTCGGCCCGCGGTCCGGGTTGGGGCTGCCCGCGTCGGGCGAGTAGTCGGCGACGTACAGGTCGCCGTTCTCCCGGTTGACCTCGATGCGGAACGGGTTGCGCAGGCCCATCAGGTAGATCTCGGGCCGCGCGCCCGGCGTCCCCGGCCGGAACAGGTTGCCGCGCGGGACGGTGTACGAGCCGTCGCGCCCGACGCGTATGCGCAGCACCTTGCCGCGCAGGTCGTTGGTGTTGGCCGCGGTCCGCTGGGCGTCGAACGCCGGGTTGCGGCCGTCCCGTTCGTCGATCGGCGCGTACCCGCCGGAGGAGAACGGGTTGGAGTCGTCGCCGGTGGCCAGGTAGAGGTTGCCGGCGCCGTCGAAGGCGATGTCGCCGCCGACGTGGCAGCACAGGCCGCGGTCCGCCGCGACCTCGATGATCTCCTGCTCGGATCCGAGGTCGATCCGGTCGCCGCGCAGCTGGAAGCGCGACAGCCGGGTGACGCCCTCGAACGGCGCGAAGTCCTCGGCCGAGCCGGTCTCCGGCGCGTCGCCCTCGTTGACGCCGGGGGTGGCCGGGTCGTCCAGCGGGGTGTCGAGCGGCGGCGCGTAGTAGAGGTAGACCCAGCGGTTGGTGACGCCGTTGAAGCCCGGGTCCACCGCGACCGACTGGAGGCCCTCCTCGTCGTGCTGGTAGACGTCCAGCTCGGCGGCGAGGGTGTTGAGGCCGGTGTCCGGGTCGTTGAGCCAGACCTGGCCGTTGCGCGTGGTGTGCAGGACGCGGGAGTCCGGCAGCACGGCGAGGTCGATGGGCTCGCCCGGCGTGTCGTTGAGGACGACCTTCTGGAACGCGCTGTCCGTCGTCGCGGGGGCGGCGGGCGCGGGCTCTGCGGGCGGTTGCTCGTGGGCGGCCGAGGTGACGGGGGAGACCAGCAGCGCCGCTGCCACGAGTGCGACGGTGGCTGCGGTGGGGATGGTGCGCATGACGACCTTTCAAGACGTGCCTGCGGTGCGCCCGGACGGCGGCGGGGTGCCGCCGTCCGGGATGGTGCCGAGGTCGTGCGCCCGCCGGGCCGGTGGGGCGTACCGGCGGGGTCTGTCGGTCCGTTGGTGTCAGCGGGTGGTGAAGCGGGCGGTGAAGTGCGCGGTCAGCAGCGCACGTTGCGCAGGTACGAGTAGCCGACGCGGGCGGTCTGGAGCGGCGTGACGTCGGGGGTGTCGTTCTCCACGATGTACTCCTCCACCGCATGCGCGCGGAAGATGCGCGGGAAGTCGATCATGCCCGTGCCGAGGTCGGCCATGTCGCCGGTCACCGGGTCGCGGTCCTTCACGTGGTACTGGCGGACCCGCTGCGGCGCGCTGCGGATGACGTCGATGGCGAACCGCTCGGGGTCGCGCACGCCGTCGCCGCTGTTGATGCCGCCGGTCACCACCCAGTAGATGTCGATCTCCAGGTGGACGAGCCGCCGGTCCAGCTCGCCGGTGAGGACGTCCCACGGCGTGACGCCGCCCCCGAGGTCGCGGGTGAACTCGTGCGCGTGGTTGTGGTACCCGTAGCGGATGCCCGCCCGGCGCGCCGCCTCCGCCTCGTGGTTCATCTGCTCGGCGTACCGCTTCCAGTCGTCCAGCTTCTCCGAGTCGAGCCACGGGACCACCATGTACGACTGGCCGAGCACCCGCGCGTTGCGGATCTTGGTGGCGAGGGCCGCGTCGTCGGGG
This sequence comes from Streptomyces sp. NPDC049879, assembly GCF_044461265.1. NCBI lineage: Bacteria > Bacillati > Actinomycetota > Actinomycetes > Kitasatosporales > Streptomycetaceae > Streptomyces > Streptomyces sp. NPDC049879. The sequence continues at coordinate 54,922 of NZ_JBITKT010000007.1, read as the reverse complement.
CTGATCCCGTCGTGGCTCGACGTCGCCTTGAGGCCGAGCCGCCGGTAGAAGTCGCGCAGCTCCGTGGCGGTGCGGCCGAAGTAGCCGAGCGCCTGCTCGACGCGCGGGTACCCCGTGCGGGCCACGGCGCGCAGCGTCGCGTCGAAACCGGCCTCGCCGTTCAGGTCGTCGCGCATGCTGTACAGCTGGAGGCTGATCAGCTCGCGCGGGACGAGGGACCTGCCGCGTCCGCGCGAGTGGGCCTGCGCCGTCCCGCCGAGGGCGGCGGCCGCTCCCACGCCGACCGCGCCGCCGACCGCGCCGCGCAGCAGCGCGCGCCGTCCGGCGCCTTCCGTGCGGGCGGCGGCGTGTGCCTGGTGATCAGAGAATCCGTAACACATGGCGGCTCCTGAAGGCATGACCTCGCGCGGCACCGGCCGCGACGGGGTGGTTCGGGTGGCTCGGGGTACGTCGTGGACCGTCTGTGGGGGAGGAGGCGGCCGCGTGCGGTGGGGTGGCACGCGCCGGGATCGGTCAGTGGAGTCGTGGGGCGGGGGACGGGGGCACTGACGGACGGCGTGGCGGGTGGGCGTCGTCCGCGCCCACGGGGTGTGTGGCCCTGGCGGCGCCGGCGCCGGCCGCGCTGCCATGCGACAACGTAGGAACACTTCTACCGGGCGTCAATAGAAAGTTCTGCTTTCCCCGGCGCAACTCCCGCCCCACACAGGCAAAGACGTCCCTGGGGTAGCGTAAGCAACGCCCTGCTTCAGCGAATCGCGGTGGAGGGACCTCATGACAAGGACCGGGCCGCTCCCCGCGGGCCCCGCCGCGGGCACGGCGGCCGTGCTCCGCGCCGTACGGGACGGCCGCCCGCGCACGCGTGCCGAACTCGCCGCCGAGACCGGGCTGGCCAGGTCCACCGTCGCCGAACGGGTCGAGGCGCTCCTGGAGTCGGGCCTGGTCAGACGCGCCGACAACGGCCGCTCCACCGGCGGCAGGCCCCCGTCGATGTACGCCTTCAACCCGGCGGCCCGCACGGTGCTCGCCGTCGACGTGGGCGCGCGCCACCTGCGCATCGCCGTCACCGACCTGGTGGGCGAGGTCCTGACCGAGGGCTACCGCGCCCAGGACGTCACCGACGGCCCGCGCGCCGTCCTCGAACGGGTCTGCGAGCTGGCCGCGTCGCTGCTCGCCGCGTCCGGCAGGGGCACCGCGGACCTGCTCGGCATCGGCATCGGCCTGCCCGGGCCCGTCGAGCACGCCTCGGGGCGGCCCACCAACCCGCCGATCATGCCCGGCTGGGACGGCTTCGACGTCCCGGGGTTCGTCCGCGACCGGCTCGGCGCCGTCACGCTGGTCGACAACGACGTCAACGCCATGGCGCTCGGCGAGCACCGCACCCACTGGCCGCACCGCCCCGACCTGATCTTCGTCAAGGCCGCCACCGGCATCGGCAGCGGGCTGATCTCCGGCGGCGCGCTGCACCGCGGCTCCCAGGGCGTCGCGGGCGACATGGGCCATGTGCGGCTGCAAAACGGCGCGGACGCGGCCTGCCGCTGCGGCAACGTCGGCTGCCTGGAGGCGGTCGCGGGCGGCGCGGCGATCGCCGCCCGGCTCACGGCCGACGGCATCACCGCCGACACGAGCGCCGACGTCGCGGCCCTCGCCCGCGCCGGGTCGCTGCCCGCCGTGGCCCTCGTGCGGGGGGCGGGCCGGGCCATCGGCGAGGTGCTTGCCACCGCCGTCAGCTTCTTCAACCCGTCGGTGATCGTCATCGGCGGCGGCCTGTCGCAGGCGGGCGAGCACCTGATCGCCGGGGTGCGGGAGGTCGTCTACCAGCGGTCGCTGCCGCTGGCCACCCGCGAGCTGGACATCGTGCAGTCGCTCGCGGGCGACCGCGCCGCCGTGCGCGGCGCGGCGTTCATGGTGATCGAACGGGCCCTCGCCCCCGACCACCTGCCCGAACTGCTCGCCTGCTGACCGCGCCGCCGGTCCGGTACGGTCCTGCGCGGTCAGCGGCCCAGCCCCGCCACGGCCGCCGCCGCGGCCCCGGCGACCAGCTCGTCCCGCCGTTCGGCACCCTCCTCGCCGCGGCTGGACATGACGGCGATCACGACGGGGCCGCCCCCGTCGTCCGGCCACACCACCGCGATGTCGTTGCGCCCGCCGTACCCGGCCGTGCCGCTCTTGTCCGCCACGTCCCAGCCCTCGGGAACGCCCGCCGCGACCAGCGTCTCGCCCGTCGTGTTGGTCGTCATCCAGCGGGTGAGCAGCGTCCGTTCGTCCCGCTCCAGGGCGTCGCCGAGGAGGAACGCGCGCAGGCTCCCGGCCATCGCGCGCGGCGTGCTGGTGTCCCTGACGTCGCCCGGCGCGCCCTCGCTGAGGCCGGGCTCCCAGCGGTCCATCTCCGTCACGTCGTCGCCGAGACCGGCGAGCACCGCCTGGAGGGCGTCGGGGCCGCCGAGCGCTTCGAGGATGAGGTTCGCGGCCGTGTTGTCGCTGTACCAGAGCGTCGCCGCGCACAGTTCGCGCAGGCTCATGCCGCTGTCCACGAAGTCCTCCGTCACGGGCGAGTTGTCGATCAGGTCGTCCCGCGTATAGGCGACCAGCTCGTCGAGACCCGCCGTCCCGCGTTCCCGCAGCAGGGCGCCCACCGCGAGCGCCTTGAAGGTGGAGGCGTACGCGAACCGGTCGTCCGCCCGGTGGGCGACCTCACGGCCCGTGCCGGTGTCGAGGGCGTAGACACCGAGCCGCGCGTCGAACTCCCGCTCCAGGTCGCGGAACGCGCGTTCCCCCGCCTCGGCCGACACCGCCCCGGCGGCGACCGAAGGTGATGCCGCGGGCTCGGGCCCGCCCGGCTCACGGCCGCACGCGGACACCGCCAGCAGCGCCACCGCGGCCCACACCACCCCACTCCTGGCCCCGACGTGCGACGATCCGGCCATCAACGGCACCTCCCGACCCCGGGCACCTCCCGGGCACGCACCCACCCTCGCCGCCCGCCGCCCCCCGGGTCCAAGACCGCCGCGCCCCGCCCCATGCCGATTCGGCATCGGACAGCGTCACGCGGTCGCCGCCGCGCGCAGCCTGTCCCGCAACCGCCTGGCCACCTGCCCCATCAGCGCGTCCACGCCCGGCTGCCCGGCCGCCGCCACCCGCGACTCCGTGAGCGCGGCCACCGCGTAGCTCCGCCCGTCCGCGTGCTCGACCACGCCCACCTCGTGCCGCAGGTTGAGCAGCGTCCCCGTCTTCGAGGACCAGACGGCGGAGTCCGACGCGAAGTCGGGCGCCAGCCGGTGCCGCAGCACGTTGTCCCGCATCAACTCCCGCAGGCGCGCGGCGACATCGGGGTGCACCGGCGAGGGGCGCGTCCACACCGCGCACAGCAGGTCCGTGAACGCGCGGGCCGTCCCCGTGTTGGCGCGCGACAGGTCGAGCTGCGGCACGCGGTGCCCGCCGCCCGGCGTGCCCGCGTCGATCGCGAGGGCGTGCGCGAGGTGCGCCCGCGCCGTGTCGAAGCGCTCCACCGGCGTGTCGGCCAGTTCGGCCATCGTGTGCCGCACGGTGATGCCGCCGAGCCCGGCGCGCCGCAGCTCGGCCGCGACCCCGGCGGGCGGCGTCAGCCCGAACAGCGCGTCGGCCGCCGCGCCGTCGCTGACGCTCGTGCTCAGGTACAGCAGGTCGTCCACGGCGATGCGGGCCGGGTGCCGGAACCGGCTCACGCCCGTCGGGCCAGGCGTGGTGATCCGCCCGGGCGGCACCTCGACCGGCGCCGCGCCGTCCAGTTCGCCCCGCCTGATCCGCTCCAGCGTCGCGAGGGCCAGCGGCACCTTCACCAGCGACGCCACGGGGAACTCCACGTCCGGGTCGATGCCCAGCTCGTCGCCCGTCGCCAGATCCCGCACGAGGAACGACCCGCGCAGCCCGCCGTCCTCCAGCGTCCGCCGCAGCCCGGCCAGGAAGCCCCCGCCGCCCGCGCTCATCCGGCTGCCCCCGCGCCCAGGCAGCGGGCGATCCCCCGGGCGCATGCCGCGCGGAACCGCTCCGTCTCCCCGTCCGCGCCCTCGGCCGGCACCAGGGCGAAACCGCGCGCCAGATCCGGCAGTTCGCCCAGCGGACGCCACACCAGGCCCAGGTCCACCGCCTCCGCCGCCGAGCACAGCAGCGCGTCGCCCCGGCCGAGCACGTCCGCGACAGCGGCGGCCGCCGTACGCGCGACCCCTACCTGCGCCGGACGCAGCCCCACGGCGTCGCCGAGCCGGGCGAGGCGGTCACGGACATGCGGCACGTCGTCCTCCGGCTGCACCCGTACGTGCCGGGGCCGCCGGTCGCCGTCCGCACGCGCGGGGCGCAGCGTGTCCAGCCAGAACGGCCCCTCGCCGGGGTCGTCCGCCTGCGCCAGGCCGAGCGGAACCGTTCAGGCGGCGTCCGCCGACGGGACGGCCAGCAGCGCGGCGTGGACCTCGCCCGACGCGACGAGGCGCGCGCGTTCGGCGGGTGAGGCGGGACGCGGGTCGAGGGTCACGCCGTGGCCGTGCGCCTCGGCGATCAGCCGCGCCAGGGCCCCGGTGGAGCTGCCGGCGGGGACGGCGAGCCGCAGCGGCCGCCGCCCGGCCGCCCGTGCCTCGCGTTCGAGACGGTCGGCCAGCTCGACGAGCCGCCGCGCCGACGGCAGCACGCCCCGGCCGAACGGGGTGAGCGTCGCCGCGCGCGGCGACCGGTCGAGCAGCCGCCCGCCGAGATGCCGCTCCAGCGCGGCGACGCGGCGGCTCGCGACGGACTGCGCCATCCGCGCCGCCGCCGCGCCGACCGTGAAGCTCCCGCGCTCGCTCACGCTGACGAACGCCCGGCAGGCCGCGACCAGATCCACGACGCGCCATTATGCCGAAGCGGCATGGCTTCGGCGGACGGCGCTGTCCGCGACCGCGCTGCGGAAGTGCGCGCAGGACGTCACGTCGTCGTGCTCGCAGCCCAGCGCGCACTCGACCAGCGCGAGCGACGCCCGCGCCGCGGCGATACGGGCGCGCAGCGCCTCGGCCTCCGCGTGCAGCACGTCACGGCGCTGCCCCGCACCGCCCGCCGCGAGCAGCGCGCGGATGGCGTCGAGGGACAGCCCCCCTTCCTTGGCCCGCAGGATGACGGCCACACGCGTCACGTCCGCCGGACCGAAACGGCGGCGCCCGGCCCCGTCACGCGCCGGGTCGAGCAGCCCGCACGCCTCCCAGTGCCGCAGGACGTGCGTCGCGATGCCGAAACGGGCCGCGACGTCGCCGATGGCCATCACGGTTGTCTCCATACCGCCATTAAGTCGCAACCGGGCCGCCTGTGGCCAGCCGGAGGGCGAAGCGGGACGTACGGCCCGACGTTGGCGCCCGGCGGGAGCACGGACGGCGGCCGTCACCCGCCGCCCGGCTCGTCGTAGCCGTACGCGTCCCGCCAGAAGTCGGGGCACTCCAGCCCTTCCGCGGCGGGCAGGGCCTCCCTGTACTGCGCCGTCATGTCCGGCACGGCGGCGCCCCGCACCAGATCGGCTGGGATGTCCCGCTGCCCGTAGACCAGGACGAACACCCGCTCGCCCACCCGCGGGACCGTGTCCGGGTCCGGCTCGGGGATGTCCAGCTCCACCGGGCCCGCCTCCCCGGCCGGGACGAGCGGTTCCTCGACGGCCAGGCCGAGGACGATCCTGCCCGGCTCGTCCGACGGCCGCAGGCCCGTCACCTCGCCCTCCGCGACGAAGTCGGCGCAGGCGACCGACTCCACGAGCGTCAGCCCCTGCCCGCCACCGTCCTCGGCGCCCCCGGCTCCCCCCGGCCCGGAGCCGGACACGATCCCCAGGACCACCGCCCCCACCACCGTCAACCCCGCCACCGCCGCGACCCCCGCCGCCGCCACGCGGGCCGCCGACGCCAGGAACGCCCCCCTCCGGCGCTCCTTCCGCGTACGGCGGCCCGCGAGGGCGTCCGCCGGGGGAACGCGCCCCGCCTCCGCGCCGATGATCGCCAGCGCCGCCCTGAGCCGCGCCGCCTCCTCCGGCGTGAACCCGTCCTCATCCACGGCGGTCCGCCCCCTCCTCGGTCAGCCGGTCGCGGAGCACCGCCGCGGCCGCGTGGAGCCGGCTCTTGACCGTGCCCGCCGGAATCTCCAGCAGGGAGGCGATCTCCGCCACGCTCAGATCCATGTAGTAGCGCAAGGTGATCACCTGGCGCTGCGGCCGGGACAGGCTCTCCAGGCAGCTCGCCACGGACAGCGCGAGCGGCAGGTCCTCCTGCGCGTGCTCCGTCCCCCGGTGCCGCTCCCAGCGGGCGGCGAGCCGCGCCCGCAGGTCCGCCTCCCGCGTCCTGGCGCGGTGCCAGTCCACCGCGACGCGCGAGGCGACCACGGCCGTCCAGGCGTCACGGTCACGGATGCTCCCGGTCCCCCTCGCCTCCTCCGTCAGCAGCTTGAGGCGCACCTGCTGCAGGCCGTCGTCGAGGTCGCCCCAGGGCACTCCGCCCAGGGCGAGGACGGCCCGTATCCGCTCCGTCTGCTCCCGCACCGGCCCGCGCATCCTCGTCCTCTCCTCGGTCCTCCTATGACGGAGCAGCGCCCCGGAACGTTCACCGTTGACTTCACGCCGACATGAAGTCGCAGCCTGTCGCCCATGACCAGCCGAACCGAACGACCGGACGCACTCGTCACCCGTCTCGACGCGGTCGAACGACAGCCCGGCATGCGCGGACTGCGCGAGCGCACCTACGAGTTGCTGCGCCTCGCGCCCGGCGCGCGCGTCGTGGACGTGGGGTGCGGCGCGGGGCGCGCCGTCGCCGAACTGGACGGGCGCGGCGCACGGGCGGTCGGCGTGGACCAGGACGTCCGCATGATCGAGCTGGCCAGGGGACGCTGGCCCGACGCGGACCTCCGCGTCGGGGGCGCGTACGACCTGCCGCTGGCCGGCGCGTCCGTGTACGGCTACCGGGCCGACAAGCTCTTTCACGAACTGCGCGAGCCGCAACGGGCCCTCACCGAGGCCCGGCGGGTCCTCGCGCCCGGCGGACGTGCCGTCCTCGCGGGCCAGGACTGGGACACCGTCGTCATCGACTCCGACGACCCGGCGCTCACCCGCACCCTCGTGCACGCCCGCGCCGACGTCGTCACCGCGCCCCGCGCCGCCCGCCGTTACCGCGGCCTGCTGCTGGACGCCGGGTTCGAGGACGTGACGGCCGAGGTGCGCACGGAGGTGTTCACCGGCCCCTCGGCACTGCCGGTGCTCGCCGCGCTCGCGGCGGCGGCGCAGGCCTCCGGGGCGGTCACGCGCGAGCAGGCGGACGGCTGGCTGGCGGAGCAGCGCGTACGGGCGGACACCGACCGGCTCTTCCTGGCGGTCCCCATGTTCCTCGCGTCGGGCACGGCGCCGGACTGACCCCGGCCGGACGCGCACGGCGCGCGGGCGGATGCGGCGCGTGATTGCATCGACACACTCCGCGCCTCCCTGGAGGAGTGTGCGCGGTGAGATCCCTCGTCACCTCCTGGAGGACGGAATGCGACGGAAGCGTGCGACTCTGCTGCGCCGTGCCGCGGTGCCCGTGCTGACCACGGTGCTGCTGGCCGGGGCGGCGTCGGCGGCATCGGCGGCGGCCGCTGACATGGGCGGGCAGGGCGGTGGCTGCAAGCACGGCTGCTCGAAGCCCGGCCCACCCGGCCCCGAGGGCCCGCCCGGCCCGGAAGGCCCCCCTGGCCCGGCAGGCCCCGAGGGCCCCGCCGGACCCGAAGGCCCTGCCGGACCTGCCGGCCCCGCCGGACCGACCCAGCCCACCGTCACCGTGGAGAGCGAGGTGATGGACGTGGTCCCCGGCTTCAGCCTGGAGCACACCACCCCCTGCCCCGACGGCACGAGCGTCACCGGCGGCGGCGTGGAGAAGGTCACCGGCAACTTCGGCGTGTACATCGAGGAGAGCCACGCGGACGGCAACGGCTGGCGGGCCAGCGTGAGCAACAGCAGCGGCCAGCCCGCCTCGGTCCGCTTCAGCGCGACCTGCATCCCCCTCACCCCCACGACCTGACCCACCACCCCCGCACACGCCCCGCCGCGAGAGCCGCCACCGTCGTGGCGGCTCTTGCCCTGACGGCGGCCGACATCGTGCGAGGGGCGCGTGTCACATGGTGTGCTGTCACGTTTCGACGGGTCCGCGATGTCCTGAGGGCATGACTGCACACACCAACCCCAGCAAGGTCGTGGTCATCGGCGGCGGCTAGGCCGGGGCGATCGCGGCCAACCGCCTGCGCTCGGTACCGTCGTCGGCCTGCAGACCACGATGTGGATCATCGCCGTGTCGCTGGCACTGAGCACGCTGATCCTGGTGTTCAGCCCGATCGCCCGCCTCCGCGACCTGCCCGAGCGGGACGGGCGAGAACACTGACCGGCGAAAGCCCCGCACATGGCCTAGCCCAGTTCGATCGTCGTCGCCGCGAAGATGCCCGCCGTGTCCGTTTCGGGTGTCGGGCCCGTGTACATGCGGGCGCACTCGAAGACCGGTGTGAAGCCGAGGCGTTCCACCAGCCGTACGGCGGGTGGGTTCACGTCCGGGACGTCCAGTACCAGTGGTCCGGGGCGTGCGGTGGTGGCGAGGGCGGTCAGCAGGGCGTGGGCGGTGGCCTCGGAGTCGGCGTGCAGCGGGCCGATCCGTGTGCCCCTGCTCGCCGGGCGCGCCACCGCGAAGCCCCGCAGCGCCCCGTCGGCCACGGCGGCCAGCGACGTGTGCGTGGGCAGGGCCACCCACTGGGCGAGGAACGTGTCGCGCTCGCCAGGGAAGTAGCGGCGGTCGTGGTCGGCGAGCACCGCGAACGGCAGCGAACGGCCGTCCACCAGCGTCACGCCGTCCGGGGCGTCGGCGGCGGCACCGGTGGGGAGGGTGCCCTCGTACCTGATGTGGTTCCACGCGTGGCGGAAGCCGGACCTGCGGTAGTTGTCCTGCTGCGCGACGACCCCGTCGAGCCCCACGTTCCGGTCGCCGAAGCGCTCCATCGCCGCCCGCCACATGCGCATCCCGTACCCCTGCCCGCGCACCTCCGGGCGCGCGATGTAGAGGCCGAGGAAGCCGAAGCCGGGGCCGTGCCGCACGGCCGAGACGGACGCGACCGGTTCGCCGTCGAGCCTGCCGAGGAGGAAGCCGCGCGGGTCGGCCGCCTGGAAGGCGGGGAGGTCCGACTCGCCGGGGTTCCAGCCCTCGTCGTCCGCCCACCGCCGGAGCGTCGGCAGGTCCGCCGCGCCCGCCGTGGTGATCTCGAAACGCCCCACTGTCTCCTCCGATGCCGGTCGCCCGGACGGACCAACGAGATGGCGCGCCAGGGGACACGGCCCGCCCGCCCGCAGCCCCAAGTCCCGTCGCCGCGACGGGGATGCGCGGTACGGCGGCCCACGTCAGGCGGGGTGCCGGTCACCGGTCGCGGAAAGATCCGATGTATCGTGCCTGCATCGGCGGGACGTGTGTGCGGACCCTCCGGTACGGCCGTGTGCCGGGGGAGAGGGAGGACCGCGATGTCGGTGACGGACGACGCCATCGAGGCGATCAAGCAGATGATCGTGAGCGGCGAACTGAGCCCGGGGGACCGGCTGCCCAGGGAACCCGACCTCGCCGAACGCCTCGGCCTCTCGCGCAACTCCCTGCGCGAGGCCGTACGGGCGCTGTCGCTGATCCACGTGCTCGACGTCCGGCGCGGCGACGGGACGTACGTGACCAGCCTGGAGCCGTCGCTGCTGATGGACGCGATGAGCTTCGTCGTCGACTTCCACCGCGACGACACCGTGCTGCAGATCCTGGAGGCCCGCCGCGTCATCGAACCGGCCACCACCGAGATGGCCGCGCTCAAGATGTCGGCCGCCGACCTCGAAGGGCTCGGCGAACTGCTCGACTCGCTGGGCGACTCGCCCACGGTCGACGAACTCGTCGAGAACGACCTGGAGTTCCACCGGCGGATCGCCGCCGGTTCGGGCAACGCGGTGCTGGCCTCCCTGGTGGAGTCGCTCTCGGGCCGCACCCAGCGGGCCCGCACCTGGCGCGGGTTGACGCAGGAGGGGGTGGTGGAGCGCACGCTCGGCGAGCACCGCGCCATCCTCCAGGCCCTCACCAGGCGGCAGCCCGGCATCGCGGCGGCGCTGGCGACCGTGCACATCGCGGGCGTCGAGCAGTGGCTGCGCGAGGTGCTGATCGACCGGGACTGACCGACGGAAGCCGAAGGCCTCCCCGCCCGGCGGCGGGGAGGCCTTCAGCCCCGGGGTCAGCTGCCGGCCGGGCGCAGCCGCAGGTCCTGCATGCCGCCGTCCACGGAGATGCCGACGCCGGTCGTGGACGTCGCGAGCGGGCTCGCGAGGTACGTGACGGCGTGCGCGATCTCCTGCGGGGAGACGAGCCTGCCGTGCGGCTGCCTGGCCTGGAGCGCCGCGCGTTCGGCCGCCGGGTCGTCGGCGCGGTCGAGCAGCCGCCCGATCCAGGGGGTGTCGGCCGTGCCGGGGTGGACGCAGGAGACGCGGACGCCCTCGCGCAGGTGGTCGGCCGCCATGGCGCGCGTCAGGGCGGCCACCGCGCCCTTCGTCGCGCTGTAGAGGGCGCGCTGGGGGAGCCCGGCCGTCGCGGCGATCGACCCGATGTTGACGATGGCCGCGGCGCGGGAGCGGCGCAGGTGGGGCAGGGCGGCGCGGCTCGCGCGGACCATGCCGAGCAGGTTGACGTCGAGGACGCGCAGCCACTCGGCGTCGTCGTTGTCCTCGACGCCGCCCTGGGCGCCGATGCCCGCGTTGTTGACCAGGATGTCGAGGCCGCCGAAGTGCTCGGCCACGGTGGCGATCCCGGCCCGTACGGAGGCGTCGTCGGTGACGTCGGCGCGGACGCCGAGGAGTCCCTCCTCGCTCTCCACGGGCGTCAGGTCCAGCGCGGCGACGCGGGCGCCGCGTTCCCGCAGGGCCGCCACCACGGCGGCGCCTATGCCCGAGGCGCCGCCGGTCACCGCGGCCACCAGGCCGTCGAACTCGCTCATGCCGTCACCTTCTTCTCCGTCTGAGCCGCCTGTGCCGTCTCCGCCGCCCGTGCCGCCCGCTTGTGCGACGCCACGAACTCCTGGCGCTGCGCGCCGAGTCCGGGGATCTCGACCTCCACGACATCACCCGGCGCCAGGTACGGGAAGCGGCCGGACAGCGCGACGCCCTCCGGCGTGCCGGTCAGGATCACGTCGCCCGGCTCCAGCGCGAGGTACTGGCTGAGGTGCCAGACGAGGTACTCGACGCCGAAGACCATGTCGGCCGTCGTGGAGTCCTGGCGGGGCTCGCCGTTGACGCGGCTGCGCAGCCGCAGCGCGCCGTGGTCCACCTCGTCGGGCGTCACCAGCCAGGGGCCGAGCGGCGTGAAGCCGGGGGCGCACTTGCCCTTGCTCCACTGGCCGCCCGACTCCTCCAGCTGGTAGCGGCGTTCGGACACGTCGTTGGCCAGGACGAAGCCCGCGATGTGCGCGAGGCTGTCCGAGGGCGAGTCGAGGTAGAGGGCGCGGGTGCCGATGACGACGCCGAGTTCGACTTCCCAGTCGGTGTGCTCGCTGCCCGGCGGGATCGTGACAGGGTCGTCGGGGCCGCCCAGAGTGTTGGGGGTCTTCAGGAAGAGCGGCGGCAGTTCGGGCGGTGCGGCTCCCGACTCGGCGGCGTGCGCCGCGTAGTTCATGCCGATGCACAGGATCGCGCCCGGCCGGGCGACCGGCGGGCCGGCGCGCAGCGCGTCCGCGTCCGGCAGTTCGGGGAGGCCGCCCGCGTCGAGCGCGGCGCGGACGGCGGCGATGCCGCCCGAGGCGAGGAAGCCGCCGTCGATGTCGGCCGTGAGTCCGGTCAGGTCGTAGGTGGTTGCGGCCTCGACGACCACCGGCCGCTCCTGGCCGGGCGGTCCCAGACGGGCGAGCTTCACCGTGCACTCCTCGCGTCAGCGGCAGCGTCGTCGCTGCGACGCCGCCGGATTGCCGCTGCGTTGCGGCCGGGTTTCCGCCAGGCCGCCGTTACAGCACATTGGTCGGGTGTATCAGGGCGTGATTTCCCGCATGTTAGGACAGAAAAGCGGCAGGACGCGAGTCTTGACGTGCTAGACATCCGATGTCTATGGTCGCGGTGATGTAGATCATACAAGGGAGTGTGTCCGTGCCCCGCTTTATCGCCATGCACGCCCACGACGTGCGGTTCCCCACCTCGCGGACGCTGGACGGCTCCGACGCGATGAACCCGGACCCCGACTACTCGGCCGCCTACGTCCGGTTGCTCACCGACGCGGACGACGGCCACGAGGGACACGGGTTCGTCTTCACCATCGGCCGGGGGAACGACGTCCAGGTCGCCGCCCTGCGGCTGCTGGAGAGCCGCCTCGTGGGCCGCGACGTCGCGGCGACGCTCGCCGATCTGGGCGGCGTCTGGCGCGAGTTGGTGCACGACTCCCAGCTGCGCTGGCTCGGCCCCGAGAAGGGGGTCATGCACATGGCCATCGGCGGGGTCGTCAACGCGCTGTGGGACCTGCGCGCCAAGCGCGCGGGCAAGCCGCTGTGGCAGCTCCTCGCGTCCCTCACCCCCGAGGAGATCGTCGCCCTCGTCGACTTCCGCTACCTCACCGACGCCCTCACGCCGGACGAGGCCCTCGGCATCCTCCGCGCCGCCGAGCCGGGACGCGCCGCACGCGAAGCCGCCCTGCTCGACCAGGGCTACCCCGCCTACACGACGACGCCCGGCTGGCTCGGCTACGACGACGAGAAGCTCGCCCGCCTGTGCCGCGAGGCCGTCGCCGAGGGCTTCACCCAGATCAAGCTGAAGGTCGGCGGCGACCTCGCCGACGACATACGCCGCCTGCGCATCGCCCGCGAGGCCATCGGCCCCGACATCCGCCTCGCCATCGACGCCAACCAGCGCTGGGACGTCCCCGAGGCGATCCGCTGGATCGAGGCGCTGCGCCCGTTCGACATCGCCTGGGTCGAGGAGCCGACGAGCCCCGACGACATCCTCGGCCACGCCGCCATCGCCCGCGCCATCGCGCCCGTCCCCGTGGCCACCGGCGAACACGGCGCCAACCGCGTCCTGTTCAAGCAGCTCCTCCAGGCCGAGGCCATGTCGGTGCTGCAACTCGACGCCACCCGCGTCGCGGGCGTCAACGAGAACGTCGCGATCCTCCTGCTCGCCGCCAAGTTCGGCGTCCGCGTCTGCCCGCACGCGGGCGGCGTGGGCCTGTGCGAGGCCGTGCAGCACCTGGCCATGTTCGACTCGGTCGCCGTCTCCGGCACGACCGAGAGCCGCATGATCGAGTACGTCGACCACCTGCACGAGCACTTCGTCACCCCGGTGGATGTCCGCGACGGACGCTACTTCCCGCCCAAGGCCCCCGGCGCCGGCACCGAGATGCTGCGGCAGTCCATCCAGGAGCACTCCCGTGGCGAGTGACACCTCCAAGCCGGAGCGGTCGGACCAGCACGAGCCCGTGCTCGACACCCACCTGCACCTCTGGGACCGCACGGTCAGCACGTACGCATGGCTGCCCCCCGAAGGGCCGCTGCACGCCGACTTCACCGCGGAACAGGCGCACGCCCAGCTCACCGCCGCCCGCGTGGACCACGCCGTCCTCGTCCAGGCCGAGGACTCCGAGGCCGACACCGCGTCCATGCTGGCCCAGGCGGACCGCCACCCGTGGATCGCCGGAGTCGTCGGCTGGATACGGCTCGACGACCCCGCCACCGCCGAACGGCAGCTCGACCGCTGGCAGTCGCACCCCGCGCTGTGCGGCATCCGCCACCTGGTCCACGACGACCCGAGAGACGACTTCCTCGAACTCCCGGCCGTCCGCCGCTCGCTGGCCCTGCTCGCCCGCCGCGGCCTGCCCTTCGACGTCCCCGACGCCTGGCCGCGCCACCTCACCGGCGTCACCGCCCTGGCCGACGCGCTGCCGGAGCTGACCATCGTCGTGGACCACCTCGGCAAACCGCCCGCCGACCCCGCCGCGTTCCGCGCCTGGCAGGACGCCCTGCGCGCGGCGGCCGAGCGGCCCAACGTCGTCGCCAAGCTCTCCGGGCTCCAGACCCCCGGCGTCCCCTTCACCACCGAAGCGGTACGCCCCGCCGCCGAGACCGCGCTCGCCTGCTTCGGCCCGCAGCGGCTGATGTACGGCGGCGACTGGCCGATGACACTCCCCGCGGGCGGCTACGCCCGCGCCTGGGAGATCACCTCGGCCCTGATCGGCGAGCTGTCCGCGGCAGAGCGGACACACGTCCTGTCCGGCACCGGCACCCGGGTCTACGGTCTGCGGGAGTTCGTCCGGTGAACGAGAGGCCTGCGATGACGAAAGCACTCCTGGAGGTCGAGGGCGTCGGGAAGTCCTTCCCCGGCGTCCGCGCCCTCCACGGCATGCGTCTTGACCTGCGCCCCGGTGAAGTCCTCGCCCTGGTCGGCGAGAACGGCGCGGGCAAGTCCACCCTGATGAAACTCCTGTCCGGCATCCACACCCCGGACGAGGGCACCTTCCGGCTGGACGGCGAGCCCTACCGGCCCACCGGACCCGGACACGCCACCGAACTGGGCATCAGCATCATCCACCAGGAGTTCAACCTGGTGCCCGACCTGACCGTCGCACAGAACATCTTCATCGGCCGCGAGCCCCGCCGCGCCGGACTGCTGCTCGACGACCGGAAGCTCAACGCCGACACCGCCGCCCTGCTGGAGCGCCTCGGCCTCCCCCTCGACCCCCGCGCGGTCGTCGGCCGGCTCACCGTCGCCAACCAGCAGATGGTCGAGATAGCCAAGGCCCTCTCGTACGAGCCGCGCGTCCTCATCATGGACGAGCCCACGGCCGCCCTGAACGACGCCGAGGTCGAGACCCTGCACGGCCTGATCCGCCGCTTCGTCCGCCCCGACACCGGCGTCATCTACATCTCGCACCGCATGGCGGAGATCAAGCGCATCGCGCACCGCGTCACCGTCATCCGCGACGGCGAGTACATCGACACCCTCGACGTCGCCACCGCCGGGACGCCGGACATCATCGGCCGGATGGTCGGCCGCGCCCTGCGGACCGACGCGGCCCCCGAGAACGTGCGCGCCGACCGCGAGGTCCTGCTCGGCGTGCGCGGCCTCACCACCAAGGCGCTCCTCACCGACGTGTCCTTCGAGCTGCGCCGCGGCGAGATCCTCGGCTTCGCCGGGCTGATGGGCGCCGGGCGCACCGAGGTCGCCCGCGCCCTGGTCGGCGCCGACCCCGTCCAGGCGGGCACGGTCACCCTGCGCGGCCGCGAGGTCCGCATCGCGAACCCGGCCGACGCCGCCAGGCTCGGCATCGGCTATCTCAGCGAGGACCGCAAGCGCTTCGGCCTCCTGCTGGAGCAGGACGTCAAGGCCAACATCGCCCTCAGCGCCCTGCGCGGCCGGTTCACCAAGGGCGGCTTCGTCCGGGACGGCGCGCTGCGGGAGGCGGCCGAGCAGCTGATCGGCCGCCTGCGCATCAAGACCCCCTCCGCCGACCAGACCGCCAAGCACCTGTCGGGCGGCAACCAGCAGAAGGTCGTCATCGCCAAGTGGCTGGTGAAGGACTGCGACGTGCTGATCTTCGACGAGCCCACGCGCGGCATCGACGTGGGCGCGAAGGAGGAGATCTACCAGCTGCTCAACGAGCTGGTGGCGCAGGGGAAGTCGATCATCATGATCTCGTCCGAGCTGCCGGAGGTCCTCCGCCTCTCCCACCGCGTCGTGGTGATGAGCGAGGGACGGGTCACGCGCGTGCTCGAAGCAGGCGAGGCGACCCAGGAGAGCATCATGCACTACGCGACGCTGCGGCCCGACGAGGTCCCGGCCGACGCCGCCGAACTTGGCCTCATCGCCGGTGAGCCGCAGGCCGCCGGTCACCCGGAGAAGAAGGCAGGGCAGCCATGACCACGGTGAAAGCGCCGCCGGCGTTCACGCGGCCGGAGGAGAGCGGGCGGCGCGCCGCGCTCAGGAGCCGCCTCCAGCAGGTGCTGGCCTTCGCCAGCCTGATCGTCATCTACACCTTCTTCGCGATCGCCAGCCCGTACTTCTTCACGTACGACAACTTCATCTCGATCCTCTTCTCGACCGTCGTCATCGGGACCCTGGCGATCGGCACGACCTTCGTCGTCATCACCTCGGGGATCGACCTGTCCATCGGCACCGGCATGGCGCTGTGCGCCGTCATGGCGGGCGTCTTCATGGTGAACGCGGGCCTGCCGCTCGCCGTCGGCGTGCCGCTGACGATCCTGTTCGGCGGGCTCATGGGGCTGGTCAACGGCTTCAACATCGCGGTGCTGCGCATCCCGCCGTTCATCGCCACGCTGGCGATGATGCTGGTGGCGGAGGGCCTCGCCCTCGTCGTGTCCGACAGCACGCCGATCTACTTCACCGAGGTCTCCGGCTACACCGACCTGTCGACGGGCCGCCTGATCCCCGGTGTGGACATCCCCAACGCCGTGCTCATCCTCGTGGTGATCGCGGTCATCGCGGGCGTCCTGCTCACCAAGAGCGTGCTCGGCCGCTACACCTACTCCATCGGCAGCAACGAAGAGGCGACCGGCCTGTCCGGTATCGACGTCCGCCGGTGGAAGATCGTGATCTACGTCTTCGCCGGTCTCTTCACGGGCCTCGCCGGCGTACTGATCTCCGCCCGGCTCGGCTCCGCCCAGCCCGCCACCGGCATGGGGTACGAACTCCAGGCCATCGCGGCCGTCGTCATCGGCGGCACGTCGCTGTCCGGCGGCAAGGGCTCGATCATCGGCACCCTGATCGGGGCGCTGATCATCTCCGTGCTCAACAACGGCCTCCAGATCATGTCCATCCCGCAGGAGTGGCAGAACGTCATCCTCGGCTGCGTGATCCTCGTCGCCGTCTACACGGACCAGGTCCGGAAGGAATTGCAATGAGAACGTCCCCGACCAGAACGAGGGAGATCTGGCGATGAAGCTGAGAAGGACCATGGCCGTCGTCATGGGCACGGCCATGGCTGTCCTGATGACCGCCTGCGGCCAGGAGGGCGAGGGCGGCGGAGGCGGCGGCGCCGGTGGCGACGGGCCGCTGATCTCCATCGTCTCCAAGGGCTTCCAGCACCAGTTCTGGCAGGCCGTGAAGCAGGGCGCCGAGGAGGAGGCGGAGGCGCGCGGCGCGCGGGTGACGTTCGTCGGCCCCGCCACCGAGGCGGACGTGGAGGGGCAGATGGACCTCCTGACCAACGAACTGGCCAGGTCCCCCGACGCCATCGGCTTCGCCGCGCTCGACTCGCAGGCCGCCGCCCCGCTGCTGGAGCAGGCGCAGTCCCAGGACATACCGGTCGTGGCGTTCGACTCGGGCGTGGAGAGCGACGTGCCGGTGACGACGGTCGCCACCGACAACAAGGCCGCGGCCGCCGAGGCCGCCGCCCACATGGCGGAGGCGGTCGGCGGCGAGGGCACCGTCGCCCTCGTCGTGCACGACCAGACGAGCCTGTCGGGCAAGGAGCGCCGCGACGGCTTCCTGGAGTGGATGGCGGCCAACGCGCCCGGCATCACCGTGCTGGAGCCGCAGTACGGCGGCGGCGACCAGCTGGAGTCCGCCGAGATCGCCAAGTCCATCATCCGCAGCAACCCCGACCTGTCGGGCATCTACGCCTCGAACGAGGGGTCCGCGATCGGCGTCATCAACGGCGTCCGGGAGAGCGGCCGTGACGACCTCGTGGTCGTCGGCTTCGACTCGGGGCAGGCCCAGATCGACGCCATCACGGCGGGCGAGATGACCGGCGCCGTCACCCAGGACCCGGTGGACATGGGCCGGCAGCTGGTGGACGCGGCGCTGAGCGCGATCGACGGCGAGGAGCTGCCGGAGAGCATCGACACGGCGTTCCACTGGTACGACCAGAGCAACATCGAGGACCCGGAGATCCAGGCGGCGATCTACGAGTAGGCCCCGCTGCCGCGGCTTCCGAGGAGGCGCCCGGGGAACCGTTCCCGGGCGCCTCCCGCATGCCCATACCTCCGATGAGCGCGCCGAGTTGACGCCCGCGAACGGGAACGATCCGCCCGGCGCCGACGCTTGACGCGCTATACATCCGATGTTTGGATCGGAGCGTCCGATCCCGCCGGGCCGTACGTCCGGCGATCCCGCAGAGATGAGATCCGGCATGACCCAGCGCGTCGCCGTCCACACCCGCCTGAAGGCAGGGAAGGAGGCGGAGTACGACCGCGTGCACGCCGCCATCCCGCCCGAGCTGGCGGAACGGCTCCGCGCGGCGGGCGTCCTGGACTGGCGCATCTGGCGCAGCGGCCGTGAACTCTTCCACGAGATCGAGGTGACGGACTACCGCGCCATGCGCACCGCCCTCGCCGACGACCCCGTGAACCTCGCCTGGCAGGCCCGGATGGCGGAACTCCTCGACGTCGAGGACGACTACTCGGGCGACGACACCGTCCTGCCCCTCGTCTGGAGCCTCGCGTGACCGCCCCCGCGCCCGCCCCGGCCGCCGCGCTCCTCGCCACCGGCCCCTGGTGGTTCGGCGGCGCGGGCATCGGCAACCTCGGCCGCGCCGTCCCCGAGGAGCGGGCGCTCGCCACGGTGGACGCCGCCTGGGACGCGGGCGTGCGCGGCTTCGACACTGCCCCGCACTACGGCCTGGGCCTGGGCGAACGGCGCCTCGGCGCCGCGCTCGCCGGGCGCCCGCGCGCCGCGTTCCGCGTGTCCACCAAGGTCGGCCGCACGCTCGTCCCCCACCGCCCCGGCGCCGACGGGCCGGCCGACGACCTCGCCAACGGCTTCGCCGTCCCGGCACACCACCGCAGGGTCTGGGACGTGACGCGGGACGGCGTCGAACGCTCGCTCGCCGCCAGTCTGGAACGCCTCGCGCTCACCCACGTGGACATCGCCTACCTGCACGACCCGGACGAGTACGACCCCGCCGCCGCGGCCCCCGGCGGACCCGGCAGCCCGGCCGCCGCCCTGGAGGCCGGACTCGAAGCCCTCGCCGCGCTGCGGGACGCCGGGGCCGTCCGCGCCGTCGGCGTCGGGTCGAAGTCCGTCGCCGCGCTCACCGCCGCCGTGCGGACGGGACTCGCCGACGTCCTGATGGTCGCCGGACGCCACACCCTGCTCGAACAGCCCGCCGCGCCGCTGCTGCGGGAGTGCGCGCGCCAGGGCGTCGCCGTCGTGGCGGCCGGGGTCTTCAACTCCGGGGCGCTGAGCCGCCCGACGCCCGACCCGTCGCTGCCGTACGAGTACGGGCGGATGCCGGACGCCGTGTACCGGCGCGCCGTGGCGATCGGCGCGGTGTGCGCGCGGCACGGCGTGGACCTGCCGACCGCCGCCCTCGCGTTCCCCCTCCTCGCCCCGGCGGTCACCACGGTCGCCGTGGGCGCCCAGTCACCCGAGCAGGTCCACGAGAACGCCACCCGCGCCACCACCCCCGTACCGCCCGCCCTCTGGGACGACCTCCTCGCGGCTGACCTGATCGACACGCTGACCTGACGCCACCGGCAGCCCCTACGGCGCCTGAGTCGCGCACACGGCCTCGCCCGTACTCGTCCGCAGCTCGACGTCCACGGCGCCCGCCGGGGCGGGGGAGCAGCAGCCGGTGGCGGAGTCCGGGCTGTCCGGGGCGTCGAAGAGCCCGGTGCCGCCGCACACCCCGGTCTCCGGCAGGGTGAGTTCGACGCGGTGCGCGGCGAGCAGGTCGCCCGCCAGGGCGGCGGCGACGGAACGGGCCTGCTCGTGCCCCGTCAGGGCGAGGAACGTGGGCGCGCGGCCGTACGATTTGGCGCCGACCAGGTAGAAGTCCCGCTCCGGATGGGCGAGTTCCCTGGCGCCGTGCGGGGGAACCGTGCCGCAGGAGTGGCGGTTGGGATCGACGAGCGGGGCGAGCGCGGCGGGCGCGGAGAGCCGTTCGTCCAGCCCGAGGCGCACCTCGGAGAGGAAGTCGAGATCGGGCCGCGACCCGGTGAGGACGAGCACGTGATCCACCGGCCCGGTGCGGCGCCCGTCCGCCGCGACGAGGACGAGCCGGCCGTCCGCGTCCCGTTCGACGGCGGCCGTGCGGAAGCCCGTCACGGCCTCGGCGTGCCCCGCCTCCACGCTGCGCCGCGCGGCCAGCCCGAGCGCGCCGCGCGCGGGCAACTGGTCGGCGCTGCCGCCGCCGAACGTCGCGGCGGAGACGCCGCGCCGCAGGACCCAGGTGGCGCGGGTCCCGGCGCCGTCCGCCGCCACGGCGAGCCGTGCGAGCTGCGCGAGCGCGGTGAACGCGGAGGCCCCCGAGCCGACGACGGCGACCCGCTTCCCCGCGAACCGCGCCCGGGTCGCCGGGTCGTCCAGGTTGGGGAGGCGGTAGGTGAGGCGCCCCGCCGCAGCCGCCGCGCGTTCGCCCAGGGCGGGCAGCCCGTCGGCGCCCACCGGGTTGGGAAGGGCCCAGGTCCCCGAGGCGTCCACGACCGCCCGCGCCGCGACGCGCTCCTCACCGCCGTCGCTCCTGGCGACATGGACGGTGAACGGCCGGTCCTCGCGGCCGGAGTCCACCACGCGGTCGCGGTCGGCGCGCGCCACACCGGTGACGGCCGCCCTGTACCGCACGCGGTCGCCCAGCGCGTCGGCGAGCGGCTGGAGGTACGCGTCCGCCCACTCCGCCCCCGTGGGGTACGCCGCCGGGTCGGGGCCGCGCCAGCCGGTGCCGGCCAGGAGCCGCGCCGCCGCCGGGTCGAGCAGTTCGCGCCAGGGGGAGAAGAGCCGCACGTGCCCCCACTCCCGGACCGCGTGCGCGGCGCGCGGCCCCGCCTCCAGGACGAGCGGGGTGAGGCCGCGGCCGGCCAGGTGGGCGGCGGTGGCCAGGCCGACGGGCCCGGCGCCGATGACGGCGACGGGCAGGGACGCGTGCTCGGGCATGGGACGTGCTCCTTCGCTGTTCCGCTTCGCTGATTCGACGGATGTCGATGCGACGGCGGTCAGCGTGGCAGCCTGATGTGACGATTGTCAATATAGAGGCCTGTCGAAACAATGGGCGTTCCCGCCCCCTCCCGGCCTGTTTCGACATGTGTCAACATAGGGGCGTGTCACAGGTGAAGGACTCCCAGGTGCCCGGGCGCGAGGCGGGGCCGTGCTGCCCGTCCCCGGCCGGACGGGTCTACACGGCCGAGGAGGCCGAGGGTGCCGCCCGCATGTTCAAGGCACTCGGCGACCCGGTGCGCCTGCGGCTGTTCACCGCCGTCGCCGCGCACGGTGGCGAGGAGGTGTGCGTGTGCGACATCCCCGACGTGGGCGTCTCCCAGCCGACCGTGTCGCACCACCTGAAGAAGCTCAGGGAGGCCGGACTCCTCACCTCGGAGCGGCGCGGCACCTGGGTCTTCTACCGCGTCGAACCGGCCGTCCTCGCCGCCATGGCCCGGATGCTCACCGCGGCCGCGGGGTGAGCGGCAGGTGAACCCGCCGATCGCCTCCGTACTGTTCGTCTGCGTCCACAACGCGGGACGCTCCCAGATGGCGGCGGGCTTCCTCGCCCAGCTCGCCGGGGACCGGGTCGAGATCCGCAGCGCCGGATCGGTCCCCGCCGAACGCGTCAACCCGGCCGCCGTCGAGGCGATGCGGGAGGCCGGAATCGACATCTCCGCCGCGCGTCCCACACTCCTCGCCGCCGAGGCCGTCCAGGCGTCCGACTACGTCATCACGATGGGGTGCGGCGACGCCTGCCCCGTCTTCCCCGGCAAGCACTACCGCGACTGGGAACTGCCCGACCCCGCGGGCCTCGGCGTCGCGGGCGTCAGGCCGATCCGCGACGCCATCAGGGAACGCGTCACCGCCCTCGTGGCGGAGATCGACACACACGCCGCCCACTGAACCGGCCGCTCTCGCGTGGGTGGTGTCCTCAGTGCTTGAGGTGATCCACGAACGTCGTCCAGGCCGTCCCGGGGACCAGGAGGGTGGGGCCGGGGTTCTTGCTGTCCCGCACCGGAACAATGTCAGGGATGCCGTCTACGACCTCGACGCACTGCCCTCCGTTGTCGGCGGTGTAGGAGGAACGGCGCCAGCGGGCCTCGGAGAGATCGTGCCGGATCATGAGGTGCCTCACCCTTGTTTTTCCTGGTCTCGCGCGAGCCGCGCGATGAGTGACATGGATTGCTGTGACGATAGGGCCGACGCTCTCACCTGGTCAAAGGCGCGCCGGTATCGCTCGACACTCGCATCCTCCTCCAAGTACAGGGTGCCGTCCAGGTAATCGGCCGTCACCACGTCAAGGTGGAGCGGGTCCGGATACGAGTAGATGCTGAAACCTCCGTCAAGCCCGGCGTACCACCCCTGACCGAACGGTACGACCTGGATGGAAAGTTCGGGCGGTGAGTTGATCTCTCGCAGCCGATGCAACTGACCTGCGAGTATGGCCGGGCTTCCGATCTGCCGGTGGAGGACGGCCTCGTCGATCACGCAGACCAGTTGTGGAGGCGAGTCGCGAGTGAGGATCTCCTGGCGTGTCATACGCATGGAGATCCACTTTGCGATCTCCTCCTCGGATGCCGAGCGCTCGGCGCTCCGGATCACCGCCTCGGCGTATTCGGCGGTCTGAAGCAGCCCCGGGACCAGCGATGGCTGGAACGCGAGTATGCGAACGGCGTCGTCCTCCAGGTCAAGTCGTTCCTGGAAAGTCGGGTCGAGATCCTGGCTCTGCTGGTGCCACCAGCCCTTCCGGCGCGTCTGGCGCAGCATCGTGCCCATCGCCGCGAGGGTGCGCTCGTCGGTGACCCCGTAGAGCCTGAGCAACGCCTCCATCTCCAGCCGTCGAATGAACATCCGACCGTTCTCGATGCGGCTGATCTTCGGCTTGTCGCCGTCGATCTCGCGCGCCGCGGCGTCCATCTTGACGCCGGCGTCTTCGCGGAGCCGCCGTAGTTTCGCGCCGAGCCGCCGCAGGCGCACGGTCGGTCGAGGTTGTGTGGCCAAGCGAGTTCTCCACATCCGTTTCTGGGGCGCAAGCCGCACGGACCGCAGCGGCACCCGCCCGTGACAACCGTGGCACATGCCGCTCTCCGCCACCGTCAATTCAACAACGTTGTTGCAAGACAGAGTTGCACCTTCGGCTCGTTGGGTCCAAGCTGACCGAGACGACGCAAAGCGACTGCACCATAACTCGCCGTTGCGTCCACTGCCTGCCTTGCAAGTGGGTGGGCAGCGTCCAGCACAGGAGGTGTAATGACGGTTCCGGTGCAGTTCCCCGAGGCGCGGCAGTGCGTCTATGCGTGGGACTTCTTGGCCGATGCGAGGGGGATTGAGACGTGGCGGCGGACGGTTGCGTTGGTGTTGCGGGTGTGGGGGGCGTCCGATGTGACGGTGGAGGTGGCCCGGTTGGGGCTGAGTGAGCTGCTGGCCAACGTGCTGCGGCACGTGGGGGATTCGCACTGCCGTTTGTCGGTGGTGCCGGATGGTGAGCGGGTGATCGTGCGGGTGGCGGACCGGTCCCCGGGTGTGCCGGTCGTCGCCGAACCGGACCTGGACGCCGAGGGCGGGCGCGGCCTGTGGATGCTGCGGGCGTTGTGCCTGGACTTCGGGTGCGACCTCGAAGTGGGCGGCAAGGCCGTGTGGTTCGTGCTGGGCCTCGGTGCGGAGGAGGCCAGGTGACGGATGTCCTTCGGTGGACCGGGACCGTGCTGGGAGCCGTCGCGCTCGTCGGTGCGGGAGTGTTGCTCGGGATGGCCGTCCTGTTCCTCTGGCTGCTGCGGGTGTTGGGGGAGGACGGCGCGTGAGCGATGGCAACGAGTGGGTCGTTGGGGCGTGTTGGTTGTGGTGTGGGCATCGGGTGGGGTTGGTGATGCGGTTGGGGGTGGTGTCCACGGTTGATCCGCCTGCTGAGGCGCCGTTGTACGGGTGTGGGCGGTGTGTGGAGCGGTTGCGTGGGGTGGTCGCGGACTATCGGGAGTTGGCTGAGCGGGGTCCGGGTGGGGATGGGCTGTATGTGGCGCCGGGGGAGGTGCCGCGTCGTCGTCAGTGGTGGTGCAGGGCGCCGCGTTCGCTGTTGGGGCGGCGGTGGCGCGGGGTGGTGGAGCAGGGTGAGGAGCCCGTCATACCGGCGGGCGGACAACGGACTTGGAGGCGGTGTGGTGCGTGGGCTGGTGGTGGCCGGGGTGTTGGGGGCGGCGGCGGGTGCGGTGGCCGGGCTCGGCCCGGCCGGTGCCGCGCGGCGGGTGCTCGTCGGGGCGGACCGGCGCTGGTGGGTGTTCTACCGGCGCGCGTTGATCGCCCTGGGTGAGCCGCCCGAGGACTTCGACCTGGCCGCGCCCGACCCGGCCGACATCGCCACCGGCCTGGGCGTTCTCGCCGCGCTCGACCAGGCCGCCGCCCGGCGCGCCGCCCTCCCCGGCGAGGCGGAGCTTGCCTTCCGCATCTTCACCGATCCCGATGACTGATACGGAGTCCCCCGTGGACCGGACCTGGCCGGGGCGGCCGACCCTCCTCGCCCTGCTCATAGCCCTGGCGTTAGCGGTCCTGCTGCGCGTCCTGTGGCCCCTGCCCGACACCACCCAACCCGCCCCCGAGCGACCCGCCGCCAGCGAGCAGCGCGCCGCCCCGTGACCGGTCGGCCGGCCACGGGGCGGGGTGCCGGGATCAGCCGCCCGTGCAGGCGAGGCCGCCCGGCGGGGTGGCGCCGCCCGCGACGACGAAGCCGAACGTGGTGGTGCCGCCCGGCGCGAGCGTCCCGTTCCACGCGGTGTTCCGCACGGTGACGGACCCGCTGGTGCCGCTGGGCTGGCCGTTCCACAGGTTGTCGAGGGACTGGCCCCCCGGCAGGGTCAGCGTCACGGCCCAGCCGCTCAGCGCGGCGCCGCCGGTGTTGCGGACCGTCACCTCGCCCTGGTAGCCGCCCGACCAGCTGCCGACCGCGCGGTAGGAGGCGGCGCAGACGCCACCGGGGTCGCCGCCGCCCGTGTCACCCCCGGAGTCGCCGCCGCTGCCGCCCGTACCGCCCCCGTCGTCCGTCAGGACCGGCGTCTGCCAGTTCCGCCACGCCGCAAGGTCACCCCGCTTGGACGCCGCGATCCGGAACACACCGGGCGCCTGCCCCGACCCCCGCAGGAACGTCGCGATGCTCTGCTGAAGCGGCGTCCGCCACTCCGGCCGCACGGCGCAGTGCGTGCCGCTCTGCACGTCCGACACGTACGAGATGTTGGCCCGCGCGCCGAGCGCCTGGTAGACCTCGGCCCCGCCGAGCGCCGCGACGCTGCCCGACCGCGCGGCCAGCCAGTCCACGTGCGGGTTCTCCATGATCAGCAGACCGCGCGGCGCGACCATGGCCACGATCTCGTGCGTGTCCACCGGCAGCGACGCCGGGTTGCCCGTGTACGAGCCGAACGCGTCGCCGAGCCACGGCTGTTCACCGTACGCGCTGCTCAGCGGCTGCGACCCGCTCTCCCCGGCGACGGAACGGAACGCGGGCGCCCCGCCCGTGCCCGACTCGATCGGCATCGTCAGCGCCACACGCTGGTCGAACGCCCCCGCGACGAAGGCGCCCTTCCCGAACCGCGAACACCCCGTCACCCCCGTCGCGTCCGCCCGCAGCACGCTGCCGCCCGACTGCTCGATCACGTCGATGATCCGGCTCACCCCCCACGACCAGGCCATCAGCAGCCCCGTGCTGCTCGACGCGCCGTAGAGGCTGTAGAACGCGCCCTGCTTGCTGCTGCGCGGCGTGCCCTCGCGGCCCACCGCGTACGGGTCGAAGCTCACGACGGCGGCGCCGGACGCCTTGATGGTCGCCGTGTCCGCGCCGAGGCCGCCGAGGACCACGACGGCGGGGAACGGCCCCGTTCCGCTCGGCAGGTCCACGCTCGCGGAGAACGAGGCGCTCCTGCCCTGCTCGGTCACGTTCACCGTGATGCCGGTGGCCGAGACGGTGCCGGTGACGCTGTCGGGCCGCTCGGGCTTCTGGCCGTACACCGTGCGCTCCGCCAGCTCCCTGATCTCGGCGCGGCGGCAGCGCCAGTCGGACCGGTCGGAGATGCGGGTGCCGTCGATGCGGGTGAACGGGTCGGGCAGGAGGGACTGGCTGGGCGAGGGGCCGGGGGAGGGGACGGCGCAGTCGGCGCCGTCGTCCTCGACGGCCGCCGCGGCCAGGACGGTACGGGCCTGGCCGCCCGGGGCGTCCGCCTGCGCGCCGAGCGTGGTGGTGGTCAGCCCGGCGACGGCGGCGAAGGCCACCACCGCCCAGAGCCGGGGCCGGTATCGGGTCAGACGCATGGGACACCTCCGGGGAACGGGCGAGCGGGTGCGGGTGGGAAAGGTGTGGGCAGCTCCCGGCGCGGGCGGCCGACAGGGACGCGGTGACCTGAGGGGACGCGGGTGCGTACCAGGTCAGGAGGGCGTGAGGCACGCCAGCCGGGCGTGGGAGCGCTCCCAGGCTAGGAGGGGTCCCGTGCCGTGACAACACGCCGGACAGCGCGGTCCGAGGTTGGCCGTTCTCGTACTCCTCCGGGCCGCCCGGCGGATCGGGCGGGGGCGGCGGAGCAGCGGTAACCGCCCGGCCCGCCGTCTCCGGGCCCCGATCCGGTGAAAGTTTCCGGCCACTTTCCGGAACAAGTCGCCTGTCCTACCGGAAAGTTGAGCGGCGCGCCGTCCCGCTCAGGCGGCCTCGCGCAGGAAGCGCGTCACCGCGTCCGCCTCCGCGCCGACGCCCTCCCGCACCGCCGCGGGCAGCTCCTCGAACGCGTCCACCCCGACGCCCGTCCGCGCGGACCGGCTCCACGTCCCCACCGCCAGGCCGTCCACGACAACGGCCGCCCGGATGACCCCGCCCCCCGGCCACACCCGCCGCTCGTGCGCGGCCGGGACGGCGAGGCCGCGATCGCCGTAACCGGTCAGGTAGTTGTCGTACGCGGGCAGCAGCCGCACGTCGGCACCCTCCGGCGCCTCCCCGCCCTGCCCCGTCCCGCCACCGGCGGCCACCGACTTCCACGCCCGCCGCGCCCAGGTGACGGGCAGCCCCGACCACGCCGCGAAGTCCGCCGCCTCCGCCGGCCCGTACGCGCGCACGTAGCGGCGGGCCAGCTCGGCGACCGCGCCGTCCGTGTCCCGCTCGGGCCCGTCGGTCTCCCGGGGGAGCCAGTCGTCCAGCAGGACGAAGGCGGGCTCGCCGTCCCGCCACGGCCCGTGGCAGAGCAGGCCGCCCAGCGCGGCGTGGCGGACGAGGTGGAACGGCGCCTGCCCGTCCGTGGCGATCCCCAGCGTGCCGAGGCGCTCGGTCAGCCGCGCCAGATCGAGCGGGCCGTGGGCGGCGAGGGTGTCGCGGAGGAGGCGGTCGGAGCGTGCGCGCAGCCGCTCGTCCAGGCCCAGTTCGCGGTAGCGGTGCGCGGTGCCCGCGAGCAGCCGCGGGCCGAGGAGGCGCAGCAGCCACCGGACGTCCCCGGCCGGGACGGTGTGCAGCGTCCCCCGCATGAACCAGCCCCGTACGACGCTGCGTTCGTCCTCGTACGCCGCACGTACCGCTCGCGCGGTGATGTCGCGGCCCCGTGCGCGGATGCCCAGCATGGCGGCGGTCGCGTCCTGCGACTGCACGGCGAAGACCCGCCGCACGACCGCCCCTGCCGTGGCCTCCCTGACGCCCCCGCCGATCGCCTGCGCCCGCGCGCGCAGCAGGCGCACCTCCGCGTCCGTCGCCGCCGACCGCTGCGCCGTCACTGGCCGCTCCTCCTGGCACTGGTGGTCCCGCCCGCCGCACCGACGCCCGACGCAACGGCCCTCGTACGATAGCCACCCCCACCCCGGCCGAACGGCGCCGACCTGGCCGGGCCCTGGAGTGGCCGGACGCCCGTTTCGCAGACGCGCCCCAGGCCGGTGCCGACCCCCCGCAGTCGCCGCCCCCCACCGCCCCGTTCCGGCGCGGGCACCGGCCACCAGGCGGTCGGGCACGGTCCGCCGGAGGTGGCTACCTGAGGTCGCGCCCTGGGCGGGCGGTTCCCTCCGTGCCTCGCCCGGCGCGCCCGGTGGCCCCGCGTCCCGGCTGCGATGCCCTTCAGTCCGCCTCGCGCCCGTCCGCCAACCGGAGTTCGCGCCCCCGCCAGCGGCGCCGCAGCCAGCGGTCGTGGCTGGCCAGGACCACCGCACCGGGGCCGGTGCCGAGGGCCTCCTCCAACTCGTCGCACAGCAGCGGCGACAGGTGGTTCGTCGGCTCGTCCAGCAGCAGCAGTTCCGGCGGGCGCGCCACCAGCAGGGCCAGCGCCAGGCGGCGGCGCTGGCCGACCGACAGGTGCCCGACCGGCCTGTCGATGTCCGCCTCCCGCAGCAGCCCGAGCGACGGTAGCGGCACCGCCTCCGCCCGCTCGGCGCCGAGCGCGCCCGCGTACGTGTCGCGCGCCGTGCGGTCCGGCCGGTCGAACGCGGTGTCCTGCGCCAGCAGCCCCACCGTCAGCCCCGGCCGCCGCCGTACGCCGCCCCCGGCCGCGAGGTGTCCGGCGAGCACGGCGAGCAGCGTGGACTTGCCCGCGCCGTTCCCGCCGGTGACGAGCAGGCGTTCCACGGGGGAGACGTCCAGGTGCCCGAGGGCGAGCCGCCCCGGAACGCTCGCCTCCCGCAGCGCGACGAGCGGCCCGTCCGGCGCCGCGCCGTCCGGTGGGGTGTGCGGAAGCCGGCGGAAGCGCAGCGGCGGCGGGGGCTCGGCGACCCGCTCGCGTTCCAGCTCGTCGAGCCGCCGCGTCGCGTTGCGCACCTGGCGGGAGATCTGGTTCTGCACGCGTCCGGCGCGGTGCCCGTAGCCCATCTTCTCGCTGTCGCGCCGGGCACGCCCCGGCGCGACGCGGTGCGCGGTCACGCCCGCCGCTTGGCGCAGCGCCGTCACCTCCTCCTGCTCCTCGGCGTACCGCCGCTCCCAGCGCGCGCGGGCGGCGCGCTTCTCGGCCTGGTACGCGCGATAACCGCCGCCGTACCGGACAGGTCCGTCCACGGACGGGTCGAGATCGATCAGATCCGTGCACACGGCGTCGAGGAACGCCCGGTCGTGGCTGGCCAGGACGACCGCCCCCGGCAGGTCACGCACCTGCCGTTCGAGGAACGCGGCGGCGTCGTCGTCCAGGTGGTTGGTCGGCTCGTCGAGCAGCAGCGCCGAGGGGCGGCGCACGAGCAGCGCGGCCAGCGCGAGGCGGCCGCGCTGCCCGCCGGAGAGCGAGCCGAGCTGCCGGTCGCGGCCGACCGCGCCGAGCCCCAGCCCGTCGAGGACGAGCGCGGCGCGCCGGTCGGCGTCCCACGCGTCGCGTTCCTCGGCCCGTTCGAGCCGGGCGCCGTACGCGGCCAGCAGCCCGGCGTGGCCGGGGGAGTCGGACGGGGTGCGGGCGAGCAGATCGGCGAGGCGCGTGATCTCCGCGAGGTCGGCGCGGGCCTCGCGCAGCGCGTCGTCCAGGACGTCCGCGACGGTGGCCGCCGTGTCGAACGGCATCTCCTGGTGCAGGAACCCGAGGTCGTCCGGCCTGACGACGGTGCCGCCGTCGGGCTCGTCGGCCCCCGCGAGCAGGCGCAGCAGAGTCGACTTGCCGACACCGTTCTCGCCGATGAGGCCGACGCGCCGACCCGGCGGCGCGGTCAGGGAGACGCCGTCGAGCACCCGTCGGCCGCCGAGTACGCGGACGACGTCGCGCGCGAGCAGCGCGGTAGGGGGCGGGAGGGGATGGGACATGGTGGGGATCCGCCAGACGTGAGCGATGTGAGGGCCCGCAGGGCGTCGTGCCGCGAACGGGCCAGGACGGCGCGCCCGCGTCACACCGCGGGCGCCCCCGTCTCCGCCAGCTCCCCGCCGGACAGCCGCAGCCACCTGCCGACGCCGATCCGGGCGAGGAACCGCTCGTCATGGCTGACCACGACGAACGCCCCCCGGTAGGAGCCCAGCGCGCCTTCCAGCTGGCCGGTGCTCACCAGGTCGAGGTTGTTCGTCGGCTCGTCGAGCAGCAGCAGCTGCGGCGCCGGCTCGGCGCACAGGACGCACGCCAGCGTGGCCCGCAGCCGCTCGCCGCCGGACAGCACCCCCACGGGCAGGTGGGCACCGGCGCCCCGGAAGAGGAAGCGGGCCAGCAGGTTCATGCGCTCCGCCTCCGGCCTGTCGGGGGCGGCCGCCGCGAAGTTCTCGGCCACCGTGCGGTCGGGGTCGAGCAGGTCGAGCCGCTGCGAGAGGTACGCGACACGGCCGTCCGCCCGCCTGACCAGGCCGCCGTCCGGCGCCAGATCGCCGCCGACCAGACGCAGCAGCGTCGTCTTGCCCACGCCGTTCGGGCCGGTCAGCGCGATGCGCTCGGGCCCCCGGATCGTCAGGTCGGCGCCGTCCCCGGCGAACAGCTCCCGCCCGCCGCGCCGCAGCCGCAGCCCCTCGCCGAGGAACAGCGTGCGCCCCGCGGGGACGTCGGTGGCGGACAGGTCCAGGGTGAGGCGCTGCTCGTCGTGCACGGCGCGGCCCGCCTCGTCCAGCCTGGCCCTGGCCCCCTCGACCCGGGCGGCGTGCGTCTGGCCCGCCCGGCCCGCGGACTCCTGGGCGCCGCGCTTCATGTTCCCGGCGAAAATGCGGGGCAGGCCCGCGTTCTTGAGGTTGCGGGCGGCGTTGCTCGCGCGCCGCTCCGCGCGCTCCCTTGCCTGCTGCATCTCCCGCTTCTCGCGCTTCAGCTCCTGCTCGGCGTTGCGCACGTTCTTCTCGGCGACCTCCTGCTCGGCACGGACCGCCTCCTCGTAGGCCGTGAAATTGCCGCCGTACTGGCGCAGTTCGCCACGGCTGAGATCGGCGATGCGGTCCATCCGGTCGAGCAGCGCGCGGTCGTGGCTGACCAGCAGCAGGCTGCCGTGCCAGCCCTCCAGCACGTCGTACAGCCGGTGCCTGGCGTCGGCGTCGAGGTTGTTGGTCGGCTCGTCGAGCAGCAGGACGTCCGGCCGCTTGAGCAGCTGCGCCGCGAGGCCGAGGGAGACGATCTGGCCGCCGCTGAGCGTGTGCAGCCCCCGGTCGAGGGCGAGCCCGCCGAGGCCGAGCCGGTCGAGCTGGGCGCGGGTGCGCTCCTCGATGTCCCAGTCGTCGCCGATGGCGGTGAAGTGCTCCTCGGCCACGTCGCCCGACTCGACGGCGTTCAGGGCGTCGATCACCGCGTCGATCCCGAGGACCTCGGCCACGGTCAGGCCGTCGGTGAGCGGGAGGGTCTGCGGCAGGTGGCCGAGCGTGCCGTTCACGGTCACGGACCCGGCGGTGGGGCGCAGCTCGCCGGCGACGAGCCGCAGCAGCGTGCTCTTGCCCGACCCGTTCGGCGCGACGAGGCCGGTGCGCCCGGGGCCGACGGCGAAGGACAGGTCCTCGAACACCGGCGTGTCGTCGGGCCAGGAGAAGGACAGGTGGGAACAGATGACGGAGACGTCGGACATGGAGTGACCTTCGGAGAGGACACGGGCACAGGGGTCCGCTGCTCATGGCAGGGGCTTGCCCGTGGCATGGAGGGGAAAAGGGGACGACCGAGCGGCCACGGCGGCGGTGCTCCTGGGCACCTGCCGGTGGCTGTCAGATCCGGGTCTCACCCGGAGATGTCGTCGTCACCCGCCATGACTGGTCTCTCCTCCGAACGGCAGTCGCACCGGAAAGCCTAACAGCCACCGGGCGGCGACGCCGCGCGACGGCCTGCTCGCGCACGGTGCCGCGCGCCCCGCCCGCCGGGGCGCGCGCGAATGGCCGGAATCGCCATCCCGTTTCCGTGCGGGCCGCTGCTAGCTTCACCGGCGGGGATATTCCTACAAGTGGGGGGTCACTTTGCGGAAAACCGTGCTGACGCGCGTCCTGACGAGCCTTGCCGCGGCTCTCTCACTCGGCATCGCCGTCCCGGCGACAGCCGACGCGGCCGCCCCGGCCGGGGCCTACGGCTGCGACGGAACACTCATCGACACGATCGACCATCCGTACGACGGAAGGGTCGTCGCCACCACCTACCTCTACTGGGACGGCACGTACAACTGCGCCGTCGCGGTCAAGAAGGGCTCCTACGAGGGCGTGCGCACCCGCATGGACCTGCTGCTGTTCAACAACACAGGTGCGCAGCCACGCTCGGACGAGGACGACGGGCGCTACCTCTACTACGCCGGGCCGGTCAAGGTGTACGGCAGGAACGCCTGCATCGCCACCGAACTCACCATGTGGAACACGGCGAACTACGACATCTTCCTGCACCGCTCACCGTACGACGGCTATTTCCACTGCGGCTGAAAGGGACGACATGAAACGCGCACGACTCGGCCGTCTCGCGACCGTCCTGGCCGTGAGCCTCGCGAGCGTGGTCGCGGGCGCGGTGAACGCGCCCACCGCCTCCGCAGCGGAGTACGGCTGCGACGGTTCCGTCATCGACAGCTGGAACAACGTCGACGGCGGCGTCACCTACGCGACCACGTACCTCTACTGGGACGGCACGTACAACTGCGTCGCCGCCGTGAAGCGCGGCGCGTACTACGGCGTCCGGTCACGCATCGCCGTCCACGCGTGGACGGACGCGACGGGGTACGTCCCGCCAGGCGACGACGGGAACTACCTCTACTACGCCAACTTCTCCTTCTACGGCCGCAACCGCTGCATCGCCGTCGAGACCGACATCTGGACGACGTCGGGCAGGCTGGTCATCCAGGACCACGTGCCGTCCAGCGGCTGGTTCCACTGCGGCTGACCGGCCCGCCGTGCCGCGCGGGGATTGTCAGAGGGCGTGGCTAGGGTGACGCCATGGCACAGCGCGGACGTCTGGGAGTGATGTACGACCGGGACCTGCCGCCCGAAGGGCTGGCGGATCTCGCGCGTAGGGTCGAGGAGTTGGGGGCCGACGACCTTTGGGTCGTGGAGGACCTGGCGTGGGCGGGCGCCGTGTCCTCCGCGGCCGTCGCCCTGGCCGCGACCAGCCGCCTGCGCGTCGGCATCGGCATCATGCCCGCGCCGCTGCGCAACCCGGTCCTGCTCGCCATGGAGATCGCGACGCTCGCCCGCGCGTTCCCCGGCCGCCTGGTCGCGGGCCTCGGGCACGGCGTGCGCGACTGGATGGCGCAGGTCGGCGCCGCGCCCGCCAGCCCGCTGTCGCTGCTCGGCGAGACGCTTGAGGTGACGCGGACCCTGCTGGCCGGGGGCACCGCGACGCTGGACGGGCGCGAGGTGCGCGTGGACGGCGTACGGCTCGTCCATCCGCCCGCCGAGCCCCCGCCGCTGGTCACGGGCGTGCTGGGGCCGCGTTCCCTCGAACTGTCCGGCCGCCTCGCGGACGGCACCATCATGGCCGAGGGCCAGGGCCCCGGCCGGATCGCCACCGCGCTCGGACACATCGGCCGGGGCCGCGCCGGGCACGGCCGTCCGCACGAACTGATCGTCTTCACCCACCTGTTCGCGCACGACGACCCCGCCGTCGTCGAGGCGGCCACCGCGCCGGTGATCGCGGAATCGCAGGCGTTCCTCGGCGTACCGCGCTCCGAGGTGCACCTCGCGGCGGGCGACACCGCGACCGCGCTCGAACGGGTCGGCGTCCTGTGGGAAGCGGGCGCGGACACCGTCGTCCTCCGCCCCATCGGCCCCGACCCGCTCAGCCACCTGCGCCCGGT
Source organism: Streptomyces sp. NPDC049879 (assembly GCF_044461265.1). Lineage (NCBI taxonomy): Bacteria > Bacillati > Actinomycetota > Actinomycetes > Kitasatosporales > Streptomycetaceae > Streptomyces > Streptomyces sp. NPDC049879. Next base: position 21,402 of record NZ_JBITKT010000007.1, on the reverse strand, counting down.
CCTCACCGCGGCGCGCCGCTGACCCGCCTCCCGGACCGCGCCGGGACCCGCGCCTGGATACGGAAGAGCGTCACGGTGTCCCGTCCGGGGCCGGGGGCGTCGGCGGCAGGTCGGGCTGCCGCGCCCCGGCGGCGACGATCGTGCCCTGCGCGACGGCGACGAGCCGCTCGGCGCCGTCCCGCAGCGCGAGGACGGAGCACTGGCAGACGGCCTGCCGCCTGGTCGTCACCACCGCCTCCGCACGCGCGACGATGGTCTCGCCGACGGCCGGGCGGACATAGTTGATCTTGTACTCGGCGGTGAGGGCGTCGCCGCCCAGGGCGAGGCCGCCCGCGAACGTGAGCGCGTTGTCGGCCAGGTAGCCGAGCACCCCGCCGTGCACGAAGCCGTGCTGCTGCCGGAGTTCGGGCCGGTTGCGGACGCGGATCTCGGCCGATCCCGGCCCGACCGCGGTCAGTTCGGCGCCCAGGAGGCGGCTGAACGGCTGGGCGTCGAAGATCTCGCGGGCGAACGCGGTGAGGTCGGTCGTCATGGAGGTCGTCCCGTCGCTGGAGGTGGACGTACGAGGGCGGGCGGGTGCGGCCTCCGCATCCTCTCGCGGGGACGTCCCGTGCGGACGGCGGGGTCCCGTCACCCTGCGGCGTAGCAGTGGATCGTCACCCGCTGCGCCGGGCCCCACTGCTCCTCGACCGTCGCCAGCCGCCGCCAGCCCAGCCGTTCGTACAGCGCCGCGGCGGCCGTGTCGGACGCGACGACGTCGAGCACCGGATGCAGGCCGCGGCGCCCGGCCTCCTCCACCGCCCGGCCGAGCAGCAGCGCGCCGATGCCGTGCCCCCGCGCCCAGGGGGCGACGAACAGACGGCTCACGACCGCCGCCAAGTCCCTTGCCCGGCCCGTGCGTTCGCTCCAGACACCGGGGGCCAGACCGCCCTCCCCGCCACGGGACAGGCCCACATGGCCGACGGGGCGGCCGTCCAGCTCGGCGACCCACGCGCCGCAGCCCGACGCCTGCGCCACCCAGTCGCCCGGCCGCTCGGGCCAGTTCACCGGATAGGCGTCACGACGGTGGACCTCCGCGAGCACCCGGACGCACTCCCCCACATCGCCTTCGCCCCGCCGCCGGATCGTCGGGACGGCTGCCGCGTGCTCCTCACTCATGCCTGTACCGCATCACATCCGTCAGGGGCGGGGGCGTCCGGCTCCGGTACCGGGCGCCGTGCCTTCCGCAGCCAGCACACCGCCGTCGCGGCCAGCGTCAGGTGTACGGCTGCGAACCAGCACCGGGTCAGCGGCGAGTAGTCGCCGTAGAAGATGTCGCCCCTGAGCAGCGCCAGATTGGTGACGAGCGCCAGCACCGCCGTCACCTCCCAGGCGGCGCGGCGTCGTGCGAGCTTCTTGTCGCTCAGATGTCCGGACCGCTCACGGGCGTAGAGGGTGCGGAACACGTCCGCCCACTCGGCGGTCGGCCCGTCGCCGGACGGTGCGGGCTCCTGCCAGTCCCAGACCAGCCACCGGACATCCCGCTCCCGCTGCACGCCCAGAACCAGCGGAATCAAGCCCACGGGAAGGATGAACAACCCGATCGCGTCGGCAGGAGTCGCGACCCACAGCCCCGGAATCCAGTTGCAGCCCACCACGACGACCGCGATCTGCGCGTTCCTGTACAGCAGCTTGCGCAGCGACAGGTCACGTATGGCCATCCAGCGCAGCGCCCGCTCCTGCGCCAGGCGGAAGCGGGCCATGGTCATCGCGTCCCCGGGCAGGAGGGCTTCCGGGGGAGCGGGGGGAAGGGGCGAGCGAAGCATCCGTGGACCTGCCGATCAGCCGCACACCTGACACGTGCCCTCATGATCACACGGCCTCCCCGTTTCCTTCACGGCGGGGTCACCGAACTCGGCGCGACGGCAGGGGAGTTCGGGGAGATTGGGGGAGCCGGGCTACGCGCGCAGGCGGGCCTGCAGGACGCGGCGGGCCACGGGACCCAGCTCGTCCACCACCTCCACCAGCCGTGCCAGGCGGTCCAGGGCGTCCAGCGCGGCGCCGGCGCCCGCCGGATCGACGCCGTCGAACAGTTCGAGGCCGATGAAACCGGCGCACACCGCCCGGGAGAGCCCCGGCACGTCGAGGTACGCGGCGAGCGGGGAGCCGGCCAGCAGGCGGCTCACCGTGCGTTCGACCGGGGTGGTCCACAGGCCGAGCGCCCCCGCCGTGGCCTCGGCGAGCCGCGGGTCCGCCTGGGCGCCGGCCAGCATCTGGGCCAGCACGGTGACGTTGCCCAGGTCCCGTTCCTCCGCGTGCAGTCCGCGGCCGAGGGCGAGCAGTTCGCGCAGGGACGCGACCTCGTCGAGACGGGCCGTGAACTGCCCGACCCGCGCACGCGTCGCGGACAGGCAGGCGGCCGTGAGCAGTTCGTGGACGCTGCCGAAGTGGTAGAAGACCAGCGCCTGGTTGACCCCGGCGGTCGCGGCGATGGTGCGGGCCGACGCGGCGGCGACGCCCTGCCGCCTGATCGTCTCGATCGCGCCGTCGATCAGTCGCTGTCGGGTGTCGGCCATGGCCCTCACCGTAGTCGGCGCGCGAGGGCGCCCGGACGTCCGCCGGGTGCCCGGGGCGCGGTCGCCGCGGTGTCCGGGGCCCGTGCGCACAGGTAGGGCCGGGCGAGGGCGAGCCCGGCGGCGGTGAGGAGCATCCCCGCGTACACCGGCGCCAGATGCCAGAAGTCGGTGTACCTGATGGAGCCGTGCACGGCGACCGCGGGCAGGAACCCCGCTCCCGCGGCCAGGAGCAGCGACCACCACACCCACGCCTCGCCCCGCCGCCACCCCCAGGCGCTGAGCAGGGTGACCGCCGCCGCGGCCGCCATCAGCGCGCCGCCGAACCCGGCGCGGTCGTGCGCGATGAACGGCAGCAGCCGCGGATTGGCCGCCCGCAGTTCCTCGGCGGTGGCGTGCAGGAAGTCCAGGTCGCTGCCGACGAAGACGGCGGTGAGCCCGACCGAGGACACCGCCACGCCGCCGGCGAACAGCCCCACGCCGGTGAGGATCAGCAGCAGTTGCCCGGTCAGCGCACGGTTCCGCTCGCGGTCCGTGCCCTCCGGCAGCGGCGTCCAGCGCGGGCGGGCGTGCTCCCGCCGGGTCGCGGCCAGGAACATCGGGAAGAGGACGAGCGCGGCGGCGGTGTGCAGCGGTTCGACGAAGCCGAGGCCGAGGAAGTAGAGGAGGGTCGGGAAGCCGACCCAGCCGGACACGAGGTACGCCTGCCGCGCCCACGGCAGGCCGCGCCGCATCCCGCCCGCCGCGAGCCCCGCGTAGAGCACGCCGATGGTGACCATCGCGCCCGCCAGCGTGATCCGGTCGTGGCGCAGGAAGTGCACGAGGTGGTGGTCCAGGGCGTGCAGCTCGCCGACGCCCGCCCCCAGGTGCGCGCGGTCGTACCACAGCAGCACCGGGCCGAGGGCGATCGCCGCCGCGCCGAGTCCGCCGCAGATCATGCCGAGGCCGACCAGCGTGCCCCACCACCAGGCGGGCCAGCGGCGCGGATCGCGGCCGATCTCCTCCCGCGCGAGCCCCAGGGGCGCGGTCGGCGTGGCGGCCTCGGTGACGCGGGCGAACCAGCCGGGACCCGCGTGCACGAGCACCGGCGGCGCGGCCAGCACCACCGCGGCCGGATCGTCCAGGGCCCGCGCGGCGTCCGCCACCGAGGGGGAGGTGACGCGCCGCAGCGCCGGATCGGGCCGCGTCAGCACGCCGTCCACGTACGGGGCCAGCGCCTCCGCGACCGCGTCGGCGTCCTGGCCGCCGGTGACCCGCGCCAGCACCGGTACGCGGCGGCCGCGCGCCGCCGCGCGTACGGCAGCGACGTCGCCGGGGCCGACCGGCTCCACCACGACGAGCCCGGCCCCGAGCGGCGGCATGGCCCGTACCGCCGACCGCGCGAGACGCGGCGGCACGACCGCGCCGAGCCGCGCCGCCACCGGCACTCCGGCGGCGGTGCCGCCGAGACGGGCGGGCGGGTGCCGGTGGCCGAACGCCCAGGCGATCGCCCGCCCGCCGCCCGGCAGCGACCCGATCGAGGCCAGCGTCCGCAGCGCCGCCCGCCGCGACCGCTGCCCGCCGAGCAGGGCGGCGGCGATCCCGCGCAGGGGCTGGTAGGTCCAGTCGGGCATCAGCCGGCCGCCCCGGGGGTCCCCGCGCGCACCGGCGCGACGGGCCGCGCGCCGTCGCTGTCCGTGCCCGTACGCGGCGACCGCCCTCGCCAACCCGCCGCCGCGTACCGCCACCCACGCCCCATCCGGCCTCCCCCGGTCACGAGTTGAGCGATCGCTCAATAGGCAGGGTAGCCCGGTTTGAGCGAGTGCTCAATCACGTCGGCGTGATCCCGGCCCGCGGGTCCGGCAGACTGGTGCGCGAGCGTGCCGGCGGGGGTCCGGGACGCCGGAGGAAAGAATCCAGAAGAAATCTTCCGCGCCGTGTCGATCCGCCGCCGCCCCGTTCGACCTTGGGGTGAGAGGGCCGGGAAGCGGCCCGTTGCCGAGGAGGCCGAGATGGCGAAGTACATGCTGATCATGCGGGGCACCGACGAGTCCTACGCGGAGATGATGAAGGTGCCCTTCGAGGAGATGCTGGCGACCGTGGGGCGTTTCAACGAGGAGCTGATCCGGGCCGGTGTCCTGGTCGCCGCCGAGGGGCTCGACGACGCGTCGCAGGGCGTGGTCGTCGACTTCGCCGGCGACACCCCCGTGGTCACCGACGGGCCCTACGGCGAGACGAGGGAGCTGTTCGGCGGCTACTACGTGATCGACGTCGCGTCCAAGGAGGAGGCCGTCGAGTGGGCCAAGCGCCTGCCCGCCGTCCCCGGCTCGAAGTGCGAGGTCCGCCGCGTCCCCGGCATCGACGAGTTCCCGCAGGACAACGAGTGGATCGCCAGGGAGCGCGCCTGGCGCGAGCGGACCGGTCAGCTCTGATGGGCACGCCCGGTGAGGGGCCGCCGGGCACCGGAGCGGCGCGGCGCGCCGTCGAGGCCGTCTGGCGGATCGAGTCCGCCAGGATCGTCGGCGCGCTCGCCCGCTGGACGGGGGACTTCGCGCTCGCCGAGGACGTCGCCCAGGAGGCGGTGGCCGAGGCACTCGTCGGCTGGGCGCGCGACGGGACGCCGCGCGACCCGGTGGCGTGGCTGCTGGCCACGGCCAGGCGGCGGGCGATCGACGCGTTCCGCCGCCGCTCCGCGCTCGACGAGCGGTACGCCCTCCTCGCCGGCGAGGAGGGCGGGGACGGCGGCACCGGCGGGGACGACCTGCCCTGGGACCCCGACCGGATCGACGACGACGTCCTGGCGCTGATGTTCGTCGCCTGCCACCCGGTGCTGTCGCCCGAGGCGCGCGTCGCGCTGACGCTGCGGACGGTCGGCGGCCTGTCCACCGAGGAGATCGCCCGCGCGTTCCTGGTGCCCGTGCCGACCGTCCAGGCGCGGATCACCCGGGCGAAGAAGACGATCGCCGCGGCGGGCGTGCCGTTCGAACTGCCCCCGGTGCACGAGCGCGCCGAGCGCCTCGGCGGCGTCCTGAGCGCGCTGTACGTGACCTTCACCGAGGGCTCGACGGCGACCGCGGGCGACGCGCTGCTGCGTCCCGGCCTCGCGTACGAGGCGATCCGCCTGTCCCGCACGCTCGCCGCGCTGGTGCCCGGCGAACCGGAGACGCACGGCCTGCTCGCCCTCCTGGAGCTGACGGCGGCGCGCTTCCCGGCGCGTACCGGCCCGGACGGGGAGGCCGTGCTGCTGGAGGACCAGGACCGCCGCCTGTGGGACCGCTCGGCGATCCGGCGCGGCATGGCCGCGCTGCGCCGGGCGGTCGCGGGGCGGCGCGGCCTCGGCCCGTACGGGCTTCAGGCCGCGATCGCCGCCTGCCATGCGGCGGCGCCCTCGGTCGACGCCACAGACTGGGAACGGGTGGTCCTGCTGTACGAGGCGCTCGGCCGCGTCGCGCCCTCTCCCGTGGTGGAGCTGAACCGGGCCGTCGCCGTCGCGATGGCCGACGGGCCATCCGCGGCCCTCGCCCTGGTGGACGACCTGGCCGTCTCCGGCCGCCTGTCCGGCTCCCACCTGCTGCCGACCGTACGCGGCGAACTGCTCACGCGGCTCGGCAGGACGGGGGAGGCGCGCGCCGAGCTGGAGCTGGCGGCCCGGCTGTGCCGCAACGACCGGGAGCGCGCCGTCCTGGCGCGCAAGGCCGCCGCGCTCCGCTGAGCCGTACGGCCGCCCCCGCGGCAGGGGCGGGGGCGGCCGTACGCGGCACGGCGTGGCCGGTGGCGCCGGTTAAGCTCGGGCCATGGCCGCTGACAAGTCACTGACGCCGCCGCGCCTGCCGGACGGCGCGGGCGACGCGTTCAGGAGCGACTGCCCGGGGCGGACGGTGCTCGACCACGTCACGAGCCGCTGGGGCGTCCTGATCGTGGCCTGCCTGCGCGACGGGCCGCTGCGCTTCTACGAGGTGCGCGACCGCGTCGGCGGGATCAGCGAGAAGATGCTCTCGCAGAACCTCAGGCTGCTCGGCAGGGACGGCCTCGTCGCCCGCGAGGTCGAGCCCGCGCTGCCGCCGAAGGTCAGCTACTCCCTCACGCCGCTCGGGCAGGAGCTGGCCGAGCCGCTGCAGGGCCTGATCGACTGGATCTCCGCCCGGACGCCCGTGATCGTGGCGGCGCAGCGGGCGCACGACGGCGCGTCCTGAGCCGTACGCGCCCCCGCACCGCCGCCTCGCCCCCTACGGCACGCTCCTCCCCGCGTCCAGCCCGGCCTCCACCGGCACGTCGTCGTCCAGGAAGCCGCCCGACTGGTGCCGCCACAGCTTCGCGTAGGCGCCGTCCACCGCCAGCAGCTCCTGGTGCGTGCCCTGCTCCACGATGCGCCCCCGGTCGAGGACGACGAGCCGGTCCATGCCCGCGACCGTGCTCAGCCGGTGCGCGACCACGAGCGCCGTCCGCTTCTCCATCAGCCGCCACAGCGCCTCCTGCACGTAGATCTCGCTCTCCGAGTCCAGGGCGCTCGTCGCCTCGTCGAGCAGCAGGATCGGCGCGTCGCGCAGGATCGCGCGGGCCAGGGCCACCCGCTGGCGCTGGCCGCCGGACAGCTTGACGCCGCGCTCGCCCACCATCGTGTCGAAGCCGTCGGGCAGCGCGTCGGCGAACTGCGTGACGTGCGCGGCCTCGGCGGCGCGCCGGATCTCGGCCTCGGTCGCGTCCGGCCGGGCGAACGCGATGTTCTCGCGCAGCGTGCGGTGGAACATGGCCGGGTCCTGCGGCACGTAGGCGATCAGGCCGCGCAGGTCGGCCTGGCTCAGGTTCCTGATGTCCTGGCCGCCGACCAGGATGCGGCCCGCGTCGACGTCCGTCAGGCGCAGCAGCAGCCGGGTGAGGGTCGTCTTGCCGCCGCCCGACCTGCCGACGAGCCCGATCCGCGTGCCGCCCGGCACGTCCAGGTCGAGCCCGTCGAAGAGCGGTTCGGTGCCCGTGTGGGAGAAGGTGACGCGATCGAAGCGCACGTCGGCGGCGCGGGGCGACGCCAGCGGTTCCGGCGTCTCGGGGTCGCGCACCTGCGAGGGGGTCAGCAGCAGCTCGGTGAACTGGGCGGCCTCCGTCAGCGAGTTCTCCAGGTGGCGGTAGATCCGGTTGAACTCGAACATGATCCGCGTCGCGTTGGTGTAGTAGGTGAACGCGACGACGAGCGCCTCGACACCGACCCCGCCCCCGCCGAGCCCGACGACGATGAGCAGCCCGAGCGCGTTGGTGACCACCGACATGGCCGCCACGACCGTGTCGATGCGGAGGTTCCCGTAGTCCCACGAGCGCACCGACAGCCGTCTCGACTCCGCGACGCGCGAGCGGTGTTCGGCCGCCTCGCGCTCCTCGGCGGCGAACGCGCGGACCGTCTCCATGTGCATCAGCGTGTCGGCGACGTGCCCCGACACCCGGGCGATGGCCTCCTCGCGGCGCGCCACCAGCTCCTGGCGGCGCCGGATCAGGGGCGCCACGCACACGCCCGTCAGCGCGATGACGCCCAGCAGGCCGACGACGAGCACCGGTTCGTACTGCCACAGCACCACCGAGCCGAAGGCGAGCGGCACCAGGCTGCCCACCACGGAGAACGTCAGCGTGTCCACGAACTGCTCGAAGCGCGAGGCGAAGCTGAGGGCGCGCTTGGTGAGCGACCCGGCGTAGTTGTCGTGGAAGAAGGCCGTGTCCTTGGCGAACAGTTCGTCCATGCCGATCACGTACAGGTGCTCGATGCCGCGGCCGTCGAGGCGGTTGACGCAGTGCATCCCGACGCGCCAGGCGCCTTCCGCGAGCAGCAGCACGGCGGCGTAGCCGAGGATGAAGGGGAGGGCGGAGCCGACGGATACGTCCGTCCCGCCGGCGATGTGCGCGACGAGCTTCGCGACGATCAGCGGCGCGATGTAGCCGATGCCGACGTTGCCGAGCGCCGGGAGGAGCATCCCGGGCACCGACAGCCGCCGGAGCCGGCGCAACTCGCGGCCGTAGTAGCGGAGTGCGAGGAGTACCGAGCCCCTGCCCGGTCGTCCCTCGCGTTCTTCAGGCGTTTCCATTCCACCTCGTAGGGTCGTGCGGCGGCTGGCCTCGGGGACGCCCCGGGGGCGGACCGGGTGACGCTCCGGCCTGCCGCGCGGAAGTACTGCGGATCGGAGGGCGGCCGCCCCGGATCGTCATCCGGAGGACGGCATGGCGGAGCCCCCGCCAGGTCGTCCAGGACACGACCGGGCGGGCGAAGGGGCCCCGGTACCCGCAGTGTTCCGCGACGGCACCGGCCTGTGCCACGCATTTTTTCCAGCCGCGAGGACGGCGGGCCATGCGCAATTCCCTCCAGGGGCAAGGGAAAAGCCATCCCGTCATGCGGTGAAAACACGCCACAACGCCCCGCAATCGGACGGCACGGGCCGCTCTCGTACGTCTGACCAGGGGTGACCCCGCGCCCGGCCGATTCCGCCTCGCGCACGGCGCACCCGGCCGCGCGGAATCCCCGGCGCTTCTCCGCACGCCGCCACGAATACGCGGCGGGAAGCCCGTATTCCCCACGCGCGGGACACGCCTTTTCTCCCGGCGCGCCCCGCGGCCCGTCACCGCCCAGGCGCCGCCGCGGCAGCTTGCTGCCGCCGGGTGGCAGCCTCGTGCAGCCCCAACCCCCTTAGCCCGGCGGCCCGTTGTCGGCATCGTTCTCCACGGGACGGCCCAGCCGCTCCCCGCACGGAAACCGCACCGAACGGAAGGAACACCCCGTGTCCGAGACGAGCTTCACCCGCCACGCCGTCGTCGCCGGCCCGCTCGACGAGAGCGCCGAGGGCCGCGTCGTCCGGGGCGCGCTGCCGGTGGCCGCCACCCCCGTGATCGTCGGCGCGGCGGGCGCCATCGTCGTGGCCTACGCCGCCGGCCGCATCGTCGGCGAGCTGCGCCCCGTCGAGGGCTGACCCCTCCGCACCCGCTCCACCGCACCCGCTTCCACCAACTCATCGGAAAAGGACCCGACATGACCACGCACAGGACCGTTCCGTCCGTCCTCGACTCCGTCGCCGCGCTCAGCGAGGACTCCACCGGCCACGCCCCCGGCGGCACCCACCCCGTCCTCGCGACCCCGACGCTCGCCGTCATCCTCGTCGCCGGATTCGCGGGCGGCTACGCCTTCGCCACCGCCGTCGGCGACACCCGCCCCGCCGAGTGACCTGACCCCTCAATCCCACCCCCGCGACCGGAGGTACGCACCATGTCCCGAGAGACCGCCTTCCTCAACCGCTCCGCACTGCTCGCGGACATCGCCGTCGAGGACCCCCAGGGCCGGATCACCATGAACGGCAAGCCCGTCATGTCGACCCCCGCCGTGCTGGCGGGCATCGCCATCGGCTACGCGATGCTCAACGCCTTCGAGGCCGGCCGCAACGGCGGCCCCATCCGCCCCGCCGAGTGACCGGCCGGGACCCGGCCGGACGGTTCCCCACCGTCCGGCCGGGGCCCCGCCCCTCCCACTCCCTCCCCGGCACCCAGCCCGGCCCGTACGCGTCCACCGCACCGGAGACCGCCATGAAACTGCCGTCCATCCCGCCCCGGAAACGACTGTCCGCCCTGCTCGGCCCGATCCCCCTGACGCGTACCCAGGCGCTGGGCGCCTCCGAGCGGCTGGCCGCGGTCACCTCCCTCGTCAGCAGCCTGGAACACCTCGCCAACCGCCGCCACACCCGCCCCGGCGGCCTCAACCACTGGGCCATCGCCCGCGAGGCGTACGCCGCCCGCAGCCGCCCCCTGCGCAAGGCGCTCGACATCACCGCCCACCCCTGGACCACCCGCGCCCTGCACGGCGGACGCATCGCCGCCAGCGCCGCCCTGCTGCTCCCGGGCAACAGCCGCCTGCGCGGCGCCGCGAACCTCTTCCTCGGCGTCTCGGGCGCCATGCTCTACCCCACCCACCGCTACGGCACGGACGGCTCCGACCAGGCGTCCGGACTCGTGCAGACCGCCACCGGCCTCGCCCGCCTGTCCTCCTCGCCGCAGGTGCAGGACGCGCTGCTGTGGTACGTCGCCGCGCAGTCCACGCTCTCCTACGCCGTGTCCGGCTGGGTCAAACTGCTGGGCAGCGACTGGCGCGACGGCTCGGCGCTCGGCGGCGTCATGCGCACCAGGACGTACGGCGAGCGGCACGCCTGGCAGCTCACCCAGCGCTACCCGAAGCAGGCCCGCGCCCTCGCCCACGGGGTGCTGGCGCTCGAATGCCTCTTCCCGCTCGTCTACGTGAAGGGCGGCACGCTGACCAGGCCGCTCCTCGCGAGCGCCGCGTCGTTCCACGTCGCCAACGGCTTCGTGATGGGCCTCGGCCGCTTCGTCACCTCCTTCACCGCCATGCACCCGGCCGTCGCCTACACGGCCGCGTCCCGCAGCCACCCGGCCGTCGCCGGGCGCGACGACCGGCTCCTCACCGTCACCGGCGCCCTCGCCGCGGGCGGGGCCGCCACCGCCGCCGCGCTGGCCGTCGCCCGCCGCCTGCGCGCCGCCGACCCGCGCGCCGGAGCCGGCACGGTGACCACGCGCCACGGCAACGAGCTGGTCTTCGACGGCGTCGTCCGCCCCGACGCGACCGGCCCCGTCCTCGTCTACGTCCACGGACTCGCCGCCACACCCGGCCACTTCGGCTGGTACGTCCGCGCCGCGCGCGAGGAGAACGGGCACGACTGGCTGCTCTACAGCCGCGCCGGCTACGGCCCCAGCCGCCGCACCACCCGGCGCGCGTACACGCTGCGCGAGTCGGCCGACGACCTCGCCGACCTCGTCGCGTCGGCCGTACCGCCGGGGCGGCGCGTCGTCCTCGTCGGGCACTCCCTGGGCGGCGAGATCGCGCGGCGCGCCGCCGGGCAGCTCGGCGACCGGCTCCAGGCCGTCGTCTACCTCGACAGCTCCCACCCGGCCGAGCTGAACCGCTCCCACCAGCAGGGCCAGACGGCCGACCACGTCGGATCGGCCCTCCAGGCCTTCACCGTCAGCCTCCGCGCCGGGCTCGGCGCGCTGCTGTCGCGCCCCGACTGGCTCGACAACCTGCCCGCCGCGTGGCGCCGCCGGACGATGGCCGAGTACGCCGACGCGCGGCTGTGGCGGGCGGCGCTGCGCGAGTGGCGGTCCGCCGAGGTCGAGTTCAGGGGCCACGAGGGCGCCCTGCGGCCGGTGGACGCGCACGCGCTGGTCGTCTCGGCGCAGCACACCGTGGACCGCGACCCCGAACAGCTGCTGATGCACGGGGAGATCGCCGACGCCCACCGCGCGCCCGGCCGCGTCGTGCGCACCACCGTGATCGAGGGCGCCGACCACGACGGGCTGCTGACCGACCCGCGCCTCGCGGGCGAGGCCCTGCGGCACCTGAAGGACTTCCTCGCCGAGACGGACCGCACCGACCGCACCGACGCCACGGACCGCGCAGACCGCACCGGCACCGCCGACCACGCGACCACCGCCCCCGGAGAGGCAGGCTCCCGATGAACGCCGCCACCGCCCTGCACACCGCCAGGTCGTCCCTCGCCCGGCAGTTCACCGGCCCCGGCGGAGCCGCACGCGTCGCCGCCGCGCTGGTCCTCCTCGGCACGGTCTGCTCCCAGCACCCCAACCAGGCGTTCAACCGCGTCGCGAAGCTCGACTCGTTCTCCGCGCTGTTCCCCAACTGGCGCTTCTTCGCCCCCAACCCGGCGCAGCACGACTACCAGTTCCACTACCGCACCCTGGACACGGCGGGGGAGACGTCGCCGTGGCGGCCGGTGGACGTGATCGCCGGGCGCAAGCCGTACCAGATCGCCTGGTTCCCCGGGCGGCGCCCCGAGAAGGCCGTCTTCGACCTGGGCACCGAGGTCCTGCACTTCCTCGACAAGGGCTTCGCCGCCGCCACGCGCACCCCGGCCTACCGCATCCTCTGCGACTTCCTGCGCACGGAGATCGGACGCGAGGGCCTGCCGGACGTGAAGGGCTTCCAGTTCACGCTCCTGCGCACCGCCGGATACGACGACGCCGAGGAACCCGAGATCGTCTTCGTCTCCCCCTACACGCCGATGCGGCCCGTCACCGCCGCCGCCTGACGGGCCACCCTGCCGGAAAGCGAGCTTCCCATGACCGACACGCTCATCCCCGAGGACAGCACCACCCAGGACGGCGCCCCCCTCGCGCCGCCCCCCGCCGAGCCCGTGCCCGACATCGGCTACGGGCAGGTCTTCGCCGACTTCTACGACCGCATCTTCCCCCGCGACGCGGGCGCCGAGCGCACCGCGCGCACCCTGGCCGACTGGCACCCCGGCGGGCCCGCCCTCGAACTCGGCGTCGGCACCGGCCGCATCGCCGTACCACTGGCCCGCCTCGCCGGGCCCGTCACCGGTGTGGACTCCTCACCCGAGATGCTGGACCGGCTGCGCGCCGCCCTCGACGCGACCGCCGCCCCCATCACCCCCGTCCACGGCGACATCCGCACCTACACGGACGCCGAACGCTACGGCCTCGTCTACTGCGTGTGCGCCACCCTGTCCATGATCCTCGACGCCGACGGCCAGCGCGCCGCCGTCGCCCGCGCCGCGGACCGGCTCGCACCCGGCGGCACCTTCGTCGTCGAGACGCACAACCCCGCGTTCGTCCTCGACCTGCACGAAGGACGGCGCCGCACCTCGTACTTCGCCCCCTACCCCGAGCCGGACACCGGCCTCCAGAGCTACTCGACGCTCCTCCCCGAGCAGAGCCTGTGGCACGTCTCCCACATCTGGCACGAGCCCGGCCGCACCCGCATCGGCAGCGAACTCAGCCGCCTCACCAGACCCGACGAGGTGGACGCGTACGCCGCCGCCGCCGGACTGGTCCCCGTCTCCCGGCACGCCGACTGGGCCGGGACCCCGTTCGACCCCGAGCACAGCGCGCTGTACGTCACCCGCTACGCCCGCCGCGCCGACACCCCGGAGGCCGACGATGGCCGCCGCTGAGACCGCCCGTCCCGCCCGTCCCGTCCCCGGCACCGTACGGTCCGCCGCCCGCAAGCAGCGCCGGCTGCTGCTCGGCGGGGTCCTGCTCGGCGTCGCCGGAGTCGTCTCGACCCTCGCGCAGCCCGCCATCGTCGCCGACCTCATCGAGGCGGCGGGCCGGGGCGACCCCGTGGCGGGCGCGATCGTGCTGCTCGCCGTGCTGTTCCTCTTGGACGCCGCGCTGTCCGCCACCCAGGGCTACCTCATCGGCAGGGCGGGCGAGAACATCGTCCGCGACGCCCGCGTCCTCCTCACCGGCCGCGTCCTGCGCGCCGAACTGGCCGAGCTGCACGCCCGCCGCCAGGGCGACCTCCAGACCCGGCTGGTCTCCGACACCTCGCTCGTGAAGATCGCCCTGTCCCAGAGCCTCGCGCAGGTCGTCGTGAACGGCCTGGTGGTGGCCGGCGGCGTCGTCATGATGGCCTGGATCGACGTCTGGCTTCTGCTCATCACGCTCGGCTGCCTCGGCGCCGCCAGCGCCGCGTCCGTCTGGCTGGCCAGGGGCCTGCGCAGGACCGCGCTGGTGAACCGGGAGGACGTCGGCGAGTTCGGCGCCGACCTGCAACGGGTCCTGTCCGCCGTCACCACCGTGAAGGCCGCCGGGGCCGAGGGCCGGGAGCAGCGCAGGCTGGCCGTCCTCGCCGACCGTGCCCGCGCCTCCGGCACCCGCGTCAGCGCGCTCGACGCCCTGCTGTCCCCGGCGATGAACGTCGGCCTCCAGGCGTCCCTGGCCGCCGTCATGGGGGCGGGGATGGCGCGCGTCGCCACCGGTTCGCTCTCGGCCGCCGACTTCACCGGCTTCGTGATGTACCTGTTCTACCTGGTCTCGCCGCTCGTCCTCGTCTTCCTCGGCATCGGCGCCTACCAGCAGGGCCGCGCCGCCATCCAGCGCGTGGACGAACTGGCCGCGCTCCCGCAGGAGGAGGACGAGGCCGGGGACGGCGCCGGTCCCGCCGGGGCGGCCGCCCCGGCGGGGGAGCGGCCCGCCATCGCGTTCGAGGACGTGCGCTTCCGGTACGACGGGCGCACCGTGCTCGACGGCGTCTCGTTCACCGTCCCGCGCCGGGGCCTCACCGCGCTCGTCGGCCCCTCGGGCGCCGGGAAGACCACCGCGTTCCAGCTCGTCGAACGGTTCTACCGCCCCACCGGCGGCACCGTCCGCCTCGACGGCCGCGACATCGCCGGACTGCCGCTCGCCGAGATCCGCGGCCGCGTCGGCTACGTCCAGCAGGACAGCCCCGCCATGCGCGGCACGGTCCGCGAGAACATCGCCTACGCCGCCCCGCACGCCACCGAGGCCGAACTGCTCGAAGCCGTACGCCTCGCCGGGCTCGCCGACGTCGTCGCGCAGCTGCCCCAGGGGCTCGACACCCCGCTCGGGGACCAGGGCGTCGGCCTGTCGGGCGGGCAGCGCCAGCGGCTGTGCATCGCCCGCGCCCTGCTCCAGCGGCCGGAGGTCATCCTGCTCGACGAGGCGACATCCCAGCTCGACGCCGACACCGAGGCCGCCCTGCGCGACACCCTGCGCACCATCTCCGCGCGCTGCGCCGTCGTCGCCATCGCCCACCGCTTCTCCACCGTGGCCGACGCGGACACCGTCGTCGTCCTGGAGGACGGCAGGGTGCGCGCGACGGGCCGTCACGACGACCTGATGGAACGTGACGAGCTGTACCGCCGCTTCGCCTCCGCCCACCTCGCCGGGGCCACGGGGACCGCCGTCCCCGCCGGAGCACGCTGAACGGCGGCAGCATCCTGCCCGCCCCCGGCAGCCTGCTGCCGCCGCCGGAGCCCCCGCACCGGCCGCCCCGCCGCAAGAATCGAGAACACCCCCCCCACCCCCACCGCATCCCGTACGCAGCGCACCCATCACCTCGGAGGAGCTGGACATGACCCGCCGGACCACCCCCCAGGCCCACACCGCCCACACCGCCCGCACCGCCGCCCGCCGCCTGCCCCGCCCGCTGGCCGTCCTCGTCCTCGCCGCCCTGTGCGCCGGCACGGCGACCGGCACCGCCCTGGCCGACACCCCCGCCGCCGAGCCCGCCCCCGCCTGCGGCACCGCCGCGCCGCAGCCCGCCCCGGCCTGCGACGAGGACGAGGGCCCCGTCGTCACCCCCGACGCCAACGGCTGGCAGTGACCCGCCCCGGGGCCGGCCGGACCCGGCCCCGGAGCAACGCCGCGAAGAACGCGACGCAGAACGTGACGACAAGGAGCACCTCATGAACGCCGTGGACGCCGCCGTCGTCGGCAGCGGACCCAACGGTCTGGCCGCCGCCGTCACCCTCGCCCGCGCGGGCCTCCGGGTCGCCGTGCACGAGGCCGCCGACACCCTCGGCGGCGGCCTGCGCGGCGCCGCGCTCTTCGACCCCGACGTGCACCACGACACGTGCGCCGCCGTCCACCCCATGGCCGCCGCGTCGCCCTTCTTCCGCGCGTTCGGCCTCACCGACCGGGGCGTGGACCTGCTGCACGCCCCGCTCAGCTACGCCCACCCGCTGCCCGGCGCCGCCCCCGGGCTCGCCTGGCGCGACCTCGACACCACCTGCGACGGCCTCGGCGCGGACGGCCCCCGCTGGCGGCGCCTGCTGCGCCCCCTCACCGCCAGGGGCGACGACGTCGCCGACCTCCTCCTGTCCGGCATGCGCCGCCCCGCCGGACTGCGCGCCGCCCCCGCCCTCGCCCCCCGCATCCTGCGCCACGGCACGCGGCTGACCCGCTCCGCGTTCCGGGGCGAGCAGGCCCCGGCGCTGCTCGCCGGGGCGGCCGCACACGCCGTCGGCCCCCTCCCGTCCCTGCCCGGCGCCGCCATCGGCCTGCTGATGGCCCACCTCGCGCACACCACCGGATGGCCCCTGCCGCGCGGCGGCAGCCGGCGCATCGCCGAAGCCATGGCCGACGACATCACCGCCCACGGCGGGAGCCTGCACACCGGACATCCCATCACCGACCTGCGGCAGCTCGGCCCCGTCCGCACGATCCTCCTCGACGTCTCCCCGACCGCCCTCCTCGCCCTGGGCGGCGACCGCCTGCCACCCCGCTACGCGCGCGCCCTCGCCCACTACACGTACGGACCCGCCGCGGGCAAGGCGGACTTCCTCGTCTCCGCGCCCGTGCCCTGGACCGACCCGGACGTCCGCCTCGCGGGCACCGTCCACCTCGGCGGCACCGCCGCCCAACTGCACCGCCAGGAGACGGCCAACGCCCTCGGCGGCGCCGACGGCACACCGTTCGTCCTCGTGGTGGACCCGGCCGTCACCGACCCGGATCGCGCCCTCCCAGGCCGCCGCCCCCTCTGGGCGTACGCCCACCTCCCCCCGGGCGACGACCGCGACCCGGTCCCCCTGATCACCGACACCATCGAGCGGTACGCGCCCGGCTTCCGCGACACGATCCTCGCCTCACGCGGCATCTCCGGCGCCGAGTACGCCCGCTACAACCCCAACTACGTGGCAGGCGACATCGGCACGGGCGCCGTCACCCTGCGCCAGAGCCTCGCCCGCCCCGTCGCCCGCTGGGACCCGTACCGGACGCCCCTGCCCGGCGTCTACCTCTGCTCCGCCGCCACACCGCCAGGCCCCGGCGTGCACGGCATGTGCGGCCTGCTCGCCGCCAAGTCGGCGCTGCGCAGGGAGTACGGCCTCCCGCTGCCCGACCTCGCCCCCGCCTGGAAGGTGACGGCCCCCTGATGGACATCACCGTGGACCTGATGGTCGTCTCGCCCGGCGCCGACGACGGCGAGATCGCCGTCGTACGGCTCCTCAGCCTGCTGCCCGCCCACTGGACCTGGCGCCACCGCGCCACCCCCTCGCGCATCGGCCTGCGCATCACGGTGGCCGACGCACGCCCGGGGGAGATACGGGAACGGGTACGGGCCGCGCTCGCCGAGGACCCCGCCCTCAGCGCCTGGTCCCTCACCAGCGACTGACGGCCTCACACCCAGCCCCTGTCCCGCGCCAGCAGCGCCGCCTGCGCCCGGTTGTCCGCGCCCAGCATCGCGAGCAGATCGGCGATGTGCCGCCGGTACGTGCGCAGCGACACCCCGACCTGCCGCGCCCCGCTCTCGTCCTTGCTCACCGCGCACATCCGGTCGAGCACCGCCCGCTGCGTCTCCGTCAGCTCCGGTTCCCGGGCCGCCCCCGCCCCGATCAGATCCCCCAGGTCCTCCGCGCCCTCCCACAACCGCTCGAACAGCGTCACGATGTTGCCCACCAGACCGCTCTCCCGCGCACACAGCGCGCCCCGCGCCGTGTCCTGCGGGTCGATCGGTACGAGCGCGGTACGCCGGTCGTAGACCAGGATCAGCTCGGAGAACTCCTCCGCCACCCTGATCCGCGCCCCCGCGGCCCGCAGCTCCGTCAGGTACCCGAGCGTCACCGGGTCGTCCAGCACCGCCTTGCGCACGAGGTTCCTGATGCGCACGCCGCGCCGCAGGCAGCGCATGTCCAGCGCGCGGGCGTGCGCGATGTTCTCCGCCGTGAGCGCGTCGTACGGCTCGGCGGACAGCACCTCCTCGTGCGCGAAGAACGCCAGGTCGTCGATGCGGCTGCGCACCTGCCGCAGGTCCTCAAGACGCTCGATGCCCGCCGAACCCGCCGAGCCCGCCTGGCCCGCCGACACCCCGTCCGCCGCGGACGGCCGGTCCCCGTCCAGCGACCTGAGGATCGGCTGATACCGCGTCAGCCGCCGCATCTCGCCGTGCAGCTCCTCAAGGCGCTCCTCCGCGAGGCGCGGCACCGCCACGTCCGGCTCCGACGCCCACACGCTCGCGCCGTCCCCCAGCAGCATCCGCAGCCGGAGCAGCCGCGCCACCGCCTGCTCCGCCGTGTCGCGCTCGCAGCGCAGCAGGACGTGCAGGTCGCCGGGGGAGGTGCGCGGGTTGCGCAGGAAATGGCGGTAGACGGCCTCCTCCATGTCCGACAGGCCGAGCACGGCCATGGCGTGTGCCTCCACAGGTCCTCCCGGGTCCTACCGCGCCTACCGCGACACCCCGGTCCCCTGGCGTCCGTCTTGCAAGGGGCGTCCTGCCGCCCGCGACGTCCGGTGCGTGGGGCGGCCCCTTCGAAGACGGACCGTGTCCTGGCCGGTCCCGGGGCGTTCCAACGTAGCGGCGCGGCAGGCCGGTGAAGTCTCACGTGAGTCTCATCCGGTGGCCAACCACCCGGCGGCACGGGCCTGTTGCCCGCGATGCACGGCCGCTAGGGTGGAGCCCCTCCCGCCCCGCCCGTCCGTCAGGGGAGCGCAGCATCCGATGGGAGCCAGGCCGCCCGCACCGGTGGGACACCCCGCGTCCCCGTCACCGCACCCGACGCGCGAGGACGACCCGCCCGCCGCGCTGCGCGCCGCCCTGGCCGCGCACCCGCTGGTCAACCTCACCGGCCCCCTCGGCTCGGGCAAGTCCTGGCTCGCCGCCCGCCTCCCCGACGCCGACGTCACCGACCTGTCTGGCCCGGACCCCCGCGCGACGCTGCACGCCGCCCTCGACGCGCCAGGCGACCCCCGGCGACTCCTGGTCCTCGACGGCCTGGACGGCGCCGACGCGCAGGCCGCCGCCTCCGCCCTGGCCACCCCCGCCGCCCGCCCCCCGCGCCCACTGCTGCTCCTCACCCGCCGCCCCCTCCTGGCGCACCCCGCGTGGATGCACACCGCCCCCGCCACCGTCCCCTTGCCCCAGTGGTCCGACGACCGCCTCGGGCGGCTCCCCGCCGCCGCCGGGCTGCACGACCCGCGCGCCCGGCGGCTCGCCACCGGCATGGCGGGCGGCAACCCGCTCGTCGCCACCGCCGTGTGCCGCGCCCTCCACGCCGGTACCCCGCCCGACACCCCGGGAGCGGTCGCCGACCAGGTCGCCGGCGAACTCCTCCACCGGCTGGCCGCCGAGGCACCCGGCCGCCACTGGCACCGGTCGCTGTTCCTGCTGGCGACGCTGGGGGCCGGTGACGAGGTGCTGCTGCGCGGCGGCCCCGAGGCGTTCGACACGCTCGCGGCGCTGAGCATCGTCTCCCGCGACCCGCTCGGCCTCACCGTGGACGAACCGTTCCGGCACGTCATCGAGCTGGCCCACCAGTGGCGCCGCCCAGGACCCCACCGCTCCGCGCGCAAGCGCGCCCTGACCTACCGGGCGGGCCAGCTCGCCCGTACGGCCGACCACCGCACCCGCGAGGAACTGACCCTCCAGGGCCTCTTCCTCTCCGGTGTCCCCGAACTGCGCGACACGATCTTCCCGCCGTCGCGGCCCGCCGCCGCCGTCACCGCCGCCGTGCCGGGCGACGCCGACGCCATCGGCCGCCTGATGCGCCGCTGGGCCGACCACGGCGGCCTCGACGCACGCCGCACGGACCGCCTGGTCGAACGCTGGCTCGGCTCCGACGTGTCCGGCTTCCACCTCGTCAGGGACCGCGACAGCCGCCTCGCCGGACTCGCCTGGCTGCCCCGCGTGGAACGGCGCACGGTCGGCGCCGTCGAACCCCTCCTCCAGCAGCACACCGAGCCCCTGCTGACCGAGCAGCCCGACGATCCAGGCGGCCTGTTCCTCGGCGCCGCCTACTGCCCCGACCCCGCCCTGCACGCCCATCTCCTGCGCTACATCCTGCGCCAGGCGATGACCCGGCCCACGCGGCTGCTGGTCTCGACCCCGTCGCCCGCGTACCAGCGGCTCCTGAACGGCCTGCGCTTCCAGGCGCACGGGGCGATCCGTGACGACGTCTACCGCTGCGGCAGACGTCCCCTCGTCTTCAGCCACGACTTCGCCGGTGACGACATGACGCACTGGCTCACCCGGCTCGCCCCCCTCGTCCCCGACCCCGCTGACGGCCCGCCGGGACCGTCCCCGATCGGGGAGATCGCCGACGCCCTCGCCCACGTCCGCGATCCCGGGCGCCTCGCCCACAGCCCCCTGCTCGGCACGCCCCGCACGCCCACCCCGCAGGCCCTCGGCACCTGGCTCGCCGACGCCGTGCAGGCGCTCGCCGACAGCGACGATCCGACCGACGCAGAAGCGGGCTGGATACTGCGCCACTACTACTTCGGCCCGCCCCGCACCCACCAGCAGCTCGCCGGACGCCTCCACCTCAGCCGCGCCACGTACTTCCGCCGCCTCCGCCACGGCCTCACCCTCCTCGGCGACCACCTCCACCAGCCCTGAACCCGCCCGGCCGCCGTCAGCGGCGGGCCCCGCGGGGGCCCCGTTCGTGGGCTGATTGCGTCGTTGTGGCGTGTGTGTGGGGGCCGTTATGGTTCTCTGGCTGAACGTGATCGCCTGGGTACAGGGGGTGGGGTTCGTGGGGCGTGCGTCGGACTGGAGTCCGTTGGATCTGGATGCGGATCCGGTGCCGGGTGATCCGGGTGAGGTGCGGCGTCTTGCGGATGAGTTGCAGGAGTTCGCGGATGATGTGGGTGAGGCGTTGGGGAAGATCCGGTCGATGGCGTCGGATCGTGCGGTGCAGGACTGGGCGGGGTTGTCGGCGGAGGCGTTCCGGTCGGAGTTCGATGGTGTGCCGGGGAATCTGACGAAGTTGCGGGATTCGTACGATCTGTGTGCGCGGGCGTTGCAGGGGTACTGGCCGAAGCTGGAGACGGCGCAGGGGCAGGCGGACCGGGCTCTCGACCGCGCCATTGCTGCGCAGGCTGATCTGGTGTCGGCGCAGGGTGCGTTGGGGGAGGCGCAGGGGTGGGTGTCGCGTGCGGGGGAGGAGGCGGAGCGGCTTCAGCGGGAGGGGGAGCGGGAGGGTGTGCCTGCGCCGGATGAGGGGGAGGTGCGTGCGGCGGCGCGGGATCGTCAGGCGGCGGATGAGGCGCGGGGTGCGGCGCAGGGGCGGGTGGATGCGGCGGAGTCGTCGTTGGCTGCGGCGCGGGAGTTGGCGGAGCAGGCGCG
>NZ_JBITKT010000006.1:0-531006 GCF_044461265.1 Streptomyces sp. NPDC049879 | reverse complement strand
TACATTCCGAACCCGGAAGCTAAGCTCTCCAGCGCCGATGGTACTGCATGGGGGACCGTGTGGGAGAGTAGGTCACCGCCGGACAATTATTGAAAAAGAGCTGTTCCCCACCAGGAATTCCTGGTGGGGAACAGCTCTTTTTGTGTTTCTGCTCCACCGCTTCACCCGGTCCTTCCCGACATGGAGAAGGACCGGGCGGGGGATCAGAGCTTGCCGGATGCCTTGAGGGTCAGATACGCGTCGGCGAGAGCGGGAGGAAGCGCGTCCGGGAGGCCTTCGACGACCGTCACGCCGAGGCGGGTGAGGCGTTCCGCCAGCTGGTCGCGCTCCGCCTCGTGGCGCGCTGCCGCGGCGGCCTCGTAGACGCCGGCCACCGTGCCCCGCGCACGGCTCATCTCCTCGATGCGCGGGTCGGACACGGCGGCGACGACCACCTTGTGGCGGCGTGTCAGCCTGGGCAGCACCGGGAGCAGACCCGATTCCAGCGGCGCCGTGTCGAGCGCCGTGAACAGGACGATCAGCGAACGGTTCCCCGCCGCCGCGAGGGCCGCGGACGCCATGCCGCCCGGATCGCTCTCGACCAGCGCCGGTTCGACACCGGCCAGCGCGTTCACCACGGACGGCAGGACATCGGTCGCCGACCTGCCGCGCACCGAGGCGCGCGTCGTCCGGTCGAAGGCGAGGAGGTCCACACGGTCACCGGCACGGGAGGCGAGCGCCGTCAGCAGCAGCGCCGCGTCCAGCGACGCGTCGAGCCGGGGCATGTCACCGACACGTCCGGCCGACGTGCGTCCCGTGTCCAGGACCAGCAGCAGGTGCCGGTCACGCTCCGGACGCCACGTCCGGACGGCCACCGACGACTGACGGGCCGTCGCCCGCCAATCGATCGAGCGCACGTCGTCCCCCGGCACGTACTCGCGGAGGCTGTCGAACTCCGTGCCCTCACCGCGCGTCAGCAGCGTTGTCCTGCCGTCGAGTTCGCGCAGACGCGCCAGCTTGGCCGGGAGGTGCTTGCGGCTGGTGAACGGCGGCAGGACCCGCACGGCCCACGGCACGCGGTGACCGCCCTGGCGGGCGGCGAGGCCCAGCGGGCCGTACGAGCGCACGGTGACGCGCACCGGCCGGTGGTCGCCCCTGCGGGTCGGCGAGAGGACCGTGGTGACGCGGCGGCGCTCGCCGGCCGGCACGGTCAGGCGGTGCCGTGAGCCGGCGAACCGCGCGGCGGGCCGCCAGCTGCTGGGCGGCCACGCGTCGCGCAGATCGGCGCGCAGGACGCGGGCCGAGGAGTTCGTGACGGTCAGGGTGACGTGGGCTTCCTCGCCGAGGCGCGTCGTCGTGTCCCCGTCGCGCGCGAGCCCGAGCGTGCGGACCGGGGCGGCGCGTGCCAGGTCGTACAGCACCGCGAGCAGCGGGAGGCCCAGGACGGCCAGCACGCCGTTCCACCCGGGGAAGGCGGCGACCACCAGGGCGCCCAGCGCGGCGACGAGCGCCGTGCGGCCCGTGACCGCCATCAGCGGGGGACCGGGACGCGGGCGAGGAGGCCGGTGATCACGCCGTCGGCCGTCATGCCCTCCATCTCCGCCTCGGGCCGCAGCCGTACGCGGTGGCGCAGGGTGGGCAGGGCGAGGGCCTTCACGTCGTCGGGCGTGACATACGCCCGGCCGGACAGCCAGGCCCAGGCGCGGGCCGTGCTCAGCAGCGCCGTCGCACCGCGGGGCGAGGCACCCAGGGACAGCGACGGGGACTCGCGGGTCGCGCGGCAGACGTCCACGACATAGGCCGCGATCTCGGGGGCGACGGTGACCCTGGCGACGTCGGCGCGTGCGGCGGCCAGGTCCCCGGCGCCCGCGACCGCGCGGACGCCCGCGGCGGCGAGGTCGCGCGGGTCGAAGCCCGCGGCGTGCCGGCTGAGGACGTCGATCTCCTGGTCGCGTCCCGGCAGCGGCAGGACGAGCTTGAGGAGGAAGCGGTCGAGCTGCGCCTCGGGGAGGGGGTAGGTGCCCTCGTACTCCAGGGGGTTCTGCGTCGCGGCGACCATGAACGGGTCGGGCAGGGGGCGCGGCGTGCCCTCGACGGTGACCTGCCGTTCCTCCATCGCCTCCAGCAGGGACGCCTGGGTCTTCGGCGGCGTGCGGTTGATCTCGTCGGCCAGCAGCAGGTGCGTGAAGACGGGGCCTGGCTGGAACGAGAACTCGGCGGTGCGGGCGTCGTACACGAGGGAGCCGGTCACGTCGCTCGGCATCAGGTCAGGGGTGAACTGGACGCGCTTCGTGCCCAGGTCGAGCGCGGTGGCGAGGGTGCGTACCAGCAGGGTCTTGGCGACGCCGGGGACGCCTTCGAGGAGGACGTGTCCCCGGCAGAGCAGGGCGACGACCAGGCCGGTCACGGCGGCGTCCTGGCCGACGACGGCCTTGCCGATCTCGGTGCGGAGCGCCTGGAGCGCGGCGCGGGGGTCGTCCGTTCTGGCGTCTGTCGGTGCGGTCACTGGGGGCGGTCCTTGCCTCTCGGATGCGCGTGGTCGGGGGCGACGCGGCGTTCCAGCGCGTCGAGCTCGTCGGCCAGCCGGATCAGGCCGGGGTCGTCGGCCGGTGGCGGGCCGAAGAGCAGGTGGTGCACGGCGGGTGCGGGGTCGCCAGTGCGGGACGCCACGGCTTCGGTGAGCGCGGCGGGGGCGTGGGCGGCGTGGCGTGGCAGGCCGACGAGGGGGGCGAGCCGGGCCCGGGTGGCCGTGCGCAGGGCGTCGGCGGCGCGGTCGCGGGCGTCGGTGCGGTGGTACAGGCGTGCGCGGCCCTCGGTCGTCTCGGCGGCGTGGACGACGACGGGCAGCGGCTCCGTGACCACCGGGCCGAGGCGGCGGGCGCGCCACAGGGCGGCGAGGGCGGTGGCGATCGCCAGCTGGAGGGCGGCCCAGCGCCAGCCCGGGTGGATGAGATCGGTGAACGAGGCGTCGCCGGTGCCGCGCGTGGCGTCGTCGCCCGAGGGGAGGTACCAGACGAGGTGGGGGTGGGCGCCGAGGAGCTGGAGGGCCAGGGCGGCGTTGCCTTCGTCGGCGAGCCGGTCGTTGCGCAGGAGGTCCGGGGCGCCGAGGAGGACGGTCTCGCCGGGGGAATCGGGGAGCACGACGAGGGTCGGGGCGTTGTCGGCCGGGTAGCAGGCGGCACCGGGGCCGGTCCGGGTGAGGACGCTGTAGCCGGGGCCGCCCAGGGTGACGCTGCCTGCGCGGCGGGCCGGGTCGTAGTCGCAGTCGGCCGGCAGGGACGCGAGGGGGGAATCGGGGGTGACGCGTACGCCGGGGGCGAGCGTGTCGAGGGAGAGGGCCGTGGGGGCGAGGAGGACGGTGCGGCCGGGGCTGTCGGCAGTGGCGTCGCGCAGGGTGGCGAGGCTGGTGTCGCTGAGGGAGTCGGGGCGGGCGACGAGGAGGGTGGTGCCCGGGCCGGCGGCGTCGGCTGCCTCGGCGGTGGTGGTGACGAGGGTGGTGTCGACGCCGTGGTCGGCGAGCAGTTCGGCGATGGCGCGGGTGCCGGGTGGTGACGACGAGCGGGGGTCGAGGACGCCGGAGGGGCCGTCGTTGAGGTACGCCAGGAACATGCCCGTCGCCGCCAGGACGGCCGCGATGACGAGGGCGCCGCGCCCCCGCCGCCACAGGGTCCTGGCGGTGGGGGAGATCGCGGTGGAGGTGGTCATCGGGCCGTCCCGGTGGTGGACAGGGTGGGCCGGGTACGGGCCGCCTGGTCGTCCAGCTCGGACACGCGGGCGTAGTCGGCGGCGTCGGCCGGCCGGCTGCCGTAGGTGACGGCGTTGAACAGGGCGGCGGCCTCGGTGAGGTCCACGGACAGGGCGGGCAGGTGACGGCCCGCCTCGGCGGCGGCCTCGGTGGCGGTGCGGCCGGGGCGGACGTCCAGCAGGGCGCGTTCCTCCAGGGCACGGACGAGGGCGCGCGTCCGTTCCTGCACGGCCGGGGCCCAGCGGGACGCGAGCGCGTGCTCGGCGGCGGCGGCGCGGTGCTCGGCGGCCGTGCGGGGGCGGTCGGTGAACAGGGCGCCGCCGCCGCGCGGCCCGGCGGCGTTGCGCGGATTGCCCAGGCGCAGCCACAGGACGGTGACCAGGGCGGCCACCAGGACCGCGACGATCAGGAGGCCCACCCAGCCGCCCGGGGTGCGGACGGCGACACCGTCGAGGAGGTCGGTGACGCGGTCCCACAGCCAGTCGAGGGCGCGGCGGAACGGGCTGGGCTCGTCGCGCTCGTACATCGGCCGGGACAGCTCGCGTTCGGCTTCCTCGCGGGCCGGGCCCCGGTCCGCGCCGACGGGTGGACCGGAGGGGTCCGTCCGCCGGGCGGTGGGGAGCAGCGGGGGCACCGGGTCAGGTCCCGGGGGCAGGGGCGACGCCCGCGGCGCGGGCCAGCTCGATGTCCAGGGCCTCGCGGCGGATGCGCTGGTCGATGTAGAGGAGGGCGGTCACGCCCGCGCTGATGGGGAGGGTGATGGTGGCGGAGACGACCGCGCCGATGCCGCTGACGAGGAGGTAGCTCCAGGTGAGGTCGGCCGTCCCGTCGAGGGCGGCGCCCGTGTCCTGGCCGGAGATGAGGGCCGCGACGAGGGACACCGGGTACTCGATGATGCCCGCGACCACGGCGAGGATCACCATCATCAGCAGCTGGATGCCGAAGATGCGCCACCAGGAGCCCGTCACCAGCTTCCAGGAGCGGCGGAGCGCGGGCATGACGCCCTGGCGTTCCAGCATCAGGGCGGGTGCGGCGAGCGAGAACTGCACCCACAGCCAGACCACGGTGGCGACCGCCGCGATGGCGAGGAGGGCGAGGAGCGCGTCGCTGCCGGAGAGCGCGCCGATCACGATCGGGACCACCACGGCGCCGACGGCGATCAGCGGGACCAGCAGGACGAGGCCGAGCAGGCGCAGCAGACGGGGGCGGGAGTCGTGCCACGCCTCGCCGACGGTGACGGAGCGGCCGAGTACGGCGCGGCTGACGACCATGGTGAGCATGGCGGTCGTCAGGACGGTCCCGAGGAGGCTGACGACGGTGGTGGTGCCGCCCCAGACGAGGAAGTCGCGGAGGGCGTCGTTCAGCTCCTCGTCGGTGTAGGTGGTCTCGTCGCTGCTGAGGAGGGACATGCTGGTGTCGTCCACCCACAGGGCCATGCCGAGGGCGGAGACGAGCTGGGTGAGGACGGCGATGGCGAAGGCGACCGTCAGGACGGTGCGCCAGTGGGTGCGCGCGGTGGTGACGGCGCCGTCGAGTATCTCGCCGACGCCGAGGGGGCGCAGCGGGATGACGCCCGGCTTGGCGGCGTGGGCGGCGGGATGCCAGCCGGGGGAGGCCCACTGGGGCTGGCCCCAGCCCTGCGGCTGCTGGCTTCCCCAGCCTTGGGGCTGCTGGCCCCAGCCTTGCGGTTGCTGGGGTTGCTGCCCCCAGCCCTGGGGTTGCTGGCCCCATCCCTGGGGCTGCTGCTGCGGTGGCGGCGGGGGAACGGGCGGGGGCTGCTGTCCTGCCGGTGCTGGGGACGGCGGCGCGGCCGGGTCGGCGGGCGAGTGCCCCTGGGGGCCGTCTTCCGGTGGGGGAGACCCAGGGGGCGCCCAACCCGGCGAGTCGCTCACGCTGTCACCTCGTTCAGCAATGTTCGAGTCAAGTCGTCGCCGCCCATCGTGCCATGGCGGCGTCCCGGGCGCGGCGCTCCCTGTGGCTTGCCTTCTCCCGCCGGGGTCCTGCGGGCAGACTGGCCCCATGGCTGATCACGGACTCTCCGCCCTGCGCTGGGCGGAACCGCCGGACGGACCCGTCCTCGTGCTGCTCGACCAGACGCGGCTGCCGGTGGCGGAGGAGGAACTCGTCGTCACCGACGTGCCGGGGCTCGTCACGGCCGTCCAGACACTGGTGGTCCGGGGGGCGCCGCTGCTCGGGCTCGCCGGCGCGTACGGCGTCGCGCTGGCCGCCGCACGCGGCTACGACGTGGAGGAGGCGGCGCAGCAGCTCGCCGGGGCGCGGCCCACGGCGGTGAACCTCGCGTACGGGGTACGGCGCGCGGTGGAGGCCTACCGCAGGGGCGGGCCCGCGGCGGCCCTGGCGGAGGCGCGGGCGCTGCACCGGGAGGACGCGCAGGCCAGCGACCGGATGGCCGGGCACGGGCGCGACCTGCTGGGGAAGCTGCTGCCGGGCGGCGGGCACCAGCTGCTGACCCACTGCAACACCGGGGCACTCGTGTCGGGCGGGGCGGGCACGGCGTTCGCGGTCGTGCGGCGGGTGCACGAGGAGGGTGAGCTGCGGCGCCTGTGGGTGGATGAGACGCGCCCGCTGCTGCAGGGCGCGCGGCTGACGGCGTACGAGGCGGCGCGGGCGGGGATGTCGTACGCCGTGCTGGCGGACGCGGCGGCCGGGTCGCTGTTCGCGGCGGGGGAGGTGGACGCGGTGCTGGTGGGGGCGGACCGGATCGCGGCGGACGGTGCGGTGGCCAACAAGGTGGGGACCTATCCGCTGGCGATCATGGCGCGGCATCACGAGGTGCCGTTCCTGGTGGTCGCGCCGGTGTCCACGATCGACCTGGAGACGCCGGACGGGGCGGCGATCCCCGTGGAGCAGCGGCCGTCGCACGAGGTGACGGAGCTGCGGCCCGGGGTGCCGGTCACGCCGGTGGGGGCGCAGGCGTACAACCCGGCGTTCGATGTGACGCCGCCCGGGCTGGTGACCGCGATCGTGACCGAAGTGGGTGTGGCGTCGCCGGTGGACCGTGGGAGTCTTGCCGCACTGTGTTCCCGAACACGTACGGCGATGTCCTGAATCTGGGGATGGGATGATGAAGGTATGAAGGGACGCGTACTCGTCGTCGATGACGACACCGCTCTGGCGGAGATGCTCGGCATCGTGCTGCGCGGGGAGGGCTTCGATCCGTCGTTCGTGGCCGACGGCGACAAGGCGCTGGCCGCCTTCCGTGAGATCAAGCCGGACCTCGTGCTGCTCGATCTGATGCTGCCGGGGCGGGACGGCATCGAGGTGTGCCGGCTGATCCGGGGCGAGTCGGGCGTGCCGATCGTCATGCTCACGGCGAAGAGCGACACGGTGGACGTGGTCGTGGGCCTGGAGTCGGGGGCGGACGACTACATCGTCAAGCCGTTCAAGCCGAAGGAGCTGATCGCCCGCATCCGGGCGCGGCTGCGGCGTTCCGAGGAGCCCGCGCCCGAGCAGCTGGCCATCGGCGATCTGGTGATCGACGTCGCCGGGCACTCGGTGAAGCGAGGCAGCCAGACGATCTCGCTGACGCCGCTGGAGTTCGACCTGCTGGTCGCGCTGGCGCGCAAGCCGTGGCAGGTGTTCACGCGCGAGGTCCTGCTCGAACAGGTGTGGGGATACCGGCACGCGGCGGACACGCGGCTGGTGAACGTGCACGTCCAGCGGCTGCGGTCGAAGGTCGAGCGCGACCCGGAGCGTCCCGAGATCGTCGTGACCGTGCGGGGCGTCGGCTACAAGGCGGGGTCGGGCTGACATGCCCGATCGGCTGTGGAGGCACGGGTCCCGGCTGCTGACGGAGGGGGCGGCGACCGGGGCGCAGCCAGCCATCCGGATCTTCGGGCGCTGGGCGCGCGGGCCGCTGCTGTCGGTGATGCGGCTGTGGCGGCGCAACATCCAGCTGCGCGTCGTCGCCAGCACCCTGCTGCTGTCCCTGGCCGTGGTGATGGTGCTGGGCGTCGTGGTGATGGGGCAGGTCCGCAACGGGCTGCTCGAGTCGAAGCGGCAGACGGCGCAGAGCCAGGCCGAGGGCGGCTTCTCCGTGGCCCTCGACCTCGCGGCGGACGCGGCCGACACCGGGAACGGGCAGCCGATCGACTCCCGCAACTGGCTCAACTCCATGGTCCTCCAGCTCGCGAGCGGGGGCCAGGGCGTCTACTCCGTGGTCGCGCTCAGCTCCGAGCTGTCCAAGCCGTTCCCCGGTGAGTCCGACCTGACGCGCTGGGCGCCGCGCGGTTCCCAGGACGTGCAGCCGACGCAGAGCATCTCGGCGGAGATGCGGCAGGCGCTGGACCGCGACCCGGCGACCCACCGGCAGTACGGGACCATCGTGCGGCCCGACGGGCAGACCGAGAAGGCCCTGATCGTCGGCAGGCGGCTGACCGACAACCAGGGCAACCCGTACCAGCTCTACTACCTCTTCCCCTTCGCGCAGGAGGAGAAGTCGCTCAGCCTGGTCGCCGGGACGATCGCGACGGCCGGGGTCTTCCTCGTGGCGCTGCTCGGCGCGATCGCGTGGCTGGTGGTGCGGCAGGTCGTGACGCCGGTGCGGATGGCGGCGCGGATCGCCGAGCGGCTGGCGGCGGGGCGCCTGCAGGAGCGGATGAAGGTCAGCGGCGAGGACGACATCGCGCGGCTCGGCGAGTCGTTCAACAAGATGGCGCGCAACCTCCAGGTCAAGATCCAGCAGATGGAGGAGCTGTCGCGCATGCAGCGGCGCTTCGTCTCCGACGTGTCGCACGAGCTGCGGACGCCGCTGACGACGGTGCGGATGGCGGCGGACGTCATCCACGAGGCGCGTACCGGGTTCGACCCCGCGACGGCGCGCTCGGCCGAGCTGCTGCTGAGCCAGCTCGACCGCTTCGAGTCGCTGCTCGCCGACCTGCTGGAGATTTCCCGCTTCGACGCGGGCGCGGCGCAGCTGGAGGCGGAGCCGACGGACCTGCGGGACGTGGTGAAGCGTGTCGTGGAGGGCGCGGAGCCGCTGGCGGAGCGCAAGGGCGGGCGGCTGCTGGTGCGGGGCGCGTCGCGGCCGGTCGTGGCCGAGGTGGACCCCCGGCGCATCGAGCGGGTGCTGCGCAATCTCGTCGTCAACGCGATCGAGCACGGCGAGGGCCGTGACGTGGTGGTGCGGCTGGCGGCGGGCAGGGACGGCCGCGCCGTGGCGGTCGCCGTGCGGGACTACGGGATCGGGCTGCGGCCGGGGGACGCGGAGCGGGTGTTCAGCCGTTTCTGGCGCGCCGACCCGGCGCGGGCGCGGACCACGGGGGGTACGGGCCTGGGCCTGTCCATCTCCGTGGAGGACGCGCATCTGCACGGTGGACGGTTGGAGGCGTGGGGTGAGCCGGGTGGCGGTGCGCAGTTCCGTCTGACGCTGCCGCGTACGGCGGGTGACCCGCTGCGGGGCTCGCCGCTGCCGCTGGAGCCGCGGGATTCGCGTGCCGGGCGTGAGCGCCGGGCGGCGAGGGAATTGCCGTCGCAGCAGGTGCCGCAGCCGCCGGTGGCCGTGGCGGCGGACGGTGGCGGTGGGCAGGACGGACACAGGGGCGACGGGTACGGGAGCGACGGCCATGCGCGCTGAGCGGGGCCGCCGGGTGTGGCGCGTACAGCGGTGGCGGCGGGGTGCCGCGCTGCTGGCGGTCGGCCTGGTGGCGACGGGGTGTGCGGCGCTGCCGGGCAGTGGGCCCGTGCAGCGCGTCGAGACCACGCAGCGTACGGAGAACGACTCGCAGGGCGTGCGGGTGTGGGCCGTGCCGCCGGAGGAGGACGACTCACCGACGCAGATCGTCCGTGGGTTCCTCGAAGCGATCACGAGTGACGATCCCGAGTTCGGGACGGCCAAGCAGTACCTGACGCCGGAGCGGCGGGACCAGTGGGACCCGTTCGGCGGCACGGCGGTCCTGGCGAACGGGCCGCAGGTCGGGCCCGTGAGCGGGGACCCCGAGCCCGCCGAGGGCGCGGACGGGGAGCAGACCCAGCGCGTACCGCTGAGCGGCACGCGGCTGGCGGCGGTGAACGAGGCGCACGTCTACACGCCCCGGTCCGGGGACTACGAGGCGTCGTTCCAGCTGCGGCGGGTGGACGGGCAGTGGCGGATCGACGGGCTCCCGGACGGGCTGGTGATGGGTGACGCGGACTTCCGCCGCATCTACCGCTCCGTGAACACGTTCTATTACGCGGACCTCAAGGCGGAGTCGGGGCGGGTGGAGCACGGCGGTGACGTGCTGGTCGCCGACCCGGTCTTCGTCCGCCGCAGGATCGAGCCGGTGACCGAGGCGGTCACCGCGCTGCTCGACGGGCCGAGCGAGTGGCTGGATCCGGTCGTCAGCTCGGCGTTCCCCACGGGGGTGCGCATCGTCGGCGACGGGCCCGAGATCGACGACTCGCAGAGCCTGACGCTGCGGCTCGCGGGGGTGCCGGCGGACTGGCCGCCCGGCCGGTGCCGGGAGATGGCGGCACAGGTGCTGCACACCGTGCAGGACGTGGCGTCCGTCGACGTCGCCGAGGCGCGGCTGCTCACGGAGTCCGGCGGACGGCTGTGCACGGTCACCGGTGCCGATGCGGAGAGCCGCGCGCCGGGGCTGCTGGACGGGGACACCGGCCGCCCGTACTTCCTGGACGCGGAGGGCCGCCTGGTCTCGGTGACCGACGAGGGCACCGCCAGGCCTGTGCAGGGCGTCCTGGGCGCGGCGGGTGGCGAGAACCCGGCGCTGCGGTCGGTCGCGGTCAGCAGGGACGGCCGGTCCGTGGCCGGGGTGGGACCGGACGGGACGCAGGTCTACGTGGGGTCCCTCGCGTCGGGCGAGGCGCCCGACGTGGTCTACACGGGCGGGACGCCGGGTGAGGACGCGGGGCTCAGCTCGCCCAGCTGGGACGGGCTCGGGGACCTGTGGGTGGCCGACCGCGCCGCGTCGGAACCGCGGCTGCTCCGGCTGAACGGCGGGCACGGCGAGCCGGTCGTCGTGCCGGTGAACGGGCTGCGTCCCGGGCAGCGGATCGACTCCCTGCGGGTGGCCGCGGACGGCGTGCGGATCGCCATGCTGATCGGCGGTCCCGACGGTGAGCGGTCGCTCCAGCTGGGGCGTGTGGAGCGGACGGACGGGCCCGACGGCGTCGTGGTCGAGGTCAGCGACCTGCGGCCGGTGGCCCCGCAGCTGGCCGACGTGGCGGCCGTCTCCTGGGCCGGCAACAGCCGCCTCGTCGTGGTGGGGCGGCCCGCTGACGGCGTCGAGCAGCTGATGTACGTGAAGACGGACGGCTCGACCGCCAACACGCCGTCTGTCCCCGGCCTGAACGACGCCACCGGTGTCGCGGCCGCCGAGGACGAGAGCCAGCCGCTGCTCGCGGAGACGGCCGGCGGTGTCGCCTGGCTGTCGGACGGCTCCCAGTGGAAGAAGATCGACGGCGGATCGGCGCCCGTCTATCCGGGGTGACGGACTGAGGGGCGGCCGTCCGATTCGGCGCGAATTGCGCCTTTGAAATTGCGCGATCGACCGTTCCTGTCCGTCATTGATCGCCACGGCTGACAGCGCGGTATCTCCCCCGCATTGTCAACTTTCGGCGTATTGGCGGGACCCGTCCCGTGCGTCACGGTTGGGGCATGGGGGAATTGCTGAGGTCCTGGTGGCGGGAGATCGCCTCGCTGATCCTGCCCACGCCCTGCCCCGGGTGCGGGGCGGGCCGAACCGGGCTGTGCGGGGAATGCGCCCACGCGCTGTGGGGCGGCCCGGCGTTCCGGGTCAGCCCGGTGCCCGTGCCGCCCGGACTGCCGGACGTCCACGCCGCCGCGCGCTACGCCGACCGGGCGCGGGCCGTGCTCCTGGCCCACAAGGAGCGCGGCGCGCTGATACTCGCCGCGCCGCTCGGGCGCGCCCTGGCCGTCGGTGTCACCGCAGCCTGCGCGGCGCGGCCTCCTGGGGCGCCCTTCTCGCTGGTCCCCGTGCCGTCCGCCGCGTCGGCCGTGGCGAGGCGGGGGCACGACCCGGTGCGGCGCATCGCCGCCGCGGCCGCCGCCTGTCTGCGGCGCGAGGCTCTCGACGTCCGCGCGTGCCCCGCGCTGCGGCAGCGCCCCGGTGTGGCCGACCAGTCCGGGCTGACGGCCGCGCGCAGGGCGGCCAACCTGGCCGGTGCGCTCACGGTGCGCCGGAATCGGGTGGCGCCGGGGGAGCGGGTGCTGCTCGTGGACGACCTGGTCACCACCGGCGCCTCCCTCGCCGAGGCGGCGCGCGCCGTGCGTGCCGCCGGGGCCGAGGTCATCGGCGCCGCCGTGGTCGCGGGTCCCTCCGGGGAGTGGTCCGCGCGCGGCCGTGGCGCCTCGGAGAAGGCGCTCCGCATAAGTTCCGGCGAATAGGTTCAGGATGCCTGACGGCGGGTATAGGGCAGAAACAACAGCAAAACTCGCAAAGGCGTCAAAAAGGCAGAGGTGAGGAAGTCGTACCGCGTGCCTTCGCGGACGGAATCGTGGGCGGAAGAAGGGGTCGGGCGGGCATTCCCGCATCCTCTCCGGCTCCCGGGCGCTTTCCCCGCGATGCCGCTCCGTACGCGGTGAATCAAAGGGCCCCACGGCCCCCGGGAAAACAAGGGGGATGTTGATCTAGCTCCCGGGGGAGGAGGGAAGGAACACAACCCCGATGCAACGCCGGCGGGGCGGATGAGGCAACACCGTCCCTGTCGGTCCCAGTGCACCAATGGAGGTGCGCGCCGCGGACGCGGTGGAGCACCTCCGGGAACGGAGTTTGCGTGGACATCGTCGTCAAGGGCCGCAAGACAGAGGTGCCGGAGCGTTTCCGGCGGCACGTCGCCGAGAAGCTCAAGCTGGACAAGATCCAGAAGATCGACGGCAAGGTGACCCGCCTGGACGTGGAGGTCTCCAAGGAGCCCAACCCGCGGCAGGCCGACCGTTCCGACCGGGTGGAGATCACACTGCGGCACCGGGGACCCGTGGTGCGGGCGGAGGCGTCGGCCGCCGACCCGTACGGCGCGCTCGACCGGGCCGTGGAGAAGCTGGAGTCCCGGCTGCGCAGGCAGCACGACAAGCGCCGCTGCCGCCGGGGCCGCGACCGCACCCCCGCGAGCGAGGTCCTCGACGTCGTCCCCGACGCCGCCGTGCTCACCGGCGACGGCCGTCCCGTCCCCAGCCAGGACGAGGAGACCGACGGGCCCCCCGTGCACCGCGTCGGGCCGCTCCTGGTCGAGGGCGACGGCCCGCTGGTCGTCCGCGAGAAGACGCACACCGCCGCCCCCATGACCCTCGAACAGGCCCTGTACGAGATGGAGCTGGTCGGGCACGACTTCTACCTCTTCGTGGACTCCGCGACCGGTCGGCCGAGCGTCGTCTACCGCAGGCACGCCTACGACTACGGCGTGATGCACCTGGTGACCGACCTGTCCGACCACATCCCGCCGCAGGGCGCCGGGGGCGTGCTCGGCGGCTGAGCCGCCCGTCCGGAACGCGCGGCACCCCCGGCCGATCATCGATCGGCCGGGGGTGCCGCCATGGAATCATGGGGTCGCCGAGTGTGGTGGACACAGGGCGGCCGGCAGGGGGAGCAGGATGGCGGACACTTTCGGACCCACGATGCCGCGGGGGCGGACCGGGCGGTACGGGGCGGAGCCCGCGACACCGCCGCCGGGCCACGCCGCGGCGGAGCCCATCCGCGTACTCGTCGTCGACGACCACGAACTCTTCCGCCGCGGCCTGGAGATCGTCCTCGCGCACGAGGAGGACATCCGGGTCGTCGGCGAGGCCGGGGACGGCGCCGAGGCCGTCGAGAAGGCCGCCGACCTGCTGCCCGACGTTGTGCTGATGGACGTGCGGATGCCCCGGCGCGGCGGCATTGAGGCCTGCACCTCCATCAAGGAGGTGGCCCCCAGCGCGCGGATCATCATGCTGACGATCAGCGACGAGGAGGCGGACCTCTACGACGCCATCAAGGCAGGGGCCACCGGCTATCTGCTCAAGGAGATCTCGACCGACGAGGTGACGGCCGCCATCCGCGCCGTGGCCGACGGCCAGTCGCAGATCAGCCCCTCCATGGCCGCCAAGCTGCTCACCGAGTTCAAGTCGATGATCCAGCGCACCGACGACCGCCGCCTGCTGCCCGCGCCCAAGCTGACCGACCGCGAACTCGAGGTCCTCAAGCTCGTCGCCACCGGCAAGAACAACCGCGACATCGCCAAGGACCTCTTCATCAGCGAGAACACGGTCAAGAACCACGTTCGCAACATCCTGGAGAAGCTCCAGCTGCACTCGCGGATGGAAGCTGTGGTCTACGCGATGCGCGAGAAGATCCTCGACGTCGGGACCGGCTGACGGACGGCCCTCACACCGGGGTGCGGGCGACCTCGGCGACCAGCGCCCCGTGCGCCTCGGCCGGAGTCGTCCGCTCCACACGGACCTCGCCGCAGCCCACCCAGCGCGCCGCCTCCGCGAGGGCCTGCGCCATCGCCGGAGCCGACCGCACCGCCCGCGCCGCACCGCCCTCGAACGCGGCGTGCCGCGCGACCAGCGTGCCGCCCTCGCGCGCCGGGTCCACCCGGCCGAGCAGCTGCCCGCCCGCCAGCAGGGGCATCGCGAAATAGCCGTAGACCCGCTTCGGCGCGGGCGTGTACGCCTCCAGCCGGTGGGTGAAGCCGAAGATGCGCTCCGTGCGCGGCCGGTCCCAGATCAGCGAGTCGAACGGGGACAGCAGCGTCGTGCGGTGCCGCCCGCGCGGCGGACCGCCGAGGGCCGCGGGATCGGCCCAGGCGCGGTGCGCGGTCGTCGGCCGCCCCGGCGGTGCCCAGCCCGCCACGTCCACCGGCACCAGGCCGGTGTCGGCGACCACCGACTCGACCTGCGCCAGGGACAGCCGGTGGTAGTCCGCCAGATCCGCCTGGGTGGCGACACCCATCGCGGCGCCCGCCTGGGCCACCAGGCGGCGCAGGCACTCCTCGTCGGCCAGGTCGTCGTGCAGCAGGGCGGCGGGGATGGCCCGCTCCGCCAGGTCGTAGACGCGTTTCCAGCCGCGCCGCCGCGTGCAGACCACGTCCCCCAGCATCAGGGCGCGCTCCACCGCGACCTTCGCCTCGCTCCAGTCCCACCACGGGCCGCCGTTCTTCGCGCCGCCCAGCTCCGTCGCCGTCAGCGGCCCCTCGGACCGCAACTGCGCGAGGACCTTCTCGTAGGCGGCGGGCGGCATCTCGTGGTACCAGGACTCGCGTGCCCGGAAGCGGCGCCTCCGGAAGGCGAACAGCGGCCACTCCTCCATGGGAAGGACGCAGGCCGCGTGCGACCAGTACTCGAACGCGCGCTCCCCGTTCCAGTACGCCTGCTCCACCGCCGCCCGTCCGACCGCGCCGAGGCGGGCGTAGGGCAGCAGCTCGTGCGACCGCGCGAGGACCGAGATCGTGTCGAGCTGCACCGCCCCGAGCCGCCGCAGCACCCCGGGCACTCCCGCCCGGCGGTCCACCGCGCCGAGGAGGCCCTGCGCCCGCAGGGCGATCCGCCGGGCGTCCCCCGCGGACAGGGCCACGGCAGGGGAGTCCGGGGAGCCGGTGGCCGCGGAGGAAGGCGGGGGAAGGTGTGAACGCGCGCCAGTCATGGGAGGGATCGTAGAGCCGACCACTGACACTCGTCCCGGCGCTCGCATACCATGGCCGGTGCGGCGGGGCCACTCGCTGTGTCCGCGCATCCATCCAGGCGCCAGGCCCGACCGGCAAGGAGACCAGCTCCCGTGTCCGTCTTCAACAAGATCATGCGTGCAGGCGAAGGCAAGATCCTGCGCAGACTGCAACGCATCGCCAACCAGGTGAACTCCATTGAAGAGGACTTCCTTGACCTGACCGACGCCGAGCTGCGGGCGCTCACCGACGAGTACAAGCAGCGCTACGCCGACGGCGAGACGCTGGACGACCTGCTGCCCGAGGCGTTCGCCACCGTCCGCGAGGCGGCGAAGCGGGTGCTCGGACAGCGCCCGTACGACGTCCAGCTGATGGGCGGCGCGGCCCTGCACCTCGGGTATGTCGCCGAGATGAAGACGGGCGAGGGCAAGACCCTCGTCGGCACGCTGCCCGCGTACCTCAATGCGCTGTCGGGGCAGGGCGTGCACATGGTCACCACCAACGACTACCTGGCCCAGCGCGACTCGGAGTGGATGGGCCGTGTGCACCGCTACCTGGGCCTGACCGTCGGCTGCATCACCGGCGGGATGACGCCCGCGAAGCGCCGCGAGCAGTACGCCTGCGACCTGACGTACGGGACGAACAACGAGTTCGGCTTCGACTACCTGCGCGACAACATGGCGTGGTCCAAGGAGGAGCTGGTCCAGCGGGAGCACAACTACGCGATCGTGGACGAGGTCGACTCGATCCTGATCGACGAGGCCAGGACCCCGCTGATCATCTCGGGCCCCGCCGACCAGGCCACCAAGTGGTACGCCGACTTCGCCAAGCTCGTGCAGCGCCTGGAGAAGGGCGAGGCCGCCGTGCCGACCCGGCAGGTCGTCGAGACCGGTGACTACGACGTGGACGAGAAGAAGCGCACCGTCGCCATCCACGACGCGGGTGTCACCAAGGTCGAGGACTGGCTGGGCATCGACAACCTCTACGAGTCCGTCAACACCCCGCTCGTCGGCTACCTGAACAACGCCATCAAGGCGAAGGAGCTGTACAAGAAGGACAAGGACTACGTCGTCCTCGACGGCGAGGTCGTGATCGTCGACGAGCACACCGGCCGCATCCTCGCCGGGCGCCGCTACAACGAGGGCATGCACCAGGCGATCGAGGCCAAGGAGGGGGTGAAGATCAAGGACGAGAACCAGACGCTCGCCAAGATCACCCTCCAGAACTACTTCCGCCTCTACGACAAGCTGTCCGGGATGACCGGTACGGCCATGACCGAGGCGGCCGAGTTCCACCAGATCTACAAGCTCGGCGTGGTGCCCATCCCGACGAACCGGCCGATGGCCCGCAAGGACCAGTCGGATCTGATCTACCGCACCGAGGTCGCGAAGTTCTCGGCCGTCGTCGAGGACATCGTCGACAAGCACGAGAAGGGCCAGCCGGTCCTGGTCGGCACGACGTCGGTGGAGAAGTCCGAGTACCTCTCCCAGCAGCTGAACAAGCGCGGCGTCCGCCACGAGGTGCTGAACGCGAAGAACCACGAGCGCGAGGCCGCGATCGTCTCCATGGCGGGCCGCCGGGGCGCCGTCACCGTGGCCACCAACATGGCCGGCCGCGGCACCGACATCAAGCTCGGCGGCAACCCCGACGACATCGCCGAGAACGAGCTGCGCGCCAAGGGCCTCGACCCCGTGGAGCACCCCGAGCAGTGGGCCGAGGCCCTGCCCGAGGCGCTGGAGCGGGCCCAGAAGGCCGTCAAGGAGGAGTTCGAGGAGGTCAAAGACCTCGGCGGGCTCTACGTCCTCGGCACCGAGCGGCACGAGTCGCGGCGTATCGACAACCAGCTGCGCGGCCGTTCCGGGCGCCAGGGCGACCCGGGCGAGTCCCGCTTCTACCTGTCGCTGGGCGACGACCTGATGCGGCTGTTCAAGGCGCAGATGGTCGAGCGCGTCATGTCCATCGCCAACGTGCCGGACGAGGTGCCGATCGAGAACAAGATGGTCACCCGCGCCATTGCCTCCGCGCAGGGCCAGGTCGAGCAGCAGAACTTCGAGATCCGCAAGAACGTCCTCAAGTACGACGAGGTCCTGAACCGCCAGCGCGAGGTCATCTACAGCGAGCGCCACCGCGTGCTCGCCGGTGAGGACCTGCGCGAGCAGATCGGGTTCTTCATGGACGACACGATCGACGCCTACGTGCAGGCCGAGACCGTGGAGGGCTTCGCCGAGGAATGGGACATGGACCGCCTGTGGGGCGCGTTCAAGCAGCTCTACCCGATCGGGCTGACCGTCGAGGAGCTGGAGGAGGAGGCGGGCGGCCGCGACGGGCTGACCCCCGAGTTCATCTCCGACTCCGTCAAGGAGGACGCCCACAAGCGGTACGCCGCGCGTGAGGAGGAGCTGGGCTCCGAGGTCATGCGCGAGCTGGAGCGGCGCGTGGTCCTGTCGGTGCTCGACCGCAAGTGGCGCGAGCACCTCTACGAGATGGACTACCTCCAGGAGGGCATCGGCCTGCGCGCGATGGCGCAGCGCGACCCGGTCGTGGAGTTCCAGCGCGAGGGCTTCGACATGTTCACGGCCATGATGGACGGGATCAAGGAGGAGTCGGTCGGCTACCTGTTCAACCTGGAGGTCCAGGTCGAGCGGCAGGTCGAGCAGGTGCCGGTGCAGGCGGGCGCCGCCGACAAGGAGCAGGCCGCCGCCGAGCAGCAGGCCGTGCCCGCGGGCGCGCCGGGCGGCGGGGCCCCCGCGATCCGGGCGAAGGGCCTGGAGATGCCCAAGCGCGCCGACCGGCTGCACTTCTCCGCGCCGACGGTGGACGGCGCCGGCGGCACCGTCGAGGGCGACTTCGCGTCGGACCAGGTCGCCGAGACGGCGACCGGCGACGGCACCACCCGCGCGGAGCGGCGCAAGGCGGCCCAGAAGGGCGGGCGTCGCCGCAAGAAGTGACGCGTACGCCCTCGCGCGTACGGCAGGCAGCGCCGCGGCCGGTGCGTGTCCGTCCCCGTCATCCGGGGCCGGGCGCGCACCGGCCGCGGCCGTCAGCGGACGGTGTCCAGCTCGATCGCCGAGCACAGCCAGCGGCCGGTGGGCGTGTGCTCCAGGCGGAACGCCAGCGCGCGCGTCCTGTCCCCTGTGGTGATCCGGGCGAACGCCTCCATCACCTCCGGCCTCGGCCTGCACACGCCCACGCCGCGCAGCACGGGCGTGCGGCGCTCGCCGTGCGGGG
Organism: Streptomyces sp. NPDC049879; assembly: GCF_044461265.1. Taxonomy (NCBI): domain Bacteria; kingdom Bacillati; phylum Actinomycetota; class Actinomycetes; order Kitasatosporales; family Streptomycetaceae; genus Streptomyces; species Streptomyces sp. NPDC049879. The sequence continues at coordinate 512,438 of NZ_JBITKT010000006.1, read as the reverse complement.
GACGCAGCGGGGCGTGCGGGGCGAGCCGCACCAGTTCGTCGTACGCGGTCGAGCGCGCGTGGCCGAGCAGCGAGTGCACCGGGCGCTGGCCGCTGAGCACGAGCAGCAGCTGGTGCGCGAACCAGTCCTGCGGCCGGTGCGCGGCCGAGGGCAGGACCCGGTGCGGGCGCCGGGAGTCGGCGCGGTGGGGCGGCCTCGTGCGCCCCGGCCCCCGGCTGTCTGTCCTCATGAATCGACCACCCCCGGTGTGATGATGTGCCGCCCGCATCAAGCTACTGGCGAGTAACTGCTGCGGATTGTAACCACGCGATCACTCCGGAGCAAGGCGCGGGTCCGCTGGTACAGTGAGCCGCCGCTCGCCGGGACCGGCGGCGCAGGCGGAAAGGAGCCGGTTCGCCGTGCGTGTCTACCTCCCTCTCACGACCTCAGGGCTGGCGCGGCTCCGGGACACCGGCGAGACCGCGCCCGCGCCGCTGGCCGCCTATGCCGTGACCCCCGCGCTGCGCGACTGGTACGCCGCGGGGGACTCCCGGGACGACGAGGAACTGGAGTACGCGGCGCTCGGCCTGGCCGCCGAGGCGTCGCTGCGGCTGCTCGCGGCGGAGCCGGGCGCGGCGCGGCGGCGCGTCGTGGTCGCCGCCGAGGTCGCCGACGGGCTGGTGGAGGACGCCTCCGGCGGCGTCGCGGGCGAGGAGGGGGAGCCGGGCGGCGTGCGCCTGACCGCGCCGGTGCCGCTGCGGCTGCTCGCCGCGGTGCACGTGGACGAGGCGGACGCGGAGACGGATGTGACGGCGGCGGCAGGTGTCGTCGCGGCGGCCGACCGGGGCGACGGGGACGCGCGGGCCGTGGTGGACGCGCTCGCCGACCGCGACCTGCTCTGGTACGGCGTGCAGGAGATCGATCACCTGGTGTGACGCGGAGGCCATGACATAGGCGACGACAAAGGCATGGCCCGTTGTCAGAGGTGCCGCGTACTGTCGGTGCATGGCTCGACCGATCCACCCCACCCGCCGGCCCCACATCGTCTGGGACTGGAACGGCACGCTGCTCCACGACACCGACGCCGTCCTGGAGGCGACCAACACCGCGTTCGGTGAGCTGGGCGTGGCCCCGCTCACCCTGGACGGCTACCGGGACGCCTACACCCTGCCGCTGACCCGCTTCTACGAGCGGCTGCTCGGCCGGCTCCCCACCGACGCCGAGTGGGAGCGCGCCGAGGACGTCTTCCGGCGCTCGTACCTCGCCCTCGCCGGAGGCGTGGCCCTCGCCGACGGCGCGGCCCGGCTGCTGGCGGACTGGCACGCCGCCGGGCGTACGCAGTCCGTCTGCTCGCTCGCCGCCCACGACCAGCTCCTGCCGCTGCTGGGGCGCTATGGAATAGATCACTATTTCCTGCGCGTGGACGGGAACACGACGGGGCAGCCCGCCCCCGGCAAGGCGGAGCAGATGGCACGCCACCTGGCCGCGCTCGACGGGGTCTCGGCGCAGGACGCCGTGGTGGTCGGCGACGCCACCGACGACGCCGTCGCCGCAGCCCACGCCGGTGCGAAGGCCGTCCTCTACACCGGCGGCTCGCACAGCCGGCGCAGCCTGCTGACCGCCGGAGTGCCCGTCGTGGACACCCTCTCCGAGGCCCTCCTGGTGGCCGAGGAACTGGTCGGACAGCCGCTCGAACAGACCCTCTGATGTTGCTCAACTCATGCCGACGGGCCGGAGGGGGAGAGATATCTTGGCCTATGTGATCAGCGAGATATCGGCTGCTGCACCGGTCCGGGGCAGCGCCGCTCCGGCCCGGCACCCGGCGTTCGCCAGGGGTGGCCGTACCACTGGTCCGCTCTGCCGGGAGCTTCCCATCCACGAGATCGAGCGCTGCCCGGTGACCGTTACTCGACGTCACGCAACGGCGCGCGACAGGAGCCAGGGGACATGCACAACAAGCTGGACGAAGCCAAAGCCGAACTACTGGCACAAGCCGCACGGGTAGCCGAGCACGGCGCGGTCGGGGGACCGCCCGGCCACGGTCTCGACCCGGACGCGCTCCGTTCCTACCTCCAGCGCTACTACCTCTTCATCGCCCCCGAGGACCTCGCCGACCGCGACCCGGTCGATCTGTACGGCGCCGCCCTGTCGCACCACCGGCTCGCCGCCGAGCGGCCGCAGGGCACCGCCAACGTCCGCGTGCACACGCCCACCGTCGAGGAGATGGGCTGGGCGTGCAGCCACACGGTCGTCGAGGTGGTCACCGACGACATGCCGTTCCTGGTGGACTCCGTCACCAGCGAGCTGTCCCGCCTCGGCTCCGGCATCCACCTCGTCGTCCACCCGCAGATGGTCGTGCGGCGCGACATCACCGGCCGCCTGCTCGACCTGCTGGACGACTCCGCCGCCGACCGCCCGGACGACAGCGTCGTCGAGTCGTGGATCCACGTCGAGATCGACCGCGAGACCGACCGCGACGACCTGGAGCGCATCGAGGCCGGGCTGCGCCGCGTCCTCAGCGACGTCCGCGAGGCCGTCGAGGACTGGCAGAAGATGCGCGGCACCGCCCTGCGCCTCGCCGACGGGCTCCCCGACGAGCCGCTGGCCGCCGAACTGGGCACACCCGAGGTCGAGGAGGCCCGCGAGCTGCTCCGCTGGCTCGCCGCCGACCACTTCACGTTCCTCGGCTACCGCGAGTACGACCTCGTCCGCGCCGACGACGCCCCCGGCGGCCCCGAGGCGTCCGACGGCGACCAGCTGCGCGCCGTCCCCGGCACCGGGCTCGGCATCCTGCGCTCCGACCCCACCCTGGCGACCGACTCCGCCGACCCGGTGGGCTCCGCCGCGTTCAGCAGGCTCTCGCCGTCCGCGCGCGCCAAGGCCCGCGAGCCCCGGCTGCTGATCCTCACCAAGGCCAACAGCCGCGCCACCGTGCACCGCAGGTCGTACCTGGACTATGTGGGCGTCAAGAAGTTCGACGCCGAGGGGCGGGTCGTCGGCGAGCGGCGCTTCCTCGGCCTCTTCTCGGCCGCCGCCTACACCGAGTCGGTGCGGCGCATCCCCGTCGTCAGGCGGAACGTGGCCGCGGTGCTGGAGTCCGCCGGTTTCGGCGCCGACAGCCACAGCGGCCGCGACCTGCTCCAGATCCTGGAGACCTACCCGCGCGACGAGCTGTTCCAGACCCCGGTGGACACGCTGCGGGACATCGCCACCGCCGTGCTGCACCTCCAGGAACGCCGCAGGCTGCGGCTGTTCCTGCGCCGCGACGAGTACGGCCGCTACTACTCGGCGCTCGTCTATCTGCCCCGCGACCGGTACACCACCTCGGTGCGCCTGCGCCTGACCGACATCCTCACCGAGGAACTGTCCGGCAGCACCGTGGACTTCTCGGTGTGGAACACCGAGTCCATCCTCTCCCGGCTGCACTTCGTCCTGCGCGTCGAGCCGGGCGCCGAGCTGCCCGTCCTCAGCGACGAGGACGTGGACCGCATCGAGGCGCGCCTCGCCGAGGCGTCCAGGTCGTGGGCCGACTCGTTCGCCGAGGCGCTGCTCGCCGAGTGCGGCGAGGAGCGCGCGGCCGAGCTGGGCCGCCGCTTCGCGCACGCCTTCCCCGAGGGCTACAAGGCCGACTTCGCGCCCCGCGCGGCCGTCGCCGACCTCCAGTACGTGACGGCCCTGCGCCCCGGCGCGGACCAGGACTTCGCCGTCAGCCTGTACGAGCAGGTGGGCGCCGCCCCGGGCGAGCGGCGCTTCAAGATCTACCGCACCGGCGAGCCGTTCTCCCTCTCCGCCGTCCTGCCGGTCCTCCAGGCGCTCGGCGCCGAGGTCGTGGACGAGCGGCCGTACGAACTGCGGCTCGGCGACGGACCGACCGCCTGGATCTACGACTTCGGGCTGCGCTTCCCCCCGGCCCTCGCCGACGGCCTGACGGGTGACGCGCGCGAGCGGTTCCAGGAGGCGTTCGCCGCCGCGTGGACCGGCGCCGCCGAGAACGACGGCTTCAACGCGCTCGTCCTGTCCGCCGGGCTGACCTGGCGCGAGGCGATGGTGCTGCGGGCGTACGCCAAGTACCTGTGGCAGGCCGGCGCCCGCTTCACGCAGGGCGCGATGGAGGCGACGCTCCGGCGCAACTCCCACACCACCCGCCTGCTGGTCAACCTCTTCGAGGCCCGCCTCTCCCCGCAGCGGCAGACCGCCGGGCGCGAGCTGACGGACGGCCTGCTGGAGGAGCTGGACGGCGCGCTCGAACAGGTCTCCAACCTGGACGAGGACCGCATCCTGCGGGCGTTCCTCAACGTCATCAAGGCCACCCTGCGCGTCAACTACTTCCAGCACGCGGGCCAGGGCCTGCTCGGCTCGCGGGGCGGCGGCGACACCGGCAAGCCGCACTCCTACCTGTCGGTCAAGCTCGACCCCAAGGGCATCCCCGACCTGCCCGAGCCGCGCCCGGCGTACGAGATCTGGGTGTACTCGCCGCGCGTCGAGGGCGTCCACCTGCGCTTCGGCAAGGTGGCGCGCGGCGGGCTGCGCTGGTCCGACCGCCGGGAGGACTTCCGCACCGAGATCCTGGGTCTGGTGAAGGCGCAGGAGGTCAAGAACACGGTCATCGTCCCCGTCGGCGCGAAGGGCGGCTTCGTCGCCAAGCGGCTGCCCGACCCGGCGGCCGACCGCGACGCGTGGCTGGCCGAGGGCATCGCCTGCTACCGCACGTTCATCTCCGGTCTGCTGGACATCACCGACAACCTGGTGGACGGCAAGGTCGTGCCGCCCGCCGACGTCGTCCGGCACGACGGCGACGACACGTACCTCGTCGTCGCCGCCGACAAGGGCACCGCCACCTTCTCCGACATCGCCAACGAGGTGGCCCAGGCGTACGGCTTCTGGCTGGGCGACGCGTTCGCCTCGGGCGGCTCGGCCGGCTACGACCACAAGGGCATGGGCATCACGGCCCGCGGCGCCTGGGAGTCCGTCAAGCGGCACTTCCGCGAGCTGGGCCACGACACCCAGACGCAGGACTTCACCGTCGCCGGCATCGGCGACATGTCCGGCGACGTCTTCGGCAACGGCATGCTGCTCTCGGAGCACATCCGGCTCGTGGCCGCCTTCGACCACCGGCACATCTTCCTCGACCCGGAGCCCGACCCGGCCGTCTCGTACGCCGAGCGCCGCCGCCTCTTCGAGCTGCCGCGCTCCTCGTGGGCGGACTACGACGCGTCGCTGATCTCCAAGGGCGGCGGCGTCCACCCCAGGTCGGCCAAGTCCATCGCGATCACCCCGCAGGTGCGGGCCGCCCTCGGGCTCGGCTCAGGCGTGACCGCGATGACCCCGGCCGAGCTCATGCAGGCGATCCTGCGGGCGCCCGTCGACCTGCTGTGGAACGGCGGCATCGGCACGTACGTGAAGTCCCGCGCCGAGTCGCACGCCGACGTCGGCGACAAGGCCAACGACGCCATCCGCGTCAACGGCCGCGACATCCGCGCCAAGGTCATCGGCGAGGGCGGCAACCTGGGCCTCACCCAGCGCGGCCGCATCGAGTACGCCACCGCCGGGGGCCGCTGCAACACCGACGCCATCGACAACAGCGCCGGTGTCGACACCTCGGACCACGAGGTCAACATCAAGATCCTGCTGAACGCGGTCGTGGCCAACGGCGACCTGACGCTCAAGCAGCGCAACGCCCTGCTGGCCGAGATGACCGACGAGGTCGCCGCCCTCGTCCTGCGCAACAACTACGCGCAGAACGTCGCCCTCGCCAACGGCGGCACGACCGCGTCCGGCCTCGTCCTCGCGCACCAGCGCTTCGTCAGGCGCCTGTCCGACGAGGGCAAGCTCGACCGCGACCTGGAGTTCCTGCCCTCGGACGACGAGTTCAGGGAACGCCGCGCCGCCGGCGGCGGGCTGACCCAGCCGGAGCAGTCCGTGCTGCTGGCCTACGCCAAGCTGACGGTCACCGCCGAGCTGCTCGGCACCGACCTGCCGGACGACCCGTACGTCGGGCGGCTGCTCCAGGCGTACTTCCCGTCGGCGCTGCGGGAACGGTTCCCCGAGCAGATCGAGGCGCACGCGCTGCGCCGCGAGATCGTGACGACGCTGCTGGTCAACGACACGGTGAACGCGGGCGGTGCCTCCTTCCTGCACCGCATGCAGGAGGAGTCGGGCGCCTCGACCGAGGAGATCGTCCGCGCCCACACCGCCTCCCGGGCCATCTTCGGGCTCGCCGAGATCTGGGACACCGCCGAGAGCCTGGACAACCAGGTCCCGGCCGCCATGCTCACCCGCATCCGGCTGCACGCCAGGCGGCTCGTGGAACGCGGCGCCCGCTGGCTGCTCAACAACCGGCCGCAGCCGCTGGCCCTCGCCGACACGATCCAGCTGTTCGCCGAGCGCGTCGGCCAGGTCAGGCAGGAGCTGCCCAAGCTGCTGCGCGGCACGGACGCGGAGACCCACGCCGCGCTCCACGACGAGCTGGTGGAGGCGGGCGTCCCCGACGAGCTGGCGCTCAAGGTCGCGGGCTTCTCCGCCGCGTTCCCGGCGCTGGACATCGTGGCCGTCGCCGACCGCACCGGCCGGGAGCTGATGGACGTCGCGCAGGTCTACTACCACCTGAGCGACCAGCTCGGCATCACCCGGCTCCAGGAGGGCGTCAGCGCCCTGCCGCGCGTCGACCGGTGGCAGTCGATGGCCCGCACGGCGATCCGCGAGGACCTCTACGCGGCCCACCAGCTGATCACCGCGGACGTCCTCGCCGAGGGCGACCCGCAGGCCGCGCCGGACGAACGGTACGCCGCCTGGGCCCAGCGGAACGCGGCGATGCTCAGCCGCGCCCGTTCGACACTCGCGGAGATCCAGTCGTCGGAGACCTTCGACCTGGCGAACCTCTCCGTGGCCATGCGCACCATGCGGACCATGCTGCGCAGCAACCGCTGACGGTGGCCCGCCATGGCAGCGCCTAGTGCTGTGACCGGAAAGGTTCACCGACTCACGACGCCCGGCACGGCACCTCGCTGCGTTACCGCATCGCGCGAGTACGGCCGAGTACGAGCTGCGATCCGGTGCCTTGCGATGCACCGCACCTGGGGGCACCCCCAGCCGCCAGGCTGGGGGAGCCGTGAGCCGGCAAACCTTCCCGGCCACAGCACTAGGATGACGTTCGAATCACTGACTCATCCGTGAACGGGAGCGCTGCCATGGCGGGAGCCGGCCGGGCCTGTGCCGAGGCCGCCGTGACGGTGGTGATGCCCACCTACAACGAGGCGGACAGCCTGCCCGTGACGGCGGCGGCGCTGCTCGCCCTGCCGCTGCCGGGGCTGCGGCTGCTCGTCGTGGACGACGCGAGCCCCGACGGCACGGGCGAGCTGGCCGACGGGCTCGCCGCCCGCCACCCGGGCCGCGTCTCGGTGCTGCACCGCACCGCCAAGGACGGCCTGGGCCGCGCGTACGTCGCGGGCATGACCCGCGCCGTGGACGAGGGCGCGGCGTACGTCCTGCAGATGGACGCCGACGGCAGCCACGGCACGGAGTACGTCCCGCAGCTCGTCGGCACGGCCCTGGCGACCGGCGCCGGGCTCGTCGTCGGCAGCCGCTACGTGCCGGGCGGCAGGCTCGCCGACGAGTGGGCGCCGCACCGCAGGCTGCTGTCGCGCTGGGCGAACCGGTACGTCGGCGCCGTCCTGCGCACCGGGCTGCGCGACGCGACGGCGGGCTTCGTCCTGTGGCGCGCCGACGTGGTGCGCGCGCTGGACCTCGAACACACCCGCAGCAACGGCTACAGCTTCCAGGTCGAGCTGAAGCACGCCGCCGTCCGCGCGGGGCACGCCGCCGTCGAGATCCCCATCCGCTTCGAGGAGCGGCGGCAGGGGGCGTCGAAGATGTCGGCCCGCGTGCAGTACGAGGCGGCGCTGCTGCCCTGGCGGCTGCTGCTCGGCGACCTGACGGGCCGCCGCCGCGCGGCCGTTCCCCCTGCCGAGGGGGAGCCCGTCCCGGAAGAGCCCGCCGCCACATCCCGGCTCCGGTGACCCCGCCGCCATGACCCTGCTCACCGGCATAAGGGACATACGCGCGCCCGCCGCCCGTACATCCCCGACGCTGCGCGCCGCCGCCCCCGCCCTGCTGCTCTACGCGGCGGTCCGTATGACCGGTCTGCTGATCCTCGCCTGCTGGGCGGCCGTCGAGGACAAGAGCCCGCACACCCTGCTCAACGACCGCTGGGACTCCGTCTGGTACGCCCGCGTCGCCGCGGACGGCTACGGGTACGAGATCCGGCTCCCGGACGGCGACCTCCACTCCGACCTGGCGTTCTTCCCCCTCTTCCCCGCCCTCGAACGGGCCGTCTCCGCCGTCACGCCGCTCTCCGTCAACGACGCGGGGCTGCTGATCGGCTGGGCCGCGTCGCTCGCCGCCGCCTGGGGCATCTGGGCGGTGGCGCGGCTGATCTCCGGGCGCGACGCGCTGGGCGTCGTGCTGGTGGGACTGTGGGGCGCGTACCCGACCGCGTTCGTGCAGTCGATGGCGTACACCGAGGCGCTGTTCACGGCGCTGGCGGCCTGGGCCCTGTACGCGCTGCTGACCGGCCGCTGGCTGACGGCGGGCGCGCTGGCCGTCGCGGCAGGGCTGACGCGCCCCTCCGGCGCCGCTGTGGTCGCCGCGGTGTGGGTGGCCGCCGCTGTCGCGCTGCTGGGGGCGCGCCGCCAGGGCCGCGCGTTCCCCGTCCGTCCGCTGCTGGGCGCGCTGCTGGCGCCGCTCGGCTGGTGCGGCTATGTACTGTACGTCGCGGTGCGCGAGGACAGCCCGTACGGCTACTTCGACGTCCAGGCGGGCTGGGGGAACGGCTTCGACGGCGGCCGGGCGCTGCTCGGCTTCGTCGCGGACAACCTGGCCTCCAACGTCGTCGGCGGCCTCGGGCTGATCGCGGCGCTGGTCCTCGTCGGCTGGCTGGTGGTGCTCGGGGTGCGGCAGGGGCAGCCGCTGCCGCTGGTGGCGTTCACCGTGGTGATGGTCGTGACGTCGCTGGTCGGCTCGGGGTACTTCGGGTCGCGGCCCCGGCTGATGATGCCCGCGTTCGGCCTGCTGCTGCCGCCCGCCGTGGCGCTGCTGCGGCTGCGGCGGGGGTACGTCGCGCTGGTGCTGGCGGGCGCGGCGCTGGCGTCGGGGGCGTACGGGGCGTTCACGCTGCTGGGTTCCGGCCCGCCGTGAGGTGCTTGACGATCCGCCCGTCCAGCAGGACCACGAGGCAGCCGCCGGGGCTGACGCAGTACTCGGCCTCGCCCTCGGACGTGTGATGGCGGGAGCGCAGGGTCCACTCGCCGCCGCCCGCGCGCAGGCAGACGGGGCAGTGTTCGCCGGACCCGGGGCGTGGCCGGGGCCGCGACGACGCGATGGGGGCGGTACGCCGTACGGGCCGTGACTGGCCGACGGACCACGCGGCGGCCGCCACCACCAGGGCGACGGCGCACAGCTGGCGCGCCGACAGCTCCTCGTCCAGGAGGACGAAGCCGACGCCCGCCCCGGCCGCCGGGCTCAGCGCGAGCAGGACGCCGAAGACACGCGGGCCGATGCGGCGCAGCGCGGCCATGTCCAGCGAGTAGGGGATCAGCGAGGACAGCAGCGCGACGGCGATGCCGGGTCCGATGACGGACGGGTGGGCGGCCACCGCCGCGCCGCTGGTGACGGCCGCCACCGGGCTGACCACCACGGCGCCCACCGCGAGCGCGACGGCGAGGCCCGTCCAGTCGTCGAACAGCCGCCCCACCCGCCCGTTCAGCACGACGTACGACGCCCGGCACACCGCCGCCGTCGCGCCCAGGGCCACGCCGAGCGCGGGCAGGGCGCCGCCCGGGGCCGTCAGCAGCAGCACGCCCGCGAGGGCGAGCAGCGCGGCGGCGAGGTGGGCGGGGCGGCGGGACAGGGCGGCGGCGAGGGCGAGCGGGCCGAGGAGTTCGAGGGTGGCGGCGACGCCGAGGGGGAGGTGGTCGATGGCGGAGAAGTACGCCATGTTCATCACGCCGATCGTGACGCCGAGCGCGATGGCGGCGCGCCACTGGCGGGCGGTCAGGCGTCGCAGGCGGGGGCGTACCAGGGCGCACATCACGAGTGCGGCGAAGATCAGCCGCATCCCCGCCAGCGCGACGGGGCCCGCGTCGTCGTACGCCCCCTTCGCGACCGCCGAGCCGAGCTGCATGCTCACGATCTGGCCGAGGACGAGGAGGGGCGCTGGTGTCATGGCCACCAGCGTGCTGTCATGGTCTTGTGCAGTTCAACCATTACGGCGGCCAGGCCGCCCGGCTCGCCGCCGAACTCGTCAACCTCCCCGCGCCCCCGACCCCCGCCGCCCTCGAACCGCTGCTCGCCGCCCACGAGATCCTCCGCCGCGACCTGACCCAGGCGCAGGCGGAGGAGCTGTGGGCGTGGAGCCGCCGCCTCGGGCGCTGCTTCGGCGACCAGGACCTCGGCACGCGCGTGGCGGCCGTCAACGACCTGCTGGCCGACGCGTCGAGCAGCCCGCGCATCACCATGCACGACGGGCACGCGCCGCACCTGCACTACAGCGCCCCGGGCGCGGACGCGGCGGCACACATCCGCGCCGTCACGGCGGCGGGCCTGGCGTTCGTCGTCTGCAACGCGGCACCACACCGCCTGGGCCGCTGCGCACGCTGCGACCGGGCATACGTGGACACCTCACGCAACGGCCGCCGCACGTACTGCACCGTCCGCTGCGCGAACAACGACGCCGTGACCCGCCACCGCACAACCCGCCGCGCGGCGACGGCGTGACGGTCACACCGGCTGGTGGAGCCAGGTTGACCATGTTGAGGTGATCATCGCGCGCAGGTCGTGGCGTGGTGTCCAGGAGATGTGCTTGGTCGCCATGTCGGGGCAGGCCACCACGTGAGGGGCGTCGCCCGGGCGGCGGGGGGCCCTGGTGGGGCGCAGGTGTGTCGTGCCGGTGATCTCCGTGATCAGGTCGACCATCTCGCGGACCGAGACGCCCTGTCCGCGGCCGATGTTCAGTGTCAGGTGGGCCGGTTCCGGCTGGTCGGCGAGGGCGCGGGCGGTCGCGACGTGGGCCTCGGCGAGGTCCTCGACGTGCACCCAGTCGCGGACGCAGGTGCCGTCCGGGGTCGGGTAGTCGTCGCCGAAGATGCGCGGGGGCAGTCCGGCGGCGAGGTGGTCGAACGTCATGGGGAGCAGGCCCGACGTGTCCCGGTCGGCGAGGGCGGGGAGCGCGGTGCCCGCCACGTTGAAGTGGCGCAGGCTCGCCGTCGCCATGCCGTGCGCGCGGCCGACGTCGCGGACCAGCCACTCGCCCGCGAGCTTCGTCTCGCCGTACGGGCTCAGCGGCACGCAGGGCGTGTCCTCCGTGACCCGGTCGGTGTACGGCGAGCCGTAGACGGCCGCCGACGAGGCGTACACGAAGCGGCCGACGCGGGCGCCGCGCGCCGCCTCCAGCAGGATCTGGAGGCCGTGGAGGTTCTCGCGGTAGTAGCGCAGCGGCTGGCGGACGGACTCGGCGACCTCCTTGCGGGCGGCCAGGTGCATCACGGTGTGCACGCGGTGGTCGGCGATGGTCCGGTCGAGCGCGCCCCGGTCCAGGATCGAGCCCTGGACGAGGGGTACGCCGTCGGGCAGGCGGGTCGCGTCGCCCGTGGACAGGTCGTCGTAGACCACGACCCGTTCGCCCGCCAGGGCCAGCGCGCGCACCACGTGGGCGCCGATGTACCCGGCGCCGCCGGTGATCAGAAAGGACATGCGGATACCTCCAGGAACTCGCGCGGGGAGACGCCCGGCGCGGACGGCCGGCGCGGTGCGGCCACCGCGACCGCGCCCGGGACGGGGCGGCGGGCCTTGGCGGGGACGACGGGCGGGACGTCCCGGCCGTCGAGGAAGAATGTGCGCACCACGCGCTCGGCCGCGAACCCGTCGTCGTAGGGGCAGAACCGCTGCCGGAACGCGGCGCGCCGCGCGGCGAGGCCCGGGTCCGTCCACAGGAGCGGGTCGGTGAGGGTGGCGGCGAGTTCGGCGGCGGTGCGGGTCACCGGGCCCGGTGCGGTGGCGGGCAGGTCGAAGTAGGCGCCGTGCACGGTCCGGTACGTCTCCCAGTCGTCGGCGTGGACGACGACCGGCCGGTCCAGGGCGGCGTAGTCGAACAGCACGGGCGCGTAGTCCGTGACCAGCGCGTCGGCGGCGAGGCACTGGTCCTCCAGCGCGTCGTCCGCCGCCGCGAGCAGCCGGAAGCGGGGGCCGAGGGCACGGGCGAGGGCGCCGAGGTCGAGGGGGGCGCGCCGCCGGGAGGCGTACGCCCGGGGCGCGGGGGCGTACAGAACGGCGAGCACGCCGTCGGGCACGCCGAGGCGTGCGCGGGCGCGCAGGACGTCGGCGACGCCCGCCGTGTGGAAGACGTCGGCGCGCGGGGAGCCGTACTCCAGCGTCACGTAGTCGGCCGGGTAGGCGGCCTCCCAGGCGAGGGTGGAGTGGCGGTTGGCGGAGAGGCAGTAGTCCCAGGTGTCGATCTGCCGCAGCAGCCGGGGCACGTCGCGCACCCGCGTGTCCAGGCCGCGGTGGGCGACGGGTGTGCCGCGGTGGGTCTGGAGGCGCAGCTGCCCGGGGCGGTCGGCGAGGATGTCGGGGAAGCCGCTGTTGCTGACGAGGAAGCGGGCGCGGGCCAGCGCGGACCAGTACGCGGCGGTGCCGGGCGTCAGGCGCCGTACGCCGGTGGGCAGGGACTGGCCGGGCCCGGCGACCCAGGCGGTGCGGATGCCGGTGGCCAGTTCGCGCAGCTTCGCCTCGATGGCGGCCGGGTGGCAGCCGTACCTGCCGCCGCGGCCGGTGGTGAACACGGCGAGCCGCCGGTCGAGGGGCAGTCGCAGCTGGCAGCGGTAGTGCGCGCGCAGGGCGAGGGCGCGCAGCCGCCGCCCCGCGCCGCGCACGACGGCGTGCAGCCGCCTGCCGAGGCGCTGGGCCACCGCCGTGAGCTGGAACGCGCGCCGTGCGCCCAGCCGGAAGAGGACGTGCGCCCCGCCTTGCTTCGCGCCGAGCGCGGTGGCCCCGGCCGCCGTGCGGTGCCGCCTGCACAGGGCGGCGCTGCGGCGGAAGAAGTCGGCGCGTTCGGCGGCGGGCAGCAGCCCCGGGGTGCGGTAGACGGTGCTGAGGTGGTCGGCCATGCGCCGGTAGAGCGCCGCGCGCCACCGCTGGGTGGGCAGCAGGGCGAAGGCGCGTTCGTACTGGTCCACCAGGTCGGCGTGCCCCGGCCCCGGCCCGTGCGTACGGCCGCCCCGGCGGCGGGCGCGGTGGTGCAGGCACACCCGGTCGAGCACGGCGACGGTCTCGGCGGCGATCAGCGCCGGGTAGGCGAAGGGCACGTCCTGGTGGTGTCCCGGCGGGAAGCGCAGGCCGGTGCCGAGCAGGAAGTCGCGGCGGTACGCGCGTCCCCAGGCGGTCGGGGGCAGCCGCAGCAGGGACGGCCGGGCGGTGAGGGGACCGGCGTCGGGGCCGCGCCGGGAGAGCAGCCCGGCGGCGAGGCCGGGGGAGAGGGTGCCGTCGAACGAGAGGACGGCGTGGTCGTGCACCAGCAGCTGCGGGTGGCCGGTGGTGTCCAGGCGGGCGGCGATGGCGGCCAGGGCGCCGGGGGTGAGGGCGTCGTCGCCGTCGAGGAAGAGGACGTAGTCGCCGGTGGCGCGGTCGAGCGCGGCGTTCCTGGCCGGTCCCGGGCCGAGCGTGCGGGGGAGGCGGAGGCCGGTGACGCGGGCGTCGGCGGCGGCGAACTCGGCGATGATGTCGCCGCACGCGTCGGGGGACGCGTCGTCCACGACCAGCAGTTCGAGGTCGGTGTGGTCCTGCGTGAGCACGGAGGTCAGGCAGGCGGGGAGATACGCCTGCACCTGGTAGGCGGGCACGATGATGCTGAAGCGGGGCACGGCACCACATCCACGGGGCGGCATATCGGATGACCAATGACCATCCGACAATCTCTCTTCCGCAGTGCCATCCCGGGGACGAGCGAGGTGTCGCGCCCGCGATCCGTTCATTTGGAGCAAAAGGCAGCGCACACGGCAGGGGCCGGGCCCGGCGGTCGCCCGCCGGGCCCGGCCCCGTCGCCGTACGGTCGCGCCGCCGCCCTACTTCACGGCGCCGGACATCATCCCGGCCACGAACTGCCGCTGGAACGCGAAGAAGATCACCAGCGGGATGACCATCGTCAGGAACGCGCCCGGCGCCAGCACGTCGAAGTTGCTGCCGAACTGCCGCATCTCCTGCTGGAGCGCGACCGTCATCGGCGGCGACCCCGAGTCGGCGAAGATCAGCGCCACCAGCATGTCGTTCCACACCCACATGAACTGGAAGATGCCGAGCGCCGCGATCGCCGGGCCGGCCAGCGGCAGCACCACGCGGGTGAACAGCCGCAGCTCGCCCGCCCCGTCCAGCTTCGCCGCCTCCAGCAGCTCGCGCGGGATCTCGGCGAAGAAGTTCCGCAGCAGGAAGATGGCGAACGGCAGGCCGAACGCGGAGTGGAACAGGACCACGCCCAGCGTCGTCTCGAAGATCCCCAGCGTGTTGAACAGCCGCGCCACCGGGATCAGCGCCACCTGCACCGGCACCACCAGCAGCGCCACCACGACCAGGAACCACCAGTCGCGGCCGGGGAAGTCGAGCCAGGCGAACGCGTACGCCGCCAGCGCGCCCAGCAGGATCACCAGGACGGTCGACGGCACGGTGATCAGCACCGTCGTCCACACCGAGTCGGTGAACGTGCCGTTGCTGAGCAGCGCGTCGTAGTTCCCGGCCGTCCACTGCCCGGGGTCGGTCAGCGCCTCCCACCAGCCGGAGGACGCGATGTCGCGCGAGTCGCGGAACGAGGACACCAGCAGCCCGGCGGTCGGCAGCAGCCACACCACCGCCAGGATCACCAGCACCACCCGCACCCCGCCGCTCGCGGCGACGGAGGCGACCCGGGAGGCCAGGGAACGCCGGGGCGGCCCGGAGGCTCCGCCCGCCGGGGACCCCGAGGGTCCGGGCTCTTTCGCGGTCAGGGTCGTCGCGGTCACCGCTGGTTCTCCCGTCGCAGCCTTCTCAGGTTGAAGAACATCACCGGCAGGACCAGGAGCAGCAGGAGCACCGCGATGGCGCTGCCGACGCCCTGGTCGCCGCCCGTGCCGAAGGACTCCAGGTAGAGCTGGAGCGCCAGCACATTGGCGTCACCCTGGCTGGAGCTGGGCGGGATGACGTACACGAGGTCGAAGATCTTCAGCACGTTGATCATCAGCGTCACCATGACCACCGCGAGCAGCGGCGCCAGGAGGGGGACGGTGATGCGGCGGAAGACCTGCCACTCGTTCGCGCCGTCGACGCGGGCGGCCTCCAGCGTCTCCCGCGGCACCCCGGCCAGGCCCGCCGCGATGAGGACCATCGCGAAACCGGCCCACATCCAGACGTACGAGCCGATGATCGCGGGCGTCACCAGGTTGGGCCCGAGCCACTCGGCGCCGTTGTACGGGGCGGTGAAGCTGTCCGCCGCCAGCCGCAGCTGCGCGCCGTCCGCCTCGGCGGGCAGCGTGAACGTCCCGTCGTCCCCGGTCGTCGCGTCGGCGACCACGTCGCCGTCCCGCACGGCCTCGACGGTGATGCCCGCCAGGCCCTTCTCCTCCGGGTCGATCGTGTCGGGCGTGCCGCCGCCCCGCGTGAAGTCCATCCACACGGTGCCGCTCACCGCGTCCGCGGCGCCCTCCGGCGCGGCGGCGGGCGCCGCGCCCTCCAGCTCGGGCTGCGGCACGGCCACCAGCGGCAGCAGCACCGGCTGACCGGCCGAGACGGGCGTCTCCAGCAGGTACGAGCCGTCGTCCTGCGCCGTGATCGGCCCGTCGGGGCGCGGCTCGGCGTCGGGCCAGGACGAGTCGCCCGAGAACGTGTCGTGCACGGTGGTCAGCACCGCGTTCGCCAGCCCGCGGTCCGGGTCCTGCTCGTACACCAGCCGGAAGATGATGCCGGCGGCCAGCATGGAGATGGCCATCGGCATGAAGATGATCAGCTTGAACGCGGTGGCCCAGCGGATACGTTCCGTCAGGACCGCGAAGATCAGGCCGAGGCCGGTCGCCACGGTGGGCGCGACCACGATCCATATGAGGTTGTTGCGCAGGGCGTGCCGTATCGAGTCGTTGCTGAACAGCTCCGTGAAGTTGTCCAGGCCCACGAACCCGTCGCCCGACGCGTCGAACAGACTGCGCCAGACCGTGTACGCGATGGGGTAGACGACCAGTGCGCCGAGCAGCAGCAGCGCGGGCAGCAGGAAGCACGCGACGGCCCAGGGCCGGGCTCTGATCACCGCCTTGCCGGATGCCATGGGATGTCAGTCTCCGTCCGTCAGTGAGGGAACCGCAGTGGGAGCACCGCAGTGGTGAACCACGGGGTGACCCGCGGGTGGTGAGCCGTCAGTCGCCGTACGCGGCGGCGGCCTGGGACTCCAGGTACTCCTGGGCCCCCTGGATGTCGGCGGGGTCGCGCAGGAAGTTCTGGAGCCCCTGCCACATGCCCTGCCCTGTGGTGCCGCCGAAGTCGGCGGGCGTCTGGTCCGACATGTCGAACCGGAAGTCGTCGCCCGCCGCGATGAGCGCCTCGGCGATGCCGCGCTGCGTGTCGTTCGGGTACGCCTCCAGGTCGAGCGACCTGTTGGGCGACACGTAGCCGCCCGGCTCGGCCCAGATCGCCGCGGCGTCGGTCGAGGCGAGGAACGCCAGCATGGCCTGCTGCGCCTCGCTGGCCTCGCCGTCCGGCGCGATGGCGACGGCCGCGTCGCCCGCGCTCACCACCGGCGCGTCCCCGCCGCCCACGGCCGGGAAGGGGAAGACGCGCGCGTCCTCGCCGATCACGGCGTCCGTGCTGTCGGTGATCACGGCGCCGACGAAGTCCGCCTCGAAGACCATCCCGGCGGCGGGCGTCTCCAGGTCGGTGAACGTCTGGGTGACCGAGGTCGGGAAGTCCGTCTGGAGCGAGCCGCCCGCGCCGCCCGCCAGGAACCGCTCCTCGCCGAAGACCTGGCCGAGGGCGGTCAGCGCGTCGGTGACGCTCGGGTCGGTCCACGGGATCTCGTGCGCGATCAGCCGGTCGTACATCTCACCGCCGGACTGGGAGAGGTAGATGTTCTCGAACCAGTCGGTGAGCGTCCAGCCGTCGCCGCCCGCGACGGACAGCGGCGTCGTCCCCGACTCCCACAGCGTCCAGGACGTCGACACGAAGTCGTCCCAGCTCTCCGGCGGCGAGACACCGGCGTAGTCGAACGCCGTGTCGCTGTACCAGACGAGCGACTTGTTGGCCGCCTTCACGTACACGCCGTACTGCACGCCGTCCCGGGCGGCGATGTCCTGCCAGCCCTGCGTGTAGTTGGCGTCGAGCTGCTCCTGCACCAGGTCGCCGACCGGGGCTATCCAGCCCTGTTCGGCGAACTCCTGGAGCACGCCGGGCTGCGGGACCATCACGATGTCCGGCGGCGAACCGCCCTCGATCTTGGTGCCCACGAACTGCGAGACGTTGTCCCCGCTCGGCACATAGCTGACCGAGGCGCCGGTACGCGCCTCGAACTCGTCCATGACGCGCAGGAAGTTGTCCCGCTCCGCGCCCGTCCACACCGCCGAGACCTCCAGCGACTGCCCGCCGAGGTCCGGCAGTTCGATCGTCACCGGGTGGTCACGCCCCGTGTCGTCCTCCTCCGCGCTGCACGCCGACAGCGCCAGCGCGGTCACGGCGACCGTCGCCGCCGTCGCACGGAAGACCCTCCGCCGGGAAACCCGGCCCGAACCGCCCATGAGCACCGCCTCACCCCATCCGGTACGGCAACGCCCCCACAGCGCAGGGTGTGCAACGCCGCACGTCCTGATCACTGAGTCCTACGCCCGCCGTTCTGTGCGGGCAAGACCACGGAGGGTGTCAACTGCCGTTTGTGATCCGGCTGTTACCCAAGATCGAAGCGGTGGAACGCGAATTTCCGATCATGTACCGACGTGTCGTCGCGCGGGGTCAGACGAGGCTCGCGGGCGCCGATCTGTCCGCGTCGGCGGCACGGGAGGCGGCGGACGCGAGCAGGGCGATGTCGGTCGGCCCGTTGCCCAGTTCGCGGACCGGCCGGCGGGTCGGCGGGTCGCCCTCGCGGGCCCAGTCGAGTCGCGTCACGGTGGGCCGCGCGGTCGCCGTCCTGGGGATGCGCCCGGTCACCCGCCCGGCCTGGAACGGCGCCGCCGTCCCGCCCCTGCGCACCTCGCCCCGCCCGGCGGGCTGCCCGGTCATGGCCACGGATATGCCCCCGCCGGGCGCCACCGGACCGCCCACCACGACCAGCCGCACCCCGAGGCGCACGCCCTCGGACGCCACCGCGTCGAGCACCCGCACCACCGACCCCGCGGCCTGCCGCCCCGGCGCGCCGAGCGGCGGCGCGAGCAGCGCGTCGAAGTCGTCCACGAGCACGACGAGCCACGGCAGCGGATCGCTCCCCGGCGCCAGCACGGGCGGCCCCTCCGGCGCGCCGAGCGTCACGTCGCCCGCCGCCCTGGGCGCGTGGACCCGGCCGAGCCGGCCCCGTACGGCGCCGAAGTCCGCGTCGCCGAGCAGCGCGGCCCGGCGCTTCAGCTCGGCCCGCAGCGCCTGGGCGAACGCCCGCATGCGCACCGGATCGGTGGCCCCCAGGTAGGTGGCGACGTGCGGCAGCTCCGCGCCCGGCCGCAGGCCGTCGCCCGCGCCCTCCACGAGCAGCAGCGACAGGTCGCGCGGCCCGCGCGTGGTGGCGAGGGAGGCGGCGAGCGTGCTCAGCAGCTCGGTACGCCCCGAGCCGGGGCCGCCCTCCACCGTCAGCGGGCCCCGCAGCGCGGCCAGGTCCACCGCGACCGGGCCGTGCGCTCCCGCGCCGAGCACGGCGGTGAGCCCTTCGCGCCCGGTCCACCGCTCGCGCAGCGTGCCGGGCGTGACGCGCGACAGCTCCAGCACGTCGAGGAGGCGGCAGGTGTCCGGCAGCGCCGCCGCCCGCGCCGGGGCGGGCGCGCCGTCGGCACCGGCGTCCTCGGCGACCGGCGCCAGGGCCCGCGCGAACCGTTCGGCCCACGCCGGGGACACGGCGTCCGCGCCCACCGGGGGACCTGCCTGCCCGTCCCGGCCGACGACGCGCAGGGACGTCGCGACCGCGCCGCTCAGCAGGACGGCCGCGCTGCACGCCGCGAACACCGGGGACACGGCGCGCGCGGCCGCCAGCGACCGTTCGACCGGCGACGCGGGCGTGGCGGAGGCGGCCTCGGCCAGCGCCACGACGTGGACACCGGCCGCGGCGCCACCGGCGGCGAGCCGGGTGAGGGCCGAGACGGTGGCCGGGGGGGTGTCGGGGCCGCAGTCGGCCAGGACGACCACGCGCCGCCCGCCCGGCCCCGCCGCGCCGTCCGTGCGCTCGGCCAGTTCGCGCAGCCGCGCCGCGGCCTGCTCGGCGTCGAAGCCGACCAGCAGGCGGCAGTCCTGGCCGCGCTCGGGGCGGGTGTGCGGGAGCCAGCCGAGCCACGACCAGTCGGCGGCGCGCCCCGGCGCGATCACGACGAGTTCGAGTGCGCCGGGCGCGTGGAACGCCGCCAGTTGCGCCAGCACGGCGCGCGCCACACCGGTCACGCGGTCGCGCGGCCCGGCCAGCCCGAGCGAGCCGGCCGCGGCGAGGTCCACCGTCACCGGCGGCAGGGCGCGCGAGGGGCGGTGCGCCGTCCCGACGCGCACGCGCAGCGCGTCCGGGTGCCCGGGGCCGCGCTCCCACAGCCGGGGGCCGCGGTCGAGCGCGGTGAGCAGCACGGTGGCGGGGTCGGGGCAGCGCGCCTCGTCGGCGGCGTCGGCACCACCGGGGGCGTACGCGTCAGGCGCGGCGTCCCAGCGGGGCATCTGGCGCGTCCCGGTGTCGAGTTCGGGCCCGCGGCCCCTCCCCCGGCCGCCGAGGCCGCGCCGCGCGGGACGCTGCCCGTGCCCCGCCTCGTCCTCCTCCGCGCGCCGGGGCGCGGGCAGGTGCCCGGCCGCGCCGTCGCGCCCGCCCTCGGTCACGACGCGCAGCGCCGTCTCGCCGAGCCGCAGCACGCCGCCGGACGGTACGGGCACCGGGCCGCCGGTCACGGGGCGGCCGTCGAGCAGCGTCCCGTTGGTCGATCCGGCGTCGGTCACGGTGACGGAGCCGTCGGGGCCGACGGTCAGCGAGCAGTGCGCGCGGGAGATGTCGGGGTCGTCCAGGGGGACGTCCGCCTGCGCCGACCTGCCGATCCGGACCTCGCCGCCGCGCAGCAGGTGGACGCCGCCCGCGTCGGGTCCCGCGGCGACCAGCAGCGTCGCGGGGACGGGCTCGCGCCGCGCGGTCTCCAGGGGGTGCTGGAAGGCGAGGACGGCGCCGTCCACCAGGGGCGGTTCGCCGAGCACGGTGCGGCGCGGGTCGAGGTACCTGTCCTCGCAGAAGACGGCGCCGGGCGCCGCGCCGCCGGGGGAGACGGCACCGGCCAGGGCGCCGAGCACGGTGTCGAGCGGGGTCCCGGCCGGGGCGCCGATCCGCACGTCCACGCCGCCCGAGCCGTCACCGGGCCACACGGTCAACCTGATCTGAATCGGCATCGGCCCTCCCGGTCACCTCACCAGCGATCCGGCGCTCCCGCGGGCCGTCCCCGGCCGCGGTCGCATCGGATGCTGATGCTGAAAGCATCCTCGCACCCAGCACCGACAGCGCACCGCGCCGCTGGCGCTTAATGATCTTGATTGGCGATATCTGACCAGAACTGATCGGTGGGGTGTCCGTCCCCGGCCCGGCGAACCGGTCGTTCCCGCCCAACCCGGGCCGCCCGTACCGCGACCGCGCCGTGCTCGGCGGCGCGCATGATCGTAGAGCCAGAGAGCCGCCCGGCACGAGAGCGCCCGCACAGGCCCCCCGCCTCGCGGGAAACCGCGCGCCCCCGCCCCGGCGTCCTCCTCCCCGCACCCCACCGCCGCGGACGGCCGTCACACACACGTTCGTGGCGCGGGGCGGCCCCACTACAGTAGGGAACTCGGGTCCCGACACAGCACCAGGGAGCGCACGTGCGGCCGGTAGGCAGCAAGTACCTGCTCGAAGAGCCGCTCGGACGCGGCGCCACCGGCACCGTCTGGCTCGGACGCCAGCGCCAGGCCGCCGGGGACGAGGCGGCCGTCACGGGCGAGCCGGGCGAACGCGTCGCGGTCAAGGTCCTCAAGGAGGAGCTGGCCGCCGACCCGGACGTCGTGATGCGCTTCATGCGCGAGCGCGCCGTCCTGCTGCGGCTCGGCAACGACAGCCACCAGAACATCGTCCGCACCCGCGACCTCGTCGTCGAGGGCGACATGATCGCCCTGGTCATGGACCTCATCGACGGCCCCGACCTGCACCGCTACCTGTACGAGAACGGGCCCTTCAGCCCCGTCGGCGCCGCGCTGCTCACCGCCCAGATCGCCGACGCGCTCGCCGCCGCGCACGCCAAGGGCATCGTGCACCGCGACCTCAAGCCCGCGAACGTCCTGCTCGCCGGTGCCGAACGCCGCACCGACCCGCCGGGCCCGCCCGCCGACCCGCGGCCCATGCGCCCGATGCTCACGGACTTCGGCATCGCCCGCCTCGCGGACTCCCCCGGGGTCACGCGCGCCCACGAGTTCGTCGGCACCCCCTCCTACGTCGCGCCCGAGTCCGCCGAGGGCAAGCCGCAGACCTCGGCCGTCGACGTCTACGCGGCGGGCATCGTCCTGTACGAACTGCTCACCGGCCAGCCCCCGTTCGGCGGCGGCAGCACCCTGGAGGTCCTGCGCCGCCACCTCAGCGACGAGCCGCGCCGCCCCGACGGGCTGCCGGGACCGCTGTGGACCGTCATCGAGTGCTGCCTGCGCAAGAACCCGGCCGAACGCCCCGGCGCCGCCGGTCTCGCCCGCGCTCTGCGCACCGTCGCCGCCGGAATCTCCGAGCGCGCCACGACCGAGCAGCGCGACGCCGCCCTCGGCGTGACGGCCCTGCTCGTGCCGGACGCCCGCCCCGTGAAGGTCCCCGGCACCGGCATCTCGCCCCCCGGCTCCGCCGAGCCCACCCAGGTGCTCCCCGGCGGCTCGGGCGGCGGACAGCCCGCCTCCGACCCGTTCGGCAGGACCAGCGTCCTGCCCCAGCGCGACAACGGCGGCGACGACCTCAACACCACGCGCGCCCTCCCCACCTCGGGCGCCCCCGAGCCGGAGGGCCCGCACCCCTGGCAGGACCAGATGCGCGCCGCCCGCGACCGCAACGAGCCGACGCGCGTCCAGCCCGTCGACCCGTACGACCCGCTCCAGCGCGCGCCCCGGCGCCAGCAGCAGCGCCGCCCCGCGCCCCCGCCCCAGCAGGCGCAGCAGCCGCAGGGCTACGCGTACCCGCCGCAGCAGCCGCAGCAGGACTACCGCAAGCCGCAGGCGTCGCCGTACGCGCAGCAGCCGTATCAGCAGCAGTACCAGCAGCCGTACCGCCAGCCCGTCCCGCCGCAGCAGCCGGTGCCGCCGCGGCGGCAGGACGACCGCAGGGACGAGCCCCCGCGCGACCGCGGCCGGTCACGCAGCGCGAACCCGATGCGCATTCCCGGGCTGGGCTGCCTCAAGGGCTGCCTGTTCATGGTCCTGATTCTCGTGGTGATCGTCGTTCTCGTGTGGAACTTCACACCGGTCCAGGACTGGATTGCGGACGGCCGGAGTTTCTGGGACACGGTCACCGACTGGTTCGACGACGTACGGGAATGGCTCGGCCTCATCGACGAGGCGAACCAACAGGTCGAGGACATCCAGGAGAACATGCCGAACAATTGACGGCTGCCTCGGGGATTTATCGACTTCCGCGTACCGAATTTCCCCGGGCCATGCCCATAAAACCGGGCAATCCTGGCGCGCTTGTCCGCACGCCGCCCGGCGCTCGTCGTAGCCTCACGCCATGGCACGGAACATCGGCGGCGTCTACACCGCCCACCGCGTCCTGGGGCGCGGCAGCGCCGGAACGGTCTGGCTCGGCGAGGGCCCTGACGGCCCCGTGGCCATCAAGCTGCTGCGCGAGGACCTGGCGGCCGACCCGGACCTGGCCGAGCGGTTCGCCCACGAACGGCACGCGCTCCTCGGCCTCGAACACCCGAACATCGTCGGCGTCCGCGACCTGATCGTCGGCGACCCCGCCGACTCCGGCGCGGACGCGGACGACCGCATCGCCCTCGTGATGGACCTCGTCCGCGGCCCCGACCTCCGCGCCCACCTGGAGCGCGAACGCCGCCTCGCGCCCCTGGAGGCGGTCTCCATCGTCGCGGGCGTCGCCTCCGGGCTCGCCGTGGCGCACGCCGCCGGGATCGTCCACCGCGACGTCAAGCCGGAGAACATCCTGCTCGACATCCGCGACGGCGCCACCACCGCGCTGCTCACCGACTTCGGCGTCGCCAAGCTGATCGACGAGCCGCGCCACGCGGGCAAGTCCGGCGTCGTCGGCACCCCCGACTACATGGCGCCGGAGATCGTCGAGGGCCTGCCCCCGCGCGCCGCCGTGGACATCTACGCCCTGGTCACCGTGCTGTACGAACTGCTCGCCGGGTTCACCCCCTTCGGCGGCGGCCACCCCGGCGCCGTCCTGCGCCGCCAGGTCACCGAGAAGGCCGCCGAGCTGCCGGGCCTGCCCCGCGAACTGTGGGAACTGATCCAGCAGTGCCTCGCCAAGGCCCCCGCGTCCCGGCTCCGCGCCGCCGAGCTGGCGTCCCGCCTCCGCGAGCTGACGCCCCTGCTCGCCGGGCTTCCCCCGCTGGACATCGGCGACCCCGTCACGGCGGGCGACGCCGCCCCCGCGCCGGAGCCGGTCGCCGCGGGCGCCCCGCGCGAGCCGGGCCCCGCGCGCGCCGCCGTGCCCCTCGTCCGGGGCTCCGCGCCGGACGGCGAGCGGATCACGCACACCCGGATGCGCGTCCCCGGCGCCGACGAGCTGGCGGGCGGCGCCCACGGCACCGCGCGCACCCCCCGCGCCCCCGGCGCACGCCGTGCCGGAGCCGCACGCCGCCCAGGAGACCGCAGGCGCCGCCGCCTGGCCCTCACCGCGGCGGGCGTGGCCCTGGCCGTCGCCATCGGCGGCTGGCTGCTCTCCTCGGGCGGCTCCGACGGCGACAACGGCGCCCCGCCCGGCGGCGCCCCCGCCCTCGTCGTGGAGAACGGCGACCCGGCCACCCCCTGACCCCCGCCCCCAGCGGTTACGCTGGTCGCGTGGCAGTCGTCGATGTTTCCGAAGTCCTGAAGTCCCTCCGCTCCACCATGGAGTCGATCGAGGCCGTCCTCGACCTGGGCAGCATGAAGGCCGAGGTCGCCTCGCTGGAGGAGCAGGCCGCCGCCCCGACCCTGTGGGACGACCCGGAGCGCGCCCAGCAGGTCACGAGCAAGCTGTCGCTGCTCCAGGGCCAGGTCACCAAGACGGAGGAGCTGCACGGCCGCATCGAGGACCTGGAGGTCCTCTTCGAGCTGGCCGAGGCGGAGGACGACGCGGACACCAGGCGCGAGGCCGAGGCCGAGCTGGCGTCCGTCCGCAAGGCCGTGGACGAGCTGGAGGTCCGCACGCTGCTGTCCGGCGAGTACGACCAGCGCGAGGCCATGGTGTCCATCCGTGCCGAGGCGGGCGGCGTGGACGCGGCCGACTTCGCCGAGCAGCTCCAGCGCATGTACCTGCGCTGGGCCGAGCGCCGGGGCTACGCGACCGAGGTCCTCGACACCTCGTACGCGGAGGAGGCGGGCATCAAGTCCACCACCTTCGCCGTCAAGGCGCCGTACGCGTACGGCACGCTCTCCGTCGAGCAGGGCACCCACCGGATGGTGCGCATCTCGCCCTTCGACAACCAGGGCCGCCGCCAGACGTCCTTCGCGGGCGTCGAGGTCCTGCCGGTGGTCGAGCAGACCGACCACATCGACATCCCCGAGAACGACATGCGGGTGGACGTCTTCCGCTCCTCGGGCCCCGGCGGCCAGTCCGTGAACACCACCGACTCCGCCGTCCGTATCACGCACCTGCCGACCGGGATCGTCGTCTCCTGCCAGAACGAGAAGTCCCAGATCCAGAACCGCGCGGCCGCCATGCGCGTCCTCCAGTCGAGGCTGCTCGCCCACCAGCGGGCGCAGGAGCAGGCGAAGATGGACGCGCTCAAGGGCGACGGCGGCAACTCCTGGGGCAACCAGATGCGCAGCTACGTCCTCCAGCCGTACCAGATGGTCAAGGATCTGCGCACGGATCACGAAGTCGGAAACCCGCAGGGTGTTTTGGACGGGGATATCGACGACTTCCTGGAAGCCGGAATCCGCTGGCGGAAACAGCAGGACAAGTAACCGTCACGCAACTATCACGCCTCGCCCGGAATTTACCGGACATCCCGCTTGACGCGGATGCGTTCACCAGGAAAGCTGATCGCCTGGCATGCCTCTGTGATCCGGGGTCGTTGTGCGCCAGGGGGCGAGTGAAGGAACCGGAACTCCCCGCACCGCCACCACCCTTGCGACAGGCTGCCCCGCACATTCGGGACGATGTCAGCTCCAAACAGCTACAGGGGGTAGTGGATACATGGCCAGTCCTAAGACGAGGGCCAACATGGCGCGCGTCGCCGCCGCGGCCGTCTTCGCCGCGGGCGCCTCGCTCGCGGTCGTCGGCACGGCGTCCGCCCAGAACGCCGCAGCGAAGCCGACCAGCACCGAGAACAGTGTCCTCGGCGTCGTCGCCGGCCAGGAGGGCGGCGTCCTCGGTCTGACCGAGGGTGCTTCCGACCCGGGTACGCCGGGCGGTGGCGAGCAGGAAGGCGCGTCCGACCCGGGTACGCCGGGCGGTGGCGAGCAGGAAGGCGCGTCCGACCCGGGTACGCCCGGCGGCGGTGAGCAGGAAGGCGCGTCTGACCCGGGTACGCCCGGTGGTGGCGAGCAGGAAGGCGCGTCTGACCCGGGTACGCCCGGTGGTGGCGAGCAGGAGGGTGCCTCTGACCCGGGTACGCCCGGTGGCGGTGAGCAGGAGGGTGCCTCTGACCCGGGTACGCCCGGTGGTGGCGAGCAGGAGGGTGCTTCCGACCCGGGTACGCCCGGCGGCGGTGAGCAGGAAGGCGCCTCCGACCCCGGCACCCCCGGTGGCGGCAACGGTGGCAACGGCGGTCCTCAGGGCGTGAACGAGGGCGGCAACGGCAACGGTGGTCTGGAGCCCGACAACCAGGGCGCCGGCAACCCGATCGAGCAGCCCGCCCCGGACGAGGACCTCACCGAGCAGCAGACCGTCGGCGGCCAGGACCAGGCCCAGGACCGCGACGAGCTGGCCGAGACCGGCGCCTCGATGAACCAGGCGCTGCTCTTCGCCGGCGCGGCGACGATGATCGCGGGCGGCGTGGCGTTCCGCTACCTGCCCCGCCTGATCAACAAGGGCGGCGGCGGCGCGGCGGCCGCCTGACGGCACCGCGTGACGCGTACCGCCCGTTCCGCCTGAGCGGGACAGCACGGCGGAGGGGCCCGGAGCACATCGCTCCGGGCCCCTCCGTACGTCTCGGCGGCCTCCCGCCCGGCCGGGCTCAGGCCGGGCGCGCCACCAGCAGGCAGACGGCGACGAGCGCCAGCAGCAGGGCCGCGAGCCCCGCCGGTCCGCCCAGGGACGACCACGGGCCGCGCCCCTCGTCGCGCAGCCGGGCCCGCTCGGCGCGGCAGACCGCGCAGCGGCCCTCGCTCACCCGCCCCGCGCAGTTCGCGCACACCAGCCAGTCGGCGGTCAATGCGATCGTCTCCTCTCGTGTCCCCCTCTGCCCTCCACTCTGCCAGGACACGGCCGGAAACGCAGAAGCCAGGACCGGACTGTGACCGAACCCCGCCCCCGCACGGCACCCCGCGCGCACCGCGCGTTCCCGCGTCCCCACCGGCCCCTGGCGCACCGGCGGCGGGTCGCCCCGACCGGACAAAGGGGGATGCGCCGGGACGCTGCCTGCGGGCGGGGCGCGGGTTCGCGTATGGTCTGCCCAGCAAGGCCCCCGCCTGTACCCCGTAACGACATGGTGTAACCGTGATCCGATTCGACAACGTGTCCAAGACGTATCCCCGGCAGAACGCGCCGGCGTTGCGAGACGTCTCCCTGGAGGTCGAGCGCGGCGAGTTCGTCTTCCTGGTGGGTTCGTCCGGCTCCGGGAAGTCCACGTTCCTGCGGCTGTTGCTGCGCGAGGAGCGCGCCTCGACCGGTTCGGTCCACGTCCTGGGCAAGGACCTGGGCCGCCTGTCCAACTGGAAGGTCCCGCAGGTGCGGCGCCAGTTGGGGACCGTCTTCCAGGACTTCCGGCTGCTCCCCAACAAGACGGTGGGGGAGAACGTCGCGTTCGCCCTGGAGGTCATCGGCCGCCCGCGCGGCCAGATCCGCAAGACCGTCCCCGAGGTGCTCGACCTGGTCGGCCTCGGCGGCAAGGAGGAGCGGATGCCGGGCGAGCTGTCCGGTGGTGAGCAGCAACGCGTCGCCATCGCCCGCGCGTTCGTCAACCGCCCGATGCTGCTGATCGCCGACGAGCCGACGGGCAACCTCGACCCGCAGACCTCGGTGGGCATCATGAAGCTGCTCGACCGCATCAACAGGACCGGCACCACCGTGGTCATGGCCACCCACGACGCGCAGATCGTGGACCAGATGCGCAAGCGCGTGATCGAGCTGGAGAAGGGCGTCCTCGTCCGCGACCAGCATCGCGGCGTCTACGGCTACCAGCACTGAACATCCACGGAAAGGACGCCATGCGCGCCCACTTCGTCCTGTCGGAGATCGGTGTCGGTCTCCGCCGGAACCTCACGATGACCTTCGCGGTGATCGTCTCGGTCGCCCTGTCGCTGTCCCTGCTCGGCGGCGCCCTGCTGGCGCGCCAGCAGGTCGACAGCATGAAGGACTACTGGTACGACCGGGTCGAGGTCTCGATATTCCTGTGCAGCGAGCTGGACGCGGACTCGCCCGCCTGCCGGCGCGGCGCGGTCACCCAGGAGCAGAAGGACCAGATCGAGGCGGAACTCGGCGAGTTCGACATCGTCGAGGAGGTCTACTACGAGTCCGCCGCGCAGGCGTACGAGCACTACGAGGAGCAGCAGGCCGACTCGCCGCTGGCCGCCGTCGTCACGCCCGAGCAGATGCAGGAGTCGTTCCGCGTCAAGCTGCACGACCCGACGCAGTACGACGTGATCTCGTCGGCGTTCGCGGGGCGTGACGGCGTCTACGAGGTCATCGACCAGCGCTCGCAGCTGGAGAACCTGTTCAACCTGCTCAACGGCGTCAACTACGCGGCGCTCGGCCTCATGGCGCTGATGCTGGTCGTGGCGCTGCTGCTGATCGTCAACACCGTGCGCGTCTCGGCGTTCAGCCGCCGCCGCGAGACGGGGATCATGCGGCTCGTGGGCGCGTCGGGCCTGTACATCCAGATGCCGTTCATCCTGGAGGCGGCGATCGCGGGCGTGCTGGGCGCGCTGTTCGCCTGCGTGTTGATAGTGGGCGTCAAGTACTTCGCGATCAACAACTTCCTGGCCCAGGAGATCCCGCTGATCGAGTTCATCGGCTGGGACGCGGTGCTCGGGGTGCTGCCGATGGTGCTGCTGGTCGGGGCGTTCATGCCGTCGGTCGCCGCGTTCTTCGCGCTGCGCAAGTATTTGAAGGTGTAAGGGGCCTTGAAGGTGTAAGGGGCTTCGGAGGTGTAGGCGGGGGCGCGCTGTGCCGCCCGCCACACGCGCGTACGAGATCTCCCGTGAGCCCCGGGGGTGTGCCCTACACTCCGCAGCATGTCCCGTGCCAGCCACAGTCGTTCGCCCCACCCGGTCAGGCGTGGGGCGACCCTGGCGTGTGTCTTCCTCGGTGTCCTGGTCACCGGCGCGGCCACCGGCTCATGGCCCGAGAGCTCGGCGTCCGGCGCCGACGCCCCGGCGCCGGACGCCCGGCCCGCCGACGCCGAGGTGCTGGTGAGCCGCAGTGGTGACCGCTGGTCCACCGCGTACTCGCCGGAGGAGTACGAGCGGCTGCGGCACACGCTGGCGGGCGAGTACGTCGGCACGGGCATAGCGGTCGTCCGCACGGCCGCCGGGCGCATCGAGGTCAGCGAGGTCCACGCGGACAGCCCGGCCGAGCGCGCGGGCGTCCGCGCCGGGGACTCGCTGCGCACCATCGACGGCGTCCGGGTGGACGGCTGGGCCGTCACGGACGCCGTCGCGCGGCTGCGCGGCAGCGACGAGGCGGCGGCGGCCGGGCCCGGCTCGACCGTGCGCGTCGGCCTCGAACGGGACGGGCGGCACTGGTCCGCCGAGATCGCGCGCGCCAGGCTGACGGCCGAGACGGTGACGGTCAGCCGGGATGTCCCCGGGGTGACGCGGGTGCGCGTCGCCTCGTTCACGCAGGGTGCGGCCGAGCAGCTGCGGGCCGCCGTCGCCGCCGTGCCCGCCGGGGACGGCCTGGTGCTCGACCTGCGGGGCAACGCGGGCGGGCTCCTCACCGAGGCGGCGGGCGCCGCGTCGGTGTTCCTCGACGGGGGCCTCGTCGCGACGTACGACGTCCACGGCGAGCAGCGCGCCCTGCACGCCGAGCCGGGCGGGGACACGGCGACGCCGCTCGTCGTCCTGGTGGACGGCGGCACCATGAGTTCGGCCGAGCTGGTGACCGGCGCGCTCCAGGACCGGGGCAGGGCGGTCGTCGTCGGGAGCCGCACCTTCGGCAAGGGGACCGTGCAGATGCCGAGCACCCAGCCGGACGGCTCCGTCGCGGAGCTGACCGTGGGGCACTACGCGACGCCGTCGGGGCGGCTGGTGGACGAGGACGGCCTGCTGCCCGACCTGCTCGTCGGCCCGGGCGAGGACGCGGCGGACAGCGCCGTGACGGTCCTCGGCGGCCTGGCCGGAAGTCGTTAGCGCTCAGCCCCCGGGCCCGGGTTTACTGGGCCGGCGCACCGTCCCCCTCCACGACGTAGACTTGGCAGGTCATGGCAAAGGAAAAGGGTCGCAAGCTGATCGCGCAGCACAAGCGCGCGCGGCACGACTACCACATTCTGGATACGTACGAGTGCGGTCTGGTACTGACCGGCACCGAGGTGAAGTCCCTGCGCCAGGGCCGGGCGTCCCTCGTGGACGGCTTCGCCCAGATCGACGGCGGCGAGGCGTGGCTGCACAACGTGCACATCCCCGAGTACGCCCAGGGCACGTGGACGAACCACAGCGCCCGCCGCAGGCGCAAGATGCTGCTGCACCGCTCGGAGATCGACAAGCTGATCGGCAAGACGCAGGAGAGCGGCCTCACGCTCGTGCCGCTGGCCCTGTACTGGGTGGACGGCCGGGCCAAGGTCGAGATCGCGCTCGCGCGCGGCAAGCGGGAGTACGACAAGCGGCAGACGCTGCGGGAGAAGCAGGACCGGCGCGAGGCGGACCGCGCGATCTCCTCGGCCCGCCGCCGCCAGCGCGCGTGACGTATGATGGACGAGGCGCTGCCGGGCAACCGGTCGGCGGTCACAACTGAACAGGGTGTTGGCACGGAGGCTTCAGCATCATCCCAGGGGATGATCGGTTTCGACAGCGGATGTCGAAGCAGGGGAAGCGAGCCGAGGAAGCGGCAATGATCTCGTTAACCATGTGTCGCAAAAAAATAATCGCCAATAACAAGCGCGATTCCTTCGCCCTCGCTGCCTGACGCAGCGTAGGTGAGGTGTCAGCCCGGGAGTGTTCCCGGCCCGGGGACTGGCATCAGCCAGGGGACTCACCGCACGTTCCGGTCACGGGAGCGGCGCGGGACAACAAACAGTGACTGAGCCCGTCGGAGACTTGTCCGCGTGATCTCCGGGGCTGAGAAAATCGCAGCGGACTGCGCTCGGAGAAGCCCTCCTTCCACTTCGTTGGACGCGGGTTCGATTCCCGCCATCTCCACGCTTCGTGCCCGCACTTCACCAGCCCCGACCCGGGTCACCGGGCCGGGGCTGTCGTGTGCACGGGGGCAGCACGGGGGCATGGGCCTCGCGGGAGGCGGACGGTAGGGTCTCGCCATGGGGAACGACGCAGCGGGGTGGGACTCCGACAGGCGGCCGGGCAGTTGGCGCACGTACCGCACCAAGGTCATAGCGGGAGCGGTCGCCGTGACCGTCCTCGCCGTGGGCGCGGTGCTGCTGCTGCGCGGCGGTGACGAGGACGACGGGTCGGACGAGGCGGTCGCGCAGGCGCGGGGCTTCCTCGACGCCTGGGCCGCGGGCGAGCCGGCGCGGGCCGCCGCCCGAACCGACGACCCGGAGGCCGCCAGGTCGCTGCTGGAGTCGGTGACCGAGAACATGCGCCCCGAGGCCGTCGCGTTCACCGTCGGTGACGACCCCGCCGAGGCGGAGGGCGGGGACCTGCCCGACGGGGCGTTCACCGTCCCCTTCACGGCCGCCTTCACGCTGGAGGGCGTGGGGGAGTGGACGTACGAGTCCTCCGCCGTCGTCATGCCGGGCGAGGACGGCGACCAGGACGGCTGGACCATCGCCTGGGAGTCGGCGCTCGTCCACCCCCGGCTCGAGGAGGGCCAGACGCTCGTCCTGTCCGTGGACTCCCCGGAACGGGCGCCGATACTCGCGGCGGACGGCAGCCAGCTCGCCGGACCCGCCACCGTCTGGGAGATCAGCGTCTGGCCCGCGCAGCTCAGCGACCCGGACGCCGCCTGGGAGGCGCTCGACGCGCTGGACGCCGGCATCGACACGGACGCGCTCGCCGACCGCGTCGCCGAGGCCGAGCCCGACCAGGCCGTCCCCGTGATCACGCTGCGGGAGGCGCCGTTCCGCGAGGCCGAGGACGCGCTGCGGGCCGTCGAGGGGCTCCAGTTCACCGAGGGCACCAGGCCGCTCGCGCTGGCGGCCAGGCCCCTGGTCGGCGGGCTCGACCCGGAGAGCGGCGCCGGGGCCTCCGGCCTCCAGGAGCGGTACGACGAGCAGCTCGCCGGTACGCCGTCGGCCGCCGTCGTCATCGCCGACCGCGAGTCGGGCGACGCCGTGGACACGCTCTACGCGCAGGAGGGCGGCGAGGCCGGCGCGCCCGTGCGCACCACCATCGACCCGGCCGTGCAGCGCGCCGCCGAGGAGGCGCTGGCGGACGTGGACCGCGAGGGCTCGCTCGTGGCGCTGCGGCCGTCCACCGGCGAGGTGCTGGCGGCGGCCGACTGGCCGGAGGACGGCTTCAACCGCTCGTTCCAGGGGCAGCTGGCGCCCGGCTCGACGTTCAAGGTGATCACGGCGGCGGCGCTGCTCGAAGGCGGCGCGGGGCCGGACGAGGTGCTCGGCTGCCCGCAGACGGTGACCGTGGACGGCCAGCCGTTCGAGAACCAGGGCCGCTTCGAGCTGGGCCCCGGCACGACGCTGCACGACGCGTTCACCGCCTCGTGCAACACCGCGTTCATCGGCAACCGCGACCGGATCGCGCCCGAGGCCCTCGTCGCCGCGGCCGAGGCGTTCGGGTTCGGCGGGGAGTGGAACGTCGGCGCGGCCAGCTTCGACGGCAGCGTGCCCGTGCCGGACAGCGACAACGCGCTCGCGGCCGCGCTGATCGGCCAGGGGCAGGTGCAGGCGAGCCCGCTCGGCATGGCGGCGGTCGCGGCGACGGTGGCGGACGGCACGTTCCGGCAGCCGGTGCTCGTGCCCGACGCGGCGGAGGAGCGGTACGAGGCGCCGTCGCGGCTGTCCGAGGGGACGGCCGAGACGCTGCGGGCCCTGATGCGGGACACCGTGACGGAGGGCAGCGCCTCGGCGCTCGCCGACGTGGCGGGGGCGCCGGGGGCGAAGACGGGGACGGCGGAGTTCGACGCGGACGGGGACGGCGAGACGTCCACCAACGCGTGGATGATCGGCTTCCTCGGCGAGGGCGACCTCGCGTTCGCCGTGGTGCTGGAGAACGGCGGCTCGGGCGGCTCGGACGCGGGGCCGGTGGCGGCGGCCTTCTTGAACGCGCTGTGAGGGGCCTCGACGCCTTGTGAGGGGCCCGGCCCGCCGGTGTCAGGCCAGCCAGCCGCGCAGCGCGGCCAGGGCCCCCGCCTGGAAGCGGTTGGACGCGTCCAGGCGCGCCATCAGCTGCGCCACCGTGCGGCTCACCGACCGCTGCGAGAGGCCGAGGCTCCGGGCGATCTCGTCGTTCGTCCGCCCGCCCGCCATCAGCAGCAGCACCTCGCGCTCGGTGCCCGCCGGTTCGGGGCCGCCCGCCTCCTCCGACTCGCCGAAGTCCGTCCCGTCCGCCCAGCACAGCTCGAACAGCTGGCACAGGAACCGCAGCACCGCCGGGTCCCGCACGATCGCGACCCCCGCCTGCGGGCGCAGCGGGTCGAGCGGCAGGACGGCGCACTCGCCGTCGTAGATCTGCATGCGGGCCGGGAGCGTGCTGCTCGTGCGGACCTGGGTGCCCGCCAGCGTCAGCCGCCGCATGTACAGGAACGTGGCGCGGTGGCGCCGCGCGGTGTGCTGGAACAGTGCGCGGACCTCCACACGCCGCGACCGCAGCGCGAGGTCCAGGGGCAGGGCCGCCTTGATCGCCGCCTCGCTCTGGCCGCCGCCCGGCACCAGCACGTCGAGGCAGCGCACGCAGTTGCGCACCAGGTCGTCGATGACGGCGCGGATGTTGTCGATGCCCTCGACGATCTCGATGCTGCTGCGCGCCGACCGCATGCCGCGCGCCTCCAGGTAGTCCCCCGACAGGGCGAGGAGCTGCTCCCTGGTGGCGGCCATCGCGATGCGCTGCTGGAGGATCTCCTGCTCGGCGGGGGCGAGGAGGTTCTCGGCCGCGCTCTCGGGGTTGATCGCCACCCAGCCGCCGCCGGGGGAACGCTGCAGCAGGCCGAGTTCGAGCAGCCTGCCCTCCGCGCGGGCGGCCTCCTCGGGGCTGAGCCCGGCGCGGGCGGCCAACTGCCCGAGGCCGTCCGTGGGATGCGTGACGCGCAGCTGGTAGACGCGGACGGTCAGGGCGTCGAGTTCCTGTTCCGCGTGCATCGGCGACTCCCTCGGCCCCTCGGACTCCCGCGCCCCGCTCAGGACAGCCAGCCGCTCTGGGCGGCGCGGACACCGGCCTGGAAACGGCTGTCGGCCTCCAGGCGTTCCATCAGGCGCGCCACGATCCGGCTGACCGAGCGCGGCGACATGCCCAGTTGGTGGGCTATCGCCTCGTCCTTCTTCCCCGCCGCCATCAGCAGCAGCACCTCGCGCTCGACACCGGTCGGCTCGGGTCCCGCCTTCTGCTCGTCCTCGGCGAAGTCCAGGGCGCGGTCCCAGTAGTGCTCGAAGAGCTGCTTGAGGAACTTCAGGACGGCCGGGTCCCGCACCAGGGCGCCGCCCGCGGCGGTGTCCAGCGGGTCGAGCGGCAGTACGGCGCACTCGTCGTAGATCAGCATGCGGGTCGGCAGCACGCTGGTGGAACGGATCTGGCCGCCCGCCTCCGCGAGTGTCGCGGCGTAGACGGCCGTCGCGCGGTGGGTCCTGGCGGCGTGCTGGAACAGCGAGCGGACGCGGATGCCGCGCGAGAGGAGTTCGAGGTCCACCGCGACCGCCGCGCGCAGCGACGCGTCGCTCTGGGCGCCGCCGGGGACCAGCGCGTCGAGGGACTTGGCGCAGGTGCGGCCCAGGTCGTCGATGACGGCGCGTATGTTGTCGATGCCCTCGACGATCTCGATACTGCTCTTGGCCGAACGGAGGCTGCGGGCCTCCAGATAGTCCCCTGACAGGGCGTGGAGGCGGGCGCGCGTGGCGGCCATGGCGATGCGGCGTTCGAGGATGTCCTGCTCCATGGGCGCGAGCAGGGCGTCGGCGGCGCTCTCCGGGCTGATGGCGACCCGGCCGCCGCTCGGGGAGGGGCGCAGCAACCCCAGCTCGGCGAGCTGGGATTCGGCGGTGGCGACCCGTTCCGCGGAAAGTCCCGCGCGGACCGCGATTCGTTCGGCCGAGTCCGTGGGATGGAGCACGCGAAGTCGGTAGACTCGGGCCGCCGCTGCGTCTATTTTGCCGCTTTCGCTCACGCTCTTCTTCCTCGAACGACGTCGGCCAGCCCCTTGGCGTCAACTTGACAGGCGAGATGATGCCACAGCGACTCTATCGACTTCGCTGTGAAAGCTCGTGAGAGTGATTGCGCCAGCATGCCACTCATGTTCGCCGATGTGGACACGGAAGAGGGATCCCGTGAAGAAGTTTGCTCTCAGCCTCGTCGCCGCCTTCCTGGTCGTGGCTGCGTCCGCCGGGCTCGCCGCGGCGGACGAGGCGGCCGGGTCCGCCACGAGCGAGACGGTCACCCCGGCCGGCAGCGTCTGGGACTGACGCCCCCCGTTCCCGCCGTACGCAGGACGGGGATCCAGGACGGACCGACGGATCGACCACGGACACAGGACGGACACAGGACGGAGGAGCGGCACGATGACGCCCCAGGCACCCCTGGCGGTCCTGCTGAGTCCGCGCCGCACGGTCGTCGAGGCCGCGCGCCGGGTCGGCGCCCGTACCCTCGTCCTCGCGCCCGACCTGTCGTCACCGGCCGTCAGGGAGGCCGTCGCGGTGGCCGACTCGGCGCTCACCGTCGAGTGGCGCGACCATCCGCGGCTGATGATGGCCATCGGCCATCTCGCCCACCTCCCCGTCACGGCCTCGGTCTTCGGTTTCACGGAGACCAGCGCCCTCGCCGCCGCACGGGCCAACGAGGCCCTGAGGCTGCCGGGCAACCCCCATGCCGCCGTCGCGTATCTGACGGACAAGGCCGCGCTGCGGGCCAAGGCCGACCAGCTCACCGGTGCCCCCGTCCGGTTCGAGCGGTGCGACCGTGCCGCCCATGTGGTCTCCACCGCGGAACGCGTCGGCTTCCCGTGCGTGGCCAAGCCACGCACCGGTTCCGGCGGCCAGGACGTCCATCTGCTGCGTGACGTGGCGGACGCGGCGTTCCTGGCCGCCGAACTGACTCCCGAACCGGCCCTGATCGTCGAGGAGTTCCTCGACGGACCCGAGTACGGCGTGCAGGCGCACTCGGAGGCCGGGGTGCACACCGTCCTGGCGGTCACCAGGAAGCACCCGCCCGGCACCGGCGCCGACGCGGGCGGCCACGACCTCCCGGCCGCGCTCGGCCCGGAGCTCCTGGCACGGATCCACGGCCTCGTCCAGGGCACCCTGGCCGCGGCCGGGCAGCGCAGCGGCCCCTCGCACACGGAGGTCGTCGTCACCCCGGGCGGGCCGCGGCTCATCGAGTCGCACGCCCACCCCGGGGACGAGAGCGTCGCCGAACTGCTGGCCGCGACGGGGACGGACGTCTACGCCCTCGCCGTCGCGTCGGCGCTCGGGCTGCCGAGGCCCGCGGGCGGTACCGCCGCCGCCGGACGCTGGGCGGGCGTGCGGTACCTGCGGCTGCCGCCCGGACTGCTCACCGCGGTGGACGGCGTCGAGGAGGCGCGGGCACTGCCCGGTGTGACCGGCGTGGAGATCAGCGTCCCCGTCGGCAGCCATGTTCCGGAGACCACCAGCCGGGTCGCCGGACATGGCCGTGTCACCGTCGTCGCGGAGGGGCCGCACGAGCGGGACGCGCTGCTCCGCAAGGCGCTCGACACCCTGTGCCCGATCGTGGTGCCGGAGCCCCTGTGCGGCTCCGGCACCCTCGCGGCGGCCGACCCCGGCAGGAGGGGGCCGGCCGGCCCGGTGCGTCCGGTGAAGGAGGAGGAGCACTCTGCCGCCTGACCTGTTCCCCGCGTTGGTCCTCCCCAGGACCCCGGCCCCACGGACAGATCTGCTCCTCCCCCTCCCCGGCGCACCGGCGGGACCGCTCGCCGCCGCCGGCTACCACGTCCTGGAGCGCCGGGACGCGGCCGGCGCCGTCGAACAGCGCGGCATCCTCGGGTCCCTCAGCCTCCACGGCGTCGAGACCGGCCACATCCTGCGGCACCAGCGGGCCGGCGAGCCCGGGACCGCCCTCCACAGCAGGCTGCTGCGGGAGCGCGGCGGCATCGACGAGCCGCTGCTGCTCGCGGCGCCCGACCTCGGCTCGTTCGAGGACTGCATCGAGCGGACGGTGAAGGGCGCGCCGGTGCAGGAGCTGGAGACCCCGGAGGGCGGCGTCCAGCGGCTGTGGGTGTGCGACGCGTCGTGGACCGACGAGCCGCCCGCGCTGCCGCCCGTGCTGCTCGCGGACGGGCACCACCGGCTGGAGGCCGCGCGGCGCCTGCGCCGTACGCAGCCCGGGGCCGTGTCGGACAGGCTGCCCGCGCTGGTGGTGGACCACCGGCGGTTCCCGTTGACCCTGGCGGCGACGCACCGGATCGTGCCGGGGCTCGACGCGCTGCGCGCCGTACGGGCCGCGGAGCGCGTCGCCCTGGTCGCGGAGCGGCCCGCGCGCCCCCGGCGCACGCCCCGGGCGGGAACGTTTCTCCTCACCGGTGGCGACCGCGTCTGGGAGCTGTCGGAGATCTCGCCCGCGGCCCTCGCCGGGCGGCTGCGCTCCCTGCCGCCCGAGTGGGTCGAACTGCCCGCCGCCATCAGCGACCACGTCGTCCTCCCCGCGCTGTGCGAGGACCAGGGGATCGTGCCCCGGCTGCGCTACACCGCCGGGCACCCGGGCCCCGACGAGGTCGGCCTCGTCCTCCCGCCGCCGACGTGGGACCAGATCTGGGCGGGCGCGGCGAGCGGCGCCGGGATGCCGCCGAAGAGCACGAGCCTCGGCCCGCTGCCGATCGCCACCGGCTGGACGCGCTGACCGCCCCGGCGCTCACCGCCGGGCCGCGCGCCGCGTGAGGACAGGGTTGCGCCGCCGTCACCTCGCACCACGGCACCGAAACGCGCCGTCCCTACGGTCGTGGCGACGAAGCCGACGACCCGTGGGAGGCCACCCATGCCCGCCGACCTGCACGCCCCCGCCCGCCGCCGCGGCGGCCGGTGGATCGAGGAGTGGGACCCCGAGGACGAGCACTTCTGGCGCACCACGGGGGAGCGCGTCGCGCGCCGCAACCTGGCGCTGTCCGTCCTGTCGGAGCACATCGGCTTCTCCATCTGGTCGCTGTGGTCCGTGCTGGTGCTGTTCATGGGGCCCGAGTACGGGGTGGACGCGGCCGGGAAGTTCTTCCTCGTCTCGGTCGCGACGCTGGTCGGCGCGTGCGTCCGCGTGCCGTACACGTTCGCCGTCGCGCGCTTCGGCGGGCGCAACTGGACGGTGTTCTCCGCCGCGTTGCTCCTGGCCCCGACGGCCGCGGCCTGGGCGGTGATGGAACCGGGCACGAGCTACGGCACGTTCCTCCTCGTCGCCGTCCTCACCGGCGTCGGCGGCGGGAACTTCGCCTCGTCCATGACCAACATCAACGCCTTCTTCCCCCTGCGCCGCAAGGGCTGGGCCCTCGGCCTGAACGCGGGCGGCGGCAACATCGGCGTGCCCGTCGTCCAGCTCGCCGGGCTCCTCGTGATCGCCACGGCGGGGGACGGCAGCCCCCGGGTGCTGCTGGCCGCGTACGCGCCGCTGATCGTGCTCGCCGCCGTCCTGGCGTGGCGGTTCATGGACAACCTGGCGCCGGTCGCCGCCGACGCCGGGGCCGCCGCCGAGTCGGTGCGCGACCGGCACACGTGGATCATGGCGTTCCTCTACACCGGCACGTTCGGCTCGTTCATCGGCTACGGCTTCGCGTTCGGCCTCGTGCTGCAGAACGAGTTCGACCGCACGCCGCTCCAGGCCGCGGCGGTGACGTTCATCGGGCCGCTGCTCGGCTCGCTCGTCCGGCCGCTCGGCGGGCACTGGGCCGACCGGCACGGCGGGGCGCGCATCACGCTGTGGACGTTCGGCGGGATGGCGGCGGCGACGCTCGTCGTCCTCGCGGCGTCGCGCAGCGGGTCGCTGCCGGTCTTCCTCACCGGCTTCATCGCGCTGTTCGTCCTCAGCGGCCTGGGCAACGGTTCGACGTACAAGATGATCCCCGGCATCTACCACGCCCGCGCGCTCGCCGAGGGGTACGCGGGGGAGGAGGCCGCCGCGCGCGGGCGGCGGCTGTCGGGGGCGGCCATCGGCCTGATCGGCGCGGTCGGCGCGCTGGGCGGACTCGGCGTCAACCTCGCGTTCCGCCAGTCGTTCCTCAGCACGGGCAGCGGAACGGGCGCCTTCGCCGCGTTCCTCGGCTTCTACGCCGTCTGCTCCCTCGTCACCTGGGCCGTATACCTCCGGCCCCGCACGCCCGTTCCCGCCGCCCCGCGCCAGGCCGCGTACGCCCGCGTGTGACGCGCCGCGCGTAACTCCCGGGAAACGCCGCTGATCCCGCCGCGTCACGCCCGGTTGACAGGCTCGGCCGTCCCGTACCCGGAACACCCACGCCGGAGCGCACTCTCGATGCACCAGCAGCCCACCGACGACACCGACACCGCCCCCGGCCCGAGGCCCCTGGACGGCTTCACCGTCGGCGTCACCGCCGCGCGCCGCGCCGAGGAGCTGGCGACCCTGCTCCACCGGCGCGGCGCCGGGGTCCAGCACGGGCCCGCCCTGCGCATCGTGCCGCTCCCCGACGACGACCACCTGCTCGCCGCCACCCGCGACCTGGTCGCCCACGCGCCCGACACCGTCGTGGCCACCACCGCCATCGGCTTCCGCGGCTGGGTGGAGGCGGCCGACGGCTGGGGCGTCGGGGACGCCCTGCTCGGCACCCTCGCCGGGGCCGAGCTGCTGGCGCGCGGGCCCAAGGTGCGCGGCGCCATCCGCGCGGCCGGGCTCACCGAGAAGTGGTCGCCCGCCTCGGAGTCCATGGCCGAGGTGCTGCAACGCCTCCTCGACCAGGGCGTACGCGGCCGCCGCATCGCCCTCCAGCTGCACGGCGAGCCGCTGCCCGGCTTCATCGAGTCGCTGCGCGCGGCGGGCGCGGAGGTCGTCGCCGTGCCCGTGTACCGCTGGATGCCCCCGGCGGACATCGCGCCGCTGGACAGGCTGATCGACGCGACCCTCGCCCGTACGCTCGACGCCCTCACCTTCACCAGCGCCCCCGCCGCCGCGTCCGTCCTGCGCCGCGCCGAGGAACGGGGCCTGGGCGACGGCCTCGTGGACGCGCTGCGGCGTGACGTGCTGCCCGCCTGCGTGGGCCCCGTCACCGCCCTGCCGCTCCAGGCGCACGACATCCCCACCATCCAGCCGGAACGCTTCCGCCTCGGCCCCCTCGTCCAGCTGCTCTGCCGCGAACTGCCCGCCCGTGCCCGTTCGCTCCCCGTCGCCGGACACACCGTCCAGATCCGTGGCCACGCCGTCGTGCTCGACGGCGCGCTGCGCCCCGTTCCCCCCGCCGGGATCGCCCTGCTGCGCGCCCTGGCGCGCCGCCCCGGCTGGGTCGTCTCCCGCGCCGACCTGCTGCGCGCGCTGCCCGGCGCGGGCCGCGACGAGCACGCCGTCGAGACCGCCATGGCCCGCCTGCGCACCGCGCTCGGCGCGCCCACGCTGATCCAGACCGTCGTCAAACGTGGCTACCGCCTCGCCCTCGACCCCACGCCCGACGCCGGGAAGTACGGCCGCTGACCGCCCGTGGTCTACCGTGGAGCGCTGCGCGGCGACAGGCGAAGGGGACGGACGTGCGGGAACGCGAGATCGGCGACGAGCAGCGGCACCTCGACGCCGTCTACCGGCGGCTTGCCGAGAAGATCGCCGAGGCCGAGTACCTGATGGCCGACGCCGCCCGCCGCGTCCACGTCGGCACGCCGGGCGCGCTCGCCGAGCGTGACGCGCAGGTCTTCCAGGCGGGCCGCCACCTGGCGCGGCTGAACAGCGAGTTCGAGGACTTCCTCTTCGGCCGCGTGGACCTGCTGGCGGGCAAGGACGGTGAGCGCGGCGCGGACGGCGCGTCCACCTCCGTCGAGCCGGCCGACGACGCGGTCCGCGTCCTCCCCGACGGCCAGGCCGTCGCCGAGATCGCCGAGACGCTGCACATCGGCCGGATCGGCGTGCTGGCCGACGACTACACGCCGCTGGTCATCGACTGGCGCGCGCCCGCCGCCGCCCCGTTCTACCGGGCCACGCCCGTGTCACCCGGACGGGTCGTGCGCCGCCGGGTCATCCGCAGCCGGGGCCGCCGCGTCCTGGGCGTGGAGGACGACCTGCTGCGCCCCCGGCTGCGCGCGCTGCTGGACGGGGAGGAGCTGGCGGTCGTCGGCGACGGCGCGCTGATGGCGGCGCTGGGCCGGGCGCGGGGCGCGCGCATGCACGACATCGTCGCGTCCATCCAGGCCGAGCAGGACGAGGTGATCCGCGCGCCCGCCGTGTCCGTCACCGAGGTCACGGGCGGCCCGGGCACGGGCAAGACCGCCGTCGCGCTGCACCGCGCCGCGTACCTCCTCTACCAGGACCGCAGGCGGTACGCGGGCGGCATCCTCGTCGTCAGCCCCACGCCGCTGCTCGTCTCGTACACCGAGGGCGTGCTGCCCGCGCTGGGCGAGGAGGGGCAGGTCGCGATCCGCGCGCTGGGCGCGCTGGTGGACGGCTTCGAGGCGGACGCGTACGACGAGCAGGCCGTCGCGCGGGTCAAGGGCGCGGCGGTGATGGTGAAGGTCCTGGCGCGCGCCGCCCGGGGGGCGCTCGACAGCGGGCGCGCGCCGGAGCGGCTGCGCGTGGTCGCGTTCGGCCGCCGGGTGGAGCTGGGGCCCGAGGAGCTGGCACGCGTACGGCAGCAGGTCCTCGGCGCCACCACGCCCGTCAACCTGCTGCGGCCCCGGGCCCGCCGCCTGCTGCTCGACGCGCTGTGGCGCGCGTCGGGCGCGGCCGAGCGGTACCCGGACGGCGAACTGGCCGCCGAGGCGCGCGACGCGTTCACCGACGACATCGGCACCGAGGACGACTTCACGGGCTTCCTCGACGCGTGGTGGCCCGAGCTGACGCCGCTCGGCGTGCTGCGGGCCATGGCCGACGAGCAGCGCCTCGCCCGCTGGGGCCGCCGCCTGCTGCGGCCGCGCGAGGTCCGCAGGGTCGCGCGGTCGCTGCGCCGGATCACGCCGGAGGGCGCGGGCCTGTCGGCGCACGACGTCGCGCTCCTGGACGAGCTGCGCACCCTGCTGGGCGCCCCCGCGCGCCCCGCCGCGCCGCGCGAATCCGACGGACTCGAAGAGCTGACCGGCGTCGCCGAACTGACCACCTACGCCGACCGGTTGACCCAGCGCCGCGAGCGCGAGCCGGAGGAGCGCACCGAGTACGCCCATGTGATGGTGGACGAGGCGCAGGACCTCACGCCGATGCAGTGGCGCATGGTCGGACGGCGCGGACGGCGCGCGACGTGGACGGTGGTGGGCGACCCGGCGCAGAGTTCCTGGCCCGCGCCGGAGGAGGCGGCGGCCGAACGCGACCTGGCGCTGGGCACGCGCCCCAGGCGCCGGTTCCGCCTCACCGTCAACTACCGCAACCCCGCGGAGATCGCCCGCGTCGCGGACGGCGTGCTGGCCCGCGCGATGCCGGGCACCGAACCGCCGGTGGCCGTACGCTCCACCGGCGTCGAGCCCCGCTTCGCCGTCGCGGGCACCGACCTCGGCGCCGCCGTGCGCGCGGAGGCGGAACGGCTCCTGGCCGACGTGCCCGGCACGGTCGGCATCGTCGTGGCGATGGACCGCCGCGCCGAGGCCCGCGGCTGGGTCGCGGGACTGGACGCGGAGGACCGCCTGCTGGTCCTCGGCAGCTTGGAGGCGAAGGGCCTGGAGTACGACGCGACCCTCGTCGTGGCCCCCTCGGGCATCGCGGCCGAATCCCCGGCGGGCCTGCGCGTGCTGTACGTGGCACTGACGCGCGCGACACAACGCCTGACGGTCCTCTCGACACCGTCCGACACCCCGGACCCGGCGACGGGCGTCCCCGAACTGCTGACCCCCGCCTGACCGTTCACCCCTCACGCCAGAGGGGGATACGTGCCCGCCAGGTAGTCGCCGATCTGGCGGCGCATGCTCGGATGGATGTCGTACCGGTCGAGGTCGGCGGGCCGGACGTACCGCACGCCGTCGGCCTCGGCGTTGACGGTGGGTACGCCGCTCACCGGCCGGCCGGTGTAGGTCGCCTCGTACTGCTGGCGGATCTCGCCGTCGGTGTAGGCGACGATGTGGCCCGGGTCGGAGTAGACACCGAGGAAGCCGGTGATCGCGGCGAGGATGCCGGTCTCCTCCTGGCACTCGCGCACGGCGCACTCGGCCGCCGTCTCGCCGATGTCCTGGGCGCCGCCGGGCAGGGCCCACTGGCCGGTGTCGCGTCGGCGCTGGAGGAGGATCGCGCCGCTGTCGTCGACGACGAGCAGGTTGCTGGCCGGGATGAGGGTGTTCGCCTTGGGGGCGGCGGGGTCGTGGTGGTACTCGGTCCTGCCCATGGACTGCCGGTCCTCGTGTACTCGGATACGCGGGCCCGCACGGCTGCGGGAACCCACAGCGTAACCGCCACACCACCCACCATTGCTGTCATCTCGGCGCGGATCCCCCACCGGGACAGCGAGGACAGCGCCGACGGCAGCGGTTCGCGCGGCACTTG
The DNA here is from genome assembly GCF_044461265.1 of Streptomyces sp. NPDC049879. Taxonomy (NCBI): domain Bacteria; kingdom Bacillati; phylum Actinomycetota; class Actinomycetes; order Kitasatosporales; family Streptomycetaceae; genus Streptomyces; species Streptomyces sp. NPDC049879. Next base: position 469,031 of record NZ_JBITKT010000006.1, on the reverse strand, counting down.
CCGGGGCGCGGCGCCCGGCGACCCGGCGGACCCGCCGTCACGCCTCGGGGACCTCCATGATCATCAGCGTCCCGTGGCTGCCGGGACGGACGGCGTGGCGTGCGCCCGCCGGTATCCGGTACATCTCGTCCGCCGCGACGGTGACTTCGGTGCCCTCCACCAGCAGTTCCAGCCGCCCGTCGAGCACCAGCAGCACCTCGTCGGCCCCGTGCGCCTCCTCCTGGACCGGCGTGCCGTCCATGCGCAGGACCTTCACACAGGCCGTCCCCACCTGCCCGAGGGAACAGGAACTCCAGGCGGCCGGCAACGCGGCCGCCGTCTTCGCGACATCGATCGCATCCATCGCGTACCTCCCAGCAGCGGATGCCGGGAAGCTATCCGAGCGGGGAGGGAAGTTGGGCGACCGTTCGGTAAAACCTCCCGCGGACGGCCTGGTCCTGGCCGGGCCCGCCGCCGGGCCCGGCCAGGACGCGGGCGGGTCAGGGGCGGACGGCCACGGCCTCCACCTCGAACAGCACGTCGGGTGCCGCCAGGGCCGCGACGCCGAGCAGCGTCTGCGTCGGCGGCTGCGCGCCCCACGCCTTCGCCACGGCCCCGGCGATCGGCCCGAGCTTGCTGACGTCGTGGTCCACCACGTACGTCCTCAGCTGCACGACATGGCTCAGGCCGAGCCCGTGGGCGGCGAGGGCGACGCCGATGTTGTGGAACGTCCGCTCGACCTGCTCCGCGAAGCCGGCCGAGACCACCGAGCCGTCCGGACCCGACCCGTACTGGCCCGCGACGAGCACCAGTTCACTCCCCGCCGGGACGACGGCGGTGTGGCTGTAGCCGAACGGGACCGGGTCGTGCAGACCCTCCGGGTTGACGAGGGCGTGTGTCATGGAAAGCACCTCTCCTGGGCGACGGAACCTCCGTCGTCGCAGGTCAGCCTCCCAGCGCATACGTGACACCCTCTGTCGTGTATCGCCGGTAGGTTCTCCCCATGCGCGCCGACCGGTTGGTAACGCTGGTGCTCCTGCTGCGGCAGCACGGGCGGCTGTCCGCCGCCACGCTGGCCCGCGAGCTGGAGGTGTCCACCCGCACGGTGCTGCGCGACATCGACGCGCTCTCCGCCGCCGGGATCCCCGTCTACGCCGAACGCGGCCGCCACGGCGGCTTCGCGCTGCTGCCCGGCTTCAGGACCGAGCTGACCGGGCTCAACCACGACGAGGCGCTCGCCCTCCTCGTCGCCGGGTCGCGGCGCGGCGCGCAGGTGTTCGGCCTCGGCTCGGCGCTCGCCTCGGCGATGCTCAAGGTGGTCGACGCGCTCCCGGACAGCCACCGGGACACGGCGGCCGGGGTCGCCGAGCGGTTCCTGATCGATCCGGGGACCGACCTCCTCGCGCGCCGCACGGCCGCCGAGGAGGTGCCGGACGCGATCGTGGGCGAGGTCAGGAGCGCGGTCCTCGCCGGGCACAGGCTGCGCATCCACTACGCGGCCCTCGACCAGCCCCCGCGCTGGCGCACGGTGGACCCCATCGGCCTGGTGACCGTCCGCGACCAGGGCTACCTGCTGGCCACGCGCGCGGGCGAGGACCGCACGTACCAGCTGGCCCGCGTCCTGGCCGCCGAGGAACTCGCCGAGCCCGCCCGGCGCCCCGCCCGCGTCGACCTGGACCGGCTCTGGCAGGAGCGCAGCACGCGCTTCCGCACCGGCGGCGACCAGGTCACCGTGCTGCTCCGCGTGGACCCGGCACGGCTGAAGGACCTGACGGACACCGCACTGACCGTTCGCGCCGAGGAGACAGAGCCGGACGGCCGACTGCGTCTCGAAGCAACCTTCCAGGACGCACGCCACGCCGAATGGGCGGTATGGCAGCTCGCCACCCACGCGGAAGCCCTGGCCCCCCAATGGCTACGCGCTTCCCTACACACCCGCGCCACCACCCTCGCCGACCGCTACGGGGCGTCTCCGTGAGGACAACTCCACTGCGACGCTTTCTGTCGAAGCCGACTTCGACAGAAAGCGTCGCACTGGAGTCGTCGAACAGCGAGGGTGGCGGAGCGCGCCGGTCGAGCCGGGAGACATGACCAGGGACCGTGGGATGCTCCGTTCGGCCTCCCGGCCCTCTACGGGTGCTGATCGGGAGAACTTGCAACTGGCGAGTCAGGTCCCCGGTTCATGCAATATCGCGCATTCGACCGCGCTCGGTGCGCACCGTTTCGGCGACAGCAGCCTGACGAGTATCGAGTACGACCCGGTGGTGGGCGGAGCTGCGGCCGCGGCGCTCAAGGAAGCCGATTTGGCGCCCAGGCTGATCATCGGTGACGGATTGCGCGGCGACCCGGACGGCGGTCCGTACGACCGGCTGATCGCGACGTGCTCGGTCCGGTACGTCCCGCTTCCGTGGCTGCACCAGGTACGGCCGGGCGGCAAGATCCTCGTCACGCTCTCCGGGTGGAGCTACGCTCACGCCCTGGCACTGCTGGATGTGACCGGCCCCGGCGAGGCCACGGGCCGGTTCCTGCCCGGCACCACCAGTTTCATGATCGCCCGGCCGCACGACCGCCCGCCCCGCCCGGCCCTGGCCCTGCTGCCCGGGGACGAGCGTCCGAGCCGGATCGACCCCGCGAAGCTGGACGACTGGACCGGCGGTTGGGTCGCGCAGCTCGCGGCGCCCTCGGCCGAACGCTTGGGCGCGGGGGCCGAACAGGTCCTCTGGGACGTGTCCACCGGCTCACAGGCCCGCACGGCACGTGCCCCCGGCGGCGGGTGGACCGTGGTCCAGCGCGGGCCCGTCCGCCTGTGGGACCGGGTCGAACGGGCCGTGCAACGCTGGCAGGCCGCCGGTGAACCCCACCAGGAGGCGTTCGGCCTCACGGTCTCGGCAGCAGGTCAGCGGGTCTGGCTCGGCAGCGAGGCCGGCCCCGGCTGGAACCTGCCGATCTGACCAACTCTTCGGCGGCCGGCGTCAGTCGTGCAGGCGGGCGGTGGCGAAGGTGAGGAGGGCGGCGAGGCCGATTTCGCGCGGTGTGCCGTCCTGGGTGTCCCACTCCGCGACGAACCAGGCGCCGTCGTGCCATTCCACGCGCCACACGTGCGCGTGGCGGTTTTCGAACTCCACGAAGCTGCCGGGCGCGTCGGCCAGCAGGCGCAGTTCGTGCGCCAGGATGTCCGGCTTCGTGAAGCCCCGCCCCCTGTTCGTGCTGCGGCTGCCGGTCCTGGTGTTCGCGTACCGCATCTTGAGGAACGGGAGGGGCCCGCGTTCCCATTCGGCGGGGCGCAGCATGCGGTACCGCGTGACCGCTTCCTCCTGCGTTTCGCCGCCCGAGAACTCGCAGGAGTAGGCGGGGAAGACGCAGGTGACGAACGGCGTCAGCTCGGGCCGGTCGGCCCGGTAGAAGCGGTGCACCGTCGGCGCCACGGCGGCCACCGCGTCGAACGGCGGCCCGCCCGGCGCGGCGAACCCTTCCGCGGACCCGAGGTACGGGTTCCGGGCGGACATCTCCTTCTCCCGCTCCCGGGCGAACCGAAGCGCGGCCACGGCCAGCTCGTGACGGTAGAAGCCACGGCTGCTCATCTGGAGGAGCCGTCCCCCGTCCTCGGAGAGCGCACCGGCGAACCCGATGCCCGGCACGGGCGACCAGTGCCACGCGCCGTCAAGGCCGTCGAGCGGCACGACATCGCGGAGCCCGGCAACCACCTCGCGGATGTCCACGCACTCTCCTCGGCCGACACGAGCCCCCTGCTGGTCAGAGGAGATGATCAGCCTTGCCCGCCTTGATGTCGAGGATCAGGTTGCGGAGCGCTTCCCGGGAGTCGGTGAGGGGGTGTTCTTCCTCCCCGGCGACGGCGATGTACCCGTTGCCCTCGCCATCGGTGCCGAGGCGGAAGCAGTTGTTCCCATCTCCGCAGAACGGCTCTTGCCAGTAGATGTCGGCCATGAGGTTGCTCCCTATCGGATCGTGCTCAGTGACAACAAGAAGTTCTGTGACTCGCTGGTGCTGTAGGAGGCCTTCTCCATCCAATCCAGTTGCGAGCCGTACAGGTTGAGCTGCGCCGGGAGGTGGAGGAAGTCCGGGCCGTGCGCTGTGTCGAGCTGCACTGTGTCCAACTCGGAGACGACTCCCTCGGCGTAGACCATGGCCTGCCCGGCGCCGGGCAGGGCGCCGCAGGAGAACGGCACCACCCGTACGTCCACGTTCGGCAGTTCGCTCATCTCGCACAAGTGGCGCAACTGTGTGCGCACGACTTTGGTCGGGCCGAACTCGATGTGCAGGGCCGCTTCGTGGATGAAGGCCGTGTAGGCGATCGGATCGGCGCGGTGAAGGATCTGCTGCCGTTGGAGCCGGAGCGCGATGCGCAGCTCGATCTCGTGTTCAGGCAAGGGTGGTCGGAATGCCGTGCTCACTGCTCTGATGTAGCTGTCGGTCTGGAGCAGTCCCGGCATGTGGAGGAACGTGCCACACCGTACCGAGACGGCATGCCACTCCATCTCGGCGATGTCGAGCAGCCCGGCCGGGACACGGGCGCGATACATCTCCCACCAGCCCTGCGCGGACGGTTTGCCCATGGCCGCGAGTGCCTCGACGTACCGTTCGTCCCGGCAGCCGTAGTGGGCGGCCAGGGTGCGGAGCCGTTCAGGCGTGATGGTCCGCACACCTGTCTCGACGTTTGCGATCTTCGTCCTGTCCACGCCGAGCAGGCGAGCGGCGAACTCGGTGGTCTCGCCCGCCGCCTGCCGTATCCTGCGCAGCTCCGCACCGAGCCGTTTCTGTCGTTCGCTGGGGGCACTCCGTGGCGGCATGGCCGGTCTCTCTCAGGTGACGAGGTGCGGCAATGCGTCGAAAGCGGACGTGGCGTCCGTCCCGGCGACAGCCGATCAGCCTAGGTGGTACCAACTTCACGTCTGGCAAGAGTGGCGGGAAGCTCCATGCCGCCACTCTCACCTGGGGCGCTCACAAGAGGTGGTCGGCCTTGCCCGCCTTGATGTCGAGGATCAGGTTGCGGAGCGCCTCGCGGGTGTCGGTGAGGTGGTCCTCCTCCTGCCCGGCGACCGCTATGTACGCCTGACCATTGGCGTCCGTCCCGATACGGAAGCAGTTGTTTCCTTCGGAGCAGAAGGGATCTTCCCAATTGATGACTGTCACGGTCGGGCTCCTCATAGGTCGTGCATGATGCGCTGGATGAAGTCTCTCGAAGCGTCGGGGGAGAGGCTCTTCCTGTGCATCCAGTCCAGGTGAGCCCGATATTTGGCCAGTTGGCGCTCGGCGTGCATGAACTCCGGGCCGTGGGCCGAGTCGAGCTGTGCCGTGTCCAGTCGGTGAACGGGACCTTCCGTGTAGAGCAACGCATGTCCCGCTCCGGGAAAGCTGCCGACTTCCACGGGTACCACGCGTACGGACACGTTGTCCCGTTCGCCCGCCTCGGCAAGTGCCTTGAGCTGGTCCCTGGTCGCGTCCCGTCCGCCGAAGAGCATCCGGAGCGCGGCTTCGTGCACGTACCCCACGTACTCGACCGGGCGGTCCCGTGTCAGTACGCGCTGCCGATCCATCCGATGTGCCACACGAAGTTCGACTTCGAGCCGTGAAAGTGCGGGCAGCCCTGTGGAAAAAATGCTTCGGGCGTAGTCCTCGGTCTGGAGGAGGCCGGGCACGTGGATCGTCTGAATGGTCTGGATTCGGCTGGCATGCCATTCCAGTTCGGCGATGTCCAGCAGACCGGGTGACAGCCTGCCCCGGTACTCGTCCCACCACTGTGACTGTGGCGGTTCGGTGAACTCCAGCAGCGCGGCGAGATAGCGATCGTCCGTGCACTCGCAGTGTGTCGCCAGCGTGCGCAGGCGGTCGGCGCTGATGTTCCGGATGCCTGATTCGATGTTCGAGACCTTGCCGCGATCGACTCCGAGCAGCCCTGCGACGTACTCCGCCGTGAGCCCGGCGTCGGTCCGCATCTTCTTGATCTCGGCGCCAAGTCGGCGCTGCCGTTGTGTGGGTGTGGTGCGGGGTGGCATCCGGCCCCTTTCTCGATGGTGCGCGATCAAGTCTGCCTAGGAGGCGAACACTTATCCACGGGGTAAGAGTTCCACTGTCAGGGTGGTAAGTGTGGCACCTCTTGCTCTACCTTAGGTGATGCCGCGTTCACGTACAGCGAGAGCGAAGCCTTGCGCGGGCGTGGCCGCTGTTCGTACCCCATCCACCGTGCCAGTGAGCGGAGTTGTCCATGTACGAGAACGCCCCCACGCCCGTACCGGTCACGCAGGGGACCGTGCCGCGGGTCTTCGATCCGTTCAGCCTCCAGCCCGCTCCGACCGTCACACAGTGTCCGCCGCCGCGGCCCGATCTCCGTGAGCCGTCGCCGCTCAGCCTCCGGTACGGGCTCACCCTGCCTTCGGCCGCCGCCACGCCCAGCGTCGCGCAGGAGTCGGCGGAGATTATGTGCGACATCCACGGCGTCGGCGCGGAGATGGTCGAACCGGCGCTCGATCTCGTGTACGAGCTGGCCGCGCACGCCTGCCGCTTCACGGCGGCGGGGCAGGTGATCCACCTGGCGCTGCGCTGCACCGGAAGCGCGTTCGAGGTCACTGTGCACGACGCGCACGCCGCCCACGCCCACCGCCACCTCGCCGCCGTCTGCGACCGGCGGCGCGCGTCGTCGCTCGTGGACGTCCGCGAGCTGGTCGAGCACCACAAGGGCGGCTGGGGCTACGGGGCCGCCGCGCCGTACGCCGCCGGGACGTGCACCTGGGGAACGATCCCTTACGTCCGAGAAGCCGCCTGAACGAGGCGGCGCGGAGCGGTCGTTCGGCCGTCCCGGTGCGGACGCGCGGTGACGGCCGTGAACCCGCTGTCAACGGCCTGACCTGCGGTTTGTGGCCGGTTGACCTTCGGGCTGAGTGCGGTAGCCTGGAAGAGGCGCCGGCCCGATTCCATGCCCCCGGGCCCAACCATAGTCGCTACGAGCGACCCCTTGCCGCGAGGCGAGCTGGCGGGCCGGCGTCCTTACTCTTCTCCTCCGCGGTTCTCTCTCCGCGTCTGCGGGCGTCCGCCTACCCCTTCGTACAGGTCTCCGGTCCTCGTCGGCCGGACGGTGCCGCGCGCCGTGTTTCGTGTCTGTTTCCTGCCTGTTCGCCCGGGGCTGTCCCGGCCGTGGTGCCCTGGCTTTCCCGTCCGGCCGTATCTCTCGTATGGTGACAAGGTTTTCGGGGGCGTTTTCTGGAAAGCGAAGGAAGTTATCGGCCATGGCAACGGCGCCCAGCGTCTCGTACTCGATGACCGTCCGTCTTGAGGTGCCGGCCAGCGGCACGGCGGTCAGTCAGCTCACCACCGTGGTCGAATCCTCCGGCGGATCGGTCACCGGTCTCGACGTCACCGCCTCCGGGCACGAGAAGCTCCGGATCGACGTGACCATCGCCGCGACCTCGACCGCGCACGCGGACGAGATCGTCCAGAAGCTGCGGACCATCGAGGGCGTCGCCCTCGGCAAGGTGTCCGACCGCACCTTCCTGATGCACCTCGGCGGCAAGATCGAGATGTCCTCCAAACATCCGATTCGCAATCGCGATGATCTCTCCATGATCTACACACCGGGCGTCGCCCGCGTCTGCACGCAGATCGCCGCGCACCCCGAGGACGCCCGCCGCCTCACCATCAAGCGCAACAGCGTCGCCGTCGTCACCGACGGCTCCGCCGTCCTGGGCCTGGGCAACATCGGCCCGCACGCCGCGCTGCCGGTGATGGAGGGCAAGGCGGCCCTGTTCAAGCGGTTCGCCGGGATCGACGCCTGGCCGCTGTGCCTGGACACCCAGGACACCGACGCGATCGTGGAGATCGTCAAGGCCATCGCCCCCGGCTTCGCGGGCATCAACCTGGAGGACATCTCCGCGCCCCGCTGCTTCGAGATCGAGGCCCGCCTGCGCGAGGCCCTCGACATCCCCGTCTTCCACGACGACCAGCACGGCACCGCCATCGTCGTCCTCGCCGCCCTGCACAACGCGCTGCGCGTCGTCGGCAAGCGCCTGGAGGACGTCCGCGTCGTCATGTCGGGCGCCGGCGCCGCCGGGACCGCCATCCTCAAGCTGCTGATCGAGGCGGGTGTCCGGCACGCCGTCGTCGCCGACATCCACGGCGTCGTGCACGCCGCGCGCGCCGACCTGGTGGACGCGGACGGCGACTCGCCGCTGCGCTGGATCGCCGACAACACCAACCCGGAGGGCGTCACCGGCACCCTTCGCGACGCGATCGCGGGCGCGGACGTCTTCATCGGCGTCTCGGCCCCCGACGTGCTGGACGCCTCGGACGTCGCGGCCATGGCGGACGACGCCGTGGTGTTCGCGCTCGCGAATCCGGACCCGGAGATCGACCCGGCCATCGCACGCCAGACGGCCGCCGTCGTCGCCACCGGGCGCTCCGACTTCCCCAACCAGATCAACAACGTCCTGGTCTTCCCCGGCGTCTTCCGCGGCCTCCTGGACGCCCAGTCCAGGACCGTCAGCATCGACATGATGCTGGCCGCCGCGCGGGCCCTCGCGGACGTCGTCGGCGAGGACGAGCTGAACGCGAACTACATCGTGCCCAGCGTCTTCAACGAACGCGTCTCCGGCGCCGTCGCCGGGGCCGTCAGGGAGGCCGCCCAGCACGCCGACACCGCCCCCGCGCCGCTGCCTGGCCCGGCCGAGACCGACGGGGCCTGACCGGTTTCCGACCCCCCGTGCACGCGCGCCCGCGTACGGTGACGCGTGCGCGGGCCGCGCGTGTCGCGTGCGCCATCCGGCGGCGAGTCGGTTGCCCGGGCCGTCCGGCGGCCCCGTAGGGTGGCCGGGAGGCAACGGCCTCGGGGACCGTCACCGCGGCGTGGCGTGGACGCTCTTCGTGTGACCCCCCTCGGCGCGGATTGGCCTTCGCGCCACTCGTGGGGGCAGGATGCGTCCGGGCGCGAGGGAACCAGCGCGACAGACCCGGGTCCAGGGACTGTCAGTGGGTCCTGGCAGCATCGGCATCGATCTCACGCCTCATCGGCAAGTTGAACACGGGAGTACGTAATATGAACCGCAGTGAGCTGGTGGCCGCTCTGTCGGAGCGCGCCGAGGTGACTCGGAAGGACGCCGACGCCGTGCTGGCGGCCCTGGCCGAGACCGTCGGGGAGGTCGTCGCCAAGGGCGACCAGAAGGTCACCATTCCCGGCTTCCTGACCTTCGAGCGGACGCACCGCGCCGCCCGCACCGCCCGTAACCCGCAGACCGGCGAGCCGATCAACATCCCCGCCGGGTACAGCGTGAAGGTCTCGGCCGGCTCCAAGCTGAAGGAAGCCGCCAAGGGCCAGTGACGACGTGACGTCGCGGTGAACAATCGCCAGGGGTGACCCCCTCACCAGGGGGTCACCCCTCCGTCATGTCCGCGGGTGCGGCAGGTCACCTCAAGCGCGTTCGACCTTGGCGCCCAGGTCCTCCAGCTTGTTGACGAAGTTCTCGTAGCCCCGGTTGATCAGCCCGATGCCGTGCACATGGGACGTCCCCTGCGCGGCCAGGGCGGCGATCAGGTACGAGAAGCCGCCCCGCAGGTCCGGGATGACCAGGTCGGCGCCCTGGAGCGTCGTGGGGCCAGAGACGACCGCCGAGTGCAGGAAGTTCCGCTGCCCGAAGCGGCACGGCGTCCCGCCCAGGCACTCGCGGTACACCTGGATGTGGGCGCCCATCTGGTTCAGCGCGCTCGTGAAGCCGAGCCGCGACTCGTACACCGTCTCGTGCACGATCGACAGGCCGGACGCCTGCGTGAGCGCCACCACGAGCGGCTGCTGCCAGTCGGTCTGGAAGCCGGGGTGCACGTCCGTCTCCAGCGCGATCGCGTTCAGCGGCCCGCCCGGGTGCCAGAAGCGGATGCCCGCGTCGTCGATCTCGAACGCGCCGCCGACCTTCCGGTACGTGTTCAGGAACGTCATCATCTCGCGCTGCTGCGCGCCCCTGACGTAGACGCTGCCCTTGGTCGCCAGGGCCGCGCTCGCCCAGGAGGCGGCTTCGAGGCGGTCGGGCAGGGCCCGGTGCGTGTACCCGCCGAGGCGGTCCACGCCCGTGATGCGGATGGTGCGGTCCGTGTCCAGGTTGATGATCGCGCCCATCTTCTGCAGCACGCAGATCAGGTCCTCGATCTCCGGCTCCACCGCCGCGTTCGACAGCTCGGTGACGCCCTCGGCGAGCACCGCCGTCAGCAGCACCTGCTCCGTCGAACCCACCGACGGGTACGGGAGGCGGATCTTGCAGCCGCGCAGCCGCTGCGGCGCCTCCAGGTACTGCCCGTCCTCGCGCTTGTCGATCGTCGCGCCGAACTTGCGCAGCACGTCGAAGTGGAAGTCCACCGGACGGCCGCCGATGTCGCAGCCGCCGAGGCCGGGGATGAACGCGTGCCCCAGCCGGTGCAGCAGCGGGCCGCAGAAGAGGATCGGGATACGGGAGGAGCCCGCGTGCGCGTCGATGTCCGCCACGTTCGCGCTCTCGACGTGCGAGGGGTCGAGGATCAGCTCCCCGGCCTCGTCGCCGCTGCGGACGGTCACGCCGTGCAGCTGGAGCAGGCCGCGCACGACCCGCACGTCCCGGATGTCGGGCACGTTGCGCAGGCGGCTCGGGCCGCTGCCGAGCAGCGCCGCCACCATCGCCTTGGGCACCAGGTTCTTCGCCCCGCGGACCCTGATCTCCCCCTCGATCGGGGTGCCGCCGTGGACTAGCAGTACGTCGTCGGTCATCGAACTCACGATCTCTGGGTGGGTGCGGGGGCCCCGATTGCTCGGAACGGTGATCCGTTTCGAAATGGTAGTGGTCCTGAGCGCGCCATGGTATGACCGGCCGCCGGGACCGCCGTGCGGGGCCGTGAGGTCGGCCCTCCCGTCTACCCCCGGGATGCGGAATCATGGGCGCATGACCGAGGAGTCCTCCCTCACCGGGCGGTTGCTGGTGGCCACTCCGGCCCTGTCCGACCCCAACTTCGACCGCTCCGTCGTGCTCCTGCTCGACCACGACCGCGAGGGGGCACTCGGCGTGGTCCTCAACCGGCCGACGCCCGTCGGCGTGTCCGAGGTGCTGGAGGCCTGGGCGGAACTGGCCGTCGAGCCCGGCGTCGTCTTCCAGGGCGGACCCGTCGCGCTGGACGCGGCGCTCGCGCTGGCCGTCGTACCGGGGAAGGGCCCCCTCGGCTGGCGCCGGGTGCACGGGTCGATCGGCCTGGTGGACCTCGACGCGCCGCCCGAGGTGCTCGCGGCCGAGCTGGGCAGCCTGCGGATCTTCGCCGGGTACGCGGGCTGGGGCCCGGCGCAGCTGGAGCGCGAGCTGGACGAGGGCGCCTGGTACGTCGTGGACTCCGAGCCGGGCGACGTGTCCGTGCCGCGCCCCGAAGGGCTGTGGCGGGCCGTCCTGCGGCGGCAGCGCGGCTCCCTCGCCCTGCTCGCGACATACCCGGAGGACCCGTCGCTGAATTAGGCTTGGGGTCCATGAGCACTCTTGAGCCCGAACGCGGAGCGGGCGCCGGCACCCTCGTCGAGCCCACCCCGCAGACGACGCACGGCGACGGCGACCACGAGCGCTTCGCCCACTATGTCCAGAAGGACAAGATCATGGCGAGCGCGCTCGACGGCAGCCCCGTCGTCGCGCTCTGCGGCAAGGTCTGGGTGCCGGGACGCGACCCGAAGAAGTACCCGGTCTGCCCCATGTGCAAGGAGATCTACGAGTCGATGGGCTCGTTCGGCGGCGGTGGCAAGGACGGGAAGGGCGGCAAGGGCGGCGGCGGCAAGTAGCCCGCCGCCCCTCCGCACGCCGCAACCCGCGCGCAGCCTCCGCACCGCGCTCCGCCGCGCCGCCCGTCCCCGCGGTCCCGCGTCCGCCGGACCGCTCGGAGGGACGGGCGCGCGTGCCCCGGGACGCCCGGCCGCCGACGCACGGCGGCCGGGCGTCCCGTTCCGTTCCGCTTCCGGGGCTTCCCGGCGTCCCCGCTGCCGTTCCCCCGGCGCCTCCGCCTCCGCTTCCCTCCCACCCGTCACAGATGCTCACGCATGCCCCGATCGGGTGAGCGGTGGACGGCCCGACCCCCGCGTGGACCGTGCTCGGATCTGTGCCAGAGTTGCCACGTCCGGGCCCCGAGGACGTACCGTACGGCTGGGCAGCCGGGACACCGGAAAGGGGCAGCAGGATTGAGCACGCACGCACCGCACGCACCCGACTCGGCGCGGCTCGTCGCGCTCCCGTCCACCCTTGACGACGCCGTCGCGGCACTCGCCGAGGTCCCGGCCGCCGTGCCGGTCGCCGGGGGCACCGATCTGATGGCGAGTGTGAACGCCGGGCTGCTGCGCCCCGCCGCCCTCGTCGGCCTCGGCAGACTCGCCGAACTCCGCGGCTGGGCCTACCAGGACGGGCACGCCCTCCTCGGCGCCTGCCTCACGCACGCCCGGATGAGCCGCCCCGACTTCGCCGCCCTGATCCCGGCCCTGGCCGCCGCCTGCCGCGCCGCGGGACCCCCGCAGGTACGGAACGCGGGCACCCTCGGCGGGAACATCATCACCGCCGCCCCGGCGGGCGACACCCTCCCCGTCCTCGCCGCCCTCGACGCCACGCTGCTCGTCGCGGGCCCGGACGGCGACGGCCGCCAGATCCCCGTCGGCAACCTCCTCGCGGGCCGCGACCGGCTGCGGCGCGGCGAACTCGTCGCCCACGTCCGCGTACCGCTGCTGCACGCCCCCCAGGCGTACCTGCGCGCCACCGCCCGCACGGGCCCCGCGCGCGCCACCGCGTCCGTCGCCGTCGTGCTCGACCCGGTGCGCCGCGAGGTGCGCTGCGCGGTCGGCGCCGTCGCGCCCATGCCGCTGCGGCCGCTGGACGCCGAGCGGTGGGTCGCGTCCCTCGTGGACTGGGACGGCGAACGCGGCCTGACGCCCGAGGCGCTCGACGCGTTCGGCACGTACGTCGGCATGGCGTGCATCCCCGACCCGGAACCGCCCGCCGACGGCGGCGAAACTCCGCAACTTTCGCCCGCGCTGCTGCACTTGAGGCGTACGGTGGCCACACTGGCCCGCCGTGGACTCGGAAGGGCTCTCGGATGAGCAACGACCAGCAGCCCGACCCCACCGCGCACGGCCCGCAGGGCGGCTGGGGCGGGGAGTACGACGCCGACGCCACCGCGTTCATAGAGCTGCCCGGCGGCTACCGCGAGGGGACCGGCACCGAGCCGCTCGCCGCGCCGGGGCACGGCTACGAACCGCCGGTCATCGACGAGCCCACCGCGCCGCCCGCCACGACGCCCCCGACGATGGACCCGGGCGCCACCGGGCAGTGGACCATGCCGTTCGCCGGGGGCGGGCAGCAGGACGGCGCGCCCGCCGCGCCGGGCCACGGCCTGCGCCCCGGGCAGGCCGCCGCCGCCATGGGCCAGGGCGCCGCGCTCGCGCAGAACCGCCGCCCGGCGGCCGAACTGCCGGGGCACGACGTGCCGCCCGTCCCGTGGACACCCGACCAGGCAGGCGAGCCGTACCCGCCCGCGCCCGTCCTCGACCCGCCGCGGCACGCCGACGCCGACCCGGTCGCCGTACCGCCCGCGCCCACGGCGAGCCAGAGCGACCACCCCGAAGTCAGTTACGTCCTGCGGGTGAACGGCGTGGACCGGCCCGTCGCGGGCGCCTGGATCGGCGAGTCGCTGCTGTACGTCCTGCGGGAGCGGCTCGGGCTCGCCGGGGCCAAGGACGGTTGCGCGCAGGGCGAGTGCGGCGCGTGCTCGGTGCAGGTGGACGGCCGCCTGGTCGCCGCGTGCCTCGTCCCGGCCGCCACCGCCGCCGGGGCGGAGATCCGCACCGTCGAGGGCCTGAGCGAGGGCGGCGTGCCGTCCGACGTGCAGCGCGCCCTGGCCGCCACCGCCGTGCAGTGCGGCTTCTGCCTCCCCGGCATGGCCATGACCGTCCATGACCTGCTGGAGGGCAACCACGCGCCGACCGAGCTGGAGACGCGGCAGGCCCTGTGCGGCAACCTGTGCCGCTGCACCGGCTACCGGGGCTACCTCGACGCGGTGCGCACCGTGGTCGAGGAGCGCGCCGCCGCCCACGAGGCCGCCGCCGAACGCCAGACGCCGCTGCCGCACCAGCGCTCCGCCGGACAGCCGTGAGGGGACGAGGGGATGCACTCCCGCGAGGGGACGCACCCCCGCATGGGGATGAAAGGGCAACGCCATGACTGACCGGGCCGCCGACACCGCCGCCGCCATCACCGTCACCCCCGCCGTGGCCGGCCAGCCGGTCGGCAGGCCCGCGGGCGCGCCCGCGCACGGCCTCGGCACCTCCCTCGCCCCGGCCGACGCGGAGGCCAAGGCACTGGGCACCTACCCCTACACCGCCGATCTGTGGGCCGAGGGCCTGCTGTGGGCCGCCGTGCTCCGCTCGCCCCACCCCCACGCCCGTATCAAGCGCATCGACACCGCCCAGGCCGCCGCGATGCCCGGCGTGCGCGCCGTCGTCACGCACGAGGACGTCACCGGCACGGGCGGCCTGGGGCGCGCCGTCACGGACCGGCCGCCGCTGGCCTCCGAGGTGGTGCGCTACCACGGCGAGCCGGTCGCCGCCGTCGCCGCCGACCACCCGGAGACGGCCAGGCTGGCCGCCGCCGCGATCGTCGTCGAGTACGAGGTGCTGGACGCGGTCACCGACCCGGAGAAGGCGTTCGAGGCGCCGCCCATCCACCCGGACGGCAACCTCGTGCGGCACATCCCGCTGCGGCACGGCGACCCGTCGGCCACCGGCGAGATCGTCGTCGAGGGGCTGTACCGCGTGGGGCGGCAGGACCCGGCGCCCGTGGGTGCCGAGTCGGGGCTCGCCGTGCCGCGCCCGGACGGGGGCGTCGAGGTGTACATCGGGTCGACCGACCCGCACACCGACCGCGACCGGCTGGCCGCCTGCCTCGGGCTGACGGCGGAGCAGGTGAAGATCTGCGTCACCGGGGTGCCGGGCGCGCTGGGGGACCGGGAGGACCTCGGGTTCCAGCTGCCGCTGGCGCTGCTGGCCATCCGTACCGCGTCGCCCGTCAAACTGGCGGCGACGCGCGAGGAGTCGTTCCTCGGGCACGCGCACCGGCACCCGACGCTGCTGCGCTACTGGCACCACGCCAACCGGGACGGGAAGCTCGTCAAGGTCGAGGCGCAGCTGCTGATGGACGCGGGCGCCTACGCCGACGACTCCGCGGAGGTGCTGGCCGCCGCCGTGTCGTTCGCGGCCGGACCGTACGTGGTGCCCAACGCCGTGGTCGACGGCTGGGCCGTGCGCACGAACAACCCGCCGTCCGGCTACCTGCGGGGCGAGGGCGCGCTGCAGGTCTGCGCCGCGTACGAGGGGCAGATGGACAAGCTCGCGGTCCATCTCGGGCTCGACCCGGCCGAGTTGCGCGCCAGGAACGTCATGTCCACCGGGGACACGCTGCCGACCGGGCAGGCCGTCACCTGCCCCGCGCCCGTCGCGGAGCTGCTGGCCGCCGTGCGGGAGGCGCCGATGCCCGCGCTGCCGAAGGACGGGCCGGTCGAGGACTGGCTGCTGCCTGGCGGCCCCGACGGCGCGGGGGACCCCGGGGCCGTTCGGCGTGGCGTCGGATATGCCCTCGGCATGGTGCACATGCTCGGTGCCGAGGGGACCGACGAGGTGGCCACGGCCACGGTCAAGGTCGAGGGCACCGTGGCGACCGTGCTGTGCGCGGCGGTCGACTCGGGGCAGGGCTTCGCGACGCTGGCGCGGCAGATCGTGCAGGACGTGCTGGGCATCGACGAGGTGCATGTGGCGCCGGTGGACACCGACCTGCCGCCCGCGGGCGCGGGCGGGCGCGGGCGGCACACGTGGGTGTCGGGCGGTGCGGTGGAGCGTGCGGCGAAGATGGTGCGCACGCAGCTGCTCCAGCCGTTGGCGGCGACGTTCGGGATGTCCGCGGAGCTGCTGAGCATCGCGGACGGGAAGATCACGTCGTACGACGGTGTGCTGAGCACGACGGTCGCGGAGGCGCTGGAGGGCAAGGAGCTGTGGGCGACCGCGCAGTGCCGCCCGCATCCCACCGAGCCGTTGAACGAGGCGGGGCAGGGGGACGCGTTCGTCGGGCTGGCCTTCGCGGCGGTGCGCGCGGTGGTGGACGTGGACGTGGAGCTGGGCGCGGTGCGGGTCGTGGAGATGGCGATCGCGCAGGACGTCGGGCGGGTGCTGAACCCGCGGCAGGTGCGGGCGCGGATCGAGGCGGGCGTCGTGCAGGGGGTCGGCGCGGCGCTGACCGAACACCTGCGTGTCGTACGGGGGATGGTGCGCCGTCCCGACCTGTCGGGGTATCCGCTGCCGACTGCGCTGGACGCGCCGGATGTGCGGATCGTGTCGCTGCTGGAGGAGCGTGACGTGGTGGCGCCGTTCGGGGCGAAGGCGGCGAGCGCGGTGCCGGTCGTGGTGTCGCCCGCGGCGGTCGCGGCGGCGGTGCGGGCGGCCACGGGGCGGCCGGTCAACCGGCTGCCGATCCGGCCGCAGAGCGCGGTGGGCGGCGCCTGAGCGGGGGCTCGGAAGGGGCTGGGACGGGGGCGGCGGCCGGACGGGTGTCGGCCGGAAGTGAGCGGTGCCCGTCCCGGGACGTCGGCCGAAGGTGAGTGCGGTTTCGTCCTTTGGTCCATAGGCAGGAGCGGGCTCCGATCCTTACCTTGGGGGCATGCGCGACAGGACGACCGGCGACGAGGCCGGACAAGAGGCGGGACCCGAGGGCCTGACGGTCATCGGTGTCCCGGTGGGGGAGGGGCCGCCGCCGGCTGAGGTCCCCGCCGTGGTGGCGGGGGAGCCGGACGGGCCGGTGGACACCGGTGGCGGTGTGCTGAGCGCGCGGTACCGGACGCTCACCCTGGGCTGCGTCAGCATGATCCTGCTGATCGCCTTCGAGGGCATGGCGGTGGGCACGGCCATGCCCGCCGCGGCGGAGGCGCTGGACGGGGTGTCGCTGTACGCCTTCGCGTTCTCCGCGTTCTTCACGACGAGCCTGCTGGGCATGTCGCTGTCCGGCCAGTGGTGCGACCGGCGCGGGCCGGTGGGTCCTGTGCTCGCGGGCATCGTGACCTTCGGCGCCGGGCTGCTGCTCTCCGGGGCGGCCGGGAGCATGTGGGTGTTCATCCTCGGCCGGGCGGCGCAGGGCGCGGGCGGCGGGCTGGTCATCGTCGCGCTGTACGTGGCCGTGGGCCGGGCGTACCCCGAACGGCTGCGGGGCGCGGCGTTCGCGGCGTTCTCCGGGGCCTGGGTGGTGCCCTCGCTGATCGGGCCGCTGATCGCCGGGACGGTGACCGAGCGGTTCAGCTGGCGCTGGGTGTTCCTCGGGATCACCGTCCTGGTCGTGCTGCCGCTCGCGGTGCTGCTCCCGGCGCTGCGGCGGCAGGCCGCCGGGCCGCCGCCGGGGGGTGCGGACCGCTTCGACGGGCGGCGGCTGCGGCTGGCGCTGGTGGTCGCGTTCGGCGCGGGCCTGCTCCAGTACGGCGGGCGGGAATTGAACTGGATGGCGCTCATACCCGTGCTGGCCGGGCTGGCGCTGATGGTGCCGGGCGCGACCAGGCTGCTGCCCTCGGGCACGTTCCTCGGCCGCCGGGGGCTGCCGTCCGTCATCGCGCTGCGGGGGCTCCTGTCGGCCGCGTACATGGCGACGCAGACGTTCCTGCCGCTGATGCTGGTCACGCGGCGCGGGCTGTCATACACCGAGGCGGGCCTCGCGCTGGCGGCCTCCGGGGCGCTGTGGGCGTTCGGCTCGTGGGCGCAGTCCCGGCCGTGGGCCGAGGGGCGCAGGGAACGGCTGGTGCGCGGTGGCACGGTCCTGCTGACCCTGGGCACGGCGACGACACCGCTGGTGCTGTTCGACACCGTCCCGGTGTCGCTGCCCGTGGTGACGCTGGGCCTCGCGGCCTTCGGCATGGGCCTGGTCGTCTCGACGCTCGGTGTCCTGGTGCTGCGGCTGTCCGCCCCCGAGGAGGCGGGCGGCAACGTCGCCTCGCTCCAGGTGTGCGACAGCCTGGGGAACGTGGTGATGCTCACCCTGGTCGGCAGCGCGTTCGCCGCCTTGGGCGGGGACAGTTCGGCGGTGGCGCACGACGGCGCGCTCGAAGGCGCGGTGGGTCCGGCGGCGTTCGTGGTGGTCTACGCGGTGACGGCGGTGACGGCGCTGGTGAGCGTCGCCGTGGCGGGCCGCCTGACCCCCTCGTCCAAGGGAACGGCGACGGCGGCGGCCGTCTGAACGGCGGGCCCGGCCGGGGCTCCGCCACCCAGGCCCGCACGCGTACGCGGGCGCCGGAGCGACGGGCCGCCCGGCCGTCGCCCAACGGGGCGTGTCGGGTCATGCGCCGGAGAACTCCCGGCCGGGACGGCGGGTACGCCCCTGCTCGGGACGGACGCTCGACGTACGGCCTCGGCCCGGCCCGCCGTCGCCGCTCCACCCACCGGGCCAACTGCTGTGGCGGTGTGGGCCGTCGGGCCGTGTGCGGGGAGGCGCGTGTCCTCGGATCGCCCTGGGCGGGGGCTGCCGTCGGCAGGGCAGCCGGGGGCGGGCACAGGCACGCTTGCTGCCTGCCCGAGTACTGCGCGCTCCGGTGCCTTGCGGTCGCACCCGGCGCCCCCTTGGCCGAAGCGCCGTCGCTGCTCCTTCCTCCAGGAGCGCGCGAAGCCGCACCGCGACGGCGCAGGTGGGTGGGCCGACCGCCCTGGCGGGGTGGGCTGTCGGGCCGTGCGCGGGGAGGCGCGTGTCCTGGGAACGGGGTTCCTGGTCGCGATGTCCCCGGGCACATCCGTCCCCGTGCTCCCGGTGGGTGCGTGCCGCGGTCACGCGCGCCGGAGGCCGGGCGGCCGGGCGCTCCCTCTGGGGACGGACCCGGGGGAGTCGCGACGCCCCGTCTCCGGCGATGTCACGCCTCGCCGTGGCTGCCGAGCGCCGCCAGCGGGCCCGTGCGTCGTGGCTTGCGGGGGAGTCGCGATGCCCCTGTCTCCGGACGTGCGGCCATCCGGCACCCTGGGCTGGAGGCGTCACCGCGTGGCGGAAACCCCTAAACCTCACCGTGTTTTCGTGCGCGCCGTCGTGCGCCACCGCCGAACCGTTTCCGCCCTGCACGGCGCACGCGCGGGCGGCACCGCCGTGCGTCCGCTGTGGTGTTGTTCACGGTGGTGTGCGCGCTCGCCGTGCCGTTTCCGGGATTGGGTGAGACGGCCTTGGGCAGGTGTCGACCGGTTGCCGGGCGGCGTGCGTCGCTCGGTTAGGCTGACGCGATCGCCAGCCGCCGCCGACCCCCGCACCGTGGAGACCGTGACCAGCACAGCATCGTCCGCCGTCCCGTCGTCCCACCACCTCTCGCCCGCCTTCCCGGGCCGCGCCCCCTGGGGCACGGCGGGGAAGCTCCGGGCCTGGCAGGAAGCCGCCATGCAGGAGTACCTGCGGACGCAGCCACGGGACTTCCTCGCCGTCGCCACACCCGGCGCGGGCAAGACGACGTTCGCCCTGACCCTCGCGTCCTGGCTGCTGCACCACCACGTCGTGCAGCAGGTGACCGTCGTCGCGCCCACCGAGCACCTGAAGACCCAGTGGGCCGAGGCGGCGGCGCGGATAGGCATCCGCCTGGACCCGGCGTACAGCGCCGGTCCCGTGGGCCGCGACTACCACGGTGTCGCGGTCACGTACGCGGGCGTCGGCGTGCGGCCCATGCTGCACCGCAACCGCAGCGAGCAGCGCAAGTCCCTCGTGATCCTCGACGAGATCCACCACGCCGGTGACTCCCGGTCCTGGGGCGAGGCGTGCCTGGAGGCGTTCGAGCCCGCGACGCGGCGGCTGGCGTTGACCGGCACCCCGTTCCGCTCGGACACGAACCCGATCCCGTTCGTCGCCTACGCCGAGGGCAACGACGGTATCCGCCGCTCCGTCGCCGACTACACGTACGGATACGGCAGCGCCCTCGGCGACGGCGTCGTGCGGCCGGTCATCTTCCTCTCCTACAGCGGCAGCATGCGCTGGCGCACCAAGGCGGGCGACGAGATCGCCGCCAAACTCGGCGAGCCGATGACCAAGGACGCCACCTCCCAGGCGTGGCGCACCGCGCTCGACCCCAAGGGCGACTGGATGCCCGCCGTCCTCAGCGCCGCCGACCGCCGCCTCACCGAGGTGCGCCGCTCCATCCACGACGCGGGCGGCCTCGTCATCGCGAGCGACCAGGAGTCCGCCCGCGCGTACGCCAAGCTGCTGCGCGAGATCACCGGGCACGGCGCCACCCTCGTCCTGTCCGACGACGCGGGTGCCTCCGGCCGCATCGAGGAGTTCCGCGCGTCCGAGGACCGCTGGATGGTGGCCGTGCGGATGGTGTCCGAGGGCGTGGACGTGCCGCGGCTGGCGGTCGGGGTGTACGCGACGACGATCTCGACGCCCCTGTTCTTCGCCCAGGCGGTGGGCCGCTTCGTCCGCTCGCGGCGCCGGGGCGAGACGGCCTCGGTGTTCCTGCCGACCATCCCCTCCCTGCTGGGCTTCGCGCACGAACTGGAGGTCGAGCGCGACCACGTGCTCGACAAGCCGAAGAAGGCGGCGGACGAGGACCCGTATGCCGAGGAGGAAGCCCTCCTGCGCGACGCCGAGCGCGAGAAGGACGAACCCGACGGCGAGCAGGACCAACTGCCCTTCGAGGCGCTGGAGTCGGAGGCCGTCTTCGACCGGGTGATGTACGACGGCGCCGAGTTCGGCATGCAGGCGCACCCCGGCAGCGAGGAGGAGCAGGACTACCTAGGCATCCCCGGGCTCCTCGAACCCGACCAGGTGCAGCTGCTCCTCCAGCGGCGGCAGGCACGGCAGATCGCCCACAGCCGCCGCAAGCCGGACGAGGAGGCCGACCTCATCGAGCTGCCCGCCGAGCGGCGGCCGGTCGTCTCGCACAAGGAGCTGATGGAACTGCGCCGCGAGCTGAACTCGCTCGTCGGCGCCTACGCCCATCAGTCGGGCAAGCCGCACGGCGTCATCCACACCGAGCTGCGCCGCGCCTGCGGCGGCCCGCCGAGCGCGGAGGCCACGGCCGGTCAGCTCAGGCAACGGGTCGCCAAGGTCCGCGAGTGGGCCACCCGCATGCGCTGAGCCCTCCGGGCAGGGACGGCCGCGGACGGTGACCCGTTCGTGGTCGGCCGCGTCCCGGCCCAGGTGCCCGGGCCCGCAACGCCCGGCTACGGAAGGCGCGTTCAGCGCGAGCAGGTCGATCCGGAGCCCGGTCGAGTGCCCCGGGGGCCTCCCGCACCGCGTCCCCGTCCGCGTCGGGACGCCCGGGGCCCAAGCCGCCCTGGACCGGATCGGCACCCGCCCACCCACCGAAGCCCGGCGCCCCGCAAGGACGCCCTCCGATGCACGAGGTGATCCTGCCCCCGCCCGCCGTTCCCGCGGGTGGCACGGCGTGGTCGCCCGCCCCGGCCGCTCGCATCGTGGACGCCCTCTTCCGGCGACTGGGACGCGGCGGTAGTTTCCGAACGCCCGTCCGCCCGCGGCAATGTGGCCCCGGAGAGGCCCCGGCCTCCGCACGGTCCTGTTCAGGAAACCCGTGCCCGCCGCCCACGGGACCGGCGGCGCGCACCTCACCGAAGGGGGGCGCCCGTTGACCGCGGAGACCTCTCAGACACTCGACCGGGGACTGCGTGTCCTCAAACTCCTCGCCGACACCGACCAGGGGCTGACGGTCACCGAGCTGGCGCGCCGCCTCGGCGTCAACCGCACCGTCGTCTACCGCCTGCTCGCGACGCTCGAACAGCACGCCCTCGCCCGCCGCGACGCGACCGGCCGCGCCCGGGTGGGCGTCGGCGTGCTCGGCCTCGGCCGCCAGGTGCACCCGCTGGTGCGCGAGGCGGCGCTGCCCGTGCTGCGGTCGCTCGCCGACGACGTGGGCGCCACCGCGCACCTGACCGTGCCCGACGGCACGGACGCGCTGACCGTCGCCGTCGTCGAGCCGACGCGGGCGGGCTACCACGTCGCGTACCGCACCGGTTTCCGCGAGCCGCTCGACCGGGGCGCCGCCGGGCAGGCGATCCTGACCGGCCGCTGCAAGGACATCGACGACGAGGACGGCTACGTCCTCACCCGCGCGCTGTCCCCCGCCCGCGCCGCCGCGGCCGCCGCCCCGCTGCCGGCCGACTGCGGCGTCGAGGGCAGCGTGGGCGTCGTGATGCTGCACGAGACCGTGCCGCCCGGTGTCGGGCCACGGGTCGTCAGGGCCGCGCGGGAGGTGGGGGCCGTCCTGCGTTAGATTCGCTGGCATGCCCGCCGCCAAGACCGCCGCATCCGCGCCCGCCCCGCCGCCGGCCCGGCTCGCGGGGCCACGCCGTACCCTGCTGCTCGCCGTGTGCGGCGTCCTCTTCGCGGCGCTGCTGGCCGTCGCGGCGCTGGCGCCGCTGCCGTTCGCCGTCACCCACCCGGGTGACACGGCGGACGTGCTGGGCGAACGGGACGGCGAGGCGGTCATCACGATCACCGGCGCGCCGGTGCGCGAGACCGAGGGCGAGCTGCGTCTGACGACCATCCAGGCCACCGCCCCGGACGCCACCGTGCGCCTCGCCGACGTGGTGCGCGGCTACTTCGCGGGCGACCAGGCAGTCCTGCCGCGCGACTCCGTCTACCCGGAGGGCGACTCCACCGAGGAGATCCGCGAGCACAACGCCGACGAGATGCGCCGGTCGCAGGACGACGCCGTGACCGCCGCGCTCGCCTTCCTCGGCATGGACGAGGACGACGTCACCGTCGAACTGAACCTCGCCGACGTCGGCGGCCCGAGCGCCGGGCTCCTCTTCTCGCTCGGCATCGTGGACATGCTCGACGGCGACGGCAGCGGCGGCGACCTGACGGGCGGCGCCACCGTCGCGGGCACCGGGACCATCGACGGCGAGGGCGAGGTGGGCCCGGTCGGCGGCGTCGCGCTCAAGACGCAGGCGGCGCGCCGCGACGGCGCGACCGTCTTCCTCGTCCCCGCCGACGAGTGCGGCGACGCGACGGCCGACACGCCGGACGGGCTGCGCCTCGTCCCGGTCAGCTCGCTGAGCGGCGCGGTGGAGAGCCTGCGCGCGCTGGCGGCGGGGGAGAACGTGCCCAGCTGCTGAGCCGCTCACCGCCCCTCGGCGGCGGCCTCCGCGTGCCGCCAGATCACCCCGGCGACCGGTGCGCCGCGCAGCGCGCCGGTCAGCACGGTCCTGACGAGCCCGCCCGCGACCCTGACGTACGGCGCCAGCCCGGTGCCCAGCGCCCGCGCGTCGAGCATCACGAGGCCGCGCAGCACCTCGTAGTGCACGCCGGTCGCGAGGAAGAACTCCGCCCACCCCGGATCGCGGCGCGACGCGCGCAGGTCGCCCGGCCCGTACGCCACCAGCGGCGGCGCGATCCGGCCGAACGTCTCGCGGAACGCCGCCCGGTCGGCCATGAAGGAGGCGCTGGGGAAGACGAGGAACTCGGGCGCGCGGGCACGGACGCGTTCGGCCTCGGCCGTCAGCGCCAGGAGGTACCGCAGCCGGGACGACGGCCCCGTGGGCACGGGCAGGCGGCCCGCGCCCCGGTCGGTGAAGATCTGCCCGGCGACCTCGTCGGGCCGCAGGTGGCCGAGGAAGGACTCGACCATGCGGCGCCTGACGTCCAGCGCGAGCGACAGGTCGGGCCCGCCGCCGCGCAGGTGCTCCGTCAGTTCGGCGATCAGCGCGCGCGCCGCCGCCGGATCGGTGAAGTTGAGCGCGCGGTCGAAGCGGAAGCCGCCGAGCCGCTGGGCGACATGGGCGAAGAACATGCCCGGGTTGACGGGGACGAACGGGTACAGCGGCGGCGCGCACGCGTTCAGCGCCAGGTCGCAGGCGTAGGCGAAGCCGACGTCCGCGGCGGCGGTCGGCGTGCCCACGAACTGGTCGAACACCGTGCGCGCCACACCGTAGACGCCCGTCCGGGGCCGCGACAGGTCGAACGCGAACTTCCCGGCCGGTGCCCCCGCGTCGCGGTGGCCGTCGATCGCCGCCTTGAGCAGCCGGTGCGTCTCGCTCTGCCGCGCGGCGCCCTCCATGAGGTGCCGCGCGCCCACGGACCAGCGGTTCACCTCCAGCATCTCGGTCGTGACCGGCAGGTGGCCGTCCGGCGCTTCGAGGAACGCGCGGTACTCGCGCACGCGCGGCGAGCCGGCGAGCAGCCTGCCCATGGCCTCGGCGGTCAGCGGCGCCAGCTCGTCCCACAACGGGCCGCGCCCGGCCGCGACGAGGACGTCCAGGTCGCCCCGGCGGCAGCCGAAGAAGAGCCGCCGGGTCGCCTCGAAGCGCTCCCACCGGCCCAGCGGGCCGGCGAACCGCTTCTCGTGCGCGAGCAACGGCAGGTCGCCGGCGCGCAGTTCCTCCAGCGGGAGCTGCTCCACCATGCCCGTCTGGAACTCCAGCAGCAGCGTGCCGAAGAGGCCCGCGTTCGTGCCGACGTGCTGGAGCCAGTGGTGCCGCTCGTGCAGCAGCGCGGCGAGGAGGGCGACCCGTTCCTCGTGGGTGGTGTCCTCGCGCAGGTCGCGGGCGAGTTCGAGCCGGACCGCGACCGGATCGACCCGGCCGAGGCCGCTGTGGAAGGCGGTGGGGGAGACCTCAGTCAGATGGCTCTTCAGCCGTGATCTCACGGACAAGCTGCTCGACCTCGCGACCGTCGCCGAGGTGACCCTCGTAGGTCACCGACTTCTTGGTGCCCGACCGCGTGACGCTGATCCGCACGCGCTTGCCGGAGATGTGCGCGATCAGCACGTCGCGCACCGCCTTCAGCGCCCCCGCCGAGACGGCCGAGACGACGAGCGTCTGCCAGCCGGACGTCAGCAGCGCGACGCCGGACGGATCGCTCTCGTGGAACGACACCCCCGGTACGTCGATCTCCGTCAGCGCCTCCTCCAGCGCGGCGAAGTGCTCCTCGGCCGCGCTGAGTTCGACCACGACGCGCGTCGCCGCGCCGTCCGCCGCCCCGATGTGTGTCCCCGTCATGGCACGAGCGTAACGACCGCCGCCGCCCGGGGGAACGGCGTCGGGCCCGCGCACGGGAACCGCCCCCGCGAGTGCAGGTCGCGGGGGCGGTTCGTGGGGGGTGGTGTCCTTGATGATTCCCCGGACGGGCGGCTTCACGCCCGGCGACGGGCAGGAGAGGCCCCGGGAACGGGGGTGGCGCGGGGTGGTGCGCCGCCGCCCGAGGGGGAGTTCACGGGCGGCTCTCGCCCCCGTCGTCCGCCGGGCGGGCGGTGAGCAGCGCGAACAGGCACTCCTCCGCGTCGATCTGGTCGGCCTCCTCGCCGGGCGGCACGACGCGCAGCGTCCGTTCCAGCCAGGCCGAGACGACCGGCGCGGGCGCCTTCAGCAGCGCGTCGCCGTCCGGCGACCTGAGCGCGAAGAAGATGACCCGCCTGCTGTCGGGCCCGCTCGGCCACACCCGTACATCGCCCTCCCCGCAGGGCCGGAACACCCCCTCGACCAGCAGGTCGCGCGCGAACGTCCACTGCACCGGCGCGTCCGAGCCGATGTGGAAGGTGACATGCACGGCGAACGGATCGTTCGACCGGTACACCAGCCGCGCCGGTACGGGGACACTGCGTTCCGCCGAGAGCACCAGCTCGATGTCGAGCTCCCGCTCGATGATGGTGTGCATGAGATGAGCCCTCTCTCTCCTGTGCTGTCGTCGCGGCCCGCCCGGCGGCCCGCACACAAGAGACAGAGGGGCCCACCCGAAGTTCATTACGCGGTTTCCCGGAATTGATTCCGGCATCCTCCGCGCGCCGCCGCGCCGCGCGGGTCGACCCGCGCCGTAATCCGCTGGACCGCCCCGCCCCGCGCGCGGACAGTGGGGAGCATGCCTCCCACGCACCACGCTCCCTTCCTGCCAGGACTGCGGCTCTCCCAGCATCTGTTCGAGGAGGCGGTGCGGCCCCTCCTGGCCGCCGGACTGCCGGGGCTGCGGTACGCCGCGGCCCGCGTCGGGAGCGGCTCCGAGGTCCTCGGCTTCGACTCGGCACGCTCGGCCGACCACGACTGGGGGCCCCGCCTCACCCTCTTTCTCACCCCCGGCGACGCCGCGGCGCAAGGGCCCGCCATACGCGAACTGCTCGCCGTCCGGCTGCCGAAGGACGTACGCGGCTGGCCCACGCACTTCGAGAGCAGCCCCGACCCGCTC
This sequence comes from Streptomyces sp. NPDC049879, assembly GCF_044461265.1. NCBI lineage: Bacteria > Bacillati > Actinomycetota > Actinomycetes > Kitasatosporales > Streptomycetaceae > Streptomyces > Streptomyces sp. NPDC049879. The sequence goes on along the minus strand of NZ_JBITKT010000006.1, from coordinate 442,893 downwards.
GACCCCGTCGGCATCATGGCCCGCACGGACGGCCCGGTCGCGCACCGCGTGGACGTCACCGACGTGGACTCCTGGCTCGCCGACCGCCTCGGCCTGCACGGCGCGCCCGCCACCGCCGACTGGCTCGCCATGCCCCAGCAGCGCCTCGCCGAGGTCACGTCCGGCGCCGTCTTCCACGACACCACCGGCGAACTCACCGCCGCACGCGACCGGTTGGCCTGGTACCCCGACCAGGTGTGGCGCCATCTCCTCGCCTGCCAGTGGCAGCGCATATCCCAGGAGGAGGCCTTCCCGGGGCGCTGCGCCGAGGCGGGCGACGACCTCGGCGCCGCCGTCGTCACAGGCCGCCTCGTCCGCGACCTCATGCGCCTGTGCCTCCTGCTGGCCCGCCGCTACGCGCCCTACAGCAAGTGGCTCGGCAGCGCGTTCGCCCGCCTCCCCGTCGCCGCGACGCTCACCCCGCACCTGCGCGGCGCGCTCGCCGCCACCGGAGCCGCCCTGCGCGAGCGGCACTTGTGCGAGGCGTACGAGCAGGTCGCCGCCGTACAGAACGAGTCGGGGCTCGCGCCGCCCCTCGACCCCACCCGCCGCCCGTTCCACGGCCGCCCGTACCTCGTCATCGGCGCCCAGCGCTTCGCCGAGGCGCTGCGCGCGACCGTCACCGACCCCGCGCTGCGCGGCCTGCCGCTCACCGGCGCGGTCGACCAGTGGGCCGACAACACCGACTTCCTCGGCCTGCACGCCCCGGCCAGGGCGGCGGTGCACGCGATGTGAGGCCGCCCGCACGGCCGTTGCCCGCGCCGGACCACAACCGCCCGCCCCGCGCTTTCGTTATCGTCCTGTCCAGGCCCGGGGGGAAACGCACGGGTCCCCTGGCGACTACCATGCTGAACCGGTAGCGCGACAGACTGTACGGACCGTACGGACGAGGAGATTCGGACCGCGTATGAGCTCCCCACCCGCAGGAGACGGCCCGGGGCCCAACTGGTATCCGGACCCGTCCATTCCCGGCTACATCCGGTACTGGAACGGCACCGCCTGGGTGCCGGGCAGCAGCCGGCCCGAGCCGCGGGAGGGCGAGCCCGTCCCCACCCCGCCGACCGGATCGGCCGCGCCCGCGCCCGGACCGGCCCAGGAACCGCCCAAGCACGAGACGCAGCCGTTCTTCTTCGACGAGGACAGCCTGGCGGCCGGCGGCGGACGGCGTGTCCCCGGACAGGCGTCCGGCGGCGCCCTGCCCGAACTCCGGCGGCGCGGCGACGTCGCGCCCGCCTCGGGCGGCGGCACGCACGACGGCGGCGAACGGCGCGCCCCCTGGGGCTCGGACGAGGACGTCAGCGCCTCGCCGTCCGCCGCCGCGGCCCGCGGCTCCGACCCGCGCGGCAGCTTCGGCCGCACCCCGGCCGACGGCGTACCGGGCACCCCGGAGCAGCGGGACCCCGAGGTGACGGACCCGAAGACGGCCGCGCTGCGCAGGACCGACACGGACAACTCCTGGGAGCGGCAGGTCCACGACCTCGCCAGGCAGGCCCTCAACACCCCGCCCCAGGGCGGCACCGTCCCGCCCGCCCGGGTGAGCCCGCCGCAGGGCGTGCCGAACGCGCCGGAGCAGCAGGGCCGCGTCAGCCCGCCGCAGGGCGTGCCCGCCCAGCAGGGCCCGCCGCCCGGCTACGGCTACCCCCAGCAGGGCGCCGCGCAGCAGCGGCCGACCCCGCCCGGCGGTTACGGCTACCCGCACCAGCAGCAGGCCGCGCCGGGCGGTTACGGCTACCCGCCGCCCGTCCAGCAGGGCGCCCAGCCCGGCGGCTACGGCTACCCCCACCAGCAGGTGCCGGGCGCGACCCCGGCGCAGTCCCCGTTCCTCCAGTCGCACGAGGGCGCGCCGCTGACGATGGTCGGCCGCCTGGCGGAGCCGGACAGGCAGTACCCGGCCACGCTGGGGCGGCGCCTGATGGCGCGGATCGTCGACACGCTGCTGCCGCTGATCGCGGCGGCGGCCGTCGCGTGGCCGCTGCTCGGCAGCGCGCGCGACCACATCCAGGAGCAGATCGACGCGGCGGAACGCGCCGGTGTCACCCAGCAGATCTGGCTGGTGGACGGCACGACGGGCGGCTACATCGCGCTCGTCCTCGGCGTGTTCCTGGGCGTGGGCCTGCTGCTGGAGGCGCTGCCGACGGCCATCTGGGGCACGACGCCGGGCAAGGGCCTCTTCGGCGCCCGCGTCGTGGACCTCCAGCAGCAGGAGAAGCCGTCGTTCGGCAAGGCGCTGCTGCGGTGGCTGGTGTTCAACGCGTCGGCCCTGTTCGTCGTCGGCGTCGTCAGTCTGCTGATGGGCGCGCGGGACAGGCCGTGGCGGCAGGCGTGGCACGACAAGGCGGCCGGGACGTTCGTGGCCGGGAAGCCCGGCAAGGCGGGCAAGGGGGCCAAGGCGGGCAAGGGCGGGGAGCCGGAACCGGCCGCGGGCTGACCCCCGGGCGGCCCAGTGCCGTGACCCGATCGCCCGGCGCCGGATGCGCGGGGCGGCGGGCCGGGGTGCACTGGGCCACATGACCACCGATCAGCCGCAGCCTGGCAACGACGGCGATCCCGACCGCGACCGGCCGCCCGGCGCGTCCGGCGGGCCCACAGGACCCGACCCCGGCATCCCCAAGGCACCGCCGCCCGGCGACCCGTACGGCGCCAACCCGTACGGCAACGCTGCGGGCGCCACCGACCCGCTCGCCGGGATGCCGCCGCTGCCCTCCCGCTTCCGGCGGCTGATCGCGCGCATCATCGACGCGATCATCGTGGGCGTCCCGGTGTCCCTGCTCCTGTGGCCGCTGCGCGGTGACTACGACTGGAACGAGAACGCGGGCACCGGCGGTTCGTGGACGCAGCAGGCCATCATGCTGCTCGTCTACTTCATCTACGAGGGCCTGATGCTCAGCGCCCGCGGCCAGACGCTCGGCAAGATGGCCGTGCGCATCCGCGTCGCGATGCTGGACGACGGCGCGGTGCCGCGCGGCAACGCGGCCTGGAACCGCGCCGGTGTCTACTCCCTGCCGCAGCTGCTGCCGTGCATCGGCTTCCTGTTCTGGCTCGTCAACGTGCTGTGGTGCACGTGGGACCAGCCGTACCGCCAGTGCCTGCACGACAAGTCGGCCCGCACGGTGGTGGTATCGGCCGTCTGACCGGCCCGTGCCTCAGACGCGGACGCCGGTACGGGCACGGGCGGCCCGCGCGGTGCGGCGTTCCGGCGCCGTCGCGAGCGCGGCCAGCGTGCCGAGCGCCAGGGACAGGGCGGCGACGAGCGCCAGGGCCGCCGCCGAACCCGAGGGGATGACGAGGAGCAGCACCAGCGCGCTGCCGACGACGGTCGCCGAACCGGAGACGAGCTGCGCGGGGGCCGGGTGCGGCATGTCGGTTCCGTCCTCGTGGAGGTGCCTGGCGCGACGGTGAACGGCCGCCGCTCGAACGCTTCTACGCCCCTCGATGCCCTCGCCGCGAGCGGGGTAAGCGCCGGGCGCGGACCGGGTGGGAGCACGGGGGGCGCACGGCCGTCCGGGTGAGGTGACGCGCCGTCAAGAGCCGAACGGACGCCCGCTCGGGGACGGCCGGGACAGTGGCCTCCCTACAAGCGGCTGGGAGAGATCTTTAACAGCGAAGCGTGACAGCTTCATTGCCGCATGTGTTCGATTTGGTGAATTCGCAGGTCAGAGGCTATTTTGCTGACTACCCCTCGACGGACGGCGGCCGGGCGCGTAAAGATGTGTTCCATGTCCGATGGAGGTTTCGTCCAGCTGCCGGACGGCAGTGTCGTCGTCGCGCTCGTGCTCCCGCACCCGGGGGACCAGGGGCGCACCGTCCGCGTGCTGGTCCATGCCGCGAACCGCCCGCGGGCGCTCACGCGCCTGCGGAACCTCGGCCTGCGCGTCCTCGCGCTCCGGGGCAACGGGGCGCCGCCCACCCCCGACGAGATCTCGGCCGTCCTGCACCACCCGGACGGCGCGGTCTGGCGCCCGTCGTCCTGCGACGTGGCGGCGAGCTGGTGCCCGATGCCGCGGCTGGTGGGCCCGGCACGCCGCAGACGCCGCTCGTACCCGCACCGCCACGGCCACGCACTCCCCGCACCCGCCACGCCGCAGGGCGTGACGAACGGCGCACGCCAGGGCGCGGCACGCCACTGACGGCACGGCCCCGCCCGGGGAACGCGCACGGAACCGCGTATGGCGGCACGGTCCCCTCACCGGGCGTTCCCGCTGCCGGTGTGGCCATGAGGATGCGGCCCGCCGCACCGGGAACGGTCCGTAGCGGGCGCGGACCGGTGTCGCCGGAGGTGGCCGCCGGCCCGCGGACCGTGCCCCGCGACCCCGCCCGGGAACAGCGCCGGACCGTTTCCGGCCGTCCTTCGCGGCCACACCGCGACAGCGGCGCGTCGCCCCACCCGCGCCCCACACCGGACCGCTCCCGGGGCGGCGGACCCGCAGTCGCCGCGCCGGGCAGCCTGCCGGGGCCAGCGGGCAAGCGGGTCGGCGGGCCGCTCCTCATGGCGGCAGCGGCGGAAGCAACGCCCGGGGGACCTGTCGCACCCGCCGCGACCCGGCCCGCGCCGGTCGCTTCCGGGCGGCGGGCCCACAGCCGTCACGGGCCGAGGACACTGGGCGGCCAGCCCTACGCGGCACCCAGCGCCGGACCGTCCGCCGGGTGCACGCGTCCTCCGGACTGCTGCCGCCGCCGGTGTCCCCGTCGGGAGCGGCTGCCCGGCGTCCTGTGTCGCGCGGCGACCGTGGGCTCGCCGCCTCGGAGGCCGTCCAGCGCGGGCGCGGGTGGGGGCGACGCGTCGCTGTCGCGGTGTCGCCGTTCCCGGACTGCCGCTTCCGCTGGTGTCCCCCTCCGGAGGCTGCCGGCGTCCCGGGCCGCGTGGCGACCGTGGCCCGCTGCCCGGGGGCGTTTCCGGTGGCGGTCGTGGGCGGGTGCCCTGCGTATCCCCGGGCGCTGCCTCGACTGCCCGCTGCCGTCCCCCGGGCAGTCCGTGGGCCGGGACGGCCGTCGTCCGCCGTCCCCGGGGCGGGTCCCGCCGCGTACGGCGGGGGGTGGTCAGGTGGTGACGACGGGCTTGCCCGTCAGTTCCACGCCCGCCGCCGCCAGCTCGTCCAGCGCCTTGTCCGTCGTCTCCCGCGCCACCCCGGCCGTCAGGCTCAGCAGGACGCGCGTCGTGAAGCCCTCCCGCGCCGCGTCCAGGGCCGTGGCGCGGACGCAGTGGTCCGTCGCGATGCCGACGACGTCCACCGCCGTCACCTCCCGCGCCCGCAGCCACTCCGCGAGGCCCGCGCCGGACTCGTCCGTCCCCTCGAAGCCGCTGTACGCCGCCGAGTACGCGCCCTTGTCGAAGCAAGCGTCCACGGACCCGGCGGTGACGGCGGGCGCGAAGTTCGGGTGGAAGCCGACGCCCTCCGTCCCGGCGACGCAGTGGCGCGGCCAGGAGTGGACGAAGTCCGGGGTGTCCGAGAAGTGGTCGCCCGGCGCGATGTGGTGGTCGCGGGTGGCGACGACGTGGTCGTACGCGGGCGTGGCCGCGCCGATGAGGTCGGTGATCGCGGCGGCGACGTCGGCGCCGCCCGTGACCGCGAGACTGCCGCCCTCGCAGAAGTCGTTCTGGACGTCGACGACGATCAGGGCGCGGTGCATGTGATGGGACACCCCTTCGAGTGAGTTCGCGCGGCCGGGTCCGAGCCTACGGTGCCTCGCCCGCCGCGTCAGGCGGAGGGCGGGGTCAGGTAGCGGGTGGGGAGGGCGGGTTCGCCGCGCGAGAGCTGCGTGGCCGACAGCGGCAGGCCCGCGCGGGCCCGTACGTGGCGGTCGCGCGCCGCGTCGAGGCGTTCGCGGGCGACGGCGCGGCCGCCCCGTACCAGCGGCACCAGCAGCTGCCGGCCGGCGTACTGGGCGGGCACCTCGCCCGTCCCGATCACCTCGGCGGTGGCGACGCCCTCCTCGTCCACCGGCCTGGCCGCCCACTTCCGGCCGCCGACGGACAGCTTCCCGCCGCTCGACCTCTTGGCCACCGGCACGAGCGGCGCCCCGGGATCGTCCCCGGCCCGCGCGACGAGCTTGTAGACCATCGAGCACGTCGGGTGGCCGCTGCCGGTCACCAGCTGCGTGCCGACGCCGTACGCGTCCACCGGCGCCGCCGCGAGGGAGGCGATGGCGTACTCGTCCAGGTCGCTGGTGACGACGATGCGCGTGTCGTGGGCGCCCAGTTCGTCGAGCTGCCGCCTGACCTGGTGGGCGACCATCAGCAGGTCGCCCGAGTCGATCCGCACCGCGCCGAGCCCGGGGCCCGCCACCTCGACGGCGGTCCGCACGGCCTCGCGGACGTCGTACGTGTCGACCAGCAGCGTCGTCCCGCGGCCGAGCGACTCGACCTGCGCGGTGAACGCCTGGCGCTCGCTGTCGTGCAGCAGCGTGAAGGCGTGCGCGCTGGTGCCGACGGTCGGGATGCCGTAGCGGAAGCCCGCCGCCAGGTCCGAGGTCGTGGAGAAGCCGCCGACGTACGCCGCGCGCGACGCCGCGACGGCCGCCAGCTCGTGCATGCGGCGGGCGCCCATCTCCATGAGCGACCTGCCGTTGGCGGCGACCGCCATGCGGGACGCGGCGGCGGCCACCGCCGAGTCGTAGTTGAGGATCGACAGGATCACCGTCTCCAGCAGCACGCACTCGGCGAACGTCCCCTCGACGCGCAGCAGCGGCGAGCCGGGGAAGTACACCTCGCCCTCGGGGTAGCCGTCGATGTCGCCGCCGAAGCGGTAGTCGGTGAGCCAGGCGACGGTCGGGTCGTCCACGATGTCCCGCTCGCGCAGGAAGCCGAGGATCGCGGGGTCGAAGCGGAAGTTCTCGACGGCGTCGAGCATCCGCCCCGTGCCCGCGACGACGCCGTAGCGGCGGCCGTCGGGCAGGCGGCGGGTGAAGACCTCGAACACCGACCTGCGGTGCGCCGTGCCGGACCGCAGGGCGGCCTGGAGCATGGTCAGCTCGTACTGGTCGGTGAACAGGGCGGTGGAGGGCACCGCCACCGGCAGGCCCGCCGCGTCGTTCTCAGCATCCATGGCGGTCAGCGTACACCCCATCTCGTCAGTTTGACGATATTGGGGGGCGGGGCGTTCGTTTGACCTCCCGGGGGGCGGCGGTGGCAGCATGGGAGGCGTGAGTGCTGCGATGCCCATGGAAGTCGAGCGCACGGAGACCGACGAGGCACCGGTGGAGGCCCCGCTGCCCGAGGTGCCATGGGTCACGGTCGTGCACAACGACCCGGTGAACCTGATGAGCTATGTGACCTACGTCTTCCAGTCCTATTTCGGCTATCCGAAGGACAAGGCGACCAAGCTCATGCTCGACGTCCACAACAAAGGGCGCGCGACGGTCTCGCAGGGCAGCCGCGAGGAAATGGAACGGGACGTGCAGGCCATGCACGGATATGGCCTCTGGGCGACGCTTCAGCAGGAACGGTGATGGCGGCACTTTTCGAGACGAGCGGCGACGGCGGCGCGGCCGTCGCGCTGGACGAGCGGCAGATCTCCATCCTCCGGAGCCTGGCCGTGCAGCTGCTCGAACTGATCGGTCCCGGCGCGGGCCCGGCGGACGGCGACGCGGACGACCCCCTCGCCGCGCTGTTCGCCGAGGGGCCGAGCGAGCCGCCCTCGGACCCGGCGCTCGCCCGGCTGTTCCCGGACGCGTACGGCGAGCCGGGGCAGGAGCGGGACGAGGAGGCCAGGCGTCTTTCGGCGGAGTTCCGGCGGTTCACCGAGACCGAGCTGCGCACGGCGAAGCGGGAGAACCTGCTGCTGATGGTGCGCGGTCTGGACGCGGCGGCGGGTGACGCGTCCGAGTCCGGCGGCGGCGCGGTGCTCACGCTGTCGCGGGACGACGCGCGCCGCTGGCTCGGCGCGCTGAACGACCTGCGGCTCGCCATCGGCAGCCGGCTGGGCCTTTCGGATGACGCGGACAGCGAGCGTCTGTTCGACATTCCGCCGGACGATCCGGAACGTCCGCTGGTCATCGCGTATTCGTGGCTCGGCCACCTCCAGGAAACCCTTATCGAAACGCTGATGCCTTGATCCGATAATCACGGAATTCGCGTGGCGGGTCGGTAATCTCCTGCCATGGCGAGCGACGGATCATGGACCGACCGCATCGACACGGCCGTCAATGACGTATTCGAACCTGTTCGCGATGTCCTGAACGCCGTCGTCTTCTGCGAGATCGAGATCGCGGGCAGTCCCTTCCCGCTCATCGTCGGCTGGCTCGTACTGGCCGGGCTGCTGTTCACCGCCGGTTTCGGCTTCGTCCAGGTCCGCCGCTTCGGCGCCGCCGTCAAGCTCGCGGCCGGGCGGTACGAGCAGCCGGACGCGCCGGGCGAGGTCACGCACTTCCAGGCGCTCACGTCCGCCCTGTCCGGCACCGCCGGGCTCGGGAACATCGCCGGTGTCGCCATCGCCGTCTCGGTCGGCGGCCCCGGCGCCACCCTGTGGATGATCCTGTGCGGCTTCCTCGGGATGGCGACGAAGTTCGTCGAGTGCACCCTCGGCGTGAAGTACCGCGACATCGACGCCGAGGGCCGCGTCTCCGGCGGCCCCATGCAGTACCTCACCAAGGGGCTCGCCGAGCGGGGCAGGCCGCGCCTCGGCCGCTTCCTGGCGCTGCCCGCCGCCGCGATGATCCTCTTCTTCGCCTTCTTCGGCGGCAACCTCTTCCAGGTCAACCAGTCCCTCGAACAGCTCGCCACCGCCACCGAGGAGCACACCCCGTTCTTCACCGGCTCGGCCGGGGCGCTGCTGTTCGGGCTGGTCGTCGCCGTGCTCACCGCGCTGGTCCTCGTCGGCGGGATGCGGGCGATCGGCAGGGTGACCAGCCGCCTCGTCCCCGCGATGACGGTCCTGTACGTGGTCGCCTGCCTCGTCGTCCTGCTCGCCAACGCCCCGCACATCCCGGACGCCGTGGCCACCATCTGGCGGGAGGCGTTCCGGCCCGAGGGGGTCGCGGGCGGGGTGGCGGGGGCGCTGATCACCGGCTTCCAGCGCGCCGCGTTCTCGAACGAGGCGGGCGTCGGCTCCGCGCCCATCGTCCACTCGGCGGTGAAGACGCGGCGGCCCGCGACCGAGGGCCTGGTGGCGCTGCTCGAACCGTTCGCCGACACCGTGGTCCTGTGCACCATGACGGCGCTCACCATCGTCGTCGCGGGCGCGCCGAGCTACGCCGCCGCCCGCGAGGCCGCCGCGTCGGGCGGCGACGGCGGGGACACGACGGCGGGCATCTCGCTCACTTCGGACGCCTTCGCGACGGCGCTGCCGTGGTTCCCCGTGGTGCTGACGGTCGCCGTCTTCCTCTTCGCCTTCGCCACGATCATCACGTGGGGCTACTACGGGCTCAAGGCGTGGTCGTACCTCTTCGGCCGCGGCCGGATCGCGCAGGGGGCGTACAAGACGCTGTTCTGCGCGATGATCGTCGCCGGGGCGCTGCTGTCGCTCGGCACACTGGTGGACCTCGCGGACGTCTTCCTCTTCCTGGCCGCCGTCTTCAACATCACGGGCCTCTACCTGCTCGCGCCCGTCGTCCGCGAGGAGCTGCGGAAGGTGGACGTCCACCTGCGGCGCCGCGACGCGGGGCTGCCGGACGAGGAGGACGGGGACGCCGGGCCGCCGGAGGACGACCCGGGCCCGCCCGCGGGGTCCGTCACCCTCACGCAGTGAGCCGCGGGGCGCGTTCTACGCTGGCCGCATGCTCACCATCACCCAGGACCTGGTGGACCGGATCGTCGCGCACGCCCGCGCCGACCACCCCGACGAGGCGTGCGGCGTCGTCGCGGGCCCGGCGGGCAGTGACCGCCCCGAACGCTTCATCCCGATGCTGAACGCGGCGCGGTCGCCGACGTTCTACGAGTTCGACTCCGGCGACCTGCTGAAGCTCTACCGGGAGATGGACGACCGCGACGAGGAGCCCGTCGTGATCTACCACTCGCACACCGCCACCGAGGCGTACCCGTCGCGCACCGACATCGGCTACGCGAACGAGCCGGGCGCGCACTACGTCCTGGTGTCCACCGCCGAGTGCGGCGACGGCGAAGGGCCGGTGTCCTTCCGGTCGTTCCGCATCCTGGACGGCGAGGTGACGGAGGAGGAGGTGCGGGTCGTCTGACCTGCGGTCCACCCTCCGGGACGAATACGTCCATATGATGAACCGATCGCTGGCGGGGCTGGGGAATCGATACGATGCCGCCATGGTTCCCCCTGGCGTGAGCGACGAGATCCGGGCCGGCGGCGTGCTGCTCGTGGCACGTCTGCACGTCGATCTGTGCCGTCTCGCCGGCGCCCTGTGTCCGCCGCTCCGCTGATCACCGCCGACCGCGACTGATCCACGAACGGCACGCGCCGCCCGTCCGAGCCACCCGAGCCGAGTTCTCTCCTGGAGCCCCCATGGCCATCGAGGTCCGCATCCCGACCATCCTGCGCAGCTACACCGACGGCCGGAAGGCCGTCGACGGCAGCGGTGACACCCTCGCCGAGCTGTTCGCGGACCTGGACGCCAGCCACCCCGGCATCCGGGAGCGGCTGGTCGACGGCGGCGAGCTGCGCCGCTTCATCAACGTCTACCTGAACGACGAGGACGTCCGCTTCCTCGACGGCATCTCCACCGCGCTCAAGGACGGGGACAGCGTGACGATCCTCCCCGCCGTCGCCGGAGGCATGCGCTGATGCGCTTCGACTCCCCGCTGGCAGCCGTCGGCAACACCCCGCTGGTCCGGCTGCCGCGGCTCTCCCCGGCCGAGTCGGTCCGGGTCTGGGCGAAGCTGGAGGACCGCAATCCGACAGGTTCGATCAAGGACCGGCCCGCGCTGTTCATGATCGAGCAGGCCGAGAAGGACGGGCGCCTCACCCCCGGCTGCACCATCCTGGAGCCGACGTCGGGGAACACCGGCATCTCCCTCGCCATGGCCGCCCGGCTCAAGGGCTACCGGATCGTGTGCGTGATGCCGGAGAACACGTCGTCCGAGCGCCGCGAGCTGCTGGCCATGTGGGGCGCCGAGATCATCTCCTCCCCGGCCGCCGGGGGCTCCAACACCGCCGTCCGCGTCGCCAAGGAGCTGTCCGCCGAGCACCCCGACTGGGTGATGCTCTACCAGTACGGCAACCCCGACAACGCGGGCGCCCACTACGCCACCACAGGCCCGGAGATCCTCGCCGACCTGCCGTCCGTCACCCACTTCGTCGCCGGACTCGGCACCACGGGCACCCTGATGGGCGCCGGGCGCTACCTGCGCGAACAGCGGCCCGGCGTGCAGATCATCGCCGCCGAGCCGCGCTATGACGACCTGGTCTACGGGCTGCGGAACCTGGACGAGGGCTTCGTGCCCGAGCTGTACGACGCCTCCGTCCTCACCTCCCGCTACTCCGTCAGCTCCGAGGACGCCGTCGCCCGCACGCGTGAACTCCTCTCCCAGGAGGGCATCTTCGCGGGCGTCTCCACCGGCGCCGCGCTGCACGCCGCGCTGGGCACCGCCCGCAAGGCGCTCGCGGCGGGCGAGGAGGCGGACATCGTCTTCGTCGTCGCGGACGGCGGCTGGAAGTACCTCTCCACGGGCATCTACACCGCCGCGTCCACCGAGGAGGCCGTCGCCCTGCTGCACGGGCAGCTCTGGGCGTAATCACGGAAGGCGCACGGTCGGCCACGTATCGTCACATGGGTGACCGTACGCAGCTACTCCCTCGCGCAGCCGGCCGCCGAGCAGTCCGTCTGGACCAGGATCAGAGCGCGGGACTCCGTCGTCCGGCGCCTCGACTGGTGGCTGCTCGGGGCGGCCGGCGTCCTCGCCGTCCTCGGCGCCCTGCTCGTCTACTCGGCCACCCGGGGCAGGACCGACCTCAACAACGGCGACCCGCAGTACTTCCTGCTGCGCCACATCCTGAACCTCGCCATCGGCGGCGGGCTCGCCGCCGTGATGGTGTGGCTCGGCCACACGCGGCTGCGCAACGCCGTCCCGGTCCTGTACGTCCTGTCCCTGCTGATGTCGCTGGCCGTCCTCAGCCCGCTCGGCTCGTCCATCAACGGCTCCCGCAGCTGGATCCAGCTGCCGGGCGGCTTCGCGTTCCAGCCGTCCGAGCTGGTGAAGGTCGGCGTCATCCTGGCCGTCGCGACGCTGCTCGCCGCGTCCCTGGAGAGCGACCAGCGCCCGCGCCCCGACACGCGCGCCGTGCTCCAGGCGCTCGGCCTGGTCGCGCTGCCCGCCGCGATCATCATGCTGATGCCGGACGTCGGGCAGACGATGGTCCTCGCCGCGATCACGCTCGGCGCGCTCATCGCGTCGGGCACCGGGCGCGGCTGGATCCTCGGGCTGATCGGGCTCGGCGTGGGCGGCGCGCTGGTGGTGTGGCAGGCGGGGCTGCTGGACGCGTACCAGATCAACCGCTTCGCCGCGTTCGCCAACCCGTCGCTCGACCCGGCGGGCGTCGGCTACAACACCAACCAGGCGCGTATCGCGATCGGTTCGGGCGGGCTCACCGGGCAGGGCCTGTTCCACGGGAGCCAGACGACGGGTCAGTTCGTGCCCGAGCAGCACACCGACTTCATCTTCACGGTCGTCGGCGAGGAGCTGGGCTTCGTCGGCGCGGCGTCCGTGATCGTGCTGATCGGCGTGATCCTGTGGCGCGGCTGCCGCATCTCCATGGGGGCGCCGGACATGTACGGCACGATCGTCGCCGCGTCGATCGTCGCGTGGATCGCCTTCCAGGCGTTCCAGAACATGGGGATGGCGCTCGGCATCATGCCGGTCACCGGTCTGCCGCTTCCGTTCCTGTCGTACGGGGGATCGTCGATGTTCGCGATCTGGATCGCGGTGGGACTGCTGCTGGCCATCCGCGTCCGCTCCCGTAGCAGGATGTGATCACTCCCGGCGGTCCTCCCGGTCCTCCCCGCCGTCCCCCCGGCGGCGCCCCCGGCCGGGCCGTCCGCCGATGCGCCCGGCCCCGTCCACCAGCGCCGCCACCAGCCCGAGAACCGCCACCGCCGCGAGTGCCAGCCACCACATTCCGTCCACATTCGCGACGGTACCCCGCGCTGGTGATTCCGCCCACACCGCGGCACGCGCGAGGCACGGCACGGTCCGAAGCGACTTAGAGTCGTTCGAACCCCACTACGGAGGTTCCCCCTTCCATGAAGCTCACCGTCGTCGGCTGTTCGGGGTCATTCCCGTCCGCGGACTCGGCCTGCTCCAGCTATCTCGTCGAGGCCGAGGGATTCCGGCTGCTCCTCGACCTGGGCAACGGTGCCCTCGGGGAGCTCCAGAAGTACTGTGGGCTGTACGACATCGACACCGTCGCGCTCAGCCACCTGCACACGGACCACTGCATCGACATGTGCGCGTACTTCGTCGCGCGCTACTACCGCCACGAGGGCGGCCGGTGCCCGCAGGTCCCCGTGTACGGTCCGGCCGGCACCGAGCAGCGGCTCACCACGGCGTACGACGACGTCCCCACGGACAGCGCGATGAGCGACGTCTTCGCGTTCCGCACGCTCGTGCCGGACAGCCCCTTCGCCGTCGGCCCGTTCACCGTCACGGCGCACCGCGTCACGCACCCGGTCGAGACGTACGGCTTCCGCATCGAGCACGACGGCCGTGTCCTGTGCTACTCGGGCGACACGGGCCGCTGCGAGGGACTCACCGAACTGGCGCGCGGCGCCGGGCTGTTCCTGTGCGAGGCGTCGTTCACCGACGGCAAGGAGGACCTGCCCGAGGTCCACATCAACGGCCGCGAGGCGGGGGAGTGCGCCCAGCGCGCGGGCGCCGAGCGGCTCGTCCTCACGCACATCCCGCCGTGGACCGACGCGCAGGTCAACCTCTCGGACGCCAAGGCCGCGTTCGAAGGACCCGTCGAACTGGCGAGGCCCGGGGCCGTCTACGAGATCTGAGGCGCGGCACTAGTGCTGTGGCCGGGGAGGTTTGCCGGGTCACGGGGTCCGGTGCGGTGCATCGCAAGGCGCCGGATCGCAGCTCGTACTCGGCCGTACTCGCGCGATTCGGTAACGCAGCGAGGTGCCGTACCGGGCGTCGTGAGGCGGTGAACCTTTCCGGTCACAGCACTAGGCTCGTCGTATGTCTCGAATCGACGGCCGCTCGGCCGACCAGCTCCGCCCCGTCAGCATCGAGCGCGGCTGGAGCAAGCACGCCGAGGGCTCCGTCCTCGTGTCCTTCGGGGACACGCGGGTGCTGTGCACCGCCAGCGTCACCGAGGGCGTGCCGCGCTGGCGGCGGGGCAGCGGCGAGGGCTGGGTCACCGGCGAGTACGCGATGCTGCCGCGCGCCACCAACACCCGGGGCGACCGCGAGTCCGTGCGCGGGAAGATCGGCGGCCGGACGCACGAGATCTCCCGCCTGATCGGCCGGTCGCTGCGCGCCGTCGTGGACTTCAAGGCACTCGGCGAGAACACCGTCGTGCTCGACTGCGACGTCCTCCAGGCCGACGGCGGCACCCGCACGGCCGCCATCACCGGCGCGTACGTCGCGCTCGCCGACGCCGTCGCCTGGGCGCGCGCCCACAAGCTGGTCAAGGGGCGCGCCGAGCCGCTGACCGGCTCGGTCGCGGCGGTCAGCGTCGGCATCGTGGACGGCGTGCCGATGCTCGACCTCGCGTACACCGAGGACGTGAAGGCCGAGACGGACATGAACGTCGTGCGCACCGGGGACGGGCGATTCGTCGAGGTGCAGGGCACCGCGGAGGGCGCCCCGTTCGCCCGGGAGGAACTGGACGCGCTGCTCGACCTCGCGTCCGCCGGCTGCGCGCGTCTTGACGAGGCGCAGCGTGCGGCGCTCGCCGCCGGGTAAAGCATTGGTCATGAAAAGAACGAGACTGGCGACGGCCGGGGCGGCGGCCCTCACGGTGCTGACCGCCGCCGGCCTGACCACCGCGTGCGACGTGCAACAGGCCGTGGACTGTGCCCGGATCGCCCTCACGATCACCGGGAACGTGGACGACATCCAACAGGCCGTCAACGACAACGACCCCGACGCCTTCGAGGCCGCGACCGACGACCTGGGGACCAGCCTCGACGACCTGTCCGGCATCGACGACGCGGACGTGCAGCGCGTCGCCGACTCGTTCGCCGACGCGGCCGACACCCTCCAGGTCAACGAGGAGGGGGCCGTACAGGTCGACCTCCAGCCGCTGAGCGACGCGGCGGGTGAGCTGACGGAGGTGTGTACCCCTTAGGGTCCGTCTTCCGGGTCTTGCCGGGGCCGCGCTGCCGGCGTGGGGGCACCTCCCAGGCCCCCTTGGGCCTGGGGGACCCTCGCTGCGTTGTCGCATCGCGCGAGTACGACCGAGTACGAGCTGCGATGCTCCGCCTTGCGAGGCACCGCATCCGACAACGCGGCCTGACCCGACAAGACCCGGAAGACGGACCCTGGCCCCGGCGCCGGAGGACGGCGCCCGCGCGTCCCGCGCCCCCCGGCGGCACGTCAGGCGGCGGCCGCCCGGCAGGCGGGGTGGTGCGCGCGGGCGACGGCCATCAGCGCGTCGAGCGTGTCACGGGTGCGCAGCAGCTCCTCGATGTGGCCGGAGAGGCGGTCGCGCTCCGCCGCCATGCGCTCCAGCGCGGCGTCGGAGTTCTCGTCGCTCGGCGCGTCCCGGCACGGCATCAGCTCCCGGATGGTGCGGCTGGAGAGCCCCGCCGCGTACAGGCGCTGGACGAACGCGACCCGCTCCACGTCGTCCTCCGTGAAGTGCCGCTGCCCGCCCGCGCTGCGGACGCTGGCGAGCAGCCCCTGCTCCTCGTAGTAGCGCAGCGAACGGACGCTGGAGCCCGTCCGTGCCGCGAGTTCACCGATCCGCATCGCTTGCCCCTCACACTGACGTCAGGTTTTAGCGTACCCGGTGGGGCCCGCCACCGGCGGGTTCCTCCCCCTGACGGCCCGGACCGGGCCCGTGTGAAGGAGTTCCGGATGACCACCCTCTTCGACCGCGGCCGCCTCGGCGGCCTTGAGCTGCCCAACCGCGTCGTGATGGCCCCGATGACCCGCGTCCGCGCCGCGGCCGGGGGCCTGGCGACGCCCTCGATGGCGGTCTACTACGCCCAGCGCGCCACCGCCGGGCTGATCGTCAGCGAAGGCGTGCAGCCCAGCCTCGTCGGGCAGTCCAACCCCGGCACGCCCGGCCTGTACACCGACGAGCAGGTCGCGTCCTGGCGGCCGGTCACCCACGCCGTGCACACCAACGGCGGGCGGATCTTCGCGCAGATCATGCACGGCGGCCGCGTGTCCCACCCCGCGACCACCGGTCTCCGGCCGGTCGGCCCGTCCGCCGTCGCCGCGACGGGCGACGTGTTCACGCCCGGCGGCCCACGGCCCGCGCCGGTGCCCCGGGCGCTGGAGACAGCAGAGGTGCCGGGGGAGGCGCGCGCGTACGCCGACGCCGCGCGGCGCGCCGTCGACGCGGGCTTCGACGGGGTCGAGCTGCACGGCGCGAACGGCTACCTGATCTCGCAGTTCCTCTCGT
Organism: Streptomyces sp. NPDC049879; assembly: GCF_044461265.1. Lineage (NCBI taxonomy): Bacteria > Bacillati > Actinomycetota > Actinomycetes > Kitasatosporales > Streptomycetaceae > Streptomyces > Streptomyces sp. NPDC049879. The sequence continues at coordinate 426,376 of NZ_JBITKT010000006.1, read as the reverse complement.
CCAACGCCAACCTGCGCACGGACCGCTACGGCGGGCCGGTCGCCCACCGCGTCCGGTTCGCCGTCGAGGCCGCCGCCGCCACGGCGGACGCGGTGGGCGCGGCCCGTACCGGGATCAGGCTCTCGCCCGGCGGCACGTTCTGGGGCGTGGCGGAGACGGACGTGGCGGAGCTGTACACGGCCCTGCTGACGGAGCTGGCACGCCTCGGCCTGGCGTACGTGCACCTGGAGGCGACCGCCGGCGAGGACGTGCTGACGGGCCTGCGCCGCGCGTGGCCCGGCACCCTGATCGTCAACCCGGCCGTCCCCATGGGCCCGCGGCAGACCGACAGGTCGGCCGCCGACCACTGGCTCGGCCTCGGCGCCGACCTGATCAGCTTCGGCCGCGCCTACCTCGCCAACCCCGACCTGGTGGAACGGCTCCGCACCGGCCTCCCGCTCGCCCCCGCCGACGAGAGCACGTACTACACGGGCGGCGACGCGGGCTACCTCACCTACCCCGCCCACCGGTACACCGCCTGACCGGGCGACGAGGCCGGACCGGCGCGTGGACATAATCGGACCCATGCAACGACTCGTCCTCGCCACCCGCAACACCCACAAGATCACCGAGCTGCGCGCGATCCTCACCGAGGCGGGCGTCACCGTCGAGCTGATCGGCGCCGACGCCGTGCCCGGCGCGCCCGACGTGCGGGAGACCGGCGTGACGTTCGCCGAGAACGCGCTCCTCAAGGCGCACGCCCTGGCGCGCGCCAGCGGCCTGCCCGCCGTCGCGGACGACTCTGGCCTGTGCGTGGACGTCCTCGGCGGCGCGCCCGGCATCTTCTCCGCCCGCTGGGCCGGCCGGCACGGCGACGACACGGCGAACCTCGACCTGCTCCTCGCCCAGCTCGCCGACGTCCCGGCCGGGCACCGGGGCGCGTACTTCGCCTGCGCCGCCGCGCTCGCCCTGCCGGACGGCACCGAACGCGTCACCGAGGGCCGCCTCCCCGGCGTCCTGCGCTTCGCCCCGGCCGGGGCCAACGGCTTCGGGTACGACCCGATCCTGGAGGTCGAGGGCGACACCAGGACCTGCGCCGAGCTGAGCCCGGACGAGAAGAACGCCATCAGCCACCGCGGCCGCGCCTTCCGCGCGCTGGCCCCCGAGGTCGCGGCCGTCCTCGGCTGAACCCCGCCCGTACGGAGCAGCCGCGCGCGCGGCGCGGGCCCCGGCGTAGCAGGGTGGTGGTGTCCGCCCGAGCCGGGAGGCCCCGCATGTCCCCTTCCCCCGCCGGGGCCGCGCCGGACGACGGCCGGTACGACGCCGTCTGCGCGCACACCCACCTGTTCAACGGCGCCCGGGTCCGCGTCCAGGGCCTCGCCGACCCGGGACGCGCCACCGGCCTGACGCTGCGGTTCTCCGACGGCGCCACGGCCGACGCCGAACTCCTCGTCGCGGGAACGGGCGACGCGTCGCTCGCGGTGGGGGAGTACGTGACGCGCGCCGGTACGACGCTGTCGCGCCGGGTGTGGCAGGTCCGCGAGCTGACCCCGGAGGCGGACGGGACCGGACTCCGCCTCGGCCCCCGCGCGGACTGATGCGCCGTCATTCCCGCGACGGTTGGTTCCTCGCCCCACCAGCGGGCAAGGGTGACGCCTGCGTGCCGGAAGCCCTGGTGCCCCCCGATCACCGGGTGGCCGGTGCCCGCTTCCGCGACAACTCTCCGTAGCGCTACGGTGACGTCCATGCCTGACGTACCCGACGCCCTGCTCCCCGACGAGATCGAGGAGTCCGAGTTGCCGGCCCTGTTGTCCAGACTGCTGGATCGAGCCGCCGAAGGGGGAGCGACTGTCATCACGCGCGACGGCGCGCCGATCGCCGCGATCATGTCGATGAAGGATTACGGAGTGGCCGAGGGCGCTGTCGACGAAGCCCTGGCCGCACGTACCTATGAGGACGACGGCATCCGCTACACCTCCGAGCAGGTGTTCGGTGAGGGCGACGCCGAAGACGGCGAGCGCCGGTGACCTATACGAAGGGTTGAGTACCGGCTTCGCGTCGGGGACTACCGGATCGTCTACCAGGTCGATGACAGAGTCGTGAGGATCACGGTGATCGACGTCGATCACCGGCGCGACGCCTACCGCTGACCTGCGCCCGTGCCGCCCGCGCAGGCCACCGCGATGGCGTGCGCGGGCAGCACGGGCGACGTTCGGCGCTGCAACGCCTCTCCCGGGACCGGCAGTTGGCGCGCGGCTGGTCCGTCAGGCGGGGGTGTGGGGTGGTGCGGTGCCGAGCAGCCGGGCGCGCAGTGCGGCGGCGCCGGATTCGGACAGCCAGTCCGCCAGGGTGCGCAGTCCGGGGTGGATGACCCGCAGTGCCTCGATGTCGGCGTGCCAGCGCTGACCGGAGATCCACTGCTGCCGGGTCTCGGCGATCCCTGGGCTCAGCGCGGTCGCCTCGTCGTGGGTGAGCTGCTCGTAGCGCAGCGGGACGCCGGTCGCGGCGCTGATCGCGGCGACGGCGTCGGCGGGGGTCGGGGCGTCGCCCGCCAGCTCCAGGGTCCGTCCGGCGAACCGGGCGGGGTGCTCGAACGCCTGGGCGGCGAACTCGGCGATGTCTTCGAGGGCGATGATCTGGGCGGGCTCGTCCGGCGGGAAGAGGTGCCGGTGGACGCCGTCGGCGAACCCGTCGAGGCCGAGGCCGGGTGTGCCGAGGTAGTTCGCCATGAACCGTACGGGGCGCAGGACGGTCACGAGCGGGAGGTGGTCGTGCAGGTACTGCTCGATGCGCCGCTTCGCCGGGGCCGCGAACGCGTCGCCCGAGGTCGAGGCGACCCCGGTGAACACGACCTGTCCGACTCCCGCGGCCGCCGCCGCGTCGGCCAGGGCCCGGCCACGGGTGAACTCCCGCTCCGGGTCGCCGCCGGACGGCGTGTAGGCCACCGGCGGCACGGCGAACAGGGCGGTGGCGCCGTCCAGTGCCGGGGCCAGGCCCGACGGCTCGTCGAAGTCCGCGACGGCCAGTTCGGCTCCCGCGTCCGCGAGGGCCGTGGCGGCGGGCGTGGTGCTGTCCCGCACCAGCGCGCGCACCTGTCGTCCGCCGGCCAGCAGTCGGCGCGCGGTCGCGCCGCCCTGCTGGCCCGTGGCGCCGGTGACGGCGACGAGGCCGTCGGCGGGGCTCTCGGCCGGGCCGGCGGTGGAACGGGTGGTCTCGGTGGCCATGCCGTCCTCTCTTCTCTTTCCTCAGGGGCGGGGTATCCGGGATACTGCAACCCGTTTGAGTCGGGCGCACAAGGGATTCCGTGACATGACGGCAGCGATCGACGGCGGCGGCCGGGCCGACGCCCGCCGCAACCGGGCCAGGGTGCTGTCCGCCGCCGCCGAGGCGTTCGCCGGGCAGGGGCTCGACGCGCCGCTCGGGGAGATCGCGCGCCGGGCGGGCGTCGGCGCGGGCACCGTGTACCGGCACTTCCCGACCAAGCAGGCGCTCCTCGAAGCGGTGTTCACCCGGCACCTGGACGACCTGGCCGCCTCCGGCGAACGGCGGATGGCCCGGTCCGCGCCCACCGAGGCGTTCTTCGGGTTCCTGCTGGACATCGTCGGGAAGTCCCACCGGAGCGGACCGGTGTGCGAGGTCGTGGCCGCCGACGCGAGCTGGCCGCGCCCGCTGCTCACGGCGTCCGTGTCGCGCTTCCGCCAGGTCCTGACCGCGCTGCTCCACGCGGCCCAGCGGGCCGGCGGGGTCCTCGACGGCATCGGCCCCGAGGACGTCCTCGCGCTCACCGTCGGGTGCGCCTCGACGCTCGCCGCCCACCCCGATCGACCGGCCGGCCTCCGGCTCGTCCGGCTGACCCTGGACGGTCTTCGCCCTTCCGCCGATGTCACGGAACGGCACGCCTTTCGTGACGGCGGTGTCCGCCAGGAAGCCGTCGCGCGGTGTGAGGACTGCGGGGCCGCGCTCACCGTCCGGCCCGTCGGCCGCCCGGTGCGTTACTGCGGCGCGGCATGCCGGCAGCGGGCCCGCCGTCGGCGCCTCGCGGGCGGGGCCGACAACCGCGCCGACCATGGCCGGGGGCCGATGCCCCGGACGCCCTGAGACGCCGGGATCCCCACCCGCGGCCGCCCGTCACTCCTGGCCGGGCGTGCGTCAGGCGGGGGTGTGGGGCGGCGAGGTGCCCGTCAGGTAGGCGTCGACCACCACGTTCGCCGAGTAGCTGTCGCGTTCCTCGTCGAACGTGCCGCCGCAGGTGATCAGGCGCAGTTCGGACGCGCCGGGGTCGCGGGCGCCGTAGACCAGGTCGGCGTCGAACGCGTCGCGTTCCACCACGTCCACGCGCCGCACCGTGAACTCCGCGACGCTGCCGTCCTGCCGCGTCACCCGGATCTCGCTGCCCGGCTCCGCCTCCCCCAGCCGGTAGAACACGGCGGGCTCCTCCTCGGTGTCCACATGCCCGACCAGCACGGCGGGACCCGCGTCGCCCGGCGTCGGCCCGTCCGCGTACCAGCCGACCTGCCCCGCGGCGGCGAACGGCGGGGGTTCGACGCCGCCCGACGCGTCCACGCCGCGCTCGATGACGTCGGCGCTGACGCCCAGCGCCTCGATCTCCAGGCGCCGAGGCGGCGCGCCGCCGGACAGCGGGCGTGCGGCGGGCGGCAGGGCGACCGGTTCCCCCGCCGCCTCCGCGCCCGTGTCGGGCGCCGCCGCGGGAGTGCCGCCGGTGGCGGGGGAGCCGCTCTCCGTCAGCTCCTTGCCCCACAGCCACGCGCCGCTGAGCAGGAGCGTCCAGGTCGCCGCCGCGACCAGTCCGCCCCTCACCGCCGCCGCAGCCCGCGGACCACGAGGTAGGCGCCCGTGCCGAGCAGCGCGCCCGAGCCGAGGGCGATCCCGGCGGGCCCGGGGCCGAGGACGTCGGCGTCCGGGCGTGCGTCCGCCGTGCCGCCGCCGCCCGCCTCCACGGGTCCTGTCGGCCGGGGCGCGGGCCGCGCGTGCCCCTCCTCGCCACGTCCGCCTTCACCGCGTCCGCCTTCATCCCGGCCGCCCTCGCCGCGCCCGCCGCCGCCCGTGCCGGTGATCACCAGCCGCCCCGACACCTTGGCGTCGGCGCCGTCGCACGCCACGTCGATGGAGTACACCCCCGGCTCGGCCGTCGAACTGACCCGCGCCTCGCCGAACAGCCCGTTCCCGTCGTCCTCCGGCGCGGGCGCCAGTTTCGCCTCCGCCGCGAACCCGTCGGACCGCGCCGTCGCCGCGCGGTCCGCGCAGCCGGTGATCGTCAGGTCGATCTCGTCCCCGGGACGCGGACTCAGCGGCGCGACGCGTACGCCCGCCCCGGCCGGGACGGGCGCCGGATCGCCGTCCGCCGCGACCGCCCCGGTCGTACCGGCGGCGGTGACCGCCAGCACACAGACGGTGAGCCTGAGGAAGAAGGGGATGCCCATGGGAGACCTCCGGGATCGGTACCTCGAAGATCCCCCCGCCCACGGCCGCCCGCATCCGCAGGGCGGCCGTACGGGAACGTCCGTCAGATCTTGTCCACCAGATCGGCGATCGAGTCGACCACCGCCGACGGCCGGAACGGGAAGCGGTCGATCTCCTCGGCGCCGGTCAGCCCGGTCAGCACGAGGAACGTCTCCATGCCCGCCTCGAGACCCGCCAGGACGTCGGTGTCCATGCGGTCGCCGATCATCGCGCTGGTCTCCGAGTGGGCGCCCAGCATGTTCAGCCCCGTGCGCATCATCAGCGGGTTGGGCTTGCCGACGAAGTACGGCTCGCGCCCGGTCGCCTTGGTGATCAGCGCCGCGACCGACCCGGTGGCGGGCAGCGCGCCCTCGGCGGACGGGCCGGTGTGGTCCGGGTTGGTGGCGATGAAGCGCGCCCCGCCGTTGATCAGCCGGATCGCCTTCGTCAGGCTCTCGAAGCTGTACGTACGGGTCTCGCCGAGGACCACGTAGTCGGGCGCCTGGTCGCTCAGCACGTACCCCACGTCGTGCAGCGCCGTCGTCAGGCCCGCCTCGCCGATGACGTACGCGGTGCCGCCGGGGCGCTGGATGTCGAGGAACTGCGCGGTGGCGAGCGCCGAGGTCCAGATCGCCTCGGGCGGCACCGACAGGCCCATCCGCGTCAGCCGCGCCTGGAGGTCGCGCCGCGTGTACATCGAGTTGTTGGTCAGCACCAGGAACGGCTTGCCCGACTCCTGGAGCCGCTTGAGGAAGCGGTCCGCGCCCGGCACGGGCACGCCCTCGTGGATGAGGACGCCGTCCATGTCGGTCAGCCAGGACTCGATGGGCTTGCGCTCGGCCATGCGGGGCTCCTCAGATCTCCAGGTCCTTGATGAGTTTCGCGACATGGCCGGTGGCCTTCACGTTGTACAGCGCGCGCTCGACCTTGCCGTCCTCGCCGACGATCACGGTGGAGCGGATCACCCCGGTGACCGTCTTGCCGTACAGCTGCTTCTCCCCGTATGCCCCGTACGCCGTCAGGACCTCCTTGTCGGGGTCGCTGACGAGGGTGACGCGCAGGTTCTCCGCCGTGCGGAACTTCGCCAGCTTCTCGGGCTTGTCGGGCGAGACGCCGATCACGTCGTACCCGGCGGCCGCGAGCAGGTCCAGGTTGTCGGTGAAGTCGCAGGCCTGCTTGGTGCAGCCGGGGGTGAGCGCCGCCGGGTAGAAGTACACGATGATCCGGCGCCCGGCGTGGTCCGCCAGGGAGACGGGGTTGCCGTCGGCGTCGTCCAGGGTGAAGGCGGGTGCCGGATCGCCCGGCTGAAGGCGCGCGCTCATGGAGGCTCCTCGCGTTCCATAACTGCTGGTCTCGGTGGTCCGCCACACAGCCTAATCGGGGACGCGGACGGGCAGGCGCCGACGTGAACTGACACACTGTGCCGTAGCCCGAACCACGCGGAGGACGGAGGCGCGAGCGTGCCGGACACAGCCAGGACACCTGCACAGATCGAGGCGGGGATCGCCAGGCGTCGGCAGATCCTGCTGGAGACCCTCGACGAGATCGCGGTGCGCGTCCACCCCAGCACCATCGCCGGGGACATCAAGGCCCGCGCGGCGGCCACCGTGGACCGCACCGTCGGACGCGCCCTCGTCTCCGCCAACCGGACGGTCACGGCGGCCCGTTCGCAGTTCGTGACCCCCGAGGGCGGCCCGCGCCTCGACCGGGTCGTGCCCGCCGCCGTCGCGGTCGCCGCCGTGGCGGGACTGCTCGTCGTCTCCGCCCGCCGCCGGGGCAGGTGACGGGTCGTGCGGGCGGTGGCGGCGCCCGCGCGGTCCTGGGATACGGTCTCCCCGTGAGTCCTACGCCGACCCCTCCCGCCTCGCCTGACAAGCTGCCCATCCGGATGCTGCACGACCGGGTGCTGGTGCGCGCCGACACGGCGGAGGGCGAGCGCCGTTCCTCCGGCGGCATCGTCATCCCGGCGACCGCCGCCGTCGGCCGCCGGCTGGCCTGGGCCGACGTGGTGACCGTGGGGCAGAACGTCAGGACCGTCGAGCCGGGCGACCGCGTGCTCTACGACCCGGAGGACCGGGCCGAGGTGGAGGTGCGGGGCGTCTCGTACATCCTCATGCGGGAACGCGACCTGCACGCCGTGGCCGCCGAGCGGCTCCAGGACGCGGACGGCGCCACGGGGCTGTACCTGTAGGTCACCAGCGCCGGCGTACGGCCGCCTTCCCGCCCGTCACCAGGCTCGCCGGCGGCACGTCGTCGGCCACCACGGCCCCCGCCGCGACCACGGCGTCGCGGCCTATCGTCACGCCGGGCAGGATCGTCGCACCGGCGCCGATCCACACGTTCTCGCCCACGTCGATGGGCGCGCCGCTCAGCCATTGCCGCCGCTCCCCGGGATCGACCGGGTGGCCGACGGTGACGAACGTCGCCCTCGGGCCGACCATCACGCGTTCGCCGAGCCGGATGCCCGCGTAGTCGAGGAACGTGCAGTTCTGGTTGATGAACACCCGCCCGGCGAGGTCGAGCCGCAGGCCGTGGTCCGTGAAGAACGGCGGGTAGACGGTGACTCCGGGCGGCAGCGGCCTGCCGAGGATCCGCGCGAACAGGGCCGCCTTCCCCTCCTCGTCGTCGAAGGGCAGGACGTTCAGGCGCGAGGTCAGCTCGGTGGCCCGCAGGACCCGCTCGGCCATGGCCTTGAACTCGGGGCCGTGGATGCGCAGGAGGCGGTCACGGGACATGTGCTGATTCCTTTCGCCGGGGGGCGTGGGGGCGGGGCGTCGTGGCGGCCCAGGACGGGAGCCAGACCGGCGCGGGGCGTTCCTGCAGGCCGCCGAGGTGCGCGATGATCCCGCGCAGGCCCGGATGCGGGTGCGTCCTCGGCAGGAGGAGCGAGAGCGGGTACGCGAGGGACGGCCGCGTGACGGGGATGCGGCGCAGGTCGTGGCCCGGCGGCCAGACGTACCGGTCGCGCGCACCGACGAGCGTGGCGACGTCGTCCGAGGCCGCGAGGGTGTCGAGGAGGACCTCGTCCCCGAAGTGCGGGCCCGCCGCGTCGATGCGCAGGTCGAACGCGGTGGCGAGCTGGTCGTAGAACTCGGCCCACTCGCTGCGCGGCGCGATGCCCGGCACCCAGATCCGGTGCCCGCGCAGCTGCGCCGGGGTCACCGTCCGCGCGGCGGCGAGCGGATGCCCGGGGCCGGTGAGCAGTTCGAGCGGCGAGTCGAACGCGTGGATCATCCGGACGTCGGGCGGCAGCGCGGCCGGGTCGGTGACGGTGCGGAACGAGGCGTCCACGCCGCCCTCGGCGACGGCCGCGGCGGCCTCGCGCGGGTCGTCCACCCGCAGCGTCACCACGTCGAGCCGCGTCCCGGGGCGCGAGCGCCAGTACTCGTGCAGCACGACGGCCTGCGCGCTCCGCAGGCCGAGGACGTCGATCCGCGGCGCCCGGGACCCGGCCCCGACCGCCGCGACGGCGCGGTCCACGCCCGCGACGACGCTCCGGGCGTGCGGGAGGAACGCCTTCCCGTCGGGGGTCAGCTCGACGCCCCTGGCGGTGCGCGTGAACAGGCGGACGCGCAGCTCGCGTTCCAGGGCGGCGATCCGCTTGGAGACGGCCTGCTGCGTGACGCCCAGCTCGTCGGCGGCCTGGTGCAGCTTCCCGAGCCGGGCCGCCCGGACGAACGATCGCAATGCCTCGGTGTCCACCGGCACATCGTAGAGAGGCACAACGGATGGTTGTGGCGCGCCGGTGGGCGGTTGTGCGGGGGCGGGTGCGGCGGGGGGTCAGGGCCTCCTGGCGCCCGGCACGGCGGGCGGCCCGCCGGGCTCGGGGCCGCCGGTCGGCCCGGCGGGCGGCGCGGGCTCCGACGGTTCCCCGGGCGTGCTCCCGCCGCCCGGCTCCTCGGGCGTCTCGGGTTCCTCCGGTTCGGCGGGCTCCTCAGGGGCGGACGGCTCCGCCGGTTCCGAGGACTCCTCCTCGGGCTCCTCCGGCGCCTCGGACTCCGCCGGCTCCTCGCCGCCGTCCTCCTCGGGCCCCGGCGACGGCCGCCCGCCGCCCTCGTCGGGCGCCCGGCCGCGTTCCGGACCACGGGGACGCAGCTCGGGGTCCGGCTGCCGCGACCGCAGCGAGAAGTCCCGCTCCTCCTCGCCCTCCAGGGCCTCCGCCGTGTACCGCGCCCAGATCCGCGCCGGGAAGCCGCCGCCGCTGATGCGCTCCTCGCCCCGCACCCCGTACAGCTCCTTCTGCTCGCCGGAGACCGGGTCCTGGCCGAAGACGGCGACGACCGTGGCGAGTTGCGGCGTGTACCCCGCGAACCAGGCGGCCTTGTCGTCCTCCGCCGTGCCCGTCTTGCCCGCCGCCGGGCGGCCCGCCGCCTGGGCCGCCGCGCCCGTGCCGACGCGTACGACGTCCAGGAGCACCTCGGTCGTGCCGTCCGCCGCCTCGCGGGAGATCGCACGGTCGGGGTCGCGGTGCGGGAGGTCCACCTTCTCGCCGTTGCGCGTGACCTCGGCGATCAGCGTCACCTCGCGGTGCAGGCCGTGCCGGGCGAGGGTGGCGTACGCGTTGGCCACGTGCACGGTGCTCGGGGTCGCCGTGCCGAGGGAGATGGAGCCCTGCGCCGAGTCGAGGCCCGGGGTGTTGTCCGGGATGCCGAGGGCCACGGCCGTCTCCTTGACGCGGTCGGGGCCGACGTCCTCGCCCATCTGGGCGAAGACCGCGTTGACCGACTGGTCCATGGCCTCGGCGACGGTGATGGTGCCGTAGTCCTCCTCGTTCTCGTTCTCCGGGGCCCAGCCGGTCGGTTCGCCGTCGCGGCCGATCACCTTGCGCCCGCTGTCGCCGTCGTACTCCGTGCGCGGGCCGATGCGGTCGCCGTCCTCCGTCTCGGAACGCCGGTCGAGCGCCGCCGCGTAGACGAACGGCTTGAACGTCGAGGCCGCCTGGTAGTCGCGGCGCGTCGCGTTGTTGACGAACTGCTCGGTGTAGTCGCGGCCGCCGTACATCGCCACGACCTCGCCGCTCGCCACGTCCACCGACGTGGCGCCCACCCGGGCGTAGCGGTCGGGGGCGCTGTCCATGTCGAGCCCGTCGAGGAACGTCTCCTCCACCGCGCGCGCCAACTGGTCCTGCCGGTCGGGGTCGATGGTGGTGCGCACGCGGTAGCCGCCGTCGCGCAGGTCGCGCTCCTCCGCGACGCCGTTGGCCCGCAGGTACCCGGCGGCGGCCTCGACCAGGTAGCCGCGCTCGCCCGACAGCTGGTCGGTGGCGATCTCGTCCGGCTCGGGGAACTCCAGGTCCTCGCGCCGCGACTTCTTCAGCCAGCCCTCCTTGACCATGCCGTCGAGCACGTAGTCCCAGCGGGCCACGGCGCGGTCGCGGTTCTCCGGGTCGGCGCGCACGTCGTAGGCGCCCGGCGCGTTGAGCAGCGCCGCCAGGTAGGCGCCCTCGGCGGTGTCGAGGTCCTTGGCCTGCTTGCCGAAGTAGGCGCGCGCGGCGGCCTGGATGCCGTACGCGTTCCGGCCGAAGTAGCTGGTGTTGAGGTAGCCCTGGAGGATGTCGTCCTTGCTCTCCTCGCGGCCCAGCTTCACCGCGATGACCAGCTCCTTCGCCTTGCGCCCGAGGGTCTGCCGCTGGTCCAGGTAGTAGTTCTTCACGTACTGCTGCGTGATCGTCGAGCCGGACTGCTTGCCCTCGCCGCGCACCATGTTCCACACCGCGCGGGCCATGGCGCGCACGTCCACGGGCGGGTCGTCGTAGAAGCTGCGGTCCTCGGCGGCCAGGACGGCGCGGCGCACGGTCAGCGGCACCTCGTCCAGCGACACGTTCTCCCGGTTCACCTCGCCCGCCACGGCGATCTCCGAGCCGTCCGCGTACAGGTAGACGTTGCTCTGCGCCGCTGCCGCCGCCTTGGGCTCGGGGATGTCCACCAGGAAGTACATGGTCACCAGGCCGCCCATGGCGAGCAGGACCACCAGCAGGACGGTGCCCAGGGCCCCGCGCCAGGTGGGCACCAGGCGCCGCCAGCCGCGCCGTCGCCCGGGGGACGCGGCGGCGCGCCGCGAGGGCCACCGCCCCCAGCGGGCGGCGCGGCCCGTGGGTCCCGGGTCCGGCGCTGCCCGCCCGTCGCTGTCGTCGCTCATGGCTGCCGTCACGCCTCCCGCACGGTGCGTCCGCCCGCCGTCGCGGTCCGTGAGAACCACTCTGGCACCGGGCGCGCCGAACCCCCCGTGCGGTTCCCCCGTCCGGGGACCGGCTCACCCGGAAGGGGGGCGCCAGGGCCCGTCCGGCGCGCCTTGCCCGTCCCATGGCGCCTGCCGCCGCGGTCCGGGCGCTGGTGGCGCACCGCGTCCGGGGAGTGTGGTGCGGGCGGCTGGAGCGGTCGTGCCTACCGGCCTCGTCCAGCTGCCGGTAGGGGCCCGCCCATCGGGCGGCGGCGGGAGGTGAGGGTCCTCACCCGAGCGAGCGTCCGGCACGCGTGTCACCGACGTCCCGGGACGACACACCTCAGAGCGTGCGGTCGGCGCCCTGGGCGAGCCGGGCCAGGTCCACGGCCTCGGCCATCGCGCGGAAGCCCGCGTCGCTGGGGTGCAGCCCGTCGCCCGAGTCGTAGCGCGGCAGCAGGCGGTGGGGGCGGGCGGGGTCGCGCAGGACGCGGTCGAGGTCGAGGACGACGTCGAAGACGCCGCCCGCGCGGATGCGGGCGTTCACCTGCTGCCTGACGCGTTCGATCGCCACGGCCTCGTCGCGGTCCCAGTCGAACGGCGTGAGCGTCGCGCCCACCACGTGCAGCCCGGCGGCGCGCGCCTCCTCGGCGAGCCGGGTGAGGCCCGCGACGACGACGTCCGGGTCGGTCACGTGCGGGCTGATGATCAGGTCATTGATGCCCAGCTGGAGGACGAGCGTGCGGGCGCCCTCCTCGTGCAGGACGTCGGCGCCGAGCCGCCGTTCCCCGCTCGCCCCGTAGAACAGGCGGTCGAACGGGGCGTCGAACAGTAGCCGGTTCCCGCTGATGCCCTGGTTGAGCACCGCCATCCTGGGCGCGCCCGGCTCGTCGCGCAGCCGGGCGGCGAGGAAGTCGGTCCAGCGGCGGTCGGTGTCCGGCGTGGACGTCACGCCGTCGGTCAGCGAGTCGCCGAGGACGACGACGGCGCCGTCCGCGTAGGGCGTGAAGACCTGGACGCCGGTCACGTAGCGCCAGTGCTGCGTCGTCTCCGTGTACGCGGCGCCGCTCTCGTCGCCTGCCAGGTCGCCGATCGCCGCGTAGCCGGTCTGCTGGGCGATGCGGTGGTACGTCACCGGTCCCGACGGGTCGGGCGCGTACACCGTGACCAGCAGGTGGGCCGCCGCCGGGACGTCGAGGTCCACGGGGTCGCTGACCGCCGTCTCACCGGCCGGGACGGTCACCGAGGCGCCGCCGCCGAACGTCAGCCGCCGCATCGTGCCGGGGCGCGCCGCGGGGCCGCGGTCCGCCGCGAGGGCCACCGTGACGTCCGTGAACGTCACGGGGCGCGTCCCGTACTGGTTGGTCAGCTCGACGCGCGCCCGGCTGCCGCCGACCGACGCCGCCACCACGTTCCGCAGCGACCTGCCGGGCAGCCCGTCGCGCGTCCCCGGCTCCGCGCCGGAGGCCGCCCCCGACCACGTCCCCACCCACTCGCCGCTCGCCGCGGGCCGCGCGCCGGGCGCGGGCACCGCCTCGGGCGCCGGGGCCGCCGCCACGTCCCGCCGGGTGTCCCGGCCCGCGCCGACGGCCACGAGGACGCCGAGCAGGACGGCCAGCAGGCCCGCGAGCAGGGCGAATCCCCACCGTGCTCTCACCACTCCCACCGGCATATCGTCCCACGATCGGACGAGCCCGGCTCACTCGGCCGGAGGACACGGCCGCCCCGTACGGCGTACCCGCCCCGTTCGCCCCGCCGGGACGGGACAATCGGAAGCATGGACGAGACAACGGCGCTCAGCCCCGGCGACGCCGCCCGCGCGAGCGGACTGCGGCGCATGAAATCGGTCGCGACGGGGCTGCTGCTCCTGGTGACGGTGGTGTACGCGCTCGCGACCTGGGCGGAGCACCAGGGGGCGGGCGCCTGGGCGGGGTACGTCGCGTCCGCCGCGGAGGCCGGGATGGTCGGCGCGCTCGCCGACTGGTTCGCCGTCACCGCGCTCTTCCGGCACCCGCTGGGGCTGCCCATCCCGCACACCGCGATCATCCCCACCAAGAAGGACCAGCTCGGCCAGTCGCTCGGCGACTTCGTCGGCGAGAACTTCCTGGCCGCCGACGTCGTCCGCGAGCGGCTCGCCGGCATCGGCATCGCGGGCCGCCTCGGCGCCTGGCTCGCCCGCCCCGAGAACGCCGACCGCGTCACCGCCGAACTGGCCACCGCCGTGCGCGGCGGCCTCACCGTCCTGCGCGACGCCGACGTCCAGGCCGTCCTCGGCGAGGCCATCACCCGCCGCGTCGACTCCGCCGAGGTCGCCCCGCACCTCGGCCGCCTGCTGGAGCGCACCGTCGCCGACGGCGGGCACCGCCGCACCGTGGACCTCTTCGTCGGCCAGGCGCACGACTGGCTGGTCAAGCACCGCGACGCCGTCCTCACCGCCGTCGAGGGCGGCGCGCCCGGCTGGACCCCGCGCTTCGTGGACCGCCGCGTCGGCGACCGCGTCCACCGCGAACTCCTGCGCTTCGTCACCGAGATGCGCGACGCGCCCGACCACCCGGCGCGCACGGCGCTCGACCGCTTCCTCACCGACTTCGCCCGCAGGCTCCAGGACGACGAGGAGACCCGCGCCCGCGTCGAGAGCCTCAAGTCCGAACTGCTCGCCCGCCCCGAGATCCAGGACCTCATCGCCTCCGCCTGGGCCAATGTGCGCGCCATGATCATGACCGCCGCCGAGGACGAGCGCAGCGCCCTGCGGCTGCGCGCCCGCGCCGCCGTACTGGCCGCCGGGAACCGGCTGGTGACGGACGCGCGGCTGCGCGCCAAGCTCGACGGCTGGGTCACCGACGCCGTCGTGTACGTCGTCTCCGGCTACCGCGCCGAGATCACGTCCCTCATCAGCGACACCGTCTCCTCCTGGGACGCGCGCACCACCTCGCGCAAGATCGAGCTGCACATCGGCCGCGACCTCCAGTTCATCCGGCTCAACGGCACCGTCATCGGCGCGCTCGCCGGGCTCGCCATCCACACCGTCACCCGACTGCTCGGCGGCTGAGGGCCGGTAGGATGAGCCGCCGGGCGGCCGTGATGGAACTGGCAGTCATGCTGGGTTTAGGTCCCAGTGCGCTCGCGCGCGTGAGGGTTCGAATCCCTCCGGCCGCACCACCCGTCCCCCCGGGTAGCGTGGGCATCGCAAGGCGACCTGCTTCCCGCGTTCCTCCAGGAGGATCGAGCACATGGCAACCACACGCACCGCGACGACGAACTGGGAAGGCCCCCTGATGGGAGGCTCGGGCACCGTCGCCCTCGACTCCTCGGGCGTCGGCTCGTTCGACGTCACCTGGGCGTCCAGGGCGGAGGACCCGAACGGCAGGACCAGCCCCGAGGAACTGATCGCCGCGGCCCACTCGTCCTGCTTCTCCATGGCGCTCTCGCACGGCCTCGCCGGGGCCGGCACGCCGCCCGAGACGGTGCAGACCCAGGCCGACGTCACGTTCCAGCCGGGCGAGGGCATCACCGGCATCGTGCTGCGCGTCAAGGCGCGCGTGCCCGGCCTGTCCGCCGAGGACTTCCAGGCGGCGGCCGAGAACGCCAAGGCCAACTGCCCCGTCAGCAAGGCCCTGGCGGGCGCGCCCATCTCGCTGGAGGCCGAACTGCTGGCCTGACCCGGCCCGTCCGCCCGCCCGGCGCCGCGCTCCCCGTCCCGGGGGGCGCGGCGCCGTCGCGTTTCGGGAACGTTCGGGCACCCTCCGCCGTTGCTGCTGGTAGATTCCGAACTTCCCGGTGGGCGCCGGGCGTTCACCGACCGGGGGGCCGTATGGACATCGAACTCGCCGACCTGCTCGCCTCTCTGAGGTCCGAGATCGGCCGGGCGCGGCTCGACGCGGAGGGCGCGGACGTCCGCTTCCGCATCGATTCGATCGACCTCGAACTCCAGGTCGCCGTCGAGCGCACCGCGGAGGCGGACGCGGGCGTGCGCTTCTGGGTCGTCTCGCTCGGCGGCAAGGGCGCCGCGAAGTCCGCCGAGACGCACGTCGTGCGGATAGGCCTGTCCGCCGAGACCGCCGCCGGGGGCGCCGTGCTGACCGGCGACGACGTGTCCGGCCTCCTCGCCGGAGACTGACCGGGGGATGGGCCCGTTCGACCTCGCCCGCGTCGCCGAGGTGGTCGTCGGGCAGGGCGCCTCCTACGGCTCCGGGTACCGCCTCGGCTCCCGGCTCGTCCTGACGGCGGCCCACCTCTTCGACCGCGCCGGCGGCACGGGCGGCGGGGAGACGGCCTGCGCCGTCCACCTCGGCGGGGACGCCACCGGCCTGCCCGGCACCCTCGTGTGGCGCGGCGACGGGCACGACATCGCCCTCGTCCGCCTCGGCGGGGACGCCCCGCCCGGCACCGTCCCGCCCGTCGCCCTCGGCGCGCTGCGCGGCGGCGTGGGCCGCGTCCCGTTCACCGCCGTCGGCTTCCCCGCGTTCGCGCAGCGCCCCGCGTCCGGCGCGGTCACCGGGCTGCGGCGGCGGGACAGCCGCCAGATCGACGGCTTCGTCCAGCTCGGATCCAACGTCAAGTCGGGCCTGCTCGACCTGTCCGTCACCTCGGCGCCGCCCCTGCCCGCGGCGCCGGGCAGGGGCGACCCGTGGCAGGGCATGTCGGGCGCCGCCCTGTTCGTCCGCGACGGGACGCTCCTCGTCGGCGTGCAGAGCGGCCGCCTGCCCGCCGCCGGGACGGGCGGCGCGGAGGCCGTGGCGCTCGCCGCCGCCCTGGACGACCCGGCGTTCACGGACCAGCTGGTCCAGGACGGCGTACGCCCCCTGCCGGTGCCGGTCGACCCGCCGGAGCGGCCCGCCCGCGACCCGCTCGCCGCCGTGCTGCCGCAGCAGGAGGTGGTCGAGGGCCTCGGCGACTTCGGCAGGAACCTCACGCCGGAGCGGCTGCCGTTCGTCAGCCCGGGCAGCACCCACGACGCCGACCCCGACGTCCTGTTCCGCCGCCTCGTCGCCTCCGCCGACCGGGGCGTGCTGCTGGTGGGCGCGGCCGGGACGGGCAAGACCCGTACGTGCATGGAGGTCGGCAGCAGGGCGCTGGCCGCCGGGTGGCGCGTGCTGCACGTCCTGCCGGGCGAGGACGCGTCGGTCACCGACGAGGTGGCCGAGCGGGTGTTCGCCGAGCCGGGGCCCGTGCTGGTCGTCGTGGACTACCTCAACGAGTCGCTGCTCGACCTGCCCGCGCTGCGGCACCGCCTCATCCCGGAGGCGCACCGCCGGGGCGTGCCCGTCGCGCTGCTGGCGTCCGTACGGCCCGGCTGGCTGCGGCGGGCCGACCGCGCGCTGCTGCACGAGCTGTTCGACGAGGTCGCGCTGCGGCAGGACGAGGCGTTCCAGCAGAAGGTGACCGACCGGGCGCTGAGCACCGTCGCCCGCGAGGCCGTGGACAAGCTCGGCATGGACTGGATGCTGTCGGTCTGCGGGCGCCGCCCCATCGTCGCCCTGCTGATCGCCCAGGAGATCGAACGCCGCGTCGCCGCCGGGCGGCCCGTCCCCGCCACGATGGGGCTGCGCTCGGGCGGCGAGCTGGCCGCCTGGCTGGAACGCAGGCTGCGCGAGGACGGCCTGGCCGTCGAGGGCGGCGGAGACGCGTTCACGCCCGCGCGCGCCTCGCCCGCGCTGGTCGCGGCGGCGGCGGCCGTGGCCGCCTGCCCGCAGCAGCGCACGGAGGTGACCGCCGCCGCGCGCGCCGCCCTGGCCGGGGCCCCGGAGGGCTCCCCGGCGGCGGAGGACATCGTCGCCACGCTGGTCTCCCTGCGCTGGCTCGAACCGGGCGGCCCCTCGGACACCGCCCTGTCCGTGGCGCACGACCTGGTGACCGACCAACTGGTCCACTCCGTCGTCCTCCCCGAGCCCGGCGCCGCCCCCGACCGCGCGAACGCCGACGCCCTCCTCGCCGGCTGCCTCACCCACCCGCGCACGCTGGGCCGTTACGCCGTCACCCTCGGACGGCTCGTCAACGACCTCGCGCTCGCCGGGAGCGACGGGCGGATCACGCCCGTGCTCGACGCCTGGTTCGCCGGGCACACCGCCGGGATCGGCCGCCTCGTGCGGACGGACAGCGACGTCGGCGGCTACGCGCTCGGCGCCCTGTGCTCGGGCCCGCCCTGGTCGGCCGCCGCCGTGCGCGGCTGGGACCAGGTCGTGACGCCGTGGCTGACCGACTTCGGCACCGGCCCGAACGCCCGCCACCTCCTCTACAAGGGCCTGCGCTACCTGCCCGCCGAGGGCGCGCCGCTGCTGGTCCCCACCGCGCTCGCCTGGCTCGTGCGCAACGGGCACGCGCTGCACGCCAGCTTCGTCCTCGGCCCGCTGCTGTTCCGCACCGACCTCGCCCCCGCGGACGCCGCCCGCGCCGTCCGCACCGCCCACTCGTGGCTCGACGTCCACGGCACGGCGGTGGAGGCGCGCTTCGTCCACGGGCCGCTGCTGACGCGCGCCGACCCCGACTCGCCGGAGGCGGCGGCGGCCGTCGCCGGGGCGCTCGCCTGGCTGGAGACGTACGGCGGCGCGGGCGACGCGCAGCATGTCCTCGGGCCGCTGCTGCTGCGCCCCGACCTGACGCCGCAGGACGCGGAACGGGCCGTCGCCACCGCGTTCGCCTGGCTCGGCGCGCGCCCGGGCGGCGGTGGCTGGCAGTACGTGCTGGCGCCGCTGCTGGCACGGGCGGGCCTGCCGCCCGGCGAGGCGGAGCGCGCCCGTGCGCTCGCGTTCGCCTGGCTGGAGGGCCACGGCGCCACCGACGGGAGCCAGTTCGTCCTGCGGCCCCTCCTGATGCGCGCCGACCTGACGGCGCGGGAGGCGCGGACGGCGGTCGGCACGGCCCTGGCGTGGCTGGAGGAGGAGGGCGAGGCGGGCGACGCCCAGTTCGTGCTGGCGCCGCTGCTGGCACGGGCCGACCTGACGCCCGGGGAGGCGGCGCGCGCCGTCGCGCGCGCCCGCGCCTGGCTCACGGTCCACGGCGCCCTGCCGCCCGCCACCTTCGTCCTGCGCCCGCTGCTCGCCCGCGCCGACCTCGGCCCAGGCGACGCCGAACACGTCGTCGGCACGGCCCTCGGCTGGCTGCGCGAGCGCACCGACACCACCGAGGCGCAGTTCGTCCTGGCGCCGCTGCTGGCACGCGCCGACCTCGGGCGCAGCCGGTCCGCGCGCGCCGTCGGGACGGCGCTGGCCTGGCTGGAGCGGCACGGCGACGTCGCGGAGGCGCAGTTCGTCCTCGCCGCGCTGCTGGCCCGCACCGACCTGCCACCCGCCGACGCGGCGGCGGCCAACCGCGCGGCCCTCGCCTGGCTCGACGGCCACGGCGACCACGCCGACGCGGGGTTCGTCCTGCGCCCGCTGCTCGTCAGGGACGACCTCGCCGCGGACGACGCCCGCCTGGTCGCGGACCGCGCCCTCACCTGGGCGCGCGGCCACGCCCACCGTGCCGACGCCGACTTCCTCCTCGGCGCCCTGCTGCGGCACCTGCGGCGCGAGGACGTCCCGCCGGACGTCATCGGCCTGGTCGACACCTGGGTCACCGAGCACCTGCCCGAGGGCGACTTCACCTACCTCAGCAAGTGGGTGCTGCGCAGGCGGCTGATGAGCCCCGCCGTCTTCGACGCCCTGCTCACCTGGTGCCGCACCCACGGGGACAGCGACGACCTGTTCCACCGGATGGCGGGCGCCGGACCCGCCGTCGCCCCGTACATCCGCCGCACGGACCGGGCGTACCGCTGGCTCGACGCGGTGGAGGCCTGCCTCGACCTGGCGGAACAGCGCGGCCCCGCGGCGAACGTCGACGGCGTCCTCGACACGATCATCTGCAACCTCGCGGACTGCTTCACCGCCGGTATCGCCGCCGCCCGCGCCGACGACCACATCCAGCGCTGGGCGGCCCTCCCGTTCGCGATGAACCCGTCGGTCTTCGTGTACAAGGCGCAGATCGTCCGCCGCTGCCACGCCCTGATCCTCTCGGGCCGCTACGACCCGCCCACCGCCGAAGCCCTGGCCCGCCGCCTGCACACGTGGATCTCCCGCTGGCACACGTACACCGAGCGCACATCACTCCTGGCCTACATCACGACGCACATGCTGCCCGCCGAGGACTGACCCAACTCGACTGCGCCGCCGGGTGGTTATGCTGCCGCCATGGCCTGGTTCACCCTGCTGAGCGCCGTGGTCGGCGCACTGATCGCCACCGGGTCCACCGCCTTCCTGGAGCAGCGCCGCTGGCGCCGCGACCGGCACGACCAGGGCCAGACGCTGCGCAGGGAGCTGTACGGCGCGTACCTGGCGCAGCTGTCGGCCACCAGGAACGACTTCCGCAGCCTCGCGCGCGACGAGGCCGCCACCGTCCCCGAACGGGCCGCGACCGCCCGCGACAGCTTCGCCCCCTGCTACGGCCTGCGCTACCAGGTCGCCGTCACCGCGCCCGCCGCCGTCGTCACGGCCTCGGAGGCGACGTTCCGCCGCCTGCGCGACATGCGCGAGACCGTCTCCGACGGCACCCTGGCGGGCGAAACGCCCTACGACCGCGCCGGGGGCCACTACGAGGACGCACTGGCACTGCTGCGCACAACCATGCGCACCGACCTCGGCGCGGACCTCTCACCGTGAGGGATCACGCGTGTACGCGGTGTGTGTGCCTTGGTGTCTGTCCGGAGGCGCACCGGCCATGAAGGCGGGTGGGACTTCGAGCGAGTCGATATAACGAGGAAGTTGTATGCTGGCAGGGTAATATTGCATCAGGGGAAGGCAAGGACGCCAGATGGCCTGGGAGATCGTTGTCGTCGAGCCGGCCCTGTCGTGGCTGCACACGCTTCGGCGCACCGATCGGCACACTCTGATACAGGTCAGCGAGGCGATCGGAGCGCTGCGGGAAGAGGGGCCTGCCTTGGGGCGGCCTCTTGTGGACACGATCAAAGGATCGCGTCTGCCGAATCTCAAAGAGCTTCGCCCCGGGTCGGCCGGCGCCAGCGAGGTACGGCTGCTGTTCGTCTTCGACCCTGACAGGCAGGCCGTCATCCTGGTCGGGGGTGACAAGGCCGGCAATTGGTCCGGCTGGTACCGGAAGGCCGTCCCGCGGGCGGAAGAGGCGTATGCACAGCATCTGGAACGCATCGAATGAAAGGACGGGAGCGATGGCACCGGACCACTCGAAAGATCCGCAGGCCGTTTCCTGGGACAGGCTCACCGAGGAGTTCGGCTTCACCGACGCCGAGAAGGAGCAGATCGCCCGCGGCGCTCAGCGGATGATCACCGCTTCCCGTGTGCATCGGCTCGCCGAGGTCCGGAAGCGCCAGCACACCACACAGGTGGAGGTCGCGCGGGCGATGGGTGTCACGCAGGCGCGGGTGTCCCGCATCGAGAAGGGGCAGGTGGAGCGCAGCGAGGTCGAGACTCTGGCCGCCTATGTCAAAGCCCTCGGTGGCAAGCTCAAGCTCGTCGCCGACTTCGGCGACGAGTCCTACGTCGTCGGCTGACGCCACCGCGGGTGGGCGGTGTAGCAGACTGCGACCGTACGGGTCCCGTCGCCGCAGGGAGGGTGGGGCCGATGAGCCGGTGTGAGGAGTGGTCGCGTGTCCGTGGTGAAGATCAACGTGCTGACGGTGCCCGAGGAGCGGCGGGAGGAGCTGGAGAAGCGGTTCGGGGCGCGGGCCGGGATGGTCGAGGGGGAGGACGGCTTCGAGTGGTTCGAGCTGCTGCGGCCTGTCGAGGGCACGGACCAGTACCTCGTGTACACCCGCTGGCGCAGCGAGGAGGACTTCCAGAAGTGGTTCGACGGGTCCATGCGGCAGGCGCACCAGGGCGGCGGCCAGCGGCCCGCCGCCGCGGGGGCGACGCTGTGGTCCTTCGACGTCGTGCAGCAGGCGGCGCCCAGGAAGGGCTGACGGGCGGTCAGCGCGCCGTGCGCCAGGCGGCCTCGAACGTGTCGGCGGGGATCTCCAGCGGCGCGAGGTCCGGGTCGTAGAGGTCGCTCGGCGGATTGAACAGCCAGTCGTCGGGCCCCGAGCGCACGCCCTCGCCCGAGGGGGCGATCTCGATCTGGCGCAGGCGGCGTCCGTCCGGGCCGAGTTCGCACAGGTGGACCGCGCCCGCGTCGCCCTCCATGCGCAGGTGGACGCGGTCGCGGCCGGCCAGGGCGCCGAAGCCGGGCCGGTCGCGCTGGGCGTCGCGTGTCGCCCGGAAGGACGACAGCGGATTGGGGTGCGGCGCGTCGAGGTCCACCTCGGGCAGCGGCGCGTCCAGGGCGCGTGCCCAGCTCAGCACCCGTTCGGACGTCACGACCTCGACCTCGGCGCAGGCGAGCACGACGGCCTCGGCGGAGGAGGCGCGCACCCACCACCACAGCGCGCCCATGCCGTAGTCGTGCGTGACCAGGAAGCGTTCCACCCGGGGAGCCTATCCGGCGCGCGGCTGAGCGGTTCCGGGGACGGGTAGGTACTTCCGAACTGCTGAGCGGAAGTGGTGGTGCGGATGAGGCGGCGCACGGTGATCGCGGGCGGGATCGGCCTGGCGGCGGCGGGGGTGGTGTCCGGGGGCCGTGCGGTGGCGCGGCAGCGGGCGGCGGACGGCACGTACGGCGAACTGCTCGACCGCTGGCGCGCCGTGCTCGTCGGGCCCGGCACGCCCGGCGGCCCGTACGCCGACGCGTACGCCCGCTCGGTCGCCGCGCAGGACCGTACCGCCGTCGCCCGGCTGGCCACGCTGCTCACCGCCGACGACGCCGCCTCGCCGTGGGCCGACCTGCCGCTCGGCGAGGACCCGGCGCTGTCCGCGAACGTCACCGCCGCCGCCGACCGCCTGCGGTCCATCGCCGTGGCCACCGCCACCCCCGGCGGACAGCTGTACGGGGACGCGGACGCCGCGGCCCGCGCCGCCGCCGGCTTCCGTGTCCTGTGGCGCGCCCGCTACCACGCCGGGCAGGCGCAGTACGGCAACTGGTGGGACTGGGAGATCGGCACCCCGCGCGCCCTGACCGACGCCCTGGCCCTCCTCGGCCCCGCCGTGGACGCCGCGACCGCGGCCGGACTCCTCGCCGCCGTCGACCACTTCGTCCCCGACCCGCGCCGCATGCTGCGCGGCGAACTGGAGTCCACGGGCGCCAACCGCGTGGACCTGTGCCGCGTCGTCGCCGTCCGGGGCGCGCTCGGCGCCGACGCGGAACGGCTCGCGCTGGCCGCCACGTCCCTTTCCGGGGTGCTGGACCCCGTGCCGGTGGGCGACGGCTTCCACGCCGACGGGTCGTTCATCATGCACACCTCGGTCGCCTATCCGGGGACCTACGGCGAGGTCCTCGTCCGCGGCATGGCCGAGCTGATGCGGCTGCTGGTGGACACCGAGTGGGACGTCGCCGCCCGCGAACGCACGCTGACGACGGCGGCGGTCGACCGCACGTTCATCCCCCTCACGCAGCGCGGCCTGATGCCCGACGCGCTGCGCGGGCGCGCCATCGCCCGGCACAACGCGACCGACGCCGACGACGGCTTCAAGCTGGCCGCCGACCTCCTCCTGCTCGCCGACGCCCTCCCGGCGGGCGAGGCGCCGGACGCCGCCCGGCTGCGCGGCACCGCCAAGGACTGGCTGACGCACAACACTTGGCGCGATCTCGCCGCCTGCCCTCCCGCCCAGGTCGCGCTGGCGGGTACGGTGCTCGCCGACGACGCGGTGGCCCCCCTGGGCGGGCCCCTCGGCCACTTCGGCTACGACAACATGGAGCGCTACGTCCACCGCCGCCCCGGCTGGGCGTACTACCTGTCGCTCAACTCCGACCGCGTCGCCCGCTACGAGTACATGAACGGCGAGAACGCCCACGGCTGGCACACCGGCGACGGCGCCTCCCTGCTCTTCACGGACGGCGACCCCTACCCGTACACCGACGCCTACTGGCCCACCTGCGACCCCAAACGCCTCGCGGGCACCACCGTGGACACCGCGCCGCTCCCCGTCGGGGCGGGCGGGGACAACGACCACGTGCCGCTGTCCGGCACCCGCTGGTCCGGCTCCGTACGGCTCGGCGACACCGCGCTCGCCGGCTGCGACCTGCGCGGTACGGACTCGACGCTGCGCGCCCGCCGCTCCTGGCTGTTCCTGGACGACGCCGTGCTCACCGCAGGGTCCGGCATCACCGCGACCGGCGGACGCCGCATCGAATCCGTCGTCGAACACCGCCAGCGCCCGGGCGCGTTCACTGTGGACGGCACACCCCAGCAGGACGCCCCCGGCGAGACACGCGCCCACCCCGGCGCACGCTGGGCGCACCTCGACGGGACGGGCGGCTACGTCTTCCTGCACCGCGCCGCGTCCGGCACGACGCGCAGCCTCCGCGAGGACCGCGAGGGCGCCTGGAGCGACATCCGGCAGGGCGGCCCGGCGGGGGGCCTGACACGGCGGTACCTGACGCTGTGGCACGACCACGGCACCGATCCGGCGGACGCGGCGTTCGCCGACCTGCTGCTGCCGGGCGCGTCCGCCGCAAGCACCGCCGAACGGGCCGCCGCCCCCGGCGTGGAGGTTCTGCGGCTCGACGGGGAGGGGCATGCCTTCCGGGCGGGGCAGGTCACGGCGGCGCTCTTTTTCACTGGGGGCACAGCCGCGGGGATCACCGTGGACGGCCCGTGCGCGGTCCTCGTGCGCGAGGGGGAGGGGACGCTGCGGGTGGCGGTCGCGGACCCGTCCCGTTCGGTACCGGCGGTCACCGTGCGGATCGCGGGCGCCGGACAGTACCGCGCGCTGCGGTCGGCGGACGCGGGGGTCACCGTCCTGGGCACGGGCCGCGCCGGACTGCGGCTGCGCGTGGAGACGGGCGGTACGCGGGGCGCGAGCCTCACCGCGGAGTTCACCACCGCCGGGGCACCGGCACGTACGGCGGATGTCGCGAAGATCGCCCCCGAAGCCGACGCCACGGTGCGCGGCGGGACGTACGCCGAACAGAACGACGGCACGGGCGATGTCCTGACAGTGCGCCACGCCCAGCAGGCCGACGACACCCGGCGCGCCTACCTCCGCTTCCGCCTGCGCGGCCACCACAGGGTCGAGCGCGCAGTGCTGTGGGTGTACGGCGCGATCCCCAAGGACCCGGACAGCAGGGCATCCGACATGCTGCACCACCCCCTGCGCGCCCATGCGACGGCCCACACCGCGCGCTGGGACGAACGCCGCATCACCTGGGACACCGCGCCCGCCCCCGGCGCGGCGCTGGGGGAAGGGCTGCTCACCACCTACCCCGACTGGACGGGCATCGACGTCACCGACGCCGTACGGGCCGCCGCCACACGGGGCGGCGGCGGGGACGTCACGCTCGTCCTGGCCCAGGACGCCGAGGGGCCCGCCATGCTGCTGGACAGCCGCACCAGCGGGACAGGCCACGCGCCCCGTCTTGCCGTCGTCACACGGTGAGGGACAGCAGCGTCGGCGCGGCCTGCCGGTTCAGCGCCTCGGCGGCCTTGCGCAGCCGGTGCGCCTGCCCGACCGGCAGCGACAGCGCGAGGCAGCCCACGGACGCCCCGGCCGTCAGCGGGACGGCCGCGCACAGCGTGCCGATCGCGTACTCCTGCAGGTCGAGGACCGGCATCGTCGCGGGCTGCCGGTCCAGCGCGCTCAGCAGGACGCGCGGGTCGGTGATGGTGCGGGAGGTGAGCCGGGCGGCCTTGTGGCGCGCCAGGTGGTCGCGGCGCCCGTCGTGGTCGAGCTGGCCCAGCAGGCACTTGCCGATCGCGGTGGCGTGCGCCGCCGACCTGAAGTCCACCCACTCGTTGACGGTCGGCAGCAGCGGGGCCTCGGAGGTGTGCGTCACCTCCAGCTCGCCGTCCGCGTACCGCCCGAGGTAGACCGCCGCGCCCACCGCGTCGCGCAGGGCGTCCAGCGCCTGCTGCAGCTTCTCCTGCCGCACCACGCGCCCGCCCTCGCCGCTGCCGCCGAGCCGCAGGAGCCCGTCACCCGGGACGTACCCGCCGTCCGGCAGGCGCCGGATGTACTCGTCGCGGTCGAGCAGCCGCAGCAGTTGGGCCAGCCGCGTGGGCGGGAGGCCGGTCCTGCTCGCCAGTTCGTCCTCGCGCAGGCCGTCGGGGTGCCCCGCTATCGTCTCCAGCAGCCTCATCGCGTGCCGCACGGAGTGGAACGGTGTGGTCCGCCCGCACGTGATCGCCACGTTCGCCTCCTGACAGCGCCGGTCCGGTGAGCGGCGGATTCCAGCGTAGCGACGAACGGCCGTCCGGACGTGCCGGTTCCGGCCGTTCGCCGCCCGCCGGGGAGGTACGCGGCGCCACGTGCGGGCGGAGGGTCACAGCACCGTGCTGAGGAACTCCCTCGTCCTGGCGTTCTCCGGGTCGCTGAACATCTTGTCGGGCGAACCCGACTCCACGATCCGGCCCTTGTCGAACATGAGGACCGCGTCCGAGATGTCCCGGGCGAAGCTCATCTCGTGCGTCACGCACAGCATGGTGATGTCGGTGCTGTGGGCGATGTCCCGCAGCACGTCGAGGACGCCCGCGACCAGCTCGGGGTCGAGCGCGGACGTCACCTCGTCAAGCAGCAGCACCTGCGGGCGCATCGCCAGCGCGCGGGCGATCGCGACGCGCTGCTGCTGGCCGCCGGACAGCTGGCTCGGGTACTTGTCGAGCTGCTCGGACAGGCCGACCAGCTCGATCAGTTCGCGGGCACGCTGCTCCGCCTCGTCCTTGGAGAGGCCGAGGACGTGGACCGGCGCCTCCATCACGTTGCGCAGGACCCTCATGTTCGGGAAGAGGTTGAACTGCTGGAAGACCATGCCGATCTTCTTGCGCACCTCGCGGACGTGGCGGTCGCCCGCCTTGACGAGGCGGCCGCCCCGCTCCTCGTGGGTCAGCAGGTCGCCGTCCACGCGGATGGTGCCCTCGTCGGGGGTCAGCAGCGTCATCAGCAGGCGCAGGATCGTCGTCTTGCCCGAGCCCGAGGGGCCGATGAGCGTGACGTGCTTGCCCGCCGCGACGGAGAAGTCGAGCCGGTCGAGGACGGTCGTCCCGCCGAAGCGCTTGGTGACGTTCTCGAAGCGCACCAGCTCGCTGCCCGCGGCGCGGCTGTCCTGCTTCGTCAGCACGTCGGGGACCAGCGGGTCGGCGACGGTCGGCTCGGGGCCGGTGGCGCCGGTGGATTCGGTCGGGGGGATCTCGGGTGTCTCAGCTGGTGACGGCAAGGCGGCGCTCCAGAAGTCGGATGAGCAGAGAGGCGGGATAGGCGATGACGACGAAGGCGACGCCGACGATGACGTACGCCTCGCTGGTGAAGGTCTCGTTGCTGAAGCTCTTGGCCTCTCCGAACATGTCCAGCGCCCCGATGATGGCGATCATCGGGGAGTCCTTCAGCATCGCGATGACGTAGTTGCCGAGCGCGGGGACCACGCGGCGGATCGCCTGCGGCAGGATGACCGCGATCCACGTCCGCGAGCGCGGCAGGCTCAGCGCGGTCGCGGCCTCCCACTGGCCGGCCGGCACACCGCCGATACCGGCACGGTAGACCTCGGCCGTGTACGTCGAGTAGTGCAGGCCGAGACCGATGATCCCGGTCGTGAGCGGGGACATCGAGGGCCCCCACTCCGGCACCACGTAGAACAGGAAGAAGAGCTGCACGAGCAGCGGCGTGCTCCGGATGAACTCCGTGACCGCGGTCACCGGCCACCGCACCCACCGGTACGGCGACCGCTGCGCCATGGCCCACACGAGGCCCAGCGCGAACGCGATCAGGGAGCCGAGCACCAGCGCCTGGAGGGTCAGCTGCACGCCGTCCCAGAAGCGCGGCATGTAGGCGTCGACGACGTCCCAGTCGAAGGTCATCGGGCCGCACCCCCCGCCGTCAGCGCGCCCGCGCCCTCACCGGCGTCCTGGCGCAGCCCCTTGCCCAGCAGCCCGCCGTGCGGCGGTGCCTGTCCGACGCCCGCCTTGGCGCGCCGCTCCAGCAGGCGCATGCCGCGGGTGAGGACGAAGGCCAGGGCGAAGTAGACGACGAGCAGCAGCGTGTAGACCGGCGCGCTCTCGTTGTTCGCGAAGCGGACCAGGTTCGCCGCGAACGTCACGTCGGCCACCATGATCACGGAGACCAGCGAGGTCCCCTTCAGCAGCTCGATCAGCAGGTTGTTGAACGGCGGCACCATCTCGGGCCAGGCCTGCGGGATCTCGATGCGCCGCAGCCGCTGTGCCCGGCTGAAGCCCAGCGCGACCCCCGCCTCGCGCTGAGCGGCCGGTACGGCGGCGAGCGCGCCCCGTACGATCTCCGACCCGTACGCGCCGTACGTCAGGCCGAGCGCCAGGACGCCCGCCCACATGGGGACGAGCTGCCAGCGCAGCATGAGCGGCAGCGAGAAGACGAGGAAGAACATGAGGACGAGCGCCGACATGCCCCGGAAGATCTCGAAGTAGCACCCGGCGAGGAAGCGGACGATCCACAGGCGCGACGTCCGCAGCGTGCCGACGAGGAACGCCACCGCGGCGGCGAACAGCGCGCTGTAGACGGTCACCTGGATCGTGATCCAGATCCCCGGCAGGAAGTACGTGGTGAACATGCCCTGGGTCATCATCGGCACAGCTCCTCGGCCGTGAGGTCGGTCATCTCCGCCTCGGTGAAGCCGAAGGGGCGCACGATCTCCAGCAGCTCGCCGCTGTCCTTGAGGCGGTGCAGCTCCTCGTTGAACGCGTCCCGCAGGTTCCGCTCGGTGAGCCGGAACGCGAAGCCCCCGGCGCCGAGCGCGGGCTCGCCGTCCACCATGGGCTGGAACGGCTCGCTCGGCTCCGCGCGGCTGCTGCCCTCGGTGACGCCGGTGACCGTCACGTTCGTCCCGGCGAAGGCGTCCACCCGGCCCTGCGCCACGGCGTCGAGCCCGGCGACCTGGTCGGGGAGGATCAGCACGTCGCTGCTCGGGATCCCGGCGGCCTCGGCGTACCCGATCTGGGCGTACGCCTGGCCGGTCGCCATCCGCAGGCCCTGCTCGGCGATGTCCTCGTAGGTGGTGATGTTCTTGGGGTTGCCCGGGGCGACGATGAACGCGTCGAGCATCAGGAAGTCGGGGTCGGCGAACAGCACCTGCTCGCAGCGCGGCGGGTTGATCGTCATCCCGGCCGACACCACGTCGAACTGCTGGGCCTTGAGGCCGGGGATCAACGCGCTGAAATCGACCGGAACCGGTGTGATCCGGTCGATGCCGAGCCGGCTGAAGATCGCCTTGGCCACCTCGGGCGCCTCGCCGGTGGGCTCGCCGTCGTCGTCCACGTAGCCGAACGGCGGCTCGTTCGCGATGCCCACCTTGACCTCGCCGCGGTCCCGCAGCCGGTCGAGGAGGTCACCGCCCTCCACGGTGCCCTCGGCCGCGACGCGGCTGCACCCGGCGGCGCCGAGGGCCCCCAATGCCGCGACGCCCGCCAGAAGCGAGCGCCGGCTGATACCGCCTTGTCTCCTGTTATATGTCCGTATTGTTCTCACTGGTGGAGCCATGGCGGCGCGGCTACCCAGGTCCACACGATCCATGCGACTTCTTGAGACTTCTTCCGCGGAGGCGGGGAAACAGTCCCGGGACACGACCGTCAGACCCCACAGCGACCTTCCGACCCGGCAGCACCAGGAGGCTGGAATCCATGGCCGACCACGAACCGAACGCCGCCCCGGAGCGCTTCCTCACCGTCTCGCTCGACCTGCGCGGCGTGAGCTGCACCGCCCGCCTGCTCACCGACCGCGCCCCCCGCACCTGCGCCGCCGTCTGGGACGCCCTGCCGCTGGGGGGTGACGTGTATCACGCCAAGTACGCGCGGAACGAGATCTACACCCTCGTGCCCACCTTCGCCGCCGAGGAGCCCCCGCTGGAGAACCCCACGGTCACCCCCATCCCCGGCGACCTGTGCTACTTCACCTTCACCGACACCCAGCTCGGCACCGCCTCGTACGGCTACGGCAGCGGCGCCGCCCACCGCGACCGCGCCACCGTCGTGGACCTCGCCCTCTTCTACGAGCGCAACAACCTGCTGATCAACGGCGACGCGGGCTGGGTCCCCGGCATCGTCTGGGGCACCGTCGTGGACGGCCTCGACCGCATGGCGGACGCCTGCCAGGACCTGTGGCGCGCCGGGGCCGTCGGCGAGACGCTCAGCTTCCGCCGGGCCTGACCGCACCCGGCACGGGCGGCACGGGCGGCGCCGGCACCGCGGCCACGCCCGCCTCGTACAGCGCGTGCGCCACCCGCAGGACCGCCGCGTCCGCGTGCCGCGCCGCGACCAGCTGGAGCCCGACCGGCAGCCCGTCGCCGTCCACGCCGCACGGCAGGGACGCGGCGGGCTGCTGCGTCATGTTGAACGGGTACGTGAACGGCGTCCACTCCGTCCACCGCGCCATCCCCGAGCCCTCCGGCACCTCGCGGCCCGCGCCGAACGCGGTCAGCGGCAGCGTCGGCGTCACCAGCACGTCGAAGCGCTCGTGGAAGCCGCCCATCGCCCGCCCCGCCGCCATCCGCACATCGACCGCCGCCAGGTAGTCCAGCGCCCCGTACCGCGCGCCCCGCTCCCGCACCTCCGCCAGGCCCGGGTCGAGCGCCGCGACCGCCGCGCCGTCCAGGTGCTGCGTCACCCGCGCAGCGCCGCTGAACCACAGGACATGGAACGCCTCCCGCAGCTCCTCCACCGGCGGCAGCGGCGGGTCGGCCTCCGCCACCTCCGCGCCCAGCTCCGCCAGCCGGTCCACCGCCCCCCGCACCGCCGCCGCCACGGCGGGCGCCACCGGCACCCCCGGCCACAGCGCGGGCGAGTACGCGATCCGCAGGCCCCGTACGCGCGCCGCGCCCGCCACCAGGGCGTTGCGGAAGCTCCTCGTCACCGGCGCGAGCTGCGACCAGTCGCGCGCGTCGGGACGGGCGATCACGTCCATCAGCAGCGCCGCGTCCGCCGCGTCCCGCGTCATCGGCCCGACGTGCGCCAGCGTTCCGAACGCGCTCGCCGGGTACAGCGGCACCCGCCCGTACGTCGGCTTCAGCGCGAAGATCCCACAGAACGACGCCGGGATGCGCACCGAGCCGCCCCCGTCCGTGCCCAGGCTCAGCGGCCCCGCGCCCAGCGCCACCGCCGCCGCGCTCCCGCCGCTCGACCCGCCCGCCGTGCGGGAGGCGTCGTACGGGTTGCCCGTCACGCCCGACAGCGGCGAGTCCGTCACGCCCTTCCAGCCGAACTCGGGCGTCGTCGTCTTCCCCGCGAACACCGCCCCCGACTCCCGCAGCCGCGCCACCGCCGGGGCGTCCTCCTCCCACGGCCCCTCGCCCGCGGGGACGGCGGCCGAGCCCCGCCGCGTCGGGCCGCCGCGCTGCAGCAGGATGTCCTTCACGGTCACCGGCACGCCGTCCAGCGGGCCGAGCGGCTCGCCCCGCTCCCACCGCAGCTCCGACGCCCGCGCCCCGGCGAGCGCGCCCGCGCGGTCGACCGAGACGAACGCGTTCACCGCCGCCTGGGCCGCCTCCGCCCGGTCCAGGACGGCCAGCGCCACCTCCACGGGCGAGAAGTCGCGCGCCGCGTACCCCGCGGCCAGCCGGGTCGCGCCCAGCGCGGTGAGATCCGTCATCGGTCCTCCGTCGTGTCCAAGGGGTCGGACGGGACGTAGCCGAGCCGCATGTCCACCACGTTCCGCAGCGGCTCGCCCGCCTCCCAGCGGTCGAAGTTGTCGAGGAACTGCGCGCCCAGGTCGTCGCGCCAGCCGACCGTGTCCCCGCTCATGTGCGGCGAGACGACCAGCCCAGGGGCCGACCACAGCGGGCTGTCGGGCGGCAGCGGCTCGGTGGCGAACACGTCCAGCGCCGCCCCCGCCGGGCGCCCCTGCGCCAGGGCGCGCGCCAGGTCCTCCTCCACCACGTGCTGGCCGCGGCCCACGTTGATGAAGCGTGCCCCTGGCCGCATCCGCGCGAACGCCGCCGCGTCGAACATGCCGCGCGTCGCGTCCGTCAGCGGCGCCGCGCACACCACCCAGTCCGCCTCCCCGAGCAGCGACGGCAGTTCGTCCGCCCCGCGCACGCCGGGCCGCGCGCGCCGCCCGACCAGCTCCACGGTCACGCCCAGCGCGCCGAGCAGTGCGCCGACGCGCCGCCCGATCGGCCCCGCGCCCACCACCACGGCCCGGCTCCCGGCGACCTTCTCCGTCTCCCGGTGCCGCCAGCGGCGCTCCCGCTGGAGGTCCCAGCTGCCGTACAGGTCCTTGGCCATGGCCAGGACGAGGCCCGCGACGTACTCGGCGATCGGCTGGTCGAAGACGCCCCGCGCGTTCGTCACCACCGCGCCGGAGCCCGCCAGCCCGGGGAACAGCAGCCGGTCCACGCCCGCGCTCGCCGTGTGCACCCAGCGGGGGACAGGGCCGTCCGCCGGCCACGCGTCGCGCACCGCGTCCGACAGGAAGTCCCACACGAGCAGGACATCGGCGCGCGGCAGTT
This sequence comes from Streptomyces sp. NPDC049879, assembly GCF_044461265.1. Lineage (NCBI taxonomy): Bacteria > Bacillati > Actinomycetota > Actinomycetes > Kitasatosporales > Streptomycetaceae > Streptomyces > Streptomyces sp. NPDC049879. The sequence goes on along the minus strand of NZ_JBITKT010000006.1, from coordinate 394,339 downwards.
CTGCGGCGAGACCGGCGGCGTCCGTCACGGACACCACCTCGGCGCGCCCGGCGAGGCGCCCGAGGCGCGGCGGCGGGTCGTCGTCCAGCACGACGAGGCGGGGCGTGCGACCGGGGTGAAGGACTGGCGGGGCAGGTGACATGGAGGAGAAACCGTTCCGAAACGCTTGCCTGTTTGGGTGGAATCCGAGGATTGACCACGGTAGGAAGCAGACCTACCTTCGTCAACGCGGGCCCCTGCCGCCGCAGTCCGCCCAGGACCGGTCACGGCACGTCCCGGCGCCGCCCCCCACAACAGCATCTGTCCATCAGCACCGCCCCTTCCCTTCCGTCGAATCGGGGTTCACGTATGGATGTCTCCTTCCTGGGCGGGCCGCGGCCCCAGCGCGGCGTCGGCGTCGTCGCGCCGTTCGACTTCGCGCTCGACCGCGAACTGTGGCGCTGGGTGCCCGACGACGTGTCGCTGCACCTGACCCGCACGCCGTTCGTCCCCGTCGAGGTCAGCCTCGACCTGGCCCGGCTCGTCAGCGAGCACGAGACGCTGCGCGCCGCCGTCGGCGCGCTGTGCGCCGTCAGCCCCGAGGTCGTCGCGTACGCCTGCACGTCGGGCAGCTTCGTCGGCGGTGTCGCGGGGGAGCGCGCCATGACGGCGGCGATGGCGGCGGCCGGGAACATGCCGGCCGTCACCACCTCGGGCGCCCTGCTCGACGCGCTCCGCGAACTGGACGCGCGCCGCATAGCCGTCGTTACCCCGTACACCAGGTCCGTCACGGACGCCCTGGAGACCTACCTCGCGGAGGGCGGGATCGAGGTCACCGGCCGCAGCTACCTCGGCCTGACGCGGGAGATCTGGCGCGTCGGGTACCGGGACGTGGTGGACATGGCGCGGCAGGCCGTCACCGGCGCGCCCGACGCGCTGTTCATCAGCTGTACGAACCTGCCGACGTACGACGTCATCCCGCAGCTGGAGGCCGAGCTGCGCATGCCCGTCATCTCGGCCAACCAGGTCACCGTCTGGGCCGCGCTGCGCTCGCTCGGCAAGGCGGCCGTCGGCCCGTACCAGGCGCTCCTCGACCCGGCGGCGAGACGCGGGCCCGTGTCCCTGCCGCCCGCCCCGCCGGTCGCGCCGCCCGTCCCGGCCGTGGCCGTCGCGCCCGTCACCGGCCCTGAGGCCGACCCGGGCGCCGACCCCGAGGCCGCGCCGGGGGACGCGGCGGACCCCGCGCCGCCCGACGACGACCGCTGAGCGTCACCTCCCCCACCCGCAGCAGGAACGGAGCGACACCATGACCGCGATGACCGCGACTGCCGGCTTCCTCTACCCGGGCCACTCCGCCGAGGACGACTTCCCGCGCATGGAGGCGCTCCTCAACGAGGCGGGCGCCGACGTGCGGCTGCCGCTCGTCCACACCGACATCGGCACCGACGCGCACCGCGTCGACGCGCTCCTGGAGATGGGGTCCGTGGACCGCCTGACCGCCGTCCTCGGCGACCTGGCGCCCCACCGCCCCGGCGCCGTCGTCTGGGCGTGCACGAGCGCCAGCTTCGTCTACGGCTGGGCGGGCGCGGGCGAGCAGGTGGAGCGGCTGGCGGAGCGCGCGGGGCTGCCCGCGTCCAGCACGTCGTTCGCCTTCGCCCGCGCCGTGCGGGCGGCGGGTGTACGGCGGGTCGCGGTCGCCGCCACGTACCCGGACGACGTGGCCGCGCTCTTCGGCGACTTCCTGCGGGCGTCGGGCGCCGAGGTCACGGGGCTGCGCGGCAGCGGCGTCATCACCGCCGCCGAGGTCGGCACCTGGGGCCGCGACGAGGTCCTCGCCCTGGCCCGCGAGGGCGACGACCCGGCCGCCGAGGCGGTGCTGCTGCCGGACACGGCCCTCCACACCGCCGCCTGGCTGCCCGACCTGGAGGCGGCGGTCGGCAAGCCGGTCCTGACGGCCAACCAGGTCACCGCCTGGGAGGGCCTGCGCCTCCTGGGCCACGGGCCCGTCCGCTGCCCCGCGATGGGATCGCTGTTCGGCTGACGGGCCCGGCGGCCGGGCCGGGCCACCGGTCGGCCGCCCGCCGTCAGTCCGCCCGGGGGCGGTACGTCTTCCCCGCGGCCCGCAGCGTGTGGATCGCAAGACCGCGCGCGGTGGCGACCCGTACCGCCTCCTCCCAGGTCAGCGCCCGTTCCCCGGCGCGCCCGACCGCGAACAGCGGCCCGGACGTCCGCGTCCCCACCAGTTGCGCCAGCAGCGCGGCGGCCCGGGGGCCGACCGGCGGGGTGCCGGGTCTTATGCGCCGCGCGTCGGGGGCGGTGTCCGCCACGTCGAGCGCCAGCAGATCGAGCACCCGTATGTCGGTCTCCCACAGGAGTGCCCACAGTGCCCGGTGCACCACGGGCACGGAGGTGTCGGTCAGGAGCGCGTCGAAGCGGTCGGGAGTCAGGGGGTCAGCCGTGATCGTCATGCACCGGGAGTATGGCCGCAGCGGGGCGGCCGGTCCAGAGCGCGACGGGCACCGCGCCCGGGTCAGCCGCGGGCGGCCAGCAGCACCGTCAGGTGGTCGGCGGACATGGGTTTCGCGTAGTGCCAGCCCTGGCCCGTGTCGCAGCCGATGCGGCGCAGCCGTTCCGCCTGCGCGGGGCCCTCGACGCACTCGGCGGTGACGGTGAGGCCGAGCTTGTGCGCGAGCTGCACGAGGGACGTCACGATCGTCTCGTCCGCCGGGTTCAGGTGCCGCGCGGTGCGGAAGCCGCGGACGAACGTGCCGTCCAGCTTCAGCGCGCGCACGGGCAGCCTGCTGAGGTAGGCGAGGTTCGAGTAGCCGGTGCCGAAGTCGTCGATGGCGATGCGCACGCCCATGTCCGAGAGCGCCTGGAGCGCCTGGAGCGGGCGGCCCGCGGAGCCCATGACGGCCGACTCGGTCAGTTCCAGCTGGAGCAGCCCGGACGGCAGCCCGGAGTCGCGCAGCGCCGCCGCCACATCGCTCACCAGGTCCGAGTCCCACACCTGGCGTACCGCCACGTTCACGCTGACGAACAGCGGAGGGCCCGGCGTCTCCAGCTGCCAGCGGCGGGCCTGGCGGCACGCCTCGTTCAGCACCCAGCGGCCCAGCGGGACGATCGCCCCGTTCTCCTCGGCGAGCCCCACGAACTTGTCGGGGCCGAGCCGCCCGAACTGCGGGTGCTGCCAGCGCACCAGCGCCTCCGCGCCCCGCACCACGTCGTCCGCCAGTCCGACGATCGGCTGGTACTCCAGGCGGAACTCGCCGCGCTCCACGGCCGGGCGCAGCGTGGACGACAGCGACTGCCGCGTCATGCGGTGTGCGTTGCGCTCGGGGTCGAAGAGCGTCCAGCGCGCCTTGCCGTCCGCCTTGGCCCAGTACAGCGTCGTGTCGGCGGCCTGCATGAGGCCGGTCGCCGTCGTCCCGGCGGACTCGCGCTCCACCACGCCGATGCTCGCCGAGACGGCGAGCCGCTGCCCGGCGAGGTCGAACGGGCGCTGGAGCGCCGTCAGCAGCCCCTCGGCGAGGCCGGTCAGCTGCTCGGTGCCGCTCGACCCCTCCACCAGCACGGCGAACTCGTCCCCGCCGAGCCGCGCCACCAGGTGGCCGCCCGCGCCGGTTGCGCAATGCGCCAGCCGCTGGGCGGCGGCGCCGAGGAGCTGGTCGCCGACGCGGTGGCCGAGGGTGTCGTTGACGGCCTTGAAGCCGTCGAGGTCGAGGTAGCACAGGCCGATGCGTCCGGTGGCGGACTCGGCGAGCGCGGCGGTGAGGCGTTCGAAGAACAGGGCGCGGTTCGGCAGCCGCGTCACCGGGTCGTGCATCTGGATGTGGCGCAGGCGCTCCTGGAGGTCGCGGCGCTCGCTGATGTCCTGGACGGTCAGCAGGGCCGCCGAGTCGCCGCGCTCGATGGGCAGCACGGTCACCTCGGCCCACAGGGTGTGCCCGTCGGCGTGCTTGAGGCGGCGCGTGCAGCGCATGCGGTCGCTGTGGCCGCGCAGCACGGCGTGGTACGAGCCGCGGGTGCGGCCGTCGAGCCCGAGGCCGGTCACCGAGTCGGCGCGCAGCCCGGCGAGCGAGGCGGGCTCGACGCCGAGGAGCAGGCCGAACGCGGGGTTGGCCGAGACGATATGCCCTGATCTGCCAACCAGCGCCATCGGCAGCTGGGCGATCCGGAAGGCGGCCTGGTAATCACGGTGAACCTTACTCTCCGTGAACGGTGACGGGCCCAGGCCGGGGCCGCCGCCGGGGTCTTGGCCCGGTCCTTGGGGGGGTCCGTTCACCGATCGCTCCCGGAGGGCACTGGTCGCCTGGTGGATGGCGCCGACGGCCGCTCCCGCCCGTCCGCCCGCGCATCCGCGCTGGAAATGTGGCGATCATAGAGGCTGGGAAGCGGGTGGAGCCAGTGCTTCTGCCGCCCGCCCCGGTCAGCGTGTGGTGAGCGGACGACTACGTTTCGATTGGCTGACCGTTTCTGCCCGAGCGGTTGATGGACACGATCGTTCTCGATTGAACGATACGCAGGGTAATCGTATTGCCCATGACTCGGGCGGCCTAGTGAAACAGGTCATTCCCCGGCAAATCTGAACAGAGTGGTGGCGGTGTCCCCTACGGCCCGTACGGGAGGTCGAAGTGCGCCGTTCCCACCGCCGCCCGGCGGCCGTCCTCACGGTCCTGGCCGCCGTCATGGGCACGACGCTGACGTCGGGGCCCGGTCCCGACGCCGTGGCCGACGAGCCGTGCAGCCTGCCGCGCACCGGCGTCCACCACTCGGAGGGCGTGGCCGGGTGGAACGAGGAGTACCCCCGCCCGGTCGGCACCCTGCGGGCCGTGATGCTCTTCCTGTCCTTCCCGGACGCCGAACCGCGCACCACTCCGGAACGGATCGCCCGTGACTACTTCCCGGCGACTTCCGACTACTTCGACACCGCTTCCTATGGACAGCTCGACCTGCGCGAGACCGTCGTCGGCGAGTGGATCGAGATGCCCGAGCGGTCGGCCGCGTACGGCATACAGCGCGACTGGGAGCCGGAGAAACGGTCCGCCTACCTGGGGGACGCGCTCGGCGCGGTGGCGCCGCGCGTCGACCTGGCGGCGTACGACATCGTCTACCTCGTCGCCGATCCGGACGCCCCGGGCGTGGATTCCGACGCGACCAAGGTGGTCAACTTCGACAGCCCCGTGACGGTCGGGGACGCCGAGATCCGGCGGATCGTGACCGTTTTCGAACGCCGCCCGCCGGACCGCCATGTGCTCGCCCATGAGACCGGCCATGTGTTCGACCTGCCGGACCTGTACAACCGGCCGGAGGACGGCTTCGGCGACTGGGACACCCATGTGGGGGACTGGGACCTCATGGGCAGCCAGTTCGGCCTCGCCCCCGAACTCTTCGGCTGGCACAAGTGGAAGCTCGGCTGGCTCACGGCGGGCCACGTCGCCTGCGTGCGCTCCCCGGGCGCCAGCCACCACACGCTGCAGCCGCTCGGCGCCCCGCTGACGCCCGGCGCCACCGGCTCCGACCTCCGGCTCGCCGTCATCCGCACCGGCCCGTCCGAGGCCCTCGTCGCCGAGGCCAGGACACCCACGGGCAACGACGCGAGCAGCTGCACCCGCGGCGTCCTGCTCTACCGCGTGCGCAGCGACGTCGCGTCCGCCGACGGCCCGGTGGAGGTCCTCGACGGCCATCCGGGCACCAGCGCCTGCCAGGCGGGCTCCGTCCACCCCCGGCTCGCCGACGCCCCGCTGGAGACCGGCGAGAGCTACTACGACGAGGGCTCGGGCGTGCGCGTGGAGGTCGGGGAGCGGACCGCCACGGGCGGCTGGGACATCAAGGTCACCCGCGGCTGAGCGGCGCCCCCGGCGGGCGGCGCGGGAGGTGTCACTTGTTGCCCCGCGCGATCTGGTTGACGCGCGACACGGACAGGCCGAGCATCTCGCCGATCTCCCGCAGCTTGTACCGCTCGTCCCGTAAGCCGACGACGACCTCGCGCCGCACGGCCGCGAGTCTGCGGGTCGCGCTGGGTATCACCTCGTCCACGAGCCGGCGTGCGGCGCGTTCGCGTGCGATGGCGTCGGGCATGGCGGCCAGGGCGGCCAGGGTCGCCTCGATGTGCCCGGACAGTTCGCTGATCGGATCGGCTTCTGATGTGGTCATGCCCTGAGCGTAGGGTCCGGTCCGCGCCGCTGTCCGGCACTCCGCGAATCTCCCGCCCCCGCCGACCGGCGCGTTTGCCCCCGCCGGCCCCCGGTGCAACGAGAAGCGCCCCACCCGCCGTCTCCGGCTGGTGGGGCGCTTCCCTGTCTGTGCGCCGCCAGGGACTCGAACCCCGGACCCGCTGATTAAGAGTCAGCTGCTCTAACCAACTGAGCTAGCGGCGCTTGCTGACGTCGTTGACTCTAGCACCCTGACGGCGCAGAAGAAAAATCGGCTACGGGCGACGCCGTTGCAGCTCACGGCCGTAGGCGATCATCTTGACGGCGTAGTCCTCGGTCCACCCCGCGCGGTCGGCGACGGCCGCGGGGGACAGGCAGTCGAAGCGCTGCGGATCGGCCAGCTGGGCCGCCGCCGACGCCTGGAACTCGACCGCCCGGTCGGCCGCCGCCTGGAACGCCACCGCCAGCTCGGTCGCCCGCTCCATCAGCTCCCCCGGGTCGGTCAGGGTCTCCAGCGCGAAGAAGTGCTCGTCCTCCGCCTGGCCCGCCGGAGGGTCGAAGAAGAGGGCGGCGGGCCTGCGGTACTGCGGCGGACGGCCGGCCGAAGGCTCGCGTGCAGGACCGGACTCGGACATGGTCGCTCTCCTTCTGGGCGGTGCGGCGGTGCGGCGGGGGAGTACGGGGCGGGGACGGCGGACGCGCTCCCCCGGCGGCGCGGCCGTCAGGACGGCGGGGCCGCGGGCTCCCGCGCCGGTCCATTGTGCCGCGCCACGACCCGTTCGCCCGTGGGCCGGGACGGCTCCCGCGTCGCGAGGCGGCCCGACGGCAGGCTGTCGTGCTCGGTCCCCGGCACCGGCCGGGCGGTGCCGAGACGGTCCTGTATGCGCTCCGACAGCCGCAGCAGCGGGCGGGCGAGGAGCAGGCCCGCGGTCATCACGGCGACACCGGCGACCGCGTCCATGAAGTAGTGGTTCGCGGTGCCCATGACGACCATCGTGGTCATCAGCGGGTACGCGAGCGCGGCCGACTTCAGCCACAGCGAGCGCGACCCGTAGTGCCACAGCGCGACGCCGCACCACAGCGACCAGCCCACGTGCAGGCTGGGCATGGCGGCGAACTGGTTCGTGAAGTCGCCCATCCCGCTGGGCGCGCTCGCATCGTTCGTCCACCAGCCGTACTGGCTGTACTGCGCCAGGCTGTCCACGAAGCCCTCGCCGCCGGGCAGCAGCCGCGGCGGGCAGGTCGGGAGCAGCGTGAAGCCGATCAGCCCGAGCATCGTGGAGGTGAGCAGCCAGGTGCGCATCAGGCGGTAGTGCAGCGGCCTGCGGCGGAAGAGCCAGATGAGTACGGCGGGCGTGACGATGTAGTGCAGCGACGCGTAGGCGAAGGACGAGGGGACGCCGAGCCATGCCTCCTGGGTGAACAGTTCGTTCAGCGGCACCTCGGGGTGCAGCCAGAGCGCGCGCTCCATGCGGAGGATCGCGAGCCCGTTGTCCACCGCCGTGCTCACATCACCCCGCGCGAGCAGGCGCGCGCCCGAGTAGGCGCCGTAGACGACGGCGATCAGCAGCAGCTCGGTCCACCAGCGTGGCCGGTCTCGACACATACGCTCCTACTCCATGTTCCCTGGTGTTCACTTCGTCACGTCGCGTCGTCTGGCGGCGGCCGGGCCCGTCACGGTCAGGCGAACCACACCCAACCGTAAGCCGAAGGGTGCTGGAACAGACGCCAGGGGCGACCCCTGCGGTTGCCTGCGAGATGATGAGTGACCGATGTGACGAACGGAAGGATGGTCATGGCGGCGCGCCTCGTGCTGGTCCGACACGGACGGACTGCCTGGTCGGTGTCCGGACGGCACACAGGACACACCGACGTCCCCCTGCTGGACGAGGGCCGCGACCAGGCCAAGGCACTGGGCCGGCGGCTCCAGGCCGCGCCGTGGCACGGCCTGCCGGACGCCGAGGTCCGCACGAGCCCGCTCTCCCGGGCGCGCGAGACCTGCGAGCTGGCCGGGTTCGGCGGGCGCGCGGCCGACTGGGACGCGCTGCGCGAATGGGACTACGGCGACGAGGAGGGCCGCACGCCCGCGCAGATCGCCGAGCGGCGCGGCCCCGGCTGGCTGATCTGGCGCGACGGCGTCACCGGCGGCGAGACGCTGGAGGCGCTCGCCGCGCGCGCCGACGAGGTGGTGGCCTGGGCCAGGTCGGCCGACCGCGACGCCGTCGTCTTCGCGCACGGCCACATCGCGCGCGCCATCGCGGCGCGCTGGCTCGGCGAGGACGTGTCCTTCGCCGCGCGGCTGCGGCTCGATCCGGCGGCGCTGTGCGGCCTCACCTCGGCGTACGGCGGCCCGGCGATCGAACGCTGGAACGACACCGGGCACCTCGACGGGGCCGCCTGACCGGCGGCACGGCTCCCCGCGGTGGCGGGGTCCTGATCGGTGGGGGCGCTCTGATCCGTGGAAGAACTCTGATCGGTCGGCGGGCGGAGTGCCGGACAGGTCTCCGCGTGGGTGGGGGCGTGGGGATGGCGTACGCGTCACCTCCTGGGCCCGGCGCGAACGGCCCGGGGCCCGTGCCCTCTGCGGCTTCCCGCTCCCGCCCCTCCTATGCGGGGCGGCGCGCGGACCGGCGCCCGGGGGGAGCCCGGGAGCGCGCGTACGGGCCTCCCGCCCGCACGCCCGTACGCGCGCCCCGCCGCAGGTCGCGTGCGCCGTCCGGTCAGGCGGCCGCCGGAAGCGTCGCGTGCCGGTCGAGGAAGGACGACACCAGCCGGTCGCGGCGTGCGGGCCGCAGCCTGGCCGCCGTGGCGGACAGCAGCGACACGACGCGCGCGGACCGCACCTGCGCCAGCAGGTCGAGGGCGCGCCCGCCGTGGACCGCCGCCTCCTCCGGCCGGCTGTCGGCGGCGAGGCGCTCGGCCAGCTCGGCGGAGTAGAGCGCGATGTTGCGGGTGAAATGCGGTTCGCGCAGCGCGGCGTCCACCGCGCGCCGCGAACCGGCGGCGGCCCGCCCGCGGTCGCCGAGCGCCGCCCAGCAGCCCGCCTCCAGGCTCGCCGCCTCCGCCGCGTTGAAGAAGCTCATCCACTCGGGCGCGGCGCTCGCCGCGCCCTCGCCGCCCCCCGGCCCCGCGGGCGCCTGCTCGTACGCCGTGCGCGCCTGCGCGAGCGCCTGTTCGCAGCCGCCCCGGTCGCCCAGCGCCGCCCATGCCCCGGCCTCGCGCAGCGCCAGCAGCGAGCGCAGCAGCGGCCTGCCGAGGTGCCGCGCCGCCTGCTGCCCCGCCTGCGCCGCGCGCACGGCCTCCCGGGGGCGGCCCGCGTCGAGGGCGAGGTAGGCGGCGTTGCAGAAGGCGTGCGCCTCCAGCGCGGCGTCGCCGCTCACGCGGGCGGTGGCCAGCGCCTCGGCGTAGTGCGAGCGCGCGTCGGCGAGGCGCCCCGAGTCGTGCGCGAGCCAGCCGACGGAGATGGCCAGCTCGCCCGCGGCGGAGTGCAGTTCCTCGTTGACGCGCGTGCGGCGCGCGCCCGCGTCGAGCATCTGGTGCGCGGTGCGCAGGGCCGCGCCCGCGGGCCGGTAGAGCGCGTCGGCGCCGTGCCGGTCGTCCAGCAGGCGGATGTCCCGTACGGCGGCCGTCAGCGCCGCCGCCTCGGTGCGGCCGGGGCGCGCGGTGGGTGCGGCGGCCGCAGCCGGGAGCGTCCCCAGGGCGGTCAGGGACGCGACGGCGGCGGGACCACCGGTCATGAACACGCGACGCAGCACGTCGCCCTCCTCCGGGTCGTCGAGGTCATCGGAGTCGTCGAAGTCGTCGGTGCGGTCCGCCAGGACGTGGTCCGGCGGGGCGCCGGGGTGCGGCTCCCGGTGGGGGGCCGGGCGCGCGGCCTCGTGGACGGATGTCGCCGTCGGGGTGGGGGGAGCGGGGGGAGTGGGGGGAACGGGCCCCGGTCGGCGTCCGCGCACCGCCTGCCGGGGTTCGAACCCCAGGTCGGTCAGCGAACGGCCGGGGAACATATGAAGGAATACCCGTTCGTAGGCGTAGTTAGGGCACCGGATCTCGCCCGCTTCGACCCGCCCGATGTAGCGGGCGTCGCAGCTGACCCGTTCGCCGATCTCACGCGCCGCGCGCCGTACCCTCGCGGCGAACTCGCCGGGGGACAGCGGCCCCCGCAGCTCCCGGAACACCCGGTTGGGGCCGTTCGTCCGGGACGCGTATGGTGACGTCGCCATGGTGCGGACCGTATCGGGCGCGGGCGCCGCCGTATCGGCCGATTCCGGGCAGATCTCCGCGAGTCGCCCGCGATCCGCCATGAACTGCCAGCCTTTCCGGCGGTATCGGCCCGTAGCCGTTGACAAGGTCGCGCGTTGAACATGCGGACCGAGAGCTTCGGAGGAGGCACACCATGGCGGACACCGGCGAAACGCCGCCCTGTGATCTGGTCACCGTCCCGGCCAGGGAAGGGCTGGAGGCCGCTGACATCCTGCGCATCCGGCACGGAGTGGGGCCCGTCCTGCACGACAGGGACGGCGACACCCTCGGCTTCCTCGTGCCGCCGGGCACGGCGGAGCGCTGGGACCTGCCGGGCAGCGCGTGCACTCAGACGTACACGGCCGCGCGGTGCGGCAGCGAGGTGCCGCCGGTGACGGGCAGCGGCTGGCTGGTGCCGCCGGACGGGGCCGGGCGGGAGGCGACCGAGCCGCACCGGCTGCGGGCCGCGCTGAGCGAGGCCGTCACGATGCTGCGGGTCGTCGACCGCTGCCAGTGACACGGGCCGCGTGCCCGTCTCCGCCGGTCCCGGCGCGCGGCGCCCCGGCGGGTCGTCACACTGGTGTGTGTGACGACCAGGACATGTGAGGATCCGCGCCGGAGCGCACGGTGAGGCGCGGACGCCGCGCGGGCGGCCGCGAGACGCTGAGCGAGCCCGTCGGCGGTGGGCTGGCGCGGCTCGTGCCCGACCCCGACCGGCCGCGCGCGTGGGAGCTGCTGCTCGACGGCGCCCCGCAGTCCCACGTGGACCTGGACGCGCCGACCCGCCTCGTCTTCGAGTACCAGCGGCGGCTCGGGCACGTCGCCGACCTGGCCGCGCCGCCGGGACGGCCGCTCGCCGTGGCGCACCTCGGCGGCGGCGCCCTCACGCTCGCCCGCTACGTGGCGGTGACGCGGCCGAGGTCGGTCCAGCAGGTCGCCGAGCCGGACGTGCGGCTGACCGAACTGGTGCGCCGCGAACTGCCCCTGCCGGACGGGGCGCGCGTCAGGGTCCGCGCGGTGGACGCGCGGGAGATGCTGCGGAAGCTGCCGGACGGCTGGGCCGGGCTGGTGATCACCGACGTCTTCAGCGACGCGCGGACACCGGCGCACTGCACCAGCGTGGAGTTCCTCGACGAGGTCAGGCGCGTGCTCGCGCCGGGCGGCTGGTACGCCGTCAACGTGACGGACGGCCCGCCGCTCGCCCATCTGCGGCGGCAGGCGGCGACGGTGGCGGCCCGCTTCGCGCACGTCTGCCTGATGGCCGAGCCCGCGGTGCTGCGCGGGAAGCGCTTCGGGAACGGGGTGCTGCTCGCCGCCGACGGGGAGCTGCCGCTGCCGGAACTGGTGCGGCGGTGCGCGGGCGACCCGTTCACGGCCCGGGTGCTCGCGGGCGCCGAACTGCGGGACTTCACGGGCGGGGCCGAGGCCGTGACGGACGCGACGGCCTCGGCGTCGCCCCCGCCCCCGGAGGGTTCGTTCGCCTGACGGGCGGGATTGTCAGTGGGGCATGTCACAGTGAGTGATATGAAGATGGCGATGGTGACAACGGGTGAGCGCGGCGGAGGCGGCCCGCCGGGTGCGGACGGGGCGGGGGGAGCCCGCCGTCGCACCGTGCGGTCCCTCGTGGCCGTCGGTCTGCTCGCTCTTCTCCACCTGCTCCACCTGCTCCACCGGCCGGGTGTCTCGCCCGCCTGCTCCCCGAGATGGCCGCCCGCGCCGCGCGGTCGGGGACGTTCTGCCCGCATGCCGCGCCGTCCGCGGCGGCACTGGCCCGGAAACGGTGATCCCCCCGCCCCCCTCCCCGGGCCGCGGACGGCCGGGGAGGTTTCCGGGAGGGGCGGGGGGAGCCGGGGGTGGCGTACGGGACGCCGCCGGTCAGTCCAGACCGGGGAGTTCGCCCGTGCGGACCAGGTCCGCGTACCAGAGGGCACTCGCCTTCGGGGTGCGCCGCAGCGTCTCGAAGTCGACGTGCACCACGCCGAAGCGCTTGCTGTAACCGTAGGCCCACTCGAAGTTGTCGAGCAGGGACCACACGTAGTAGCCCCGCACGTCGGCGCCCTGCTCGCGGGCGTCCAGGACGGCGCCGAGGTGCCCGCGCAGATACGCGATCCGGTCCGGGTCGTGCACCGAGCCGGAGGCGTCGGGCTTGTCGTCGAACGCCGCGCCGTTCTCCGTGACGTACAGCGGCAGGTCGGGCACCTCGCGGGAGAAGCGGACCAGGAGGTCCGTCAGCCCGGTCGGGTCGATGGGCCAGCCCATGTCCGTGCGCTCGCCCGGGAGGGCGTGGAACTCGACGCTCTCCGAGCCGACCCACGGCGAGTGGTCGGAGGAGCCGTGCCCGTCGTTGCGCAGGGAGCTGTCGCCCGGCGTGGCCGCCGACGCCAGCAGCGGGTTGTAGTAGTTGAGCCCGAGGAAGTCCAGCGGCTGGTGGATGGCCGCCTCGTCCCCGTCCCGCACGAACGACCAGTCGCTGACACCGGCGGTGTCCGCGCGCAGGTCGGCCGGGTAGGCGCCGTGCAGCACCGGGTCGGAGAAGATCCGGGTCTGGAGCGCGTCGATGCGCCGCGCGGCGTCCCGGTCCGCCTCCGACTCCGTCGAGGGGCGCACGACACCGGGGTTGAACGTGATGCCGATCTGCCGGTCGCCCGGCAGGGCCGAGCGGAGCGCCTGGACGGCGAGACCGTGCGCCAGGTTCAGGTGGTGCGCGGCCTTGAGGACCGACTCGGGCTCGGTACGGCCGGGCGCGTGCACGCCCGAGCCGTAGCCGAGGAACGCGCTGCAGAACGGCTCGTTGAGCGTGGTCCACAGCGGCACCCGGTCGCCCAGTGCCTCGGCGACCATGACCGCGTACTCCGCGAACCGCTCCGCCGTCTCCCGTACCGGCCAGCCGCCCGCGTCCTCCAACTCCTGGGGAAGGTCCCAGTGGTAGAGGGTGAGGGAGGGCGTGATGCCCCGTTCGAGCAGGCCGTCGGCGAGCGACCGGTAGAAGTCCAGACCCCGCTGGACCGCCGGGCCGCGCCCGGTGGGCTGGACGCGGGACCAGGAGACCGAGAAGCGGTAGGCGCCCAGGCCGAGCCCGGCCATCAGGTCGAGGTCGCCCTGCCACCGGTGGTAATGGTCGCAGGCGACGTCGCCCGTGTGCCCTTCGTGCACCTTCCCCGGCGTGCGGCAGAAGGTGTCCCAGATGGACGGTGTGCGGCCGTCCTCGGCCGCTGCTCCCTCGATCTGGTACGCGGCGGTGGCCGATCCCCAGAGGAAGCCCTCGGGGAAGGCACGAGGTTGTTCTTCAGTCATGGAAGCGCTCCCAATCTTGCTCGTGTCAAGGGTATCGAACAGGGCGGGGCGGGGTGCTCAGCCTTTGAGCGCTCCGTTCATGATGCCGCCGACGATCTGCCTGCCGAAGATGACGAAGGCGATGAGCAGGGGCAGCGTCGCGATCAGCGCACCGGCCATGATCACACCCTGGTCCTGCACATAGCCGCGGCCCAGGTTGGTGAGCGCGACCTGCACCGTCGGGTTCTGCTGGGTGAGCGCGATGATCGGCCAGAAGAACTCGTTCCACGCCATGACGAAGGTCAGCATGCCCAGCACGGCCATCGCCGGCCGCGCCGCGGGGAAGACGACGTGCCATACGATCCGCAGGCTGTTGGCACCGTCCACGCGTGCCGCCTCGATCAGTTCGCTCGGCAGGGCCTGCGCCAGATACTGCCGCATGAAGAACACGCCGAACGCGCTCACCATCATCGGCAGGATGACCGCCTGGAGGTGGTCGGTCCACTCCAGGTTCGCGATGGCCATGAACATGGGGACGACCGTCAGCTGCGGCGGCACCATCATCGTGCCGATGACCATCATCATCAGCAGGTTCTTCGCCCGGAAGCGGAGCTTGGCGAAGGCGAAGCCGGCCAGGGTGGCGAAGAGGACCGTGGACAGCGTCACCGTCCCGGCGACGAAGACCGTGTTGATGACGGCCCGGCTCATGTTGGCGTCGTCCCAGGCACTGCCGAGGTTGTCGAACAGCCGGTCGCCGAACCAGAACGGCGGTGTCGTCTCGGCCAGCCGCGCCGTCGTGTGCGAGGCGGCGAACATCTGCCAGACCAGCGGGTAGAGCGAGCCGATCGTGAAGACGCCGAGGATCAGATAGGTCAGCCAGCCCGCGTGCAGCTGCCGCCCCGCCCGGGACGCGCGCCGCCGCTTCCGGCCGCCGTCGGGCGGGACCGCCGCCTGGCCGGGCGCGCCGGCCGTCCGCAGGGTCTCGGTGGTGGTCGCCATCAGTCCTCCTCGCCGCTGCTGCGGCTCACCCAGCGGGAGACCGCCCAGTAGATGAGCCCGATGACGATCAGCAGCAGGAACATCGTCCAGGCGATGGCCGATGCGCGGCCCAGATGCCGGTTGAACCAGCCCATCTCGTACAGGTACAGGCCCAGCGTCTGGTACTGGCCGCCCGCCCCGCCGTTCGCGTCGCCGCCGCCGAAGAGCATCGGCTCGCCGAACAGCTGGGTCGCGCCGATGGTGGACACGACGATGGTGAACACGATCGTCGGCCGCAGGGACGGCAGCGTGACGTGCCGGAACTGCTGCCAGCGCGACGCGCCGTCCAGCGACGCGGACTCGTACAGGTCGTTCGGGATGGCCTGCATCGCGGCCAGGTAGATCAGCGTGTTGTAGCCGGTCCAGCGCCAGATCACGATGGTGGACACCGCGAACTGGGAGGACCACTGGCCGGACTGCCAGTCGATGTTGTCCACGCCGACCAGGCCGAGCGCCCAGTTGATCGCGCCGTAGTCCCGCCCGTAGAGCATCGAGAAGACCATGGCGGCGGCCGCCACCGAGGTGGCGTACGGCGTGAGCATCGCGACGCGGAACAGCATGCTGCCCCGCATCCGGTAGTTGAGCAGGTGCGCGAGGCCGAGCGCCATCGCGAGCTGCGGGACGGTCGAGAGCACGCCGATGGTGAACGTGTTCGTCAGCGCGTCCCAGAAGAACTCGTCGTTCCACAGCCGCGTGAAGTTGTCGAAGCCGACCCACTCCATGTCGTTCGGGTGGCTCAGCGACACCTGGTGCAGCGAGGCCCAGCCCGTGTAGAGCAGCGGGAAGAGGCCGAACGCGGCGAAGAACAGGAAGAACGGCGAGATGAACGCGTACGGGCTGTACTTGAGGTCCCACCGGTAGCGGCGGGAACGGCGCGCCGTCCTGCGGGCCTCCTTGGCGTCGTCGCCTGGGGAGGGCGTCCGCTGGCGCGCGGGCTTCGGGCGCGGGGCCGCGCCCCCCGACGGTGCGGGGGGCGCGGCCTTCGCGTGATCGGTCGTCATGTGGTTGTCCACCTGTCCCGGGTCATTCCGCGAGTGCGTTGTCCAGGCTGCTGACGACGTTGTCCCAGGCGCTGTCCGGCGATTCACCCTGCTGGTCCACGAGGAGCAGGCCGTCGGTGATGCCTTCCTGGATCACCTGCTCGTACGGGCCGATCGGGCTCGACGGGATCTGCGCCGCGGCAGCACTGAAGATCTGGCCGATCGGGGCGTCGTTGAAGTAGGGGTGCGTGGCGTTCTGCACTTCGGGGCTCTGCTGGGCCTCGGTGGAGCTGGGGAAGCTGCCCCGCTCGGTGAAGACCTTGGCCTGCTGCTCCGGCGCGGTCAGCCAGGCGGCCAGCGCGACGGCCTCCTCGTGGTGCTCGCCCGCCTCGGGCACGCCGATGAAGGCGCCGCCCCAGTTCGACGGGGTGGGGGAGGCGGCGACGTCCCACAGGCCCTGGCCCGCGTCACCCGCCTTCTCCTGGATGTAGCCGAGCATCCACGCGGGGCAGGACGCGACGGTGGCGAACGCGCCGTTGGCGAACGCCCGGTCCCACTCCTCCGTGAACTGCTGCTGGGAGTCGGTCAGTCCGGCCTCCGAGGCCTCGACCGCCGTGTCCCAGGCCGTGCTGACGGCGTCACTGTCCTGGTAGACGATGTCGCCCGCGTCGTTGTAGTACCGCTCCTCGAAGCCGGACACGACCGCGTTGAACATGCCGCCGGCCGAGTCCATCCAGGCCACGTCGTCCGGGCCGCTCGCGGTGAACTCCTCGCCGGCCGCGAGGTAGGCGTCCCAGCCGTCGGCGAACAGGGCGCTGACCTCTTCGCGGTCGGTGGGCAGCCCGGCCTGCTCGAAGTAGTCCGTCCGGTAGCAGATGCCGGTCGGGCCGATGTCGGTGCCGAGGCCGATGATCCGGCCGTCCTGGTCGGTGGCCTGGTCGATCTTCCAGGGCGCGAAGTGGCTGGTGTCGACGTCCGAGTACTCGCCGAAGTCCACCCAGGCGTCGGAGAGTTCGCTGGTCATCTCGGCGATGTTGCCGACCTCGATGGCCTGGATGTCGGAGAGCCCGCTGTTCTGGGCGAGGCGGGTGCGGAGCTGGGCGATGTAGTCGCCGTTCTCGGTGATCGAGTCCTGCTCGATGGTGATCTCGGGGTGAAGCTCCATGTACTCGTCGTACAGCCCCGACTCCTCGTAGCCGAACTGGCCGAACACACCGACGCGCAGGGTGATCTGGTCGCCGCCACCACTGGCGTCGTCGTCACCCCCGTCGTCGTCGCTGGAACAGGCGGCCAGCAGACCGGTGGCGAGGGTTGCGGTGAGGCCCAGAGCCACGGCTCTGGACGTCCGGCGTGAAGGCCGGTGGGTGGAACGGACTTTACTGCGCATGACGGCTCGTCCTCCTGGCGCACACTGACGTTGCCTTCCCAGCGGGTGTAACGAGGTGTGGGGGGAAAGGTCCTGGGTTCGGAACGTACGGGTTCGGTAGGGTTCCTATGGCGTGGGAGCGCTCCCAATCTTGCTGGGTTGAAGGGTTCCCGAGGCCCTCGTGAGTGTCAAGCCGTTGGGCCCCACGTCTCGTATTCCGTGATGTAGTTGGAGCCTGGCGCGCAAACGGGAGGTTGCGATGGCAGTGGCAAGACGCGGCATGGGCCGCGATGGGAGACCTACCCTGGAGCAGGTCGCGGCCCGCGCGGGCGTGGGGCGTGGCACCGTGTCCCGGGTGATCAACGGGTCTCCGCGGGTGAGCGACCGCACCCGTGCCGCCGTGGAGGCGGCGATCGCGGACCTGGGGTACGTGCCGCACCAGGCGGCGCGTGCGCTCGCCGCGAACCGGTCGAACGCGATCGCCCTGGTCGTCCCCGAGGTCGAGGCGCGCGTGTTCGCCGAGCCGTTCTTCTCCGGGATCATCCGCGGGGTCAGCGCCGAGCTGGCGGACACCGACATCCAGCTCCTGCTGACCCTGATCAGGGCGCCGCGCGAACGCGCGCGCTTCGCCCAGTACGCGGCCAGCAACCGGGTGGACGGCGTCCTCCTGGTCTCCGTCCACGGCGACGACCCGTTGCCGGACCAACTGGCCGAGATGGGCCTGCCGGTGGTGATGACGGGCCGCAGGTCCGCCGACGAGCCGGTGCCGCACGTGGACTGCGACAACGAGGGCGGCGCCCAGCTCGCCGTCGAGCACCTGCTCGGCCGGGGCCGCACCACCGTCGCGACGATCACCGGCCCGTCCGACATGTACGCGGCCCGCTGCCGTCTGGAGGGCTACCGCGAGGCGATGCGCGCCGCCGGGAAGCGGCCGGACGACGAGCTGATCGCCATGGGCGACTTCACCGAGGAGAGCGGGCACGCGGCCATGCGGGAGCTGCTGCGCAGGCGGCCCAACCTCGACGGGGTGTTCTGCGCGTCGGACCCGATGGCCATCGGCGCCCGCCGCGCGCTGCGCGAACTGGGCCGGACGGTACCGGGCGACGTGGCGCTCGTCGGCTTCGACGACTCGTCGCTCGCCCGGCACATGGACCCGCCGCTCACCAGCGTGCGGCAGCCGATGGAGGGCATGGGCCGCGCCATGACCCGCGCGCTGCTCCAGCAGATCCACGACCACGAGCCGGAGGGACCGCATCTGGTCCTGCCGACGGAGCTGGTGCGACGCGCGTCATCCTGACCGGTTCCGCGCCCCGGGCCGCCCTCCGGCCCGGCGGGACGCCGACCTCCCTCCCGGGCCGCCGGGCCCGGGGAAGGCGTCCCGCCACCGGAGCCCCCGGGGCGCGACGCCGAGTCCGCGAGCCGCGCTGGCTCATGGCCCCGGAGGGCGCCCTGGCCCGGTTGACGCGCGTCACGCCGGACTGCGAGCCGATGGTGGACGCTGGTGTGTTCCGGGGCGGCCTGATCGCGCCGTGTCGGCGGCCCGGTTGGTGTGTCACTGCAGTTCCGGCCCGGTGTTGCTTCGGCGCGTGCGGGATCTTCTGTGCGGCCTGGCTTTCGGGCGCCGTGACGCGTGCGCGGCGCGGTTCCGGTGAGCCGCGCGGCGCGGCTGCTGGGTCGTGAGACAGAGATGGATTTTCCGCCTCCGAAATCGCTCGTGTCGGGTGCTGTGTCGGCGGTCCGGTGGCGAACGTCACGTCGGTTCGGATGGACTGCCGCTCCCGGCGGTGTGCGCTTTGCCCGTGCCGCCTGGGCCGTGCGCGTCACGCCGGACTGCGAGCCGGTGGTGGGTGGGTGTGCGTGACCGCTCGTGTCAGGGGGCGGGCTGAGCTGCGGGTTGTGCCAGCTCCCGGGCGGCATGGCTCGTGCGCGGTGTGGTTCCGGTGAGCCTTGGCCACATGTCGCGGTGGGGTGGCCGCTGTGGTGGTGGGTGGGATTGCGGGGGTGCCCGTGGGCGGTGGGGCGGGTGTTCTGTGCACTTCGTCTCCGCGCTGTGCTGCTGGTGGCTTGAATGGTGTGCCTCAGAGTCGGCCGGTGGCTGTGACCGCTTGAGGGTGTGCGAGGTCTTCCGTGTGCTTCGGTGGCGCTGGGGCGTGCCCGTTTGCGGAATCGCCTTGTCGACATCGGGGCGCCCTGGCGGTGCGTCGGTGTGCGCACTGCAACGCGACCCGAGGAGACGCGGTGGGCGCCTGGTGGTTTCCACGGGTCGGGCTGCCGCGTACGGCTGGCCCGCCGAGGGGGTGGATGGCGCATGGTCGTGGTGGGGTGGCTGCGTGATGTGCGTCACGTGTCCTGTCGTGCTCGGTGCCTCGTCCCGTCTGGCCGGAAGCCGGCTGGAACCGGGACATGCCGGGCCGGACATCGTCGTGCCGTACGGGTTGTCCGGACGTGGGTCGGGGTGACCGTGCCGACCGCCGGTGGCCGACCGCGCTTTTCCCCGGGTGGCCGTGGCGGGTACTGTGGCCGCAGCGAAGGGGAGTAGTCCCGCATCGCCGGCGGTCGACATACCGGTCCTCCAGGGGACCCGGTCGCCGGGCCAGCGCGGTCACGCGGTGGCGGACGAGACCTTCGGCTTCGGCATGACACGTCGTTTCCCCTTGTCCGGGGAGCGGCGATCCATCGTGCCGGGCCGAGTGGTCCTCCCACATCTCCGGTCGAGATGCGCGGTGCCGCAGGTCCGGCCCGCACAGAGAGCCTCGTCCCCATGTCACTCGACCTTGTCGCGATCGTCACGGCCTTCGGCCTGATCTTCCTGGCCGAACTGCCGGACAAGACGATGTTCGCGTCCCTGGCCATGGGCACCCGGATGCGCCCGCTCTACGTCTGGTTCGGCACCTCCTCCGCGTTCATCGTGCATGTCACGATCGCCGTCGCGGCCGGTGGGCTGCTCGGGCTGCTGCCGGACTGGTCGGTCAAGCTGGTGTCGGCCCTCCTGTTCGCCTTCGGCGCCTTCCTCCTCCTGCGCGGAGGCGGTGACGACGACGAGGACGAGGGTCCGGCGCGCACGGTCACCGGTTTCTGGCCTGTCTGGTCCACCGCGTTCATGGCCGTGTTCATCAGCGAGTGGGGCGACCTCACGCAGATCACGACGGCCAACCTCGCCGCGACCAACGGCGCCCTGTCCACCGCCATCGGTTCGGCCATCGCCCTCATGAGCGTCTCGGCCCTGGCGCTGCTCGCCGGGCAGTTCATCGCCAAGCGGGTGCCGCTGCGGATCGTCCAGCGCGTCGGCGGGCTGTGCATGCTCGGACTGGCCATCTGGACGGCCGTCGAGATCTTCGTCTGACGAGCCCCGGGGCCACCCGGTCGCGGTGCGATTCGCGGGGTCGGCATGGGTGGCCCGGGGCCGGTCCGGCACTGCGGGACGGCCGAGTCGGAAGCGTTCCCTCTCCGGACGGACGCGGCACGTTGTCGCGGCCGGTGCGGGGGAGGGCTTTCCCGGGACGGCCTCCGCCACGTCCGGCTCACCGCGCGCTGCCCATGGGGCCCTGTGGCCGGTCGGGGAAAGCGAACGTTCTGCCGGTCGTGGAGCCTGAGCGTCGCGGGCGGTCCACCGGGGGCCTTGGCCGCGTCGTCCACCTTGGTCCCGTCCTGACTCCGGCGCTCGCCCGGTGCCAGGGTGCCTCCAGCTCGCGCCGAGGCCCGGGGACACTCAGGGTGGCCGCGACATCGTTGGTGCGGAGAGGCAGGCGTCGGGGGCGGCTCGTGACCGTGTGACGCTGGCAGTCGCGGGTGGCCCGGTACCGCTGTGGAGCGGGGGCCATGCCCGTCGTGGAGCCTGCGCGTCGCGGGCGGTCCGCCCGGGGGCCGTGGCGGTGTCGTTCTGACCCCGGCGCTCGCGCGGTGCCAGGGGTGGCCGCGGCATCGTCGGTGTGGGAAGGCAGGCGTCAGGGGAGGACCGTGGCCGTGTGGTGGAGGTGGTCGCAGGCGGTCAGGTGCCGTGTCCGGCAAGGACGGTCGGGGTGTGCGTCGTGCGGTGTCGTGAGATGTGGGGTGCGCCGTATCGAGCATGTACGAAGAGTAGTTACCGATACGGAGAGTAGTCAACTTCCTCTTTCGTGTGACGCAGCGCCACCCCCGGCGCCTGGCGGGCGCCGGGGGTGGCGGCCTGGCTCATGGCCGCGCTGTCCGGGGTGGGCGGTTCAGCTCACGGGCGGGTACGCGTTGGCCAGCAGCTCCTGGAACTGCGCCGAGAACCAGTCGCCCGAGAGCGGCGCGTCCGGCAGGGCACCGGACGGGTTGTGCCCGTTCCGCGCGTTCCCCTGGTACGCCGGGTCGCACATCTCGTCGAAGCCCTTGCCCTCGTCGTTCGGGATCTCCTCGCTCGCGCCGTCCGACTCACCCGGCGGCTTGACCCACGCATAGGCGTCGATCCCCGGCACGGGAGCCGCCGTCGGCCGCTCGCCCAGCCCGGCACCGGACTGGTTGCACCAGTTGCCGGTGTGGATGCGGCCGTCCGTCCTGCTCGCCTCGACGTACGCGTTCACGTCCGTCATCGGCCCGGGCCCGGTGGGACGGTCGGGACCGCCCCAGCCGTTGCGCGAGGTGTCGATCAGCATCCCGATCCCGGGGTCGAAGCCCCGGCTCACCAGCTCCTCGCGGAAGCCCAGCGCGAACGACTGGTTGTCGTTGTACTGGTTCCAGTCCACCCACTCCGACTGGCGGACCGGGGTGCCGTTCACCGTGTCGTCGATGCTGTAGTACGGCTCGACGGTCGGCCCGTAGTTCGCCGTGTTCACGATGAACCCGGCCACGTCGTCGACCGACGCGCCGTTCGACGTCGCGGTCTGGTGGAACAGGGCGGCGGACGGCCCGAAGTTGCTGTCCCAGCCGAGCCAGCCGAAGTGCCCGGCGTCGACGTAGTTGTACACGTTCTCGATGGCGCCGAGCTGCGCGAGCGCGTACGAGACGCCGGTGACGTAGTTGCCGTTCGCCAGCATCTCCTGGCAGTTGGCGGTCGCGGTCTCGCCCGAGACGTTCGTCACCAGGTTGGGCAGCGAGTCGATCTCGACGATCGTGGCGACGCGCAGGTTCTCGTACTGCTCGTAGTCCTGCAGGATCGACGCGATCGGGTCGATGAACTCGTCCCGGTACCGGTCGATCTCGTCCGGGCCCAGCTCGCCGTTGGACGCCAGCGCCGCGCAGTCGCGGCCCGGCAGGTCGTACACCACGACCTGGAACACGATGGGCTCGCCGCCCGCCTGCTCCAGCGCCGTGTCGAGGTGCTCCCGCAGGCCCATGGCCCCGCCGGTGCCCTCGATGGCCGCGATGCGGTCCAGCCAGACGGCGGTGGGCTCGTCGGCCACCGCCGCGCCGCCGGGCTCGGCCGCCGCGCGGGCGGACCAGTCGGGGTTGACGTAGACCTGGGCGCCCTCGTAGGGGTTGTCGACGCGCGCGAGGGTGCCGGGCGCGTCGGCCGCCGAGGCGGGCCCGAGCGGGCCCGCGCCGACGGCGAGCGCGCCGGCCAGGACGCCGGCCGCGAGTGCCGCGCGCCGCGCGCGGCGGTGTGGGGGTCGGATGCGGCTCATTGCTGATGTTCCTCCAGAGGTTGCGGCGGCGCGGGCGCCCCGCGTGCGGGCGCCGGGTGCGCCGCCGTGTTCGGAAGGGGGAGGGAGCGCCGGCGGACGCCGGACTCCCGTGCCGTCGTGGCGCCGTGCGGTGCGCCGGAGTCGCGCGACCGTCGCCGGGCATCGCCCTCGGCCCCCTGCCGTTCCCGCGCGCGGCCGGACCGCGCGGCGCACGGATGCGGCGCGCTCCTGGTGGGGCCACAGGGCGGCTCGTCCTGGCCGGCCCCGGGCGGGGCGGCCGCGAGGACGCGGGAGGGGTGGGGGATGTGTGGGGGGATGTGGGGGTGTGTCATGCGGAACGGCTCCGGTCGTCCGGCGCGCCGCCAGCGGCGCCTGACAGCTTGGGACCGCTCCCACTGGTTGCACGGGACCGTATGCCACCCGACCCGCTCCCGCCAAGGGGGCGGGACGAATTGATGCCGCCGGGCGCGGCGGGGCGGTGAGGTGCCCGTGCGGGCGCGGCCCTCCTCCGCGTAGGCGGCCGGGAAAGCGCCGCCCCGTGCTCACGCGGAGGGCGGCGACGCGCGTGACCTGCGGGAAGCCGGGGCCAGGGGTACGCGGCCGGCTCGGGTGAGGTGTCGCCCGGCCGGGGGTAACGAGGCGGGCGGAAAGGGCCTTGTCGCGTCCGCGATTCGTGCCGGTGGCGACGCGGACGGGCGCGGCCGGATCGAGGGCGGGGCCTTCCGCCGATCGCCTTTTCCGCACGGGGGGTTGACTGCGGCGCGGCCGTCCCCGAGGCTTGGGAGCGCTCCCACTGGTTTCCGTGCACCCGCCCCACGCGCGTGCACCTCCTCACCCCCACGACATCCGAGGAGGCGGAATGGGAATTTCCCGCCATGCCCGCGGCCGTACGCGGGCCACACCACACACACCCGGACATCCGCCCGCGCCCTGACCCGCGCGGGCCCGGCGCCACGCCACGCGGGGCGCGCGACCGGCGCCGGGCCTGGCCGGGGAACGGGCGGCTCCCGTTCCCCGGCCGTCCGCACCTCCCGGTTCGGCGGGGAGGCGCGGGCACCGTCCCGGGGCCCGTCTCCGAAGAGGACGTCCGGCCGCCCGCGGCTTCCCCGGGTGTGCGCGATCACGAGACGCCGGATCGCACGCCGGAGTGCCCCTGCCCGGATGCGCCCCCAGGCCACCGGGCCGGGGAGAGCCGCGAGCAGGGCGGCCTTGAGGAGACGGGCCCCAGGGCCCCGGCGGTGCCGAACGATGCCCGCGCCGCGCCGCGCAGCAAGGAATTCATCATTCCTTCACAGGCGCCGTCGGCCGTGCTCCGCCAGCACTCCGCGCCCCCGGAGGCGAACGCCGTATTGCCGCAGTATTGCCCCGTGCTGCGCGGCATCACGGCCGGTCAGAGCGCCTGACCAGCCCTCATTACACTGACCGCATGCGGATTTCCGAGCGATTCCTTTCCTGTCGGGCCCACCGCCCGCTCCCTTTCTGACCGCTCGTCCGCATGCCTTTCCGCGCCCCGGAGTTCCCGCGCACCCGCGTCCCGGCGCGCCCGGAGCCGTTCCCACTCTTCCGCCCCGCGATCGCGGCGGCATTCCTGGAGTTCCGTGATGCCTACCGTCCATTTCACCCGCGCCGACGTCGAACACGAGGCGGGCAGGAAGCCGTGGACCGACAGCCGTGAGTTCACCGACGAGGTGGACCCGGAGAGCATCGCCGACTCCGGCGTCATCTACTCCCGGGCCGCCGCGGAGGCGGGGGACGCGGGCGGCAAGGCGCGCAGGGCCACCGACACGGCGGCCGAGGCGGGCAGCGTGGACGCGACGACACTGGTGGACGCGGACCGGCGCGTCGAGGAGACCTCCCGGGCCCTGGGCGACGACGGTGACGACGCCGCCACCGTCGCCCACTACCTCGCCCTCGCCGCCAAGGACGCGTTGCACACCGCGCACGACGTGGACGAGGCCGTCCACGGCAAGGGCGGCCTGGAGGAGGTCTACCAGCGGGAACTGGAGGCGGCGGGCCGTGACTGGGCCGACTGGCAGGCACGCCCGGCGCAGACCCCGGTGCCGGAGCTGGCCCTCGTGCCGCCCGCGCGCACCCCGGGCGGGCTGCTGCCCCCGCCCGGCGGCAATCCGCCGTGGCCGGGCTTCAGCGAGTCCCCCGAAGTCGCCGCCGGCCGCATCCGCGCCCGGCACCTGGCCGTCGTCAAGGCCGCGGCCGTCACCGCCGCCGAGACCGTCGACGACGACATCACGGCCTACCACCGCCGCCTCACCGACTACGGCAGCGAACTGGCCGAGCACCACTACGACATCGCCGACAGCCCGCTGCACCTGTGGACCACCGAGGGGATGGCGCGCCACCTCGCCGACCAGTTCACCGGCGAACTCGACCGCCGCCCCCCGGACCCGGACCGCCTCCTCGCCCTCACCGAGGGCCTGTCCGCCATCCTCACCGACCCGTACGCCGCCCCCGGCACCCCGCCCGACCCCCTCACGGAGACGACCCGCGCGTACCTGGAGGCGTTCCTCGGCGGCCTGGACGCGGCCGATCTCGCCGCGCTCGGCGCGCTCACCGAGCGGACCGAGGGCCTCGACCCCGGCCAGGCGGGCATCCAGTTCGCCGCGGCCCAGCGCGTGGCCAACAGCGTCATGCTGCTGCTCGACCCGGATCTCGGCGGCGTCGATCCCGCCGACCCGCAGCAGTCCGACGACATACCCGCCGCCGTACGCCCCTTCCTCATCGGTACGGGCGACACCACCCTCGCGGAAGGCCTGACCCCCGCCGTCCTGACGCAGATCAAGGCACCGGACGGCGCGTACCGGGACGCCCTGACGGCCTTCAACGGCTTCGGCACGCTGATGGCCACCGCCGACACCCCGCCAGGCGACGCCTTCGCACGCGTCCTGGCCAACACGGCGGTCACCGCCCAGTCCATGACGCAGTACCAGTACATGGACGGCGGCTACGAGGACCTGGCCAACAGCGGCAGCGGCGACCTGCTGTCCGCCGTCGCCCTGAACACCGAGGCCAGCGCCGGACTCCTCACCGACGACAACTTCCGCGAAAGCGTCCTCTCGCTGCACTGGGAGGACAGCAGCGGCGCCGCCGCGCTCATCGGCAGCGGCACCACGATCCCGGAGGGCGTGGACGAGCACAGCGACGCCGCCCGCCCGTACGTCGAGGCCGCGTACGACGTGCTGGCCTACGCCGGGGACCACACCGGCGACATCCAGGGCAAGCACAACGGCACCATCGCCCAGTACGCCCCGCTGGACCACTCCTCGCTCGAACGCGCCGTGGGCGACACCATGGTCCGCTACATGAACCTCGTCTCCCAGCTGTCCGGCGAAGCCGGTTCCTCCGGATTCCACTCCGCCGCCGACGGGGGCGACACGCTCTTCTCCAACCTGCTGGGCGAGAACTACACGCACGCCTTCGAGCTGAACCGCGACCAGCAGCAGGGGCTCTTCCGCCTCATGCACCACGCCGACGACGAAGTGCGCACCGGCTTCGAGCGCGACCTGACCGCCTGGAAGACGGCCACCGCGTACCAGGCGTTCCTCGACGACAAGCACGCCCCGTCCGCCCTCCAGGCCGTGGGCCGCGTCGCGGGCTTCGAGGACCACGCGGCGCGCGAGAACGACTCGGGCGGCCTGCCCATGAAGCAGCGCATCACCGCGATGAACACCATCAGCACCGCCGCCTGGGTGGGCGCGGGGCTCGCCGGTCTGGGGGCCGTGCCGTACGCGGGCGTCAGTGTCGGCGCGTACGGCCTGATCGAGGGCCTGCGCTACACCCTCCCCGACCCGGGCGACAACGGTGTCCGCGCCGCGCAGTGGGACTCCATCGAACGCGGTGACGAGCCCATCCGCACCATCGTCGCCTACGCCGCCCAGGCCGCCGACTACGAGAACCCGACGCGCGGCGAGAGCGCCCGCGACTACCCGCTGCCCAAGCCCAACGGCATCAACGAGACGGACATCGCCAACGGTGTCGCCGACCTGGAGGGCAACATCTACCCGGGCTACTGGGGGCAGGTCGTCAAGGGCTTCGACCAGGGCTCGCTGCGCACGGACTGAGCCGCACTCAGCACCAGAACCACCAGCAGTCGTCGTCGTCCTCCCAGTCGTCCCCGCCCCCGCCGTCATCCGTCGGCGTGGGGTCCGGGGTCGGCGTGGCCGTGTCCGTCGGCGTCGGCGTGGGGGGCGTGGGGGTCGGCTGCGGGTCCTCCGTCGCCGGGGGCGGCGGTACGGGGCCGCCGCCGGTCGGGTCGGCGGGCGCGGACGGCTCGGGGTCGGGCGTGGTCCCGTCCGTCGCGTCGCCGTCGTCCGCCGGTCCCGACGGCGCGGTGTCGTCCGCGTCCTCCCCGCCGACGTCCTCCCCGGTGTCGGTGGCGGTGCCCTGGGGCGTCCCGCCTGCCCCCGGCTCCGGCACGGTGGGCGTCCCGGGGTCGGCCGGTGCCGACGTGCCGCCGTCCGGCGTGGGCTCCCCCGACGGCGAGGACGACGCCGCCGCCTCCGGCTCGCCGCCCCCGCCGGACGGCACGAACGCGGGCAGCCCCACGTCGCCCACCTCCGCCACCGCCACCCCGAGGAGCAGCAGCCCGAGCACCGTCGCCACCGCGTACCGGCGCCGCGTACGGGGCCGCGCCGCGTGCGCGGACCTGCCGCGCCGCGTGCCGGGCGCCCCGTCGTCCGCCGCCTCGTCCTCCGGCACGGCGTCGAGCGGGGCCGTCACGTCGGGCGCCACGACGGGGTTCGCCCCGGTGTCCTCGCGCCCACGCTCCGTCAGCTGCCCGCAGCCCGGGCAGATCAGCGCGCCGTTCAGATGCCTGCGGCAGGTGGAGCAGTAGTCCATGGGTGGGGCCCCGTCTCTGGGTGGGACGGCGTGGGGGATGGCGAACACCATAGCGCCGCCCGTCCGCGGGCCCGACAGGGCGGAGCCCCGGAGCGTGTGAACGCCCCGGGGCCCCGGTGGTATTGCCATGGTGCGGTGGTGCGGTGGTGCTGCGGTGTCACTCGCCGAAGAGGTCGGCGTACGTCGCCAGCGCGATGGCGATGTCCGCCTGCGCCCAGAAGCGGTGGTAGGTGAACGTCGGCGCCTCGCCGCCGTTCAGGTACGCCTCGACCGCCGGCCAGTCCGGGTCGTCGTGGTAGAAGGTGCGGATCGACTCGAACGTCGAGCCGGGCTCGATCGTGTCGCCGTTGGGCATCGTGCCGCTCCAGCCGGACGGGATGTAGATCTCGTCGTCGAAGCGCGCGAAGTCGGTGCGCTGCTCGGGCACCGCGACGCCCAGGTCGTCGGAGTTGGCCCACAGGGCGTCGAGCAGCCCGGCGGCGGCCTCCTGCGCCTCGGTGTCGCCGGACGCGGCGGCGTAGTACGCCAGCGCGTTGGCCAGCGAGCCCGTGACACCGGCGTCCTGCGAGTGCGCGGTCACCTCGACGTGCAGGCCGCCGTTGTCACCGGGGTTGGCGGCGTTCCACGTGTCCGGGGCGCCCGACCACTCCAGCGTCGCCGGGATCGCGTAGTCGCCGCCCGTGCCGATGGTCACCTCGCTCAGGACCCAGTCCACCCACTTGTCGAGGACCTCGCCCGCGAGCGCGTCGTCCGACGAGTAGTAGTACTCCGCGAGACGCTGCATCGACCACGCCTGCATGCCGAACCACTGGTTCGACGGCGGGTCGTGGTAGACGGGCTTCTCGTCGTAGAACATGCCGTAGAACGTGGGGGTGCCCGCCGGGGGCGTCCCGTAGTGGCCCTCCCAGCTGTTCGTCGCACCACCCGCGATGGCGCCCTCGTCCGACTGCAGCCAGCGGTAGAACTCCAGCTGCCGCTGCAGGCTGGTGTCCCAGTCGTCGTCCGCCGTGGGCGAGTTGGGCACGAGAGCCGCGTCACTGCTCAGGGCGTACGCGGCCATCGGGTTCTGGTACCCGAAGTGCGCGTAGCTGGACCCGATGCGCCACGCCCAGCCGGCCGAGCTGTCCAGCGCGCCGCCCCACGCGTAGTACCAGGACAGCAGGTAGTGCGCGCTGTCCTTGCCGCTGGCGGCGGGGCACGCGGTGGCGCCCACGCAGTTGCCGATCTCCTTGAAGTACTTGTCGTACATCGCGTAGCGCAGGTAGTCGCCCATACGCGACGCCTTGTCGACCGTCGTCGCGACGTCGGCCTGGTTGCCCTGCTCGGCGGCCCACTGGTTGGCCCAGTACGCGGCCTGCACCGCACGCGCGTCGGCGTCGGGCGCGTTGGTGTACCGCCACTGCTCCGCGTAGTTGGAGTCACCGGTGAACAGGTCGAGGTACCCGTTCTCCCCGCCGTACGTGAAGTCCTCGCACGACGGCTGCGGCACCGTCTCCCACACCGACTCCTGCGGCCCGCGCTGGAAGGTGTTGATGAACGTCGGGTCGCCCGCCGTGCCACCGCAGGCGTCGCCGTAGCCGTAGATGTCGTCGACGTCCTGGATCCAGTGCATGCCGTAGATGTCGTCCGTGTTGTACGTGGACGACAGCTCGTTCGCCAGCGGGTCGTCGCCCACCGGGACCGACTGGTCGAGCTGCGCCGGGTAGTCGGCCGGGTCGTTGCTCTCCGGCGCGTAGGTGGCGGGGGAGCCGGGGTCGTAGAAGCTGTTGGTCGGCTGCTCGTCCGCCTCGGGGATCATGAATTCCTCCATGACACCCCACGCGTCGTTGAACGGCCCCCAGTCGCCGGTCACCCTGCCGTACTGGGCCTCAAGCCAGATCAGGTACGAGTACGCCTCCGACGTCGTCTCGTGCCCGTAGTCCGGCGCCTCCACCAGCAGCGTCTCCACGGCGTGGTAGGGGATGCCCTCGTCGGAGAAGTACCCGTTGGCCGGGTTCTTCACCTTCTCGTACAGCTCGATGAACCGCTCTTCGTACTCGCCTTCGGCCTCGCCGAGCTGCGTCACCGTGACCGTCGCCGCGTCGTGGCCGGGCGCGCTCGCGGTGAACGTCGCCGCGCCGCTGCCCGTCGCGGCGGCCGTGACGGTGACCTGCTGCGTGATGTTCCAGTTCGACGGCGTGAACGTGCGCGTGGCGCCCGCCGTCACGGACAGGCCGGTGTTCCCCGCGGTCCTGGCGGTGCTCACCGTGACGTTGCCCGCCGGCTGCTCGCTCAGCCGGATGCCGAACGTGCCGGTGCTGCCCGACTGGATCGCCAGCGAGGAGGGCGTGGCGACGACCGCCGCGTCCTCCGGCTCCTGGGGGCCGCCGTCGTCGCCGCAGGTGACGCCGTTGACGGTGAAGGCGGTGGGGGAGGTGTTGGCGCCGGAGTAGTTGAAGTTGGCGCCCGCGCTGACGGAGGCGCCGGGGGCGATCCCGGCGTTCCAGGTCGTGTTCCTGACGGTGACGGTGCGGCCGGACTGCGACCAGGTGCCGTTCCAGCCCTGCTGGAGCTGCTGGTTCCCGGCGTACGCGTAGACGAGCGTCCAGCCGTTGACGGCGGTGTCGCCCG
Source organism: Streptomyces sp. NPDC049879 (assembly GCF_044461265.1). Classification (NCBI taxonomy): domain Bacteria; kingdom Bacillati; phylum Actinomycetota; class Actinomycetes; order Kitasatosporales; family Streptomycetaceae; genus Streptomyces; species Streptomyces sp. NPDC049879. Next base: position 364,260 of record NZ_JBITKT010000006.1, on the reverse strand, counting down.
TGTTGGTGACCGTGACGTTGGCCGTGAAGCCGGAGCCCCAGTCGTTGGCGGTGTAGTCCACCGCGCAGCCGAACGCGGCGGCCGACGCCGTCGTGCTCTGGCCGAGCCCGGCGGTGAGGCCCATCGGCAGCGCGAGGGCGATCAGTGCGGCGAGGCGGCCGCGCCGCACGCGCCTGGCGCGGCGGCGCAGCTCGGGCTGCGACGGCGGTGGGGCTCCTGGCGGAGCACTCTTGCGAACCCGCATGACAGCGGTCCCTTCCTTGCGGCTCGGGTCGTGGGATGCGTCCGATCGGTGCGGACGGCGCTCGTCCGGTGGTCGCGGGCGACAGTCAATGGGAGCGCTCCCAAGAATGTGAGGGGGGCGCGTACGCGTCAAGTCTTCTGACAGAACGCCATGGTGACCCGGCTTTTCCCTTGAGCTGCCTGAGGTGAGTGGTCAGCGAGTCGACAAGTTTCTTGACCGCGACCCTGGCGCCCGACGGCGGTTGCCGCTACGTTCCCCTCAGTCAGTGGGAGCGCTTCCAAGGTAGTCACACGCCAGGACGGGCGTCGTACCGGTCGCGACGACGCCCCGGCCGCGAGGCGACGGGACTCCGCAACCACCGAAAGGACCCCCATGAGCCGCACCACCCACCCACCCGCACGACGCAGGCGCTCGGCCCTGCTGACGGCCGGTGTCCTGGTCGCCGCCGGCCTGAGCACCGGCGGAATGCTGCAGGGCACGGCGTCGGCCGCCGCGTTCGGCTGCGACGTGGACTACTCCGCCAACGACTGGGGCTCCGGCTTCACGGCCAACGTCACGGTCACCAACACCGGTGACACCGCCACCAACGGCTGGACCCTCACCTACTCCTACGCGGGCAACCAGCAGCTCCAGCAGGGCTGGAACGGCACCTGGTCGCAGTCCGGCCGCACCGTCACCGTCCGGAACATCAGCTGGAACGGCACCATCGCCCCCGGCGCCTCCGTCAGCACGGGCGCCAACTTCAACTACTCGGGCACCAACGCCGCGCCGACGTCCTTCTCCGTCAACGGCGTCACCTGCGGCGAGGACCCGGGCGGCCCCGGCGAGCCGGGAGAGCCCGGCGAGCCCGGTGAGCCCGGCGACCGCGTGGACAACCCCTACGCCGACGCCGGCGTGTACGTGAACCCCGAGTGGTCCGAGAACGCGGCGGCCGAGCCGGGCGGCGCGGCGGTGGCCGACGAGCCGACCGCCGTGTGGCTCGACCGCAGGGCCGCCATCCAGGGCGTCAACGGCGGCATGAGCCTGCGCGACCACCTCGACGAGGCCCTGGTCCAGGCCGAGGAGTACGACGACTTCGTCTTCCAGGTCGTCGTCTACAACCTGCCGGGCCGCGACTGCGCCGCGCTCGCGTCCAACGGCGAGCTGGGCCCGACGGACATCGACATCTACGAGTCGGAGTTCATCGACCCGATCGCCGAGATCCTCGCCGACCCGGCCTACGCCGACCTGCGGATCGTCACGATCCTGGAGATCGACTCCCTGCCGAACCTGGTGACCAACGTCAGCCCGCGGGAGACCGCCACGCCGCAGTGCGACGTGATGAAGGCCAACGGGAACTACCAGGAGGGCATCTCCTACGCCCTCGCCGAGCTGGGCGACATCCCCAACGTCTACAACTACATCGACGCCGGTCACTACGGCTGGATCGGGTGGGACGACAACCTCCTCGCCTCGGCCCAGCTGTTCAAGACGACCGCCACGATGAACGGCGCCACGGTGAACGACGTGGCCGGGTTCATCGTGAACACGGCGAACTACGGCCCGACCGTCGAGCCGTACTACACGATCAACGACTCGGTGAACGGCACCTCCGTCCGCCAGTCCAGCTGGGTCGACTGGAACCGCTACGTCGACAACCAGTCCTTCGCGCAGGGCTTCCGCCAGCAGCTGGTCAGCCTCGGGTTCAACTCGAACATCGGCATGCTGATCGACACCTCGCGCAACGGCTGGGGCGGCCCCGACCGTCCCACCGGGCCGGGCCCGCGGACCGACGTCAACGCGTTCGTGGAGGGCAGCCGCACCGACGGCCGCATCCAGGCCGGCAACTGGTGCAACCAGTCCGGTGCCGGTCTCGGCGAGCGCCCGACCGCCGCGCCCGCGCCCGGGATCGACGCCTACGCGTGGATCAAGCCCCCGGGTGAGTCGGACGGCGCGAGCGAGGAGATCCCGAACGACGAGGGCAAGGGCTTCGACGGGATGTGCGACCCGACCTACCAGGGCAACCCGCGCAACGGCAACAACCCCTCCGGTGCCCTGCCGGACGCCCCGCTCTCCGGCCACTGGTTCTCCGCGCAGTTCCAGGAGCTGCTGGCCAACGCCAACCCGCCCGTCAACTGATCCGCCCGTCAGCCGGCCCGCCGGCCGGCTGACACCCCGGGTCTCCTGAATCCCCCCTGGTCAGGAGCCGACCGGCCGGCGCCGGAGCCCACCCGTGGGCTCCGGCGCCTCGCCATGACCGCGCGTTGCCGACCCGTCACCGAGGGGTGACGGGTGGGACTGTCGGTGCCCGCCACTACCCTGGGTCGTATGTGTGGACGGTATGCGGCGAGCAGAAGGCCCGAGGACCTCGTGGGGCTCTTCGACGTCTCGCTCTGGGACCCGGAGCAGTCCCTCGCGGCGGACTGGAACGTGGCGCCCACCAAGGAGGTGTACGCCGTGCTGGAGCGCCCCGTGCGCGGCGGGGCCCCGGAGCCGGTGCGGCAGCTGCGCGCCCTGCGCTGGGGCCTGGTGCCGTCGTGGGCGAAGTCCCCGGAGGGCGCGGCCCGCATGATCAACGCGCGCGCCGAGACCGTCCACGAGAAGACGTCCTACCGCCGCCCGTTCGCCGCCCGCCGCTGCCTCATACCCGCGGACGGCTACTACGAGTGGGTCACCGGCGGCGCCGAGCGCGCCGAGGAGGAGAAGGGGAAGCGCAAGCGCCCCCGCAAGCAGCCGTACTTCGTCACCCCGGTGGACGGATCGGTCATGGCCTTCGCGGGCCTGTACGAGTTCTGGCGCGACCGGACGCTGCCCGACGACCACCCGTCCGCCTGGTGGGCCACCTGCACCGTGGTCACCACGGAGGCGGAGACCGAGCCGCTGCCCGAGCCCGCGGGCGAGGACGGCCCCGCCGCGCTGGCGGACATCCACCCCCGGATGCCCGTCGCCCTGCCCCCGGACCGCTGGGACGCCTGGCTGGACCCGGCGCGCACCGACCCGGAGGCCGTACGCCCCCTGCTGGCCGGGCTGCCCACCGGCAGGTTCACGGCCTTCCCGGTGCCCGCCGACGTCAGCAACGTCAGGAACAACGGCCCCGACCTCCTCCGCCGCCTCCCCGCCCCGGAGGCCGGGACCCTCTTCTGAGCGGCGCCCGCGGCGCGGGGAGCGGCGCGGGAATGCCACCGCCCCCTCCCGCGTTGTCGCCCGTGACAGCCGACAGAGGGAGTCCGCACCATGCATTCCGCAGGATCGACCGCCTGCCCGCCCAGGCCCGAGCGCATCGCGTCCGCACCGCAGACGCGCGCCGCCGAGGTGGACTGGGCGACGCTGCGGCTGGCCGCCGGGCGCACCTCCCGACCGGCGGACCTGCCCCGTCGTCGTCTATCCTCCGAAGCGGGCGGGCCCGCCACGGGGCTCACGACGTTCCCGGAGGAGGTGGGTCACGTCACCGGCACGGACGACGGCACGCGTGACGACGCGAACGGCACGGCACAGGAGACCGAGGCGGAGCGCAACGCACGGTTCGAACGCGACGCGCTCGGCTACCTCGACCAGATGTACTCCGCCGCGCTGCGCATGACGCGCAACCCCGCGGACGCCGAGGACCTCGTGCAGGAGACCTACGCCAAGGCGTACGGCTCGTTCCACCAGTTCCGCCAGGGCACCAACCTCAAGGCGTGGATGTACCGCATCCTCACCAACACGTTCATCAACTCCTACCGCAAGAAGCAGCGCGAGCCGCAGCGCAGCGCGGCGGAGGAGATCGAGGACTGGCAGCTGGCCCGCGCGGAGTCGCACATGTCCACGGGCCTGCGCTCCGCCGAGTCCCAGGCGCTCGACCACCTGCCGGACTCGGACGTGAAGCAGGCGCTGCAGGCGATCCCCGAGGAGTTCCGCATCGCGGTGTACCTCGCGGACGTCGAGGGCTTTGCGTACAAGGAGATCGCCGACATCATGGGTACTCCCATCGGCACGGTGATGTCCCGGCTGCACCGCGGCCGCCGCCAGCTGCGCGACATGCTGGCGGACTACGCGCGCGAGCGCGGGCTGGTCCCCGCCGGGGCGGAGAAAGGCGCAGGGTCATGACCGGTGAACCGTCGTCCCACCCCACGGACTGCTCCGAGGTCCTCGGCCGTCTCTACGAGTACCTGGACGACGAGATGCCGGACGGGGACTGCGCCAAGTTCCGCGAGCACATCGACGAGTGTTCGCCGTGCCTGGAGAAGTACGGCCTGGAGCAGTCGGTGAAGAAGCTCGTCAAGCGCTGCTGCGGCCAGGACGAGGTGCCCGCCGACCTGCGCGCCAAGGTGCTCGACCGCATCGACCTCATCCGCGGCGGCGACGCCCCGGCCCCCGGCCCGGCCGGGCACCGCGCGCCGTCCTGAATCCGCGCCGCCGACACGCCCGGGAGCACCGCCCGGTCACCCGAACGGCCCCGCCCCGTCCCCCGTACGCCCGGCGCGCCACCGTCGCACGCCGGGCGTCCGTGTGCCCCGCCTCCGCGCCCCCGCCGTCTCGCGCGCGCCCTCCGGCTGACCCATGCTGTGAGCAGGAGCCGGTTCGCCCATGGTTGGATGCCATCGGGTCAGGACAGGAGAACGGTGAAGTGCACGCATCGAGGCGGGAATCAGGCAGGGGCACGTGAGGATCTTCGGCAGGGTCAGGCAGCGGCCGTCCAGTGACTGGCGGCTCGCCACCGACCGGGCTTTCACCCTCATCGACGACGGCCGCTACGAGGACGCGGACGCGCTGCTGACGCGCGCCGCCGACCTGGAGCCCTGGCTGTCCGAGTCCTGGTTCAACCTCGCGCTGCTGCACAAGTTCCGCCACGACTGGGAGCAGGCCAGGTCCGCCGGGCTGCGCGCCGTGGCGCTGCTGGAGAAGGACAGCGGCGCCCCCGACTGGTGGAACGTCGGCATCGCCGCGACCGCGCTCCAGGACTGGCCGCTGGCCCGCCGCGCCTGGCAGGCGTACGGCCTGGCCGTCCCCGGCGAGGCGTCGGCGACCGGTGAGCCGCTCGGCATGGACCTGGGCGGCGCGGCCGTGCGGCTGTCGCCCGAGGGCGAGGCCGAGGTCGTCTGGGGCCGCCGCCTCGACCCGGCCCGCATCGAACTGCTGAACATCCCGCTGCCCTCGTCCGGCCGCCGCTGGGGCGAGGTCGTGTTGCACGACGGGGTCCCGCGCGGCGAGCGGACCATGACCGGCGTCACCGGCGGCACGTCCGTCTACCCGGTCTTCGACGAGATCGAGCTGTGGGCGCCCTCGGCCGTGCCGACCTGGGTGGTGCTCATCGAGGCCGCCGCCGAGTCCGACCGCGACGCGCTGGAGCGCCTCGCCGCCGACGCGGGCTACGCGGCGGAGGACTGGTCGTCGTCCGTCCGCCTGCTGTGCCGGGCGTGTTCGGAGAGCCGGATGCCCAGCGAGCAGGGCGACGGCATGGCGCAGCACGACCCGCACGACCACAGCCTCCCGGGCCGTCCGGGACCGCTGGGGCACACGGGCGCGGGCGCCCTGTGGTCGCCCGAGCGCGAGTGCGGCATCGCGGCGCCGGGCGCGCTGGTGCGCGGCCTGCTCGACGGCTGGGTCGCGGACAGCCCGGACAGCCGGGACTGGCGCGACCTCGAAGAGGTGTGCTGACCCCGCCCCCGCCCCCGTCGCGTGTCCCGCGCACGTCCGCCGGACCCGTCACCCGGGCCCCGGGCGCGCCGTAAGCTGTACGGATGAACGGCCGGGCGCGGCCGACCCAGGACACGGAAGAACAGACGGCGGAGACGATGGCGCAGCACGACACCGATGAGCCGGCCGGCGACGAGTTCGCCGACGACACCCAGGACTGCGAGGAGCGGGAACGGGCTTACCGCGAGCGCGGGACCGCGCGGCCCATCACGGTCGTCGGGCACCCGATGCTGCACCGGGAGTGCCGGGAGGTCACCGACTTCGGCGACGACCTCGCGGCCCTGGTGGACGACATGTTCGCCAGCCAGCGCGCGGCCGAGGGCGTGGGGCTCGCGGCCAACCAGATCGGCGTCGATCTGAAGGTGTTCGTGTACGACTGCGCCGACGACAAGGGCGTCCGGCACGTCGGCGTCGTCTGCAACCCGGTCCTCGACGAGCTGGCGGCCGGTGAGCGCGTCCTCGACGACAGCGACGAGGGCTGCCTGTCGGTGCCGACGGCCTACGCCGAACTGCCCCGCCCCGACTACGCGGTGGTGCGCGGCCAGGACGCGTCGGGCAAGCCGATCGCCGTGCGCGGCACGGGCTACTTCGCCCGCTGCCTCCAGCACGAGACGGACCACCTGCACGGGCGCCTCTACATCGACCGCCTGTCCAAGCGGGACCGCAAGCGCGCGCTCAAGATGATGGACGAGGGGACGCCGAAGTACGAGACGGTGCCCAACGACTGACGGGCCGACGGCTGACGCGGGCGCGCGCACCCACGCGCGCCGCCCGCGTCAGCTGTCGAACTCCTGTGTGGTTGACGCGCGTTGACCGGATGGGTCACGCTCAGGGGGAGCACGGTTCCACCCTTCTCCCCACAGCACGCTCCCGTCCAGGAGGCGAAATGTTCAGACGAGTGGTCCGCTCCTTCCTCAGCCTTGTCATGCTCGCGTCACTCGCGGTGGTGGGCAACGTCGTCATGGCCGGCACCGCGCAGGCCGACGGCTGCTACACCTGGGGCCGCAGCCTCAGCCAGGGCGCGACGGGCGAGGACGTCCGCCAGCTTCAGATCCGCGTCTCCGGCTACCCGGCGTACGGCGCGGTCCTCGCGCTCGACGGCTCCTACGGCCCCGCCACCGCCGCGGCGGTGACCCGCTTCCAGCAGGCGTACGGCCTCTCCGCCGACGGCGTGGCCGGCCCGCAGACGTTCACCAAGATCTACCAGCTCCAGGACAACGACTGCACGCCGGTCCACTTCACCTACGGCGAGCTGAACCGCTGCAACACCACCTGGTCCGGCGGCGCCGTCAGCGCGGCCACCGCCCGCGCCAACGCGCTGGTGAACATGTGGAAGCTGGAGGCCCTGCGCCACGCCCTCGGCGACCGGCCGATCAACACCAGCAGCGGCTTCCGCTCCACCGCCTGCAACAACGCGGCGGGCGGCTCCGCGTCGAGCCGCCACCTCTACGGCGACGCCATCGACCTCACCGGCTCGCCGACGTTCTGCCAGATCGTCCAGCGGGCGCGCTACCACGGGTTCAACGAGATCCTGGGCCCCGGCTACCCGGACCACAACGACCACGCGCACCTCGCGAACCGGTCCAGCCGCTTCTGGTCCGCGCCCAGCTGCGGCATCTGAGCGCGTCCCCGTTTGACATCAAGTCCACTTGAAGTCCGACGATCCTCGTGTCAGCTTCCGACACCGCGCCCGGCGGAGCACGCCGGGCGCGGTGTTCAGCAGAGGGGATCGCCCATGTCATCCGGAACGCAGTCATCCGGAACGCGTCGCCTGCGCGTCGCCGTCATCGTCGGGAGCGTGCGGGAGGGCCGTTTCGGCACCATCGTCGCCCGCTGGTTCGCGGACCTCGCGGCCGGACACGGCGGGATCGAGGTGGACGTCGTCGACCTCGCCGACACGCCCCTGGCCCTGACCATGGACGGCACGGGCCACGAGGAGCTGGGCGAACGGCTCGCCGCCGCCGACGCGTTCGTCGTCGTCACGCCCGAGTACAACCACAGCTTCCCGGCCGGTCTGAAGAACATGATCGACTGGTTCAACCGCGAGTGGCACGCCAAGCCGGTCGGCTTCGTGTCGTACGGCGGCCTCGCGGGCGGCCTGCGCGCCGTCGAGCAGCTCCGCGTCGTCTTCGCCGAGCTGCACGCCGTCACCATCCGCGAGACGGTCAGCTTCCACGGCGTCTGGGGCCACTTCGACGACGCGGGCGCCCTCACCGAGCCGAAGGCCGCCACCGACGCGGCGACCGCCCTGCTGAACCAGCTCGCGTGGTGGGCCCACGCGCTGCGCGAGGCCAGGGCGGCCAGCCCGTACGTGTCATGAGCCGCCCGTCCATATCGCCGGGGGCGACGGCCGCTGTCGTCGTCCTCGGCTCGATGATGACGGTGCTCGACACGACGGTGGTCAACGTCGCGCTGACCCGGCTCGCCCACGAGTTCGACGCCTCCCTCACCACCCTCCAGTGGGTCGCCACCGGCTACACGCTCGCCCTCGCGACGGTCATCCCGCTCACCGCGTGGGCCATCGGCCGGATCGGCACGAAGCGGCTCTACATGCTGTCCATCGGCCTGTTCACCCTCGGCTCGGCGCTGGCCGGGCTCGCGTGGAGCACCGAGTCGCTGATCGTGTTCCGCGTCGTCCAGGGCCTGGGCGGCGGCATGGTGATGCCGGTGGGCATGACGATCATGGTCCGCGCCGCGGGTCCCGACCGGCTCGGCCGCATGATGACCCTCATGGGCCTGCCGGTCCTCATCGGGCCGCTCGCCGGGCCGCCGCTGGGCGGCTGGCTGGTGGACGACGTGTCCTGGCGGTGGATCTTCTTCCTCAACGTGCCCATCGGCGCCCTGGCGCTGCTGTTCGCCGGACGCCTCTTCCCCCGCGAGGACCCGCGGGGCGGCGCGCGCCTGGACGTCCCGGGACTGCTGGCACTCTCGCCCGGCCTCGCGCTGCTGATCTACGGCCTGGCCACCGGCGGCGAACGCGGCGACTTCACCGAGCCGGGCGCCCTGCTGCCCTCGGCGGCGGGCGTCCTGCTGGTGGCCGCCTTCGCCGTCAGGGCGCTGTCGGCGCGCCACCCGCTGCTCGACCTGCGCATCCTGCGGCGCCGCACCGCCGGTTCCGGGGTGGCCGCCCTCGGCTTCTACACGGCGGCGTACTTCGGGTCGATGATGCTGCTGCCGCTGTACTACCAGGTGGCGCGCGGGGAGTCCGCCACCTCAGCGGGCCTCCTGGGCATCCCGCAGGCGCTGGCCACCGGACTGACGATGCAGGTCAGCGGCCGTCTGCTCGACCGGGTCGCCCCGGGGCGCATCGTGCTCTCCGGCATGGCGACGGCGCTGCTCGGCTTCACCGGTTTCGCCACGCAGGTCGGCGCGGACACCCCGTACTGGCGGCTGATCCTGCCGATGGTGGTGATGGGCGTGGGGGTCGGCTCGACCATGATGCCGATCATGACGGCGGTCAACCGCGGGGTGCCGCCCGGTGAGGTCCCGGTCGTCAGCACCCTCCTCGGCATCGTCCCCCAGATCGGCAGTTCGATCGGCGCCGCGCTGGTCTCCGTCGTCCTGGCCGGGAACATGGAGGACTCCCTGCCGGAGGGCACCGACACCCTGGGCGCCGTCCAGGGGGCGGGTCAGGACGTGCGGGAGGCCATCGGTCCGGCGCTGGCCGACGCGTTCCAGCACACCTATGTCTGGCCGATCGCGCTGATGGCGCTGGCGGTGCTGCCCGCGCTGCTGCTGCCCCGCACCCGCCCGGAGCCGGTCACGCCGCCGTCCGCCGACCGGCAGCCGCCGGTGGAGGCCGCCCTCTGAGCCCGGCCGCGGCGCGGTCCGGGGGCGCGTACGGCATCGCCACGCGCGCCCCCGGACCGCGCCGCGCGTTTCACTGTGCGGTCACGGCTGGTTATCCTCGGTGACCGTCCGGCCAACCCGGCCGGGCGGAACGGGACTTGTGCCCGCACTTCCACGAGGAGGAACGATGCACGACGCCGGCGCGTGGGCATTCCTGATCGGCGGCACGATGCTGCTGCTGGCGAGCCTGTTCGGCCGCGGCCGGGAGACGGGCCGCAGGCGGCTGTTACGCGCGGCGGTCGGCCTGTGCGGGATCGCCGCGGGCGGCCTGCGCCTGCTGTCCGGCTGAGGCGCGTACGGAACGGCCCCGCCCGCCCCCGGCGCGGTGCCGGGAGCGGGCGGGGACGGCGGACTGCTGAGGGGCCCGCCGTCAGAACTCGTCGTCGAACGCGACGTTCCCCTCGACGGCCACCTGGTAGGCGGACGGGCGCCGCTCGAAGAAGTTGGTCAGCTCCTGGACGTCCTGCAGCTCCATGAAGGCGAACGGGTTCTCCGACCCGTAGACCGGCTTCAGCCCGAGCCGCACGAGGCGCTGGTCGGCGACGCACTCCAGGTACTCGCGCATCGACTCGGTGTTCATCCCGGCCAGGCCGTCGCCGCACAGGTCGCGGGCGAACTGCAGCTCGGCCGCCACCGCCTCGCGCAGCATCTCGGTGACCTCGCGCTCCATCTCCTCGTCGAAGAGGTCGGGCTCCTCCTGGCGGACGGTGTCCACCACGGCGAACGCGAAGTCCATGTGGCAGCTCTCGTCGCGGAACACCCAGTTGGTGCCGGTCGCCAGGCCGTGCAGCAGCCCGCGCGACCTGAACCAGTAGACGTACGCGAAGGCGCCGTAGAAGAACAGCCCCTCGATGCACGCGGCGAAGCAGATCAGGTTCAGCAGGAACCGGCGCCGGTCGGCCCGCGACTCCAGCTGCCTGATGTCCTCGACGGAGTCGATCCACTTGAAGCAGAACTGCGCCTTCTCGCGGATGGACGGGATGTTCTCCACCGCCGCGAACGCCTCGGCGCGGTCGTCCGGGTCGGGCAGGTAGGTGTCCAGCAGCGTCAGGTAGAACTGGACGTGCACGGCCTCCTCGAACAGCTGCCGCGACAGGTACAGCCGCGCCTCGGGCGAGTTGATGTGCTTGTACAGCGTCAGCACCAGGTTGTTCGCCACGATCGAGTCGCCGGTCGCGAAGAACGCCACCAGCCGCCCGATCAGGTGCTGCTCGCCGGGCGAGAGCTTCGCCAGGTCGGCCACGTCCGAGTGGAGGTCGACCTCCTCGACCGTCCAGGTGTTCTTGATGGCGTCCCGGTAGCGCTCGTAGAACGCCGGGTAGCGCATCGGGCGCAGCGTCAGCTCGAAGCCGGGGTCGAGGAGGTTCTTGACGGCCGCGTCGGACGCGGTGCGGGGGTCGGGGACGGTGGTCACTGGCAGGCCTCGCAGGACTCGGGGTTCTCCAGGGAGCAGGCGACGGCCTGCTCGTCGAGGGGGACCGCGGCGGGTGTGGGGACGGTGGCGACGGTGGCGGCGCGCGCGGACCTGGCGATCCGCGTCGCCGGGCGCGAGCGCAGGTAGTAGGTGGTCTTCAGGCCGCGCTTCCAGGCGTACGCGTACATCGAGCTGAGCTTCCCGATGGTCGGCGCGGCCATGAAGAGGTTGAGCGACTGGCTCTGGTCGAGGTACGGGGTCCGCGCGGCGGCCATGTCGATCAGCGCGCGCTGCGGCAGCTCCCAGGCGGTGCGGTACAGCTCGCGCAGCTCGGCGGGCAGGCCCGGCAGGTCGGCGACCGAGCCGTTCGCCTCGCGCAGGGCGGCGCGCGTGGTCTCGTCCCACAGCCCGAGCCGCTTCAGCTCGGCGACCAGGTACGAGTTCACCTGGAGGAACTCGCCGCTCAGCGTCTCGCGCTTGAACAGGTTGGACACCTGCGGCTCGATGCACTCGTACACGCCCGCGATCGAGGCGATCGTCGCGGTCGGCGCGATGGCGAGGAGCAGCGAGTTGCGCATCCCGGTGCGGGCGATGCGGGCGCGCAGCGCCTCCCAGCGCTCGGGCCAGGCGGGCGCGGCGTCGGCGTAGTGGTCCGGGTGGAGGACGCCGTCGGCGGTGCGGGTGTCGGCCCAGCCGCGGTGCGGCCCGTGCCGCTCGGCGAGGACGGAGGACGTCTCGTAGGCGGCCAGCATGATCCGCTCGCTGATCCGGGTGGACAGCTCGCGCGCGGCGGGGGAGTCGAAGGGCAGGCCGAGCCGGAAGAAGACGTCCTGGAGGCCCATCACGCCGAGGGCCACCGGGCGCCAGCGGGAGTTGGAGGTGGCGGCCTGGCCGGTCGGGTAGAAGTTCAGGTCCACGACGCGGTCGAGGAACGTGACGGCGGTGCGCACCGTCGCGTCAAGACGCTCCCAGTCCATCCCGCCGTCGGCGCCGAGGTGGGCGGCGAGGTTGACCGAGCCGAGGTTGCACACGGCGGTCTCGCCGTCGTCGGTGACCTCCAGGATCTCGGTGCAGAGGTTCGAGGAGTGGACGATGGCGCCGGGGCGCGCGGTCTGGTTGGCCGTGCGGTTGGCGGCGTCCTTGAAGGTCATCCAGCCGTTGCCGGTCTGCGCGAGGGTGCGCATCATGCGGGAGTACAGCTGGCGGGCGGGGACGGTCCGCAGGGCGAGGCCCTCCGCCTCGGCGCGCCGGTAGGCGGCGTCGAAGTCGTCGCCCCACAGGTCCACGAGGTGCGGCACGTCGGCGGGGGAGAACAGCGACCAGTCGCCGTCCGCCTCCACGCGGCGCATGAACTCGTCCGGGATCCAGTGGGCGAGGTTCAGGTTGTGGGTGCGGCGGGCCTCCTCGCCCGTGTTGTCCCGCAGTTCGAGGAACTCCTCGATGTCCGCGTGCCATGTCTCCAGGTAGACGCAGGCCGCGCCCTTGCGCCGCCCGCCCTGGTTGACCGCCGCGACGGACGCGTCCAGCGTGCGCAGGAACGGGACGATCCCGTTCGACTTGCCGTTGGTCCCCCGGATCAGCGAACCGCGGGCGCGCACCCGCGAGTACGGCAGGCCGATGCCCCCGGCGTGCTTGGAGAGGCGGGCGATCTGGTGGTAGCGGTCGTAGATGGAGTCCAGCTCGTCCAGCGGCGAGTCCAGCAGGTAGCAGGACGACATCTGCGGGTGGCTGGTCCCGGAGTTGAACAGCGTGGGCGACGAGGGCAGGTACGCCAGCGAGCTGGTCAGCCGGTACAGCTCGGCGACCTCGGCCAGCGCGCGCGGCGACTCGTCCTCGGCCAGGCCGCAGGCGACGCGCAGCAGGAAGTGCTGCGCCGTCTCGATGACGCGCCGGGTGAGGGGGTGGCGCAGCACGTACCGGGACTCCACGGTCCGCAGCCCGAAGTACTCGAAGCGGTCGTCGGCGCCGTCGGCGACCGCACGGTCCACGAGCGCGTCGAGATCCGCCGCGTGGCGCGCGACGAAGGAGGCGGTGCGGTCCGAGATCAGACCCTCGCGGTGACCGACCGTGATCGACGCGGAGAAGGAGACGGCACCCTGCCCCGCCGCCTCGTCGCGGACCGCCAGGGTCAGCAGCCGGGCCGCGAGTTTCGAGTACGCGGGTTCCTCGGCGATCAGCGCGGCCGCGGCGTCGATGGCGAGCGCGCGCAGCTCCTCGGGTCCCGCGCCGGGGTGCCTGCCCCTGCGGACGGCGGCGGCGACCCGGGCGGGGTCGGTCGCGGGAAGGTCGGCGGCCAGCTCGCCCAGGACGCGCGACAGCGCGTCTGAGGCCGGCTCCGCGGGGGCGACGGGTGCAGTGGTCACTGGGACGTGATCTCCCTCGAATCGCAGCGGATCTGAGGGGCGTTCGCGGGCGGGACCACCGGTCGCCTGCGGGCATGCGTGTAGTGGGGCAAACACATGCCGCACGCGTCCGCCGGCCCAACCCACGAGGCCCGGACGTGTTCGTGGAACTGCCGGCAGGTGCTCGGACTCGTGACGCGCGGCGAGGCGCGGCGCATCACACACCGTTGCGGGACAGCTCCGGATTCGCACCGGATTCCCCTGCGACGACAGCGAGATGAGCATACATCTTGTGTCGCGTGCGGCGGAGCCCCCTATATGTTGTGGTCGTCACGCGAGGGGTCGGACAGCTCGTGTGCGAACGCGTGAAGCCGCACGCCGGGCACCGGTTCCCAGTCGAGATCCGGCGCCCTGTCGAAGCCGAGCCGCCCGTACAGCCGGTGTGCAGTGTGCATCTGCGACTGACTCGACAGCACGACACGCCGCGCGCCGACCTCGCCCGCCCGGCGCAGGCACTCCCGGACGAGCGCCTCGCCCACGCCGCGTCCCCGCACCCGCGGGTCCACCGCCAGCATGCGGAACTCGGCCTCGCCGGGACCCGCCAGATCGGCGAACTCGCCGCCCCTGCCGACGAACGTGACGCTCCCGACGATCCGCCCCCCGCCCCCGTCCCCGTCCGCCGCGCCCGACTCCACGGCCACCAGCACGTCCGCGTGCGCCGCCCGCCGCACCGCGTCCCGCAGCTCCGCGAAGTACGGGTCGTCCGCGCCCTGGAGCAGCAGCCCGCCCTCCAGGTACACCCGCGCCGTGAGTTCCCCCGCGGCGTCCAGCTCGTCGTTCCGCGCTTCCCTGATCACGATGTCCATGAACACAGTGTGACCGAGGGGTCTGACAACCGGCCTCCGCCGGGACGCCCCCGGCGGAGGCGCGCTCAGCGCAGCCGCAGCACCCAGTACCCCGCCTCCTGTGCGACCACCTCGTAAACCCCGTCGGGGTTCATCCGGTGCGCGTAGAGCGTCAGTTCCTCGGCCGTCTGCGCCGGGTCCCAGTAGGCGATGTACTCGGGCGCGGGCCCGTCCGTGTTCCCGATCCAGAAGACGCGGCAGCGCGCCGTCAGATGCGCTATCGGCCGCACGTTGGCCGCCACCTCCGCGCCGTCCGGGATCACCGACAGCACCCGTTCCCCCGCCGCGGCCAGATGGCCCGGCCGGTAGGTCGCGGTGTGGGTGAGCCCGGCGACCGGCAGGGCCGTGCTCAGCGCCAGCGCGGCGGCCAGCACGCCCATCGGCAGCCGTTCCGCGTACGCCCGCAGCCACGGCCGCCGTTCGCCCGCCCGCGTACGCGCCACGGCGTCCACGAGCGCGAGCGCCACCACCGGCATCAGCACCGCGCTGTAGTGCCAGTCGGTGCCCCAGTAGTGCGGGTCGTCCGAGACGAAGCGCCAGCCCAGCGTGGGCAGCAGGACGAGCAGCAGCGGGGAGCGCAGCGCCAGCAGCCCCGTCGTGGGCACCAGCACCCACAGCAGCGTGCGCAGCTTCTGGTCGACGTCCGTGAACGCCGTCTGCACCGGCCCGCCGCCGTCCCCCACCTTGGACCAGTAGTCGTAGCCCCCGCCCGAGTTGAACGCCGGTATCAGCACCGCGATCGTCAGCAGGCACGCCAGCGCCGCGCACACCGCGAAGACCACCGCCCGCCGCACCACGCGCGGATCCGGCCCGCCGCGCGCCCGCAGCGCCACCACGGCGCCGATCGCGGCCGCGGTGAGCCCCAGGTCCTCCTTCACGACGAGCAGCGGCAGCGCCCACCACAGCGCCGCCCGGTACCGCTCCCGCAGCAGCGCCTCCAGCGAGAACGCGATCAGCGGCACGGCGAACGCGATCTCGTGGAAGTCGAAGTCCACGGCCCGCTGCACGCCCCACGACAGCCCGTACGCCGCGCCGACCGCCGCCCCCGTCGCCCGCCCCAGCAGGTACGCGGCCACCCGCGTCACCGGCACCACCGCGAGCGCGAACAGCGCCGCCTGCGCCACCAGCAGCGTCACCGGCGTCGGGAACAGCCGGTAGAACGGGGCGATCAGCGCCGTCACCGGGCTGAAGTGGTCGCCCAGCAGCGCGAAGTCCGGCCCCTTGAGGTCCGAGACGGGCAGCCGCAGCCCGGCGTAGGAGCGGACCGCCTGCTCGAATATCCCGAGGTCCCAGGAACGGTTCTCCCAGCGCAGGTGCCGCGTCACCGACACCGCCGTGTACAGCACCAGGAACACGGCGGCCAGCAGGTACGGATCGGCGCGCGGCCCCGGCCGGAAGGGGACGCGCCGCCCGGCTATCGGGCCCGCGTCGGCATCACGCTCGCCCGCGGCGGTGAGCGTCGTCATGTCCGCCCACCCCCCGGAGTGCCCCGCACCGCCACCTCTTCCCCTTCCGTCCCGCGCGCCCGCGCCCGTCCGGCCGCTTCCCCCCCTTCATACGCCGGGCGGCGGGCGGCCGGTCACCAGGAGGGCCCGCAGGACGAGTGAGGGCCGTCACACCACGCGGTGTGACGGCCCCTCACGCGCGCGCGTGCGGCGCGCCCGGCTCAGCAGCAGCCGTGGTAGCCGCCGTCGCGCGGGTCGCCGTAGCGCTCGGCGACGCGCCGCCGCTCGAACGCCCGGCGGCTCGGCACCTCGGCGTCCGGGTCGGCGGCCCGCAGCAGCGCCACGTGCCGGTCGTACGCGTTCTCGCCGGTGAACTCGGTGACGTACCAGCGCAGCCACGCCAGCGCGCGGCGCGGCGCGCCGGCCACGGCGGCGGCCCGCGTCACTCCCGCACCTCCGCCCCGGCCCGTTCGCCGTCCGCCTGCCGGGGGATGCCGCCCCCGGGGCCGAGGCCCGCGGCGGCCAGCTCGGCGCGCTCCTCGCGCGTGGCGATCAGCCCGGCGGGCGCGACGATGCGGGACTCGGTGTACGGCGCCTCGGCGAGCGCGACCGAGCCCGGCCGCCTGATCGCCTTGACGCACACCCGCAGCGCGTCGGCGAAGACGACGATCACGAGCAGCGCCAGCACGGCGGACAGGAAGGCGTCCAGCGTGGCGGTGCTGACGATGGTCCGCATGTCGTCCATGTCCTGGGCGCCGGTCAGCAGCTCCCCGGCGTCGATGCCGTCCTGGTACCGGTCGCGGCGGGCGAGGAAGCCGACCGCCGGGTCGCCGGAGAAGACCTTCTGCCAGCTCGCGGTGAGCGTCACGACGGACACCCAGGTGAGCGGCAGCAGCGTCACCCACACGTACTTCAGGCGCCCGGACTTCACCAGCAGGACGGTGCAGACGGCCAGGGCGACCGCGCCGAGCAGCTGGTTGGAGATGCCGAAGATGGGATAGAGCGTGTTGATGCCGCCGAGCGGGTCGTGCACGCCGACCCACAGCAGGTAGCCCCACAGCGCGGTGACCACGGCGCTGGAGATCCAGACGCCCGGCATCCAGTTGGTCGACCGGAAGCGGCCGAGGCGCGGGTGGACGCTCGCGATGGCGTCCTGGAGGATGAACCGCCCCACGCGCGTGCCCGCGTCTATGGCCGTCAGGATGAACAGGGCCTCGAACATGATCGCGAAGTGATACCAGAACGAGCTCATCGCGTCGCCGCCGAGGAAGTCCGCCAGGATGGCCGACAGGCCGAGCGCCAGCGTCGGCGCCCCGCCGGTGCGCGACAGCAGCGACTCCTCCTCCACCGACTCGGCGGCGGAGGCGAGCTGTTCCGGCGTCAGGGAGAAGCCCCAGGAGCTGATGGTGTCGGAGGCCGCCTGGAGGGTGTCGCCGATGACGGCGGGTGGCGCGTTCATCGCGAAGTACGTGCCGGGGTCGAGGACGCAGGCGGCGGTGATCGCCATGACGGCGACGGACGACTCCATCAGCATGGCGCCGTAGCCGATCGTCCTGACCTGGGTCTCCTTCTGGATCATCTTCGGCGTGGTGCCCGAGGAGATCAGCGAGTGGAAGCCGGAGAGCGCGCCGCACGCGATGGTGATGAAGACGAACGGGAACAGCGACCCGGCGAAGACCGGCCCCTCCCCGTTGGACGCGAAGTCGGTCACCGCGTCCATCTGGAGCGTCGGCAGCGTGATGACGATCGCGAGCGCGAGCAGCCCGATCGTGCCGACCTTCATGAACGTCGACAGGTAGTCGCGCGGCACCAGCAGCAGCCACACGGGCGCGACGGACGCGGCGAAGCCGTAGATCACCAGCCAGCCGACGAGCGCGCCGGGGGAGAGGGTGAACGTGTCGGCGAGCCCCGAGTTGGCGATCCAGCGGCCGGAGACGATGGCCAGCAGGAGCAGCGCGACGCCGATGACCGTCACCTCGGCGATGCGTCCCGGCCGCAGGTAGCGCAGGTAGATGCCCATGAACAGCGCGATCGGGATCGTCAGGCCGACGGAGAACGTGCCCCAGGGCGATTCGGCGAGCGCGTTCACGACGATGAGCGCGAGCACCGCCAGTATGATGATCATGATGCTAAAGATGGCGATGACCGCCGCGATCCCGCCGACGAGCCCGATCTCCTCGCGCGCGATCTGCCCCAGGCTCTTGCCGTCCCGCCGGGTCGAGAAGAACAGCACCACCATGTCCTGCACGGCGCCCGCGAAGATGACGCCGACGATGATCCAGATCGTCCCCGGCAGATAGCCCATCTGGGCCGCCAGCACCGGCCCGACCAGCGGGCCCGCGCCCGAGATGCCCGCGAAGTGGTGGCCGAGCAGGACCCGGCGGTCGGTGGCGTGGTAGTCGAGGCCGTCCGCCATCCGCTCCGCCGGGGTGGCCCGCGTCCTGTCCACCCGCAGGACGCGGTGCGCGATGAACTTGGAGTAGAACCGGTACCCGATCGCGTACGTCCCGAGCGCCGCCGCCACCATCCAGGCGGCGGAGACCTCCTCGCCGCGCGCGAGTGCCAGCATCGACCAGCCGATCGCGCCCACCGCGGCGACGGCGGTCCAGATGGCGATGGACCCCACCCGGGGCCGTGGTCGTATTGGAGTTGTCCGCACGATGCACTCTCCCGCCGTCTTCCTTGACTGACGCCCGGGAATCTAGGGCAGTCGGCGGCGGATGACCATGGTGCGTACGGCGGGGGACGGTCCGGAAATCGCTCAGCGGGGCTCGTGCGGCTCCTGCGGCTCGCGCGGCTCGTGCGGCCTTTCGAGGTTGGCGACGAACTTGTACCGGTCGCCCCGGTAGACCGAGCGCACCCATTCGACCGGTTCGCCCCGCGTGTCGCGCGAGTGCCGCGAGAGCATCAGCATCGGCAGCCCGACGTCCGTGCCGAGCAGCCCGGCCTCGCGCGGGTTGGCCAGGGACGTCTCGATCGTCTCCTCCGCGCGGGCGAGGTGCACGTCGTACACCTCGGCCAGCGCCGTGTACAGCGACGCGTACCGCACCAGGCTGCGGCGCAGCAGGGGGAAACGCTCCTGCGACAGGTGCGTCGTCTCGATCGCCATCGGCTCGCCGCTGGCCAGCCGGAGCCGCTCGATGCGCAGCACCCGGCCGCCCTCCGCCAGGTCGAGGAGGCCGCTGAGGCGCTCGTCGGCGGTGATGTAGCCGATCTCCAGCAGCTGCGAGGTCGGTTCGAGACCCTGGGCCCGCATGTCCTCCGTGTAGGAAGTCAGCTGAAGAGCCTGCGAAACCTTGGGCTTGGCGACGAAGGTGCCCTTACCCTGGATGCGTTCGAGCCGGCCTTCGACCACCAGTTCCTGGAGGGCCTGGCGGACGGTCGTGCGCGAGGTGTCGAACTCGGTGGCCAGCGAACGCTCGGGCGGCACCGGTGTGCCGGGCGGCAGGGTCTCCGTCATCTGGAGGAGGTGGCGCTTGAGCCGGTAGTACTTCGGGACGCGCGCGGTGCGAGTCCGGTCCGCTCCCTCGGGACCGGTGCCCGCGCCGGTCACCGGACCCCCGTCCCTGGCCATCGCACGCCTTCCCGAGCTGTTCCGTTCTGCCGTCACCGGTTTCCTCCGTGACTTCGAAGCTCACATCGTGGCACGGGCCGAAGCGCCCCGTTGTTCCCGGGCGGATGTCGGTCCGGTAACGGACGGCGCACGCCGCTCGTGGTCTCTTGACACCCCGTCTTGGTCTAGTCCAAGCTCCCGGGCAACTGGTCTACACCTCTTGTCTACACCATTAATACGGAACGAAGGGAGCGTGACGTGAAGCACAAGCTGGTCGCTGCGGTCGGTGTGGCAGCCATGACGGCGGCCCTGGCCGCCTGTGGGGACGACGGCAGCGGTGGGGGCGGCGGCAGCGAGGGCGGCGCCGACTCCATCACCGTCTGGCTGATGGACGGTTCGGCCCCCGACCCCTGGGTGCAGGAGCTGAAGGCGGCGTTCGAGGCCGAGCACGATGTGACGGTCAACGTCGAGATCCAGCAGTGGGACGGCATCCAGGAGCGGGTCACCACGGCCCTCTCCGAGGACGGCACCGTCGACGTCCTGGAGATCGGCAACACCCAGACCGTCGGCTACGCGAACACCGGCGGCCTCGCCGACCTGAGCGACTTCGCGGACGAGCCGTGGACCGAGTCGATGCTCGACTCGGCCCAGGTGGACGACACCCTCTACGCGGTGCCGTGGTACGGCGCCAACCGTGTGGTCGTGTACGACCGCAGCATCTGGGAAGAGGCGGGCGCCGAGGTCCCGACGACGCGCGACGAGTGGATCACCGCGCTCGAGGCCATCGACGAGAACACCGAGGCCGAGCCCATCTACCTGCCCGGCCAGTCGTACTACGTGCTCGGCGGCTTCCTCGCCGACGAGGGTGGCAGCTTCGCGGTCGAGGACGGCGACGGCTGGGCCGGCGGCCTGGCGACGCCCGAGGGCGAGGCCGCCATGGACTTCTACGGCCAGCTCCAGGCGTTCTCCTCCGCGCCGACCGACGTCGACGAGGCGGAGCCGCAGCAGTCCACCGAGGTCGTCCCCAACCAGGAGGTCGCCTCCTGGATCGGTCTCGGCTGGGAGGCTGCGGGTGCCACCGCCGCCATCGAGGAGGCCGGCGGCGAGGCCGACTTCGGCTACTTCCCGATCCCCGGCAAGACCGCCGACGAGCTGGGCCACGTCTTCCTCGGCGGCTCCAACCTGGCGATCTCCGAGCGCGCCGGCGACAAGGAGCTGGCCACGGAGTTCCTGCGGATGGCCACCTCGCAGGAGTGGCAGCAGAAGTACGTCGACGCCAACAACGGCGGTGTCGTCCCGAACCGCTCCGACGTCACGGCCAGCCCCGAGGCGGAGAGCTTCGCCGAGGCGATGGTCCAGCCGGTCGATTTCGGCTTCCTGCCGCCGCTGACCACCGGATGGGCCAACGTCGAGACCGAGCCCAACCCGATCAAGGAATTGATGACGAAGGCTCTCAACGGTGACGACTACCAGTCCGCCGCCGAAGAGGCCGACTCGGAGATCACCGACCGGATCAACCGCGAGTAACGCCGCGTCACCGGGGTGCCGTCCGCCGTCCGGCCGGACGGCACCCCCTTCGCCGTGCGAGGGAAGGCACGCATGACCGTAGACATCGAGAAGGCAGCACCACCCCCCGTACCGCCGGTGGGGAAGACCACGACCGGCCTGCCCAAGCGCCGCAGGCGCCCCGTGCTGCCGGGCGGCTGGGTCCCGTACCTGCTGGTCGCCCCCGCGCTGGCGGCCCTCGCGGCGGTCCTCGGCTACTCCCTGGTCCGCAACGTCCTGATCTCCTTCCAGGAGTTCGGCCGCCGCCAGCTCATCAGCCGGACGACCGAGTACACCGGCCTCGACAACTTCCGGCGCGTCCTGGAGATGGACCGCTTCTGGGACTCCGTCGGCCGCACGTTCGTCTTCACCGCCGTCAACGTCGTCCTGATCATGCTGATCGGCACGCTCGTCGGCCTGCTGCTGCGCCAGCTCGGCCGGGTGATGCGGCTGATCCTGGCGATCAGCCTGGTCGTCGCGTGGGCCATGCCGGTGATCGCAGCCACCACCGTGTTCCGCTGGCTGTTCGACACGCAGTTCGGCGTCGCCAACTGGGCGATGCGCACGCTCGGCTTCTCCGGCTACGAGGAACACAACTGGTTCGACTCCGGCGTCTCGACGCTGACGATCGCCACCATCCTCATCACCTGGGCCTCCATCCCCTTCGTCGCCCTCAACCTCTACGCGGGTCTCACCACCGTCAGCGGCGAGGTCCTGGAGGCGGCACGCATGGACGGCGCGGGCAGCTGGCGCATCTTCTGGTCGATCATCGCCCCGATCATGCGGCCGTTCTTCCTCATCACCACCTTCCTGGAGATCATCTGGGTCTTCAAGGCCTTCCCCCAGGTCTACGCGCTCAACGGAGGCGGACCCGACCGCGCGTCCGAGACGCTCCCGGTCATGGCCTACGTCGAGGGCATGGGCCAGAACCAGTACGGCACCGGCGCGGCCATCTCCGTGCTCACCGTCCTGATACTGCTGGTCGTCATGTCCTTCTACTTCCGCCTCATCCTCAAACAGGAGAAGGAGCAGGACGCGTGAACGTGCGCAGGCTCTCCCTCAACGCGGTGGCCGTCCTCCTGTCGGCGGTCTTCCTCTTCCCCGTGTACTGGATGTTCTCCTCCTCCTTCAAGGAGAACTCCCAGGTCCTCACGAAGGACCCGGTCTTCTTCTTCACCCCGACCTTCGAGCACTACACGACGGCCCAGGACGCCCCCCTGTTCTGGACGTACGTCCGCAACAGCCTCGTCGTCACCGTCGGCGCCGTCGTCCTCGCTCTCGTGGTCGCGCTGCTCGCCTCCTACGCCATCGCGCGGATGCGCTTCCGCGGCAAGCGGGCCATGGTCCTCACCGTGATGGCCGCCCAGCTGGCGCCCTGGGAGGTCCTGGTCATCGTCGTGTACCTGAACGCGCGCGACCTCTCGATGCTCAACAGCATCGGCACCCTGCTGCTCGTCTACTTCGTCATGGCGCTGCCCTTCACCATCTGGACACTGCGCGGCTTCATCGCCGCCGTCCCGCAGGAGCTGGAGGAGTCGGCCCTGATCGACGGCTGCAACCGCACGCAGGCGTTCTACCGGATCATCTTCCCGCTCCTGGCGCCCGGCCTGATGGCCACCTCGCTGTTCGGCTTCATCCTGGCGTGGAACGAGTACGCCATGGTGTCCGTGCTCAACAAGACCCCGGGCACGGAGACCCTGCCCCGGTGGCTCAACAGCTTCCAGACGGCATTCGGCAACGACTGGGGCGCCACCATGGCGGCGGCCTCCATGTTCACCGTGCCCGTGCTCGTCGTCTTCCTCCTCTTCCAGCGACGGGTCACCGGCGGTCTGGCCGCCGGTGCCGTGAAGGGATAGCACCCCGCCATGACGACCGTGGTCCCCGCATCCGACACCCTCACCCGGGACGCGCTGGCCGTGCTCCAGCCGACGTTCACCGGCACCACGACCGCCCCCGACTGGCTGCTGCGCCAGCTGGACAACGGCATGACGGGCGTCGGCCTCTTCGGCCGCAACGTCGTCTCGGCCGAGCAGCTGGCCGGTCTCACCGCCCAGCTGCGCTCCGCCCGGCCCGATGTCATCGTGGCCGTGGACGAGGAGGGCGGCGACGTCACCCGCCTTGAGGTGCACGGCGGCTCGTCGTTCCCCGGCAACCACGCCCTCGGCAGCGCCGACGACACCGACCTGACGCGGCGGGTCGCCGCCGAGCTGGGCCGCCGGCTGGCCGAGTGCGGCGTCACCCTCAACTGGGCGCCGTGCGCGGACATCAACTCCGACCCGGACAACCCGGTCGTCGGCGTCCGCTCCTTCGGCGACGACCCGCAGCTCGTCGCCCGCCACACCGTCGCGTACGTCGAGGGGCTCCAGAGCGCGGCCGTCGCCGCCTGCGTGAAGCACTTCCCGGGGCACGGCAACACCAACGTGGACTCCCACCACGCGCTGCCCCGCATCGACATCGACCTGGAGACCCTGCACGCGCGGGAGCTGGTCCCCTTCAAGGCGGCCATAGCGGCGGGCGCGCGCAGCGTCATGAGCGCGCACATCCTGCTGCCCGCCCTCGACACCGAGCGGCCCGGCACCCTCAGCAGCGCCGTGCTGACGGGTCTGCTGCGCGCGCCGGAGAGCGAGGGCGGCCTCGGCTACGACGGGCTGATCATCTCCGACGCGATCGAGATGAAGGCGGTCGCCGACGCGTACGGCCTCGACCGGGGCTGCGTCCTCGCCGTCGCCGCAGGGGCCGACGCCCTGTGCATCGGCGGCACCCCCTCGGACGAGGCGGAGGTCCTGCGCCTGCGCGACGCGCTGGTGTCGGCCGTCCGCTCGGGCGAGCTGCCCGAGGAGCGGCTGCACGACGCGGCGGAACGGGTACGCGCCCTCGCCCGCTGGACGGCCACCGAGCGCGGGCGTGTCCTGGCCGGCGCCGCCGCGGACACCACGCCCGACGGCATCGGCCTCGTCGCCGCCCGCCGCGCCGCCCGCGTCACCCTGACCGGCGGCGCGCGCACCGTCGAGCCGCTGACCCGCGCCCCGTACGTCGTCTCGTTCAGCGCGGGGGCGAACATGGCGGCCGGCGACCAGACGCCCTGGGGCGTCGCCGCCGAACTGGGCCGCTTCCTGCCGGAGACGGCCGCGGGCGGCCACACCGCGGCCGACGCCGAGCGCCTGGGCACGGACGGCCTGACCGCCGCCGTGCTGGCGGCGGCGGGGGACCGGCCGCTGGTGGTCGTGGTCCGCGACGTGCACCGCCACCCGTGGATGACCGCCGCGCTCGACGCGCTGGTCACCGCCAGGCCCGCCGCCTTCGTCGTCGAGATGGGCGTCCCGCACGCCGCCCCGGTGGGCGCCGTCCACATCGCCACGCACGGTGCCTCGCGCGTGTGCGGCCGGGCCGCGGCGGAGATCATCACCGGCGCCCCGGAGGTCGCCGCCCGATGAGCGAGCACAGCCCCCAGCCCAGTCCCGGGCACAGCCCTGGCCGGATCATGGCGGCCGAGATCGCCGAACAGCCCGCCGTCCTGCGCCGCCTCCTCGCCGAGGGCGCGGGGCCCATCCGGGAGACGGCGGCCCGCATCGCGGCCCGCGAGCTGCGCTTCGTGCTGCTCACGGCACGCGGGACCTCCGACAACGCGGCGCTCTACGCCAAGTACCTCCTGGAGATCCTGCTGGGTAAGCCCTGCGGCCTCACCTCGATGTCCACGACGACGGCCTACGGCGCGAAGCCCGACCTGGACGGCTGCCTGGTCATCACCGTCAGCCAGTCGGGCGGGTCGCCCGACCTGGTGGCCTCCACGCTGGCGGCGCGGGAGGCCGGGGCGATCACGCTCGCGGTCACCAACAACGCGGCGTCCCCGCTGGCGGAGGCCGCCGAGTACCACATCGACGTGCTGGCCGGTCCTGAGCGCGCCCTGCCCGCCACCAAGACGTACACCGCCGAACTGCTGGCCCTCTACCTCTTCGTCGAGGGGCTGCGCGGCGGCGACGGCGCGGCGGCGGCCCGCGACCTCCCCGCGCTCGCCGAGGAGATCATCGGCCGGGCACCGGAGGTCAGGCAGCTCGCCGGACGCTACCGCTTCGCCGAGCGCATGGTCCTCACCTCCCGCGGCTACGGCTATCCGACGGCGAAGGAGGCGGCGCTGAAACTGATGGAGACCAGCTACATCCCCGCCCTCTCCTACTCGGGGGCCGACCTGCTGCACGGCCCGCTGGCGATGGTGGACAACGTCTCGCCGGTCATCGCCATCGTGACCGACGGGCGTGGGGGAGAGGCGCTCCAGCCGGTCCTCGACCGCCTGCGGGACCGGGGCGCGGACCTGGTGGTCATCGGCCCGAAGGCCCAGGTGGACGCCGCCTCCGCGGGCTTCGCCCTGCCGACCGCCGGTGTCCCGGAGGAACTGCAGCCGATCCTGGAGATCATCCCCCTCCAACTGCTCGCCCACGAGGTCACCCTGGCCCGCGGCCAGGACCCCGACGCCCCCAGGGCACTGGCCAAGGTCACCGAGACCCGCTGACCCCTCCTTCCGCGCCAATCCCCGGCGGCGTCCTCAGAGCAGGGCGCCGCCGGTCGCGTCGATCCACTGCCCGGTCACCCAGCGGCTGCTGTCCGAGGCGAGGAACGCGGCGACGTCCGCGACGTCCTCGGGCTGCCCTATCCGCCCGAACGGCGACATCGCGGCCGTCCCCTGCCGCGCCTCCTCGTCGCCCCGCAGCCAGTCCGCGTTGATGTCGGTGTCGATGACGCCGGGCGCCACCGCGTTGACCGTGATGCCGCGCGGTCCCAGCTCCTTGGCGAGCGCGGCCGTGAAGCTGTCCATCGCCCCCTTGGTCATCGTGTAGGCCGCGATGTCGGGCATCATCCCGGGCCGGCTCGTCAGGCCCGTCGAGACGTTGATGATCCGCCCGCCGTCCCGCAGCCGCCGCAGGCCCTGCTGGACGAGGAAGAAGGGCGCCCGCACGTTCACCGCAAACACGCGGTCGAAGTCCTCGGCGGCCGTCCCTGCGACGCCGTTCCGCCCGCCGTTGATCCCGGCGTTGTTCACGATCACATCCACGCCGTCCGCCTCCGCGTCGAAGGCCTTCCACAGGGCCTCCACGTCGCCGGGCACCCCGAGCGGCGCCCGGAGGGGGAACGCGCTGCCGCCCGCCGCCTCGATCGACGCGACCGTCTCCCGGGCCGCCGCGTCGTCCCTCGCGTAGTGCACCGCCACCCGCGCGCCCTCGCGTCCCAGCCGCTGGGCGATCGCCCGTCCGATGCCCCTGCTTCCCCCGGTGACCAGGGCCGTCCTGCCTGCGAGCGCGTTCATGCCGCCGCCCCCTCGTGTTTCTCTAGTGGTCGTTACAGAAAGAACTGTAGCAGTACTTCTCTAACGAGCGCTATAGAATGGGCCCATGGCGACGAGACAGCGCGGACGACCCCGGTCCTTCGACCGTGAGACGGCCCTCGGGCAGGCGGTGAGGGTCTTCTGGGAGCACGGCTACGAGACGACGTCCGTCGCCGACCTGACCCGCGCCATGGGGATCGGCGCGCCCAGCCTCTACGCCGCGTTCGGGGACAAGAAGACGCTGTTCGAGGAGGCCGTGGAGTTCTACGGCCGGCACCAGGGCAGCTACATGGGACGCGCCCTCGCGGAGGAGCCGACGGGCACGGCCGCCGTCAGCCGCATGCTGCGGGAGGCGGCGGAGGTCTTCACCGCGCCGGACTGCCCGCACGGCTGCATGGTCATCTCGGCCGCCGTGAACTACCAGGACTCGGCCGAGGACGTCGCCTCGGGCCTGCGGGACATACGGAACCGCAACCTGCGGATCATCGAGTCCCGGATCAGGGAGGACCTGACCGCCGGGCTGCTGCCCCGGGACGCCGACCCCGCCGCCCTCGCGCGCTTCGTCGGCACCGTCCTGCAGGGCATGAGCCAGCAGGCGCGCGACGGCGCGACACGTTCGGAGCTGGAAGCGGTGGCGGAGATCGCGCTGCGGGCCTGGCCCGCCGCCTGACGGCCGGCGAACGGCCCGGGAAACACCCGCGGGCCGCGGCGCCGTGGAGGGACCCTCAGCCCTCTCGGCACCGCAGCCCGGAGCGATTACGGGCCCAGGACGCCGTCAGGGCAGATAGCGCCGGGGCCTCGCTCTGCCCTCCTGTGCGGGGAGAGCAGAAGACGTGCGGTCGTTTCCTTATTCTGTCCCGGTTCCGCGCCCCGTGTCCATGCTCTGAAGACACTTCCTCGCCCCGCCCCGGGTCCGCCGTCACGTCTTGACCTGACACGGCCCGCTCGGCCGCCGCCCGGCCGCGGGCGGCACCGGGGAACGCGCCGATGGCGCACCGGAGCGGGGGAGGGCGCGCGGGCGGCCGTGCCCGCCGTCCGGGTGCCCCTTCGCGCGCCCCCGGTAAGCTCGCCGGTGTGCCCTCCATGAACGACCTCGTCCGCCAGCACACCGACCTCGGGGAAGCCGACCTCGACTGGCTCCACCTGCTGGTGTCCGAGTGGCAGCTCCTCTCCGACCTGTCCTTCGCGGACCTGGTCCTCTGGCTGCCCACCCGCGACGGCACCCGCTACGTCTCCGTCGCCCAGATGCGGCCCAACACGGGGCCCACCTCCTACCAGGACGACATGGTCGGCCACCTCGTCCCGCGCGGCCGCCGCCCGCTGCTGGACGTGGCCCACGACGAGGGCCGCATCGTCCGCGAGGGCGACCCCGAGTGGCGCGAGGAGGTGCCGGTCCGCGTCGAGTCGATCCCGGTCCGCCGCGAGGGCCGCGTCCTGGGCGTCATCGCGCGCAACACCAACCTCCTCACCGTCCGCACCCCGAGCCGCCTGGAGCTGACCTACCTCCAGAGCGCCTCCGACCTGGCGCAGATGATCGCGGGCGGCACCTTCCCGTTCCCCGGCCAGCAGGTGGGCATGGACCGTGCGCCCCGCGTCGGCGACGGCTTCATCCGCCTCGACGCGGACGGCGTCGTCCAGTACGCCAGCCCCAACGCCCTGTCCGCCTACCACCGGCTCGGCCTGGCAGCCGACCTCGTCGGCCTGCCGCTCGGCCCCACCACCGCCGAACTCGCCCCGACCCGGGGCCCCGTGGACGAGTCCCTGGTCAAACTGGCCAGCGGCTGGGCGCCGCGCGAGGCGGAGATCGAGGGCGACGAGTGCGTCGTCCAGCTGCGCGCCATCCCGCTCAAGCCCAAGGGCGAGCGGATCGGCTCCCTCATACTCCTGCGGGACGTCACCGAACTGCGCCGCCGCGAGCGCGAGCTGATGACCAAGGACGCGACGATCCGCGAGATCCACCACCGTGTGAAGAACAACCTCCAGACCGTCGCCGCGCTGCTGCGCCTCCAGGCCCGCCGGATCGGCGCCACCGGCGACGACAGCGCCCGCGCGGCGCTGGAGGAGGCGGTGCGGCGCGTCGGCTCCATCGCCATCGTGCACGAGACGCTGTCCCAGAACCTGGACGAGCGCGTGGAGTTCGACGAGATCGCGGACCGCGTCATCGCCATGGTCGCCGAACTCTCCCCGGACGGACGGGTGTCGGGCCGCCGCACCGGCCGCTTCGGCATCCTCGACGCGGAGACCGCCACCCCGCTGTCCATGGCGCTCACCGAGGTGCTGCAGAACGCGCTGGAGCACGGCTTCGGGCCGGGGGAGCGGGGCGCGATCGAGGTGGGCGCCACCCGGAGCGCGGCGCGGCGTGACGCGGGCCGGCTGCTCGTCACCGTCCAGGACGACGGCAGGGGGCTGCCGCCCGGCTTCGACCCGCACAGCGACGGCAACCTCGGCCTCCAGATCGTACGGACGCTGGTGGAGGGCGAGTTGGGCGGCCGGTTCGACATGCTCCCGGTCCCCGGGGGCGGCACGCGGGTCGTGCTCGACCTGCCGCTGGACGAGCGGAAGAACTGACGCCCGGACAGCACAGCCCGCACAGCACAGAGCCCCGCCTCGCGACGGTCGATCGTCGCGGGACGGGGCTCGAACGCTGTTGCGCGGTCGGCACCTGTCGTGGTGCTGCGCGTGCTGCGGCTCGGGGCAGCAGTGACGGACTGGGCGGTCCGCCGGGCGTGGGCCGCCCGCTCAGGCGGTGGCCTTGCGCGCCCGGTTGCGAGCGGCGCGACGCTTCATCGCACGGCGCTCGTCCTCGCTCATTCCGCCCCAGACGCCGGAGTCCTGACCGGACTCGAGGGCCCACTGCAAGCACTGCTCCATGACGGGGCAGCGGCGGCAGACGGCCTTGGCTTCCTCGATCTGCAGCAGCGCGGGACCGGTGTTGCCGATGGGGAAGAACAGCTCGGGGTCTTCCTCGCGGCAAACGGCGCTGTGACGCCAGTCCATGTCTGCTCCATCTCCTGCACGTTGCAGTTACATTGCTTGTGAATGTGAACGCTTTCACGAATCCCTGGACAAATAAAGAGCCACAGCTCAGTCTGGGGAGGGATTCGGGCTCTCAAGGGGGCCGATGTCCCGGCCGTCCCGATCGCCATGAAGAGGTTCGCAAACCTCGGCGGCGGATACAACCCCTTCCGGAAAGTTTTTTTTGAATCCTTGGTGTCGCCTACCTCACAGCCCTACTTCCCTCGGGTGGAGTCTGCGCTAAACGTTCGAGTAGAAGGAGTTTCCGCCCTTCCGCTCACACAATCACACGCAGTGCATGGCGTACGCCTGTGAACGAGACACTGGTTCGCAGTCCCAGGTGGTCACCATCAAGCTGAAACGGCAGCGGCACCTGGGATTGCAAGGTGAAGTCCGTCTCGTCGTGCAGGGAGACGACATGTCTCCCGTGCGGGCCCCGCTCGGGCGAGGAGAGCAGCAGCTGGGTGGCGTACCGCGACACCGCGGACGACGAGAGCCGGGTCAGACCCAGCAGGTCGAGCCCGGTGTCGAAGGAGGCGGCGGGCGTGGCATGAATGGCACGGTTACCCAGGTACGTCCACGGTGATGCGTTGCAGACGATGGAAAGTGCGAGACCTTCCACCGGATCATGGCCGGCCCGCAGCAGCGAGATCACCCCGCGCCTGCGCGTCGGGTCGCCGAGGAAGTGCCGCATCACCTGCCGGACGTACAGCGCGTGCGTCGAACGCTTCCCCCGCTCCCGCTGCGACTCCACCCGCCCGATCACCCCGGCGTCGAAGCCGAGCCCCGCGCAGAACGTGAACCACCGCCGGGGCACCCCCTCGTCGGGCGTGCCGGGCGTCCCCGAGGCGAGGCCGAGGCCCACGGACCGCTCGCTGCCCGCGTGCAGCGCGTCGAGCAGCGCCCCCGTCGCCTCCACCGCGTCGTTGGGCAGCCCGAGGGCGCGGGCGAACACGTTGGTCGAGCCGCCGGGGACGACGGCGAGGCGGGGAAGTTCCCCCGTATCGGGGCCGTGGTGCAGCAGTCCGTTGACGACCTCGTTGACGGTGCCGTCGCCGCCGAGGGCGATCACGACGTCCGCCGTGCCCTGCTCCGCCGCGCGTCGGGCCAGGTCACGGGCGTGGCCCCGGAAGGCCGTCAGCGCGACGTCCAGCTTGACCTCGCTCGCCAGCGCGTGCGTCAGCACGTCACGCATCCGCGCACTGGTGGTGGTGGCGACGGGGTTGACCACGAGAAGTGCGCGCATGGGATGCAGCGTACCCAGGCGGGCCCGGCGGCCGTGCCGACGGTCCGCTATACCCTGGCGGGGTGAGCGAGAAGACCGCAGGCGGGCAGGGTCCCGCCGCCACCGACCGCCCCCGCCGGGTGGGCGCCGCGGCCGTGCTGTGCGGCGTCCAGGGCGCCGTGATCGCCGTCCTCGGGGCCGTGATGCTGGTCCTCACCGTGACCGGCGACCCGGGCGACCGGCGTCAGGCCGTCGCGGGTGCCGTGACGGCCTTGGCGCTCGGCGTGCTGCCCCTCGCCGCCGGGCACGGGCTGTGGCGGCTGCGGCGCTGGAGCCGCGGGCCCGCGGTGATCGTCCAGCTGCTCGGCCTGCCGGTGGCCTGGACGCTGCTCGGCAGCGGCGGCCTGTGGCCGGTCGCGGCGGTCGCGCTCGCCGCCTCGGCGCTCGCCGTGCTCGCCTGCCTGATCAACCCGACGGCCACCGAGGCGCTCGGCATCGGCCCGCGCGAGGCGTGACACCGGGGCGTGCCCCGGCGCCCGTCACTCCTCGACCAGCAGCTTGTCGCGCAGCTGCGCCAGCGTCCTCGCCAGCAGGCGGGAGACGTGCATCTGGGAGATGCCGACCTCCTGCGCGATCTGCGACTGCGTCATGTTCCCGAAGAAGCGCAGCAGCAGGATCTTCTTCTCGCGCGGCGGCAGTTCCTCCAGCAGCGGCTTGAGGGACTCGCGGTACTCGACGCCTTCGAGCGCGTCGTCCTCCGCGCCCAGGGTGTCCGCCACGGCGGGGGACTCGTCGTCGGTGTCGGGGACGTCGAGGGACAGCGTGCTGTACGCGTTCGCCGATTCGAGCCCTTCGAGGACGTCCTCCTCCGAGATGTTGAGGCGCTGCGCCAGCTCGTGGACCGTCGGGGCCCTGCCGTGCTGCTGGGACAGCTCCGCCGTCGCCGTGCTGAGCGAGAGCCGCAGCTCCTGGAGGCGGCGCGGCACCCGTACCGCCCAGCCCTTGTCGCGGAAGTGCCGCTTGATCTCGCCGACCACGGTCGGCGTGGCGTAGGTGGAGAACTCGACGCCCCGCTCGGGGTCGAAGCGGTCCACCGACTTGATCAGGCCGATCGTGGCGACCTGGGTCAGGTCGTCGAGCGGCTCGCCGCGGTTGCGGAAGCGGCGGGCCAGGTGCTCGACCAGCGGCAGGTGCATGCGCACCAGGGTGTTGCGCAGTTCGGCGCGCTGCGGCGACCCCTCGGGCAGCCCGCGCAGCTCGACGAACAGTTCGCGCGCGGCGCCGCGGTCGTGCGGGTCGGGCGCCGCCCGGCGCGGTACGGACTCCACCGGATGCCCGGCGGCCTGGGACTCGTCGTCAGGTCCCGGCCGCACGGAGTGCCCGGTCTGGGCGGGCTCCGGCTGGCCCGGGATGGTTCGCGCCGCCTGCTCGACCCCGTCCAGCTCGTTCAGCTCGTTCACCTCGGCCCCCTCGTCCCGTGGCGGCCCCTGCGCGCCGGTCACGGCGCTCCGGGGGCGGCGCCGCGCTTCTTGTGCAGGCTGATGCTGACCGTGCGGTCCTCCGCGACGGTCGATTCGACCTCACCCGCCAGCGCGGTCAGGACGGTCCAGGCGAACGTGTCCCGTTCGGGGGCGTGCCCCTCCGTGGTGGGGGCCGAGACCGTGACCCGCAGCGCGTCGTCCACCAGCGTGAACACGCAGTCGAGGACACTCCCCGGCTTCGCCTGCTGGAGGAGGATCGCGCACGCCTCGTCGACCGCGATGCGCAGGTCCTCGATCTCGTCCAGGGTGAAGTCGAGCCGGGCCGCGAGACCGGCCGTGGCCGTCCGCAGCACCGACAGATAGGCACCCTCCGCCGGCAGCCGGACTTCGACGAAGTCCTGCGATCCGGGCTCACCTGGGATTGGGGACACCCTCACCTCCACAGAGACTCACACTGATTGAGCGCGCACGGGCATCGCCGGGATGCGCCGACGCGCCCTGCGACGCTACCGCGATCCGCAGCATGCTGTCGCCTGGCCCGAGTTGTGATTGATCGTCCTGACCACCTTGGCGGTATTACTCATCGTAATGCATTCGGTGCGTAGTGTGGCCATGGGGGTGACGTCAATTCCTCGCATCGCTCGTGGCGTTGTACGCGCGGAACGCCATGATCGATAAATCGTACTGTGCCCCGGATACCGGTTCAGTCCCAGCCGTGGAGGGTGAGGCCGGGAGCGCCGCGCAGGCAGCGCTCGATCACCTGGTCCGTGGAGAAGACCAGTTCGGCGGGGAGTTGGGAGACCGGGAACCAGCGCACCTCGGCGTGCTTCTCCGGTTCCGCGTTGTACGCCGTGCCGGTCCAGCGTTCGGCGGTGAAGATGACGGTGAGGAAACCGGCGGGTGCCTCCGCGCCCTGTGCGGCGTGCACGACGTGGCACAGCGCGAGGTCGGCCGGATCGACCACCAGGCCGGTCTCCTCCGCGAGTTCGCGCGCGGCCGCCGCCGTGACCGGCTCGCCCGGGTCGCACTTGCCGACGGGCAGGTCCCACAGGCCGCGGCCGAACTTCGCCCGCGGGCCCCGCCGGAGGAGCAGCACGCGGTCGTTCGCGCGGTCGAGCACGACGACCGCGGCGGCCAGCAGGGTCATGGAGGCGGTGGCGGGCGGGAGGGCGGGCGCGTTCGGTTCGGTCACGCGGCCAGGGTAGTCACCGCCCGTGGCGGGCGGGGCGGGGGGCGGCGACCCGGTGTGAGGGGGCGCGACGGGGCGTGGCGCCCGGTTTCGTTCCCCGCGTCACGGGCTACCCAGGGCGCCGGAGGTGGTTCGACATGACCACGGTCGACGACACGCTGAAGGACATGCTGCGCACCCACCCGGGCGGGAAGGGCGCGCTGGACGAGGACCTGATCGCCCGCTGCGTCGAGGAGTGCGACCGCTGCGCGCGCGCCTGCACGGCCTGTGCCGACGCCTGCCTGGCCGAGGGCGAGGTCGAACGGCTCGCGGCCTGCATACGGCTCGACCTCGACTGCGCCGACGTCTGCGACGTCACCGCGCGCCTCGTGTCCCGCTACACCCCGGACAGCGCCGACCTGACGCGCGCGCAGGTGGAGGCGTGCGCGCTCGCCTGCGCCGCCTGCGCGGCGGAGTGCGAGCGGCACGCCGGTGCGCACGAGCACTGCCGGCTGTGCGCGGAGGCGTGCCGGGCCTGTGAGCGGGCGTGCAGCGACCTGCTGGCCGCCGGTCTGTGACGGTGTGCCCTAGGGTCTGTCCGGCGGATCTTGTCGCGGCTCACGGCGTCGGATGCGGTGCATCGCAAGGCGCCGGATCGCAGCTCATACCCGGCCGTATTCGCGCGATTCGGCAACGCAGCGAGGTGCCGTAGCCGGCGTCGTGAGACAGGCAAGATCCGCCGGACAGACCCTAGCCTCGCTTGACGGCGACGCCCCCGTACATCGCGATGTTCCGGTCGGTGATGCGGCCCTCGTCGGGGTCGTTCGCCGGGTCGGGGTGCCAGTGGTGGACGAGGGTGACGCCCGGGTCGAGCAGGTCCAGGCCGTCGAAGAAGCGCTCCGCCTCGGCGCGGTCCCTGATCTGGAGCGGGATGCCCCGCGCGTTGTACTCGCGGCCCACGCCCGCGACGGCCTCGGGGTCCGTGTCGCCGGTGAAGACCGTCAGTGCCAGGAAGCTGCCCGGCGCCAGCTCGTCCATGATGCGGCGCACGAGGCCCTGCGGGTCGTCCTCGTCGAGCACGAAGTGGACGATCGCGATGAGCGAGAGCGCCACCGGCTGCTTGAGGTCGAGCACCTCGTGGAGGGCCTGCGCGCCGAGGATGGAGTCGAGGTCGCGCAGGTCGGCGTCGAGGTAGGCGGTGCGGCCCTCGGGGGTGCTGCGCATCAGGGCGCGGGCGTGGGTGAGGACGATCGGGTCGTTGTCGGCGTAGACGACGCGGGCGTCGGGGGCGAGTTCCTGGGCGACCTCGTGGAGGTTGGGCCGGGTGGGGATGCCCGTGCCGATGTCCAGGAACTGCCGGACGCCGTGCTCGGTGACGAGGCGCCGGACGACGCGGTGCATGAAGAAACGTGTCTGCCGCATGGAGATCGGCAGGCTCGGCCACGCCGCGACGGACGCGTCCCCGGCGGCGCGGTCGGGGTCGTAGTTCGTCTTCCCGCCGAGCAGGTAGTCGTACACCCGCGCCGAGTGCGGCACGTCGGTCCGCAGATCGATCTGCTTCGGCGGCTCCGACGGCTGTCGGGACATCCACTCGGAGGACCCTGCTGCCATGACTGCCCACCCACCTTTCCGCAAGCCCGTCGCCCCGCGGCGATGAGCCCGCGGCGTGGGGATCATCGTAACGAATGATCATGGGATTTCGGGGAGTTGGGGATGTCCGGTGTCGGACCGGTGCGCGCGGCCGTCGATCACCACGCGCGCCGTCTCCTGCCCGCCGGACAGCGCGTCGTCGATGCGCGAGCGGATCTCCCCGGCCAGGGCGTACGTGGCGGCCGAGGCGCCCGGGTCGTGCTGCACGTGCCACAGCGCGTCGATGACGGCGATCAGCGTGCGGCCCGACAGCTGCGCCTCCACCGTCCCGTCCTCGCGCTCCACCACCTCCGCGGGCAGTCTGAAGTGCTCGGCGCGCGCCGCGTGTTCGACCACGAACGACCAGGTGTCGCGGTGGCAGACCACCCCGGCGCGCGCGACCCCGGCGGCCCGCGCGAACAGGTCGTGGCACTCCTCCGCCTCCGCCGGCGGGCGCGGCGCGCGGGCCTCCCGCGCCTCGTGGTCGGCGAGCCTGGCCTCGGCCTCCGCGCGCCGCATGTCGAGGATCTCCCGCAGCGCGCGTTCGGCGGCGGTGCGCTCGGCGCTCAGCAGGGCGCGCAGCTCGGGCAGCTGGGCGTCGAGCGCGGTGCGCGCGCCGTTCACGCGGGAGCCCAGCTCGTACCGCAGCGTCTCGTTGTCCTGGTGCAGCTGGGCGAGCTTCTCGGCGAGCAGGCCGACGACCTCGGCCCTGATGCCGCGCATCTCCTCGCGGACCTCGGCGAGCTGGGCCTCCATCTGCCCCACGCGCTGCCGCAGCGCGTCCTCCTCGCCCCGGCTGCCTCGCGCGGCTCGCCCGGCCATGTGTCTGCCCCCTCCGTGGCGCCGTACCGGCGGTTGTGTGTGGCGGCAGCATGCTCCCCGCGCGGACGGCGGACGACGCGGCGAATTCGAGACAATCACACCTTTCCGCACCACTTCACCCTGGGTGTCGTGCGGGCCGTGCCGCGCGCCGGGGCGGGAACGCGACCGGCCCGCGGCGCGTCCTGTGGCGGACGCGGCGCGGGCCGGGGCGTACGGGCCGGGGGTGTGTCCCGGCTCAGGCCTTCTTGGTCTCCCAGAAGATCTTGTCGATCTGGGCGATGTAGTCGAGGGCCTTCTGGCCGGTGGCCGGGTCGGTGGAGGCCTTGGCGGCGCTCAGCGCCTTCAGGGTCTCGTTGACCAGCTGGTGCAGCTCCGGGTACTTCTCGAAGTGCGGGGGCTTGAAGTAGTCGCTCCAGAGCACCGACACGTGGTGCTTGGCCAGCTCGGCCCGCTCCTCCTTGATGACCGTCGCGCGGGCGCGGTAGTGCGGGTCGTCGTTGGCCTGGTACTTCTCCTGGATGGCCTTGACGGACTCCGCCTCGATGCGGGCCTGCGCGGGGTCGTAGACGCCGCACGGGAGGTCGCAGTGGGCGCTGACCTTCACCGTGGGGGCGAACAGGCGGGAAAGCATGTGAGCCGTCCTTCCTCGTGATCGTCTTCTCTCGGGTGACACTACTCCGTGCAGGGCCGGTTTTCCTGGCCGACCCGATCCATGCGGCGGGGCGTAGGACGAAAGTCCGGGCGCCCGTCGGACCACCGGCCGAGCGTGCGTGCGGGCGGGCGGGCGGCCGGGCGAGGGAAGGAGCGCGATGAGGCTGGGGCTCGCGGACGTGTACAACCCGTCGATGCTGCCGACGCTGCGGCCGGGCGACCGGCTGCTGCTCGGGTACGGCGCGCGCGTCCGCCCCGGGCACGTGGTCGTCGTGCGCCACCCGTTCCAGCACGACCTGCTGATCGTGAAGCGCGCGGCCGAGCGGCGCGACGGCGGCTGGTGGGTTGTGGGGGACAACTCCGAGGTGACGAACGACAGCCGCGAGTTCGGCGTCGTCCCGGACGGGCTCGTCGTCGCGCGGGCGGTGCTGCGGCTGCGGCTGCCGCTGCGGCATCAGCGGTCGCCGCTGTCCGTGCTGGCCTGGCTCCCCTCCGCGGTCGTCCCGCTGACGGCGCGCTCGCGGCGTTTGCGGGCGCGGTAGGCGGCGACGTTGGCCCGGGTCGTGCAGCGGTCGGAGCAGTAGCGGCGGGAGCGGTTCGTGGACGTGTCGATGTACGCGTTGCGGCAGCTGTCGGCCTCGCAGATGCCGAGGCGGTCCACGCCCATCTCGGTGAGCTGGAAGGCCAGGCCCATGCAGGCGATGGCCGCGTAGCCCGCCGTGGCGCTGGACGGGTGCTCGGCGAGGTGCAGGTGCCAGGCGGGGCGGCCGGAGTCGTCCAGGTAGTCGTGTCCCGAGATCTGCGGGCTGGCCGGGTATTCGAGCAGCAGGGCGTTGAGCAGGTCCACGGCCGTCACCTCGTCCCCGTCCGACGCCGCCGTGAAGACGGCGCGCAGGCGGTTGCGCACGCCGCGCAGGCGCGTCACGTCGGCCTCCCCGGCGCGGCGGGCGGCGTGCTGGGCCGCGCCGAAGAGCGCGCGCACCGCGTCGACCGAGGTCAACGTGTCCGTCCCGCGCAGGGGTTCCTCGGTGTTCACGAGCCGCACCGCGTAGTCGGCGTAATAGGTGAGTTCCACTTGTGTTCCTTACGGAAGCGCCTTAGGGTCCACACTGTACTTGTAAGGGGTGCGACCCGTTGTGGGTTGTTACTGTCATGGTGTGGGAGACGGGCATGGACTGGCAGGGCTGGCAGGAGAGCTGGGACCGGCAGCAGGAGTGGTACCTCCCGGACCGCGAGGAGCGGTTCCGCGTGATGCTCGATACGGTGGCGGCGCACGCGGGGGACCGCCCGCGCGTCCTCGACCTGGCGTGCGGCACGGGCAGCATCACGCGGCGGCTGCTGGAACGGTTCCCCGGCGCCGTCAGCACGGGCGTCGACCTCGACCCGGCGCTGCTGACCATCGCGCGCGGCACGTTCGAGAGGGACGGGCGGGTCACCTTCGTCCAGGCGAACCTGACCGACGCCGACTGGCCGGCGGCGCTGCCGTACGACGCCTACGACGCCGTCGTCACGGCCACCGCCCTGCACTGGCTGCCCGAGGAGCCGCTGCGGAAGCTGTACGGGCAGCTCGCCGGCGTCGTGCGGCCCGGCGGCGTCTTCCTGAACGCCGACCACATGCCCGACCCCTCCACGCCCCGGATCAACGCGGCGCACGAGGCGTTCGAGAAGGCACGGCAGGAGCGCGAGAAGGCCGACGGCGTCCTCGACTGGGCCGGCTGGTGGCAGGAGGTCGCCGCCGCGCCCGAGCTGACGGACGCCATGCGCGAACGGATCGCCGTCCTCGGCAACCCCGGCGACGGGCACGACGCCGAGGACCACTACCACGCGCCCGACTGGCACGCGCGTGTCCTGCGCGAGTCGGGCTTCGCCGAGGCGCGCACCGCCTGGGCGTCGCTCACCGACGCCCTGGTCCTCGCCCTGCGCTGAACCGCGCGCCCGGTCCCGCACGTGGCGACGTGCGGGACCGGGCGCGTACGGCGGTCAGCGCGTGACGCCCTCCGAGATCGCCGCCTTCGCCACCGCGTCGGCCACCGCGGGGGCGACCCGCGGGTCGAACGGCGACGGAATCACCTGTTCGGGTGACAGCTCGTCGGCGACGACCGCCGCGAGCGCCTCGGCCGCGGCGAGCTTCATGCCCTCGGTGATCCGCGTCGCCCGCACGCGCAGCGCGCCCGCGAAGATGCCGGGGAACGCCAGGACGTTGTTGATCTGGTTCGGGAAGTCGCTGCGCCCGGTGGCGACGACCGCCGCGTACCGCGCCGCGACCTCCGGGTGGATCTCCGGGTCCGGGTTGGCCATGGCGAAGACGAACGCGCCCGGCGCCATCGTCGCCACCGCCGCCTCCGGCACCGTCCCGCCGCTGACGCCGACGAACACGTCCGCCCCGGCCAGCGCGTCCGCCAGCGAACCGGTGCGCCCCGCCGGGTTAGTGAGCGCCGCGAGGTCGCGCTTGACGTCCGTCAGGTCGGCGCGGTCCGCCGACACGATGCCGCGCCGGTCGCAGACGACGACGTCGGTGACGCCCGCGCCCAGCAGGATGCGGGCGATGGCGACCCCGGCCGCCCCCGCGCCCGAGATGACGACCCGCAGCCCGGGCAGCGCGCGGCCGGTGAGGCGGGCGGCGTTGCGCAGCGCGGCCAGCGTGACGACGGCGGTGCCGTGCTGGTCGTCGTGGAACACCGGGATGTCCAGGAGGTCCTGGAGCTTCCGCTCGATCTCGAAGCAGCGGGGCGCCGCGATGTCCTCCAGGTTGATGCCCCCGAACGACGGGGCGAGCCGGGCGACGGTCGCGACGATCTCGTCCGGGTCGCGGCAGTCCAGCGCGATCGGGACGGCGTCCACGTCGCCGAACTGCTTGAACAGGATCGCCTTGCCCTCCATCACGGGCAGCGACGCCTCGGGACCGATGTCGCCGAGGCCGAGGACGGCGCTGCCGTCCGTGACGACCGCGACGGTCCGCGACTTCCAGGTGTACTCGTGGACCAGCTCGGGCTGTTCGGCGATGGCGGCGCAGACGCGGGCGACACCGGGCGTGTAGGCGAGGGACAGATCGGCCGCGTCCCGCACCGGGACGGTCGCGCGGACGGCCATCTTGCCGCCCCGGTGCAGTTCGAACGCCGGATCGGGGACCGCGTCGGGCCCCCCGGTGTGTGGCTGTCCGGTGTCCGGCTGCTCGGCGCGAGGGCTGATGATCTCCGATGCCACTGTGGATGACCCCTTATGACGTGACTGACTGAGGGTGGGCGCTTCCCGGTCGGGAAGCGGGCGGGCACCACGTCCGCTCGGATGGCGAGCGGACGCCGGACGCGTCGCACAGGGCGCCCGGGTCCCCGGGTGAGGGGCGTAACCGTTCGTTCTACCTGATCGGACGGTCCGCGCACGAGCGCGGTCGAGGACCGGACACCGCGTGCGGTGGCGGGGACACGCCCCAGCGTGCCCCGCATGGCTGAAGACCGGCTGCCGTTCGGCTGAAGAGGGGGGCGTGCGCCGTGGTGTGCGCGGGGCGCGGGTGAACGGGCGCGCGCCAGGTGTCCGTTATCCGATCTTGATGTCCGGGCCTGCCGAAGTCCGGGGCGCTGATGGCAGGATGCTCGCCATTGCGTATCCCCGCACCCCGTCGTGACACCCGATGACGCGTGCCCGGCTGCCTCGGACGCTCCGTGACCCCTGGAGGACGACGCCATGACCCCCCGTACCACCGCACGAGGCAACCGCCGCCTGGCCGCGGCCGGTTCGCTCGCCGCGGTCGCCCTGCTGCTGCTCACCGCCTGCGGCGACCAGACCGACGACGCGTCCGGCGGTGACGCCTCCGAGGGCGCCACGGAGGAGCCGTCGGGCGACGCGCCGACCGACGACCTGTCGGCCCTGCTGCCCGCCGACATCCGGGAGAGCGGCCGGATCGAGGTCGGCTCGGACATCGCGTACGCGCCGATCGAGTACTACGACGAGAACGACGAGGTCACCGGCATCGACCCGGCGATCGCCGCCGCGCTCGGCGAGGTGCTGGGCGTCGAGTTCGTGTTCACCAACGGCACGTTCGACGGTCTCGTCCTGGGCATGAACAGTGGCCGGTACGACGTCATCATGTCGGCGATGACCGACACCGCCGAGCGCCAGCAGGGCGTCAGCGAGGACGCCGAGGGCGGCGCCGACTTCGTCAACTACTTCCAGGCCGGCTCCTCGATCCTCGTCCCCGCGGGCAACCCCGAGGGCATCGGCGGCGTCGAGGACCTGTGCGGCCTGGCCGTCGCCGCCCAGCAGGGCACGGCGAACGAGGCCATCGTCGAGGAGCAGCAGGCCGCCTGCGACGAGCCGATCGAGCCGATCGTCAACGACGTGGACTCCGACTCCATCACCGCGCTCCAGACCGGCCGCGCGGACGCCGTGATCACCGACTTCCCCGTCGCGCTGTACAACGAGCGTGAGGCGGGCGGCGGCGAGCTGTTCGAGGTCGTCGGCGAGCAGATGGACGCCGCGCCGTACGGCATCGCCGTCCCCAAGGACAACCCGGAGCTGCGCGACGCGCTCCAGGCCGCGATGCAGCGGATCATCGACGACGGGACGTACGCCGAGGTGCTCGCCGAGTGGGGCGCCGAGACCGGCGCGATCACCGAGGCCACCGTCAACGCCGGCTCCTGAGCGGCGGCCCGGCGTGAGCGACACACACGGGACGGGCAAGGCGGGCGAGGCGGGCGGCCCGGCGGAGCGCGTGCCCCCCGAGGCGATCCTGGCCGTGCCGGTGCGCCACTGGGGGCGCGTGGCGGGCGCCGTCGCGGTGCTGGCGGTGCTGGGGCTGATCGTCTGGGCGTTCGCCGGTGCGGAGAGCATCCACTGGGACGTGGTGGGGGAGTACCTCACCGACGGCACGATCGTCGAGGGCGCGCTGCGCACGCTGTGGATCACCGTCGCCTCGATGGTGCTCGGCGTGGTCCTCGGCGTCCTGCTGGCGGTGATGCGGCTGTCGGACAACCAGGTGCTGTCCGGCGTGGCCTGGGGCTACATCTGGTTCTTCCGCGGCACTCCGGTGCTGGTGCAGCTGTTCCTCTGGTACAACCTGGCGCTCGTCTTCCCGGTCCTCGATCTCGGCTTCTACCGGGACGAGATGAACGACGTCATGACCCCGTTCCTCGCCGCGCTCCTCGGGCTCGGGCTCAACGAGGCGGCGTACATGGCGGAGATCGCGCGGGCGGGCGTGCTGTCCGTGGACCACGGGCAGACGGAGGCGTCGCACGCGCTCGGCATGAGCCGCGCGCGGACGATGCGCCGCATCGTGCTGCCGCAGGCGATGCGCGTCATCATCCCGCCGACGGGCAACGAGTTCATCAACATGCTGAAGACCTCGTCGCTCGTCTCCGTCATCCAGTACCAGGAACTGTTCCGCGCGGGCGACACGATCAGCTCCCGCAACCTCGCCGTCATGGAGATGCTGCTGGTCGTGACGGTCTGGTACCTCGTCCTGACCACCGTCTTCTCCATCGGGCAGTACTACCTGGAGCGGCACTACGCGCGTGGCTCCCAGCGGGCGCTGCCGCCCACGCCGTGGCAGCGCGTCAGGACGAACCTCGGCACGTTCCGCACCAGGAGCGCGGTCCGGAAGGAGACGACATGAGCGCGCCGCCCGGCGCCGCACGGCCGCCGATGGTGAGGGCCGAGCGCGTCCACAAGTCGTTCGGGCCCGTCGAGGTGCTGCGCGGCATCGACCTGGAGGTGCGGGCGGGCGAGGTGTGCTGCGTCGTCGGCCCCTCCGGGTCCGGCAAGTCCACGTTCCTGCGCTGCGTCAACCACCTGGAGAAGATCACCGCGGGCCGCCTGTCCGTGGACGGCGCGCTCGTCGGCTACCGGCAGCGCGGCGACCGGCTGTACGAGATGCGCGAGCGCGAGGTCGCCGCCCAGCGGCGCGACATCGGCATGGTCTTCCAGCGCTTCAACCTCTTCCCGCACATGACGGCCGCCGAGAACGTGATGGAGGCGCCGGTCCAGGTCAAGGGCGTGCGCCGGGCGGAGGCCAGGGAGCGCGCGGCGCGGCTGCTGGAGCGCGTCGGGCTCGCCGACCGCATGGGGGCCTACCCGGCGCAGCTGTCCGGCGGGCAGCAGCAGCGGGTGGCGATCGCCCGCGCGCTGGCGATGGAGCCCAAGCTGATGCTCTTCGACGAGCCGACGTCCGCGCTCGACCCCGAACTCGTGGGCGAGGTGCTCGACGTCATGCGCGGCCTCGCCGAGGACGGGATGACGATGCTGGTCGTCACCCACGAGATGGGGTTCGCGCGCGAGGTCGGGGACTCGCTGGTGTTCATGGACGACGGCGTCGTGGTCGAGTCGGGGCCGCCCCGCGAGGTGCTGGCCGCGCCGCGCCACGAGCGGACGCGCGCGTTCCTGTCCGCCGTGCTGTGACGCCGCCCCGGCGGGCGCGCGTCAGACCGCGCGCGCCGGGTCGGCGAGCGTCCAGGTGGTGAGCGGGGCGCCGCCGTCCACGGGGGTGAGCGGGCCGCCCCGCGTCCAGCCCCAGGCGCCGTACGACGCCTGCGCCAGCCCGTCGTCCGCCGCGACCGGCGCGAGTGCGAGGGGCGCGCGGGTGCGGGACAGCAGCTGCCGCAGCAGCCCCGTGGCGACGCCCTGCCGCCTGCTGCGCGGCGCGACCAGCAGCCCGGCCACCACGAACACCTCGGGCGCGACGGGCGGTTCGGCGAACGCGGACCACCACGCGGCGTCCTCGTCCACGCGGAAGCCCCAGACGCAGCCGGCCGGGCGCGGATCGCCCGCCAGCACCATGTCGAACTCGGGCTGGCCCAGGTCGTGGTCGACGAGCCGCCGCAGGAACGCCTCGCGGTCCGCCGCGCCGGGCCCGCCCGGATGCGCCGCCGCGTACACCTCGGCGAGCGACGCGCGTTCGGTCTCGGCCTGCCAGCGCGTCAGCCGCCGCCGGAACATCGTGCTCATGACATACACCCCCGGAAACCATGGTCCCGCGCCAGCGCCGGACGGGGAACGCCGCCGCCCCCGGCAGGCAAGGTCTGCCCCGTCGCGACGCCGGACACGCACTCCCGCCGCACCGGAAGAACGCCTGAGTACGGTCCGGTTCCCCGACGGGCCCGCCTCGCCCGACGAGGCACTAACGTGAGGACATGTTCGCAGCCTACGCCGCACGTCTCGACAAGGATCAGCCGCTGGACGGACTCGAACTGGGCGAGCGCCCCGAGCCGGAGGCGCCGCCGCACTGGACCGTGGTCGATGTCAGGGCCGCGTCCCTCAACCACCACGACCTCTGGTCGCTGCGCGGCGTCGGACTCGGCGCCGGGGCGCTGCCGATGATTCTCGGCTGCGACGCGGCGGGCGTGGACGCGGACGGCAACGAAGTCGTCGTGCACGCCGTCGTCGGCGCGAACGGCCACGGCGTCGGGCCGCGCGAGCGGCGGTCGCTGCTCAGCGAGAAGTACCAGGGCACGCTGGCCGAACGGGTCGCGGTCCCGGCGTGGAACGTGGTCCCCAAGCCGCCGGAGCTGTCCTTCGAGGAGGCCGCCTGCCTGCCGACGGCGTGGCTGACCGCGTACCGCATGCTGTTCCGGGACGCCGGGGTGCGGCCGGGGGACCGGGTGCTGGTCCAGGGCGCGGGCGGCGGTGTCGCGACGGCGGCCGTCCTGCTGGGGACCGCCGCCGGGCTGCGGATGGTCGTCACCAGCCGGGACGCCGCCAAGCGCGAACGGGCGCTCGCCCTCGGCGCGGAGGAGGCGTACGCGGCGGGGGAGCGGTTGCCGTACCGGGTGGACGCGGTGCTGGAGTCGGTCGGGGCGGCGACCTGGTCGCACTCGGTCGCCTCGCTCCGGCCGGGCGGCACGCTGGTCCTGTGCGGCGCCACGTCGGGGGACGCGCCCGCGTCGGCGGAGCTGACCCGGATCTTCTACCTCGAACTCAAGGTCGTCGGGGCGACGATGGGCAGCCGCGACGAACTGGCGTCGCTGCTCGCCTTCCTCGCGACCACGGGGGTCAGGCCGCCGATCGACGCGACACTGCCGCTCGACCGGGCGCGCGAGGCGTTCGCCCGGCTGGAACGGGGCGACGTCTTCGGCAAGCTGGTCCTGACGCCCTGAGCGGCGGGGCGCGGTGGCGCGCCGCTACTTCCTGCGCTCCCGGAGGATGACGAACGTGCCGATCGCCGTTCCGATCAGCAGCATGGCGATCGTCACCGGCCAGTTGTCCGTACTCACCGCCGCAAGCTGGTACATACGTCCTCCCGCACGATCTGCCCGGCTGCCCGGGCTGTTCAGCCTCGCTTACCCGCGATGGCGTCACCCGCACTTCCCGTGCGGCGCGTGACGGTCCGGGGACCGTCACGCGCCGCGCCGTTCCGGATCAGGAGCCGTCCAGCACCTCGCGCAGTGTCCGCGCGAAGCCCTCCGGCTCGCCGTGCTGGCCGTACTCGCCGCCGAGGAACCCGCCGTGGTGGCTCGGGAAGACGACCGGCTCGGTGCCCAGCCGCTCCGCCACCGCCGCCGCGGCGCGGGCGGCCAGCTGGCCCTCCGACTCCTCGCCCGCCCCGAGCACGATGCGGGTGCCCGCCGCGGCGAGCGCGGCGAAGTCGGGCCGGTAGGCGGTGCAGCCGCGCATGTTCTGGCCGAGCAGCGGGTCGTCGCGCGAGCCGTCGTCCTCG
Organism: Streptomyces sp. NPDC049879; assembly: GCF_044461265.1. NCBI lineage: Bacteria > Bacillati > Actinomycetota > Actinomycetes > Kitasatosporales > Streptomycetaceae > Streptomyces > Streptomyces sp. NPDC049879. The sequence goes on along the minus strand of NZ_JBITKT010000006.1, from coordinate 319,356 downwards.
GTGGGCAGGCCGAACGCGGCCGGGTCCGGGGCCGGCGCGTCGGCCCAGCCGGCGGGGAACGGCCCCTGGTGCGCGGTCAGGGCGATGAACTTCGCCATGGCCGGGCCCATCCCCGCCCGCAGGTACGTGGCGTGGACGCCGGCGCACGCGGCGAGCGCCGCCTCGTGGTCGGGGAGGACGGCGGCCGTCGCCGGCTCGTGCGCGACCAGCACGCGTATCGGGCCGGGGGCGGCGGCGACGAGGGCCAGCGCGTTGACCGCGCCGCCGCTGCTGGCGAAGAGGTCCACCGCGTCCGCGCCCAGCGCCTCGACGACCTGGCGCAGGTCGTCGGCGTGCTCCTCGGGCGTCGTCTCGGCGGCGCCGTCGGTCCGGGCGCTGCGGCCCGTGCCGCGCGGGTCGTAGGTGACGACCGTGCGGTCCGTGAAGTACGACGCGAGGGTGGCGAAGCCGGAGGCGTCCATCGGCGAGCCGAACAGGAAGAGGGGCGGGTGCCCGCCGTTCCCGGCGGTGGCGGGACGCACGTCGTAGCGGATGGTCGCGCCGTTCGTGTGCAGGGTGTGGGACGCGGTCTGGGCCATGGCTCTTCTCCTGTGCTCCGTATGCCGTTCACAGGATCAGACCGCCCTCCCCGCCGGAACTCATCGGCCGCCCGGAAGAGATTTCCCGGGCGCCCCGGCGGGGGGCGGCGGCCCTCAGTCCTTCGGCGTCGCCAGCAGCGCCACGAGGTGCGCGGCCGCCGTGGAGATGTGGCGGCGGGCGGCGCGGAGCTGCTCCTGGTCGACCCCGTGGTCCCTGGCGGCGTCCCGCACCTCGTCGCGGAAGCGGTCGAGGAGGCGCTCCAGCTCGCGCGCCGGGTCGTCCACGGGCGCCTCCTCCCGCTCCTCCTCGTCCCCGCCGGGCCCGGGGGCGCCCCAGCCCGCCGCCCAGGGCGCCTCGGGGCCGCCGACCCACCGGCTCCAGCCGCCGATCTCCTGGCCGATGCCGCCGAGTCCGCCGAGACCTTCCCGCAGGGCGCCCTGCCAGTCGCCCGAGTCGGCGTGCGACCGCACCCGTTCGTGCACCCTGCGGGCGGCCTCCTCGAACCGCCGCGCGGTGGCCTCGTCCGGCTGCCACCCGGCGCCGCCGCCGCCCGGCCGCTGGCGCCCGGCGTTCCGGTCGCCGCGCCCGCGTTCGCCGCCCCGCCCGCGCGGTGACGGGCCCGGCCCGCCGGACCACCCGGCCGCGCCGCCCCGTGCCGCCGCCGCTGCCTGCCTGACCTCCTCGCGCAGGTCGCGGACGGAACCGCTGACGTCCTCCCTGATGTCGGCGGCGAGCGAGGCGAGCGAGTCGTGGATCTCCCGCTCCAGCTGCGTCAGTTCGGCCTCGCGGTCGCCCAGTTCGCGGTGGCCCTCGGCGGTGAGCGTGTACACCTTCCGGCCGCCCTCCTCGGTGTGCCGGACCAGGCCCTCCGCCTCCAGCTTGGCCAGCCGCGGGTAGACGGTGCCGGCCGAGGGCGCGTAGAGCCCCTGGAAACGCTCCTCCAGCAGGCGGATCACCTCGTAGCCGTGGCGCGGGGACTCGGCGAGCAGCTTGAGCAGGTACAGGCGCAGACGGCCGTGGCCGAAGACTGGGGGCATGTCAGTTGTCCTTCGAGAAGGAGGCGGCACCGGCCGTCTCGTGGGCGGCCGGCGGCCTGCGCAGCAGGGTGATGGGGCCTGACACGGTGGAGCAGCGCACGCCGCTCCCGCCGGAGCCGAGCGTGCCGGACAGGCTGCGGCGCGGGCCCCAGCCGCTGACCGACAGGCCGGCGAACGCCGACGACACGGCGCCCACCACCGACTCCGCCGCCACGCGGGCGCCGAAGCCGTCCGGCAGCCGCAGGGCCAGCTCGCCGGAGACGGACTTCAGCCGGATGTCAGCGGAGACGGCCGCGTGCGCCATGTCGACCACCATGCCGCCGCTGACCGACTCGGCGGCCACGGCGCCGCCGCCGTCCAGGACGGTCAGGTCGCCCGCCGCCGTGGTGAACCGCAGGTCGCCGGTCGGCCCCTGGACGTCCAGGTCGCCCGAGACGGTCTGCGCCTGCACAGGGCCTGTGGGGCCGACCAGGGTGGCGTTCCCGGTGACGGCGCGGATCTCCGTGGCCCCCGCGACCCCGCCCACCACCGCGCCCGCGTCCACGACGCCCACGCTCACCCGGCAGTCGGCCGGGACCGAGACGGAGACGACGGCGGAGCGGCGCATGCCGCGCGAACGCTGCCCGAGGAAGCCCTTCCACGTCAGGTCGTCGTACGAGACGGTCAGGCGGCCCCCCTTGCGCCGCACGGTCAGGGGCGGGCCCTGCACCTCGGAGACCTCCAGGCGCGCCGTGCGCTCGGCGGTCCCCACCACGTTCACCGTCCCGCCGACGATGCCGACGTACAGCTGCTCGATGGGCTCGTCGTCGAACGCGAGCGTGCGTGCCTCGCCGACGGACCAGGTGGACTTCGTCGCCATGGGTCTTTCCCCTATCTCTGCGCCGGTGGCGCGGTGGGCCACAGGGCGGCACGGCACGGCACGGCTATATCGCGTCTCCCATGAGACACGATATATCGCGAACGCGCAAGGGGTGTCGCGAGCGGGCGCCCGCCCGTCGCGACCGGGGAACCGGCGGGCCGGTCCGCGGCGTCTTCCGGGTCCAGGGCCGCGCCGCTCCCGCCCGTACCGGTCAGTCCTCGTCGTCGAGCCGCGCCAGCCAGGTCGCCAGCCGCTCGACGGGGACCTCGAAGTCGGGGTGGAGGTCCACGAAGACGCGCAGCTGGTCCGCGAGCCAGCCGAGGCTGACCTCCTCCTCACCCCGCCGCTGGGCGAGTTCTTCGATGCCGCGATCGGTGAAGTACACGGGAATCTCTCCGGTCAGGATTCGGGACAGGGCAGGGAGGAAAGGGCCAGGATAGGCAACTGACGGTAGCGGCGGACAACCAGGCGGACGAGCGGGGACGAGGGGGAGCGGATGGGCGCCGGAGCCACCGGGCGCGGACGGGCCGCGGCACCCGGCACCCCCATTCCGTCCCCGGCACGGCCGCGGTCCTGGCACACTCGTATGACGGCCCATCAGCGCCCTCGCCCCGCCCGCGCCCGTCACGCGGCGGCGGGGCACGGCGCGCGGATCGGACACACGACAGCACAGGGGGCGCGCGCGTGACGACGACGGACCCCTTCGAGTACCTGGCGCCACTCGCCGAGGCCGCCACCGTACGCATCCAGGCCCTTCCCGGCGGGTATGCCGCAGGCACGCGGGAGGGGCTCCCGTGGGGCAGTGGCTTCTTCGTCGCCCCGGGCTGGGTGCTCACCTGCGCCCACGTGGCCCTCTACGAGGGCGGTGCCGAGGGAGGAGTACGCGAGGTGGGCCTGACGTTCGGCGACCTGGAGGAGCCGGTGCGCGGCCGGGTCGAGTGGGCCCAGCCCCACGGCCCGGGGCCCGACGGCTCCTGGGACGCGCCGGACCTGGCCCTCGTCCGCCTGCTCGACCCGGTCGAGCACGAGTGCGTCTGGCTCACCGAGCGGACCGCCCGCGTCTTCACCAGCAAGGAGGTCGCGTTCTTCGGCTGCGCCGACGCCACGGCCAGCGGCCGCGTCGAACCGGTCAGCGGACGCTGCACGATCCGCGGCGAGATGGGCGGCGGCGGCCTGATGAAGCTGGGCGCCGAGGACGAGTTCCACCACGGCCTGTCCGGCGGCCCGGTCGTGGACCTCGAACGGGGCGAGGTCATCGGCGTCCTCAAGGCGCGCCGCCCGCGCCGGGACGGCGGCCTCGCCACGTCCGTCATCCGCCTGCGCGGCGTGCCGCTGCCGGACGGGCCGGTCACCGCCGAGCGCGACGACCTCTACCAGCGCGTCCTGCACGCCCACGACCGCCACCACGCCGGACGGCACCGCGACGCGGGCGCCCCCGGCTTCACGTGGACCGACGCGCAGAGCCGCCTCCCCGCCACGGGGGAGCGCGCCCTGAGCCCGGGCAGCCGCGCCGAACTGCTCGGGCTGCTCGCTGAACTCCCGCCCCCGGTGTCCACGGCGGCCCTCGACCGGATCGTCACCGCCATGCTGCACCCCGAGGCGCACGACATGCCGCACGATCGGCGCTACAAGAAGCCGCTCCCCGCACCCAGGGGCTGGCGCGACGGCCTCGGCATGCTCTACGACCCGGGCCAGGGGCTGAACGAGCTGCAGGCCGTCCTGCGCTACGCGGTCCACGCCGCGACCGCCGACCGCCCGTACCCGGCCGTCCCCGGTGCCGAGGACGCCCTCGCCGAGTGGGCCCACGCCACGGCGTCCGGCTCACCCGAGCTGTCCCGCTGGTTCCGCGCCACCCTGCGTTCGGAGCAGTCCGCGCGACTGCGCGCCCGCGCGGCACGCGGCGAGCCCGGCGTCCTGCCCACGCCCCGCACGCCGCACTACATCGCCCACGGCAACTACATCACTGGCAACCACAACTTCGTGTCAGGCGACGCTGTGTCAGACGTGCTATCCGACACGGTGTCGGACGCCGTGTCCGACGCCCTCGGCGACCGGGTCCCCGACACCTTCCTCCCCGGCCGCGACCCCCTCCTCACGGCCGATGCCGCCCCCGTCCCCACCCCTCCCCGCCAGCGCTCGGTGGTGTCCGCCGCGTACGTGCTGCTGGAGATCACGCCCAACCCCTGGGAGTTCGGCAGCTACGACTGGCGCGTCTGCGCCGCGCGGACCAACGGCGAGCTGATCCCCGTGGACGAGGAGTGCGGCGCCGCCGGGCCCGGCGAGCCGTCGGAACGGCTGCGCGCCGCGCTCACCGAGGCGTTCCGCAGGGGCGACGAGCCCGACCGCCCCGTACGGCTCCAGGCCGCGCTGCCCTACTCCCTGCTCGGCTTCCCCGTGGACGGCTGGCGGCTGGTCCCCGGCGGCCCCACGCTGGGCGAGCAGCGCCCGGTCGTCGTCCGCAGCACCGACCTGGTGCCGGAGGCCGAGGACTCCGACGAGTCCGCCGAACTGCGCCGCTTCCGCTGGGACAGGCTCCACGCCGGGCCGCTGGACGCCGACATCCTGGACTGCGCCGACGGCCAGCCGCGCCCGCTGAGCACCCCCGCCGGGCTGTCGGGCCTCGACGTCGGCACGCTGCCCGTCCTGTGCCGCACGCCCGTCACCGGCGGCGAGCCGGGGGCCCTGCATCGAGTGATGGCCGGCGGGTACAACGTCATTCTGTGGCGCCGCGACATCCCCGAGCGGGACAAGGACTGCGCCGGATTCCACGGCGGCGTGGTCCGCGCGGTCTCCGGCGCCGGGCACGCGGCGGCCCTGCCCGGCGCGCTGCGGACCCTGCGCGCCGCCTCGGCGGGGGACGCGCCGGACACCGACTGGTCGCGCGGCCTCGCCCTGCTCTACGCGGACCCCGACCAGCCCCTCCCCGGGGCGGGCGATCCCCTGGAGACGCCATGACCACGGCCCGGCCCGGCCCCAGGGCGCGCCCCAGGCCGGGCGCTGCGACGAGGCAACGACGACGAGGAGCACGCTGTGGCAGTTTCTGACCCGGACCGCGACCCAGGCCCGGCGGTCGGCACCGGCCTCCCGGCAGGCCGCGAGTGGCTGATCTACCGGGGCGCGGGCGAACCGCACGACGGCATCCGCTCGCTGCCCAAGCCGCCGCCGTGGCGCGACTTCGACGGCCGCCCGCTCGTCGCACCCGGGCCGGGCACGGACAGCGCCTCCACCCGCCGCCTCGGCGCGTACCGTCACCTGGCCGAGATGCACCGCCCCAGCGCGGAGGAGCTGGAGATCATCAACGCGGCGCTCTACCTGCGCCGCCCCCTGCTGGTCACCGGCAGCCCGGGGACGGGCAAGAGCACGCTCGCCCACGCCGTCGCGTACGAGCTGGGCCTCGGCCGGGTGCTGCACTGGCCGGTCGTCAGCCGGACCACCCTGGACGACGGCCTCTACCGGTACGACGCGCTCGCCCGCCTCCAGGACACCCAAATCGCCGCCGGGAGCCGGGCCGCGGGGGCGCCGCAGCCCGTCGTGCCCGGCGGGATCGGCAGCTACGTGCGGCTCGGCCCGCTCGGCACCGCGCTGCTGCCCACCGCCAAGCCGCGCGTCCTGCTGATCGACGAGCTGGACAAGAGCGACATCGACCTGCCCAACGACCTGCTGAACGTCCTGGAGGAGGGCGAGTTCGGCATCCCGGAGCTGGAGCGCATCGCCGAGCGCGAGCCCGAGGTGGAGGTGCTGACGGATGACGGGGCGAAGGTCACCGTGCGGGACGGCCGTATCCGCTGCCACGCGTTCCCGTTCGTCGTGCTGACGAGCAACGGCGAGCGCGACTTCCCGGCCCCGCTGCTGCGCCGCTGCATCCACCTGGAGATCTCCCGGCCCGACCACGAACGGCTGGCCACCGTCGTCCGCGCCCACCTGGGGGACGAACTGGCGCGCGTGGGCGAGGACCTGATCACCCGTTTTCTGGAGCGCTCGCGCACCGAGCAGCTCGCCACGGACCAGCTCCTCAACGCCATATACCTCACCCACCACGCCGAACTCCCCACGAGGGACCGGCTCGCGGACATGCTCATCCAGCGCCTGGACCGGCCGAGGTAGGCCGCCATGTCGGACGCACCGGACGTGACAGGAGTCCCCGGTTCCCCGGACCCGCCAGGGCCGGGGACGGGGGGCGGCGCGCCCTTCGCCGCCCTCATCGGTGTGCTGCGCGACGCGCGCCTCGACCCCGACTGGGTCGAGGTGGCCGACGCGCTCTGGCTCGCCCAGTACTGGGGGCCAAGTGCCCCCGCCCCGCACGGGCAGGACCCCGGGCCCACCGGCCCCGCGGACCAGCCGGGCACAGCGCGGGACACCCCGCCGACGCTGCCAGGGCCCCGTCCCTCCGCGAACGGGCACCGCCCGCTCCAGGACGGCACGCAGAACACCCAGGACGCCCAGCGCGCACACAACGCGCCGGACACCCGGGACCCCCAGGGCACGGCGGCGTCGGACGACCAGTCCTTCTCCCTGTACGCCGCACCCTCCGGCGCCGAGATGCACGAGACCGTCGCGCCCCCCACCCGCGGCGTCCCCCTCGGCATCCCCGCCGCCCGCACCCTGCCCGCCCCCCTGGGGCTCGAACGCGCCCTGCGCCCCCTCCAGCGCTACCGGCCCCCCGGCCGCCCGCCACGCCGCTCCGCCGCCCCCGACCTGGACGAACGAAAGACCGTGGAACGCACCGCCCGCGCCGGAGGACTCCTGATCCCCGCCTTCCGCGAGGAGACCAGGGGCCACACCGAGCTGCAACTGCTCATGGACGCCGCACCCGCCATGCGGATCTGGCAGAACATGCTCGGCGAACTGGCCGAGGTGTTCAGCCGCCTCGGCGCGTTCCGCGACATCCAGGTGCACTACCTGCACCAGTCGCCCGACGGCGCGCCCGCCATAAGCCGCCGCTTCGACCCGGCCGACGCCGTCCTCCGCCCGGCCCGCCAGCTCCAGGACCCGACCGGGCGGCGGCTCACCGTCGTCGTCAGCGACTGCACCGGGCCGCTGTGGCGCAGCGGCGCCGCGCACCGCCTGCTGCACGGCCTCGCCCGCCACGCGCCCGTCGCCGCCGTCCAGCCCCTGCCGCAGCGCATGTGGGCCCGTACGCGGCTGCCCGCCTCCGCGGGGGTGCTCCAGCGCGAGGAGGGCCAGACGTCCGCCGCCCGCGTCCGCTTCACGGCCGACAACACGGGCTATCCCCTGTACGTGCCGCCCGGCGCCGTCCCGATCCCGGTGCTCCCGCCCGCCCCTGCCGCGCTCGGTGCGTGGGCCGGGCTGCTCTCCGGCCCGGCCGCAGGCTCGACCCGCGCCGCCGTGGGCTGGGTGCGCGCCGACCAGCCGCCCGCTCCCGCCCGCCGCGCCACCGGGCTGCCGCGTACCGCCGCCGCCATGGTCGCCCGTTTCCGCGCGTCGGCGTCCCCCGGCGCGTGGCAGCTCGCCGTGTACCTGGCCGCCGCGCCGCTGTTCCTGCCCGTGATGCAGCTCGTGCAGCGCACCATGCTGCCCGACTCGGGCCCCGCCGAGCTGTCCGAGGTCCTGCTCGGCGGCCTGGTGCGCCGCCGCCCCGGCAGCGGCGACGGCCGGTGGTACGCGTTCGCCGACGGTGTGCACGACGAACTGCTCGCCGACCTCGGCCACGACGAGGCGCTCCTCGTCCTCAAGCACTGCTCCGCGTGGGTCGAGCAGCGCCTCGGCAGGACGGGCCGCAACTTCCCCGCCCTCGCGCTGGCCCAGCTCAGCGGCGGCGACCGCGTCGTCACCGGCCTGCCCACGCCCCCGGCGCGGCGGCTGTCCGACACCACGACCGAACACCAGCTGGCCCAGCCGTTCGCCGAGGTGGCCGCCCGCGTCCTGCGCCGCTTCCTGCCCGAGCCGCCGCTGCGCGCGCCCGCGCCCGGCACCCCGGGCCCGCCCCCGCTGGCCGCCGTACGCGAGGCACGCGACCTCGCCGACCGCTTCACCGCCGACGGCAAGGTCCAGCACCAGCTCGACGCCGTACGCGTCCTGCGCCAGGCCACCGAGGCGCAGCGCGCCGCCGGCGCGGGCGCCGACCCGCAGCTGTGGAGCGAACTGGCCGAGCAGCTCCTGCGCCTGTGGCGCGTCCAGCGCGACGGCGAGCTGCTCGCCGAGGCGAGGACCGCCGCCGCGACCGCCGCCGCGTTCCCCGGCTCGGTCCGCGCCCGTACGGCCCTCGCCCGCGTCCTGCACGCCACGGCGGGGGAGCGGCGCGCCGCGGGCGACACGGCGACCGCGCTCGAACTGTGGCAGCGCGCCGACCGCGAGTTCGCCGCCGTCTGCGCCACCCCGGGGCTCGAACGGGACGCGGCGCTCGCCGTCACCCTGGAGCGCGTCCAGGTGCTGGAGGAGCAGTGGCGGCTCGGCGGCGACACCGCGCTGCTCCAGGAGAGCGTCGGCACGGTCGAGGCCGTCGCCGACGCCTGGCCGCGCGGCGAACGCCTGCCGAGCGGCCTGCCGCTGGCCCACGGCCGCGCCCTGCTGCGCCTGGCCGGGGCGGCGCGCGCCACCGAGCGGTCGCAGGTGTACGCGGCGCAGGCCGCCGAGTCGCTGCGGCGCGGCACGTGGGCGCTGGAGGCGGAGCACGCCCCGGCGGGCGAGCGGGTCGCCGCCCTGCTCGACCTCGTCGACGCGCTGCTGCTCACCGCCGGGGACTGGCCGGACGCCGCCGACCCCATCGCCCAGGCGCAGCGCCTCAGCGACGACCCGGCGCTGGGCGCGGCGTGCCTGATCCGCGCCGCGCGGCTGGCCGTGCGCCGCTTCGAGGACGGCGGCGCGCCGCGCGACCTGGAGACCGCGGCCGACCGGTTCGCCGAGGCGGGCCGCGCCGTCTCGCGCGACCGCGCCGACTACAGCGACCTCATCGAGGAGTGGGGCGACGCCCTGCTGCGGCGGGCGGAGCTGCCGGACGGCGACCGGTTCATCTCGCGCGCGGTCCGTGTGCTGCGCGACTGCCGCATGGAGACGCCCGGCAGCCACCCGCGGCTGTCGCACCGGCTGCTGACGCTGGGCCGCGCCCTGATGGTGCGGTACCGCGCGACCGAGGATCTGGTGGACCTGCGCGAGGCGGAGCACCTGTTCAGCCGCGCAGTGCAGCATGCGCGGACGGCGCACGACCGGGCCCGCGCCTGGTTCGAGCTGGGGGAGACGCACCGGCGCGCCTACCGGCACACGCGCAGGCCCGAGCGGCTCGACCACGCGGCGGACGCGTACCGCAGGGCGGCGTCGGAGTCGCTGGCCGACAGCGGCGAGCCCGCGGGGGGAACGGCCGCGGGCACGCCCCCCGAGGGCGCCGCGCGCGAGGCCGTGCGGCTCGCCGCGCTGGCGCTGCACCAGCGGGGCATCGTGTCGGAGACGGCGCGCCGCCCGCTGGCCGCCGCCGACGCGTACGGCGAGGCCCTCATCCAGTGGCGCAGGCTGCCGGACGGGGCGGCGGAGGGCGAGGCGACCAGGGCGAGGCTCGCCGCGCTGCGGAGCGGCCGCTAGGCGCCCCCTCTGAGGACAGACCCTAGGGCGCCCCTGCGTACGCGGGCGCGCCGTCGTGGCGCCACCGCGTGCCCGCCGTGCTCCGGCCGGCGCGCCCGCCCGTGGTTTCCCCCGTACGCGGCGCGGGCATTCTCCGCTGCGTCACAGCCCAGGAGGACACCATGACGACCCGCCCCCAGGACACGGCGAACGGGACCGCCGCCGGTGACGGCGAGCCGCTGCCCGACCTGCTCGCGCTGAGCCTGACCGAGCTGCGGCGGCTGGACCATCCCGTGCTGAGCGAGGTGCTGCACGACCTGCGGGAGCGGGTGCTCAGGGAGCGCGAGGGGCTGTGGGGGTTCAACCAGTTCAGTTCCTTCAACCAGTCGATGCTGAACGCCTGACCGGCTGCCCACCCGCCCCGTACGCCTCCTCCGCACCGGCACCCGCCATCACCCGAACGTTTCCGGACCATTGCGTGCCCCATACGGACAGGAGTTGACCACCGCCGTTTACACGAGGTCCGCATCGGACAACTCTCCGACGGAACGCACCGCGCGCGGGACGCGCGGGTCCAGGGACAGGGGGATCAGCAGAGCGTGCGCGGAAGGGCCGAGGCGACCCGGCACGCGCCCGGCCGCCCGCCGGGGGCGGTGCCGTTCCAGCAGTTCATCGTGAAGGTCAACAGCCGCTGCAACCTCGCGTGCCGCTACTGCTACATGTACTTCGCCGCCGACAGCGGCTGGCGCCGCCAGCCCGTCACCGCGCGCCCCGCCACCCTCGCCCGCACCGCCGAGCGGATAGCCGAGCACGCCGCCGCCCACGGGCTGCCCGCCCTGTCCGTGGTGCTGCACGGCGGCGAGCCCCTGCTCACCGACCCCGACACCCTGGGCGCCTTCGTCCGCGACGTCCGCGACCGCGTCCCCGCCGGGTGCACGGTCCTCGCCACCGTGCAGACGAACGGCGTGCTGCTCACCGAGGAGAAGCTGACCGCCCTCACCCGCCACGGCATCAGCGTCGGCCTCAGCCTCGACGGCGGCCTCGCCGCCCACAACGCCCAGCGCGTCGACCACGCGGGCCGCCCCGCCTGGGCCGGCATCGAACGGGCCGCGCGCCTCCTCGCCCAGGACCGCCACCGCGCCTCGTACGCCGGGGCGCTGTGCGTCGTGGACCCGGCGTCGGACCCCGCCGAGGTCTACCGCTCGCTCCTCGGACTCGACCCGCCCGCCGTGGACTTCCTCCTGCCGCACGGCAACTGGACGCACCCGCCGCCGGGACTGCCCGCGCCCGCCGCGTCGCCCACGCCCTACGGCGACTGGCTGTGCACCGTGTTCGACCTGTGGTGGAACGCCGACCGCCGCCGCACCCGCGTCCGCTTCTTCGAGGAGTGCATCGCCCTCCTGCTCGGCCTGCCCGCCGCCACCGAGAGCATGGGCCTCCAGCCGTTCACCGCCGTCGTGGTCGAGACGGACGGCGGCATCGAGCAGGTGGACTCCCTCAAGAGCGCCTACGAGGGCGCCGCCGCCACCGGGCTCGACATCTTCGGCTCCCCGTTCGACGCCGCACTCGCCCACCCCGGCGTCGCCACCCGCCAGGCAGGTCTCGCCGCACTCGCCGACGCCTGCCTGCGCTGTCCCCTGCTCGACGTCTGCGGCGGTGGGCACTACGCGCACCGCTACCGCGCGGCGGACGGCCAGGACGCGCCCGACCGCACCCCGGACGCGTTCCGCAACCCGTCCGTCTACTGCGCCGATCTCCAGCGCGTCATCGGCCACATCGCCACCCAACTCCACCGGGCCGCCGCATGAAGACCCCACCGACCACCCTGACCGACCACGACATCGCCGCCCTCGGCGCCACGGAAGGCAGCGACTCCACACTCGCCCTCCTCACCGCCGGACAGCACACGCGCCGCCTGCTCCTGCTGCGCGTCCTGCTCGACGCCGTCGACACCGCCGACGCCACCCCGGGCCCCGCGGCTGCCCTGGCCCGCCACCACGCGGACCTCCTGGAGAACGCCGAACGCGCCGCCCCCGACGCCGCCCGCCGCGTCCTCTTCTACTCCCTCACGGGCCCCTGGGCCGAACGCTGCGTCAAATGGCTCCAGCCCGGCGCCGCCACCGCCCCCGGCGACGGCGAGAGCGCCGCGCGCGACATCGCCCACCTCGGCTCGCTGGCCGCGTCCGCCGCCGCCCACGCCGACCTCTCGTTCACCACCGGCCTCACCGTCCACGACGGCCGCGTCACCCTCCCCACCCTCGGCGCCCTGCGCTGCCCCGCACCCGACGGCACCGCCGTCACCCTCACCGCGGGAACGGGCCACCTCCTGCTGCGCGCACCCGGCGGATCCACCGCCGAAATCCTCCGCGACCCCACCGGCGCCTGGTACTCCGACGACCCCCGCTGGCTCGTCCCGCACACCCTGCACGGCGGCCCCCGCCCCGTCCTCCTGGACGACCTCGACCCCGGCCGCCTCGCCAACCGCAGCGGACCGCTCGCCCCCGCGGAACGCGCCCACTGGGCCGCACTGTGGCACGACGCACTGCCCCTCCTCGGCCACGGCGGCGACGCCCGGGCCGCCGAACTGGCCCTCCTCGACTGTATCGTCCCCCTGTCGGGACCGCCCACCGGCGTCGGCGTCAACGTCGGGGCGTCCCACTCCAGCGGCACCAGCCCCAGCGCGTTCGGCGCCGTCCTCGCCAGCACGCCCCCGACCGCCGCCGACCTCGCGGCGGGCCTCGCCCACGAACTCCAGCACGCCAAACTCTGCGCGCTCACCGACCTCGTACGCCTCCACACGGCAGGCGACGCCCCCGACTACTGGGCCCCCTGGCGCCCCGACCCCCGCCCGTTCAACGGCTTCCTCCACGGCGTCTACGCCCACCTCGCGCTCGCCGGCTTCTGGCAGCGCCTCGCCCTCGCCCTGGACGACCCGGCGGCGCGCGACCACGCCTGGGCGGCGCACGCCCGCTGCCACGCGCAGGTGGACGCCGTCCTGCCCGTCCTGCGCGGCAGCCGCCGCCTCACCGACGCGGGGCGCGTCTTCGTCGACGCCATCGCCGCGCGGCACGAGGAACTGCGCGATCCCGCGCCCCCGCACGGCCACCGCATCCGCGCCACGGCGTACGTCGAGACGGCCCGCACCCTCTGGCTCAGGCAGCATCCCCGACGAACGGTTACCTGACGTATCCGGGGTGTATGTTCCAGGAAAGGGACCTGACGGCCCGTCGCACAACCGGCGCGGCACCCGCCGCGCCCCACGTCCCGGGGGAGACAGCAGTGCCGCAGAACGGAGCAGTGCCGCCGGCCGGAGCGAGCGGCGAGGACGGTCCCGCGACCGTGGAGGAGAGCCCAGTGCGCAGCCCTGACCAGCGGATCACCATCAGCTACGCGGGGTTCAACCGGCCCTGGGCGGCCTGGATGCGGGACCGTCTGGAGCGCCACGGCTTCGAGGTCGCCGTCCAGCGCTGGGACCCGCCGGTGGGCGTCCCGCTCGCCGACGCGCTGCGCGACCTGCTCTTCCTGGAGGGCCGCATCCTCGTCGTACTCTCCGACTGGTACTTCAAGCTCGGCCCCCGCTCCGACGAGGAGTGGAACGACGCCCTGCGCGCTGTCGTCGCCCCCGCCGCGCACCGCTTCGCCGCCGTCTCGGTCTCCGCGCAGACCGCCCAGACCATGCCCATCGCCGCCACGGCCTTCGGCGGCGTCGTCGAACTGTGGGGCACGGGCGCCCGCGAGGCCGAACGCCGCCTCATCCGCATGCTGGGCCCCGCCCCCGCCGACGCGCCCCCCACCCTCAGCGGACGCCGCGGCCCCCGCTTCCCGTACGAGCAGCCGCACATCTGGGGCGGCGTGCCCCGGCGCAACGTCCGGTTCACCGGCCGCGAGCACACCATGCAGACGATCTACAACGCCCTCCAGCGCGCCGAGCCGGGCGCGGGCGTCATCACCCTGTGGGGCATCTCCGGCGTCGGCAAGACCCAGATCGCCGCCGAGTACGTCCACCGCTTCGGCACCGAGTACGACCTCGTCTGGTGGGTCCCCGCCGACCAGCGCGGCACCCTGCGCCAGCGCCTCGCCGAACTGGCCCCCGCCCTCGGCCTCACCACGGGCCCCGAGTACGGCGAGCGGCTCCGCGCCGTCGGCAACGCGCTGCGCCGCGGCGAGCCGCACGGCCGCTGGCTCATCGTCCTCGACGGCGCCGACGACCCGGGCCCCATCGCCGACCTGGTGCCCGGCGGCCCCGGGCACGTCATCATCACCTCGCAGGACAGGCAGTGGGAGGACCACAACACCCTCCTCCACGCCGTCAACAGCTACGAGCGCGAGGAGTCCGTCGCGTTCATCCGCCGCCGCGCGCCCCGCATCTCCCCGGCCGAGGCCGACCTGCTCGCCGACGCGCTCGGCGACCTGCCGCTCGCCCTCGACCAGACCGCGGGCTGGCTCAGCGACGCCGCCATGTCGGTGGCCGACTACGTCGACCTGCTCAACAGCGGCTCGGAGGTCGAGCTGGGCCTGCGCGTCGCCGCCGACTTCCCCATGACGTACTACACGGCCTTCTCGATACTGCTGAACAGGCTGCGCGAGACCGTCCCCGAGGCCGTGGACCTGCTGCGCCTGTGCGCCTTCTTCGCGCCGGGCGCCATCCCCGCCCAACTGGTGCGCGGCATCCCGGTGAACGACCTGCCCGAGCGGCTCACCGGCCTCATGGACGACCCCCTGCGCTGGAACTCCGCGATCACCAAGCTCGTCCAGTACTCCGTCATCCGCTGGGAGGTCCCCGAGCAGCAGACCGACCCGGAGGCGGGGACCATCCACCTGCACCGCATGGTCCAGCAGACGGTGCGCGCCGGGATGTCCAAGTCGGACCAGGAGCTGTTCTCGCGCGGCGTGCGCCGCGCGCTGACGGCGGCCGACCCGCAGCGCGCCGCCGACACCCGCCGCTGGTCGCGCTTCGCGAAGATCGTGCCGCACCTCGACGCGTCGGGCGCCCTGCGCAGCACGCACCCGAGCATGCACCAGCTGATCTTCAACTGCCTCACCTACCTCTACCTGGCGGGCGAGTACAGCATCGGCATCCAGCTCGCCGAGCGGACCGAGCAGGCGTGGAAGGACATCTTCGGCGCCGACCACCCCCTCATCTGGGAGCTGAACTCCGAGTACGCGACCCTGCTGCGCGCCACCGGCGCGTACGCGCGCACCGAGCGCCTCGACCGCGCCGTCATCGACCACCTCGGCCGCCACCACGGCCCGGACAGCCTGTCGGTCCTGCGCGCCCAGGAGGGCCTGAGCGCCGACCTGCGCGGCCTCGCGCGCTACGACGAGTCGCTCGACGTGAGCCGCGAGGTCCTCGACGGCTACCGCGCCCTCGTCGGCGACAACGACCCGCGCACCCTCAACGCGCGCAACAACGTGGCCGTCTCCCTGCGCCTCCTCGGCCGCTACGAGGAGGCGAGCAGGGCCGACGGTGTCAACCTCCAGGCCAGGCGCGAACTCCTAGGCTTCCGCCACAACTGGTCCCTCAGCTCCGAGATCATGTACGCGTACGACCTGCGGCTCCTCGGCCGCTACAGCGAGGCGCTCTCCATCCAGGAGCAGAGCGTCGCCGTCCACCGCGACGTCATGGGCGCCGACAATCCGCAGACGCTGATCGCCGAGCTGAACCTCGCCCTGTGCGTCCTGCGCGGCGGCGACCGCAGCACGGCGCACGCGCGCCTCGGCAGCCTGCTGGAGCGCGCCGAGCGGGTGATGGGCGACCTGTCGCCGCTGACGCAGCAGATCGCGACGTGCTACGCGTTCGTCCAGCGCGTCCACGGCAACCTCGACCAGGCGCGTGCCATCGGCGAGCGCGTCGTGGAGCACTACCTGAGCACCCTCGGCCCCGAGCACCCCTACACGATCGGCACGACCGTCAACCACGCGCTGGTCCTGCGGGCGGCGGGGGAGCGGCAGCAGTCGCTGCTGATCAACGAGGAGTGCCTCGCCGACATGACGGCCGCCCTGGGCGCCGACCACCCCTGGACCCTGGGCGTCGCGCTCAACGCCTCGGCGGGCCGCAACCTGGAGGGCGACGTCGAGGGCGCCGCCGACCTGAGCCGCGACACGGCGCGCCGCGCCGCCGCCGTCCTCGGCCGGACGCACCCGCTGTACCTCTCCGCGCAGGTCGCCCACGCCACCGACCTGCGGGGCCTGCGGCAGCGGGACGAGGCGGACAAGGTCGAGGAGGAGGCGCTGTCGGGGCTGATCTCGACCCTCGGCTCGCAGCACGTCC
Organism: Streptomyces sp. NPDC049879; assembly: GCF_044461265.1. Taxonomy (NCBI): domain Bacteria; kingdom Bacillati; phylum Actinomycetota; class Actinomycetes; order Kitasatosporales; family Streptomycetaceae; genus Streptomyces; species Streptomyces sp. NPDC049879. The sequence goes on along the minus strand of NZ_JBITKT010000006.1, from coordinate 303,098 downwards.
ACACAGTCAGCGCCCGTTCGCGCGTCCGCCCCTACTGGGACTTCGAGCCCCTGCTGACCTGACCCGTTCTGACTGACCTGACGCGACCCGACCCGACCCGACACCGCCGGAGGGCCGGGCCCCGCCGTACGAATACGGCGGGGCCCGGCCCTCCGGCCTGTGGTGTGCGGGCCCCGGCGGCCCCGTCGGGGCGACCGCCGGGGACCGGGGCTCAGATGTCGAACACCTCGTCGAGCAGCGCCTGCTGCTCGGCCTGGTGCCGCTTCGCGGACCCGACGGCGGGGGACGACGACGCGGAACGCGAGATGCGGCGCACCCGCGCGGCGGCCTCCACCTGCTCGGGCAGGTTCAGCGCGATGAACGGCCAGCCGCCCTGGTTCGCCGGCTCCTCCTGGGTCCACACGACCGACTCGACGTTGGCGTACCGCGCCAGCTCGTTCCGGATCTCGTCGGCCGGCAGCGGGTACAGCCGCTCCAGGCGGACCAGCGCCACGTCCTGGCGGCCCAGCTTCTCGCGCTCCGCCGCCAGCTCGTAGTAGACCTTGCCGGAGCACAGCACCACGCGCCGCACGCCCGCCGGGTCCACCGTGGTGTCCCCGATGACCGGCCGGAAGCCGCCGGTGGTGAACTCCTCCACCTTCGAGGTGGCGGCCTTCAGGCGCAGCATCCACTTCGGGGTGAAGACGACCAGCGGCTTGTGGTGCGGGTTGTGCACCTGCCAGCGCAGCAGGTGGAAGTAGTTCGACGGCACCGTGGGCAGCGCGACCGTCATGTTCTTCTGGGCGCACAGCTGGAGGAACCGCTCGATGCGCGCCGACGAGTGGTCGGGCCCCTGGCCCTCGTACCCGTGCGGCAGCAGCAGCGTGACGCCGGACGTCTGGCCCCACTTCTGCTCGGCCGAGGAGATGAACTCGTCGATGACGGTCGCCGCGCCGTTCGCGAAGTCGCCGAACTGCGCCTCCCACATGACCAGCGCCTGCGGCCTGGCCAGCGAGTAGCCGTACTCGAAGCCCATCGCCGCGTACTCGCTGAGCAGCGAGTCGTAGACGTTGAACCGGGCCTGGTCCTCCGTCAGGTAGAGCAGCGGGGTGTAGTCCTCGCCGGTCTTGCGGTCGATCAGCACGGAGTGCCGCTGGCCGAACGTGCCGCGCCGCGAGTCCTGGCCCGCCAGGCGCACCGGCGTGCCCTCCATCAGCAGCGAGCCGACGGCGAGCAGTTCGCCCATGGCCCAGTCGATCGTGCCGTCCTCGACCATCGCCGCGCGCCGCTGGAGCTGCGGCAGCAGCCGCGGGTGCACGGTGATGTGGTCGGGGATGTTGACCTGGGACTCGGCGATCCGCTTGACGACCTCCTCGTTCACCGCCGTCTCGATGGCGACGGGGAACTCGGGGCGCGGCGTGTTCACCTCGGCCGGGGCCGGGGTGACGGTGGCCTCGCGGACCTCCTTGAAGACCTTCTCCAGCTGGTTCTGGAAGTCCTGGAGCGCCTGCTCGGCCTCCTCCAGGGTGATGTCGCCGCGGCCGATCAGCGACTCGGTGTACAGCTTGCGCACCGAGCGCTTCTTGTCGATCAGGTCGTACATCAGCGGCTGGGTGAACGAGGGGTTGTCCGTCTCGTTGTGCCCGCGGCGCCGGTAGCAGACCAGGTCGATGACGACGTCCTTGTTGAACGCCTGCCGGTACTCGAAGGCCAGCCGCGCGACACGGCAGACGGCCTCCGGGTCGTCGCCGTTCACGTGGAAGATCGGCGCCTCGATCATGCGCGCGACGTCCGTGCAGTACGTGGACGAACGGGCGGCGGCCGGGCTCGCGGTGTAGCCGACCTGGTTGTTGATGACGACGTGGATCGTGCCGCCGGTGCGGTAGCCGCGCAGCTGCGACATGTTCAGCGTCTCGGCGACCACGCCCTGCCCGGCGAACGCGGCGTCGCCGTGGATCAGGACGGGCAGGACGGTGAAGTCCGCGCCGCCGCGCCCGATGATGTCCTGCCGCGCGCGGGCGACACCCTCGACGACCGGGTCCACGGCCTCCAGGTGCGACGGGTTGGCCGTCAGCGACACCGTGATCGTCTCGCCTGACAGGCCGGTGAACGTGCCCTCGGTGCCCAGGTGGTACTTCACGTCGCCGGAGCCGTGCATCGACTTCGGGTCGAGGTTGCCCTCGAACTCGCGGAAGATCTGCGCGTACGACTTGCCGACCACGTTGGCCAGCACGTTGAGCCGCCCGCGGTGCGCCATGCCGATGACGACCTCGTCCAGCTTGTCGCCCGCGGCCTCGTCCAGCACCGAGTCGAGCAGCGGGATGACGGTCTCGCCGCCCTCCAGCGAGAAGCGCTTCTGGCCCACGTACTTGGTCTGGAGGAACGTCTCGAACGCCTCGGACGCGTTCAGGCGGCGCAGGATGCGCAGCTGCTCGTCGCGGTCGGGCGTCGTGTGCGGACGCTCGACGCGCTCCTGGATCCAGGTGCGCTCCTTCGGGTCCTGGATGTGCATGTACTCGATGCCGGTGGTGCGGCAGTACGAGTCGCGCAGCACGCCGAGGATGTCGCGCAGCTTGAGCATCGACTTGCCCGCGAAGCCGCCGACCGCGAACTCGCGCTCCAGGTCCCACAGCGTGAGCCCGTGCTCGTTGATGTCCAGGTCGGGGTGGCGGCGCTGGCGGTACTCCAGCGGGTCTGTGTCGGCCATGAGGTGGCCGCGCACGCGGTAGGCGTGGATCAGGTCGAAGACGCGGGCGGCCTTGGTGACCTCGTCGTCGTGATTGACGTCGATGTCCACGTGCCAGCGGATCGGCTCGTACGGGATGCGCAGCGCCTCGAAGATGCTGTCGTAGAACCCGTGCTCGCCCAGCAGCAGCTGGCTGATCAGGCGCAGGAACTCGCCCGACGCCGCGCCCTGGATGACGCGGTGGTCGTAGGTGCTGGTCAGCGTCATGACCTTGGAGATGCCCAGGCGGTTCAGGGTCTCCTGTGAGGTGCCCTGGAACTCGGCCGGGTACTCCATGGCGCCGACGCCGAGGATGACGCCCTGACCGGGCATCAGGCGCGGCACGGAGTGGACGGTGCCGATGCCGCCGGGGTTGGTCAGCGAGGCGGTGACGCCGGAGAAGTCCTCCATCGTCAGCTTGCCGTTGCGGGCGCGCCGGACGATGTCCTCGTACGCCTGCCAGAACTCGAAGAACGAGAGCGTCTCGGCTTTCTTGATCCCGGCCACGACGAGCTGGCGGTCGCCGTTCTTGTTCACCAGGTCGATGGCGAGGCCCAGGTTGACGTGGTCGGGCTTGACCAGCGTGGGCTTGCCGTCCTTCTCGGTGAAGGAGTGGTTGATCGCGGGCATCGCCTTCAGCGCCTGCACCATGGCGTAGCCGATGAGGTGCGTGAAGGACACCTTGCCGCCGCGGGCGCGCTTGAGGTGGTTGTTGATGACGATGCGATTGTCGAACAGGAGCTTCACCGGGACCGCGCGGACCGAGGTGGCGGTCGGCAGGTCGCGGGAGGCGTTCATGTTCTTCGCCACGGCGGCGGCGGGGCCGCGGAGGGTGACGAACTCGGGGCCCTCCTGCGCGGGGGGCTCCTCCTCCGTCTTCTTCCGGCCGGCCGCGGGCTGCGGCGCCGGGGGCCGCTGGCCCACGGGCTTGGCCGGGGCCGCCTTCGCGGGTGCGGCGGGTGCCGCGGCCGCCGGGGCGGTCGCGGGAGCGGCCTGGGCGGCGGGCTTCGCGGGCGCCGGAGCGGCCGGAGCCGCGGCGGGCGCGGCCTGGGCCTGCGCCTGGGGCGCCGGAGCCTGGTCCGACGCGCTGCCGTCACCCCCCGGCTTGTAGTCGGCGAAGAAGTCCCACCAGGCTCGATCGACGGAATTCGGGTCCTGGAGGTACTGCTGATAGATCTCGTCGACTAGCCACTCGTTGGCACCGAAGCCCGACGCGGGGTGTGATCCCCCGGATCGTTCGGTGTCGGTGTTCGAGGTGTTCGGAGACTGTGGCGACACGGCGGCAACCGCCCTCTTCCGCTTCGCAAGGTGATGGACAGCGGAAATCAAGGCTACGCCCCAAGAGCCCCCCGGCGCAGTCCTGGCCGCCCAGACGTGGCCTACACCACATCGTGTGCGGGGTTTCGCGGTGCGAACGAACGGGGATGTCGCCAGGTTCGGCGGAAAACGGCAATGACGGACCGCGACCACCGGTGCGGCCGTCCCGCCGTCGGCTCTCGCCTGGCCAGAGGCCGCCCGCCGCGTACGAGCGGCGGGAACGGCCGGGAAGCTGCCGGACGCCGGATCGTCCCGGCGTGGGGTCCGCCCCCGACCTTACGTCAATTGTTTGCCTTCGCGTTACCTGGAAGGGTGAGCCGTATCCGGCATCCGCGGCGTGATTCGGCCACGCCGATCGTCCCGCCGTGCAGATCCACCGCCCAGCGGGCGATCGCGAGCCCGAGGCCCGTCCCGCCGTCACGCGGAGTGACGCCCTCGATCGTGCCGCGGCCGAAGCGTTCGAAGACCAGCTCCCGCTGCTCCGGCGGTATCCCGGGGCCCTCGTCCTGCACCTCGATCACCAGCCCGCCGTACGTCGCGCCCGGCCTGGCGCGCACCGTCACCTGCCCGTTGCGCGGGCTGTGCTTCACCGCGTTGTCCACCAGGTTGGTGACCACCTGGTCGAGGCGCTCCGGGTCGGCGTGCGCCCGCAGGTTGCCCGGCACGACGTCGAGGCGCAGCTTCACGTCCGTCCTGGCGTGCCCGCGCTTGAGGGCGACGGTGGCGTCGTTCAGCACCGCCGCGAGGTAGGGCTCCACCTGGAAGCCGCGCGGCTGCAGCGGCACCACGCCGTCCTCCAGGCGGGAGAGGTCGAGCAGCTGCGCCACGAGGCGGCCGAGCCGTTCCGTCTGGCGCAGCGCCGTCGCCATGGTGTCCGGATCGGCGTCCGAGACGCCGTCCACCACGTTCTCCAGCACGGCCCGCAGCCCCGCGATGGGGGTGCGCAGCTCGTGGGAGACGTTCGCGATCAGCTCGCGGCGCTGCCGGTCGGCCGCCTGGAGGTCGGCGGCCATGCGGTTGAACGCGTGCCCGAGGTCGCCCAGCTCGTCCCGCCGCGCGACGTGCACGCGGCGGTCGTAGTCCCCGCGCGCCATGGCACGCGCGGCGGACGTCATCTCCAGCACCGGCGTGGCCAGGCTGTGCGCGACGAACTGGGTCACCAGCAGGGAGGCGATGATGGCGATCATCGCGATCACCTGCAGCTCGATGTCCGAGCGGTACGCCATGAGGATCAGCAGCGTGGTGATCCCCACGGAGATGATCACCAGCCAGCCGAGCGCCGCCTTCACCGAGCGCATCGGGTCGAACGGGCGGAGCATCCGCCACAGCAGGTGCCGCCCCCGCCGCCAGACGGGATGCCGGGCGAGGTCGGCCACGCGGTCAGACCTCGCCCGCACCCGCTGCGGGACCGCTCTCCCCGGCGAATCCCGGCGGGGTCTCCAGCGCGTACCCGACACCGTGCACCGTGCGGATGCGCTCGGCGCCGATCTTCCGGCGCAGCGCCTTCACATGGCTGTCCACGGTCCTGGTGCCGGAGGCGTCCGCCCAGTCCCAGACCTCCGCCAGCAACTGCTCGCGGGTGAGGACGGCGCGGGGCGAGCGCGCCAGGCACATCAGCAGGTCGAACTCGGTGGGCGTGAGGTGGATGTCCTTGCCGGCCGCGCGGACGCGCCGCTGGGTGCGGTCGATCTCCAGGTCGCCGAGGCGGACGCTCCCGGGCCTCGGCGTGGTCGCGGCGACGGCGGCGCGTTCGATCCTGCGCAGGAGCACATGGGCGCGGGCGACGAGTTCGCGCATGGAGAACGGCTTCGTCATGTAGTCGTCGGCGCCGACGCCGAGGCCGACGAGCATGTCCGTCTCGTCGTCCCGCGCGGTCAGCATGAGGACGGGCACCGGGCGCTGGGCCTGCACGCGGCGGCAGACCTCCAGGCCGTCGAAGCCGGGGAGCATGACGTCCAGGACGAGGAGGTCCGGGTGCCAGGCGGCGGCGGTCTCGACGGCGGCGGGGCCGTCGGCCGCGGTCTGCACGAGGAAGCCCTCGGCGCGCAGGCGGGCGGCGATGGCCTCGACGATGGTGGGGTCGTCCTCCACGACGAGGACGCGCCGTTGCGCGCCGGGGGTGGTCGCCGTCGTGGTGTGGTGGGCGCCGCGCTCGGGGGTGGCGTGCCCGTTGTCGGTGTGGCCGTTCTGTGGGGGTGCCTGCTCGTGATGGTTCCGGTCCATCGCTGACGTCCTGGTGTCTGTCTGTGTCATGGTGTCCCGCCCCCGGGGCATCATCCCGGTGCCAGTCGGCTGAATCCTGGCTGCTGTCGCTGCTGTCGGATCGGTGAATGTGCTGATGAACACTTGGGAAGCAGCGTAGAGCGGAACGCGGACGCCCGGCTACGTGATCGGACTGGCGACATGATGGCTGGCGAGAAACAGCACGTCGGGAGCGCCCCGGACGACCGGGACCTCAAGGGTGGTTACCGAGGTGAACCCGGCGTTCCCCAGCAAGCGGGGGAAATCGGCCGAGTCCTGGGCGGACCAGACGGCCAGCACGCCGCCGGGGCGGAGCGCGGCGCGGCAGACGGCGAGGCCCTCGGGGGCGTAGAGGCCCTCGTTGTCCTCGGTCACCGTCCAGTCGGGGCCGTTGTCGATGTCGAGGCACAACGCGTCGTAGTGCTGGGGGTGTCGGCGCAGGTGCGCCAGCAGATCGGTGGCGAGCAGCCGGGTCCTGGGGTCGGCGAGGGCGTCGCGGGTGAGGGCGCCGAGGGGGCCGGTGCGGTGCCAGTCGATGACGGCGGGCTCGCGTTCGGCCACGTCGATCCGGCCCCAGCGGGGTTCGGCGGCGGCCTCGGCGAGGGAGAAGCCGACGCCGAGGCCGCCGATCAGGAGGCCGGGCCGCGCGGTCGCGGAGGCGTCCAGGGCGTCCAGGGCCGCGCTCACCAGGAGGCGTTCCGAGCGGCCGTCCGAGGTGTCCATCAGGAAACAGCCGTTGGCGATGATCTGCAGCAGGTCCCCGTGGCGCCGCAGCACCACCTCGCCGTACGGGCCCTCCCTGCGGTCGAGGACCACGGGGCGGTCGCCGGGGTCGGGGCCTGGGGCGGCGGGGGACAGCGGAGCGGGGGCCATGCGGTCATCTTCCCGCATGGCCCCCGCCCGTACGGCGTGGCTCCCACCGCTCGTTTCCGGTCAGCCGGGGAACGGTGGGTGTGGGACGGACGGTCCGGGGCACCCGACCTGTGCGGACGGAGAGGCCCGGCTGGTGGAGCGGCGGGTCTGCCCGGAGCGTGGCTGGGAGACAGGGATCGGGAGAACGGGATCGGGATCTGGTGCGGGACGGCTCCGGCCGGCGCGGACGGGCGCCGGCCGGAGCCGCGGTGCGCCGGATGTCCCGTGGGGGATCAGCTGTTGGTGGCCAGCGCCCGCAGGCGGTCGATGGCACCGTTGAAGACGTTGTGGTCGCCCACGGTCGGGCCGGTGGAGGTGTACTGCCAGAAGGTGTGGAAGCCCCAGCCCGCCGGGAGCGCGCCGACCGAGGACGCGTAGCGCGCGACCCACAGCGGGTGGTTGCTGGCGAAGCCGCTGTAGTTGCCGGTGCAGGTCTGCCACCAGTTCGTCGTGGTGTAGATCACCGCGTAGCGGCCGGTGCGCGAGTGGTAGGTGTTGAGGAAGTCGCGTATCCAGTTGACCATTCCGGCCTGGCTCAGGCCGTAGCAGGTCGCGCCGTAGGGGTTGTACTCGATGTCGAGCACGCCGGGCAGGGTCCTGCCGTCGGCGGACCAGCCGCCGCCGTTGCTGGCGAAGTAGTTGGCCTGGGAAGCGCCGCTCGACGAGTTGGGCAGCGCGAAGTGGTAGGCGCCGCGGATCATGCCGACGTTGTAGGACCCGTTGTACTGCTGGGTGAAGTACGGGTTCTTGTACGTCGTGCCCTCCGTCGCCTTCACGTAGGCGAAGCGGTTGCCCGCGTTCCAGAGCGTGGACCAGGCGACGTTGCCCTGGTGGCTGGACACGTCCACGCCTTCGACGGTGGCCAGGGGCGAGACGGCGGGCTTGCTGTACACCCGGCTGCCGCCCTCGTGTTCGAGGACGGTCGATCCCATCCAGGCGGAGCCGATCGTCGGGGTGTCGTCGGCGCTGGCGACACCGGGGGCGGCGAACAGGAGCGCGAGGAGTGCGCTGACCATCCCGAGGACGAGCGGGACGGTGCGCCGGCGTGCACCGGCGCGTGTGCTGGCCTTACCGGTTCCGTTCATGGGCATGTACTGCCTTTCGGAGACCTCGCTGTGGGGGGACGAGACCGGCTCGTCGGCATCGCACATGGTGTGGCCATGCCAAAAGTGAAGGTAATGCGTGTAGATGATGGCGCGAAAGAGGGTTATGGAAGCGCCGTTGGTCCATACCGCTGGCGTCGGTGATCGGTTATGCGTGAACGCCTTGGTTGCTGACAACTTTCAGTCGTGAAAGTGTCGGATCACTGACGGAAAGCCTGCTGCGGATCCCGGCACGCCTGTCGGAACGCCGGATCGCGTATCCGCGCTACAGGTCCACCAGGATCACCGAGGCGTCGTCGTGCGCCTTTACCCGCGGGAAGTTCTGCCCCAGCGGATCGGCCGTCTCCGCCGCCCTGACCCGTTCGACGGCGGCGCCGGGACCGGCCGTCACGAGTTCCCCGAAGAGGTCCGACCAGTCGCCGAGGGTGAAGGTTTCCACCCAGCGCCCGAGCCCGTCGCTCAGCGCCGCGAGACGGCGCACCTCCCCGCGCGGGACGGAACCGGTGAGCGCCAGGCGCACCACCGACGGGTCGGCCGCCGCCGTGAAGAAGCCGCCCTCCGCGTTCCGCAGCCCCTCGACGAACGCCGCGCGCCGTTCCGGCGGCAACCGCCGCGCGGCGGGCCGCAGATCGTCCAGGCGCGTGTCCAGCACCGGTCGCACGGCGCCGTCCTGACCTTCCATCAGCAGCGCCGAGTCGGACAGTACGAGGTACTCCACCCGCGCCTCGTCCCAGCGGGCGCAGACCGCCGTGGCCTGCGGCGTCCGCGGGTGAGAAAGGTCACACGTCGTCCGGTGCCGGTCCGCCGTCGCCGCGATCGCGGCGCCCAGGCAGTCGGCCAGCGCCATGTCCCGCCGGGTACCGGCCAGTTCGAGCAGCGTGCCGCCGAGCGCCGCCGAGAACCACGCGACCGGATGCGCGCAGCCGTACGGTCCCGGCGGGGCTGTCACGCCGTCGAGGAGGACGAGGGCGCCGCCCGTCCCCGAGGCGGGGGCGACGGTACCGGCGAAGTCCTCGTTGGCACGTCCGGGGGTGCCCGGTTCGGTGACCGACTGGATGCGCATGCCGACAAGTCTGCCGTAGGCTGGCATTTGTCAGCGATTCAGGGGATATGCGGCGTGGGAAACCGCGGGACCCGACCGGTGGATACCGCGGTGTCCGACGCTGTGGACGGAATGCGCGCGGCGACAGCCGCCTCGTGGAGGGCGAGCCCATGGGCGAACCGGAAGCGGATCTTGCCAGGAGCCGGGGCGGAATTCCAAACGGGCCCCGGACCGCCGACGGCGGCGGAACGGCATCGGCTTGTCCGGTGAGTTCGGGTGCTGTTCACTCCTTCGAGTGGCCGGACCGGCGAGAGCGCCCCGTGCCCCGTCGGCACTGGCATGGTTCGGTGCCTAAGTGACGAGAATGCGAGCGCAGGTGCGGAAGACGAGACTTCACGACCCCGCAGAGCCGTCCCCTTCCGCCTCGTCAGGCTCCCGGACGCACGCGGCGCGCCGCCGGCGTGTACGGGTGCGCAGCCGGCTGGTCGCCGGTGTGTTCCTGACCGGCCTCGCCGTCATGGGCGCGGGCGCGCCCGCCCTCTACGGCGCCTACGAGGACTGGACCGGATCGCAGCGGCTCGTGGACGACGCGCGGCTCACGGGCCGCGCGCTCTCGCTCTCGCACGCCCTCGCCGACGAACGCGACGCCCTCGTGGTCGCCGGGGTCACCGGCGACGCCGACGTCCTCGCCGCCGCCCTGCCCGAGGACGCCCGCGACCGCGCCGACCGCGGCATCGGCCAGTTGCGGCCCGAGGCCGCGCCGGAGCTGCGCGAGAGCCTCGACGGCGTCGCCGCCGCCCGCGAACTGGCCCTGTCAGGCGAGGCGGCGCCCGCCGACACGTACCGCGCGTACACCGACGTGATCGGCGAACTCGACGGCCTCCTGCGCTCCGTCAGCCGCGCCAGGCCGGAACGCGCCAGCGACCCGACCGCCGACGCCCTGCCCGACCTCGCCCGCGCCGTCCACGCCTCCTCGGCCACCCGCGGCCTGCTGCTCGCCGCGCTGACCGGCGGCGGCGAGCAGGGCGAACTCACCGCCCTGGCCCAGCGCGAGGCGGTCCGCGAGTCCGAGGCCCTCGACGACTTCGCCGCCACCGCCGATGACACGGGCCGCGCGGCGTACGAGCGCGCGCTCGGCGGGGACGACGCAGAGCAGGCCGCCGCGTACCTGGCGCAGCTCACCGACGCGCCCTACCTGGACGACGCCGACCGCGCCCTCGACCCCGACGCCGTCCAGGACGCGCTGCTGGCCCGCACGGGCGCCCTGCGCGGCCTGCTCGGCACCCTCACCGAGCAGCGCGTCGAGGACCTCGACGCGCTCAACGACGACGACTTCACCGGCCTGTGGGTCACCGGCCTGATCATCCTGCTCGCCTTCGGCCTCGCCCTGGGCGTCAACGTCCACACCGCCAGGTCGCTCACGCGGCCGCTCGCCGCCGTACGCCTCGGCAGCCGCCGCGTCGCCGCCGACCCGACCGGCCAGGAGCCGGTCAAGTACACCGGGCGCAACGACGAGTTCGCCGAGGTCGTCTCCGCAGTCAACGCGCTGCACGCCCGCGCCGTGACGCTGCACCAGCGCGCCGCCGAGTCCGCCAAGGACGCGGCCGCCGCGGCGCAGGAGGGCGGCGGCCTGCGCGCCGAGCGTGACCGGCTGCTGTCCGAGCAGAGCGAACTGCACGCCCGCCTCGCCGCGTTGCACGGCGCGGTGCACGGCATGTTCGCCCACCACGCGCAGCGCCTCCTCGCGCTCGTCGGCGAGCAGCTCGCCGTCATCGAGGGCCTGGAGGAGCACGAGGCCGACCCCGACCAGCTCGCGATCCTCTTCTCGCTCGACCACCTGGCCGCCCGCATGCGGCGCCACGGCGAGAACCTGCTGCTGCTCGCCGGCGCCCAGCCGCTCCAGCAGCTCAGCGAGCCGATGCCGCTGATCGACGTCGCGCGCGCGGCGGTCAGCGAGATAGAGCGTTACGAGGTCGTGGAGACGACCCCGCCGCCGCCCGCCGTCTGGATCACCGGCTACGCGGCCCGGGACCTGAGCCACCTCCTGGCCGAACTGCTGGACAACGCCACCGCGTTCTCGCCGCCAGGCGCGCGGGTGCGGCTCACCGGCCGCTGGACCCAGGGCGAACTGCTCCTGTCCGTCGAGGACGAGGGCGTCGGCCTGTCCCCGGCGCGGCTCGCCGAGCTGAACCACCGGCTGGCCGACTCCGTCACCCCGCCGCAGGGCGCCGACGGCAGCGGCGAGGGCTTCGGCATCGGCATGGGCCTGTACACGGTCGCGCGCCTCGCCGCCCGGCACGGGCTGCGCAGCTGGCTGCGGCAGCGCCCCGGCGGCGGGACGGTCGCGGAGGTCGCCGTGCCGGCCGTGCTGGTGGAGGACCGGCCGGGCGTCTCGTACCCCTCGCGCCTCGGCCCGGCCGACACGGGCCCGGTGCCCACCGCCGCCGTGCCGGGGCCCGTCACGCCCGCCGCGGGCGTGCCGACGGCCGGGCTGATCCCGCAGGAGCCCGTCACCCCGGCCGCGGGCATCCCCACCGTGCCGCACGCACGGCACGCCGCGCCCGCCCCGCCCGCCGAGCACGCCCGCGCGGACGACACCACGCCGCGGGCCCACCCCGTCACGGGCAGCGGGCTGCCCCGCCGCACGCCGGGCGCCGTCCCCGCCCCGCAGGAGCCGTCCGCCGCGCGCGCCCGCGCGGTGGACGCCGACGAACTGCGCCGCCGACTCGGCGGCTTCCAGCGCGGCGCCAGGGACGGGCACCGCGACGCCGCCAGGACCGTTGGTCCCCAGACCGGGCCCACCGGAGAGGAGACGCCGTCATGACACCGACACCGATCCCCGCCCCCGGGACCGATCCGCTGACCGGTATCCGCAGCAGGAGCGGGCACGACCTGCGCTGGATGCTGACCCGGCTGGTCGAGGAGGTGCCAGGCGTCACCTCGGTGGCGGTCGTCTCCGCGGACGGCCTGCCGCTGCTGTCCTCCGAGGACGCCGACACACCGCGTCCCGCCGCCGCCACCGGCGGCCCGCAGGGCGCCACCGCCGACCTGGCGACGATCGTCTCGGGCCTCGGCTCGCTGACGAACGGCGCCGCCCAGCTGATGGAGGGCGGCCCCGTACGGCAGACGCTGGTCGCGATGGAGTCGGGCAACCTGCTGGTCATGTCGATCAGCGACGGCTCGCTCCTGGGCGCCTGGACCGAGCCGGACGCCGACATGAGCACGGTGACCTACCACATGGCGCTCTTCGTCGGCCGGGCCGGACACCTGCTCACCCCCGAACTGCGCGCGGAATTGCGCTCGGCCACGCCGCGCCCGGTCTGACGCCGCGTCAGCCGGGTGTGACGGCGCCGAGCACGGGGCGTACGGCCAGCGGCGCGACGGCGACCGCTTCGCCGGGCCCCGGGGCGTGGACGACCTGGCCGTCGCCCGCGTAGAGCGCGACGTGCGAGGCGTCCGTGCCGTAGACCACCAGGTCGCCGGGGCGCAGCTCGCCCAGGGACACCTGGGGGAGCGCGGCCCAGAGGGCGGCGGGGGAGTCCGGGAGCGTACGGCCCGCCCGCGCCCAGGCGTCCGTGACGAGGGCGACCGGGTCGGACGGGGTGCCCACCAGGTCGAGGGCGTGCGCCAGGGCGCGGGCGCCCGCCGGGGTGGGCGCGCGGGTGCCGGGGCTGCCGGGGGCCTGGTCGGTGGTGACGCCGGTGGCCGCCGGTGGCGTGTCGGCCGTCTCTGTCGCGCCCGTCGCGCCCGTCGCGCCGGTCGCGCCGGTCGTCTCGGCGGGTTCCAGGGTGGCGAGCAGCCTGGTGACCTCCGCGAGCCGGTCGCGCATCTCGTCGCGCTGCCTGCGCTCCTCGGCCGCCAGGGTCTGCTGCTCGTCCAGCGCCTCGCGGGCGGCGGTGGCCAGTTCGTCGGCGCGCCGCTCGCCCTCGGCGAGGCGGGTGATCTCGGACGCCTGGGCGCGCGCCGCGCGCCGGGCCACCGTCCGGTCGTGCAGGTCGCGGCCCTCGGGCGCCTCGCCGAACAGCATCCGCAGGACGTCGGGCAGGGGCGCGCCGCCGTGGCGGTACTGCTCGCGGGCGAGGGCACCGGCCAGCCGCCGCGCGTCGGCGAGGTCGGTCCTGGTGGCGGCGAGGCGCTCGTTCAGCCGCCGCACCTCGGCGCGCTGGTCCCGCAGGCGGCGGGCGGTCTCCTGGTAGACCTCGGTCGCGCGGCCCGACTCCTCGTAGAGCGCGCCGAGTTCGGTGAGCAGCGCGGGGAGGCTGTCGGCCGGTTCTGCGGCGGCGGGGGGCGCGGGCAGGGCGGTGAGAGCGAGCAGGCCAAGGGCCAGGGACAGCCACCGGAGCGGTCTGGTCATACCAGCACGTTGCCTGGTTGTCGCATCGACGCCGCACCGGACGCGCCGCCACCCGCCGCCACCCGCCCGAACGGGTGGCGCCGCGTACGGCACGATGGCGGCGTGGCCACCGTCGTACTGTTCCATTCCGTGCTCGGCCTGCGCCCCGTCGAACTGCGCGCCGCCGAGCGGCTGCGGGCCGCCGGGCACGAGGTCGTGACGCCCGACCTCTTCGCGGGTGCGACCGCCCCCACCGTCGGGGAGGGGGTCAGGCTGCTCGACGGGATCGGCTGGGCGGCCGTGACCGGACGCGCGCGGCGCGCCCTCGCCGGACTGCCGGACACGGCCGTGCTCGCGGGGTTCTCCATGGGCGCGGGCGTCGTCTCCTCGCTCTGGCCGGAACGCCCCGCTGCCGCCGCCGTCCTCCTCCTGCACGGCGCGGCCGGGCTGCCCCCCGCCGTACGCCCCGGGGCGCGGGTGCAGCTGCACGCCGCCGAGCCGGACCCGTTCGCGCCCCCGGAACGGGTCGCGGCCCTCCGCGCGGCGGCGCGGGAGGCGGGGGTGGAGCTGGAGGTCTTCCGGTACCCGGGCGCCGGACACTTCTTCACCGACGCCGAGCTGCCCGACTTCGACCCGGCCGCCGCCGGCCTGACCTGGGAGCGGGTGGCAGGCCTCCTCAGCGGGCTGTGACGTCCGCACCGTCCGCCGGGGCGAACGCCTGGGCGACGGCGAGGCTGTCCTCGTAGATGTGGTGGCGCGTGACCAGGCCGTCCTCGACGGTGAGGTGCAGGGCGAACCGGGCGCGGTAGGCGCGTCCTGTGGAGCGCGCGGTCTGGCGGATCTCGCCGAGCACCACGGCGTCGGGGCCGTCGGTGAGGACGCGCTCGACCACGGTCGCGGCCTGCTCCGGCACGTGGTGGTCCGCCAGGTCGCGGAAGTGCGCGGCGGCGTCGGCGCGGGTGGCGCGGTGGCGTATCCACGGGGTGGCGGCCCGGCCGTGCTCGGCCTCGGGCCAGTCCAGCCGCCAGTCGCTCCGCTCGGCGTACAGCTCGGCGATGCGCCGGGGGTCGCCCTCGCCGATCCGGCGCAGCAGCTCCTCCACGACGGCGCGGGTGGTCACGGGTGCGGCTGCGGCCATGGGGCGGTGCTCCGATCATCGGGCCGCGCCGGGCGGGCGCGGCGGGTACCGGAATCCTCGCCGCCCGCGTGCGGCGGGTCGATTACCCCGGAGGTAAGGGCCCGGCGGACCCGCGGGGGGTCACAGGGCCTGTGCGCGGGTGGCCTCGTACGCCTGCCGCAACCGCTCGGAGGCGCTGGGGCTCGGGGGGTTCTCGCGGGGGATGCCGAGGTGGATCTCGCGCAGTTCGTCCATGAGTTCGTCGGCGAGGTCGGGGGAGCCCTCCGCGAGGAGGCGGGCACGGACCGCGAGTTCCGGGGTCGTGGGCCGGTGCCGCAGCCCCCACGCGCCGAGGGCGACCATCACGGGGAGTGTCTGGATGCCCGCTTCGGTGAGGGTGTAGGTCGCCTTCCGGCCGCGGGTGGCGTCGTCGCGGGTGAGGAGGCCCGTTTCGACGAGCTTGCGCAGGCGGCTGGCGAGGATGTTGGACGCGATGCCCTCGTCGTTCCTGGTCAGCAGATCGCGGAAGTGGCGGCGTCCGCCGAAGATCACGTCGCGGAGCACGATCAGGGACCACGGGTCCCCCAGGACCTCCACCGCCGCGTTGATCGCACACCCCGAACGCGGCTCCTCACGCATCGTGCACCCCCTGAGTGATTGCAACTCGCAACTCGTCCATTGTAGGGTTTCACCTACCAATTGCACTTTGCAATCACTTACTGGAGGTGGACCGCATGGCGAAGCTTCGCGTGCACGGTTTCCACGTCTCCCTCGACGGCTACAGCGCGGGCGAGACGATCACGATGGAGTCACCCATGGGTGGCGCCGAGAAGATGTTCACGCGCTACGACGGGCGGGTCATCCACGGCGTCCAGGCCGTGGACGACCCGATCACCGTCGACCGCGCGCTCACGAGCACCTGGAGCCAGGGCATCGGGGCCGAGATCATGGGCCGGGGCAAGTTCGGTCCGCAGACCGGCGAATGGACCGACGACGGCTGGCGGGGCTGGTGGGGCGACGAGCCGCCGTTCCGCACGCCCGTGGTCGTGCTCACCCACCACCGGCACGAGCCCATCCACTTCGACAACGGGACGAGCTTCCACTTCCTCGACGCCACCCCCGAGGAGGCGCTCGCCCGCGCCCTGGAGCTCGCGGACGGCCAGGACGTGCGCATCGGCGGCGGCCCCTCCACCATCCGGCAGTTCCTGGCGGCGGATCTCGTCGACTTCATGCACCTGGTCACCGTGCCCGCCATCCTCGGCGGCGGGGTCTCGATGTGGGAGGGGCTGGCCGACGTCCAGGACCGCTTCACCGTCGAGTCGGTGACCTCGGCGAGCGGCCTCACGCACAACTTCTGGAACCGGATCACCACCGGCTGAGGCCGCGCCGGGCGGGCGCGACGTCCGGAATCCGCCAGCGTCCGCGCGGCCGGGCGGCCGAGGCTTCGCCCATGACCGCCGAACCGCAGGGAGTCCGTGTCCGCCACCGCGGGCGGGAACCGCAGGTGCATCCGACCGCCTACGTCGCCCCGACGGCCACGCTCGTCGGCGATGTCCGCGTGGGGCCGAGGGCCCGGGTGATGTACGGCGCGGTGCTCGACGCCGAGGGATCGCGGATCGAGGTCGGTGAAGCGGCGGTGGTCTGCGAGAACGCGGTGCTGCGCGCGTCCGCGGTGGCCGGTGATCAGCCGGTGCTCGTCGGCGACCACGTCTTCGTCGGGCCGCATGCCACGCTGCTCGGCTGCGAGGTCGGCAGGTGCGTCTACGTGGCGACGACGGCGACGGTCCTCCAGGGCGCGCGGCTGGGGCCCGGCTCGGTCGTCGCCGTCGGCGCGCTCGTGCACGCGCGCACCGTTCTGCCGGACGAGTTCTTCGTGCCGCCGGGGACCGTGGCGCTGGACGCGCCGGTGCGGCTGCTGGCAGCCGGTGATCCGGGCCTGGCCGAGGCGGTCGGGCGGGTGGGCTTCGCGCGGGCGGCGTTCGGCGTCGACGCGGAGTGGACCGACCGGATCAACCGGTACGAGCGCATCGCCGAGGTGCGCGTCGCCGAGTTCGGCGCGCACGCGGACGACGAGGTACTCGGTCACGGCTAGGCACTCGTCGCGGTGCGCCGGGGGACGCGGGGATCCGGGCCGCGGTCCGTTCCGGCGCCCGGTCCCGTCCGCCGGGTCCGCCTGCGCCGCGCCGCCCGACCACGGGTCAGGGCCCCTCTTCAAGGGGATCGTCCTGCCGGCCTGGCGCCTGGGGCTCCCCCGGCTCCTGGGCCGGACGCCTCCTCCGAAGACGAGCCCGAGGGCGGTCCCGGAGTGGACCGGCGGCCGAGCGCGGCCTTCATCGGCTCTCGCCACCACCAGCCACGGCGGACCCGCCGTCCGCCGTGGCGTGACAGCCCTGCGGTGGGTGCGCCTTCGAGGAACAGGCCTGAGGTCCGTCTACGGTTCCGGCGGGGCGGGCGGGGGTTCGTAGGTGTAGACCCAGCCGCGCGGGAGGCGCAGGCGGCGGGTGTGGCCGGCCGGTTCGAGGTGGTAGACGTGCACCGTGCCGGGCTCGCCGTCCTCGCCCGGGACGGGCACCTCGTACCGCTTCGGCGGCTTGCCCGTCGCGCCGACCAGCACGGGCAGCACCCGGCCGTCGAGCGGCCCGCCGACGAACGGGGTCCGTTCGCTGCGCATCAGTCCGCCGCCTCGGGGCCCATGGCGGCCAGGGTCCGTTCGACCATGGTGTCCACCCGGCCGCCCGCCGGTTCGAGCGCGGCGGCGGCGCGCAGGGTGGCCGCCGTCTGCGCGTCCCGCCCTGCCGTCACCATGAGGACGGCCACGAAGTGCTCGACCAGCCAGTCCCGCAGCTCGGACGCGGGGCGCTGCTTGTTCTCGTCCAGCCAGATCAGCGAGGCCGCCTCGACCGCCGTGATCCACGTCCGCAGCGCCATGTGGAGGTCCGGGCCGGGGGCGGCGACCCGCATGTGGACGAGCACCTGCTGCGCCGCCGCGCGGCGCACGCTGTCCACGATGGCGCTCGTGCGGGCCGTCTCGACCACGCTGCCGCCCTTCAGCAGCGCGGTGAAGCCCTCGCCGTGCGAGTCGACGAAGGCCAGGTAGCGGTCGAGGGCGCGGGCGAGCCGTTCGCTGAGCGGGCCCTCCTCGGGCACCGCGAAGCACAGCTCCAGGTCGCGGGCCGCGCTGCCGAGCGCGGCCTCGTACAACTGCTGCTTGCCGCCGGGGAAGTAGCGGTACACCAGCGGACGGGACACCCCGGCGGCGCGCGCCACGTCGTCGAGCGACACGTCCTCCGGCGGGTGGCTCGCGAACAGCCGCTGCGCGGTGGCGATCAGCTGGCCGTGACGCTCTTCCACGCTCAGGCGGCGGTACGCCGGACGGGGCGCGACGGGTGGGCTGCTCATGTCCCGAAGGGTAACCGCCCGCGTCCCGGTGTGCCGGGGCATGGCGGATCGGCCGGTGGCGGCCGCTCTTTTTGGACAAGAGGTGCTGGACAAGAGGTGCTGGACAAGAGGTGCTGGACAAGAGGTGCCCGACGGGAGGCGCCGGACGGCGGAGGCCGGTGGGCGGGTCAGGCCAGCAGGCCGGAGCGGCGCCACAGCGCGCGGCCGACGCCGCTCAGCACGCCGATCTCGTCCAGGAAGTCCGTGAGCCGGCGTGCGCCCTGCCGCATGACCTCGCGCCGGTGCGCGCCGGCCCGTACCTGCGCCACCGCCTCGGCGCGGTCGAGCCCGACGGCCGTGTACACACGGGGGTTGACGAAGGCGACCGAGAAGATCCGCGCGAACTCCCCGGCTGTGATACGGGTCAGCTCGCGTTCCCAGCGGGGCGCGACGCGCATCTGGCGGCGCAGCTCCTCGCGGGCGTACCGCACGTGCCGCGCCTCCTCGACCACGTGGATGCGGGTCACGCCCCGGATCAGCGGCTGGACGCGTTCGTCGGGGAAGGTGAGGCGCTGCATCCAGTCGAGCACCTCCTCGCCGAGGAGGGTGGCGGTGAACGAACCCGGCGTCGTGGAGGCCGTCTTGAAGACGCGCGCCAGGTTGTGGTGGAGGCGGCCGGGCGGGTACGCCGGTGTGCCCGCCTTGCGTACGGCGCGCATGAACATCATCGAGTGCCTGCACTCGTCGGCGATCTCCGTCAGCGCGTACCGCACGTGGGCGCTGGTCTGCGGCTTGTCGTAGATGTGGCGGACGAGCAGCTGCATGAGGATCAGCTCGAACCAGGTGCCGAGCGAGGCGAGGGCGGCCGACTCGTGCCGGGACAGGTCGATCCGCTGCTCCTCCGGCATGGCGTACCAGAGCGGGGTGTCGTAGAGGGACACCAGTTCCGGGGGCCAGTACCACAGGCCCTCGGTCCAGGGGGCGTCCCAGTCCAGCTCGGTGTCCGGGTCGAAGGAGTGCCTGGCCGAGGAGGCGAGCAGCCGTTCGGCCACCCGCTCCCTGCTGCGGAGCGAGCCGAGCGAGTCCCGCAGGGCGGCGATGTCGTCGTCGGAGAAGTCGTTGAAGGTCTCTTCCGCGGGCCCGTCCGGGACGGGCGCGGGGCGCGGTGCGACAGCCATCCCCTTATGAGACTACCTGTCAGTAAGGGGCGTCAATCCCCGTGCGCCGCCCGTCCGTCAGCGACTCGCCCCCGCGCGGGCGGCGGCGACCCACTCGGCGAGCAGGCGCTCGTACTCCCGGCGCTGCTCGTCCGCCGGACGACCGGCGACCCGTGTCCACAGCGCGCGTATCTCCTCGTTGAGGACGGCGGCGGAGCGGGGCACAGCGGTCGATTCAGGTGCTTCGGACATACAAACGAGCCTAACGGGTGGCACTGACAATCCCTCACGAGTTGTTCGCGGTACGGGCACGGGCCGCACCGACCTCCCTTACCCCGGATCCCGGCTCGCAACGGTGCCGCCGCCGTGCCGGACGAGGGGCGCGACGGGGGCGGCGGAGCCGGTCGGCGGGAGCCGCGCCCGTGGTCACCGGCCGCGCCGCGGCGTCCCCCTCCGGCCCGTTCCACCGCCCCCGCCCGGCGGCGCCCCGGGTGGCCCGTCACCCCCTCTGGCCTGCGCCGCAGCAGTTGGCGGCCCCCTGCACGGCGGCCCGGCCCGGTGCCCCGCGGGAGGCCCGCGCCCGGTCGGCCCGGACGGCTTCCCGCCCGCGACGCCGACCACGTGCGGCGCCCCCGCCCGGGGCCGCGCCGATCACGCACGGTCCGCCGGGACGGCCCGCCCCCACCGGCCCACCGGCGTGCCGCACGCCCCTGCCCGGCGGATCGTGTCAGCGACGAACATCACAGCGGCGGGCGGCCGTTCGGCGCGCGCCGGTCTCAGGCGCAGCCCATCCCCGGGACGACCAGCGGCCACGCCTCCACACCCTCCGGCGTGCGGACGTACGCGGTGGCGCCGTCGGCGGCCAGCGACAGCCGCCGGTCGCCGAGGTGCCGGCCGGTGTCCCGCGCGTCGGCGGGCAGTTCGGCGTCGCCGTCGTAGGGGGCGGTCAGCATTCCGCCGGGCAGCACACCCTCCGGGTCGCGGGCGTAGAGCGCCCGGTCGGCGTCGCTCCCGATCTCGATCTCCAGGCCCCTCCCGATCTCCAGGCCCCTCCCGATCTCCAGAAAATCGGCGTCCTGCCAGTCGCAGTGCGCCGACCCCTCGCTGCTGCTGATCTCACTGACGGGCACGCGTCCGCCGTCCGCGTCCGTCCAGAACTCGTATCCCTGCTCGTCCGCCCAGTCCTCCGGCAGTTCGGCCGGGTCGCAGGCCGCCGAGGTCTCGGGGCCCCAGCCGGGCCGGTCGGGGCCGTCCTCGGCGACGATCACCGCCACCTTCGTCTCGCCGTCCACGTCGAGGGAGAACAGGACCCGCCCGTCGTCCTCGCGCTCCACGCGGTAGCCCTCCTCCGGAAGGCCCGGCTGGTCGATGTCGAAGTACGCGCGCAGGCCGCCCTCCGGGTCGTCCCCGCCGTCGCCCTCGCTCCAGGCGCCCGCCCCGCCGCCCTGGTAGAGGGCGCCGTCGCACTCCAGCGCCAGCGCCGCCGCCCCGGCGTCCGCCTCGGCCGCCTCGACGCTGTCCTCCTCGAAGGCCGACGGGTCCTGCGGCTCGACCCACAGCGGGCCCGCGTACGGCGCCGCCGGTGCCTCGCCCTCGACCACGAGCCCGCCGTCCCCGCCGCCGCAGCCGACCGCCAGTACGGCGACCAGCGCCGCCGAGCCGAGACCGCCCGCCGTTCTGACACCACGCACACATGCCCCCCGGGATCGTGTTCCGTCCGCCCTGCGGCGGTGGGACGCGCGGGACGTGCGGCCGGTTCCCCTTCCGGCCGGTGGGGTCAGGGCTGGACGTGCGGGAGCGTGAACTCCGGCGCCGCGTAGGGGCCGGACTGCGGCGTGGTGGGGGAGAAGGGGATGTCCGCGCCGGGGATCAGGGACGCGTACGTCTCGGCGTCGTCCACCGGCGTGTACGCCAGCGTGGTGGGCGCGGGAAGCTCCCAGAAGCGCCGGGTGTTCGCGGACACCGCGTACACCACCCGGAAGCCGGGCGACGGCGGCGCCGTCAGCGCGGCGCGGACGAAACCGACCGCGTCCCGGGGGCTCAGCCAGGTCGCGAGGTGGCGCGGCTCGGTCGGGCTCTCCTCGAAGCTGCCGATGCGCAGGGCTATGACGGACAGGCCGAACTTCTCGGCGTACATGCGCCCCAGCGCCTCGACGGCCACCTTGCTCACCGCGTACAGGCCGTCGGGGCGCGTCGGATCGGCCGGTCCGGTCAGGCGCCTGGTGGGGTGGAATCCGGTGACGCGGTTGGTGCTCGCGAGGACGACGCGGGGGATGCCGAGGCGGCGCGCGGCCTCCAGGACGTGCTGGGTGCCCAGGACGTTGGCCGCCAGCAGTTCGGCCAGCGGCGCCTCGTCCGCGATGCCGCCGAGGTGGAGGACGGCGTCGGTGCCGGTGCCGGCGAGGGCGGCGACGACCGCGCCGGGGTCGCGCAGTTCGACCTGGCGCGCCGTCTCGTTCGGTGCCTCCGCCTCCAGCGGGACGCGGTCGAGGGCGATCAGCCGTTCCGCCTCCGAGCGGAGGGCGCGCCGCACGACGGAACCGATCTGCCCCGCCGCGCCGGTGATGGCCACCGTTCTCAGATCCATGGGTGAACGGTACTGGTTCGCCTGTGGGTTGGGACGGCCCGGGGCATGGTGTGATGTGCGCGGCGGGTGCCGTGCGACGGGAAGGGCTGGCGTAACCGATGGACGACGAGGAGCCCCTCGCCGACTGGGCCGAGCGGCGGGCGGCGCGGCGCAGCGACCGCTACCGGGTGGTCACGCTCACGCCCGGCCCGTGCGCGGGGGCGCACGTACGCCCGGAGGCGCCCAGGCTCGTGTGCCGGTGGAACGGCTACGAGTGGGAGGCCGTCGCGGTGGCGGCCAACCTGGCCGAGACGCAGCGCATCCTCTACCCGGACACGGCGGGGACGGACCCGGCCGGGAACGACTAGCAGGCGGCCGGTCCATCGCCCTTCACGCGGACGTCCTCGGCGGGCGCCCAGGCGTAGGCGTCGGCGTCGGCGCGCACGAGGTACCACGTCGAGCCGTGATCCGCCTCCGCGACGCACAGCACATCGACACGGGCCCCGCCCGCCGCCGTGTCCACGACGGCCGCGCCGTCGTCGGGCGCCTCACGCAGGCCGGTGCCACCCCCCGCCGTGACGGTCCCCCCGACCTCGGCCGCCCTCTCCTGCGGCTGCGCACCACCGGTCATGGCGAGAGCACCCACCGCGACACACAGCGGCAGCGCACCGAGCAGCGATCGGGACATCACAGGCCTCCACCCACAGGGGACACCCCGAGCCCACCCAAACAGCCTAAATACCGGCGAATGACCCCGCAACCGCGACCGGCGCGGGGCGGTCGGTGACCCGCACGGGCCGGGCGGGGAACCTGCCGTGGATGATGCCGGCGACGAAAGGACGAGACCTTGGCGCGCTACGCAGCGATCCCGCAGGCCCTTGCCGGTTCACCGGCCGAGGTCTCCGTCGCGTTCTGCGCCGCTGCGACCGCACGTGCTACCGGGTCGCCCAGCCGGCCTCGTTGGAGCAGGACTCGTAGCTGTAGCGGGTTTCCCGGTCCCATTCGTCGCCGGTGACGTGCTGGTACGCGTTGTCGGAGGCGTAGAGGAGCGCTTCGGCCCATATGAGGTCGTCGGCGTAGGGCGTGAACCGTTGCGGCTCGCGGAGAACCCTCTCGTACTCCTCCCGCCCGGCCGCGACCACTGCCGCGCGCGTGTAGAGGAAGGCATCGGCCGACATGTCCTCGCCGTACTCTCTGCGGTCCAACCGGTAGAGCGCCCAGGCGAGTTGCTCGGCGAAGCCGATGATCCCGGACACCGGACCTCGCCCGAGGCGAGCGGTGAGAGCCTCGGCGAGTTCGTCGCCTTCCGGGTCAGGGAACGGCGGACGGCACTCGGCGATCAACTGCCAGAACATGTCCTCGGTCATGCCGACAGCATGGCGCGGGGGTCTGACAACGAGCGGGGCAAGCGCGCAACGCCCCGGCTGTTCCCGCGTCTTCGGGCAGCCGTGGCGGCCGGACCGGTGAGATCCGACTCCTCGCGGGCGGTCAGGGGGCCGCCGTACGGAAGTCGGTCAGCGGCATCCTGACGTCGGCGATCCCGATGCCCGCCCGCCCCAGCCGCTCGACGGCCCACGCCACCGCGTCCTCAGCGCGGGCCGCACGCACCACGCACGGGAACCGCACCCCGCCCGGGTCCTCCTCCCACCCGATCTCCCCACCGGCGAGCGCATCCGACCGGTCGAACCGGTCGGACTCCTCCGTACCCGGCCACCCCTCGGGATACAGGACGAACGCCCACTCACGCACAGGCGGTGTGCTTGCCGATGGACTCAACGGTTGTCTCCCGGTGGGTCAGTGGTGGGTGAGGGTGGTGATGAGTGCGGTGAATTGGTCGCGGGGGATCAGCAGGTGCGGTTCGTCGGGAACCTTGGAGTCGCGTACGGCCACGGCGCCGTCGAGTACAGCGATCTCGACGCAGTTCTGGCCTTCTCCGTCGCTGTAGGAGGACTTCCTCCAGGCAAGCTTTTCGGCGTCGCGTGTCATCGGGTGGGTGGCCATCATCCGGTCCCTCATGCGCTGGTGGTGGGCGGCTGCCCGGTTCCGGACACGGAGTCGATGAAGCTCGCGAATGCACCGGCCGCCAGGACCAGGACGGGGCTGTCGTCTCCTCCTGTCTTGGAGTCCCGGATGGCGGTGCGGGAATCCAGGTGCGCGATCTCGACGCATTCGTTGTCCGCGTTGCTGAAGCTGGACTTGAACCACTCCGCCGTGCTGAGGTCGGCTGAGGTTGTGGCGGGGCGTCGTGTCATCGGAGGTACTCCTGTCGGACTGACATCAACAGTTCGGCTGTCTCGGCCGTGCCAGCAGCTTGGGCTCGCAGCCGGTCGAACATGACCTTGTAGGCGGTCACATCGTCTGGATCATCGAGGTACACCCCTCGCTGCGGCAACTCCAGGTAGACCACCGCCATGGTATTGCGTGGGTCGCGTTCGTCATCACGACCCAGGATGAGGAACTGGCCCGGCGCAGAAGGCGGTCCTGCCTTGAAGGGCAGGACTTGCACGTCGATGGTGGGGCGCTTGGAGACTTCGTGGAGGTGGCTGAGTTGGTCAGCCATGACAGCGGCATTCCCGACCCTGCGCCGGAGTGCCGTCTCGTCCAGGATGGCCCACAATCGCAGGCCCTGGTCAAGGACCTCCTGGCGCTTCATCCGTGCTTCGGTCTTCTGCTCCAGTCGGTCATCCGGGACGCCCTGGGCGCTGAGCAGTGATCTGGCGTACTCGCGGGTCTGAAGAAGGCCCGGTACGACCGTTGTCGCTGTGACGCGCTCGTACCCGGCCAGAGCCTCGAACGCGATGAGCGGGCTCAGCCATTCGGGCACGATCGGGTTACCCACCCACCACCCGGCGGTCTGAGACCGCGCGAGGTCCACAAGGGCGTCCACCTCGGGGCGTGATCCCTTGCATGCCTCAGCCAGGTTCTTGACGGTCGCCCACTTCACGCGGCGGCGGTCCGTCCAGTCCTCGTAACGGCTCACGGTGGCCTTGCTGCAACCGGCCGCGCTGGCGACCTGCACCTGTGTCAGGCCCGCCCGTTCGCGGAGTTCGATCAGCCCTCGGGCGATCTGCATCCGGCCTGCTGGCCCCACCGGCGACGTCATCGATCCATGCCCTCCGTCAACTCTTGATGGCCACTGGCCACGCTGAGCCTATGCGCCAGTCGAGCGCTCGCGCCGGGTTACTCGTAGGAGTGAAGGTGCAAAAAGCTACTTCTCCTGAGTGGTGTCTACTGACATAGTGGCGTCATGGCGCAGCGCTGGGTGACCGGCCGATCGCGAGGAGATGGCATGGCTGTGGCGCCGAACATTCAAAGCACGCAGGCCGCTTCGACGAGAAGCACCGTGTTACGCCGTCCGGTCCGCTGCGCAGGCTTTCCGGCCGGGTCCGACCGCGTTGGGAAGGCGGCCTCGTGAACGAGCGGGCGGGGTGTCTGTTGCGGCTGCTGTCGGAGCCGTACGCGGTCGAGAGTGTGCCGGTGATGCGGTGGCAGGTGCGGGGTGTGCTGACTGGCTGGGGCATGGAGGCCGGGACGGTTGCGGATGCCGCTGTTGTCTTCTCGGAGTTGGCGACGAACGCTGTGCGTCATGCGCGGCCGGTGCGTGGCGGGCGGCTGATCGCGCAGGTCTCGTACGGCGGGCGTGACGCGCTGTTGCGGGTCCTGGTCGTGGACGGCGCGCCGGATGTCATGCCGCCGAAGTGCTGCCGGGCCGCGTCGTCGGACGCGGAGGGCGGGCGGGGCCTTGGGCTGATCGCCGGACTCTGCCTCGCGTGGGGTGTGGACGTGGGCGCGGAGAGCAAGTCGGTGTGGGCATTGCTTCCGGCCGCTTTACGGGCGGAGGCGGCGTGAACGGGCGGTGGCTGTCGGGCGTCGGCGTCGTCCGGGAGGTCGCGGTGGCGCTGGTCGCCGGGCGGCAGTGCTGGCGGTGTGGTGACGGGAGCCGGGAATTGGCGGTGCACGGCGAACTCGTCGGGGACGCGGGGGCGGTGCCGTTGTGGATCTGCCGGGAGCGGTGCGTGGGGGAGTTGGAGGCGCTGTACCGGGCGACGGTGCGGTGGGAAGGGGCGGAGCGGTGACGGGACCGGGGCGTTGGTGGGCTGTGGGCGGGTGGACGGCCGGGGTGCTGGCCGGGCTCGGACTGGTGTGGATGGCCGCCGGGCTGGGGCTGGTGTGGGTGTTCGTGCGGACCGTCGCGCGCGAGACGGGGGAGTCCGATGGAGGCTGGTGAGGAGGGGAACCGGGTGCGGCTGGAGAAGGCGCTGGCCGCCGCTCCGCCCTGGCTCGATTCCTGGGACGCGTTCGCGTGGCCGTCCCGTGCCCGCGTCCGCGACGTCCTCCTCGGCGGCAAGGACCACTACGCCGTGGACCGGCAGGCGGTGGCAGAACTCGCCGACGCCTGGCCGCAGATCGCCCAGGCCGCCGCGTCGCTGCGCGCCGCCCTGCACGCCACCGTCGCGCACGCGGTCGGGGAACTCGGCATCAGGCAGGTCCTCGTCACCGACTACGGCTACCCCACGGCGACCACCTCGGGCCCGGACCTGCACACCACGGCCCAGCGCGTAACCGGTGACGCGGTGACCGTGGTCTACCTGGAACCCGACCCGATCGCCGCCGCCCACCTGCGGGCGGGCGCGTACCCGGGGACCGTGCTCCGGGCGGACATCGCCGCCGATCCGGTGCGCGCGGTCGCGCTCGCGGCCGACGAAGGCGGGTACGACCCGGCGCTGCCGGTGTGCGTCCTGCTTCCCGAGGCACTGTCCCGCGCCGGGGACCCGGCCCGCATCCTCCGCACCCTCGCACGCGTGCTCGCCCCCGGCTCACTGCTGATGGCCGCCGCACCGCCCGACCTGGCCCCCGCACGCCACGCCGCCGCGCTCGCCGCCCGCCACCACATGCCGTTCCACACCAGGACGCACGACCAGTTGCGCGCTCTGCTCCGCGGCGCCAGACTCCGCGCGTCACCCGGCACCGGCCGCGACCAGGGCGTGTGCCTGGTGACCGCGCTGGTCGGCGGCGAGCACGGCTGACGGTTCCGCGTGGAGAGGGAAGCCGTTAGAGTGCGGGCCGTTTCGGAGACGCGGTCGTCAACTGCTGGGAGGGTGGACGTGATCGGTGTCGTCCAGTGTGTCGTGCTCGACTGTCCGGATGCGCAGGTGCTCGCGCGCTTCTACCGGGCGCTGCTCGGCGGGGAGGTCGATCGCGCCGATCCGCGGTGGAGCGTGGACGACGACTTCTCCACGCTGCACCTGCCCGACGCGTCCGTCCTCGCGTTCCAGCGGGTCGCCGACCACCGGCCGCCGCGGTGGCCCGACAGCGCGCACCCGCAGCAGTTCCACCTCGACATCGAGGTCACCGACCTCGACGACGCACTCCGGCAGGTCGTCGCCGAGGGCGGGACGGAACTCCACCGGGACGAGCGGGGGTGGATCGTGTGCGCGGACCCCGCCGGTCACCCGTTCTGCCTGCTGCCGGGACCGAGCGCGTGAGACGCCGGGCGGATTACTGGATCAGCTGGGTGTGGGGGTGGTCGTGGGAGGTCGGGCAGATGTAGAGCTGCATGTTGTCGGTGCTGCCGACTTGTATCTGGGTTGCATGTGCGGGGTCGTCGGCGGTCCAGTGGGTTTGGGCGTAGGCGGCGGCTTGGTCTTCCTCCGGTGCCCAGCTGCGTGACGGGCCGCCGTCCCATTCGTAGGTGGCGATGGTCAGCAGGGGGACCATCCGGGCGTCGCAGACGGTGCAGAACTCCGGGTAGGAGTCGGTGCGGCCCCAGGGCGGCCAGCCGCCGACTTTCCAGCCGGGAGCCTCACCCAGGCACTCGTCGTAGAACACCACAGGTTCGCACGACTCGGAGTGGTATTCGCCCGCTTCCTGCTGCCTTCTCCACTCCTCCAGCATCTCGCGCGTCTCCGGGCTCATCCCGGCCCCGGCTGTCAGCCAACTGTCCCAGTCCCCCAGCGCGGACTGGGTCTCCGGGGGCACGTCGTAACTGTGGGGATAGTCGGTGACCGACTCGGGCGCGAGCAGGCACGGTTCCGGCACGTAGTGCCTGGTCTCCACCTCGAAGGGCTCCGGCGGCGTGGTGAGGACATCGGTGACATCGGCGGCGGACCGCCAGAACAGCCTGGTCAACGGCTCGGGGATCGATTCATGCTCGTAGGGACACCAGAGGACCTGGAGCACATCGGCCTGCCCCGGTGGCCGCAGCACGGGTATGTCGCGCAGATACAGCTGGGCCACCGGCAGCAGCGGAACCGGCTGCTTCGAGGGCGGCGGGCCGGCGGCGAGCCGTTCCTTGTACTGCGCGGTGAGCCGGTCCATCACCGCACTCTCCTCAGGCGTGAGCGCGGGACCTCCGGGGTCACGGAGCTGCCGGGCGGCCACGCGCCTGAGGTGCCGCACCTCCGCGAGCGAGGTACAGAACCTGCTGTTGCCATGCGCCTCTTCGCAGTGCGGCCACGGCTCCCCGGCAGGCCACAGCAGCGGCCCTCCGACAGAGCTGTCCCCCACCGAAGGCGCCCCCGGCCGGGGATGCAGCCGGATCGCCTCCCGCGCCAGCGGAGCCAGTTCAGGAAAGACCACGGCCACATCGACGGACCGCGGCGGAGTAGTACGTACGAACACCATGCCCGCGATCCTGCCACCCACCACTGACAGTCACCGCGGTCAGTGAGGTCAGCGCGGGCCGGAGTGGGATGTCATGAGGTTCTGCACGGCCCGTTGCACGTCGACCGGGGTCAGGACGCCGATCGGGCGGTTGTCGTCGAGGACCACGACGCGGTTCTCGGGGTCCGGTTCGAGGCGGGGGAGGAGTTCGGAGAGAGGTTCGTCGGGGTGGGAGACGCGGGTTTCGGAGAGCGGGCGCATGATCTCGGCGACCGTCGTGTCGCCCGTGGCGGCCTGTTCGCGGGTCACCAGGCCCACCGCGCGGCCCTCCTCGTCCGTCACCGGGAACGCGCGGTGCCGGTCGCCGTAGGACGGGTCGTCGCGCAGCCGGTCGGCGGGCAGGGTGGCCGGGACGGTCACCGGGTCGGCCGTCATCGCCGAGCCGACCGGCACGCCGGAGACGGTCTCCCGGAGGCGCGCCTGGCGGCCCTCCGCCGTCGCCGCCAGCACCAGGAACCAGCCGACCAACGCCAGCCACAGCGGGCCGAACACGCCGGTCGTCAGGAAGCCCCACAGACCGAGCGCCACCAGCACCCAGCCGAAGACCCGCCCCGCGCCCGCCGCGCCCCGCGCCGCGCGCAGCCGGTCGCCGGTGCGCCACCACAGGAACGCGCGCAGCAGCCGGCCGCCGTCCAGCGGCGCCGCCGGGATCGCGTTGAACACGCCCAGCAGGATGTTGATCGCCGCCAGCCACGCCGACGCCTCGACCAGCGGGCCGCTCGCCGACGTCGCGTCCAGCAGCCACGTCAGCGCCGCGAACAGGCCGCCGAGCACCAGGCTCACCAGCGGCCCCACGCCCGCGATCCGCAGCTCGGACCCCGGGTCGGGCGCCTCCGCGCGCAGCCGCGTCGCGCCGCCGAGCAGCCACAGCGTGATGTCGTCCACGCCCACCCCGCGCCGCCGCGCCTCCACGGCGTGCGCCAGCTCGTGCGCGAGCAGTGACGCGAAGAAGACGGCGGCCGTGACCAGCCCGACGAGGGTGTACAGCGCCCAGGAACGCCCCGGGTACGCGTCCGGCAGCCGCTCGGCGGCCAGACCCGCCGCGATCAGCGCGAAGATCAGCAGGACGCTCCAGTGGACGCCGACCCTGACCCCGGCGATCCTGCCCAGTGTGATGGTCGCCCGCACGCGCGGTCACCTCATCCGTTCGGGAACCCGATCCGTTGGCGAACCGCTCGCGAGTACCCGGCGCGGGTGGGGGTCAACCGTTCGCCAGGTGTGCGGTGAACCAGTCCCTTGCCTGTTCCGCGACGGTGGACAGCGTGCCCGGCTCCTCGAAGAGGTGACCCGCGCCGGGGACTACCGAAAGGCGCGCCGGGTCGGGCAGGGCGCCGAGCGCCTCCTCGTTCAGCCGCAGGACGTCCGGGTCCGCGCCGCCCACCAGCAGCAGCACCGGTGCCCGTACGGCCGCGAGCCGTTCGCCCGCCAGGTCGGGGCGGCCGCCGCGCGAGACCACGGCGGCGTACCGCGCGCCCGGCTCCGACGCCGCCCACAGCGCGCCCGCCGCGCCCGTGCTGGCGCCGAACAGGCCGACGGGCAGCGGCTGTTCCAGCTCACCGGTGAGCCAGGCCGTCGCCGCCGTGATGCGGCGTGCCAGCAGGCGCACGTCGAAGACCCGCGCGCGGTCCAGCTCCTCCGCGTCCGTCAGCAGGTCGAGGAGGAACGTGCCGAGGCCCGCGTCGTTCAGCACCTCGGCGACGAAGCCGTTGCGCGGACTCAGGCGCCCGCTGCCCGTGCCGTGCGCGAACACCACGACGCCCCGCGCCCCGCGCGGCAGCACCAGCTCGCCGCCGAGCCGCGCCCCGTCCGCCGTCTCCAGCGTCACGCTCCGCCGGTCGCCGCGCCCGAGGGCCGCCGTGACCTCCTCGTCCGTCGTCTGCGCGAAGTCCGTGAAGTACTGCCCCACCGCCCGGAAGCCCTCCGGTTCGCTCGGGCACACCAGCTCGTCCGCGTCACCCCCCATCGCCCGCCGCCACCCGGGCGGCGCCACCGGCACGGCCAGGACCACCCGCCGCGCCCCCCGCGACCTGGCGGCCCGGCACGCCGCCCGCGCCGTCGCCCCGGTGGCGATCCCGTCGTCCACCACGACCACCGTACGGCCCGCCACTGACACCGGCGGCCGCCCGGCCCGGTAGGCGCGCGACCGCCGTTCCAGCTCGGCGCGTTCGGCCGCCTCGACCTCCGCAAGCTCGGGCTCGGACACGCCCGCCGCGCGCAGCACGTCGTCGTTCAGCACCCGCGCGCCCTCCTCGCCGATGGCGCCCATGGCCACCTCCGGCTGGTGCGGCACGCCCAGCTTGCGGACGACCCCGACGTCCAGCGGCGCGGACAGCGCCCCCGCCACCTCGGCGGCCACCGGCACACCTCCGCGCGGCAGTCCCAGCACCACGACGTCCTGGTCCGTGAAGCGTCCCAGCTCACGGGCCAGCACCCGTCCGGCCTCGATACGGTCGGCGTACACCATGGGGGCTCCTCTCCCCGGCCTCACGGCCGGTCGCGGCTCAGCGCACACGCACCGCCAGGTCGTTGTCCACCGTGTAGTACGGCTGGACGGTGGCCGTGCCGATCCTGGCGGGCGGGTAGACGAACACCGGCTTCTTGTCGGCCACGTCGTCCAGCAGCCGCCCGACCCGCACCCGGGGCGCCTTGCGCCCGGGCCGCACGAACACGTCCCAGAACACCTCGTCCGCGTCCCCGGTGCCCTGCGCGACCAGCGGCTCGTACGGCGCGGTGAACGTGAACCCGCCCGCGCCGTCCGCGCGCAGCTCCGCCTCGACTGCCGGGCCGTCCTTCCCGCCGCCGCGCAGCTTCAGCAGCGCCGCCGCGCCCGCGCCGTGCTCCACGCCCACGAGCCGCACGGCCGCCGTCATGCCCTCGCCGTCCACGTGGACGTCCCCGGCCTCGGCGTGCCCCTGGCGCACCCACGAACGCAGCGCGAAGTAGGCGTCCTTCGTCGCGTACGGCAGCCGCACGGCCACCTCGGGCCCCTCGGGGTCGGGGCGCGTCCCGGCGGCCAGGCCCCGCAGGTCGCGCAGCCCCGGTACGGCGCGCAGCCGCGGCCGGTCGGGGCCCGTCAGCGCGTACACGTCCCAGCGGCCCTCGGGCAGCGGCGGCTCCGCGTCGAGCACACCGCGCCAGCCGCCGTCCCCCTCGGCGTCCCGCGTCAGCGGCACGGTCCGCGTCTCCGTCTCGGGATCGCCCTTCTTCGGGCGCAGCACGACGAGCAGCGCCGGGTCGCCGTCCGGCTCGGGCAGGCGCGCGACGCCGAACGCCAGCCGCCCGTCGGCGGCGAGCAGGCAGTCGACGCGCGGCAGCCGGTCCTTGGGCAGGTCGGAGGTGCCGGGGGCGGTCTCGGTGGCGGTGGTCATCGGCGTGCCTTCCGTACGGTGCGGACCGTGGTCGACGCGGCGCTGACGGCCGCGTCGCGCAGGGCGTGCGGCGCGCTGCGCAGCGCGGCGGACACCCGGCTGCCGAGCGGCCTGCGGGCCCGCCCGGCGCGCTTCTCCTCCATGAGGCTGAGGAAGAGCCGCTCGGCCTCCGCGATGATCGGGACCGGGTCGTACACCTCGGAGTTGGCGAGGGCCGCGGCGCCCATCTCGCGGCGCCGCTCGTCGTCGCGGACGAGGGCGAGCAGCGCGTCGCCGAAGGCGTCGGCCTTGCCGACCGGCACGAGCTTGCCGTCCACGCCGTCCTTGATGATCTCGCCCGGCCCGTAGTCGCAGTCGGTGCTGACCACGGGCAGGCCGCAGCGCATGGCCTCGACGATGGTCATGCCGAACGGCTCGAAGTTCGACGTCACCGCCGCGATCGAGCCCTTGACCCACTCCGACTCCATCGGGCTGGTCGAGCCCATGAGGAACGCGTTGTTGTACAGGCCGAGTTCGTCGATCAGGGCGCGCAGCTTCTCCTGCTCCTCGCCCTTGCCGTAGATGCGCAGCTGCCAGTCGGGGCGCTCGGCGGCGACCTTGGCGAACGCGCGGATCAGCAGGTCGTAGCGCTTCACGCGCACCAGGCGGCCCGCTGCGACGATGATCTTCCCGTTGCCGTCCGCCGGGGGCAGTCCGGGGCGGGGGACGCTGTTGGGCAGCGCCTGGAGGCGTACGCCGGGCAGCCGCATGCGGCGGCGGTACTCGTCGGCGTCGGCGTGCGTCACGGTGGTGACGGCGTCGAGCTTCGGGTAGACGCGGCGCAGTTCGCCGCGCAGGGCGGGCGGGTGGTTGAGCAGCGTGAGGTGTTCCTGGCCGATGCGGACGGCGTTCTTGGGGCCTTCGAGCGCGAGGTGCACGTTCAGCCCCGGGCGCGTGCCGATCACGACGTCCGCCTCAAGGCCCGCCAGGCACTCCTTGATCCGCTGGTCGGTCAGCTTGCTGTACTGCCCGTAGCGGTACTCGGAGGCGGGGAAGACGCGGGCCGGGGTGGTGTGCAGCGGGTGGTCCTTCTCCTCCCGCAGGTCCACCAGGTGGCGCATCGCGACCTTCTCGCCGAGCGCGAAGTTCGGCTGGGCGCGGTGCCGGAACACCGAGACGATCTCGACGTCGTGGCGCTCGGCGAGCGCCGAGGCGAGGTTGAACGTCGTCTTGATCGTGCCCCCGATCCCGTATCCGTTGTGCAGGAGAAAGACGATCTTCATGGCGGCAGGGACCTATCGCGAAGGCGCGCGGCGGACGGACCGGCGGCGGGTCGGCATCATGTCTCCTCGCGGCTGCTCGGCAGCTGCTCGTCGAGCGTGGGGAGGCCGGGCGGCGGTGCTCCCGCGGGCGGATGCGCCGCGGGGGGCCGCTCGGCGCGGCGCTGGTGCTCCCGGCCGGTGCGCTGTGGACGCGCGGTGACCGGGGGACGGCGCAGCGGAAGACACAGTACCCCGGAGCGCGCCGCGGCCTGCGAATCCCCGGCGGGCATGGGCCTTTCGGGGCATGGGGGTTGCGGGGCGCGCGGGCATCAGCGGGCCCCGGGCGGGACGTCCGCGCTCTCCTGCCCCCAGCGCCACTCGGCGACCTCGGGGAGGTCGGTGCCGTGCTCACGGATCCAGTCGTGGTGGCGGTAGCGCGCGTCGGCCATGGTCTGGCGCACCTGCGCGGCGCGTACGGCCAGGCCCGGCACGCGGTCGATCACGTCCATCACGAGGCGGAAGCGGTCCAGGTTGTTGCGCACCACCATGTCGAACGGGGTGGTGGTCGTGCCCTCCTCGATGTAGCCGCGCACGTGGATGTCGTCGTGGTTCGCGCGGCGGTACGTCAGCCGGTGGATCAGCCACGGGTAGCCGTGGTACGCGAAGACGACGGGGCGGTCCGGCGGGAACAGGCCGTCGTAGTCGCGGTCGGACATGCCGTGCGGATGTTCGCCGGCGGGCAGCAGGCGCGCGATGTCCACGACGTTGACGACCCGTACCGCCACGTCGGGCAGGTGGCGGTGCAGGAGGTCGGCGGCGGCGATGGTCTCCTGCGTGGGGACGTCGCCCGCGCAGGCGAGGACCACGTCCGGCTCGCGGTCGCCCTGTTCCGAGCCCGCCCAGTCCCAGATGCCCGCGCCGCGCGCGCAGTGGGCGCGGGCCGTGGGGAGGTCGAGCCAGTCGTAGCACGCGTTCTTCCCGGCGACGATCACGTTCACGTACTCGCGGCTGCGCAGGACGTGGTCGGAGACGGCGAGCAGCGTGTTGGTGTCCGGCGGCAGGTAGACGCGCACGACTTCTGGGCTCTTGTTGAGCACGTGGTCCACGAAGCCCGGGTCCTGGTGGGAGAAGCCGTTGTGGTCCTGCCGCCACACGTGGGAGGTCAGCAGGTAGTTGAGGGACGCGACGGGGCGGCGCCAGGGCAGGCGGCGCGAGGTGCGCAGCCACTTGATGTGCTGGTTCGCCATGGAGTCCACGATGTGCACGAACGCCTCGTAGCAGGAGAACAGCCCGTGCCTGCCGGTGAGGGTGTAGCCCTCCAGCCAGCCCTGGCAGAGGTGTTCGGACAGGACCTCCATCACGCGGCCGTCGTGCGCCAGGTCCTCGTCCACGTCGAGGACGCCCGCCTCCCAAGCCTTGCCCGTCGCCTCGTACACCGCCTGGAGCTTGTTGGAGGCGGTCTCGTCGGGGCCGATGAGGCGGAAGTCGCGGCGCTGCTCGGTGGCGCGCATGAGGTCGCGCAGCAGGGTGCCGAGGACGGCGGTCGGCTCGTGCAGTGTGGTGCCCGGGGATTCGACGGGCACGGCGTGGTCCTCAAGCGGCGGCACGGGGAGTTCGCGCAGCAGCATGCCGCCGTTGGCGTGGGGGTTGCTGCCGAGGCGGCGGCGTCCGGCGGGTGTCTGGGAGAGCACCTGGGGGGACGGCCTGCCCTGCGCGTCGAACAGTTCCTCGGGGCGGTAGGACCGCATCCAGTCCTCCAGCTGCCGCAGGTGCTCCGGGTTGGTGCGGACGGCGGCCAGGGGGACCTGGTGGGCGCGCCAGGTGCCCTCGACGGGCAGGCCGTCGACCGTGGCGGGGCCCGTCCAGCCCTTGGGCGTGCGCAGGACGATGACGGGCCAGCGCGGCCGTTCGGTGCGGCCCTCGTTGCGCGCGGCGTGCTGGATGGCGGCGACGCGGTCGAGCGCCAGGTCCATGGCGGCGGCGAGCTGCTGGTGGACGTCGTCCGGCTGGTCGCCGCCGACGTGCAGCGGCTCGTAGCCGAAGCCGTGCAGCATGGCGTCCAGTTCCTCGCGCGGGATGCGGGCGAGGACGGTGGGGTTGGCGATCTTGTAGCCGTTGAGGTGCAGGATCGGGAGGACGGCGCCGTCGTGCACCGGGTCGAGGAACTTGTTGGCGTGCCAGGAGGCCGCGAGCGGGCCCGTCTCGGCCTCGCCGTCGCCGATGACGCAGGCGACCAGCAGGTCCGGGTTGTCCAGGGCCGCGCCGTGGGCGTGGGCGAGGGAGTAGCCCAGCTCGCCGCCCTCGTGGATGGACCCGGGCGTCTCGGGCGCGACATGGCTGGGCACGCCGCCGGGGAAGGAGAACTGCTTGAACAGCTTGCCCATGCCCGTCGCGTCACGCGTGACGTCGGGGTAGGTGTCCGTGTAGCTGCCGTCGAGCCAGGAGTTGGCGACCACGGCCGGGCCGCCGTGCCCCGGGCCCCAGACGCAGATGGCGTCCAGGTCGCGGGCGATGATCACGCGGTTCAGGTGGGCGTGCACCAGGTTGAGGCCCGGCGAGGTGCCCCAGTGGCCCAGCAGGCGGGGCTTGATGTGCTCGGGGCGCAGCGGCTCGGTGAGCAGGGGGTCGGCCATGAGGTAGATCTGGCCGACGGACAGGTAGTTGGCGGCCCGCCAGTACGCGTCGAGGGCCGTCAGTTCCGTCTCGTCCAGGGGGCGGGTGGCCGGCGGTCGCAGTTCCTGGCGCATGGGCACGGGGCCTTTCTGCGGAGTGGTGCGGGCGGTGGCGCGTCACGGGCGGACGGAGGGGCGCGGGGGAGTCGGGCGGACGCGGGCGGGCCGGTGTGCCCACGCACACCGGCCCGGCCGTAATCCGCGCGCGGCGCGCGGTCGCCCGCGCGTCAGCGGGAACGCCGGGTGCGGGAACGGTTCTCCTTGCGGATCGCGGAGAGCAGCTCACCGCGGCCCATGCGCGACCTGCCCTTGACGTCCAGCCGCTTGGCCACGTCGTACAGGTGCTCCTTGGTCGCCTGCTCGTCCACACCCTCGCCACTGGCCCCGCCCTGCCGGCGCGGCCTGGCGGAGCGCTGGTCCGAGGGGCCCTTGCGGCCCTTCTCCTTGCGCTCCCAGTGGTCGCCGACCTTCTCGTGGGTGTGCTTCAGCGCCCCATAGGCGACCTGGTGGGCCCTGCGGCCCTCGCCGTACTCGTTCACCGCCGAGTCGTGCGCCTTGATCCAGGTGCGCTGTGCGTCGGCGGCGGAGCGCTCCAGGGTCGAGGGGAGTTCCTTGCGTCCTGGCACGGTGTCCACCTCCTGCCGGGTCACTCCCGGCATCGTGTGCTCGTGCACGCTGCTTGTCGCGTACTGCTTGCTGCTCGTTCTTCTTGCCGTTTTCCCCGTCCGTATGGGTCCGCACGGTCCGGTGCCCGTCCGTGACCCAGGGCCACGACCCGCGCCATGACGTGCGGGACCGGGCGAGTACCCCCGCCCGGTCCCGTGAAACGGTCGCTCACCCGTGGTGCCCGCGCGCGCCGCCTACGCGGCCGTCAGCCGGAAGGTCTGCGCCGCCGAGCCCGACGCGCAGGACTGCTGCGACAGGCGCGCCCCGTTCCCCGTCGCGCCCCCGGTGACCGTCAGGCACTTCCCGCTGTGCCGCGCCACGAAGCGGTAGCCGCCGGAGACCGCCTCGGGGCGCCACTGCTGGTTGGTGCCGCCCGTCCAGTCCCACAGCTGCACGGCGACGCCGTCACCCGTCGCGCCCGCGCCGCCGGTGACGTCCAGCGCGCGGTTCGCGTGCTGGTTCACCACCTGGTACCAGCCGCCGCCGACGCCCGAGAGCCGCCACGCCTGGTTGGCCTGCGTGGGCGTCACGCACGCCCACTGCTGCACGGCCGTGCCGTTCGCCGTGCCCCGGTCCACACCGTCCACGCACAGGCCGCTGCCCGCGTTCACGACGCGGTACGTCCCCGCCGCCGGGCCGCCCGGCTCGCCCGGGTCACCGCCACCGGTGGGCTCGCCCGGCCACACGACCGACGCCACCGCCCCGGCGGGCAGGCTGTACGACAGCGACTGCCCGGCCTCGGTGATCGAGAAGCGCTGCGCGCCGCCCGACGCGTTCACGACGTACGCGACCCGGCTGCCGTTCGGGTTCTGGAACACCACGTTCTGCACACCGCCGGAACCCTGGCTCGTCGACCCGACGCGGACCGCCCCCGGGTCGATGAACTTCGTCAGATGCCCCAGCACGTAGTACTCCGCGCCACGCGTCACCTGCGTGCCGTTGATCTCCACGACGCCGTTGCAGCGCGTGTCGCAGTGCCCTTGGTGCGGGCCGCCGTTCGCGTTCAGCGCCAGGTTCCACGTGATGGTGGTCTCGCCGCCGCTGCGCATGTTGCGCACCACCAGGTTCTCCGCCTGCCAGCGCAGGGAGTCGGCGAACGTCGCGGCGGGCGTGGCGCTGTCCGTGCCGGAGCACTCGGTGAAGAACACCCGGTGCCCCGCGTCCCGTATCTGCGCCTGCGACTCGGGCGAGCCGCCGTAGCAGTGGAACGCGGCGCCGATCACCCGGTCGATGTCCGAGGTCCGCGCCAGCACGTCCAGCGGGTAGCCGGGCGTGTCCCAGTTGTGGTCGTACGCCAGCACGTTCGTGGACAGACCCGCCCTGGTCAGCGTCGCGTCGAGGACGCGCAGGAAGTCGGCCTGCTGCGCGGACGTCATGCTCATCGAGGGGTAACTCGTCGCGAACTGCGGCTCGTTCTGCACCGTCAGGTCCGTCAGCGGGACGCCCGCCTGCCCGTACGCCTGGATCGCGCGCACGAGGTAGTCGGCGTACTGCTGGTAGCGGTCGGTGCGCAGGCTGCCGCCGTTGAGCGAGTTGTTCGTCTTCATCCACGCGGGCGGCGACCAGGGCGACCCCATGAAGCGCAGCGACGGGTTCAGCTGCCGCGCCTGCTGGAGGACGGGAAGGATCTGCTGCCGGTCACGGTCGATCGAGAACTGGCCCTGCGTGTCCTCGTACGTGTAGAAACCGCCCGAGTTGAAGTCCGTGCTGCCCAGCGGCTGCCGCAGGTAGCTCAGCCCGATGCCGTCGCCCGAGCGGGAGAACAGCGACGTCATCAGCGCGTCCCGCTGCCCCTGCGGGAGGCCCCTGATCAGCGACGCCGACGCCTCCGTCACCGACGCGCCCGCGCCCGTGAACGGTTGGAGGCGCTGCCCGGCGTCCACCCGGATGTCGATCGCCTCGGGGCTCGCCCCGAAGGCCACGTCCGCCTGCCGCGCCAGCCGGCTCGACCCGTCCTGCGTCGTCAGCCAGACCTGCGCGGATGTCGCCGCCGCTCCCGGGGCGGCGGCAGGCGCGGCCTGCGACGCGCCCACCGCCCCGGCGGCCAGCGCCAGCGCGCCGACCGCCGCGACGGCCGTGCGCAGCGGGGGGAGCAGGGACCGGGAGAGGAATGGTGCCCGTCGTGTCATGTGCGGCTCCTTCGTTGGGTTCTCCCGGCGGTACGCCCCGCCGGGAGATGGGGGGTGTGCCCTGCGAAGTCCGGTCCGGCCGGGCGGTGGGGGGCCACTGCCCGGCCGTGCCGATGCGCTGTTCCGTTGTCGCGACGGCCCGCGCCGCCCGCGCGTCCACGCGGGCGGCCCGTACGGTCAGGCCGTGCCGATCTCCACGGCCGCCGTCAGCCGCAGGTCGCGGCTGGACCGGCCCACATGCAGGCGGTACGCGCCCGCCGGTGTCGTCCACGCCCCTGCCGCCACGTCCCATACCTGGTAGACGCGCGAGGGGACCCGAATTGTCGCGGTGACCGTGGCCCCGGGCTCGGCGGTCACGGACGCGAAGCCCGCCAGGACCCGCAGCGGCCTGTCCGGTCCGTCCTGCGGCGCCTCCAGGTAGACCTGCACCACCTCACGCCCGGCGCGCGCGCCGGTGTTCGTCACCCGCACGGCCACCTCCGCGCCGTCCGCGTCGGCCGTCACCGCCTCGTACGCCCACTCCGTCCAGCCCAGGCCGTGCCCGAACGGGAACGCCGGGGCGAGCCCGGCCCGGTCCCAGCCGCGGTGGCCGACGTGCAGGCCCTCGCGGTACTCGACCACGCCGTCCACCGGCACCGCGTCCGGCACCGGCACGTCCGCCGCCCGCGCGGGCAGCGTCCACGGCAGCCTGCCGGCCGCCTCCGCCCGCCCCAGCAGCACGTCGGCCAGCGCGTGCCCGGCCTCCTGGCCCGGCAGCCACGCCCACAGCAGCGCCGGGACGTCCTCCGCCCACGGCAGCAGCACGGGCGCGCCCGCGTTGACCACCACGACCGTGCGCGGGTTGGCCTCCGCGACGCGGCGCACCAGCTCGTCCTGCGCGCCCGGCAGCGCCAGCGTCGTACGGTCCCAGCCCTCGGACTCGACGTCCTCGTTGGTGCCGACGACCACCACGGCCACGTCGGCGGCGCGCGCCGCCTCGACGGCCGCCTCGATCTCCTCGGCGGTGCCGGTGCCCGGCGCGGTGTGGCGCAGGTGCGCGGTGACGAAGTGGCCGTAGCCGTCCGCGTCCACCACCGTGAGGTCCAGCGTCAGCGCGACGCGGCGCGGCACCTCGGCGTCCGCCACGGGGAAGCCGACGGTGATGCCCTCCGGGTGGTGGTGCGAGGAGTCGAGGACCAGGTCCACGCCCCGGTCGTCGTCCCCGGCCGCGACCCGCTCGCCGTCCGCCAGGATCTCGAAGCGGCCGACCGCGCCGAACTCCAGCTCGTGCGTGCCCTCCCCGGTCAGCGTCACGTCGGTGCGCAGCACCACGCGGCGCGTCCCGGCCGGGAAGGCCCGGAACTCGCCCCAGTCGCCCGTCTCCCGGACCACCGAGCCGAGGACCGCGCCGTCCGCGCCGAGGAACTCGGCCCGCACCCCGGCGCCGCCCGTCTCCGGGTCGGCCAGCATCGCCGGGTCGGCGAACGGCGGGTGCAGCCTGGCGTCGCCGCCCCGGTGCACCGTCACCTCGGTGCTCGGCGGCAGCGCCGCCCGCAGCCCCTTCGCGAAGCCGACGAGACGCACCGGCGGGACGTACGCGCTGCCGCCGCCCTGGAAGTACGGCGCGACCGCGTTCGGGCCGATCAGCGCGACGCGCGCGAGACCGGCGGGGGCGAGCGGCAGGAGCCCCGCCTCGTTCCGCAGCACGACGGTGCCCCGCACGGCGGTCTCCCGCAGCAGGTCGTACTCCGCCGTGTCCGGCCTGGCCGGGACGGCGGGCCTGGCGGGCGAGCTGTCGAGCCGCCCGACGCGCCCGGCCAGCCGCACCAGCCTGACCACCTTGTCGTCCACCATGCTCTCGGGGACCTCGCCCGCCCTGACGGCCGCCACCAGGGCGTCGCCCCACGGCCCGTCCGGGCCCGGCATCACGAGGTCGAGGCCGCCGCGCGCGGACTCGCCCGTGGTCCTGGTCGCCGCCCAGTCGCTGACGACCGCGCCGTCGAAGCCCCACTCGCCCTTGAGGACGCCGCGCAGCAGCCCGGCGTGCTCGCCCATGGGCGCCGACTCGGTGCCGTCGTCCACGCCCGAGTAGGCGCTCATCACGCTCCAGGTGCCGCCCTCGGCGACGACCGTCTCGAACGGCGCCAGGTAGACCTCGCGCAGCGTGCGCGGATCGACGCGCGAGCGGTAACGGGTCCTGTCCGTCTCCGACTCGTTCGCGACGAAGTGCTTGGGGCAGGCGGCGACACCGAGGGACTGGATGCCGCGCACGAGCCCGGCGGCGAGGATGCCCGTCAGCAGCGGGTCCTCGGAGAGGTACTCGAAGTGGCGCCCCGCGACGGGGGTGCGCTGGAGGTTGATCCCGGGGGCGAGGAGGACGTCCACGCGCTTGCGGACGGCCTCGGCGCCGAAGAGCGCGCCGAGGCGTTCGGCCAGCTCCGGGTCCCAGGAGGCGGCGAGGGTGCTGGGCGCGGGGGCGAGCAGGCCGGTCGCGCCCGGGTCGTCGCCGGTGCCGCGCACGCCCTGGGGGCCGTCCGACATGCGGACGGGGAGCAGCCCGAGGCGGGGCTCGGCGGGTAGCGTCCACAGCGTCCCGCCCGTCAGCAGCCGGACCTTCGACTCCAGGTCGAGAGCGCTCACCCGCGCCGCCAGTCCGGCGTCGTCACCGCCGTCCGCCGGGGACGCGGCGGGGGCGGGGGTGGAGAACACGGAGGTCATGGCGTTCCTTTCGAGCAGTGTCGCAAAAATCAAAGCAGACTTACCGAGCGCTTAGTAAGTAGTGGCCGGTTCCGGAACTTCCGGTCGTACACTCCAGGGATGCCGGACGCACGCCAGCCACAGGCCGCTGCCACAGGGCGGCGCGCGGAGATCCTGCGGATAGCGATGGAGACGTTCGCGACCCGCGGTTACCACAAGGCATCGCTGGCGGAGATCGCCGAACGCGCCGGGCTCACCCAGGCCGGGGTGCTGCACCACTTCCACAGCAAGGCCGGACTGCTCACGGGCGTGCTCGATCTGCGGGACGTGTCCGACCTGGCGGAGCTGGGGACGGAGCGGCCGACGGGCCTGGCCTACCTGCGGCACCTGGTGGACACCGCCCGGCGCAACGCTGAGCGGGCGGGGATCGTACGACTCTACGCGGTCCTGTCGGCGGAGAGCGTGACGGAGGGTCACCCCGCGCAGGGCTTCTTCCGCGGCCGGTACGCCGGGCTGCGCGGCCAGGTCGTCGCCGCGCTGACCGAGGCGAGGGATCTGGGGCAGGTCGACGCCGAACTGGACGTGGACGGCGTCGCCACCGCCGTCATCGCGGTGATGGACGGCCTCCAGATCCAGTGGCTCCTCGCCCCGGACGCCGTGGACATGGCGGCCACCACCGAGCAGGTGATCGACGCGCTGATCGGGCACGGGCGGCTGCGCCAGGTTCCGGAACCGGACGGGGAGCGGGAGCGCCCGGAGGGGTGACGCGGGGCGGCGCGCGGCGCTGCGCCCGAGTTCAGCGGCCTGTTGGCGCGTGCGGGGGACCCGGCGGACTTTGTCCGTCCGGAGGAAGAAGTTCGCGAGCCCCGTTTCAAAGGGGTTTCCAGTGGAGGCGGAAGTCGTTACCGTCCCTGTTGTGTACCGGTCACCCGGTGCACGACCGGACCGCACGGCCATCCCCCTCGTCCCACGGCCGGACGGTGCGGCGGCGCGACGGCGCGCGCCTGTGCGAAGGCTTCACCCCCACCCCGTGCGTCTTACGGAGGATGCTCGTGCACAGGAAGTTCCACGTACTGCTGGCGGCACTGGCGGGCACCCTGCTCGCCGCCGCCGTTCCCCCCACAGGCCAGGCAGCGGTGCCGGCCGCCGATCCCCCCGCGGCGGCGGCGCCGGAGTTCCAGCAGGTGACGCTCGCCAGGGGCGTGGCCGAGATGGGCGAGCCGATGTCCCTGGCCGTCCTGCCGGACCGCTCCGTCCTCCACACGGCGCGCGACGGCACACTCCGCATCACCGACGCGAACGGCACCACGCGCGTCTCCGGCCGCATCCCCGTCTACAGCCACGACGAGGAAGGCCTCCAAGGCGTCGGCGTGGACCCCGACTTCGAGCAGAACCGCTTCATCTACCTGTACTACGCCCCGCCGCTCGACACCCCGGGCGGCGACTCGCCCGCCAACGGCTCGGCCGCCGACTTCGCGCCGTACGACGGTGTCAACCGCCTGTCGCGTTTCCAGCTGAACGCGGACGGCACGCTCGACACCGGCAGCGAGGCCGAGGTGCTCGACGTCCCCGCCAGCCGCGGGCAGTGCTGCCACGTCGGCGGCGACATCGACTTCGACGCCGAGGGCAACCTCTACCTGTCCACCGGCGACGACACGAACCCGTTCGCCTCCGACGGGTTCACGCCCATCGACGACAGCGCCGGGCGCAACCCCGCGTTCGACGCCCGCCGTTCGGCCGGCAACACGAACGACCTGCGCGGCAAGGTCCTGCGGATCACCGTCCAGGACGACGGCTCGTACACGATCCCGGACGGCAACCTCTTCGCGCCCGGCACGGCCGACACCCGGCCGGAGATCTACGCGATGGGCTTCCGCAACCCGTTCCGCATGTCCGTCGACAAGGCGACCGGCGTCGTCTACCTCGGCGACTACGGCCCCGACTCCGGCACCGCGTCCCCCACGCGCGGCCCCGCCGGGCAGGTCGAGTTCAACCGCATCACCGAGCCGGGCAACTTCGGCTGGCCCTTCTGCACCGGTGACAACGACGCGTACACGGACTACGACTTCGGCTCCGGCGCGTCCGGCGGCACGTTCGACTGCGGCGCGCCCGTCAACGACTCGGCGAACAACACCGGTATCGGCCAGCTCCCGCCCGCGCAGCCCGCGTGGATCCCCTACGACGGCAACTCCGTGCCGGAGTTCGGCGGTGGCTCGGAGTCGCCCATGGGCGGCCCGGTCTACAACTACGACCCCGACCTCCAGTCGGCGGTCAAGTTCCCGGCCGAGTACGACGGCGACTACTTCGCCACCGAGTTCGGGCGGCGCTGGATCCGCCGCATCGAGCAGGACGCGAACGGCGCGGTGCAGTCGATCAACGAGTTCCCGTGGACCGGCACGCAGGTGATGGACTCCGCGTTCGGCCCGGACGGCGCGCTCTACGTACTCGACTACGGCACCGGCTACTTCAACGGCGACGAGAACAGTGCCCTCTACCGCATCGAGCACCTCGGCGGCGAGGGCGGCCAGTCCCCGGTGGCGCAGGCGGGTTCGGACGTGACGTCCGGCGCGGCGCCGCTGACCGTGCAGTTCTCCTCCGAGGGCTCCACCGACCCGGACGGCGACACCCTCACGTACGCCTGGGACTTCGGCGACGGCGGCACCTCCACCGACGCCAACCCGAGCCACACCTACACGGAGAACGGCGAGTTCACCGCCGAGCTGACGGTGACCGACGCGGACGGCCTCACGGCGGGCGCCTCCGTCGCCATCACGGTCGGCAACACCGCCCCCACCGTCACCCTCGAACTGCCCGAGGACGGCGCGCTGGTGGACTTCGGCGACGCGGTGCCGTTCGAGGTGACGGTCACCGACCCGGAGGACGGCGAGATCGACTGCTCGCAGGTCACGGTCAACTTCATCCTCGGCCACGACAGCCACGGCCACCCGCTGACCTCGGCCACCGGCTGCTCGGGCATCCTCCAGACCCTGGAGGACGGCGAACACGACCCGAACGCCAACATCTTCGGCGTCTTCGACGCGGAGTACACGGACGGCGGCGGCCTCACCTCGCACGACCAGGCCGTCGGCCAGACCCGCCACCGGCAGGCCGAGCACTTCGGCGCCCAGCAGGGCGTGACCGTCACCGAGAAGGCCGCGGCCGAGGGCGGCCGGGCGGTCGGCTACATCGAGAACGGCGACTGGATCTCCTTCGAGCCCTACCACCTGGCGAACGCCACCGGCTTCGGCGCGCGCGCCGGCTCCGCCGGGGCGGGCGGCACGATCGAGGTCCGCGCGGGCGCGCCCGACGGCACGCTGCTCGGCTCGGTCGCGGTGCCCAACACCGGCGGCTGGGACACGTACGAGGAGGTGACGACCGGGCTCACCGACCTGCCGGACGGCAGCACCGAGCTGTTCCTCGTGTTCACCGGCGGCGCGGGCTCGCTGTTCGACCTCGACTCGTTCCACTTCACCACGGAAGGGGAGTGACCCCCACCATGACTCCCGACCCCCGCACCGCGCGGATCGCGGCCTGGGCCGCGGGCGGCCTGCTGGTCGCCACCGCCCTGCCCGCCGCCGCCATGGCGTCGGCATCGACCGCGGCCGCGCCGGACGACCCGGCGTACGAGGTGCTCGTCTTCTCGAAGACCGCCGGTTTCCGGCACGACTCGATCGACGAGGGCATCGCCGCGATCACCCAGC
The DNA here is from genome assembly GCF_044461265.1 of Streptomyces sp. NPDC049879. Taxonomy (NCBI): domain Bacteria; kingdom Bacillati; phylum Actinomycetota; class Actinomycetes; order Kitasatosporales; family Streptomycetaceae; genus Streptomyces; species Streptomyces sp. NPDC049879. The sequence goes on along the minus strand of NZ_JBITKT010000006.1, from coordinate 258,112 downwards.
TGGGCACCGAGAACAACTTCACGGTCACCGCGACGGAGGACGCCGCCGCGTTCACCGACCCCTCGCTCGCGGACTACGAGGCGGTCGTCTTCCTGTCCACGACGGGCGACGTCCTGGACGACGCGCAGCAGACCGCGTTCGAGGGCTACATCAACGACGGCGGCGGCTACGTGGGCGTCCACGCGGCGGCCGACACCGAGTACGACTGGCCCTGGTACAACGGCCTGGCCGGCGCGCTCTTCCACTCGCACCCCCACATCCAGCAGGCCACGGTCACCGTCGAGGACCGCGCGCACGACGCCACGGCGCACCTCGGCACGACCTGGCAGCGCACCGACGAGTGGTACAACTACCGCACCAATCCCCGGGACTCGGCCCGCGTCCTCGCCTCGCTCGACGAAGGCAGCTACGAAGGCGGCAACATGAACGGGGACCACCCGATCGCCTGGTGCAAGGACTACGAGGGCGGCCGCGCGTTCTACACCGGCGGCGGCCACACGGCCGAGTCGTACGCCGAGCCCGACTTCGTCCGCCACCTGCTGGGCGGCATCCGCTGGGCCGCCGGGGTCACCGACGCCGACTGCCGCCCCGAGACGGGCTACACGAGCCTCCTCGACGGCACCGGCACGGACGGCTGGTCGCAGGCGGGCCCGGGGCAGTTCGCCGTGGCGGACGACGGCACGCTGACCACCGAGGGCGGCATGGGCCTGTTCTGGTACGACGCGCAGGAGTTCGGCGCGTACTCGCTGAAGCTCGACTGGCGGCTGGACGGCGACGACAACTCCGGTGTGTTCGTGGGCTTCCCGCCCTCGGACGACCCGAACTCGGCGGTGGCGAACGGCTACGAGATCCAGATCGACGCCACCGACGCCGACGACCGCACCACCGGCGCCGTCTACGGCTTCCAGTCGGCCGACCTCGCCGCCCGCGACGCCGCGCTCAACCCGCCCGGCGAGTGGAACACGTACGAGATCCGCGTCGAGGGGGAGCGCCTCCAGGTCTTCCTCAACGGCACGCTGGTCAACGACTTCACCAACACCGACCCGGCCCGCAGCCTCCAGGGGCACATCGGGCTCCAGAACCACGGGGACGCCGACACCGTCTCCTTCCGCAACGTCCGCATCCAGCAGCTCGACTGACACGTACCGACCGCCGGCCGCCCTCCCCGGGCGGCCGGCACCCCGGCTCCGTCTCCGCCGCGAGGGGCGGCGGCGACGGGGGCGGCCGGGTGGTGACGCCGAACCCCACCCCGCCGCCGCACCCCACGGTGCCCGGCTGCCGCCGAACGCAGCCGGGCACCGTGGGGCATCCACGTCAGGCCGTGGCCGCCGCGGAGGCGGCGGGTCCCCGGTCGGCCAGCGTCAGGACGAGCGCCACGACCGTCGCCCCCGCCGCCACCAGGACGCAGACGAGGAACCCGTCGCGCAGCCCGCCCGCGGACCCGAGGAGGGGACCGAACGCGGCGACACCGATCGCGGCGCCCACCTGCCGCGAGGTGTTGAACGCGGCCGAGGCGGCGCCGTGCAGCGCGGGCCGGACGGCGGCGAGGGACCGGGACGTCATGGTCGGCACGAGGACCCCCGCGCTGAGACCGGCGGGCAGCAGCGCGAGGGCCAGGGGCCACAGCGGGGACAGGGTGCTGGTGAGCGCGACCGCGACCAGGGCGGCGGCGAGCACGAGCTGCCCGGCGCCGAGGACCGCGCGGCGCCCGGCGCGCCTGGCGAGGGCCGCCGCCCACACGTTGCCCAGGGCGATCAGGCCGGTCAGGGGCAGGAACAGCAGGCCGCTCCCGAGGGCGCCGAGCCCGCGCCCCTGCTGGAGCATGAGGCCCATCGCGAACAGCAGCCCGTAGAAGGTGAAGTTGAACAGCGCGCCCTGGAGCGCGGAGACGACGAACGGCCGGTCCGCGTACACGGCGGTCGGCAGCAGGGGCGCCGCCGCGGCGCGTTCCGCCCGGACGAACGCGACGAGGCCCGCGGCGGCGAGGGCGAAGGCACTGAGGACGGCGGGCGCTCCCCAGCCCGCGGCCGGGGCCTCGACCATGCCGAAGACGAGACCGCCTATCAGGACGGTCGCGGCCGCCATGCCCGCGAGGTCGGGGCGGCGGGCGCGCCGCGGCGTGGACGGCATGGACCGCAGGCTCCACACGATCGCCGGGACGCCGATCACGACGTTGACCGCGAACACGGCGCGCCAGTCCGCCACGGCGACCAGCGCCCCGCCGAGCAGCGGCCCCGCCGCCATGCCCATCCCCCCGGCGGCGGCCCACCGGCCGACGAGCCGGTGGCGCGCGTGCTCGTCGGCGGCGCCCGCGGTGGCCAGCACGAGCGCGCTCGGCAGCAGCAGCGCGGCACCGGCGCCCTGGGCGAGCCGGGCGGCGTTCAGGACCGGCATCGTCCCGGCCGCCGCGCAGACCGCGGAGGACACCGTGAAGACGACGAGGCCGGTGACGAACGTGCGCCTGGCGCCCAGGACGTCGGTGAGGGCCCCCGCCCCGAGCATCACGGCGGCGAAGCTGAGCGTGTAGGCGTTGACGGCCCACTCCAGCTCGGCGCGGGAGGCGTGCAGGCGCGAACCCAGCTCCGCGAGCGCCAGGTTCACGATGGTGCCGTCGACGTACACCATGAACGACGAGATCAGCGCGAGCGCGACGACGCCCCGCTTTAGTTCGATGGACATGGAACTACCGTACTCATAGTTCGACGGTCATAGAACCACGGTGTAGTCTCGGGCGGAGGAGGTACCCCGCATGCCCACCACGACCCGCACCCGCCCGCGCCCCCCGGCGACCGAGCCGGCGGCACTCGACGTCATGGCGGTCCTCCGGGCGCTCGCCGACCCCGTACGCCTCGAACTGGTCCGCCAGCTGCGCGAGTCCGACGTGCCCGTCGCCTGCGGCACCTTCGACGTCGCGGTCGCCAAGAACACCCTGTCCCACCACTTCAGGACGCTCCGGGAGGCCGGGGTCATCGCCACCCACCGCGAGGGCACGGCCGCGCTCAACGTGCTCCGCGAGGACGCGCTGGACGCGGCGTTCCCCGGCCTGCTCGACGCCATCCTGCCCCGGCGCTGAACGGCGGCCCGGGCACGCCCTAGCTGTTCAGGTAGCGCAGCACCGCCAGCACCCGGCGGCTGTGCCCCGTGCCGCCCGGCAGGCCCAGCTTGTCGAAGATCGCGTTGATGTGCTTCTCCACCGCGCTGCGCGACACGTACAGCCGCTGCGCGATCACCACGTTCGTGTGCCCCTCCGCCATCTCCCGCAGCACGTCGCGCTCGCGCGGGGTGAGCCGGGCCAGCGGGTCCGTGTGCGTGCTGCGCGCCAGCAGCCGCCGCACCACCTCGGGGTCGAACGCGGCCTGGCCCGCCCGTACGCGTTCCAGCGCGTCGAGGAACTCCTCGACCTCCACCACCCGGTCCTTCAGCAGGTAGCCGACGCCGCCGGGGTCGCCGCCGAGCAGCTCCGCCGCGTACCGCTTCTCCACGTACTGCGACAGCACCAGCACGCCCACCGCCGGGTGGCGGCGGCGGATCTCCAGCGCGGCGCGCAGCCCCTCGTCGGTGTGCGTCGGCGGCATGCGCACGTCCACCACCGCGACGTCCGGCGGGTCCGCGTCCACGGCGGCGAGGAGCGCGGCGGCGTCGCCGACCGCCGCCGCCACCTCGTGCCCCTCCTCGGCGAGCAGCCGGGCGAGGCCCTCGCGCAGCAGCGTCGAGTCGTCGGCCAGGATCACGCGCACGGCAGCTCCAGTTCCAGCGTCGTCGGGCCGCCTGCCGGGCTGTGGACGCGCAGCCGCCCGTCGAGCGCGGCGGCGCGCCGCGCCAGGCCGAGCAGCCCGCCGCCCGCCGGGTCGGCGCCGCCCGCGCCGTCGTCGCCGACGGTCGCGGTCAGCCCGGCCGGGTGCCGGGCCACGCGGATCGTGACCCGGCTCGCGCCCGCGTGCTTGACGGCGTTGGTGACCGCCTCGGAGACGACGAAGTACACGACCGCCGCCGCGTGCCTGTCCGGCGGCGACGACAGGCCGTACTCCAGCGTGACGGGCAGCGGCGCCCGTTCCGCCACCGCCTCCAGCGCCGCCCCGAGCCCGGCCTCGTCCAGCACCGCCGGGTAGACCCGCCACGCGACCTCGCGCAGCTCGGCGAGCGCCTGCCCCGCCTCCGTCTGCGCCTGCCTGACCAGCTCCAGCGTCCGCGCCGGGTCGCCGCCCCGCCTGGCGCGGCCGAGCAGCACGCCGAGCGCGACGATGCGCTGCTGCACGCCGTCGTGCAGGTCCCGCTCGATGCGACGGCGCTCCTCGTGCACGGCCTCCACGACCCCGGCGCGGCTGGTGGCCAGCTCGTCGATGCGCCGCTCCAGCGCCGCACGCGCCGCGTCGCCCAGGACGCGCTGCGCCAGCCCCGCCTCCATGCGCGCCACGGCGGGCACCCCGTGCACCGCCAGGAAGAGCAGCAGCACGCCGCCGAACCCGGCCGGCACCACGGACCAGCCGTACGGCCACACCGCCCACACCAGCAGCGACGCGTACGCCGCCCCGACCGCCACCGCCAGCAGCACCAGCCCGCCGAGCAGCCCCACCGGCAGCCGCAGCGCGAGGTAGCGCAGCGCGGCCCGCCCGTCGCCGTCGCTCCCGGCGAGCCGTCCGGCGGCGCGGTGGACGGCGCGGCGGGCCGCGTCGGGGCCCGCCAGGAGGACGGGCGAGGCGAGGACGAGGAGGAGGCTTCCGGCGAGGGCGGCGGCCGTACCCGACGCCAGGCGGGCGGCGTCGGCCAGCCAGCGGAGCAGGGCGGCGTGCACGTCTTCGACCGTAACCGGCCGGGCCGGGCGGAGGGTACTGCGGTTTTCCGCACAGTGCCCTGAAGCTGCCCGGATCGCCTCACACCCCTCGGAGTTTGTAGCCTCCGGTGTGTGATCGTATCCATGGCACCCCCCCTAGGACTCGCCGCGTCCGGCGAGGACCCCGGCGGCATCACCGGCTGGGCGACCAGTCTGATGGAGAGCCTCGGCGCCCCCGGCGCCGGAGCCGCCATCGCGCTGGAGAACCTCTTCCCGCCCCTGCCGAGCGAGGTGATCCTGCCCCTGGCCGGCTTCACCGCCAGCCAGGGCGACATGAACCTGATCGCCGCCCTCGTGTGGACGACCATCGGCTCCGTCGTCGGCGCGTGGGCGCTGTACGGCGTCGGCGCGCTCTTCGGCCGGGAACGGCTGATCGCGGTGGCGGGCAGGCTGCCGCTGGTCAAGGTCGAGGACATCGAGAAGACCGAGCGCTGGTTCGCCAAGCACGGCACCAAGGCGATCTTCTTCGGCCGGATGATCCCCATCTTCCGCAGCCTGATCTCCATCCCGGCAGGGGTGGAGCGCATGCCGCAGACGACGTTCCTGCTGCTCACGACCCTGGGCAGCGCGATCTGGAACACGATCTTCGTCCTCGCCGGCTACCGGCTCGGGGAGAACTGGGAGCAGGTCAGCGACATCGTCGGCACCTACTCCAAGGTCGTCGTCGCCGTTGTGGTCCTCGCCATCGTCGGGTGGATCGTCTACCGCCTCCTGCGCCCGGGCGAGGGCAAGCGCCGGGCCTAGTGCTGTGACCGGAAAGGTTCACCGCCTCACGACGCCCGGCACGGCCCCTCGCTGCGTTGCCGAATCGCGCGAGTACGGCCGAGTACGAGCTGCGATCCGGCGCCTTGCGATGCACCGCACCGGACCCCGTGACCCGGCAAACCTCCCCGGCCACAGCACTAGCGTCCGCCGTTCCGAAGACCGCCGCCCGGTCACGGTGCCCGCCCTCCCGCCCCCGCCCGGGGCGGAGGGGCAGGCGCCGTGGCCACGCGGCGATCGTCGTATGATCAGCGTGTGACTACCGGGTCGGCCCTGCGCCACGCACGAGTGAGGCACCCGGTCACGGTTTGAGCCCGCGGCGGGCGCGCGGCCCGCCGACGCCCGGCACACCGCCCGTACGGGGCGGACGCTGCCCGGCTCATCCCGTCACTGTGGAGACGACCTCACCGCATGCCAGAAGACTCCAGCACGACTTTCACCGACTTCAACCAGCACGTCATCGACAGCTTCCGCGCGAACGGCGGGCGCGTCGGCCCGCCCTTCGAGAACGCGCGCCTGCTCCTGCTCACCACGACCGGCGCCCGCTCCGGCGCCCCGCACACCACCCCCGTCGGCTACCTCCCGGACGGCGAACGCGTCCTCGTCATCGCCTCGGCGGGCGGCGCCGACCGGCACCCGGCCTGGTACCACAACCTCCGCGCCCACCCGCTCGCCACCGTCGAGGACGGGGTCTTCACGTACGAGGCGCGGGCCACCGTCCTCGGCCGCGAGGAGCGCGACGCCGCTTTCGCCCGCGCGGTGGAGGCCGACCCGGGCTGGGGCGCGTACCAGCGGCGCACCAGCCGCGTCATCCCCGTCGTCGCGCTGGAGGGAACGGGCGTCCCCCGGCCGGTCGCGCGGGGCGGCGGGGCGATGCTCCGCTCGGTCCACGACGCGTTCCGCCGCGAACTGGCCCTGATCCGCGCCGAGCTGGCCGCCCACGGCCCCGGGCTCGGCGCCCAGCTGCGCGCCAACTGCCTCACGGCCTGCCAGGGGTTGCGCAACCACCACATCGGCGAGGACACCAGGATCTTCCCCTTCCTCGCGGACCACCGGCCGGAACTCGCCCCGGCCCTGGAGCGGTTGCGCGTGGAGCACGAGGCGATCGCCGCGCTCACCGAGGAGCTGCGGCGCCTCCTCGCGGACGGCACGGGCGCGACAGCCGCCGGACTCCTGCCCGCCTTCGACCGCCTCGCGGGCGAGCTGGAGGCACACCTCGACCGGGAGGAGGCCGACCTGCTCCCGGCACTCGACGCGCTGCTGCCCTGAGCGGCTGACGGGGCCCGCCGCCGGTCGCACCGGCGGCGGCGGCACGGCGCCCCTCCCGGCCCGGCGACGCGTCCGTGGGCGTCCGGTCGCGGCCCCTCCGCGCCCCGGGCGCCCTGGTCGCGCGAGCCGGCGCGATGTCGCGCCCGCCGCCCTCAGGCGGGGGCGGCGCCCCCGCCCCCCTGCGGGAGCGGTGCCGGTGCCACGAACGTCCGCGTGTACAGCAGCGCGAGCCGGTCGCCCAACTCGGCGGCGGTCCACTCCCGTTCGTCCAGCAGGGTCTCGATCACGTCGGACGAGACGAGGGCGCGCAGCAGGTCGGCGGCGGTGCCGGGGGTCCATGGCGGGGCGAGCCGCCCCTCCCGCGCCAGCCACTCCGTGAGGCGGCGGCAGTGGGCCAGCTGGGAGGCGGCGGCCCGCGCGTGGTGCAGCTCCGCGTCGGGGTCCTCGCGCCGTACGCGCCGCACCGCCTGGTCCACGGCCAGTACACGCGGGTGGTAACGGGCCAGGTGGCGCGCCCACTCGGCGAGCGCGGCCGGTCCGTCGGGCGCGGCCCACACGCGGGCGAGCGACGTGTGCAGGCCCTCGGTCTCGGCGAGGTAGTCGAACAGCGCGGTCACCAGCTCGGTGCGCGACGCGAAGTGCAGGTAGACGCCCCGGCGCGAGGTCCCGGCGCGGTCGGCGACGGCGGCCATGGACAGCGCGCCGGGGCCGCGTTCCTCCAGCAGTTCCCGGGTGGCGGCCAGGATCGCCGAACGGGTGCGGCGGCTGCGGGCGTTGCGCGGCTCGTCGATGGGACGTGTCATGCCCCCAGGGTCGCATGGAGGTGCACGTGGTGTGCAATTCTTGGGAACGTGACAGCCTGTGCAGTTCGATCCCCGGGAGCCCCCGTGACCGTCACCGTCCCCGCCCGCCCCGAGCCGTTCGCCCTCGACCCCGCGACGACGGCCGTCCTCGTCATCGACATGCAGAACGACTTCGCGTCCCCCGGCGGCGGCGTCGACACGAGCGGCGGCGACATCACACCCGTCCGCGCCACCGTCGCGCCCATCGCCCGCACCCTCGCCGCCGCCCGCGCCGCGGGCCTGCCCGTCGTCTACATCGCCCACGGCTACGCCCCCGACCTCTCCGACCTCGGCCCCGAGGGCACCAAGAACCGCCTCGTCCACGCCGACGTCGGCCGCGCCACCACCGCGCCCGACGGCACCCCCGGCCGCGTCCTCGTGCGCGGCACGTGGAACACCGAGGTGATACGCGAACTGGCCCCCGAGCCCGGCGACCCCGTCGTCGGCAAGACGCGCTTCGGCGCCTTCCACGGCACGGAACTCGACGCCCTCCTGCGCGGCCTCGGCGCGCGCACCCTCGTCGTCACCGGCTGCACCACCAGCGTCTGCGTCGAGTCCACGGTCCGTGAGGCCGCGTTCCTCGACTACCGGACGCTGCTCCTCGCCGACTGCACCGACGAGATCCAGGGCCGCGCGCACCACGAGTCGACGCTCGTCCTGGTCGAGCGGCTCTTCGGCTGGGTCGGGGACTCCGGCGCGTTCACCGCCGCCCTGCGGGCGGGCGGGGAGGACTGAGGGACCCGTCGTCTATTGTCTTCCCGGCACGTCAGGAGGGGGAGAGGGGGCGGGAGTGACCGTGGACGACACCGGCGTACCGGCGTGGTGCCTCGCGGGCTGGGCCGACACCCTCGCCGAGGTCTCCCGCACCGGCCGCCGCCTCACGGGCGACGAGATACGCGCCCGGCGCGCGCTGGGGGAGCGCGCCGCCCGCGAGGGGTACGGCCAGCGGGAGATGATCCGCGCCCACCTGGCCGCCGCCCGCGCGGCGTGGCGCGACCTGCCCGGGGTGCGCGGCGTCCAGCCGGCGGGCGCGCTGCGGACGGCCGCCGAGAGCGTCCTCGCCGCCGCCGAGCAGGCCGTGGACGCCTTCGCGGAAGGGTACGAACGGGCGCAGCTCCTCGCCGTGCGCCGCGACGAGGCGGCCCGCCGCGAGTTCATCGACGACCTGCTGCACGGCCGGGGCGACCCCGCGACGGTCGCCGCGCGCGCGGAGCGGTTCGGCCTCCCCCTGGCCCACGCGCACGCGGTCGGCGTCGCGCGCGGCCCGGAGCCGTACGACGACACGCACCCGCTGACCCGCCGCGTGGAGAGCGCCCTCAGCGGCCGGTTCGGCGCCCGCGAGGTGCTGCTGACGACGAAGGACGGCCGCCTCGTCTGCGTCTCGCCCGGCAACAGGCCCGACGTCCTGGAGTACTTCGCGGCCCAGGCGCAGGCCGCCCTGCCCGCCGAGGGCGAGGGCCGCACCGCCCTGGGCCGCGCCCACCCAGGGCCCGGCGGCATCGCGCACTCGTACGAGGAGGCACGCACCGCGCTCGACATAGCCGACCGCCTGCCGCTCGGCGCCCCCGTCCTGCGCGCCGCCGACCTGCTCGTCTTCCCCGTCCTCACCCGCGACCGGCAGGCGATGGCGGACCTCGTGCAGTCCGTGCTCGGGCCGCTGACCGCCGCGCGGGGCGGCGCCGAACCGCTGGTGCGCACGCTCGACGTGTACTTCAACGCGGGCTGCGTCGCCGCCGAGGCGGCCAGGCGGCTGTCCCTGAGCGTGCGCGCCCTCACGTACCGGCTGGCGCGCGTGCACGACCTGACGGGCTCCGACCCGGCCGACCCGTTCCAGCGCTACACGCTCCAGACCGCCGTCATCGGCGCACGCCTCCTCGACTGGCCCGCACGGCCGCTCTGACCCCGGCCGTCGTGGCGGGAAAGTACCCGATGATGTCATCTCTGACACTCGGCGCGGGCCGTGCGCGGCGTCAAACTCGCGGCATGACGACAGAACAGGACATGCCCGGCTACGTGTGGTCCGCCGTTCAGGACGCCCCGGTCAGGGAGCTGTTCCCCGGCATCAGGCTGCGCCCGCTGTGGCGCGGGGACGGCGGGGCGGCCGCGTACGTGCTGGAGATGGACGCGGACACCCGCTGGCAGGGGATCGACGTCCACGAACCGGGCCCCGAGGAGGTCTTCGTGGTCTCCGGCGTCTTCAACGACGGCTACCGCGACCACCCCGCCGGGTCCTTCCTCCACGCACCCGCGGGCTCCTCGCACATCCCGCAGACGACGACGGGCTGCACGCTGTTCCTCTTCTACCCGGAGGGCTAGAACGCGCCGCGCCGCCCGGCCGGTCACCCCCCACCGGCCGGGCGGCGCGCACGGCGCGCGCGGCGCGTCAGTCCGCGCGCTCCACGGCCGGGGCCGCGCCGTTGACCTGCTGCTGCACCTGCTGCTGCGCCTCCGGCGCCGCCCCGCCCAGGCCCGGCACACCGGCCTTGCCCGCGAGCCCCGACAGCACCGCCGAGACGTCGATACCGGTCGCCGACGACAGCAGCTCCATGCCCTGCGCCACGTTGTCCGCCACCACGCGCGGCAGCCGCCCGGCGCCGTCCGTGGAGATCACCGTCATCTTGTCGATCGCCGAGATCGGCTCCGCGGCCTTCCCGACCACCTGCGGCAGCACCTCCACCAGCATCTGCAGGACCGCCGCCTCGCCGTACTGGGCGTACGCGTCGGCCTTCTGCCGCATCGCCCCGGCCTCCGCCGCGCCGACCGCCGCCTTGGCCGCGGCCTCCGCCTCGCCCTCGATACGGGTGGCCTCGGCCAGCGCCGACCTGCGCTGCTTCTCGCCCTCACCGGTCAGCCTGGCGCGCTCGGCCGCCGCCCGCGCGGCCGCCACCTCGGCGACCCGCCCGGCCTCGGCCTCCTGCTCCGCCCGGTACCGCTCGGCGTCGGCCGGCTTGCGCACCTGCGCGTCGAGCTGCCGGTCGGTCAGCGCGGCCTGCCGCTCGGCGACCTTCTCCTGCTCGGCCAGCACCTCCCGCTGCCGCGCCGCCTCCGCGAGGGGCCCGGCCGCGTTCGCCTTCGCCGCCGCCGCGTCCGTCTCGACCTTGATCTCGGCCTGCCGCAGGTACAGCGTCCGCTGCGCGACCGCGATCTCCTCCTCGGCCCGCAGCCGCGCCTGCTCGGCGCTCCGCCTGGCCTCCGCCTCGGCGACGTCGGCCACCTGCCGGGCCCGCGCCGCCTCCGGCCTGCCCAGGTCCGCCAGGTAGCTGCCCTCGGCGGTGATGTCCTGGATCTGGAACGTGTCGAGCACCAGGCCCTGCCCCGAGAGGCTGGCCTCCGCCTCCTCCGCCACCTGCCCGGCGAACGCCGCGCGGTCGCGGATCACGTCCTCCACCGCCATACGCCCGACGATGGACCGCAGCGCACCCGACAGCACTTCCTGCGTGAACGTCACCACGCCGCCCTGCTGCCGCAGGAACCGCTGCGCGGCCGACCTGATGGCGTCCTCACTGCCGCCCACCTTCACGATGGCGACCCCGTCGAGGTTCACCTTCACCCCGCGCAGCGTCACCGCGCCGCGCACGGCGACCGGGATGTGCCGGCTCGACAGGTCCAGCACGTGCAGCTGCTGCACCAGCGGGACGACGAACACCCCGCCGCCGACGACGACCTTCTGCCCGCTGGTGTCCCGCGTGACATGCCCCGTCACCGGGTCGGTCGACACCTTGCCGCGCCGCCCCGTGATGATGAAGGCGTCGCTCGGTCCCGCGACCTTGTACCGCGAGACGACCACCAGGCCGAGCAGCACCAGCAACGCGACGATGCCGATGACGGCGATCATGACCGCACTCATCGAATTTCCACTCCCCTCCGCTGATCAGCGTTCGACGGGACGGACCTCCACGGCTGTGGCCGACAGCACGCCCGCCACCCACACCTCCGTCCCCACCGGCACGGCCTGGGCGCTGCTCGCGGTGAGCTTCACACGCAGTCCCGCCACGTTCAGCAGGACCTCGCCGTAGCCGCCGCCGGGTATCGCCGTGACGACCGCGCCGGCCGCGCCGACGAGACCCTCGTCCCGCTGTGCCGCGTCCGTATGGCTCTGGTCGTCACGCATCAACGCCCGGCTCACCCGCACCACCACCCAGGCCGCACCGCCCCCCACCACGGCCCCCGCGCCGAGCGCGGGGGCCACTCCCAGCCCGGTCACCGCGAGCGTGATCGCTCCGGTGAAGCCGAGCAGGGAGACGAAGGCGGTCGCCGCGGGCAGCGAGAACGCCCCGTCCAGATCGAGGACCCCCTCCAGCACCCCGTCCAGGACCAGGGCCAGGAGCAGCAGAATCAGCCCGACTATGCCGAGACCGAGAAACCACTCCATCGCCGCCGCCTCCCCCGTGCGCCGCCTTCCGGCCTGCTGCATGGATGGTGACACCAACGGACGGCGGGCACACTTCCAGAGTCCGGCAATCTTAACGACTTTTTAATGCCGGTCGCCGACCCCCGCACGAACGGGTGACACGCCCGCGGAGGTTGCCTTCGCGCGCACTCCAACTCCTAGCGTGAGCGCTGTTCCGCACCTCCACGAAGGGAAGTGACACCCGTGAAAACCGTGCCTCTTGGGCGCACCGGAGAGCGCGTCGGCGAACTGGCGCTCGGCTGCATGCAGATGGGCACCCGCACCGACGAGCCCACCTCGTTCGCGATCCTGGACCGCTTCCTGGCGGACGGGGGCACCTTCCTCGACACCGCCGACTGCTACGCCTGGTGGGACAGTCCCGGCAGTTTCGGCGGGGAGAGCGAGTCGCTGCTCGGCCGCTGGTTCGCCCGCACCGGACGCCGGGACGACGTGTTCCTCGCGACGAAGGGCAGCGCCCGGCTCAACTCGCTCGACGGCGTGTGGGGCGACTGGGAGGGCGCCGCCCCCGACTCCGCCGCGCGCAACGGCTACGTGGGCGCGGGTGCCGGCACCCTGCGGCGCGCGCTCGACGACAGCCTGCGCAGGCTCGGCACCGACCGCGTGGACCTCTACTACGTCCACGTGGACGACCGGTCCACGCCGCTGGAGGAGACCCTCGACGCCCTCGCCGGCCTGGTCGCGGCGGGCAAGACCCGTTACATCGGCTGGTCCAACGTCAGGACGTGGCGCCTCGAACGCATCCGGCAACTGTGCGAGCGGCACGGCTGGCCCGCGCCCGTCGCCCTCCAGCAGCAGCACTCGTACCTGCGCCGCCGCGCCGGGCTCGACCACGCGTCGATCGTGGACGACGAGCAGCTCGACTACCTGCGCGCCCACGACGACCTGACGCTCGTCGCGTACTCGCCCGTCCTCAAGGGCGCCTTCGACCACCCGGAACGGCGCACCGGCCACCCCGTGATGGAGTCGTACGAGGGCGCGGACGCCACGGCCAGGTTCGCCGTGGTGGACGAGATCGCCTGGGAGACGGGCACGACGCCGGGGCAGGTCGTGCTCGCCTGGCTGCTGCGGCAGGAGGACCCGGCGCTGATCCCGCTGGTCGGTCCCCGGACGTACGAGCAGTACGTCTCCTCGGCGGCGGCCACCGGGATCGAGCTGACCGGGGAGCAGCTCAAGAGGCTCGACGAGGCCGGGGCGTAACCGCCCGGCGGGCGGTTGTCAGTGGCGGATGTCACGCTGTGTGCAGGAAAGCTCACGCGAGAGGACCGCCATGATCACCACCGACCACGTCACCGGCTCGCCCTGCTGGATCGACCTGGGCACGCCGGACATGGACGCCGCCACCGCCTTCTACGGCGCGGTGTTCGGCTGGACGCTGGAGCCCGCCGACGTCCCCGTGCCGGGTGGGTACGGCGTCATGCGGCTGCGGGGCAGGTCGGTCGCCGGGATCGGGCCGCTCACGGAGGAGGGCGCGAGACCCGCCTGGACGGTCTTCTTCGCCACGGACGACGCCGAGGCCACCACCGCCGGGGCGAGACAGGCGGGGGGCTCGGTCCGCGTGGGACCGGCGGATGTCGGTACGGAGGGCAGGTTCGCGCAGCTCACCGATCCGCAGGGCGGGCGCTTCGCCGTCTGGCAGGCGGGGGACCGGCGGGGGCTCGACGCGGTGGACGGCCCCGGCGCCCTCAGCTGGGTGGAGCTGTACACGCCGGACGACGGCGCGGCGCTCGCGTTCTACCGCGCGCTCTTCGGCTGGGAGGCGACCCCGATGCGGCTCCCCGAGGGCGGCGGCGGCACATACACGGTGATCGGCCCGCCGGAGCGCGGCGAGGACCACCGGCACGGCGGTGTCCTCAAGGTGCCGGACGACGCGCTGGCCGCCCAGGGCGGCGCGGCGTCCTGGCATCCGGTCTTCGCGAGCGAGGACTGCGACGCGGCGGTCGGCAGGGCGCGGGACAGCGGCGGGAGCGTCCGGATGGGCCCCGAGGACGTCCCGGGCGTCGGCCGCCTCGCCGTGGTCCTGGACCCGTCGGGCGCGGACTTCGTGATCCTCACCCCGTCCAGCTGACACCGGACCCCGCCGCACCGCCCGCGCAGTCGGGGCGGGGGGGTACGCGGACGCCGGGCCGCCCGTGAGGGGGGCCCGGCGTGGGTGGGGGTGTGCGGAACGTGTCCCGTGCGGGTCAGACGTTCACGCCGTAGTCGGCGGCGATGCCGGCCAGGCCGGACGCGTAGCCCTGGCCCACGGCGCGGAACTTCCACTCCGCGCCGTGCCGGTACAGCTCGCCGAAGATCATCGCGGTCTCGGTCGCCGCGTCCTCGCTCAGGTCGTAGCGCGCGATCTCCGCGCCGCCCGTCTGGTTGACCACGCGGATGAACGCGTTCTTGACCTGGCCGAAGCTCTGGCCGCGGTTCCCGGCGTCGTAGATGGACACCGGGAAGACGATGCTGGTGATCTCGGCGGGCACACCCGCGAGGTCCACCTTGATCACCTCGTCGTCGCCCTCGCCCTCACCGGTGAGGTTGTCCCCGGTGTGCTCGACCGAACCGTCCGGGCTGCGCAGGTTGTTGAAGAAGACGAAGTGCTGGTCCGAGGCCACCTTGCCGCCGCTCGTGCACAGCAGCGCGCTGGCGTCGAGGTCGTAGTCGACGCCGGTGGTGGTCCGCACGTCCCAGCCGAGCCCGACCAGCACGGCGGTCAGACCAGGCGCCTCCTTCGTCAACGAGACGTTGCCGCCCTTGGACAGGGAAACTCCCATGCTCTCCTCCTTGGGTCCGCCGCGGTCCTGAGGCCCGCGCGCTCACGCGCTGCGACGGCCACCGGCCGCCCGTCCCGAATCTACAGCAGCGTAGAAGGACGAAGAACGGGGCCCCGCAACCGTCACCGGTACGATATTCCGCGCCGGTGCAGGAGGTGAGAGAGATGGCGGACGGACTCCCCCCGGCCGGTCGCCCCGCGGCCGGCTGCGCCTCGGGCGACCGCGCGGCGCGCCCCCGGCGGCGCGGCCAGGGCGAGCTGGAGGCGCAGGTCCTCTCGGCGCTCGGCCAGGCCCCCGGCCCGGCCACCGCGGCCTGGGTGCAGGAACGTCTCGGCACCGGCCTCGCGTACACCACCGTCGTCACCATCCTGACCCGCCTGCACGCCAAGGGCGCCGTCACCAGGGAACGCGCGGGCCGCTCGTTCGCCTGGACCCCCGCGGCCGACGTGGCGGGCCTCGCCGCCTTCCGCATGCGCCGCGTCCTGGAGAACGAGGCCGACCGCCACGCCGTCCTCGCCAGCTTCGTCAGCGCCCTCGGGCCCGACGACGAGCGCCTCCTGCGCGCCCTCCTCGCCGAGGCGGAGCCGGCGGACGGCCGGGACCCGGAACAGGACGCCGGCCCGCACGGCCGGGACGGCGCCGGGGGAGAGACGGACTGACGCGATGGGCGTATTCGTCCTCCTGCCGCTCGTGCTGCCGCTCACCGCCTGGCCCATGGCACGCCTCGCGGAAGTCCACCTCGCCCCCCGCCGCGCCACCCGCCTCCTCACCGCCGTCGCCGCCGTCCTCGCCGTCTCCAGCACCCTGTGCCTCGCGCTCCTGATGGTCGTCGGCACCGCGCAGCTCCCCGGCAACCCGCTCCCCGACGCCTGGTCCGACCCCGCCGTCCGCGCCGCCGTGCCGCTCGAAGACGCCGTCGGCCGCCCCGCCATACCCGCCCTCCTGGCCGTCGCCGCCGCCTGCGCCCACGCGCTGTGGCGCCACCACCGGCTCCGCCGCCGCGCCACCCGCGCCCTCGCCACCGTCCCGGGCCACTCCCGGCTCGCCCTGCTGCCCGACGAACTCCCGTACGCCTACGCCCTCCCCGGACGCCCCGGCCGCATGGTTGTCTCCAGCGGCCTCCTCTCCCGCCTCGACATCCACGAACGCCGCGCGCTGATCGCCCACGAGCGCGCCCACCTCACCGGACGCCACCACCGCTACCTCCTGGCCGTCCAGCTCGCCGCCCGCGCCCACCCGTTCCTGCGCCCCCTGCGCACGGCTGTCACCTACACCACCGAACGCTGGGCCGACGAGGACGCCGCCCGCGCGGTCGGCGACCGCCGCGCCGTGGCACGGGCCATCGGCAAGGCCGCCCTCGCGGGCCACGGCGGCACCGGGCCCGCCGCGACCCTGCCCGCCCTGGCCGCGCCGGGACCCGTGCCCCGCCGCGTCGCCGCGCTGCTCGGCCCGGTGCCCGCCGACCGCCGCTGGCCGCCGTCCGCCAGCGCAGCCGGGCTCGCCGCCTGGGCCGCCGCGGCCGGTACGGCGGCCTCCGTCCTCTCCGCCGCCAACGCGGCCGTCACCCTGCTGCTCGTCCTCAGGGCCGCCACCGCCCTGTGACGCGGCGCCGCGCCGGGAAGATCCGCGGCGCCGCCGTCGTTCCACCAGGACCGGACGGACACGCCCGGCGCGTGTTCCCGCGCCGTCCGGGGGCACAGGTCGGTTGGCAGCCGCGTTTTTCTACGGCACTGTAGAAACGGTGTCCACGGCACTGTGGAAACGGTGCCGCGGAACGGCAGCGCGTGACCCGCGCCGCCGCACGGCTGCCCGGAACCGCCCCGCCGGTCCCGCAGGCCCCCTGTGTCCCGTTTGCCAGTCCTTTACGATGGGGTCACTCGAACGCCCCCCGAGCCCGAAGGAGCCCGGTCCGCACGATGGACGAGCCTCCCAGTACCTGCTGTGTCACCCCCCACGACCGCCGCGCGCGCGACGAGAGCGGGGTGACCCGGTGACCGAGGCCCTGCTTCTGCTGCTCGCACTCGCGCTCACCCTCGCCTGCGCCGTCTTCGTCGCGGCCGAGTTCTCCCTGACGACCGTCGAGCGCGGCGAGCTGGAACGCGCCGCCGAGTCGGGTGACAAGGGCGCCGCCCGCGCGCTGGGCGCCGTGCGCCGCCTCACCTTCCAGCTCTCCGGCGCGCAGCTCGGCATCACCGTGACCTCGCTGGTCATCGGCATGCTGGCCGAGCCCGCGTTCGCCACCCTGCTGAGCGGCCCGCTGGGCGCCGTCGGCATCCCGGAGGGCGTCGCGTCCCCGCTGGCCGTCGCCCTCGGCGTGCTCGCCTCCACGGTCGTCCTCATGGTCATCGGCGAGCTGGTCCCGAAGAACTGGGCCATCTCCCGGCCCCTCACGGTCGCCCGCGCCGTCGCCGGCCCGCAGCGCGCCTTCACGGCGGCGTTCGCCCCGTTCATCCGCCATCTCAACGACACGGCCAACCATCTGGTGCGCCGCGCCGGGCTCGAACCCACCGAGGAGCTGGCCTCGGCCCGCACCCCGCAGGAACTGATCGCCCTCGCCCGGCACTCCGCCGCCGAGGGCGTTCTGCCCTCCGACTCCGCCGAGCTGTTCGTCCGCACGCTGCACCTGGGCGACCTGACCGCCGAGAACGTCATGACGCCCCGCGTCGACGTCCACGCGCTCCACGTCTCGGCGACGGCGGCCGACGCCGCCAACCTCACGCTGGCCACCGGCCTGTCCCGCTTCCCCGTCTACCGCGAGGGACTCGACGACATCGCCGGGGTCGTCTCCATCAAGGACGTCCTGGCCCTGGACGAGCGCGACCGCGCGGGCACCACCGTGGCCTCGCTGATGTCCGAGGCCCTGCTCGTCCCCGACAGCGTCCCCGTGGACCGCCTGCTGGAGCAGCTGCGCGGCAGCCGTTCGCTGGCCGTCGTCGTGGACGAGTACGGCGGCACCGCGGGCGTCGTCACCCTGGAGGACATCGTCGAGGAGGTCGTCGGCGAGGTCCGCGACGAGCACGACCCCGACGAGGACCCTGACCTCGCCCCCGCAGGACCCGGCAGCTGGGAGGCGGACGGCAGCCTGCGCGTGGACCAGCTCGCCGGCATCGGCCTCGACGCGCCCGAGGGCCCGTACGAGACCGTCGCCGGGCTGGTCGCGACCGAGCTGGCGCGTATACCCGCCATCGGCGACACGGTCGAGGTCGCCGGCTGGCGCGTCACCGTCCTGCTGACGGCGCACCACCGCGCGGACCGCGTCCGCATCGACGTGCTCCAGCCCTCGCACACCACCTCCGACACGGCGGGAGACGCCCGATGACCGCGTTCCAACTGGCGCTCGGCGTACTGACGCTGGTCACCAACGCGTTCTTCGTCGGCGCCGAGTTCGCCCTGATCTCGGTGCGCCGCGACCAGATCGAGCCGCGCGCCGAGCGCGGGGAGCGCGGCGCGCGCACCGTCCTGTGGGCGCTCCAGCACCTGTCCGCGATGATGGCGACCGCCCAGCTGGGCATCACCGTCTCCTCGCTGGTCCTCGGCGCGGTCGCGGAACCGGCGATCGCGCACCTGCTGGAGCCCGGCTTCGACGCCCTGGGCGTGCCCCACCCGCTGGTGCACCCCATCGCGTTCGCCATCGCCCTGGCCCTGGCGACGTACCTGCACATGCTCTTCGGCGAGATGGTGCCGAAGAACATCGCGCTGGCCGCGCCGGAACGCACCGCGCTGCTCCTCGGCCCGCCCCTGGTCGGCCTGACCCGCGCGCTGCGCCCGTTCATCTTCGGCATCAACGCCTTCGCCAACGCGCTGCTGCGGCTGATGAAGGTCGAGCCGAAGGACGAGGTCGCGTCCGTCTTCACCGACGACGAGCTGGCCCGCATCGTGCAGGACTCCAGCGACGCGGGCCTGCTGGAGGCGGGGGAGAGCGAGCGGCTGCGCGTCGCGCTCAGCCTGGGCACGCGCACCGTCGCCGAGGTCACCGTCCCGGTCGGCCGCATGGTCACCGTGGACCACCGCGTGACCCCGCGCCGCCTGGAGCAGGCGGCGGCGACGTCGGGCTACTCCCGCTTCCCCGTGACGGGCCCCGGGCCGACGGTCCTCGGCTTCCTGCACGTGAAGGACTCGCTGGAGGCGCAGGGCCGCGACCGGCCGTTCCCCCGCGAGGCGCTGCACCCGGTGATCCGGATCGCGCCGAACACGCCGCTGGACGACGCGCTCACCGCGATGCGCGCCGCCTCCACGCACCTCGCGGCCGTGACCAGTGACAAGGGCGCGCTGCTCGGCTTCGTCACCATGGAGGACGTGCTCACCGAGCTGGTCGGCCCCCCGACCACCCCGGCGGCCTGACCACCCCGGCGGCCTGACCGTCCCGCGCCCGTCCGCCGTGTCCTGGCGGGCGGGCGCATCATGGGAGGCATGCCAGAAGGAGACACCGTCAGGCAGGTCGCCGACCGGCTCGGCGACGCGCTGGCCGGGCGGCGCCTGATCCGCTCCGACCTGCGCGTCCCGCGCCTGGCGACCGCCGACCTGACCGGCAGGACGGTCCTGGACGTCACCCCGCGCGGCAAGCACCTGCTGACGCGCGTCGAGGGCGGCCTCACCCTGCACTCGCACCTGCGGATGGACGGCGCGTGGAAGGTGTACGCGCCGGGCCGCCGCTGGTCGGGCGGCCCCGCGCACCAGATCCGCGCGATCCTCGGCACGGCGGAGCACACGGCCGTCGGCTACCGCCTGCCCGTCCTCGAACTCCTCCGCACGAGGGACGAGCCCCGCGTCGTCGGCCACCTCGGGCCCGACCTGCTCGGACCCGACTGGGACCCGGCCGAGGCCCTCCGCCGCCTCCTCGCCGACCCGGCGCGCCCGCTCGGCGCGGCCCTGCTCGACCAGCGCGTGATGGCGGGGGTGGGCAACGTCTTCATGGCCGAGCTGTGCTTCCTCACCGGCGTGACGCCCTGGCTGCCGGTCGGCGACCTGCCCGACCCGGACGCCGTGGTCGCGCGCGCCCACACCCTGCTCCAGGCCAACCGCGACCAGCGCGACCGCACGACGACGACCCCCGCACTCCTCGCCCGCACGGGCCGCCGCTTGTACGTCTACGGCCACCGCGGCCACCCGTGCGCACGCTGCGGCACACCGATCCGCGTACTCCACGAAACACCATCCCAGCCACGCCCCACCTACTGGTGCCCCCACTGCCAACAGGGCCCGGTCCTGCCCCCGAGCTGACTGCCTCTTCACCCCACACTGCCCCGGCCTCCATCCCGGTCGGCGGATTCCGCGTGCCCTCCACCAGGGCTGCAAGGCTCCTGCAATCCGTCCGCAAGCCAACCGTCCAGGCAACGGGGAAAGCAGCCCGATGACCGGAACTGCTCATCACCCACTGGGGGGAAGCGATGTCAGGCGAAAGCAGGCGCACGACGCCTGCGGTGATCCAGCAGGGACAGTGGGCCACTGTCCGTGACTGCAAGAGAGTTCTCGTTGTCATGCATACGATGACGTACGCGCAGAGGCTTCAGGAGGTCGTCCAGTCACTGGAGTCGGACCTCCGGGTGCAGGTGGTCTTCACCGTGGCACCGCACGCCTTCGGCCAAGGGGTCAGGCGCTACCTGCACGGCCTGGGGATCGCCACGATCTCGTGGCGGCAGGCCGTCACGACACCGTTCGACCTCGCCCTCGCGGCAGGCTCGCAGGGCATGCAAGCGGTCCAAGCACCTGTGGTGCGGCTGTCGCACGGTGCCGGACACATCAAACTTCTTCGCGAAGGCGGGGCGGAGGCCACGCGCGGGCCGGGGATGCTGAGCAGACGGCATCTCCTGCACGACGGCCGGGTCATGCCGGCCGCGGTCGCCCTGGCCCATGAGCGCGAGCGGGACATGCTGTCCCGTTCGTGCCCCGAGGCCCTGCCCATGGCGACGGTCGTCGGAGACCCGAGCCACGACCGGCTTCTGGTGAGCCGGGGCAAGCGCGAGGCGTACCGCCGCGCGCTGGGACTCGGCGACGGGCAGCAGCTCGTCGTCGTCGCGTCCACCTGGGGCCGGTCCGCCGCGTTCGGACGCTTCGACTCCCTCCTGCCACGGCTGCTCGCCGAGTTGCCCGCCCGCAGATTCCGGGTCGCCATCCTGGTGCACCCGAACGTCTGGTCGGGGCACGGTCCCTGGCAGGTCCACAGCTGGTTGGCCACCTGGAAGCGCCACGGCGCGCTGCTCGTCCCGCCGGAGGCCGACTGGCAGTCCTTGCTGGTGGCGAGCGACTACCTGATCGGTGACCACGGTTCGGTCACCGCGTACGGGAGTCTGGTGGATGTGCCCATCCTGATCTCGGGCCTGCCACGGTCCGAGGTGGCCGAAGACTCCCCGGCGGTCGCGCTGGCCGCGCGGGCTCCCGCCCTCTCGGCCGTCCGCCCGCTGGGGGAGCAACTGCGGTACGCGTCCGAGCGTCACCGAAGCGGTGACTACGACTCCGTCGCCGCGCTGATCACGTCGGTGCCAGGCGAGTTCCAGCAGCGCATGCGCGCGTTGCTCTACCGGCTGCTCGGTCTCGGAGAGCCCGCGTACGCGCCCGAGACACGGCCCGCCCCGCTGCCGCCCCCGCTGTCGAGCTGGAAGCGGCAGGGGAACGGGCGGTGGACGGCGTGAGCGCACGGTTCGTCGGCGTTCGGATCACCGAGGTGCACGGGACGCCGGCCGTCGCCGGGGGGATGCACGACCCGGTGGGCGGCAGGCGGACGGCCGCCCTCGTCCTGACCGCCTCGCCGGACCGCAGCTGGGCCGCGGTCATCGACGACACCGACGCGTCGCCCTGGTACGGCACGGAGACGGCGCGCGCGACGGCGCTGGGTACTGATCCCCATCTCCGTGTCGAGGCGGGAAGTCCGGCCTTCAGTCGCTGGTCCGGGCTGGCGGATGTGCTCGTCGCGACCGCCGCCCGCACACCGGATCAGGCGAGGCGGAGGGCCGAGACTCTCCTGGTCGAGTATCCCGGCTGCCTGGTGACGGTGGTCCCGCTCCTCGGCCGAGCCGGCTGCGTGCTGGGGACCGCGAGTTCCGGGAGGGCGGGAACCGTCGTCATGGACGCGGCGAGTGCGCCTCCATCGGTCTGGCCCATCCTCGGCTCCTTCCTCCATGGGTGGCTGAGCGCCGGGCGGCATTCCGGAGAACTGCTGGGCACGACCCTGCTCGTGCACGGACCTGACGGCGGCCGTCTCGTGACGGCGCGCTGACGGTCAACGGCCTGAGGGCCGTCTTCACGGTCGCACGCCGTGGAGACGGCCCTCGATGCGGCTTGAGTCCCGAGGGCTCCGCCGCTCCAGCACCGCCAGTGCTTTCAGGTACCAGTCCGCGGCTTCCTCACCGGCTCCTGACCATTCGGCCGCCTGCCCCAGCATCTCCATGCAGCGTCCCTGCCAGAGCACCGAACCTGTTCCGGCGAACTCCGCCAGTGCGGCGCGGAGGTGACGGACACCCTCGCCGGGGCCGGTGCCTTCCGCCGCCTCGGCCGAAGCGAGCACGTGGCCCAGCAGCGCGAGAGCCCGTGCAGCGTCGTAGGCGTCACCGATCTCCACCAGCACACCACGCGCGTCCGTCAGATACGCCACGGCCTCGCCGACACGTCCGAGCGCCTCGCAGACCTGTCCGAGCACGATGCGGGAGAGCGCGGCACCGCGCCGGTACCCGATGTCCTCCCTCATGCCCAGGGCGCGGAGGAGCCGGTGCTCCGCCTCCGGCAGACGCCCGGCCTCGAAGAGCGCCACTCCCAGTCCGTGCGTCGCCTGCGCCTCATCCCGCCGGTCGCCGTCCTCCCGGGCCATGCGCAGCGCCTGCTGGTACCACTCGGCAGCCTCTTCGGGTTCCCCCGCGTTGCGCAGCCCATTGCCCCCGGACGTGAGCATCCGCCGTTGCGCGGCTCTGTCTCCGGCCGCCTGGGCTGCTTCGAGGCCCAGACGGTGAGCCCTGATCCACAGCTCGGCGGGCCGCAGCCGGAGGAACAACGGCCATGCGGCGTCCGTCAGCTGCCAGCAGGCGGTGTGCAGACCGGAGTCGGCGCAGTACCGGATGGCTTCGTCCAGCATCGCCTGGTGCGAGTCGAGCCAGGACAGGGCACCCGCCGCGTCCTCGAACGCCGTGAAGGGACCGGGCTCTCCGGTGTACTCCCGCGGCAGAGTCTGATGGCTCGGTGTGAGCAGCAGCTCTGCCTTCGCCGCTCCCTGAAGCAGCCAGTCCACGAACCTCCGGAGGACCGCGTCCCGTTCCGCTGCTCCGGCCTCCTCGCCGCATCGCCGGGCGTGTGCGTGCACGAGATCGTGGAAGCGGTAGGCATCGGGCCCCAGTTCCTCCAGCATGCTGGTCTCCACCAGCGACTCCAGCATACGGTCCGCCTCCCACAGCGGGAGCGCGCAGGCGGCGGCCACCAGATCGGTGGAGAACATGTTCGTCGGCAACATGCCGAGACAGGCGTACGCGCGGGCGACGTCGGTTGTGAGAAGGGCGTGGGACTCGTCCAGGGCAACTTTGATCGCCGCCTGTCCTTCGAGCCGCAGTTCTTCCAACGGGCCCATCCCCCGGGACAGCGAGACGGCCATGGTCGCCAGTGGCTGGCGAGGGCGGGCGGCCAGTCTTGCCGCGGCAAGGCATACGGCGAGCGGCAGGTACGCGCACAAGGCCACGACGTCCTGCGCGGCATCGCGCTCCCTGCCGATCCGGTCGCCGCCGCCGCCGAGGCCGAGCAGCCGCACGGCCGCGTCCGGTGCGAGAGCGCCCAGACGGTACAGGGATGCGCCCTCGACCACGAGCCCCGTGAGCTGATTGCGACTGGTCACCACGGTCAGGCTCCGGTCGGTGGCCCCGGGGAGCAGGGGACGCACCTGCGCGGCGGTGATCGCGTTGTCCAGCACAACCGCCACTTTGGACCGCGCGGTGAACGAACGCCACAGGGCGGATTTATCCGATATCCGGACGGGGATGTCTGTTGCCCCGAGGGCGCGGAGGAATCGGTCCAGCACATCTTCGGACCGTGAGGCCCCGCTGAGGGAGTAGCCGCCTAGATCGGCGTAGAAGAGCCCATCCGGATATTGATCCTCCAGTTCGCTCACCCAGCGGCACACCAGAGTGGATTTGCCGACACCGGCCGGGCCGCTCACGACGATCAACCCAGGCGACGAACGCTGGCCTTGGCGGCTTGCCTCCAGAGCCGCCATATCTGCCTCTCTCCCCACCAAATGCTGCGATACAGCGGGAATCTGGCGAGGGACAGGCAGGGACGACGAGACGGGGGCCTGGTGGAAGTGAACGCCTCCGGAGATGTCCCTGGCCTGCACTTGATGCCCGGAGATCTGTGCGTTTCCCTCAAGACGGTTCGAGTGTCCCGCCGTCGGCTTCGCCGACGGGTTCGCCAGGCTGACCAGGGCTTTCGACAGGCGGCCGTCTGCAGCCGCCACACGCTCCAGCTCGGCGGCGGCCTGGGTAATGGTGACCGGCGACGGAGCGGAAAGTGCACGGTTCCACGTTTCGGCCAGCGCATCGTCCGTCTCCAGTGCTGAACTGAGAATACGCGTCAGCAACGCCAGTTCATCGGCACGGGGAACGCCGCTCACATCGGTCAACAGCATGTCCAACACGTCGGCGATTTCGCGTCTGTCCACGGTCTCCCCCATCCCCTCACCATGGCCGCGGCGAGTCGGCGAGGGCCATCGCACAGACGCACCGCGTTGTTCTCGACGTTGATCCCTTACCCAACGGGAAGCGTCATCGATCTCTGGAACCACGATCCGGAATAGTTGATAAGGCGGTATGGCCCACACCGGAATATCGTGCGATGCTCATAGGTCTGAAAGGAAGTCGTGCCGGCGGGGGAGGGCGCTGGTGGAGTTCCAGATATCGCTGCTCGGCCCGGTAGAGGCACGAGTCGACGGCCGACTCTGCGACACCGGTACTCCGAAGCAGAAGCTCGTGCTCGCTTCGCTTGCCTGGGAAGCAGGTCGGACCGTCAGCCGGCAGACATTGATCCAGCGTGTGTGGGGGGACGAACCGCCGGGCAATGCGCAAGCGAGCCTGAGCGCCTACTGCTCCCGGGTGCGCAAGTCCTTCGGGCCCCAGGCCGAGTCGCGGCTCGCGCGGGCTGACGGCGGTTATCGGCTCGACATCCATCCCGACAGGGTTGATGTTCGACGCCAGGCGACCCTGGTGGATCAGGCGCGTGCTCTCTCGGACAACGGCAGTCTCGAAGCGGCCCTGACACTGATCCGCGACGCGCGGGCACTGAACAGGGGGGAGGCGCTGGCGGGGCTTGAGAGCGGTTGGGCCGAAGAGATTCGGGCTCGAGTGCACGACCAGGAGACCGTGACAGCCCTCCTGGAAGCGAACGTCACCTTACAGCTCGGCCGCTATCACGAAACGGTGCTGGCCCTTCGGCGTCTCGCGAACGATGCTCCGGCGGACGAGTCGCTGGTCGCTCACCTCGCCCTGGGGCTGCATGGCGCTGGACGGGTTGCCGAGGCCCTTCGCCTGCTCCAGCGGACAGCGCAGCATCTGGTTCACGAATACGGCAATGACCTCGGCCCTCAGTTGCAGACCATCAGGCGTGGTATTCAGGAAGGTGCTCAGGCGGCTGAGCTGCTCACCCACCTCGGCGTCGTGAGCGCCTTCCGGCCACCGGACCTAGTGCCCGACAATCTCCCGCGAAGCACTCCCTTGGTAGGCCGGACCGACGAACTGCGGTACTTCGATGCCGTGGTCGGAGAGAATGTCGAGGTGCTTCCATCCGCCGTCGCTCTAGAGGCGATCGACGGCATGGGGGGTGTGGGGAAAACGGCACTCGCCATACATGTCGGACATCGCTTGCGGGATCGATTTCCTGATGGACGGATCTTTCTGGGGCTTTTCGGGCATGATCCGGCGCAGCCTGCCCTGGCACCTGAGGACGCACTGCGTGAATTGCTCCGCCTCATCGGCGTGCCGCAGGGCGCCCACCTGTCCAGTCTCGATCAGCTCGCCGGAGTCTGGCGCAAGGAGATGACTCGCCGCCGGGCTCTGGTTATCCTCGATGACGCATTGGATGCGGACCAGGTAGAGCCTCTGCTGCCAGGAGCTTCACCGTCACTCGTGATCGTGACGAGCCGCAGGCGCCTCGTGGGACTGAACGGCGTACGGTCGGTCGTTCTCGACGCATTGACCCAGAAGGAAGCCATTGAGCTCTTCTCTCGGCAATTGCCGGAACGACAGATCAAGGATCGCGACGAGGTGGCGCGCGTCGTCCGGTTGTGTGGCTGTCTCCCGCTGGCCATCGACATCGCGGCCTGTCGCCTCCTTACGCGGCCCGCCTGGAGCACCGCTCACCTGGCGGACCGGCTGGCGGCCTCCCCTGCGGGGCGGCTCGATGAACTCAGGGACGGCACTCGTGGGCTTGCCGAGGCTTTCTCCATGTCCTACCGGACACTGAACGTTGACCAGAGACGGTTTTTCAGGACAGCCGGGCTATATCCCGGCACTCAATTCGGTCCTCACGCTGCAGCCGCTCTGGCGGGACTGCCGCTGGCCGGGGTCGAGCGTCTGCTCGAAGAGCTGCTGCGCGTCAACCTGTTCATGGAGCCGTCCAGCGACCGCTTCAGTGTGCACGACCTGTTGCGAGAGTATGCGCGAACGCTGGCCTCGCCGGGGGAAGCGACAGCTGCTGTCCAGCGCTTGACGGAAATGGTTGTACAAGCCGCCGACATGGCTGATCGGCTTGTTTACCCGCACCGGCTCCGTGCCGATGTCGCCGGAGAGGAGTCGTCTCGGGCGCGCCCGGATGCCGCGCGATGGCTCGAAGCTGTAGGGCCACGGGACTGGTTCACCATTGAAGGACGCAATCTTCTGGCGTTGCTGGAACATGTGCGCGCTTTCGGTCCGGCGCGTTCGCATGCGCTGCTGACGCATGTTCTGGTGGGGTTCCTTGAAAACGAGGGCTATCTCCGTACAGCGCTTCCACACCTCCGGCAGGCCGTCGAACACTGGAAAAAAACCGGCGAGGACAGCTTGCGGACCCGGGCCCTCCTGGATCTCAGCACGATCCACACGCACATCGGTGACTACGAGCAAGCCTTGCACGTGGCAGGGGAAGCTCTCTCCATTGCTCGGGCATCCGATGACATCGATGCCGAAATGGAGGTCCTTCACTACATCAGCGCCCTTCAGTGGCACACGGGGCGCTTCGAGGAAGCGGTGCCTCTCCAGTATCACGCCCTTGAGCTTCGTCAACGTCACTCCGACAATCGCCATATCGCCAGAACACTCAACCTGCTAGGTATTTGTCTCCTGCATCTCGGCAAGTGGCGTGACGCGTACAGGCATTTCAGACATGCGCTTTCGATCTTCGAGCACATGGATGACCGCCGAGGCCTGTACCGATTGCTCAACAACCTGGCGGAGCTGCAGACGAGAATGGGCCGTCCCCGGGAGGCGCTCGACATATGCCGACAGGCGCTCGACATCGCGCGGCCAGTGGCTAGTCGTACTGAATTAGCCCTGCTAGACAGCATGCTGGCAGGAATTCTGACTGCACTTGGTGAGGCGGAGCAGGCGCTTGAACTCTATCGGGACGCTCTGCCTGTTATCCGGAGCTCAGGGGATCTGCTCCAGGAGAGCGTGGTGTTGAACGGTCTAGGAAGCGCTCTTCGGGCGGCTGGTCAGGCGAGGGAAGCCCTTCCTCACCATGTTGCCGCACTCGCCATGGCGCGACGTATCCATGCGCCCAACGAGGAGATGCAGGCTCTCCGTGAACTCGCCCGAGCCGAGTTGCTGACTGGGCGCCACGACCAAGCGGTCGGCCACGCGCAGGATGCGCTGGCGATCGCCCGACGGCTCTCCTCGCCGGACGGCGTGGCCGAAGCCCTCACTCTGCTAGCCCACGTGAGGCAAGACATGGGGCTCTTCGTGGAGGCAGAGAGGCTCAGTCAAGAGGCGGCTGTGCTTGAGGCGGACCTGAACGCCCAGTTGCCTGAGCTGAGCTGATGGAGACGTTGTATCGCCGCTTGTACCATGCCCTGTCGCATAGGGGCGTCCGTTGAGGGTGATTCACCCGTAAGGCTGATGACATAAGTTCTAATACCGACCATGTGGTTGATTGTGACTTCAGTGTGTCAGGCGTACCCCTGGGGTGAGGGTAACCTCCTGGGGCAATCCACCCCTGCCACTGGAAAGGTCCGTTTGTGAGCGTGCTCCCCCACCAGCTGTACGAGTTCGGTGTGTTGGCGCTGAGTGAGAGTGGTCAGATCCTCGTCGCACTGATCTGCTGGCTGTACTGACGAGCCAGCGGCCTTGAGTCGCGTCTGGGCCGTGGACTCGTCAACCTCCTACCGGGCCGGATGCTCTCAGATGGACTTGTTAAGTCATATCTGGTAAAGGCAGGGCCGTCGCGCGTTCGATGCCTTCTGTGGGTCGTCGTGTGAGCGGTTCGGAGGACTTATTCGGCCGGGGCGCACTGCGTGTCCCCGGCCGAAGCGTGTTTCGGGGGGCCTGTGCTGTCATGCGTTCGGCTCACCTGCGCGTACGCAGGGTGTCGGGGGTGCCTTGGCGTTCTGGGTGGGTGGGGGACCGGGTTGGGTGGGGGGCCGTGTCTGGGGGTGGGAGGGGGCGTTGGGCGTTGCGCACGGTTCTCCGAAGGGAGTTGTCCGGTGAGACGCAGCGACGGCGAGACGACGAGTGACGACGATGCGCGGGTGTCCGCGGCCGAGCGTGAGCTGTTCGGCGGGGCGCTCGTGTACGACACCTCCTGGGCGCGGCACGAGGAGGCCAGGTACGGGCTGCGGCTGCGCGCCATGCTGACGGGCATGCCCCGGCTCGTCGGCACCGCCGCCGGGCTCGCCTGGCGGGCCGACCGCCGCCTCACCCTCCTCGTCACCCTCGCGGAGGCGGGGCGGGGGGTGGCGCAGGCGGTGGGGCTGCTCGGCGTCAACTGGCTCCTCGCGACGCTCCTGTCCGGGGGCGACCTGACCGGGCGGATGCGCGAGTGCCTGCCCGTCGCGGTCCTCATCGGGGTCACGGCGGCGGCCGGTGCCGCGTGCGGCGCCCTGTCCACCCTGGCGAGCGGGCCCCTCGAACCACGGGTCGAACGCCTCGCCCGCGAGCGGTACCTGGAGCGCGCCCACCAGGTCGAGATGGCGGCGATGGAGGACGACGAGTTCCACCGCCTGCTGGACTCCGCCCAGTACGGCGCGGCGTCGGCGCGCAACATGGTCAGCCACTGCGTCGGCGTCCTCGGCGCGGTGATCTCCCTGCTGGCGGCCGGGACTGTGCTCACCGCCCTGCACGTGGCGCTGCTGCCGATGCTGCTGCTGATCGTGGTCCCGCGCGCCTGGGCCACGCTGACGGTGGCGCGGCGCCGTTACCGCAGCTGGCACCGGTGGGTGCAGCACTCCCGCGCGGCGAGCATGCTCGCGGGCCTCCTGATCGACACCGACGCCGCGCCCGAGGTGCGCGTCCACGGCGTGGGGCCGTACATCCTGCGGCACTTCCGCGACATGTCGATCAGCCAGGAGGGCGAGCAGGCCAGGCTCGCGCGCCTCGCCGCCCGTACGGAGCTGGCCGCCGCCGCGTGCACGGGCGCGGCGACGCTGGGCACGTACGCGCTCCTCGCCGCCCTGCTGTGGGGCGGCGGGATGGCCCTCGCCGCGGCGGGCACGGCCGTCCTCGCCATCCGCACCGGCACCGGGCAGCTCGACAGTCTCGTGCGGCAGCTCAACCACCTGCACGAGGAGTCGCTGTACGTCGGCGACCTCCGGCGGCTGCTGGCGGAGTCGGCCGAGCGCTGCATCCCGGCCGGGGGCGAGCCGCTCCCGGCGGCGGTGGAGAGCGTGACGTTCGAGGACGTCACGTTCGCCTACCCGGGCGCCGACGGCGCGCCCGCGCTGCGCGACGTGTCGCTGACGATCCCGCTGGGGCGCGGCGCGGTCGTCGCGCTCGTCGGCGAGAACGGGTCGGGCAAGAGCACGCTGGCCAAGCTGCTGTGCGGCCTCTACCTGCCGCAGCGCGGCGCCGTCCGCTGGGACGGGCACGATGCCGCCGCGCTCGACCGCCGGGAGATCTTCGGGCGGTGCGCCCTCGTGCACCAGGACCACTACCGCTGGCCGATGACGGCCGGGGTCAACGTCACGATCTCCCGCACCGACGCGCCGCCGGACGCGGAGCGGCTCGCCGGGTCGGCGGCGCACGCGGGGCTCGACGGCCTCGTCCCGACGCTGCCGCGCGGCTGGGACACGCTGCTGTCGCGCCGGTTCAGGGGCGGGCACCAGCTGTCGGGCGGCCAGTGGCAGCGGCTCGGCATCGCGCGCGCCCACTTCCGCGACGCGCCCGTCCTCGTGGTGGACGAGCCGACGGCCGCGCTGGACGCCAAGGCCGAGCAGCGCGTCTTCGACCAGATCCGCTCGCTGGCGGACGAGGGGCGGACGGTCGTGCTCATCACCCACCGGATGGCGTCGGTGCGGGGAGCGGACCTGGTGCATGTGCTGCACGAGGGGCGGCTCGTCGAGTCGGGCTCGCCCGAGGCGCTGCTCGCGCTGGGCGGGCGGTACCGGACGATGTACGACCTCCAGGCGAGCCAGTTCCGGCCCGTGCCCCGGCCGCGCGGGGCCGGGCGGGCGGCGGAGACGGCCTGACGGGCGAACGCGTTCACCCCACCGCTGTGCTCATCCGCCGCTGTGCTCATCCACCGCTGTGCTCATCCACCGAGTTGGGTGATCAGGCACCGCAGCACGTCGAAGGCGGGCTTCGGCTCGTAGTCGTCCGTGGTGAGGCCGAAGCGGTGGAAGAGAGTGGGGCCCGAGCTGTCGGCGTCGCGCAGGGCGAAGTGCGTGTAGCCGCTGAGCAGCAGCTCGTCCGCGTGCGCGGCGAGGGTCTTCACCACCGTGGCCACCACCTCCGCCTGCCGTTCGGGGGAGCGGTCGGGGCCGGTGGGCCAGCCGTGCTCGGTGATGTGCAGCGGCAGGTGGCCGAGGCCCGCCGAGGTGAGGACCGTCTCGCGATGGTGGCGCAGCAGCCCTTCGACAGCCGCGGCGAGTTCCGCCTCCGCTATCGGGCGGAACACGTCGGGGAAGAAGTCGAGGCCGATGTAGTCCAAGTCCGCGATGAACTTCTTGCCGCCGAGGGCGGTCAGTTCGTCCATGAAGGACGCGGCGGGGCCGAAGAGCGGGGTGGTGTTGAACCCGACGCGCAGGTGGGTGTGCCCGAGTGCGCGTGCCTGCTCTTTCACCACGGCCACGCCCCGGACGATCGCCTCGCGCACGCGGGGGTAGTGGCCGTCGAGGGTGGGGTTGCCGGTCGCGTCGGGCTCCTCGGTGACCTGGAGGGTGGTCGTCACCGCCCCGTACTGCTCGACCAGTTCGCGCAGCCAGGCGCAGTAGCCGTCGATGTCGCCGGACGCGG
This sequence comes from Streptomyces sp. NPDC049879, assembly GCF_044461265.1. NCBI lineage: Bacteria > Bacillati > Actinomycetota > Actinomycetes > Kitasatosporales > Streptomycetaceae > Streptomyces > Streptomyces sp. NPDC049879. The sequence continues at coordinate 226,856 of NZ_JBITKT010000006.1, read as the reverse complement.
ACCGGTACTGCGCCACCAGGTCCAGCGTCCGGGCGCCGACCGCGTAGCGCGCGGCGTCGGCGGGGGTGGCCGTGGCGTGGGGCGCGCCGAGGACCGTGCTGTCGTCGAAGGCCGTGTAGGCCCGCACGAGGAACGGGCGGTCGGGGTGGCCCTGGAGGGCGTCGAGCGCCTCCTCGACGCGGGCCGGGTCGTCGGGTGCCCCGCCTGCCAGGCCGCCGGTGTCGTCGCCGGTGACGCCGCCCGGGTAGACGCCGAACAGCAGGGGGGTGGAGGGAAAGGGGTCGGTGGCGGTCATGTGTCGTGGTCCTCTCGGGAGATGACGGCTGTCGGCCAGGCGAGCGAGCCGGAACGGATCTCGTCCGCCGTCCGCTCGGCCCACGCGGTCTCGGCCCGCGCGAGCGCGAGGGCGTACTCGGCCTCGATCACGTGCAGCCGGGGCACGCCCGCCGCCAGGGCGTCGCCGAGCCGCGCCTCGTCGGCCGCCGTGCGGTCACGCAGGCGCCTGGCGCGCTCGGCGAGCGCGTCGGCCGCGTCGCCGGGGCCGAGGGCGCCGAGGTGGCTGACGGCGGCGACGAAGCGCGTGAACTCGCGCTCCGGGTCGCGGATCTCGGCGTCGAGGCGCCGTACCAGCTCGGCGTGGCCGGCCGGGGTGATCGTGTAGACGGTCCGCTCGGGGCGGTTGCCCGCGCGTTCCTGGCCCTGTGCGGCGACCCATCCGGCGCCGGCCAGGGCCGTGACGGTGTTGTAGAGCGTGCCGCGCGTGGCCGCTGCGGCGTGGGCGTCGCCGCGGTCACGCAGGGCGGACAGCAACTGGTAGGGGTGCGCGGGCCGTTCGAGCAGCAGGCCGAGCACCACCGGGACGAGCGGGTTGTCGAGGGCGCGCCGTGGCATGGTCGAACTCTAACAGTCCAAATAGACCATGCGGTGTGAAGGGGGCGCCGCGGCCGTTCCCTAAGCTGGCCGCGCGGCAACCGCCGACCGTCGTGAGGGGATCAGCATGGCAACGCCCGGGACAGCACGTACGACCGGCGACGCGGGGGTCGTCGCGGCCCCGGACGCGGCCCCGGTCCCTGGCGGACCCCGCGTGCTGGACTCGCTGCTGTGGGCGGGGGCGATCCCGCTGGCGGCCGTGGTGGGCGCGGTCCTCGCCCAGCTTGCCTGGCCGTGGGCGGGAGTCGCCGTCGTGGTCGTCGCGGGGTTCACCGCGCCCGTCGTGGCCGGGATGGCCTGGAACCGCGCCGGGGCCGCCACTCTCGCGGCCGTCACCACGTTCGCCCTCGGCCTCTTCGCGGGGCCCGGCCTGTACGAGACCTACGCCAAGGGGTTCGGCGAACGGGCGGACGCCCTGGTCGCGGACACCACCGGCGGGGACGGCGAGCGCCACGTCTGCCGCGTGGTGGACACCTCCGGAGCGGTCCACGACCTGTCGGAACAGCAGAACTGCGGCGGGCAGTTCGCGCCGGGACAGCGGATCGTCCTGTATACGGACCCGCTCGGCGTCCTCCGGCCGTGGGCCGAGGCCGCGGACGGCCGCGGTCCCGACGCCGTCGGCCTGTCCGTCACCGGCGGCCTGTTCGCCCTCACGGCCGCGACGCTGTTCTCCGCCGGGGCGCGGCGGCGCACGGGCCAGGAGGCGCGGGCGGGGAAGCGCCGCGCCCAGGGCCCTCCGCGGCGCTCGGAGTCCTGAGGCCCGTCCCCGGTCCGCGCCGTACGCACGGCGGAGCTGGTACGGGCAGTACCACCGTCCGCACTCGACCCGGGGGCCGCGCCGCTGCCAGACTCGGCGTCATGGCAGACCAGCGAGGGGGATTCGCCGATTTCCTCCGCTCGCGGCGGGACAGGACCCGCCCCGAGGACGTGGGCCTCGCCGGGGGCGGCCGCCGCCGTTCACCGGGCCTGCGCAGGGCCGAGGTCGCGCAGCTCGCGGGGATCAGCGTCGAGTACTACGTGCGCCTCGAACAGGGCCGGGGCGCCACTCCCTCCGCGGCCGTACTCGACGCCATCGCCCGGGTGTTCGCGCTCGATCCCGGCGAACGGGAGCACCTGCGCGCCCTCGCCGGCCGCCGCGGCGGGGCGCCCGCCACGGCCCCGGCGGAACGGGTCAGGGGCAGCACGCTGCGGCTGCTCGACCGGCTCGACCCGACACCCGCGTACGTCCTCGGGCGCCGCCTCGACGTCCTGGCGTGGAACGGCATGGCGCCCGTCCTCTTCCCGCACCTGGCCGAACTCCCGGCGCAGCGCCGCAACCTGGTGCGGTACGCGTTCACGCACCCCGGCGCGCGGACGTTCTACGTGGACTGGCCGACCATGGCGCGGCGCGGCATCGCGCACCTGCGGAGGTCGGCGGGGCGCCATCCCGACGATCCGGCGATCGCCGCGCTGGTGGGCGAACTGTCGGTGAAGAGCGAGGACTTCCGCGTCTGGTGGGCGCGGCACGACGTGCGCAGCCACGACCACGGGCGCATGGTCTTCCACCACCCGGTCGTCGGGCGGATCAGCCTCCACTACGAGGCGATGCGGCTGCCGGGGGCCTCCGAGCTGATGCTGGTCGCGTACACGGCGCCCGCGCGGAGCCCGGAGCAGGACGCGCTCGACCTGCTCGACGTCCTGCGCCGCGCCGCGCCCACCGGGCTGCCGCGGGGCGCCGGGTTCGGGGCGGACGAGCCGGAGCCGGGCGGCCCCGTCGGCTGAACCGGCGCCCGGCGGCGGGCGGTCGGGGGAGTGCGCGATCCGGACACAAGGGACGTGCCAGGGGCGGATCACGTAACGGTCCTGACACGGAAAGCGGCCGCCGGATGCCCCCTGTGCCCGGCCCGTGCCTGTGTGTGGGAGTCGTGGGCACCTGGGACGCGCGCGCCGATCATACATACCAGACGGTTTCTTTTCCGGAACCTACCGACCGGTTCCCGCCGTACCCATCGGCCCAATCGTGTCGATCGCGGAGCAGGGTGACGTACCGTCGCGTTATCCGCGTGCCGGATGGGCCGACGCCGCCGTCCGCACGTGCATCCGCTCGCCGGTGCGCCGGGATGCACGTGCTAACGCGCAGGTGACAGGCCGTCAGAGACCCTGACCGGAGCGTGGGCAAGCAGTTCGCCGGACGGCACACCAGGGGGCCATCCAGCCATTCTCGTCCCGGCCCGCGCCGCCGCCGCCGGCCCGGTAAAGGCGTCGGTAAAGGCACACAAAATTTTTGGACCGTCGTGCGGTTTTCATTCACCGGCCCCTCGGGGCGGAACTCATTCCTCCGCACAAGGCCGCTTTGATTGCGTCTTGAAGCAGTCTCTCTCATTATCTGTGGTCGTTATGCAACTACGTCATGTCGAACTTGGCGCCACAGTAGCCACAAGGAAGCATGAGGGTTGACGCCAAAACGAGACGTGCTGGCCGGGAGGTTTGGAGTCCATGTATGCGAGCACCATCGTCCCGAGAATTGTCCCTGACGCGGTCGCGTCATTCGCGGACGGGGTCTTCAGCCCCATGCCGCGGGTGGACCAGCGCAGGTGGGCGGAGGTTTATCTCCGTGGCTTGCTGCTTGTAGAAGGTAAGAAAACCGTTCGCAAGATAGCTGAGAGCATACTTTCCATTCCGGCGCACCAGTCATTGCAGCAGTTCATCAACCAGAGCCCGTGGGAGTGGGAACCCGTACGGGCCCTCTTGGCGCGCCACGTGCAGGCCGCGGAGCGGCCGAGGGCGTGGGTGCTGGCCCGGACCGCCATCCCGAAGCGCGGCGACCGATCCGTCGGAGTGGAGCGGCAATTCCTGCCGGAAGCCGGTCGCACCGTCAATTGCCAGATAGGAGTGGGGGCCTTTCTGGCGAACAGCACCGGCAGCATTCCCGTCAATTGGCGGATTCTGCTGCCGCGGCGCTGGGGAGAGAATCCGAAACTGCGCAGTTCCGCCTACATACCGGAAGGGGTCGAGGCGAAACCGGAATGGCGCGAACTCCTCGACATGGTCGACGAGATGGACGGCGAGTGGGGGCTCGCGAAGGCGCCGGTGATCGCCGACATCCGCCATCTGCGGCAGGCCGACAGTTTCATCAAGTCCCTGGTCGACCAGAACCACACTTTCGCCCTGGAGGTGGACGGTTCGCTGAAGGTGCTCGGGGGCGCGCACCTGAATGCCGTACCGGACGGGCGCAGTGACGGGCCGCGGGTCACCGGGAAAGTCGTCGCGGTGCGGGACTACCTCCAGTACCCGGGGGTGCGGCGCAGCAGCTCCCTCACCCCGCTCCAGGCTCAAAACCGCCGTAGCCAGGTGGTGTCCTCGCTCGTACGGGTACCGGCCACCGGACGGCACGCGCCGCCCCGCGTGGTCAGGCTGCTCAGCGAGACCTTTCCGCTGGGGCGCCCGCCCCGCTACTGGATCACCAATCTGGCCGACCACCGCGTCGACTCGGTGATGTCCCTGGCCAGGCTGTCGCTGCGCACGAAGCTCGACACGCAGAGCCTGGAGGACCGCTTCGGGCTGCGCGACTTCGAGGGCCGGTCGTTCCGCGGCTGGCACCACCACATGACGATGGTTTCGGCCGCCTACACCTTCGACAAAATCGGCTGGTGTCATGAATCGGCGCTGTGTTCGTGTAATTGAGACCACACGTATCTGTCACCCTGGCCGGAAACACCCCTCTCCCGCCGGTCCGTGTCACCGCCCCCGTGCGGGAGCGGCACGCTGCCGGCGCGCAACACCCGCCCGTGGAGTACGCGGTTGTCCGTCCCGGGGAAGCGGACGATGACCGTGGCCAATGAATGCGATGGGTCCCGCATAAAGTGACGCCGCCCGCCGCGTACCGCAGTATCTCCTCGGCATCATCACTTTTCGAATCCGGCCGCATCTCGCGGCCCGGCTGTCGACGGCGGCACCCGTGATCCGGGTGCCGCCGCTGTGCGGCGCATGCCGGGCAGCCAATTCGGCACTGGCACTGATTGACGTTCGTGCCGCGTGATATCACAACTACCGATGAGTACTGATGGTTTTTTCGAGGGAGGGCGGGTTGCAGCAGACAAGGGCTCGCAGGACGCGTCGGGCGATTCTGGACGCGGCCGCGGAGGTGTTCGGCAGGCAGGGATACGACGGGACGGCGCTTTCGGACATCCTCGAAGCGGCCGGGGTCACCAAGGGCGCCCTCTACTTCCACTTCACGTCGAAGCGTCAGGTGGCGGAGGTGGTGCTGGAGGAGGAGGCGGCGCAGTGGGCCGGGCTCGCCTCCCGCGCGCAGCAGGGGGCGCCAGGTCTCCAGGGGCTGATCGACTTCTCGTTCGCCGTGGCACGCCATATCCAGGGCAGTCCGGTGGCCCACGCCGGGGTGCGGCTGCGCCGCGACGGCAGCGGCTTCAGCGGCCCGTGGGGGGCGCCGGAGGAGTCGTGCGCCGCGCTGGGCCGCGGCTTCCTGCGGCGCGCCCGCACCGACCGTGAGCTGCGCGGCGGCGTCGACTGCGACGCGGCGGCCGACACCGTCGTGGCCGCGGTGATCGGCGCGCAGCTGCTCGACGAACGGGTCCCGGGCGGCCCGGCGCTCGAGGACCGGATCTCCGCGGTCTGGCGCCTGCTGCTGCCGGGCATCGTCCCGGAGAGCAGGTCGGCGGACTACCGCGTCACGGCGCCTGAGCCGCTCGCCGAGGACGGTGACGCCGCCGGGCGGGAGGCGCCCACGGGACCGGCCGCCTACGGGCCGGTGTCCTGACCGGCGCCCCCACCGCGTTCAGGGAAATATCCGGCGCTGACGGCGCAACGCGCGGCGACGGTGCCGCGTCTCACCCGCGTGTGGGCGGCCTCCCCCGGGGGAGGGGGGAGGACGGCGCCGGCCTTTTGCGGAATGGCGACCACCACTTATGACGGGGGAATGCCGGAGGAATGCGGACATGCCGCTCATCCGGCCGCGGGGCGTCCCGGTAATGCCCCCGGTCACGGGCGCGGCGGCGCTGAATGGCCCCGGTTAAAGTACGCACCAGACGGTTTGTTTCGGACGTGACCAAACCGCTCACGGCAACAACCGGTCCCACGGGGGAAATCCCGGGTCGGGCAGTGCGGCGGCTCATCACCAGGAGGTTCGTTTGGCCACCCAGCAGCGCGCGTTGCGTACCCGGCGGCGCGTCATCGAAGCCGCTGCCGCCATCTTCGACGAGCAGGGGTACGCGTCCGCCAGTATCACCGACATCCTCCGGGCCGCCGGCGTCACCAAGGGCGCCCTGTACTTCCACTTCGACTCCAAGGAGGCGCTCGCGCGCAGCGTCATGGCCGAGCAGCGCAGATCCGTGATCCTCACCGACACGGGCCTGCACACGCAGACGGTCATCGACCTCACCCACGGGGTGGCGCGGTCGTTCGCCCAGGACACCCTGCTCCGGGCCAGCTTCCGGCTGACGGTCGAGCAGGGCGTCCTGGGCGACTCCGATCCCGGGCTCTACCAGTGGTGGACCGACCTGTGCCGCGGCCAGCTCGCGCTGGCCCGCGACCACGGCGAACTGCGGTCCGGCGCCGCCCCCGAGGCGCTCGCCAACATGATCGTCGGCTCCTTCACCGGCGTGCAGTTACTGTCGGCGGTGTCCAGCGGGCGAGCCGACGTGGTCGACCGGCTCACGGCCTGGTGGAAGATCGCCCTCCCCGGCATGGTGCGGGAGACCGTCCTGCCCCGGCTGCGCCCCCACGGCAGCGCGGACGTGATCGCGATGGTCACCCGGAACTCCCGGGGCCCGCGGTCGGCCGGCGCGTCGGGATGACGTCCCGCGGGAGCGCCCGCCCCAGGAAACCGAGGGGAATCCAGGCCCAGCCGGGCCGGTACGTCGTCTCGTACAGCACCTCGTAGACCGCCTTGTCGAGGACGTAGGCCCGCAGCAGGCCGAGGTCCCCCGCCCGGTCGCGGCCCGCCGCACGGGCGTAGCCGCGCCAGAAGGCGTCCACGCTGCGCCCCGCCCAGCGCCTGGCCGCGGCCCGGCGCCGCATCAGCTCGGGGAAGCCGGTCTCGGCGCCGTTCAGCCCCTGGTGCGCGGCGTAGTCGAACGAGCGCAGCATGCCCGCCACGTCGCGCAGCGGCGAGTGCACGGCGGCGCTCTCCTGCCCCGCGGCCAGCGGCTCGCCCTCGAAGTCGAGCAGCAGCCAGCCGTCCGCCGTCCGCAGGGTCTGCCCGAGGTGCAGGTCCCCGTGGACGAGCTGGGCGAGCCGCCCCGCGCCCGGGTCGAGCCCGGCGACGCGGCCGAACAGCGTGCGCAGCCGCGCCGCGTGCGTCCGCAGCCGGGGCACGACGGTCAGCGCCTGATCGAGCCTGCTGAGGAACGACTCCGCCAGAGCCTCGTAGTCGCGCGCGCCCAGCGGGACGCTGCCCCCGGCCGCCGCGAGGTCGCTGTGGACCGCCGCGACCGCCTCGCCGAGCCGCGCGGCCTCGCCCGTGAAGTCACCGCTCACCGCGTTCTCCAGCGCCAGGTCCCAGCCGCTGGCCGCCTCGGGCAGGTACGACTGGAGCGTCGCGAGGGTGTACGCGGGCCCGTCCTGCGCCGTGGACTCCAGCGAGCCGAGCAGCGGCGGGACGTGCCGTGACCCGGCGTCCCGCAGCATGCGGTGCAGCACCAGGTCCGGGTTCGCGCCGGGCAGCGGGCGGCGGTAGACCTTGAGGATGTACCGCTCGCCGACCACCACCGACGTGTTGGTCTGCTCGCCGCCCGGCGGCCTGACGCGGACCGGCCCGCGCGGCGGCGCGAAGCCGGGCGGCTCGGCGCGGAACGCGAGGCTGCCGAGCGTGCGCCCGCCCGCCATGTGCCGTATCAGCGTGCTGACCGGCCCCGGGTCGGACAGGGCGTCCCACACGAACACGTCGCCGATCCGCGCGATGGGCGCGACGCCCGGCGGCTGGTGCACGGCGGCGCCGACGGCCAGCGGGATCTGGTACGGCCCGGTGTCGCCGCCGGCCGCCGCGCCGTCGCGGACCAGGGCGATCAGCCCGGTGCTCCCGGCGCGGTGGAACACGTACGTCCGCAGGATCTCGGGGTGGGGCAGCCGCCCGTTCGTCGCGGCGAACCAGCGCTGCCCCGTCAGCCAGTCGGCGAGCGCCGCGCGGAACGCGGCGCTGCGCAGCACGTCTTCCACGCGGCGGGGGTCGTACGCGCCGAACGGCGTGCCCGGTGTGTGGATGTCGGTCACGGCTGCTCCGGTCCCTCGACGCCGAACCAGTAGAAGCCGTACGCGTCCAGCGTCAGCCGGTACGGCTCGGGGCCGACCGGCGGGAAGGCGACGGCGCCGGTCAGTTCGACGAGCCCGGCACCCGCGAGGCCGGGCAGCGCGATCTCCACGGGCTGCGGCACGCGCGACAGGTTGGTCACGCACAGGACGCGGTCGTTCGTCCCGTCGGGGCCGGTGTGGTGCCGCAGGAAGGCGAGGACCGCCGGGTTGGACGTCGGCACCTCCTCGAAGGTGCCGAGGCCGAACGCGGGGTGCCGCTTGCGGATCGTCAGCATCCGCCGGTTCCAGTGCAGCAGCGACGACGGATTGCGCAGCTGCGCCTCGACGTTGACCGCCGCGTGGCCGAACACCGGGTCCATGATCACGGGCAGGTCGAGCCGCCCCGGGTCGGCCGTGGAGAAGCCGGCGTTGCGGTCGGGCGACCACTGCATGGGGGTGCGGACGGCGTCGCGGTCGGCGAGCCAGATGTTGTCGCCCATGCCGATCTCGTCGCCGTAGTACAGGATCGGCGAGCCCGGCAGGGACAGCAGCAGGGCGGTGACGAGCTGGAGTTGGTCGCGGTCGTTGTCGAGCAGGGTCGCGAGGCGCCTGCGGATGCCGATGTTGGCCCGCATGCGCGGCTCCGGCGCGTACTTCTCGTACATGAACGCGCGTTCCTCCTCCGTGACCATCTCGAGCGTCAGCTCGTCGTGGTTGCGCAGGAAGATGCCCCACTGGCAGTGCTCGGGGATGCTGGGGGTGGTGGCGGTGATCTCGGAGATCGGGTTGCGGTTCTCGTGCCGCAGCGCCATGAAGATGCGCGGCATCAGCGGGAAGTGGAACGCCATGTGGCACTCGTCGCCGCCCTGTTCGGCGTCGCCGAAGTACTGCACGGCGTCCACGGGCCACTGGTTCGCCTCGGCGAGGAGGATGCGCCCCGGGTACTCGGCGTCCACGATCGTCCGGACGTTCTTCAGGAAGTCGTGGGTCCTGGGCAGGTTCTCGCAGTTGGTGCCCTCCTCGGCGAAGAGGTAGGGCACGGCGTCGAGGCGGAAGCCGTCGATGCCGAGGTCGAGCCAGAAGCGCAGCGCGTCCAGCATCGCGTCCTGCACGCGCGGGTTCTCGTAGTTGAGGTCGGGCTGGTGCGAGAAGAAGCGGTGGAAGAAGTACTGCTTGCGGACCGGGTCGAACGTCCAGTTGGACGACTCGGTGTCCACGAAGATGATCCGCGCGTCCGGATAGCCCTCGTCGTCGTCCGCCCACATGTAGAAGTCGCCGTACGGGCCCTGCGGGTCCTTGCGCGACTCCTGGAACCACGGGTGCTGGTCGCTGGTGTGGTTCATCACCAGGTCGATGATCACGCGGATGCCGCGCGCGTGCGCCGCGTCGAGCAGGCCGGTGAAGTCCTCGATCGTGCCGAACTCCGGCAGCACCGACCGGTAGTCGCTGATGTCGTAGCCGCCGTCGCGCAGCGGGGACGCGTAGAAGGGCGGCAGCCACAGGCAGTCCACGCCCAGCCAGCGCAGGTAGTCGAGCTTCTCGGTGAGGCCCTTCATGTCGCCCGTGCCGTCCGCGTCGCTGTCGAAGAACGAGCGGACCAGCACCTCGTAGAAGACGGCGCGCTTGAACCAGTCGGGCTCCACCGGCATGGACCGCGCGGTCTCGTAGGACTCGGACTCCGGCTCGACGATCACGCCGGGGGCTATGCGCCTGCTCATCGGGGAAGCTCCTTCGTCAGCAGCCGGGCGACGGCCCGCGCCGGATCGATCGTCACGGGGGTGTCCGTGTCCCACAGGCCCGTCGTGCCCGTCACCCGGTCGTGCAGCAGCAGCGGCCTGTCGGCGCCGAAGGCCTCCGGCACGCCGCGCACCACGCCGCTCTGCGGGGTGTGCGGGTCGAGGGTGACGACGCACAGCACGCGGTCGCCGGTGGCCGGGTCGGTCTTCACGTACGCGAGCAGCGCGTCGTTGTCGACGTCGAGGAAGTCGATGCGGCGCAGCTGCCGCAGCGCGGGGTGCTCGGCCCGTACGCGGTTCAGCAGCGTGAGCCACGGCGCGAGGCTGCGGCCCTGCGCCTCGGCCGCCGCGTGGTCGCGGGGGCGCAGCTCGTACTTCTCGGACCGCGCGTACTCCTCGCTGCCCTGCCGCAGCGGCAGGTGCTCGTACAGCTCGTAGCCGGAGTAGACGCCCCAGGTGGGCGACAGCGTCGCGGCGAGGGCCGCGCGCAGCGCGAACATGGCGGGGCCGCCGTGCTGGAGCGTGGCGTGCAGGATGTCCGGCGTGTTCACGAAGAAGTTGGGCCGGAGGAAATCGGCCTCGGACGCCAGCTCCCGCGCGTAGTCCGCCAGTTCCTGTTTACGGGTGCGCCAGGTGAAGTACGTGTACGACTGCGTGAATCCGGCGCGCGCCAGGTCTTTCAGGACGGCCGGCCTGGTGAATGCCTCGGCGAGGAACAGCACGTCGGGATGTGTTTCCTTGACGCGCCGGATGAGGTCTTCCCAGAAGTTCAGCGGTTTCGTGTGCGGATTGTCGACGCGGAAGATCCGCACGCCCTGTTCGACCCAGTGGAGGACGACGCGGAGCACTTCCGCGCGCAGGCCCTCGGGATCGTTGTCGAAATTCAGCGGATAGATGTCCTCGTACCGCTTCGGCGGATTCTCGGCGTAGCGGATCGTGCCGTCCGGGAGGGTCGTGAACCATTCCGGGTGCTCGCGCACCCAGGGGTGGTCGGGGGAGCACTGGAGGGCCAGGTCGAGGGCGACCTCCATGCCCAGGCCGCGCGCGACGGTGACGAAGTCGCGGAAGTCCGCGAGGGTGCCGAGCAGCGGGTGCACGGCGTCGTGCCCGCCCTCGTGCGAGCCGACGGCCCACGGCGAGCCGACGTCGCCGGGGCCCGCGACCAGCGCGTTGTCCGGGCCCTTGCGGTGCGTCGTGCCGATGGGGTGGACGGGCGGCAGGTACACGACGTCGAAGCCCATGGCGGCGATGCGCGGCAGGTCGGCGGCGGCGGTGGCGAACGTGCCGTGCACCGGCCGTCCTCCGGCGTCGCGCCCGCCCGTGGAGCGGGGGAACATCTCGTACCAGGCGCCTGCCAGCGCCCGTTGCCTGTCGGTCTCGATGTGGCGCACGGGGCCGCGCGTCACCAGGTCGCGCAGCGGGTGGCGTGCGACGAGCGCGGCCACCGCGCCGCCGAGCGCCGGGGCCAGGCGGCGCTCCAGCGGCAGGCCGGCGCGGCGCAGGGCCGCCGCCGCGTCGCGGGCGGGCGCCGGGTCGGCCCCCTGGCCGCCCGCCTCGGCGGCCAGCCGGTCGAGCAGGCGCGCGCCGGTCTCCAGCTCGTTGGCCAGCGCCTCGGCGCGCCTGCCGGCCGAGGTCAGCGCGCGGATGTCGCTCAGCCAGGTCGCCCAGGGGTCGCCCCAGGCGTCCACGCGGAAGGACCACATGCCCTCCCGGTCGGGGACGACGGTGGCCTCCCACCGGTCGAGCCCCTCGTCGACCAGCGTCATGGGGAGTGTCACCGGTCGCGCGTCCCTGCCGGGACCCGACCACACGACGGAGGCCGCGACCCGCTCGTGGCCCTCGCGCCATACGGTCGCCGTCACGGGCACGTGCTCCCCGACGACCGCTTTCGACGGACGGGTGCCACCGCTGACGACAGGTGTGATATCTGATACGGCTAGTCGGCCGCTCATGTCGGAACCCCTTCTTGACGGGTTGTCGGGTCCCAGAGTGCGTAATTCCCTACCACTTTCCGCCGTCATCGGGCCGATTCGGCGGCCACTGCGTCAACTTGCGCGGGTGGGTGTGCGGGGGCGGTATTCCGCGCCGCGGGAAAAGGGCGGACGCATCGGCAAGTTGAACAAGTGGTCGCGCGCGGCACGGCCTTTCTTGCCCGACCGGGGCCCGCCTGACTGTACTGGGGAGCGGCCCGGAAAACGGGGCCGATACCCATCGACCATGGAGGGCTCGTGCCCAAGCAAATACTCGTGGTGCTTTCCGAGTACGGTTACTGGGGTGAAGAACTCGTCGGGCCCGTCGAGGCCCTCGACGCCGCCGGTTACGGCATCACCTTCGCCACCCCGACCGGCCGCCGCGCCCAGGCGCTGCCGCCCAGCCTCGACGCCGAGTACATCGACCCCCCGCTCGGCCGCTCCGTCACCACGCGCGACATGGCGCGCCGCGCCCGCGAGCTGGACGAGTCGAGCCGCCTGGACAACCCGCTGAGCCTGCAGGACCTCATCCCCGAGCGCCCCTACTACAGCTCGCTCAACCACCTGCGCGAGCTGGAGGAGTACAACCGCAGGCTCGACGCGGCCACCGAGGACCTCGTGTCCGGCTTCGACGGCCTCGTCCTCGTCGGCGGCAGCGGCCCCATCGTGGACCTGGCGAACAACGAGCGGCTGCACGAGCTGGTCCTCGCCTTCACCGCCGCCGACAAGCCGATCCTCGCCGAGTGCTACGGCGTCGCCGTCCTCGCGTTCGCCCGCGACCTGGAGTCGCGCGCCAGCCTCCTGTGGGGCAAGCACGTCACCGGCCACCCCAAGGAGTACGACTACAAGGACGGCACCGGCTTCATCGGCGTGGACTTCAACATGGGCCCGCCGCCGTACCCGCTGGAGTACATCCTGCGCGACGCGACCGGCCCCGAGGGCGCCTTCCACGGCAACGTCGGCAAGGAGGTCTCCGTCATCGTGGACTTCCCCTTCATCACGGCCAGGTCCACGCCCGACTCCCTGCCCGCCGGGCAGCTGATGGTCGACGTGCTGGAGAACGGCCTGCGCCGCCACGGCTGGTGACCCGCCTTCCCCCCGTCCTCCCCTCCGTCCTCTCCGGAAAGGACTGACCAGGCATGCCTGCCAGGCCCGGAAAGACCGCCATCTTCGAGCAGTTCGCGGCGGATGGCATCACGTACATGTTCGGTAATCCAGGGACCGTCGAACAGGGCTTCCTGGACGAAGGACGCCGCTTCGATCTCTCCTACGTGCTCGCCCTCCACGAGGGGGCGGCCGTGGGCATGGCCGATGGGTACGCGCGAGCCACCCAGCGTCCGGGCCTGGTCCAGCTGCACAGCGGAGTGGGCCTCGGCAACGGCATCGGCATGCTGTACCAGGCCAAGCGCGGCGGGTCGCCCCTCGTCGTGGTCGTCGGCGAGGCCGGCGTCAGGTACGACGCGATGGACGGCCAGATGGCCGCCGACCTGGTCGCCATGGCCGAGCCGGTGACCAAGTGGGCCACCCGGGTCGTCGATCCGGGCTCGACGCTGCGCATCCTGCGCCGCGCGGTCAAGATCGCGATGACCCCGCCGCGCGGCCCGGTCGTCGTGGTCCTGCCCGCCGACGTGATGGATGAGCTGACGTCGGAGCCCGCGGTGCCGACCAGCATCCCCGACACCCGCTCGGTCCCGGCGCCGGACGCCCTGGCCCGCGCCGCCGACCTGCTGCGGGACGCGGAGCGCCCGCTGATCGTGATGGGCGACGGCGTGGCCGTGTCCGGCGCCCAGGCCGAACTGACCAGGGTGGCCGAACGGCTCGGCGCCCGCGTGTGGGGCGCGAACTCCTCGGAGGTCAACTTCGACACCACGCACCCGCTGTACGGCGGCGAGCTTGGCCACATGTTCGGCGCCAGCAGCGCCCGCGTCGTGGGCGACGCGGACGCGGTGCTGATCGTGGGGACGTACGTCTTCCCCGAGGTCTTCCCGCTGCTGGACAGCCCGTTCAGGCCGGACGCCAGGATCGTGCACATCGACCTGGACTCCTACGAGATCGCGAAGAACTTCCCCGTGGACGTCGGCCTGGTCGCCGACCCGCGCGCCACCCTGGCCGCGCTGGCCGACGCCCTGGGCCAGGACACCTCCGGCCGTCCGGTCGCCGCCGCCCCCGCGCCCGCACCGGCGCCTGGGGAGGACGCGACCGTCGCCGAGGCGTTCGTCGCCGCGCTCGCCGAGACGGCCCCGCCCGGCCTCGCCCTCTTCGACGAGGCCCTCACGGCGGGCGGCCCCCTCGCGCGGCACCTGCCGCCGCGGGTCCCCGGCTCGTTCTTCCAGACGCGGGGCGGCTCCCTCGGCGTCGGCATCCCCGGCGCCGTCGGCATGAAGCTGGCGCGGCCCGACGTGCCGGTCGTCGGCTTCACCGGTGACGGCGGCAGCATGTACACGTTCCAGGCCCTGTGGACCGCGGCGCGCGAGAACATCGGCGCCAAGTTCGTGATCTGCAACAACGGCCGCTACCGGCTGCTGGACCTCAACATCGCCCAGTACTGGACCGACCTCGGCGTCGAGCCGCACGACGTGCCCGACGCCTTCGACCTGACCAGGCCGGCCATCGCGTTCAGCGAGCTGGCCGCCGCCCTGGGCGTGCCGGGACAGCGCGTGGAGACCCACGACCAGATCCGGCCCGCCCTGGACGCCATGTGGTCGCACGACGGCCCGTACCTGATCGACCTGGCCGTCGACTGACACACGGGGGTGCTCCCGGCGCGTGTGCCGGGAGCACCCGTCGAGAAAGGAAGACAGTGAACGTGCCCGCCCGTTCGACGCCGGTCGCCGCGACCGTGGAGGACCTGGTACGCGACTGGTACGACGCGCTGGGACGCGGTGTCCCGGCCGAGCAGCTGCTGCCGTACCTCGCCAACGGACTGCGGATCGACCTGCCGACGGCGGTGGTGCGCGGCCCGCAGGAGTTCAGCCGGTGGTACCTGACGGACGCCTGCCTGCCGTTCACCCGCTGCAAGCCGGAACCGGCCGGGATACAGGTCCGCGTGCAGTCGCCCGTCCACGCGATGGCCTCGGTGTCCGTGGCCGGTCCTGACGGCACGCCCGCCGCACGCCACGAGTGGTGGGTCGTGTTCCAGGACGGCGTGCCCCGGATCAGGACGATCGCGGTCGAGCCGCGGCCGTCGTCCGAGGCGCCGGCACCCGCGCCGCTGACCCGCATCTGAGACCGGCCCGCCCGCCCGCCGCGCCCGCCGCGCGGCGGGCGCCGGCCGGCAAGCCTACGACTCGCAAGGGACCCACCGATGAGCCACAATCCGTCCGTCGACGGCCGGCTGACCGGCCGCCGCATCGGCATCCTGGTGGAGGGCGACTTCCTCGAGGAGGAGATCTCCTACTACCAGCGCCGCTTCGCCGAGGAGGGGGCCGAGGTCGTCCTGCTGACGCGCCTGTGGGGGCAGCCCTCGCTCCGCTTCACCGGCCACGACCGCGGCGCGCCGCTCACCGTCTCCGGCGACCTGGAGGCGCTCGACTACGCCGAACTGTCCCGGTACGCCGCCCTCGTGGTGCCGTCGGGCCAGGTCGCCGACCGGCTGCGCTACAGCGAGGACGTCGACCGGCTCGCGCCCGCCGTCGAGCTGATGCGCCGCGCCTTCCGCATGCCGCAGCTCGTGAAGGCGTTCTCCTGCCACGGCCTGATGTTGGTCACCGCCGCGCCCGAACTCGTCCGCGGCCGCCAGCTCACCTGCCACAACAACCTCGTCGGCGACGTGCGCAACATGGGCGCGCACTACACCGACCTCGACGTCGCCGTGGACCGCGACCTGGTGACGGGCCGCACCGTCGGCGTGAGCCACCTGCTGGCCCGCGCCGTCATCGACCGGCTCGACCCGCCCGCGGGGGCCGGCTCATGACCGGCACCGGCACCGGCGAGGGGAACGCGCAGCTCCCGTTCACCTACTCCGACACGACCGCCGGATACGTCATCGGCCGCCAGGACCGGCGCGTCGCGCTGCGCACCCTGGACGGCCAGGAGGTCACCGTCCACCTGACCGCGACCACCTCGGGCCAGCGGATGCGCAACCTCGGGCAGCCGTACGAGGACGTCAGCGGCAGCCTGTACGACGTGCTGCTGCCCGGCACGTTCGTCTTCTGCCACGGCCCGGTCTACCCCGAGGCGGACGGCCCGCACTACCAGGCGTCCCAGCTCACCGTCGTCAACGCGCCCGACGGCGCGTGGCCGTTCGAGCGCGACGGCTGGTGGGTGGAGCAGCTGCGGCAGCTGGCGCGCTTCTACCGGCGGTCCCAGTTCGGCGAGGGCGAGATCGACTTCGGCGACTACCGGACGGAGATCCGCGGCAGCGGCCACAAGACGCAGGTCCAGGTGCAGGAGGCCGACACCGTCTCCCGCATGGTCTACGGCATGGCGAGCGCGTACATGCTTACCGGCGACGAGGACTTCCTCACCGTCGCCGAGCGCGGCTCGCGCTACCTGCACGACCATATGCGCTTCGAGGACCCGGACGAGGACACCGTCTACTGGTACCACGGCGTGGACAACACGGGGATGCGCGAATTCAAGCTGTTCGCCTCGGAGTTCGGCGACGACTACCGCGCCATCCCGGCGTACGAGCAGATCTACGCGCTGGTCGGGCTCACGCAGACGTACCGCCTCACCGGGTCGCCCGAGATCCTCGCGGACATCGAGGGCACGCTGCGCCTGTTCGACAAGCACTTCGCCGACCCGGTCGGGGGCGGCTACTGGTCGCACATCGAACCGGTCACCCTCAGCCCGTTCCACGACGCGCTCGGCCCCAACCGGGCCCGCAAGAACTGGAACTCGGTCGGCGACCACGCCCCCGCGTACCTCTTCAACCTCTACCTCGCCACGGGTGACGAGCGCCATCTCCGCATGCTGGAGCACACGTTCGACATGATCGTGACCCACATGCCGGACCGCTCCCACCCGCCGAGCCCGTTCGTCCAGGAGCGCTTCCACGGCGACTGGACGCCCGACCGCACCTGGGGCTGGCAGCAGGACCGCGCCGTCATCGGCCACAACCTGAAGATCGCCTGGAACCTCACGCGCATGCAGGGCGCCGTGCCGAAGCGCGAGTACCGCGCCCTGGCCGAGCGCATCGGCGCGACCATGCCGGACTTCGGCCGCGACATCCGGCGCGGCGGCTGGTACGACCTGCTGGAGCGCACCGCGGAGAACGGGCGCCACCACTTCGTCTGGCACGACCACAAGACGTGGTGGCAGCAGGAGCAGGCGATCCTCGCCTATCTGATCCTCGCGGGCAGCACCGGCTCCGACGAGTTCCTGACCCACGCGCGCGAGTCGTCCGCGTTCTACAACTCCTTCTTCCTGGACCACGACGAGGGCGGCGTCTTCTTCACCGTCCTGGCCCAGGGCCTGCCCTTCCTGATGGGCAACGAGCGCCTCAAGGGCAGCCACGCCATGAGCATGTACCACAAGGCGGAGCTGTGCTACCTCGCCGAGGTGTACACGCGGCTGCTGATCCGGCGCGAGCCGCTCGACCTGTGGTTCAGGCCGCGGCCCGACGCCGACTACCCGGGGCGGCTGCTGCGGGTGTCGCCCGACGTGTTCCCGCCCGGCCGGGTCGTGCTGGACCGCGTGCTGATCGACGGCGCGCCGTACGGCGACTTCGACCCGCAGGCCATGACGGTCCGGCTGCCCGCCACGTCGGCGCCGGTCACCGTCCAGGCCAGGGTGCGGCCGGCGGACGGGTGAGCGATCCGTGACCGCCGCCACCACCACCGCGGCACCGCCGGGAGCGCACGTCGTCCCCGGCGGTGTCCGCTTCGCCCTGCGGACCGCCGCGCCCGACGCGTGGCTGGTGCTGATGCGCCCGGACGACGGGGCGGTCCTGCGGGAGATCCGCATGGACCGCGCGCCCGGCGCGGGAGGCCTGCACACCGTCACCGTGCCGGGGCTGGTCCCCGGCACGTTCCACTACGGCTTCCGCGTCGCGCCCCGGCCCGGCGGAACGGGACCCTCGCCGGTGCTCCTCGACCCGTACGCGGCCGAGCTGGGCGGCGGCGGGGCGTGGGGGGAGCGGCCCGCGTACCGGTCCGCCCTGCCGGACGGCTCGTTCGACTGGGGGGACGACCGGCCGCCCGGCATCCCGGCGGCCGACCTGGTCGTCTACGAGCTGCACGTCCGCGGCTTCACCCGGCACGGCAGCTCGGGCGTCGCCAGGCCCGGGACGTACGCGGGGCTGCGCGAGAAGATCCCCTATCTGCGTCAACTGGGTGTCAACTGCGTGGAGCTGCTGCCGGTCGCCGAGTTCGACGAGACCGACAACACGTACACCGACCCCGCCACCGGGCGGCCGCTGCCCAACTACTGGGGCTACAACACCGTCGGCTTCCTCGCGCCCAAGGCCGCCTACGCGGCCGACCGCCGTCCGGGCGGCCCGGGGCGCGAGCTGAAGGAGCTGGTCAAGGCCCTGCACGCGGCCGGCATCGAGGTGCTGCTCGACGTCGTCCTGGGCCACACGGCCGAGGGCGACCGGCGCGGGCCGCTGCTGTCGTTCCGCGCGCTGGACGAGCCCGCCTACTACCTGCTCGGCCCGGACGGCGCCTACCGCAACCTCACCGCGACCGGCAACACCGTCAACGCCAACCACCCCGTCACCCGCGCCTTCCTCCTCGACTGCCTGCGGCACTGGGCCACCGAGTACCGCGTCGACGGCTTCCGCTTCGACATGGCGTCGATCCTCGCGCGCGGCACGGACGGCGCCCTCCTCGAAGAGCCGCCCCTGCTCGCCGAGATCGCCGCCGACCCGGTGCTCGCCGGGCGCAGGCTGATCGCCGAGGCGACGGACGCGGCGGGCGCCTACCAGGTCGGCTCCTTCCCGCACCACGGCCGGTTCGCCGAGTGGAACATGCGCTACCGCGACGCCGCGCGCCGCCTGCTGGCCGGACGGCCCGGCAGCGTCGCCGAGTTCGCGACACGCCTGGTGGGCTCGCCCGACCTCTACGCGGGCCGCCCGGCCACCGCCTCCGTCAACTACGTCACCTGCCACGACGGATACACCCTCGCCGACCTGACCACGTACGAGCGGCGGCGCAACGAGGCCAACGGCGAGGGCGGGCGCGACGGCGTCGCCGACGAGGACAGCTGGAACTGCGGCCACGAGGGCCCGACACGGAACCTCGACATCCGGCGGCTGCGCGAACGGCAGGCACGCAACGCGTTCCTGCTGCTGCTCACCAGCCAGGGCGTCCCCATGTTCCCGGCGGGCGACGAACTCGGCCGCACCCAGCGGGGGAACAACAACGCCTACAGCCAGGACTCGCCGACCGGCTGGCTCGACTGGGCCGGGCTCGCGCGCCACCGCGACCTGTACACGTTCGTCCGGCGCTGCCTCGCGTTCCGCCGCGCCGAGCCCGTCCTGCGCCGCGAGCACCACCCCGTCGACACCCTGCCGGACGGCTGGCCGCTGCCGCCCGTGAGCTGGCACGGGGAGGAGCCGGGACAGCCCGACTGGTCCGAGGGCTCGACGCTGCTGGCCGCGCTGCTCCACGAGGAACGGCCGTCGCCCGGCGGCCCGCCGAGCACCGTCTACCTGGCTGTCAACTCCGGCCACGGGCCGCGCGCCCTGCGCGTCCCCGACCCCCCGCCCGGCACCCGCTGGCACCTCTTCGCCGACACGGCCGCGCCGCCGGGACGGCAGGCGCACCGGGCGGGCGCGGAACCCCCGTGCCCGTCACCGCACCACTCCCTGGCCGCACACAGCGCGCTGGCGCTGGTGGCCCGCCCTCTGAAGTCCGCCCTCTGAAGGAGGACGTACAGCCATGACCTTCCACGCATCGAGCGAAACCCCCGGCGGCTCCGCCCTGGTCAGCCTCACGCAGGCCCCCGGCGAGGCCGCGGTCGAGGCGTTCCGCGCCCAGGTCGACCACGCGCTGCGCGGCAGCCCGTCCCGCCTGGTCGTCGACGTACGGGGCATGCCCGTCCCGACGGCGGCCGGGCTGCGCTGCCTCGCCTTCGCCCAGCAGCAACTGCCGGGCCAGGCGCAGGTGTTCGTCGTCGGCGCGTCACCCGCCTTCCGGGAGGCCCTGCGCCTCGCCGGGCTCGACACCGCCGTCACCGTGGTCGACGAGCCCGCGAACCCCGCCTGACCACCCCCGCCCGACCGACCCGCGCCCCCGCGCCCGGCCTCTCAGGAGGCCGGCTCGGGGGCGCCCGCGCTCCCCAGCACCACGACCCGCCGCGCGCACATCGCCGCCAGCCGGTCGAGACCGTGCTGCGACGCGCTGCCCGACGGCGCCGTGTACGTGACGAGGTGCTGGTCCGGCCCGTCGTGCAGCTGCAGCGCCTCGTAGTCCAGCGTCAGCCGCCCGACGACCGGGTGGTCGAACGTCTTCCGCCCGCTGCTGCGGTCCTCCACGTCGTGCATCGCCCACATCGCGCGGAACTCCGCGCTGGTCCTGCCCAGTTCGGCGACGAGGGCGGCGATCCCCGGATCGTCGCGGTGCCGCGCGGCCGAGACCCGCAGATGGCTGATGCCCTGCCGCGCGACACGCTCCCACTCCGGGTAGAGCGACCGCGCCGCCGGTACGCGGAAGAGGTGCCACACCAGGTTCCTGCGGTCCTCCGGCATCGCGGAGAAGTCGCCGAAGAGCGCGGACGCCGCGTCGTTCCAGGCCAGGACGTCCATCCGCCGCCCCAGGACGTACGCGGGCGTCGGGAACAGGACGTGCAGCAGCCGCCGTACACCGCCGCGCACGTGCTCGGCGGCGGCCGACGGTCGCGGCGCGTTCTGGTCCCTGGCGAGCAGGTAGAGGTGGTCGCGCTCCCCGGCCGTCAGCAGCAGGGCGCGCGCCAGGGAGTCGAGCACGGACGACGACGGGCGTCCCGCGCGGCCCTGTTCGAGCCGGATGTAGTAGTCCACGCTGATCCCGGCGAGCTGGGCCACCTCCGCGCGGCGCAGCCCCGGCGACCTGCGCCTCCCGCCGCCGGGCAGCCCGTGCGCCTCGGGAGGTATCCGGCTCCGGCGCGAGCGCAGGAAATCGGACAGTTCGCTTCGGATGTCCAAGGCGATCGCCTTTCTGTGAGGCGACGGCAGCGGCCGGCGGACGGGAAATGCCGTGACGCCCGTTATGCCGGAGTCGCGCCGCGCTTCCGGTCATGCGAGCGTTCAATCCTAGTGCGGCTCGGCAAAGGGGGAACAAAAAAACCGCCCGCCGCCCCCTTTTCTGCCTGACCACAACATGGTCTGGAACGTTCCCGCGCCGGACTGTAATGTGCCACGTCTCCCAGCCGAGAGGCTCGGCCCCAGCAGAAAGGAAGCGCAAGATGAAGTTCGGGCTCTCCGTGTTCGTCTCCGCAGAGACCAACAATCCGCAGGAGCGTGCTATCACACCCGCGGAGTTGGGCGCGGCCGCCGAGGAGCGCGGATTCGATTCCGTCTTCGTCGCGGAACACACCCATATACCGGCGCTCGACATCTCCCTGCCGGGCGGCGAGCCGATGCCGCGCTACTTCTCCCACATGCTGGACCCGTTCGTCACCCTGACGTCGATGGCGGCGGCCACCAGCCGCCTCCTGCTGGGCACCGGCGTCATCCTGCTCAGCACGCGCGACCCGATCATCACCGCCAAGGAGGCCGCCAGCCTCGACCTGCTCTCCGGCGGCCGGCTCGTCTTCGGCGTCGGCACGGGCTGGATCACCGAGGAGATCGCCAACCACGGCGTCGACCCGGCGCGGCGCTTCTCCGTGTTGCGCGAGCGGCTGACCGCGATCACCCGCATCTGGGAGCAGGACGCGGCCGAGTTCCACGGCGAGCACGTGGACTTCGGGCCCGTCCTGTCGTGGCCCAAGCCGGTGCAGCGGCCCCGCCCGCCGGTGCTGCTCGGCGGCTGGAGCCCGAAGATGCCGCAGCGCGTCCTCGACCTCGCGGACGGCTGGATGATGCCGCCGCTGTTCGACATCGACCGGGTCGAGAAGGAGGTGGCCGGCATCAGGAAGCTGGCCGCCGAGCAGGGGAAGCCGCAGCCGCGGCTGAGCTTCTTCGTCGGTGGCGACCCGGCGGAACTGGAGCGCGCCGCCGCCCTCGAACCGGAGCGCGTCCTCTTCTTCGCCGACCCGTGGACGAAGGACGAGACGCTGGCGAAGCTCGACGAGTGGGCCGCGGCCATGGCGGCGTACGGCGGCTGACGCGCCCGCGCCGCGCGCGGGAACGCGCGGGAACGAGAAAGGGCCCCCGGCCCCCCGTGACGGTACGGGGGGCCGGGGGCCGCGCGGCGCCGGGCCCCGGGGCAGGGACGCGGCCGGCGGCGCGCCGGGATGGCTCAGCGTGCCTCGGGGCCGATGATCCAGTGCTGGCGCAGCAGCAGCGTGTGGACGTAGTCCTCGTTGAGGAACGAGGCGCGGTCGGCCAGGACGGCGGCGCGCTCCGGCGTCAGCCTGGCCTCGGCCAGTGCCGCCAGGTCGTCGAACCAGACGTGGTAGGCCACGTCGAACGGCGGCTCGCTGATCGCGTACCAGCCATCCCGCGTGAACGACTGGTAGAAGCGCCGCACGCCGGGCACCTCGCGCACCAGCGGGGCGTGCGTACGGCGGCTGTACTCCCGGAACTCGTCCCGGGACATGCCCTCCCGCCGCTTGCCCAGCACGATCAGCTTGACGCCCGGCTGCACGGCGTCCTCGGGCTCGCCCTGCACGACGGTCTCGGTGTCCGTGTCGAGCACCACGGACTGCCAGAACGCGGCCCAGCGCGGCTCGTCCAGGCGGGCGCCCTCCAGGAACTCCGGCGTCTGCAACGAGGCGACCTGCTCCTCCTCGTTCTCCAGCCAGATCTCCGCGACACCCTGCCACAGCGGGTTCTCACCGGGCTGCGGAATGGTGGTGTCGACCGCGTACCGCTTGATCTGCGGAATCCTGCTCGCATAGCGCACCGCGTGCTCCTCGACCCAGTAGCGCTGGAACTCCTGGACCGTCATTCCCGGGCGCGGCGCGGCGAAAATCAACTGGTGAATCATGGCGGACTTCCCCTCAGACCTGATAGCGGAGCTTGACGTCCTCGGCGAAGCCGAGGTAGTCACGCAGCGGCCAGACCTCTTCGAATTCCAGGTACTCGCGCATCGGAAGCCGTCCGAGCGCGGTACGGTCCAGCTCCTCGGCGTCGGGGGAATCGATGATGGCGATGACGCGCTTCTGCGCGGCCACCTTCCAGATGCCGACGCAGAAACCGGAATCGACGGTCTCCTGCGCGTGCTCGGCCTCCTCGCGCTCGATCTCCCACAGCTCGTCGAGGGTGATGCGGCCTTCGTGGTTCCACTTCATCTGGACGTAGAACAGCATGGTCCGGCTCCTTCACAGGGATGCAGGGAGTGACTGGGGGTGGTGCTGGTACGGGAGGGCGCGTCCGTCACCGGCTGAGCGCGACGACCAGCGGGTGGCCGGCGCCGAAGCTCTCCTCGGCGATGTCGCGCGGGGTCTTGCCGTCGTGGCCGACCAGGTCGGTGCGCGCCCCGGCGGCGAGGAGGATGCGGGCGCACTCCTCGTAGCCGTGCCACAGGGCGTCGTGCAGCGGGCTGTACCCGTTGGTCGCGCCCTGGAAGTCCAGGTCGATGCCCGGCGCCTCGGTCAGGAGGCGGGTGATGTCGGCCCGCCCGTTGTAGACCGCCTTGTGCAGCGGCACCGCGCCGAACGTGGGCTCGGTCGCGTTGACGTCGGCCCCGGCCGCGAGCAGGTCGCGGACGATCTCGGTGTGCCCGTCGCGCGACGCCACCAGCAGCGGGGTGTGCGCGTCGTTGAAGCCGTTGACGACCGGGAAGCGCGCGTCCACGGCGGCGCCGGCGGCCAGTTCGGCGCGGGCGGCGGCGGCGTCACCGGCGGCGACCGCGGCCATCAGCCGCTGTTCCTGGGCGGCGCGCTCGTCGGCCGCGGTGCGGTCGGCGAGCAGCTTCTCGGCGGCGAGCAGCTTCTCCTTGCCGCGCGTGTTCACGTTCAGCTCGTACTCGAAGTGCTCGCGCAGCGAGAACCCGTAGTGCGTGTACAGGCCCAGGCCCGCGTTCTGGTCGAGCAGGTAGGCCACGATGTCCGGCCACTTGTACCAGAGCGCGTCCATCAGCGGCGTGTGGCCCGTGGTCGGGGCCACCGCGTCGATGAAGGCGCCGGCGCCCACGAGGACGCGGATCGTGTCCAGGTCGCCGCGCTGCACGGCCTTGTGGAGCGCGGTGCCCCCGGCCCTGCTGTCGGCGGAGTGGACGTCGGCCCCCGCCTCGACCAGGGCGGCGGTGACGGCGGCGTTCCCGAGCCCGGCGGCGGTCTGCAGCGCCGTCAGGCCGGTCTCCGCGTCGCGCTGGTTCGGGTCGGCCCCGGCGCCGAGGACGCGGTGGACCTCGGCGAGGCTCCCGCTCCGGACGGCGGACAGCAGCAGCGCGTTCGACTCGGCGCGCCACATCGCGACCTCGGCCGACGAGTCGAAGACCACCTTGCAGTGGGTCACGAGGCCGTCGTCGCCGTAGGTGAGGAAGGTGTTGAAGTCGGTGGGCGCCTCGGTGCCGCCCGCCTTGTGGCGGATCAGCTGGTGGGTCTGGACGACGGCGTTCGCGCCGTCCACCACGACGGCCCGGCGCTCGAACGCGACGATGTCCACGAATTCACTGCGCAGCCGCAGGTGTTCGGCGAAACCGTCCCGGCCGGTCCAGTTCCCGTAGCCCGGTATCCGGGCGTTCAGCTCATTGCCGGGGAATTCCAGGGCGACATCGGGTGCCATCGCCCCGAGGACGCCCTCGGCATTGCCGCCCGCCACATCGGTGAAGAGTTTCACGACGAGGGCTCGTGTGGTTTCCGTGTCGGCCATACGCTTCTCCCGGGTATTGGGCTCGTCGGTCTTTTCCCACGGACTTCCGGTGGGTTCGCCTTCGAGTTAACCCGCAGCCGGAGCGGCGAGACAGCGCACGGGACCTCACCGCGGAGGCTTGTACAAGTTGACGCAGTGGACGGAGGTGACGCGGCGGCCGTGGCGCGCGCCCGGCGCCTCAGGCGTCGTCGCGCCGGAGCCTGCCCAGCTCCGCCTCGGCCGCGCCGAGCGCGGCGCGCAGCTGCTCCAGCTCGCGCGTCAGGCGGAGCACGTCGTCGGCCGGGGCGCACCTGGCACCGGCGAGCGAGGCGCGCCCGCCGTCCACGAACGTGCGCTTCCACACGCTGATGGTCTGCCCCGACAGGGAGTTGCGGCGGGCCGCCTCGGCCGCGGACACCGATCCGCTGAGCACGCCGAGGACGATGTCCACCTTGTCCTCCACCGGCAGCGCGGGCCGACGGCCCATGGCGATCCCCTCCCCTGGCACGCCCGACCTCTCGCGGCCATCCTCCTCCGCCGCCGCCCCGCGGAGAAGGGACGCGTGATGGCTAGTACTCGCATGACTGGTACCCGACGGCATACCGCCGCCCCCTCGGCCGGGCCGCCGCGCTACTTCGTTCAATCACCGTTGCCCCCGCGCACATCGTGCGGTCACCATCGCGGCAGGAACTCAGAAGAACGCTCCGGTGAATACCCGCCGCTTTCCCGGCGCGCGGGTCCCGGGGACCGGACCGGCGAAAGGGAACCGCAATGGACGGAACACGCGAGGTCGCATCCGGATGGTTCGAGGCGCTGACCGGAGGTGACATCGAACGGGCGCTGGGATTCCTCGACCCCGAGGTCGAATGGATCAATTACTCGCCGGTGGCCGGTTACAACGACGACATGGAGTGGATCGGCACCTGCCGCGGCCCGGAGGAGGTCCTGGCCAGTTTCCAGACCTTCGTCGGCACGGTGGACGTGGGCGCCGAGAGCCTGGTGCAGCTCGTCGTCGACGGCGACGAGGCCATGGGCGTCATCCACGAGACGGGCACCGTCAAGGCGACGGGGCGTCAGTTCGAGATAGAGTTCATCCAGTGGCTCACCGTCCGGAACGGGCGGATCACGCGCTGGAAGTCGTACACCGACCCGTCGCAGATCATCCGGGCGATCCGCGCACAGTAGACCTTCCCCCGGGCCGGTGTCCGCGCTGCCGAGCGCGGTCCCGGCCCGCCGTCATGCCGGGAGGCACTCATGTCAGCCCAGACCCCGTCAGCCCGGAACGCCTCCGGCGGCCGGGCCGGTTCACCGGTGGCGGTCGTCACCGGCGCCAATCGCGGCATCGGTCTCGAAGTCGTCCGCCAGCTCGCCAAGGCCGGCTACACGGCCGTCCTCGGCTCCCGCGACCCCGCCAAGGGCGAGGCCGCGGCGAAGCCGCTGATCGCGTCGGGCCTCGACGTCGTGCCCGCGCGGCTCGACGTGGACGACGCGGCGACGGTCGAGGCCCTCGCCGCACGGATCACCGACACGTACGGCCGCTGCGACGTCCTCGTCAACAACGCGGCGATCCTGTACGACACATGGCAGCGCCCGGCCACCGCCGACCTCGACGTGGTGCGCCAGGCGCTGGAGACCAACCTGCTCGGCGCCTGGCGCACCACGCAGGCGTTCGTCCCGCTGCTGCGCGAGAGCCCGCACGGCCGGATCGTCAACGTCTCCAGCGGCGGCGGCTCGATCTCCGGGATGGGCGCGGGCGCCCCGGCCTACTGCGTGTCGAAGGCGGCGCTCAACGCCTCGACGCGGATGCTCGCGGCCGACCTGCGCGCGCACGGCGTCCTGGTCAACGCGGTGTGCCCCGGCTGGGTCGCCACCGACATGGGCGGCGCGGGCGGGCGGCCGGTGTCCGAGGGCGCGCGCAGCGTGATGTGGGCGGTCGAACTGCCCGACAACGGCCCCACCGGCGGCTTCTTCCGCGACGGGCGGCCGCTCGACTGGTGAGCCGGTGACCGTGCGCCGCACCCCGCCCGGCCCTGGTGAGGGGGCGGGCGGAGTGCGGCCCGGCAGCATCCGGGGGCGTGGGACTGCCGGGCCGCACGGGGGCGTCCGCGCCGGGGAGCCGCGGACACCGGGGAACCGGGAGGAGCGTGGCGCCGAGGGGGGGATGCGCCGCTCCTGACCCGGTCTGTCAGTGGGACGTCCTGACGCGCTCCGCCGCCTCGCCGACGGAGGCGGGGACGGGGGCGGTGTCGGCGCCCTTGCCCTCCTCCGCGAGGTCGGCGAGCAGCCGCAGCGCGATCTCCGAGGACGAGCCGGCCTCCGCCGTGAAGACGGACAGCCGCTGCCCGTCGTCGTTCGGCAGGCCGAGGAGTTCGTTGGTCAGCGTCATGGGACCGACCAGCGGATGCCGGAAGTCCCGCGTGCTCTGCACGCAGGCACGCACCGGGTGCGCCGCCCACAGTGCCGCGAACTCGGCGCTCTTCAGCGACAGTTCGCCGACGAGCTTCTCCAGGTTCGGGTCGTCGGGGTACTTGCCGACGGTCATCCGCAGGTCCGCCACCGTGTCGTGCGACTTCTGCTTCCAGTCGGCGTACAGCTCCCGCGAGTGCGGGTCGAGGAACACGAGCCGCGCCACGTTGGGCCGGTCCGCCGCCCGCGTGGGCGCGTCGAACGGCAGGTGGCCCGCCAGCAGCGCGTGCGCCGTGCGGTTCCACGTCAGCATGTCGCCGTGCCGCCCGACCACGAGCGCCGGCAGCCGCCCGAAGGACTCGACCATCGACTGCACGCTCGGCCTGACCTGTTCGGGCTTCACGCGCCGCCTGGTGCGCGGCTTGCGGCGGGCGAGGCCGTGCAGGTGCGCCCGTTCCGTAGCGTCGAGCTGGAGCACGCGGGCGAGCGCGTCGAGCACGGCCTCCGAGGCGTGGGGCGTCTGGCCCTGCTCCAGCCGCGTGTAGTAGCCGACGCTCACACCGGCGAGCTGCGCCAACTCCTCGCGCCGCAGGCCCGGGACCCGGCGCAGGCCGCCGTAGTCGATGAGCCCGACGGCCTCCGGGGTCAGCCGCGCGCGCCGCGAATGCAGGAATCTGCCGAGTTCCGTCCGCTGCTCCATGGAAGAAGCATGCCCCCTGAACGGCCGTCCGTGCCTGCACCTTTCAGGGACAGGCACACCACGGGCCCCATCGGCATGCTGGTCGCATGCACTCCCGCTCCGCACCGGACACCTCCTCGCGCGCCACCGGCACGCGGGAAGGCAGTGTCGCTGCGTTAAGTGCACGTAGTGATCCGGGCATTGGTCCGATTCCTGGGGGCCGCCGCTTGCCGGCGGCAGACTGTTGATGTCTCGGAACATCAATGGCGGTACCACGAGGGAAACCCGGGAAGGACGGACCATGAGCGGTTCTCATGAGGAGAGGGAGATTCCCTTCGCGCTGCCGGAATCGGCACGGCGGCTGATCGAGTCGTCCGCGCTGGCGCATGTCGTCTCGCTGAATCCGGACGGCAGTCCGCACGTCACCGGTGTGTGGGTCGGCCTGGACGAGGGCGACATCGTGTTCGCGTCGATGTACGCGTGGCGGAAGACCCGGAATCTCCAGCAGGACGGTCGCGTGGCCCTCACCATCGAGGGCGACGGATTCCACGACAGCGGGCTGCGCGAATACCTCGTGGTGTACGGCACCGCCGAGGTCACCGAAGGGGGAGCCTTTCCCCTTCTGCGGCGTCTCGCACTCACCTACATGGGGCCGGACGCCCTTTTCCCGCCTGACCAGTTGAGCGAGCTCAACGGCTATGTCATGCGGGTGAAAATCGAACGGATAAGTGGTGTCGGGCCGTGGACGGCCGGCCCTCCCGGGCTTCCCGAGGACGCCCAGAAGCGCTGACGGCCCACCGGACGGATTCTCACCGGCCAGGTCAGTGCCCGCACCGCTCCGATACAGGAAATGCGAAAGGGAAACGATGTCCAGCAATTTCGATTGCCAGGGGGTCTGACATGGCACAGGTGAACGACCAGAGCACCGGCAGCGGCGAGAGCGCCATGGGCGCGCGCAAGGGCTTCGCCCTCGCCGTGCTGTGCGCGGCGATGTTCCTGGACGCGCTCGACACCTCGATCGTCGGCGTGGCGCTGCCCAGCATCCAGGAGGACCTGGAGCTGTCCAACACGTCGCTGCAGTGGATCGTGTCCGCGTACACCGTCGCGTTCGGCGGCTTCCTCCTCTTCGGCGGCCGGGCGGCCGACCTGCTGGGGCGGCGGCGGACCTTCCTCATCGCGATGGGCCTGTTCGCCGCGGCGAGCATCGCGGGCAGCCTGGTCTCCGAGGGCCCGCTGCTGGTGGTCTCCCGCATCGTCAAGGGCATCGCCGCGGCCTTCACCGCGCCGGCCGCCCTGTCGATCATCACGACGACCTACCGCGAGGGCGCCGAGCGCAACAAGGCGATCGCCGTCTACGGCGCCACCGCCGCGAGCGGCTACAGCATCGGCCTCGTCCTGTCCGGCCTGCTGACCACGGCAGACTGGCGGCTCGTCTTCTTCGTGCCCGGTGTGCTCGCGGCGGCCGTCATGGTCGTGACCCCGCTGGTCCTCAAGGCCGACCGGCCGAGCGACACGCGCCGTTCGTACGACATCGGCGGCACGGTCCTGGTCACCGGCGGCGCCCTGCTGCTGGTCTTCGGACTGGTGCAGATCCCCGACGAGGGACTGTTCTCCGCGCGGACCCTGCTGTCGCTCGGCGCCTCGCTGCTGCTGCTCCTGCTGTTCGTCCTCGTCGAGAACCGGCATCCCGACCCGGCCGTCCCGCTGCGGCTCTTCCGCTCCAGCACCCGCAGCTCGGCCAACATCCTCGCGCTCGCCTTCGCCAGCTCCAGCATCGGCTGGGCGTTCGCGGCGACGATCTACCTCCAGGAGTTCCTGGACCACAGCGCCCTGCGCACGGGCGTCGAGCTGCTGCCGTACGGCCTGACCGTCGTCCTGGTCGCGCAGTTCCTGACCGGGCGGCTCGTCTCCCGCTTCGGCTTCCGGGCCGTCGCCGTGCTGGGCATGTCGGCGCAGACCCTCGGCATCGGCCTGTGGATCGCCGTCGGCACCGACGCGCGGTACGCGCTGATCCTGATGCCGGGTCTGATCCTGCACGGCATCGGCAACGGCCTGACGTTCTCCACCATGAACATGGCGGGCGTCAGCGGTGTCGAGGACCGCGAGCAGGGCATCGCCTCCGGCCTGATCATCGCGTCCTTCCAGATCGGCAGCGGCGTCGGCGCCGCCGCCATCAGCGGTGTCCTCACGGCGGCCACCAACGGGACGAGCGACGCGGCCAGGATCGACGGCTTCCAGGCCAGCTTCCTGACGGCCACGCTCTTCGGCGTCGTCGGCATCCTCATCTCGTGGCTCGGCCTGCGCGCCCCCGCCCCGAAGGCGGAGCCCCCGGTCACCGCGGCCGTCCCCGAGGCCGCCGCCGGGACGGCCACCACCTCCTAGAACTCACCGCTGCTGCGTCAGCGGTGCGGACAACCCACCATGAAAGGAATCCGAATCATGAGCCAGAACGCTTCCTCCGGTGCGCCCGAGAAGATTCTCAGCCGGATGCGTTTCCTGTCCGTCGGCCTCTCCGTCGCGGATGTCGACGCGACCGCGAAGTGGTACATGGAGCAGCTTGGGTTCGAGCACGTGCTGACGCACAACTTCGAGGACTACGGGGTCAAGGCGACCTTCCTGCGCTACGGCGACCTGTCGATCGAGCTGGTGCAGAACGACACGATCGTCAAGGTGCAGCGGCCCATGCCGCCGAACCACAACGCGGTTCTCGGCGTGAGCCAGCTCAGCATTCACGTGGACGACGTCGAGAAGGCGCACGAGATCGCCGTCGCCGCGGGTCTGCCGATCGTGATGGACCTGGCGCCCTACCCGCCGATCCAGACCAACGCGTTCTTCCTCGAGGACCCCGAGGGGAACATCATCGAGATCTTCCAGGCCGAATGGGAGTGACCACGTACTGATATCCGGCCATCGCACGGCGGCGCCGTGACGCGTAACCCGCGTCGCGGCGCCGCCGCTTTTCTGTGCCCTGGTGAATGTGCGGCGAACGGGAATGGGGCGGGGCGGGCGGTGAAAGGGCGGCGGGGTGCGGGGAAAAGAAACCGGGAAGTCCGTACCGGGTGCACCCGAAGTCATTCTGGTATTACGTTAGGTGCGCCTTGTTCCTGAGGCCCCGGGCGGCGAACCTTGAATTACACGGAAAGCCGACCCGCCAGAAGGGCGAGGTGCAGATGCCTATTGAGACAGGGAGTTTCCGGAGCATCTTCGGGACTCTCCCCACACCCGTCGCGGTCATCACCGCGGTCGACGGGGAGGGAAATCAGCGAGGCCTGACGACCAATACCGTGACGGCGCTCTCGATGGAGCCGCCCATGCTGCTGGTCTGTCTCGACGAGTCGTCGACGACGCTGCCCGCGATCCTCGACTCGCGATTCTTCGTGGTGAATTTCCTCGCCGATTCCGGCGCCGGGATCTCCCAGACCTTCGCCGGCAAGGCGGACGACAAGTTCGCCGGTCTGACGCAGCGGCCCGCCGCGCGGGCGGGCGGTGCCCCCGTGCTCGCGGACGACGTGGTGGCGCACGCCGAGTGCGAGGTGCACAGCACCCTCCGCGCCGGCGACCACACCATCGTGATCGGCACGGTGCGCGACGGCGCCGTCCACGACCGCGCGCCCCTCATGTACCACCGGCGGCAGTACTTCAGGTGGTCCCCGCCGGAACTCGCCGCCATCGGTGACTGACCCGCCCGGCCCGCACACCCGCCGCCGGAGCCGGTCAGGCAGCCCGTCACCCACCACCAGCCCATCCTCACCACCAGGGAGTACCAGTGCAGTTCGGAATCGATCTCGCCCCCGTCATCTCGCCGGACGAGAAGAGCCCCACGGACTACTTCACCGAGGCCCTCGACCTCGCCGTCCTCGCCGAGGAGCTGGGCTACGGCCACGTGCGGACCGTGGAGCACTACTTCACGTACTACGGCGGGTACAGCCCCGATCCGGTGGCGTTCCTCTCCGCCGTCGCCGCGCGCACCGAGCGCATCAAGCTGGTGACCGGCGCGGTCCTGCCGGTGTTCAGCCACCCGATCCAGCTGGCCGGCAAGCTGGCCATGCTCGACCACCTCTCCAAGGGACGCCTTGAGGTCGGCTTCGGCCGCGCGTTCCTGCCCTCGGAGTTCACGGCCTTCGAGATCCCGATCGACGAGAGCCACCAGCGGTTCCGGGAGGGCATCGAGGCGGTCCGCACGCTGTGGGCCGAGGAGGACGCCGTGTGGGACGGCACGTTCCACTCGTTCGGCCCCGTCACCCTGCTGCCCCGCCCCTACCAGCAGCCGCACCCGCCGATCCTCGTCGCCACCGCCAGGACCCCGGAGTCCTGCACGGCGGCCGGTGCCGCGGGCCACGGCCTGATGATGGTCCCGGGCATCAACACCGCCGAGCAGACGCAGTACATGCTCTCGCTGTACCGGACCGCGTGGGCCGAGGCCGGCCACGAGCCCGGCACCGAGAACGTCCACATGAGCTACTCGGCGTACGTGGACGACGACGGTGACGCCGCCTACCAGCGCGGCCGTTACCAGGACGCCCGCATAGGCGCGAAGCTGGCGCACGCCGTCTCCGACTGGAAGACGACCCGCAGCAGCGCGTACCAGGGCTACGAGCAGCTGACCCAGGCGCCCGAGGGCGGCGACCCGTTCGACGACCACATCCGGGAGAACAAGGTCCTCGTCGGGACGCCCGAGCACGTCACGGGCCAGCTGGAGGCGATCCGCGACCTGTACGGCGACGACATCACCATCAGCTTCCTCGTCGCCAGCGGTGACATGGCGGTGGAGGACTCGGTGCGCACGATGCGCCTGCTCTCCGAGCGCGTCCTGCCCCACTTCTCCTGACCCGTCCCGGGACCGGCCACGGCCGGGTCCCGGCAGCGCGAGAACAGCACGGTGCGGGGAACGACAGGCCAGCCGCTCCCCGCACCACTGCAGGACCGCTCCCGCAGGGCGCCGGTCCCGGTGCCCTGCCGCACCGGGACCGGCGCCCTGCGTCAGGTCGCCCGCGGCGCGGGCGGGGGCAGCGCCGGCTCGGCCAGCGGCGCGGGACGCTCGCCCGGCTGGCCGGTCATCCCGGCCGTGAAACGGTGGTTGGCGTCCGCCCGGCTGCCCGGCGTGCGCCCGCCGCCCCAGCCGACGGTGGCGCGGTACGCGCCGAGCGCCCCCGACGCCGCCAGCGCCGCCTCGTCCCGGTGCGGCGACCCCTCCGGCGCGGGCCCGGACAGCGGCGCCACGTACAGCGCGTCCACCGGGCAGTACAGCTCGCAGGAGAAGCAGGTCTGGCAGTCGCCCTGCCGCGCGATCACCGGCAGGCCGTCCGCGTCCCGGTCGAACACGTCGGTGGGGCAGACCTTCACGCAGATGTCGCAGCGCACGCAGCGGCTGTCGCTCACCACCTCGATCACGGCGCCACCCCCGCCGTGACACCGGACAGCACCGGCGCCACCGGGTCGGGCCGCACCGTGATCCGGTCGAGCCCCGAGACCAGCAGCCGGTGCGCGAACGCCGGGTCGGACGCCGCGTGGTCGGTGCGCCGGTGGACGCCGCGCGTCTCCTCCCTGGCGAGCGCGGCCGTGTACGACCAGCGGGCGTGCGCCGTCATCGCGCTCGCCTCCCGGGCGCGCAGCGTCGTCCTGCCGTCGCGCGCCCACAGCTCACCGGACGCGTACGCCCACCGCTCGGCGAGCAGCGCGAGGCTGGCGCGCAGACCGGCCGCCGAACGGAACCAGTTGAGGCCGAGCGGCAGGACGCGTTCCTGCACGGCGGCCACCAGCCCGTCCACCGCCGCGCGGTCCGCCGGGGCCGTCCCGGAGCGTGCGGGCCGCAGCCCGGCGCGGCCCGCGGCGCGCAGCGCGCCGTGGCCCGGCAGGGCGCCCCGGGCGCGGGCGAAGCGTGCCGCGCCCGCGCCCGCCCAGGTGCCGGAGGAGATCGCCCAGGCGCCGTTGAGCGAACCCCCGCCGCTGGCCGCGCCGGTGACCAGCTCGCGCGTGGCGGCGTCGCCCGCCGCGTACAGGCCCGGCACGCCGGTGGCGCAGTCGTCGCCCGTGAGGCGGATGCCGCCGGTGCCGCGCACCGTGCCCTCCAGGACGAGCCGCAGCGGGTAGGGCTCGGTGAACGGGTCGATGCCCGCCTTCTCCAGCGGCAGGAAGTAGTTGGGCTGGGCGGCCCGCATCCGCGCGCGCAGGGCCGGCGGCGCCAGGTCGAGCCGCGCGTACACCTCGCGGCCCTCGGCCAGCCGGGAGGCGAGCACGTCGCGGGTG
Source organism: Streptomyces sp. NPDC049879 (assembly GCF_044461265.1). Taxonomy (NCBI): domain Bacteria; kingdom Bacillati; phylum Actinomycetota; class Actinomycetes; order Kitasatosporales; family Streptomycetaceae; genus Streptomyces; species Streptomyces sp. NPDC049879. Next base: position 192,845 of record NZ_JBITKT010000006.1, on the reverse strand, counting down.
GCGAGGCCGCGGGCGGGCAGCCGTGTGCCGTCCGCGTCGTAGTAGGTCGCGTACTGCATCATCAGGCCCTTGGTGTGGTTGCCGAACGCGGGGGACGCCCCGTACACGGCGGAGAACTCCATGCCCGACAGCTCCGCGCCCAGCTCGGCCGCCATCAGGTGCCCGTCGCCGGTGTCGACGTTCAGCCCGAACGCGCCGGAGAGGAACGCGCAGCCGCCCGTCGCGAGCACCACCGCCCCGGCCGCCAACCGCCAGGGCGCGAAGCCCTCCTGGCGGCGCAGCCCGGCGGCGCCGGTGACCGTGCCGTCGGCGTCCGCGAGCAGTTCGAGCGCCGGGTGGTGGTCGAGGACGCGCACGCCCGAGCGGTGCACGCGCCGCCGCAGCCGCCGCATGTACTCGGGGCCCTGGAGGCTGCTGCGGCGCTCGACGCCCTCGTCGTCGCGCGGGAACGGGTAGCCCCACTCCGCGAGGCGGTTGACGCGCCCGTACGTCTCCTCCTGGACGCGCGCCATCCACCGGTGGTCGGTCAGCAGGCCGCCGAGGCGCTCCCGTTCGGCGATCGCGCGGGCGCGCAGGGCGGGGTCGGGCGGGAGGTACCAGAGGTTGTTGCCGCCGGAGGCGGCGGCGCCGCTCGTCCCGAGGTACCCCTTGTCGGCCAGGACGACGCGGGCGCCCGCCTCGGCGGCGGCCAGGGCCGCCCAGGCGCCCGCGGGGCCGCCGCCGAGGACGAGGACGTCGGTGGCGTCCGTGACATCGGTGACGTCCGGCGCTGTCACGCCTCGTCCCCGTCCACGATCCAGTCGTCCAGGTCGAAGTCCTCGTCGATGAAGTCCTGCTCCACCAGGAACTCCTTCGTGCCGGTGAGCAGTTCGATTCCGCGCTCGGGGAACGCGGTGTCCGGCAGCTGGTCCTCGCGCGTGGTCTCCCGCACCAGTTCTTCGGGGAAGTCGGAGAGCGAGACGGCGTAGTCCTGGTAGGCGGCGAAGTCGGACCTGGCCAGCTCCACGCCCTGGGTCTGCAACTCCTGCCAGCGGGCCGCGAATCCGGGGTGGTCGTCGAGGAACGCGCCGGTGGAGACGGTCGCGCTGGTGCCCGCGTAGTCCGGGTGGTCCTCGGCGAGGTGGTCGATGATCCGGTAGCCGCGCTGCTCGAACACCTCGGCGTTCACCTGCGGCATCGCGGCGGCGGCGATGTCGCCGCGCTCCAGCGGGGCTTCGGTGTCGGTGGTGTAGATGTGCAGGATCTCGGACGGCTCGACGTCCGCGTCCTGGAGCGCGCCCAGCAGGTAGCGGTGGATGTAGGAGCCGGTCTGCACGGCGATGGGCTTGCCCGCCAGCTCCTCGATGCTGCGCGGACCGTCGTCGCGGACGACGATCGACGCGTCGTTGCCGACGAGTCCGAGCGCGATCAGCCGCGTGTCCAGGCCGCTGCCGCGCGCGACCAGCGCGGGCGTGTCGCCGTAGCTCGCCACGTCCAGACTGCCGCCCACCAGCGCCTGGTTGAGGTCGGGACCGTTCGGGAACGGCGACACCTCGACGCTGTCGAAGCCGAACTCCTCCAGCGCCGGCAGCAGATCGCCCTGCTGGTCCAGGTAGCCGATCGGGCCGCTCAGCTGGGCGCGCGAGCCGATGACGCCCACGCGCAGCGTCCTGCCGCCGCCCCCGTCGCCCGAGTCGCCCGCGGCCTCGTCGGAGCAGCCGCTGACGGCCGCGGTCAGCGCGAGCGGCAGGGCGACGGCGGCCAGCAGGCGCCGGGGGAGGGAACGGGCGGGTCCCGTGCGTCCGGTGCGTCCGGTACGGGTGAAGTGCATGGTGGTGCCTCTCAGGTGGTTCTGGGCGGGGCGGCGGGCGGGGGAGTGGGGAGGGCGCGCGGCAGTTCGGGGCCCACGGCGAGGCGGGCGCCGGGCGTACGGCCCCTGCCCCAGCCGATGCGGGCGCGGTAGCTGCCGAGCAGGCCGGTGGAGGTCAGCAGCGCCTCGTCGCGCAGTGCGGAGTCCTCCGGCAGGGGCCGTGTCTCCGGCGCGACGAACAGCGCGTCCACCGGGCAGTACGCCTCGCACATGAAGCAGGTCTGGCAGTCGTCCTGCCGGGCGATCACGGGCACGCCGTCCTCGCCCCGGTCGAACACGTCGGTGGGGCACGCCAGGACGCACTTGTCGCAGCCGATGCAGCGCTCGGCGGACACGATCTCGATCACAGGGCCACCCCCGCCGGGACGGGCGCCGTCTCGGGGACGCTCCACGTCGTGTCGAGGCCGCCCGTGACCAGGCGGTGGCGCGAGCCGGGGTCGTCCTGGAACGGCCGGTCCAGGCGCTTGTGCATGCCGCGGGTCTCCTCGCGGGCCAGCGCGGCGGTGTACATCCAGCGGGCCGTCGCCGTCATGGCCGCGGCGCGGCGGGCGCGCATCGCGTCCTTGCCGTGGCCGCGCAGCCCTTCGCGGGCCGCCGCCCAGACGCCGTGCAGCCGCTCGAGGGCGGGCGCGAGGACGGCGCCGTCGCGCAGCAGGTTCCTGTCGTACGGCAGCACCTCGCGGCGTACCGCCTCCGTCACCTCGCGGTGCCCGTCGGCCCCGCCGGGTGTGCCCGTGGGGCGCAGGCCTGTGCCGCCCGCGGGGGTCAGGCGGCGGAGGTGGGCGCGTTCCCCCAGGCCGCGGGCGAACGCGGCGGCGCCACGGCCCGCCCAGGTGCCCGACGACATGGCCCAGGCGGCGTTGTGGCTGCCGCCGCCGGTGAAGCCGCCGCAGATCAGCTCGCGCGTGGCGGCGTCACCCGCCGCGTACAGCCCGGGGACGCCCGTGGCGCAGTCGTCGCCCGTGATGCGGATGCCGCCGGTGCCGCGCACGGTGCCCTCGGCCAGCAGCGTCACCGGGAAGAGGTCGGTGAACGGGTCGATGCCCAGGCGGTCGAAGGGCAGGAAGAAGTTGGCCTGGCCGAGGCGCATCGCGCGCTGCTGCTCCTCGCCCGCGCGGTCGAGGCGTGCCAGGACGGTGCCCTCGGACAGCAGCGTGCGGGCGATGACCGAGCGCCCCTTCGTGCTCCCCGCGCCCTCCAGGAGGGTGCCGTCGGCGTGGTAGAACGTCGCGAACGCGTAGTACGCGGTCTTCGTGACGGACGTGAACGCCGGGGCGATCGCGTAGGCGTTGGAGAACTCCATGCCCGACATCGCCGCGCCCGCCTCGGCCGCCATCAGGTAGCCGTCGCCCGTGTTCACGTCGCAGCCCAGCGCCCGGGACAGGAACGCGCAGCCGCCCGTCGCGAGCACGACCGCCCCGGCCCGTACGCGGAAGGGCCGGTCCGCCTGGCGGTGGTGGCCCGCGGCGCCCGCGACGGCGCCGTGCTCGTCCAGCAGCAGTTCGAGGACGGGCGAGTGGTCGAGGACGCGGACGCCCGCGCGCTGCACGCGGACGCGCATCCGCCGCATGTACTCAGGCCCCTGGAGGCCGCGCCGCTGCTGCTCGCCGCGCTCGTCCACCGGGAAGGGGTAGCGGCTGACGGACGCGACCTCGTGCATGTTCTCCCACGTCTGGTCGAGGACGCGGGCCATCCAGCGGCGGTCGGCGAGATGGCCGCCGAGGCCCTCGCGGGACGCCATGGCGGCCTCGCGGGCGTCGGGGTGCGGGGGGACGTACCAGACGCCGGTGCCCGCGGCGGCGGTCGCGCCCGAGCTGCCGCAGAAGCCCTTGTCGGCCAGGACGACGGAGGCACCGGACTCGGCGGCCTTGACGGCGGCCCAGGTGGCGGCGGGGCCGCCGCCGACGACGAGGACGTCGGCGGTCAGCTCCTCGGTGAGGGGGGCGGTGGTCGGGGTCGTGGTCGGGGCGGCGTGGGTCCGGGACATCAGGCGGTCCTTCCGTGTTCGGCCGGGGCGTGGACGCCGAGACCGGCGAGCAGTTCGGTGCGCAGCCGCACCAGCTCCGGGTGGTCCAGGGGACGGGGACGGGGGATGTCGACGACGAACTCGGCGGCGATCGCGTTGCCGCCCAGCAGCAGCGCGCGGTCGGACAGCAGCAGCGCCTCCTCGACGTCGTGGGTGACCAGCAGGACCGAGGGGCGGTGCTCCTCCCACAGGGCCTCGACGAGGTGCTGCGCCTTGAGCCGCGTCAGCGCGTCGAGCGCGCCGAACGGCTCGTCGAGCAGCAGCAGTTGGGGCGTACGGACCAGGGCGCGCGCCAGGGCGACGCGCTGCGACTCGCCGCCGGAGAGCGTGCCCGGCCAGGCGTCGGCGCGTTCGGCGAGGCCGACCTCGGCCAGGGCGGCGACGGCGCGGGCGCGCAGGTCGCCGCCGCGCACGCCGAGGGTGACGTTGCGCCAGACGCGTTCCCAGGGCAGCAGGCGGTGCTCCTGGAAGACGACGGCGCTGCGCTCCGGCACCTCGACGTGGCCCTCGGCGCCGGGGTCGAGGCCGCCGAGGGCGCGCAGCAGGGTGCTCTTGCCGGAGCCGCTGGGGCCGAGCAGGGCGACGAACTCGCCCGGCGCGATGGTGAGATGGACGTCGTCCAGGACGGTCCTGCCGTCGAAGGCGCGGCGCAGGCCGCTGACGCGGACGCCCTGGTGGGCGGGGGGTGCGGTGGCGGAAGGGGCGGGCATGGCGTGCTCCAGGCGGGGTGTGGTGGAGAGGGGCTCAGGTGCCGGTGAAGCCGCGGCGCCAGGCCAGGGCCCGCCGTTCCAGCAGCCTGACCAGCAGGTCGGACAGCACGCCGAGCAGCGCGTACGTCACGAGGACGACGAACATGACGTCCGTGCGCAGGAATTCGCGGGCGTCGGTCATCAGGTAGCCGATGCCGGACGTCGTCGCCGTCTGCTCCGCGACGACGAGGGTCAGCCAGCCGATGCCGAGCGCCTGGCGCAGGCCGACGAAGATCTGCGGCAGCGCGCCGGGCAGGATGACGCGCCGCGTCAGCCCCCACCGGCCGAGGCCGCACGAACGGGCCGCCTCCACCAGCCTGTTGTCCACGCCGCGGATGCCGTGCAGCACGTTGATGTAGAGCGGGAAGATCGGGCCGATGAGGATCAGCATCGTCTTCGATGTCTCGCCGATGCCGAACCAGATGATGAACACCGGTGCCAGCGCCAGGTGCGGCAGCATCCTGAACGCCTGGATCGGCGCGTCGATGACGTCCTCGACCGAGCGCGTCAGCCCGGCGAGCAGGCCGAGCAGCACGCCGAGCGGGATGCCGATGGCGAGGCCGCGCGCGACCCGTTCGAGGGAGACGCCCAGGTGGTGGCCGTACTCGCCCGACCTGACCAGCTCGACTCCGGCGTCCCACACGGCGCCGGGTGACGGGGTGGTGGAGCCGAGCCAGCCCTGCGCCGTGCCGAGCCACCACAGGAGGAGGACGCCGATCAGGCCGCTGACCCGCCGCAGCCTGCGGAGCAGGGCGGCGCCGGTGCGGCGCGACGTGCGGCGGCGCGGCGGTCCGGGCGGGCGGGGCTCGGTGCGGGCCGGCGCGGCGACGGCGGGGGCGGTGGTGACGGGCGGGGGTTCGGGAATCTGCGTGCTCTGCGGGGGACTTGGGGGCATGGCGGAACCCTTCGGGTACCCCGGACCGCGCCTGCGCCGGGGCATGCGGGCAGGCGGGACGGGGGCGGCGGTCACGGTGAAGTCAGGGGTGCGGGCGGCGAGGCACGGCGTGCGGCGGCTCTGCGGCACGCGTACGGCAGGTGTGCGGCACGGGGGATGCGCGGAACGCGCGCCGGGGACCGCCGACTCGGGGTCGGCGGACGGAGGTCGGCGGTGGGGCGGGGGAGCGCCCGCTCAGCCGGACGGCGCGGTGACGGGCTCGCGCGACGGCGAGCGGAGAAGGCGAGTTCGAGCGGAGAAGGGGGGCCGAGCGGAGAAAAGGCTCAGCGCGCGCTACAGAGAGTGGTGGTGATCAGCATGTGATCCACCACTCGCCTGTGCGTCAGGAACGAGGCCCGCTTCATGGCTCGTATGTTCGCATCCCGGTCCAAGTCCGACAAGGCGCTGCCCACATGGTGGTACGCCGCCTCGCTGAGCAGCGGGAACGGTGCTGCGGGGCGCTGTGGGCCGGGTGTGGGGACCGTTCGGGGACGTGCGGCGGAGGCGCGTCGTGGAGGGGGCGTGCTCCGGTGGCAGGCGCGATTGTCAGTGCCGTGTGTCACTCTATGTGAGCGGTCGGTCCGGGGCGGTCATCGGGCGGTCCCGGGCGGCACCGCGGGACGGATCGGAACGGCGTGGGGGGAGTGGCATGTTGCTGCGGGGTGTGTGGAGCGTGGCGCGGTGGGCGGGGCGTCGGCGCGGTCGGCGGGGGTGGAACGAGCGGTGGCCCGCACCGGCCCCGCGGAGTGCGGGTCGGTGCGGGCCACGGGGCTCGCGTGCCCGGGCCGTCGTGAGGCCCGGGAGCGGCGGGAGTCCGGGAGGGTCAGCCGCCGAGACCGGCGGTGAACTCGTCCAGCTGCCCGAGGAACTGCTCGTAGATGTCCTCGGTAAAGCCCGCGCCGCCCGGGACGGTGTTCGTGTACGACTCGCTCTCGCCGCTGTCCCAGGTCACGTTGAGGGTGCCGTCGTCGGCGAGCCGCAGCTCGGCCGACCGGTCGTCGCCGAGCATGCAGTCGGTCACCGAGAGGGCGCCGTCGGCGTACGTGCCGGCGCTGCACATGTCGCCCTCGGCGGTCATGTCCTCGATGAAGATGATCTCCTCGGCGCCGTAGAACGTGAGGTTGTGCGAGTTGTCCTGGTCCTGCGTGTCCACGTACCAGTCGCCGCGCAGGTCGTCGATCTCCGGGACGGTGCCCTCCTCGGCCGCGGGCTCCTCGCTGGCGGTCTCCTCGGCGGGGGTCTCCTCGGCCGGGGCCTCGCTCTCCTCCTCGGTGGCGCCGTTCGACTCCTGCGAGTCCCCGGCGTTGTTGTTGCCCGAGTCGGCGTCGTCGTCGCCGCCACAGGCGGTGAGGGTCAGGGCCGTCGCCGCGACGAGGGCGGGCAGGGCGAGACGTATGGAGCTGCGCATGGATTCCCCTTGAACAAGTGTGCTGTGAGGGGAGCGTATGGCCTGCCTTCTGTGCGGATGCTGTTCGTTACCCAGCCGTCGAAAAGGGCATCATCTTGTGATGGTTTTAGCTACTTTTGGTGAAGAGTTGACCACGGAGAAAGAGACGTGGCCGACTCGCCGGGAAAGCACGGCCGGACAGCGTACACGGGTCAACGCCGCGCCGGGCCGGTCGATTCGCGGACCACCAGGTCGGCGGCGGGCGGCTCGGGGACCGGACCCGCGTGCGCCCCGAGCAGCGACAGCAGCCGCAGTGCCGCGACCCTGCTGACCGCGCGCGCGTCCTGCCGCACCGTCGTGAGGCGCGGGTGCAGCCAGCGGCCGAGCGGATGGTCGTCGTGCCCGATGACGGACAGGTCGCGGGGCACGGTGAGGCCCGCGCGCTGCGCGGTCGCGATGCCGGTGAGCGCCATCGCGTCGTTCATGTACGCCACACCGGTCGGCCCGCCGTCGTCCGCCGCCAGCAGCCCCGCCGTCGCGTCGGCCGCCGCCTCGGCGGTCAGATCGGTGGGTATCACCGCGTACGGCCGCAGCCCGTGCGCCGCGAGGTGCGCCTCCAGCCGCTGCACGCGCAGTTGGGCGTGCGCGCTGTTCTCCGGGCCTGTCACGAACGCGATCCGCCGGTGCCCGAGGCCGAGCAGGTGGTCGAGCGCGGCGGAGAACGCCTCGTCGAGCCCGGCCGCGTGCACGCTCTCCAGGCGCTGCCCCGGTGTCGGGCGCCCCAGCAGCAGCCCGGGTGTCCGCAGCCGCCGCAGCAGTTCGTGCCGCTGGTCGACGATCCGGTTCTCGGTGAGGAGGAACGCGTCCACGCGCCGCTCGCGCGCGAGCCGTTCGTACAGCTCCGCCTCCTGCGCCGCGTCCAGGCCCGCGAGATGGAGCCGCAGCGCGTACCCGGCCGGGCCTAGCTCCTCCTCAAGACCGGCGACCGTCTCGGCGAAGAACGGGTCGGCGCCGAGCAGGTCCACCTCGCGCGGGATGATCAGCCCCACGGCGTGCGACCGTTCGCCGCGCAGCGCCGTCGCCGTGGCGCTGGGCGACCAGCCGAGCTTCTCCGCCGCGTCGAGGATGCGGTCCCGCGTGGCCTCCGAGATGCCCGACCGGTTGTTGAAGACCTTCGACACCGCCGACTTGGAGACGCCCGCGAGCGCGGCCACGTCGAGGATGGTGGGCTGGCCGCGCCGCCGCCCGGCCGCGCGTCCCACGGCCGTCCCGCTCTCCGAAGCCTGTGCCATGTCTCCTGTTCCCCGCTCGGTGGACCGCCGGGCCGCCGTGCCCCGGGTGGTGTCACATCTTCACGGCGCCGCTGATCAGCGCCTGTTCCATCCTCCGCTGGAGGACCACGTACACGATATAGACGGGGATGAGGGTGACGGCCGTGCCCGCCATGAGGATGCCGTACTCCGTCGCCTGGTTGGCCTGGAGGGTCGGCAGGGCGACCTGCACCGTGCGCTGGCTGGTGTCGGGGCCGATGATGACCAGCGAGTACAGGTATTCGTTCCAGAAACTGAGGAAGTTGAGCAGCAGCACGGTCGCGATGCCCGGCATGGCGACCGGCACGAACACCCGCCACAGCACCGTCCACGTACCGGCGCCGTCCACCCGCGCGCTCTCCTCCAGCTCGCCCGGCACCGTCCGCATGAACTGCGTCAGCAGGATCACCGACAGCGGCAGCGCCCCGGCGGGCAGCAGCAGGATGACGAACGTCCGCGTGTGGAACAGCCCCGTGTACGCGGCCATCAGGAACGTCGGCACCAGCGCGGCGAACGTCGGCACCAGGAAGCCGAGTCCGAAGATCCGCTCCATCAGCCGCGCCGCCCGCCCCTGGCTGCGCGCCAGGGCGAACGCGGCGGGAGCCGCGAGCAGCAGCGTCAGGACGAGCGCGCTGCCCGTCACCAGCGCCGAGTTGATGAGCGCGAGGTCGAGCCGCGCGTAGTGGATGGCGTCACCGAAGTAGTGCCACACCGGGTCGAGGGGCGGGACCAGCGGATGGTCGAAGATGTCGGTGGTCTTCTTGAACGAGGAGATCACCAGGTAGTACAGCGGCAGGACCAGCGCCAGGGCGTACAGCCACACCAGGGTGTGGCTCAGGGCCCACAGCCAGCCGCCGAGGCGGCCACCCCGCCGCGTCCGCCGCCGGTCCCCGCGCGGCGCGCGGTTCGTCGTGTGCTTGGTGAGGGACATGTCGGCTCCCGGGCGGTCAGTAGTTCTGCCGGAACAGGCGGCGGATGGCGAGCATGCCGAGCAGCCCGGCGAGGAAGAGCAGGACGCCGGCGGCCTGGCTGTAGCCGAGGTCGGACTGGACGAACGCCTTGGTGTAGACGAGGAACGACAGGTTCGTCGTGGCGTTCCCCGGGCCGCCCTGGGTGAGGAGCAGGACGTTCTGCGCGGAGGAGAAGAGGATCCACAGGAACTGGAGCATCGTCGTGACGCCCACGTAGTCCTTGGTGATGGGGAACGCGATGCGCCACATGCGGCGCCAGTGCCCGGTGCCGTCCAGCTCGGCCGCCTCGTAGATCTCCCCGGGGACGCTGCCGAGGCGCGCGGCGAACAGGACGGCGGTGAAGCCGATGCCGTTCCACAGGTCGATGGCCATGATGCAGGCGAGCGCCGTGTCGGTGTCGGCGAGCCAGGCGCGGGTGGCCGAGTCGAGGCCGATGTCGCCCAGGACGCCGTTGAGCAGGCCGTTGGGCGCCAGGATGCTGTACGCGACCATCGCCTTGGCGGACGCGGAGATCAGCGCCGGGGTGAACAGGATGATGCGCAGCAGCCGGTGGCCGCGCGGCCTGAGCGTCAGGTAGTACCCGGTCATGAACGCGGTGACGATCATGATCGGCAGGACGACGCCTATCTGGACGGCGCTGTTGCGCACCGCGTCCCAGAACAGGTCGTCCCCGAGGACCGTCGAGAAGTTGTCCCAGCCCGTCCAGGAGCGGGGCGCGAGCATGCCGGGCCAATGCAGCCCGCTGATGTAGAACATCGCCACGAGCGGGCCGAGCAGGAACAGCAGGTACCAGACGAGGGCCGGTACGGCGAAGAGCGTCACGGGCGAGCCGCGCCGCCGGTCGCGGCGGGTGGCGGGGCGTGGCCCGCGGGGAGAGCCGGGGGAGAGGGCCGTGTGGACGCCGGGCCCGCTCCCTGCGGCCGGTTGCGTCGTGTCGTGCACCATCCGGGGTGCCCTTTCGGATGAGGGGGCCGCCGCTGGGACGGCCGGGGACGGACGGGCGGCGGGGGTCAGCTGCGGTAGGCGGTGTCCAGCGCGCGGGCGATGGCCTCCGCGCCGGTGCCCGGCGTGAACGCGACGCTGGTGGCGCGGATCAGCGGCTGGGAGACGGCGGCGGGGACGAACAGGTCGGGCATCACGGCCCAGGACACGTCGTCGTCGGTCAGCACGGCCGACGCCGAGACGAGCGGGAAGTCGGGGCTGTCCCCGGCGCCGCGCAGCGCCATGACCTGCCCGGCCCGGCGCAGGTACGTGCCGGCCGACTCCTCGCTGTACAGGTGGCGCACGAACTTCTCGACGAGCCCGATCTTCTTGCGGCCGTTGGGGCTGATCCAGATGCCGGTGGACGTGTAGCCGCGCAGCGCGGTGGGGCGGTCGTAGACGCCGCCGCCCGGCTGGGGCCAGCCGCCGAGGACCGTCACGTCCGCCACCTCGGCGGGGACGGCGGCGAGGGAGCCGGAGATCATCGAGACGACGGGGGCGCGGCCGGTGTAGAAGTCGGTGTTCATCGAGTCGGCGTTGAGGCCCTGCGCGCCGTCGCGGAAGACGCCCGCGTCGCGCAGCTCGGCGAAGTGCGCGAGGCCGCGCAGCGCGTCCTCGTCGTCGGCGAACCCCGCACCGGTGAACAGGGCTTCGGCCCGGTCGGGCGGCAGGAAGCACTGCATGATCTGCATCAGCAGCTTCTGGCCCGACCAGTCGTTGCCGCCGATGCTGACCAGGCCGTCGAGCCCCTTGGCGCGTACGGCGTCGGCGGCGGCGACCAGTTCGTCCGCGGTGCGGGGGACGTCCCCGATCCCGGCGGCTTCGAGCAGGGCCGTGTTGTACGCGACGGGCCAGGCGAAGCCGGTCCACGGGAAGCCGGAGACGCGCCCCTCGGCGTCGGTCCACTCCCGCAGCGCCTGCGGCAGCACCCGGTCGGCGAGGCCCCAGCGGTCCATGTAGCGGCCCACGGGGACGGTGGCGCCCAGCTCGGTCCAGGCGAGGGACTTCTCGGCGAGGTTGATCAGGACGACGTCGGCCTCCTTGTGGGCCAGGCGTGCCGTCTCGTAGACGTTGATGAGGTCGGTGCCGCCGCTGATCACGTCCTTGACGTGCGCTCCCGGGTTGGCCGACTCGAAGGCCTCGCGGATGGTGCCGTACGCGGCGGCGCCCGCCGAACCGGCCGTGATGTTGCTGTGGACGACGAGGGTGTCGGGGTCGTCGTCACCCGGGTCGAGGGCCCCGCAGCCGGTCAGAAGCGGGGCCAGCGCGGCTGAAACCGCACCCGCGAGCATGGTCCGTCGACGCACCGATGCCTCCTTGCGAACCTTGGTGGAACGATTTAGCGGATCGTAGGTTCGTGTTACGGGCGCGTCAACGGGTTCGGGAAAACTGCTGGTAGAGAACTTGCAAAGTCGGAAGACCCCTTGTCCCAGGCGAGGTGGAACGGTATACCAGTGGGGGTCAGGCGGCGGAGCGCGCGCATGCGTGCCGCGGCGACGAGATCCGGACACGTCCGTCCATGACCAGGAGCTGGTGAAGTTGTACAACGTGATCGATTACGGCGCTGTGGGGGACGGCGCGGCCGATGACACGGCTGCCGTCCAGGCCGCCATCGACGCCTGCGCCACGGCCGGGGGCGGCCGGGTCGTCCTCCCGGCCGGGCGGACGTTCCGCACCGGGACCGTGACGCTCCGCTCGCACGTGGACTTCCACATCGAGAACGGCGCGACCCTCGCCGGAAGCCCCGACTTCGCGGACTACTCGGTCTTCTTCGGCGGTGTCGTCCTCAACGACGGGAACACCCAGTGGGGCGCCGAGCAGACGACCGTGCTGCTGAACGCGGAGGGCGCCGAGAACATATCCGTCACCGGCGGCGGCACCATCGACGGCGCGGGCCGCCACTTCGTCACCGGCGACAACGGCTTCATCTACACGATGGACCAGCGCCGCCCGTTCACCGTCTACTTCCGCGACTGCCGCAACGTCACGTTCCGCGACATCCGGATCGTGGACGGCGCCGTGTGGACGCTCCGCCTGTCGCTGTGCGACGACGTGCTGATCCACGGCATCCGCATCCACAACGACCTGAAGACGCCCAACAGCGACGCGATCGACCTCGACTGCTGCCGCCGCGTCCGCATCAGCGACTGCGACATCGTCGCCGGTGACGACGCGATCTGCCTCAAGACCTGCCTGGAGCACACCGGCGCCGTCACCGACCGCGTCCCCGTCTGCGAGGACGTGACGGTGACCGGCTGCACCATCACCACGACGTCCAGCGCGCTGATCGTCGGCGTCGAGAACCAGACCGCGATCCGCAACGTGGTGTTCTCCTCCTGCGTCGTCCGCCAGAGCGCGCGCGGCCTGGCCGTCCGCAACGGCGAGGGCGGCGACATGGAGAACATCCTCTTCAGCGACATCATCGTGGAGACCCGCTTCTTCCACTCCGGCTGGTGGGGCCGGGGCGAGCCGATCGCCATCATGGGCATCCCGTGGACGGACAACTGCGGCACCATCCGCAACATCCGCTTCCGCAACATCCTGTGCCGCTCGGAGAACGGCGTCCTCGTCCGCGCCGAGGACCCCGGCACGATCGAGGGCCTGGTCTTCGACGGCGTGCGCGTGGAGATCGACCGCTGGTCCCGCTGGCCCGGCGGCCACGCCGACCTGCGGCCCCGCCGCGCCGAGAACTTCCCCGAACTGCCCACGGACGGCTTCCACCTGGAGAACGTCCACGACGTGACGCTCCGGGACTGCGAGGTCGCGTGGGCCGCGCGGCCGGAGGACGGCCGCCACGCCCTCTACGCGGAGAAGTGCACCGGCCTGGTCAACCGCGACTTCCGCGGCGAGGCGGCGCACCCCGACCGCTTCGAGGCCGTGGCCACCGCCTGACCCCTGCCTTCCCCCGACGCGCCCCCGGCCCACCCAGGCCGGGGGCGCGTCCTTTTGTCAATCGGCGGTCACCGGTCGCCGCTCACTCGAACAACGCGTGCCACTCGTCCGCCTCGGCGATCTCCGTCATGTCCTCCGGGGTCAGCCCGGCGAGTTCGGTGTCTCCGGGAGCCGCCTGCGCGTGGATACGCAGCTCGGCATCGTCCGGGTAGAGCACCGTGACCATCACGGTGAACGGCACTTGCCCCGCCCCGCCCTTTCCTCCGGCCGCCTCGACGGTTCCTTCCGTCTCGCAGTAGTACACCGTCGAGCCGTTGTCGAGGAGCCCGTTTGTCTCGCAGCCTGTCCAAGCCGACGCGGAGGGGTCGCCGGTGCCGGGCGGTGAGAGGTGGACCCCGACCCGCGACGGTCCGTCCTCAGGACCGACATGGAAGGCGACGCTGCCGTCTCCCTCCAGCGGAAGGTCGCGGATCTCGGAACCCGAGGGTGCCAGCTCCCGGAAGGTGCTGCGGACGCGGTCGGGGGCCACCGCCATGTCGGCCGACGTGTCCTCGTCGTCTTCGCCGGTCGTCCTGTCCGTGTCCGCCCTCGGGGCCCACCGCTCGTCCACGGTCTTCCGCAGGTCGTCCCACACGGGTGCCTCGGCGATGATCCCGAGCTCCTCACTCAGCCGCCTGCCCTCCAGGGTTGACCCGGTACCCGTCACCGAGACGGCCAGCTGCCACATCCCCGGGTTCTCGTCACCCCAGGAGGTCTCGCCCTCCAGCCATGCCTCCGTGTCGGGGTGAGGCGGATCGGCCGGGTCGGCGTGCTCGCCCGCGTCCGTCTCGGCCCAGGTGAGATCGGAGACGATCGAACCGTCCGGGCGTTCCCAGGTCATGCATGCGCCCCTCACCCCGCGGCAGCCCGCCTCCGCGGCCCAGTCGGAGGTGTACCACTGGGTGAGCCGCACGGTCAGGACCTGCGGCCCGGCGTCGCCGTTGTAGACCGTCAGGGTGGCGTAGGGAGAGGCTGTCATGTTCGGTCCCTCGGCTGACGCGCTGCGCACTCGGACGCCCTCGGGCAGCAGTCCGGTCAGCGTGTCGATCATCCCCTGCCCGTCCTCGATGACCGTGTCGGCGGGCGGCGCGGGGGTGTCCTCGTCCGGCGGCCCGCCCCCCGAGACGGTGACGCCGATTGCGGCGGCGACGCCGACGGCCGCCACCGCGAGCCCCGCCGTGGCGGTCGCGGCCCGGCGGCGGCGCTGCCGCGCACGGCCGTACCGCAGACCGCTGTCGGCGAGCGGGCCCGGGTCCGTGGTGAACGGTGCTCCGGCTTCACGCAGCAGCGTCGCCACCTGCCGCTCCAACTCCGTCTCCTCGGCCCCTTCGGCGCTGTGATCCCTGTCGTGGTTCATGACTGTTCCTTCCAGCGGTCCTCAGAGAGCGGCGAGTTCGGCGAGATCGGAGGTGCCCAGCTCCACCCGGAGCCGGGCCAGCGCCCGGCTGGTACGGGTCCTGACGGCGCTGGAACTCGTGCGCATGGCCTCGGCGGTCTGCTCGATGCTGCGGTCCTCCCAGAAGCGGAGGACCAGCACCGTGCGGTCTTTGGGGGAGAGCGCGGCCAGTGCGCGCAGCAGGGTGACGCGGAGGGGCGAGTCGGTGGCGTCCACCGCCCGGTCGGGCAGCTCGACTATGGGCTCTTCGGTGCTGCTCCGGAGTCTGGCGTGGCCCAGGTAGCACCGGGCCAGGACGGTCTGCGCGTACGCCGACGGGTTGTCGATGGACTTGCGCCGGTGCCACACGGTGTACATCCGGCCGAGCGCCTCCTGCACGAGGTCCTCGGCGAGATGGGTGTCACCCGTCGTCAGCAGACAGGCCGCCCGGTAGAGCCTGCTGCTGTTGCCGACAGCGAACTCGTAGAACCTGTCGTCGTCGCGCCGCCTCATGGCGCCCCCTCCGATGCGATCGGACTGCCCTTGCACTTATAGAGATGCGTCGGCAACGACGGAATGTTGCATCGGTGATGTCCGCGTCGGCGGGGCGCCCCGACGTCCCCCGTCCCCTCGCGCCTTGGCCATGCCGGCCGCGGCCTGATCCCTCTCACTTCTGCTCCCGCCCTCCGCGCCTCCCCGGTGGTGACGCCCTCACCTTCTCGACGCGATGAACAGGCCGGAATGTCGCAACGTTTGTCGACACGGGGTCGGGAGAGGGACGAACGACTCGGCCCGTCGCACCGCCTCCCCGGGGCGGTGCGACGGGCCGAAACGTTTCCGTTCAGGCGCTCAGCACCGTGAAGCCGAGCATCCGCGCGCCCGTCTCCGTCCGCGGCCGGTGGCTGCTGCCCGGCGCGAAGACCACGTACGTCCCCGCCCCGTGCCGCTCCTCGCCCTCGATCACCTCCCCGCTCAGCACGTAGTACCGCTCCTCGGTCGCGTGCTCGTCCGTGTCCGGCCACTCGCTCCCCGGCGCGAAGTCGATCAGCCAGCCCGTCGCGTACTCCGTGCGCGGCAGCCCGCGCCGCACGATGCCGGGCGCCACGTCGACCGGCTCCACGTCCTCGACCCGCACGGCGGTCTTCAGGCCGCCCGTTCCGTTGCTTTCGCTCATGAGGCCACTGTGGACCGGACGCCACCCACCGGCCGAGAGTCCAGACAGACATCCCCAGGTACATTCATGCCATGCAGCCCCACCGCGTCGTGGCCCTCCTCAACGCACCGCAGTCCCCGTTCGAACTGGCCTGCGCCTCCGAGGTCTTCGGCACCCCCAGGCCCGACCTTCCGGCGCACTACGACTTCCGCGTCTGCACCGAGCACCCCGGCGCCCTCCCCACCACCGCCGGCTACCCGATGCTCGTCGAGGACGGCCCGGCCGCCCTGGAGGAGGCGGACACCGTGCTGATCCCCGGCTGGCAGCCCACGGGCGCCCCCGTCCCCCCTGCCCTCCTCGCCGCCCTGCGCGCGGCGCACCGGCGCGGCGCGCGGATCGTCTCCATCTGCACGGGCGCGTTCGTCCTCGCCCAGGCCGGGCTGCTCGACGGCCGCCGCGCCACCACCCACTGGCGCCGCACGGCCCAGCTCGCCGCCGCCTTCCCCGCCGTACGCGTGGACGCCGACGTGCTGTACGTCGACCACGGCGACGTCGCCACCAGCGCGGGGAGCGGCGCGGGCATCGACCTGTGCCTGCACCTCGTGCGCTCCGACCACGGCGCCGCGTACGCCGCCCAGATCGCCCGCAGCATGGTCCTCCCGCCGCACCGCGAGGGCAGCCAGCTCCAGTACGCCGTGCAGCCCGCCCCCGAGCGGCCCGACGAGTCCCTGGCCCCGCTGCTGGAGTGGGCGACGGCCCGGCTCGGCACGCGGCTGACCCTCGCCGGCCTCGCCGAACGCGCCGGGCTGTCCCCCCGCACCCTCGCCCGCCGGTTCACCGAACAGCTCGGCACCAGCCCGGGGCAGTGGCTCCTCGCCCAGCGCATCGCCGCCGCACGGGCACTGCTGGAGGAGACCGACCTCCCCGTCGAGGCCGTCGCCACCCGCGTCGGCCTCGCCTCGGCGGTCAACCTGCGCCGCCGCTTCAGGGCCGCCCTCGGCACCACCCCCGGCGCCTACCGCCGCACCTTCGGCGCGGCCCGCTGAACCCCGGCGCGGCGCACGGCACCCGCGGCACCCGCCACGTGCAGGATGGGAGACCGCGGGGGCCCGAGGCGGAAGGTGGTCCCCCATGCCCGCAGAGCGCGCGGTGCCCGACGTCCTGGTCGTCGGCGCCGGGATCGCCGGACTCGTCTGCGCCCTCGACCTGACGCGCGCCGGACTGCGCGTCGCCGTCCTGGAGTCGTCGGACGGCGTGGGCGGCCGGATGCGCAGCGACCGCTACGACGGCTTCACGATCGACCGGGGCTTCCAGGTGTTCAACACCGCCTATCCCCAGGTGCGCCGACGCCTCAGCCTGCCCGCCCTGCGGCTGCGCCCGTTCACGCGCGGTGTGCTGATCCACACCGGCCACGGCCGCCTGCGGCTCGCCGACCCGACCCGCGACCCCCGCCGGGCCGCCGCCCTCCTCCCCGGCAGGACCGCGAGCGCCCGCGACCTGCTGGCCCTCGCCCGCCTCGGCGCCGCCGACGCGCTGCTGCCCGCCCACCGCCTCAAGACCGCGCCGGAACGGACCACGCGCGCCGCGCTGTCCGCCGCCGGATTCACCGACGCGTTCACCGAGACGTTCTTCCGCCCGTTCCTCGCGGGTGTCTTCCTGGAGGACGAACTGGCCACGTCCAGCCGCGTCTTCCACCTCGTCTGGCGCAGCATGCTGCGCGGCACGCTCTGCCTGCCGGACGAAGGCATCGGCGCCGTCCCCCGCCGGCTCGCCGACGCGCTGCCGCCGGGGACCGTGCGGCTCGGACACCCGGTGGCCCGCCTCACCGAGGGCGGCGTGCTGACGGCGGACGGCCGTGAACTCCCCGCGCGCGCCGTCGTCGTCGCCACCGACCCCGCCACCGCCGGGTACCTCCTCCCCGGCCTCCCGGTCCCACCCGGCCGCACCGTCACCACGTACTACCACGCGGCAGAACGCTCCCCGGTGTCCGAGCCCGTCCTGCTCACCGACACCCGCCTCCGCATCCTCAACACGTGCGTGCTCAGCGACGCCGTGCCCGGCTACGCCCCGCCAGGCACCGCCCTCGTCGCCACGTCCGTGCTCGGCACGGATCACCCGGGCCGGGGGAGTGACCTGCTGCCCGTGCTCGCCGAGATCTACGGCACGGACACCACACGCTGGGACCCCGTGACCACCCGCGAAGTCCCCGGCGCCCTCCCCGCGATGCCGCCACCCCAGCCGCTCAGCCGCCCCAGCCCCGCCGACATCGGCCGCCACCGCTTCGTATGCGGCGACCACCGGGCAACGGGCTCGGTCCAGGGCGCCATGGCCTCCGGCACGCGCGCCGCCCGCGAGGTGCTGCGCGACCTGACACGCACGGACCACTGAGCCCCTCGTCCTGGACGACGGACGACGCCCGCAGCGGCCGTGCCACATGCCGGACGCCGCTGTCAGTGCCTGGCCCTACTGTCTGCCGCATGACGCAAGCTGAACAGGCATTCGCCTACCTGCGCCCGTCCGCGTTCCACGACGCCCCGGGCGGCGGACGCCTCGCGCTGGAGACCTCGGGCGGGGCCACGCCCGCCGGTGCGCAGCCCCATCCCTCGTTCTTCAGCGGCTTCCTGACGAGCCCGCGCACGGCCGCCTGCGGCCTGCTGGCCGTCGCCGACGTGGCGGCCACCCGCTACTGGAACCCCCGGCTGACGGCCTCGCTCGACCCGGTCGTCACGGGCAACGGCGACCGGCTGCGCTTCGAGTCCTTCTCCGGCTGCGGCGGCGTCTACGCCCGCCTGGACGTGCTGCGGCCCGGCCTCGACGGCGCCGACGTCGGCCACGGCACCACCAACGTGGACGTCAACAACCCGCTGCGCGAGGCCCTCACCCGCATCGGCGGCGCCGACCCGCTCCATCTGCGCGTCGGCCCGGACGAACTCGCCGTGACCACCCTCGACGGGCCCGTCCTGGAGAAGAAGGTCCCGCTGCCCGACCGGTGGCTGCGCGGCTTCGCCGAGACCCAGGTCATCGCCTCCGGCTTCGACCTCCGCGCCGAACTCACCGCCGCCGAGGCGGTCCGCTTCCTGCGCGGACTGCCCCGCACCACCACCACGTCCGCCGCCCCCCGCTGGCTCGTCCCCTCCGGGCGGAGCCTGCGCGCCACCAGCAGGGCGGTCCCCGGCGCGGTCTGCCTGCCGGGGCCGGGACGCCTCGTCGCGCTCCAGCGCGTCCTGCGGTACGCGACCGCCCTGCGCGTCTACGGCCCACCCGTAGGCCCCGCCACCACCGGGCCGGTCGCCTCCGCCTGGGAGGCCGAACTGCCCGGCATGCGCCTGACGCTGACGCTCTCCCCCGACGTCACCCGCGGCTTCTCGGGCGAGGGCTCCGTCCTCGACGCGCTGACCGGCGACGCGACCGCCGAGGACGCCGACCTGCTCTCCGTCCTCCTCGCCTGGGAGCCCAAGGTGGACGTGGCCGCCCTCGCCGAGCAGTCCGGCCTCGACACCGCCAGGGTCTCCGCCGCGCTCACCCGGCTCGGCACCGCGGGACGCATCGGCTACGACACGGCGGAAGCCGCGTACTTCCACCGCGAACTGCCCTACGAGGCCCGGGCAGCGGAACGCCACAACCCCCGGCTCCGCGCGGGCCGCGCCCTCCTCGCCGCCGGTGCCGTGACGGCGCAGGCGGACGGTACGGTCCTCGTCCGCAGCGACAGCGGCGACACCCACCGCGTCCGCACGGCGGACGGACGGCTCAGCTGCACCTGCCGCTGGTGGGCCACCTACCGGGGCGGCCGCGGCCCGTGCAGCCACGCCCTCGCCGCCCGGCTGCACGAACGCGGCGCCTGACCCGCCGCCATCCCCGTCCCACAGACCGTCGCCACGAAAGAAGCACCCCGTTGAACACCCCAGCATGGGAAGTCGCCGCCAGGCGCTGGGCACTGACCCACTCCCCGGCCGAGACCCTGACCCACATCCGCGCCGCCATCTCCGCCGGTGACATCGACCGCCTGTCCCTGCTGCTCGCCACGCTCGACCGCGACGGCGCCAAGGCCGCCGCCGACGCCGCCCGCGAAATACGCCGCGGCCTCAGCGAGTTCCGCCCCTGGGACCGTGCCCACGGGCAGGCACGCACCGGTCTGCTGGCCGCCGCCGCGGGCACGTTCACCTCCCCGGCCGAGGCCGCCCGCTGGCTCGGCGCCCGCGAGCTGCAGAACTGGGACAGGCGCGCGATCACCCCCCTCCTCGCCCTCCTCGCCCGCCGGGACCGCGACTGGCGGGCCGACGTCGCGCGGCGCCTCGCCGACCGACGCCCCACCGCCTGGGGTCCGGGGGACGCCGTCGTCGTGGAGCACCTGGTGCGGACCACCGGCGCGCCCGTGCCGACCGGCGACGGGTTCGTCACCGCCTGGGTGGGCAGCCGCCGCATGCTCACCACCCGCGGCGAACGCGGCTTCCGCGTCACGGGCGACGCGCGGGACGCGCTGCCGAAGGGCGAGAACCTCACGGAGGTCCTGCGGGCCGACCCGTTCCTGCCCGTGCTCCTGCCCCGCCTGTTCGAGGTGGACCAGCTCGGCGGCGATCTGCGGCCCCAGTGGGACTCCCGACCGTCCGAGGACAGCTGGACCGGCGCCCTCACCGCGCTCGCGGCGGACGGCACCCTCGACCGCCGCGTCCTTCTCGGCCTCGCCACCTCCCGGCTCCTGCGCGGCGGCCGCCTGGCGGACATCCGCTTCGCCCTCGGCCTGCTGGAGACGCTGGACCCGACCGTCGCCGAGGACGCCGCACGCGCCGGTGACCTGCTGCGCCTGCTCCCGGACGCCCCCCTGGCCGCCGCGAGCCACGCCCAGGCGGCCCTGGCCCGTCTCGACGCCGCCGGGCTGCTGACGCCCGAGCAGCTGGTGGAGGCCGGTGAGGCCGTCTTCTTCCGCACCGAGAAGAAGCTGCTCAAGGCGCAGCTCCAGCTCCTCGAACGCGCCGCCACCCGCCAGGACGCCGCGCCCACCGTCCTCCGCTCCCTGGCCGACGCGCTGACCATGGACGACGCCCTGCTGACGGCCCGCGCCTGGCGCCTCGCCGAGCGGCTGCTCAAGCGCACCGGCACCGCGCCCGACGAACTGCGGGACGCCGCCTCCCAGCTGCCCGATCCCGACCTGCGCCTTCGCGCCGCCCGGGCGCTCGGCCTGCCGGACGACGCCGCCGAGCCGACCGGCCCCGCCGCCGAGCCCGACACCGACGTCCTGCCCACCCCCGTCACCCCACCCCTCCCCGCGCCGCCGGACTCCCTCGCCGAAACCGTCGAGGAACTGGCCGTGCTGCTCACCGGCCGCGGCGGGCCCGCCACCCTGGAACGCGCCCTCGCCGCCGTCGTCCGCCTCGCGCACCGGGACCGCGCCGCGCTGCGCGCGGCGGTCGCCCCCCTCGCGGCGGGGCGCGCGTTCGCCCAGTGGTACGGCTGGGGCGACATCACCGAGCACGACATCGCGGCGGTCGTCGCCGCCGCCGACGACCGGGCCGACCCCACCAGCCGCCTGCGGCACGCCGTGAGCGACAACGCGCGCCCCCTCTCCCCGTACGGCGCGGTGCTCGCCGCCCGGCTGGAAGAGACGGCACGGCACATCGCCGATCCCACCGGCCCCCGCTGGCCCTGCCTGCTGGCCACGCCCAGCGGCGCCGACGGCACGCTCACCCCCGCCGACCTGGTGGAACGGCTGCGCGAGCACAGGTCGCATGCCACCCACCCGGGCCCCGTCGATCTCGACCAGGCCCTGTTGCGGCTCACCGTGCCCGACGACCCCGCCGAGGCCGAACGGTGGGCGGACGCCGCCGAGACCATCGGCGGCGACGCGGCCCACGCCACCGCCCGCTGGCTCCGCGCCGCACCCCCCGAACCCCCGGCGGCCACCCTCACGGAACGCGCCACCGCACCCGATCGCGGGGACTGGCACGTCCGGCTGGCCGCCCGCCGTGTCCAGGTGGCCCTGGCACCGACCACGCCCCGCCAGCCGCTCGACCCCTGCTTCGCAGACGTACTGGCCCCCGTCGCGTCCCTCTCCGACAACAGCGCCCAGTCCTGGCCGTTCACCTTCCGCCTGTGGCCGTGGGTCGCCCCGCACCACGCCGACGTGCTCGCCGCCAGGCTCCAGCACCACTTCGCCGGACTGGCCGACGACGAACGCGGCTTCGGCGCCGTCCTCCCCGACCTGGTCGCCGTGGACGCCCCGGTGGGCCCCGCCGTCCACCTCGCCCTGGTCCACGGCCTGGCCGCCCGCCACGAGGAGGACCGCACCGCCGCCGTCGACGCCCTCGTCGCCGCCGCCGCGCGCGGACGCCTCGACACCCCGCTGGTCGGGCGGACGGCGGCCGAGTCGGCGTACCGCGGCGCGGTCAAGGGCAGCCGGTTCGCCGACGGGCTGACCGCGGCGGCCGACGCGGGCGCCCGCCGCACTGTCTGGGAGACCCTGGCCACCGCGTTGCCCCTCCTGCTGGCCGAACCCCCGGCCGGCGGCACGCGCCACTCGGGCCTGCCCGAACTCCTCGCCCTCGCCACCCGCTGCGCCCCCGCCGCCGCCGACGCCAAGGACCTGATACGCGCGGTCGAGGAGACAACGGCCCGCGGCGGCAGCAGCCGGCTCGCCCACGAGGCACGGCGCCTCCACACCGCGCTCACGGGCTGACCGGGACCCACCCGCTGTCGCGCGGAGCGGAGGCCCTACAGTCCTCGCCTGTGACCGAGCTGCCCTCCTCCCTCCGCGCGACGGCCGACGCCTACGACGCCATGGCCACCGTCTACGCCGACTTCGCCCGCGACGCCCTGGACGACCTCCCGCTGGACCGCGCCGTCCTGGCCGCCTTCGCCGACTGCGTACGCGCCACCGGCGGCGGCCCCGTCGCCGAACTCGGCTGCGGCCCCGGCCAGACGACGGCGCACCTGCGGGACCTCGGCCTGGACGCCTTCGGCATCGACCTGTCGCCCGTCATGGTCGGCCTGGCCCGCGAGGCGTACCCGGACCTGCGGTTCGAGGTGGGCTCCATGGACGCCCTCGACCTGGCGGACGGCACGCTGCGCGGCGTCCTGTCGTGGTACTCGGTCATCCACGCCGAGCCGCACCACGTGCCCGCGTACCTGGCCGAGTTCCGCCGGGTCCTCGCGCCCGGCGGCCACCTGCTGCTCGCGTTCTTCGAGGCGGAGGGCGGGCCCGTCACGCCGTTCGACCACAAGGTCGTGACGGCCTACCGGTGGCCGGTGGACGACATGGCGGCGCTCGCCGCCGACGCCGGGTTCGCCGAGGTCGGCCGGATGCTGCGCGAGCCGGGCGAGGGGGAGCGGTTCCGGCGCGGCCACCTGGTGCTGCGCGCCGCGGCCTGACGCACGCGCCGCCGCCGCCCGCCGCCCGTCACCCCTTCCGGAGCCGCGCGGCGAGCGGCGGCGAGTGGTACGCGCCGCCCTGGCCGCCGAGCCACGCGTCCAGGTCGGGCCGGTGCGGCCTGGCCCCGCCGAGCAGGTAGAGCCCGACGAGCAGCAGCGCGCCCAGCAGCGTGATCGCCAGCACGATGGCGACCGTCGCCCGGTAGCCGCTGTCCGTGACGCCACGGTCCTGCGCGAAGTGCAGCAGGACCGGGCCGACGAGGAACGCGGCTTCCGAGCGCAGCAGTTCGACCAGCGCGAAGATCGAGCCGATCGCCGCCGCCGGTACCGACAGGCCCGCCAGGAACAGCCCCGGCGTCACCCCGGCCCCCGCCCCGTACCCCAGGAGCAGCGCGGCGACCGGGACGACGGCGGCCGCGTTCGACGCGCTGAGCGTCAGCAGCACGACCGACGCCGCCGCGATGCTGAGCAGCCCGGACAGCGCCAGCACCGGCGTCCAGCGCGTGGGCAGCAGTCGCCGGAAGATGAGGGCCGCGACCAGCACCCCGAGGAGTTGCGTGGTGAGCAGCGCGCCGACCTTGACGGGGCTGTAGCGCGGCGCGGCCAGCAGGAACACCTCGGTCAGCTCGACGAGGGTGGTGAACGTCGCCCCAGTGATCATGGCGCCCGCGATCCCGGCCACCGGCAGGGTGTTGCTGATGGGGCGGACCGGCATCAGCGGGTCGCGTGCGCGGTACTGCGCCACGATCAGCACCACGCCGATCAGCAGCCCCACGACGACGGGCAGCAGGAACACGAGGCTGCCGAACGTCGAGCGCGTCAGCCAGGACACGCCGAAGAACGGCAGCACGGTCACCGCCAGAGCGGGTGGGATGGCGAGCCAGTCGAACCCGGCGCCGGGCGCGAGCGGTTCGTTGGGGGAGAAGCTCAGCAGCCCGATGGCGAACCCGGCCGCCGCCAGCACGGCGATGACGCCGAAGAGCAGCCGCCAGTCGCCCCCGTCGCCGATGAGCCCGCCGAGCAGCGGCCCGAGCGTCACCATGCCGAACAGCCCGATGGAGACGACGGCGGCGGTCGTCGGCAGCTCGCGCAGGTTCCGCCGCGTCACGAGCGGCGGCAGCGCGACGACCAGCAGCAGCCCGGTGAACAGCCCCTGGAGGACGATCCCCGTCCCGAACTGCCCGATGCCCCGCGCGCTGAGCGCCACCACCGACGCGACCACGAACCCCGCCTCGCAGACGAAGTACACGTGCCGCCGCGGCACCCGCTGGATCAGGTCGGCGGCCGCGACCGCGCCGAAGGCGTACCCGGCGTTGGACAGCCCGATGGCGAGCTGCAGTTCGAACGGGGTGGCGTGCAGATCGCGCAGCAGCACCGGCCGCATCAGGGAGGTCGCCGTCGTCAGCACGAGGAACGGGCACAGCGCCAGCAGCACCAGCGCGACGGCGGCGGCGTAGCTCCCGGCCAGCGGCGGACGGGCGAGGACGCGGGACACGGACGGGCTGGAGCGCACGGCGCCTCCGGGTTCGTGGTGCGGCGCGCCCGCGGTCCGGCCGGGCGCCGCCCCAGCGTACGGCCCGGTGATCTTGCCACCTCCTGTCTGACACGCCGTCACCCCCGCCCCACCCGGGCCCGCGCGCTTGACACCCCGGAGACGTGGACTACTGTACGCCGTATCGTTTACTGAACGGCGTGCATTAATTCAGTGCCGTGCAATCCACGCCGTGGAACCAACGCTGAAGGTGTTCTTGATGGAATCGCACCGGCTACGCCTCGGGCTGCTCGCGCTCACGCAGCTCGTCGTGGCCCTGGACTACAACATCGTCTACGTCGCACTCCCCGACATCGGCCACGACCTGGGCTTCAGCCCGTCGTCCGTCCAGTGGGTGGTCAGCGCCTACGCCGTCGGCCTCGGCGGCCTGCTCCTCTTCGGCGGGCGCGCCGTCGACCGCCTCGGGGCGCGCCGCATGTTCATGGCGGGCCTGGCGCTCTACGGCGTCGCCTCCCTCGCGGGCGGCCTGGCGCCCGGCGCGGGCACCCTGGTCGCCGCCCGCGCGGTGCAGGGCGTCGGCGGCGCCCTGCTGACCCCCGCGACGCTGACCCTCGTCTACCGGGGCTTCCCGGAGGGCCCGGAACGCAACCGCGCCCTCGGCGCCTGGGGCATGGCGGGCAGCGCGGGCCTGGCCGCGGGCTCCCTCCTGGGCGGCGTCCTCACCAACTACCTCGGCTGGGAGTGGGTCTTCTTCGTCAACGTGCCCCTGGCCCTCGCCTGCGCCCTCGCCGCCCCCCGCCTGCTGCCCCCCGACCCGGCGCGCGCCCCCGGCGGGTTCGACGCCCCGGGCGCCGTCCTGGCCACCGCGGGCTCGGTCCTGCTGGTGTTCGGCCTGGCCAGCGGCACGGACGCAGGCTGGTGGACACCGCGCGGCGCCGGAGCGCTCGCCGCCGGGCTCGTCCTCCTCGTCCTCCTCCTGTTCGTGGAGGCGCGCACCCGCGAACCGCTCATCCCCCTGCGCCTCGCACGCGGCCGCGGCCTCGCCACCACCATGGTCGTCATCGCGATCTTCCAGGCCACACTCGGCGGCGGCTACTACGTCCTCACGTCCTACCTCCAGCTCGTCCTCGGCTACAGCTCACTGGAGGCCGGGCTGACGTTCCTCCCGCTGACCGTCCTGTGCATGCTCGCCGCCCTGAAGCTCACCCCCGCCCTCCTCGGCCGCTGGGGCATCCGCACCACCCTCGTCACCTCGACGCTCGGCACGGGCGCGGGCATCGCCGTCCTCGTCGCGGGCACCACACCCGGCGGCGGCTTCTGGACCCTGATGCCCGGCAGCGTCGTGTGGGGCGTGTGCGGCGGCGTCGCGTTCGTCACGCTGTTCGCCGCCGCGGGCGCGGGCGTCGCCCCGCGGGAGCAGGGCGTCGCGTCCGGCCTGGCCAGCACCACCAAGGAGATCGGCGGCGCACTCGGCCTCGCCCTCGTCGTCGCCCTCGCCACCGGCGCGTCCGACCTGCTCGACGGCCTCCACACCGCCGGCTGGACCGCCGCGGCCCTCACCGTCGCGGGCGGCCTGGCGGCCCTCGCCCTCAAGCCCGACCGCCCCGCACCCCGGCGTCCCGCCGCCCCGAAGACCCTCGAAGGAGCAGGCAAGTGAGCAGCACCGACGACCTCGTCCACTGGTACCTGGAGATCTGGAACGAGCGCGACGCCACCGCCCGCCGCGCGCTCATGGAGACCGTCCTGACCGACGACTCGTTCTACTCCGACCCCGACCACGCGGCCCTGCGCGGGCACGCCGAACTGTCGGACGCCATCGGCCGGGCGCAGCCGCAGTTCGGCGACCTCCGCTTCACCCTCGGCACCCTGATCGGCGCCCACCACGACCGCGCGCTGTTCACCTGGCGGCTCGGCCCCGCCGCGACCGGCTACGACGTCGTGGAGTTCGCCGGGAACCGCATCCGCTCCGTCACGGGGTTCTTCGTCACCGGCTGACGGGCTCGCCGGTCTCCGAGTCGAACCACTCCGTGCCGCCGATCATGTAGTTCATCTCCCGCTGGTCGCCGACGGCGCTGGTGCGGAACGGCTCCCCGTCGTCGTCGATCCGCAGGGTCCCCGACCGGTCGCCGCTCGACCACTCGAGTTCGAGGTACCACTCGACGGACCGCTCCTCGGCGTGCGCGGTGGCGTAGAGCACCAGCGGCTCGCTCTCGTCCACCCACAGGGGCGGGCCCTGCTGCCCGTCCACCGCCGTCGGCCGCGGCGAGGCGGCGTCCAGGTCGATGTCGAACGCGCTGGTCCGCACGGGGCCGCCGCCGCAGGCGGAGTAGCCGCCGTAGAGCTCCCAGGGCAGCGGTTCGCCGGTCGCGGTGACCCGTACGCGCAGGTCGCGCAGGACGACGGTCTCCGCGCCGGTGCCCTGGACGGCCAGCTCGACGAGCTGCTCGCCCGCCGGGACGGCCTCCAGGGCGCGCACCCACCCGGCGGCGTCCGTCTCGGTCGGCGGCGGCGGCACCTGGGCGGGCGGCAGGTCCACGAGGTAGCGGCCCTCGCACTGGTCGAAGGCGTACGGCCGGGTCGTCACGGCGAGCGGCGCGTCCTCGGCCTCCTGCCCGCCGTCCAGGATGGCGGCCAGGTCGCCTTCCCCGCTCCCGTCGTCCCCGCCGTCCGTCAGCAGGCCCACGAGCAGGGCGATCGCCACGACGGCGGCGACGACCCCCGCCCCGGCCAGGGCCACCCGCAGCCCCTGCGGGCGCACCTCCGGCACGGGAGCGGCGTGCGTCTCCACCGGAACGGCCGGGCGCGGCGGCGGCCCCTTGCGTTCCCGCTCACGCTGCCGCGCCGTGTCGGCGGCGATCCACCGCCGGTGCAGCTCGGCCTGCTCCTCGGGCGTCGCCCGGCACAGCCGCGCGAGCCGCTCCACCGTCCCGAACTCCGGCGGCAGCGCCTCCCCGCGGCAGTAGCGGTGCAGCGTGGACGCGCTCATGTGCAGCCGCTTCGCCAGCACGCCGTAGCTCAGCCCCGAGCGGTCCTTCAACTCCATGAGCAGCGCCGCGAGTTCCGCCGTCTCCACACCCGACACCGCCACAACCCCGTTCTCACACACCATCCCGGCAACGCGCAGGCCCCACCCTAGGCCGAACC
The DNA here is from genome assembly GCF_044461265.1 of Streptomyces sp. NPDC049879. Classification (NCBI taxonomy): domain Bacteria; kingdom Bacillati; phylum Actinomycetota; class Actinomycetes; order Kitasatosporales; family Streptomycetaceae; genus Streptomyces; species Streptomyces sp. NPDC049879. Next base: position 165,181 of record NZ_JBITKT010000006.1, on the reverse strand, counting down.
CCTCACCCCGCCGAACCGGCCTCCACCCACCACCGGTTGCCCCCCGCCCGGCGATCGTCTGCCCCCCTGGTCGGAGAACGAGTCCCGCCCGTGGTCGGATGACCGGGAGACCGTGACGCCCAAGGCTGTGGCCATGACTTCCGCACACACCCCCGCCGGTGGCCCGGCGGCCCTCCGCATCGAGGGACTGACCAAGCGCTACGGCCGCCGAACGGCGGTGGACGACCTGTCGTTCACCGTCAGGACCGGCCGGGTGACCGGTTTCTTCGGCCCGAACGGCGCGGGCAAGACCACCGCCCTCAAAGCCCTCGTCGGACTGGCGCGCCCGACAGCGGGCCGCGCGTTCGTCCACGGCACGCCGGTCACGGAGCTGCGGCCCGACGCCCGCCGCCTCGGCGTGGCCATCGAGCCGTGCGGCGCCCACCCGGGCAGGACCGGCCGCGCGCACCTGCGCTCCCTCGCCGCGCTCGCGGGCCTGCCCCGCCGCCGGGTCGGCGAGGTCCTCGAACTCGTCGGCCTGGCCGAGGCGGCGGGCCGCAGGGTCGGGAAGTACTCGATGGGCATGCGGCAACGGCTCGCGCTCGCCGCCGCGCTGCTCGGCGACCCCGAGATCCTGGTGCTGGACGAACCGGTGAACGGCCTGGACCCCCAGGGCATCCGCCACCTCCGCACCCTGCTGAGGGAACGCGCCGCGAACGGCGGCACCGTTCTGCTGTCCAGCCACATGCTGGGCGAGGCAGCCCAGACCGTGGACGACGTGGTCGTGATCGACCGCGGACGGCTGGTCCACGAGGGACCCATCCGCGACCTCGAACGGCCGGGCGGCGCCGCCGTCCTCGTTCGCACCGCCGGGACCGCGCGCCTCGCGCGCCTCGTCGCCGCAGCGGGCGGCCGCACCCGGCCCGACGACGGAGGCGGCCTGCTGGTCGAGGGGCTCGACGCCGCCGAGGTCGCGCGGCTGGCCCACCGCGACGGGCTCCTGCTGGAGGAGGTCGTCCCGCGGACCGTGTCGCTGGAGGACGTGTTCCTCGGTCTCACGGGAGGTGCGGACCGGTGAGCCCTCTGCTGCGCGGCGAACTGATCAAGACGACGACCACCAGGACGTTCCCCGGATTCGCGCTGGGCTGCGTCGCGTTCGCGATCCTCAACGTCCTGGTGGTCGCGGTCGGCTCGGGCGGCCTGGACGAGGTGGCGGAGAAGGAGGAGGCCCTCGCGGCGCTGCCGGTCCTCCTCCTGCTCTGGGGCCTGGTCGGCGCCGCCGGGGAGTACCGGCACCGGACGGCCGCGCCCGCCGCGCTCGTGGCCCGCCGTGGCCGCGGGGCCGTGCTGTCGGCGAGAATCGCCGCCTACGCGCTGACCGGACTCCTGCTCGGGACGCTGACGACCCTCGTGTCGGTCGGGCTCGCCCTGCCGCTGCTGAGCGGCCATCCAGGTCCCGGCCTCACCGTGGCGGACGTCCGCGCCGTCGCGGCGGGCAACCTCGTCGCGTTCGTCCTGTCCGCGATCCTGGGCGCCGCGCTCGGTGCCCTGATCCGGAGCCCGGTCCTGGGGGTGGTCGTCCTGCTGATCGTGAACTTCGCCGTGGTCCCGCTGCTGTCCGGCGTCTCGGAGGCGATGGTCAACCTCACGCCGTTCGGCGCGGCCGGGATCCTGAGCCGGATGACCCACCACACGACCCTGACGGTCGCCGAGGCCGGCTGGGTGCTGGCCGCGTGGACGGCCGCGGTCGTGCTCGTCGCGGTCGCCGCCGAGCGACGGCGCGACCTGGCGTGAACCGCCTGCCGCGCCGCCCGGCGCTCCTCGACGCCGCGCTGGCCGCGGTCACGACCGTGGTGGAGACCGGCCTCCTCTTCGACGACGGCACGCGCGTCGGCGTGCTCCCGGTCGCGGTGACGGTGCTGGTCGGCGCCGCCCTGCTCGCCCGCCGCCGCGCACCCCTGGCCGTGCTCGCCGCGGCCTGCGCGGGCGCCGCCGTCCTCGCCCCGCTCGGCTGGTCGCCGGGCGGGGCGCCCGTCGTGGTCGCCCTCGCCTCGCTCGCCGACCAGCGCGACCGTAAGGTCTCCGCCGCGGCGCTCGTCCCGACCGCGCTGTTCTTGCACCTGGCGAGCATCACCTCGCCGCCCGTCACCATCGCCGCCTGGGGCCTCGGCTCGTACCTCCAGACCCGGCGGCGCTACACCTGGGCCCTGGAGGAACGCGCGGCCACCCTGGAGCGCGAACGCGACCAGCTCGACCAGCTCGCGGCCCAGCGGGAACGCGCCTCCATCGCCCGCGAACTCCACGACATCGTCGCCCACTCGGTCACCGTCACGTTGATCGGCGTACGCGGCGCCCGCGACATCCTGCCCACCGACCCCCGCGTCGCGGCTGAGACACTGGAACGGGTCGAGACCACCGCCGAGCAGAGCCTGGCCGAACTGCGCCGCATCCTCGGCCTGCTGCGCACACGGGACAACGACGCGCAGTGGCGGCCGCAGCCCTCGCTCGCCCAGCTCGCCGGACTCGTCGCCGGACACGCGGCGTCGGGGATGCCCGTACACCTGGAGACCACCGGCGAGCCCCGCCCACTCGCCGACGGCCTCGAACTGTCGGCCTACCGCATCGTCGAGGAGGCGCTGACCAACGTGCTCAAGCACACCGACCCCACCCGCGTCACCGTGACCCTCGGCTACGGCCCGGCGCGGCTGGACGTCACGGTCGAGGACGACGGCGGCTCCCGTACGCGTGCCCCATCCCCCGGCGGCCACGGCATCCCCGGCATGCGGGAACGCGCGGCGGTCGCGGGCGGCAGCCTGGACGCCCGCCCCACCGCCCGCGGATTCCTGGTGACCGCCCGCCTCCCCACCGGGGACGCGGCATGACCGTCCGCCTCCTGATCGCCGACGACCAGGAGCTGATCCGCACCGGCTTCCGCCTCTTCCTCGGGACCCAGGAGGACATGGAGGTCGTCGGCGAGGCGGCCGACGGCCACGAGGCACTCACCCAGGCCGCCGCGCTGCGCCCCGACGTGGTCCTGATGGACATCCGCATGCCGCGCATGGACGGCGTCGAGGCCACCGCCCGGCTGACCGCCGCCGGACCGCCCTCGCCCCGCGTGCTGATCCTCACGACCTACGACCTGGACGAGTACGTCTTCGGCGCGCTCCGGGCGGGCGCGTCGGGCTTCCTCCTCAAGGACGCCCCACGCGCCCGCCTGCTGGAGGCGATCCGCGTCGTGCACGGCGGCGAGGCCCTGCTGTCGCCGTCGATCACGCGCAGGCTCATCGAGGACTACGCCGGCCGCGCCGCGCCGCTCCGCCCCCGGCCCGAGCCCCCGGCGGGCCTCACTCCCAGGGAGCGGGAGATCCTCCTCCTGGTGGCCAGGGGCATGTCGAACCCGGAGATCGCGGCGCACCTCGTCGTGACCGAGGCGACGGTGAAGAGCCACATCGGCAGCGTCTTCGCCAAACTCCACCTGCGCGACCGCGCCCAGGCCGTGGTCTTCGCCTACGAGAACGGCCTCGTCGTCCCCGGCTCCTCGCCCTGAGCCCGGTAACGGCCCGGTCTCACCGGCCGTCGGCCAGCGTGTGCGCGACGAGCGCGTTGGCGTGGCCGTGGCCGAGGCCGTGCTCGGACTTGAGCCAGGCGACGAGTTCCATGTGCCTGGTCAGCGGCGAGGCGCGGATGAGGTCCTGCCACTCCGCTATCGGGCGGCCGTACTTCTTCTCGACCGCCGGGAAGTAGCTGGCGGGGCCTTTCGGCGGCGTGGTCATACGAGGCTCTCCTGTCGCTCGGTGCGGGTGCGGGTGCGGTTCCGGCGGCTGTCAGCGTACGGCCGCCGCCGCGGATCGGGCCAGGTCAGACGGGCCGTCAGCACGCTGAGCCCGAGCAGGCCGAGTCCCGCCCCTGCGGTGAACGCCGCGACGGTGGCGGCCGAGGCGGCGACACCGGCGAGGACCCCGGCCGGCAGGAGGCGCGCGGCGAACGCCCAGCCGCGCCGCCGCCGGGCGGCGAAGTGCCGCGCGAGGACGAGGAACGCGGCGCACAGCGCGAGATACCCGACCGTGCCCGCCAGCATGTGGACGGTGCCATGCGCGCTCAGCGACGCGACCCGTTCCTCGGGGGCACCGGCGGGGAACCCGGCCCCCGGATCGGCGCGGAACACCCCGGCGACCACGAACGAGATCCCGAACGCCCCGATCAGCCGGGGCCCCCACGTACCGCCTGGCCCACCGCCCAGCGCCCGGCGCACCGCGACCGCGCCGCCGACGACCAGCGGGCCGGTGAGGAGGAAGACGGCGACCTGCACCCACCCGAGGGCGCCGAGGCCGAGCTGGCTGAGGGCGTTGCGGCCGAAGTCGAACCCGTCCCGTGCCAGACCCTGGACCAGCCCCGCCACCAGGAAGAACGGGCCCGCCCCGACACCGGCTGCCGCCAGACCCCGCGGCACCGGCCGGACCGGTGGTCCGAGCGTCCCGGACGTCATGAGCGGGCCTTGAGGGCGCGGCGGGACGCGGCGACGACGGGGGCGGTCCCGAGGCAGGGGCCGTCCGCGCCGGACACGCGCGTCACCGCCTCCACGACACCGTCCGTCGAGACGAACGGGCCCGCCCCGATCCTGCGTACTGCGGTCATGCGGTCACTCCTCGTGAGAACGGCCCGCGGACCGCGGGCACAGTCGAACGAGAAGTGAGCTTGTACTTTGCAAGCGAGCTTTGTCAATCGCATCACGGGTTAGGATCCGCACCATGGCGACCCGCGAGTACGGACAGTTCTGCGGCCTGGCCCGCGCGATGGAGATGGTGGGGGAGCGGTGGGCGATGCTGGTCGTCCGCGACCTCCTCAACGGGCCCCGGCGCTACACGGACCTGCGCAGAGGGCTGCCCGCCATCCCCACCAACATCCTTTCGAGCCGCCTCAAGCAGCTCGAAGAGGCGGGCCTGGCCACCCGCCGCGCCCTGCCGCACCCCGAACGCGCGGTCGTCTACGAACTCACCGACTACGGGCGGGACCTCGAACCGGCGCTCGTCGCCCTGGGCCGCTGGGGCGCCAGGACGATGACCGAGCCGCGCCCCGGCGAGGCGATCACGGCCGAGGCGGTGGCCATGTCGTTCCGCACCGCCTTCCGCCCGGAGGCGGCCCGGGGCGCCACCACCGGATTCGAGGTCCGGATGGGCGACTTCACCCTCCGCCTCCAGATCACCGACGGCGCGCTGACCGTCGGCCTCGGCGAGCACCCCGCCCCCGACCTGGTCCTCGAACGCCTCTCGGGCCACCCCGTCCGCGAGCTGATGAGCGGCACCAGGACCCCCGCCGACGTGCTGGCCGAAGGCACCCTCCGCACCCAGGGCGACCCCGCCCTCCTCGACCGCTTCACCGAGCTGTTCCGCTTCTGAACGCCTCCGGTACCCGGCCAGGGACCGGGTACCGGAGGGGCGGTCAGGCGGCGCAGGTGCCGCCGTTGAGGGTGAAGGCGGTCGGGGGCGGGTTCTGGGCGCCGCGGCTGCCGTTGAACCCGATGGTGACCGAGGCGCCTGGCGCGAGGCGCCGGTTCCAGTCCAGGGCGGTCGCGGTGACGTGCGTGCCCTGTTGGGACCAGTTCGCCGACCAGCCCTGGGTGACGCGCTGCCCGGCGGGGAAGTCCCAGCCCAGTTCCCAGCCGTCCAGCGGCGCCGTCCCGGTGTGGGTGATCCGCACCTCGCCGGTGAAGCCGCTCGACCAGTCGCTGGCCACCCGGTACGCCACCCGGCAGGCGGCCGGCGCCGTCCCGCCGGTTGTCCGGACGGCCAGTGGCGGCGAGGGTGGGGAGACGTTGCCCGCGGCGTCCCGCGCGGTGACGACGAAGGTGTACGCGGTGTCCGGTTCGAGCCCGGTGACGGTGTGGCTCGTCGCGGTGCCCCCGCCGACGCGGGTCAGGGTCCCGTCCGCGGCCACCCGGTGCACGTCGTACCCGGTGACTCCCCGGTTGTCGGAGGCCGCGGGCCAGCTCAGCTCGGCGCTGTCCGCGCCGACCGTGCCGCTGACGGGCGTGCCGGGGGCGGTGGGCGCCTCGGTGTCGGGCTCCTCGCCGCCCTGGGGCAGGACGAGGTGGGTGATGGAGTCCGCGGGGAAGGTGGCGGTGAAGCCGCTGCCGGTCACGGGCTGGTCGGCCTCGCGGACGATGCCCGTCAGGTCGGCCGGGCTGTAGCGGTAGACCTCGGCCGTGCCCGCCGCGGCGCCGGTCAGCGACACCGGGCTGGTGAGGTCCTCGCCGCTCTTGTTGACCACCATGAGGGTCAGCGCGCCGTCCGCCTCGCGGCGTGCCGCGTAGACGGCGAGCCGCTCCTGGTCGGCGCTGGTGGCCGCGAGCGAGGTGTCGCCGAACGCGCCGCCCCTGCCGTCGTAGTCGCGGTACATCCGGAACGCGTGCGCGACCGGCGCGTCGGCCGCCGGGGCCGTCCACAGCGCGGCCATGTCCAGGCCCTCGCGCCCGAAGATGCCGAGCACGTCGGCCTGCGCCAGGGCGCCGTTGATGTGCCCGTGGGCGCCCCAGTTGTACTCGGTGATGGCCAGCTTGGTGCCCGGGTAGTGCGCGTCCACCAGGTCCCGCATCCGCGGGATGAACCGCACCGGCTGGCCGATCCAGCTCTCGTCCACGTACGTCGGGTCCCACAGCTGGCGGGTGGACCGCAGCCGCAGCTCCTGGGTCTCCGCGCTGCCGGGCTCCTGGTTGAAGACCCCTGACTGCTGCGGGTAGATGTGGATGTCGAAGTAGTCCAGGACGCGGGTGCCGTGCTCCTCCTCGTAGCGGCGCATCTCGTCCAGGTACCACGGGCCCAGGTCCTGGCCGCCGTGCGCCGCCTTGTCCGGCGGGTTGCTCCAGCAGTTGGTCTCCGAGCAGACGTCCTGGTCGAGGCCGGAGTAGAAGATCGAGTTCAGGCCCCAGCCGACCGGGCCGAGGGTCTGGGCGTCGGGGTCGGCCGCCTTGACCGCCGCCCCGTACGCGTAGGTGCGGTCGCGCAGTTCGTCGTAGCCCAGGCCCTCCGGGCGCACGTCGCGGTGCGTGTGGTGCCACAGGTCGGGCTCGTTGTCGAGGTTGTAGAACTCCACGCCGCCCTCGGCCGCGCTGCCGTAGCGGCTCTGAAGGTGCTCGATCCAGTCGGTGACGTACTCCGGGCCGACGGCCACGGAGGTGTCCGCCGGATCGGTGCCGGTGATCTCCTCGCCCTCGGGCGTCAGCCCGTTGCCGCAGTCCGGCGCCCAGACGTCGGTGCTCTGCTGCGGGCCGTACTTCTCGACGCTGAAGCCGCAGGCCCGCGCCCGCTCCTTGGCGACCCAGCCGAGCATCGGCAGGGTGAGGACGGTCTCGGTGCCGGTCTCCAGGTTCTGCTCGACGAACCGGTCGGTCTCCGACCCGTCGGGCAGGTTCTCGGGGGCCGGGTTGTCGTTGGGGATGTTCTCGAAGTACCAGTCCGAGGCGCGGTTCGTGGTGTCGTTGCGGAAGTTGTACCGGGTGGTGGCGTTGCCGCCCCAGCGGTGCACGGGCAGCCGCAGATCCTCGGCGAGTTCGGGACTCGCGAAGTTCATCCCGTAGACGTGGGGGCTGATCGCATGCCTGACGTCGGTGGCGTCGACACTGAGCGCCGGACCGGCATCGGCGGCTCCGGCGGCGACGGGCGGCGCCATGGTGGCGACCACTCCGGCCACCACCAGGGGGACCGCAAGGGTTCTCAGACGCACGGGTGTCCTTCCTCCTGCAATGGGGGACTTGCACGTGCGGGAGCGCTCCCATGCTCCGGAAACGCTCTCGTTATAGACGCCACCGCCCCACCTGTCTACGGATCGCACACACACCCCGCCGCTCCACGAAGGGCATCGATGGCCGGAACGAGATCGCCGACTGACGGATCAGGGCGCTGTACGGCGAGCACGAGGCCGACGCGTGAGGAGCGCGTGAGCGCCCTCTGGCGGGTGTCCGCGTAGCGGGAGAGGTCCTGACCTGGGACATACGCGATGAGCGTTGCCGCGTATGTGCCGCGACCGGCTACAAGGAACTGCCTGTGGCGGGATCCGGCCGCGCACATACGAAAACGCCCCGGATCAGCACTCATGCTGGTCACAGGGCGTTCAGGCACTTCATCCAAAGTGCCCCCGGCAGGATTCGAACCTGCGCACACGGCTCCGGAGGCCGTCACCGTCCCAGAATTTCACACAATTCACAGGAGTAGTTGACGTCCCATCGGCCTGCCCGTCCCACGAATAGCCCGCAAGACCTGTCGTGGCGTCGCGGAGGCGTGTCGGCTGAGGTCGAGGTGGAGAAACGGCTGGCCAGGCTAGCTGGACCTATGGGGGTAGTCCTGACGCTTAGCGTTCGCCCTGTTGTCAAACGTGACATTCGCCACGTGATGCATATGCCCGTGCTCGTAGCGTCGCTGTTGATGTGTCCCGATTGATTCACCTGTTCGTAGTGAAGCCATCACCCTAAGGTCGCCTTCGAGCTTTGGATGTGAACAAGATGTGCGTGGGGTGGGGATTTTGAAACTGGCGTATTGCCGAACTATGCCTGCCTTCGGTGGCTTTGCGGTCGCCGGGGCGCTGCTGGTCGGCCTGTTGCCGATGGCCACCGTCGTGACGGCGGTTCCTGCTGCGGCGGAGGAGGCGAATTTGTCCGGGCCGCATGGGTCCCCGCCGATTCCCGAGCAGACGAGTACCGCAGAGGCGATTGCCCTGGATGAGGCGCGTGCCAGTGGGGCGAGCGTTGAGGTCGAGTCTTTGCGTGGGGAGTCCACGGAGGTGTTCGCGACTCCGGAGGGGGAGCTGGAGGCGTTCGAGTATCTGCGGCCGGTGTGGGCGAGGGTGGACGGTGAGTGGGAGGAGGTCGACACCACTTTGGAGTTCACCGAGGACGGTGGTGTCGCTCCGCGTGCCGCTACTGCGGAGCTGGCGTTCTCGGGTGGCGGTGACGGGCCGTTGGTGGAGCTTGAGCGCAGCGGTCGGGAGCTTGCGCTTGTCTGGCCTGAGGAGCTGCCGACGCCTGAGCTGAACGGTGACACCGCTGTCTACCGTGATGTGCTTCCGGGGGTGGATCTGCGGCTGGCCGCGCAGCCGGACGGTTTCAGCCAGTTGATCGTGGTGAACGATGCGCAGGCTGCGGCGAATCCTTTGCTGGGTGAGCTGCGGCTGGGGCTGGCCTCGACCGGTGTGGTGCCCGAGGTGGCGCCGGACGGGGGTATCCAGGCGCTGGACGCGAACGCGGACACGCCTGTGTTCGAGGCGCCGGTTCCGCTGATGTGGGACTCCAGCTCGGGGGGCGGGGAGGAGGCCGCCGCTTTCGCGGCCGTGGACGACGAGGACGCCGCGGTGGGGCCGCCCGGCGCAGGCGAGTCGAGCAATCTCGCGCATGTCGGCGCGTCGATCAATACCGAGCGCGACGCTCTCACGCTGACTCCTGACGAGGATGTCCTGCTGGGCGAGGACACCGTCTATCCGGTGTACATCGATCCGCAGTGGCACAGTCCGCGCACGACATCGTGGACCATGGTCTCCCGGTACTGGGCCAACTCCCCGCAGTGGAAGTTCAACGGCGAGTCCAACGCCGGCATGGGCTACTGCGGCTGGGCCGCCTGCATGCCGCGCGACCTGAAGCGGCTGATGTACCAGCTTCCGGTCGCCCACTTCAACGGCGCGCGGATCACCAAGGCCGAGTTCTCCGTCCGCAACGTCCACTCCGCCTCCTGCGCCCCGCAGGAAGTGGAACTATGGCGCACCGCCGCCATCAGCTCCCGCACGACCTGGAACAGCCAGAACACCAGCTCGTTCTGGAAGGAGCAGGTCGCCTCCGATTCCTTCTCCTACGGCTACGAGGGCTGCGCGGCAGCCGACGCCGAGTTCAACGTCCGCAGCCTCGTCCAGGAAGCAGCCGACAACGGACTCTCCTCCCTCACCTTCGGACTCCGAGCCGCGGACGAGACAGAACCTCTGTCCTGGAAACGCTTCTCCGACCGCGCGCACCTACGCGTCGCCTACAACCGCACCCCGCACCAGATCAAACCCTCCCAACTGATCATGCAGTACGGCGGCGCCTGTGAGACGGGATCCGACACGCCGGCTGTGACGCGGTTGGGGACCATCAGCGCCATGGGGGTGACGGATCCCGATGGCGGGAGGGTGTCCGTCGAGTTCGCCGCACGTTGGGACGCGGGTGATGGCCGGGGCGACATCATCCGGTGGGATTCGGAGCTCACATCGCTCCGCACTTCCGGTTCCGTTTTCACACTCAATCTGCCGAATGTGCCCGAGGATGTCCTGATTCGATGGCATGCCCGGTCTTACGACGGCACGTCGTACAGTCGTTGGTCTTCCAGCGGAAGCGGCTATGCCTGTGCGTTCCGCCTTGATGGATCGGCTCCGGGAGGTCCCGACATCACCTCTTCGGCTTATCCAGCAATCGATCTCGCCGACCCACTGGACCCCTGGTACCAGGGAACCGGCCACTACGGGCAATTCAAACTGACCGCCCACGATACAGATGTCACTGGTTACAGGTATTGGCTGAACGACGAGCCGATACAGGAGGTATCGACGACCAACGGGGCCTCGAGAGCCATCAGTGTCGTGCCGCCGAGACCTGCGTGTCACGTCCTATATGTCGAGGCGGAGGACGCCGCCGAGTACTTGTCAGAGCCGACCAGCTACATCTTTTGCGTCGCGGCGGGTGCTGGTCCGCGTGCTCGGTGGCAGTCGGATGAGTCTGCTGGTGGGTCTGATTCTGTTGCGGTGGTTCCGGCGCGGTGGGCGAGTCTAACGGGTACGGCCACGTTGGGTGCCGCGGGGAGTGTGGGTACCGGGCTTCAGGTGGACGGGGCGACGGGGTTCGCGGCGACGACGGGTCCTGTGGTGGACACGAGTGGGTCGTTCTCGGTGTCGGTGTGGGCGAAACTGAACGTGAAGCCGACGAGGGCGGCGGTAGTGGCTACGCAGGCCGGGCGGCATCAGCCGGGCTTTGAACTGTATTACTCGGCGGCGCAGGACAGTTGGGCGTTCAATCAGTACCGTGTCGATGCGTCGGGGCAGACGAGTACGGCTCGGGTTTTGGCGCCGAATGTGGATGTGGTGGCGGGCCAGTGGGCTCACCTGGTGGGTTCGTATGACAAGCCGTCTGGGCAGTTGCGGTTCTATGTCAATGGTCAGCTTGCCGGCACGACTTCGTATACAGATGCATGGAACGCATACGGGCGGGTTCTGATCGGTGCTGGGGAGACCGATGGAACACCGCGGTCGTTCTTCCCGGGTGTCATCGATGAGGTGCAGGTCTTCGACTTCTCGATGCCGTCGGTGAATCCTTATGTGACGAGGCTGTTCAACAAGCAGCGGCTGCGCGACATCGGCCGGCCGGCGGTGGCGCTGTTCCCGCTGGATGAGGCGTCCGGGCGGCGTGTGACCGGTGCGGGAGAGGCGCTGGCCGCCGGCTATCACGGTGGTGTGCAGGCCGGTGTGCCTGGTGTGCACGGCCGGGCGGCCCGTTACAACGGGACGGACGCCTACGCGGCGACCACTACCGGGATGATCGACACGAGCCGGAACTTCGCCGTCTCCGCCTGGGCGCGTCTGGACAGGACTCCAGGGGCTGCCTCGGTGGTGGCGACGCAGACGGGTACGCACCAGCCGGGGTTCGAGCTGTATTACACGGCGGCCTTCGACCGCTGGGCGTTCGCACAGTACAGCGACGACACGCCGAGCGGCACTGTCGTCCGGGCCATGCAGCCGGACGGTCAGACCGCGCGGGAGGAGGAGTGGACGCACCTGGTGGGCGTCCATGACTCCTACGCCCAGACGCTGACGCTGTACGTCGACGGCGTCAAGTCCGGTTCCGTCAAGCTGGACACACCGTTCGCGGCAGGCGGCGAGATGCAGATCGGTGCCGGGCAGACCAGCGGTACGGTGCGGTCGTTCTTCCCCGGAACCATCGATGACGTCCGTGTCTTCGACCGCGTCGTGACCGACTATGAAGTCGGGCAGATTTACCACCAGGCGCCGATCGTCCGTGCCCGCTGGCAGCTCGACGGCCTGGACACCGACGACGTGGCCTCCACCCCCGACGCCACCGCGTTCGGCAACGACCTGTTCCTGTGGGGCGGCGCCGGGATGAGCCCCGGCTTCGTGGACGACGCCTCCCTGTACGTGGACGGCGGCGGTGGTTACGCCTACGCACCGGACGTGCCGATCGACACCTCCAGCAGCTTCACCGTCACCGGCTTCGCCCGCGCCGCATCCCCGCCGACGAGCACCGCGTCCGTACTGAGCGCGGTCGGCCAGCGGGAAAGCGCCTTCGCCATCCGCTTCGAACCCGACCCCCAGGAAGAGGGATTCGGCCGCTGGCAGGCATCACTCAACACCCAGGACAACGCGACCACCACGGTCACCCGCATCGCACACCAGCGGCTGTACGACGTCCGCGCCTGGCACCACCTGGCCCTCGTCTACGACAAGTTCGCCGGCCAGGCACTCCTCTACGTGGACGGAGAGCTCGAAGAGGTCACCTGCCTGGACGCCGAGGACACCACCTGCACGCCGGGCACCTCCCTCGCCGAGAACGTCTACCCCTTCCAGGCGCAGGGCAGCCTCCACGTCGGCCGCTCCCTGAGCGGCGGCGTATGGCGCGAGCCCTGGCCGGGCGCCATCGACGACGTCTGGGCCATCCAAGGCGTCCTCTCCGGAAACCAGATCCGCGACATGAGCCTCGGCCAGCCCAACGCACCCACCGAAATCCCCCCGCCCGCCGCGGAAGAGTGACCCGCCCGTAGGTCCGGTGCTGGTGGCGGGCCCATCCCGCCCGCCACCAGCACCATCCGACAGCGCCACCCAGCCATCTGTCCCTCCTGACGACCGCGGTGCGGTGAGGAGAAAAGCGTTGAACGGCACAACCACGCGTCCAAGGCCCCTGACCAGGGCCTGGCAGCGACTCGCCCTGGTCACCGCACTCCTCATGGTCGGCTCACTGCTCCAAGCCCTCACTCTGCCAGCTGCTTCCGCTGCGGCCGACGAGCAGACCTTCGAACTCGCCCCTGACCAGCCCCCGGTACCCGGCTCGGACGCTCCAGCCGGTCTACCGCGCCCGGATTCGCACACCGTGACGGTCCTCGAAGCACCTGAGGTCACATGGCCGTCAGCGGGGACGTATACCGTCTCGCTCGACGGCGGTGACACTATCCGGCGTTCTTCCGAGGCGATCCCGTCACCGGTGACCGTCACAGGTGCCGAGCCCCCGGAATCGCGGCTGGAGTCCGAACAGCGATCCTACGCGTCGGTGGAGATCCACGAACACGATCAGGCGCAGGGCGCTGGGGTGGACGGGTTGCTGTTCACCGTCCGGCTCGGAGACGAATCGGATGGGTCCCGGACTGCCGTGTCGGAGCGTGCGGAAGTAGAGGTTGACTACTCGTCGTTCGCCCACGCGTACGGCGGTGGGTACGGGGCGCGACTGACCCTGGTGGCCCTGCCTGCCTGTGTGGTCGACACGCCGGAGCTGGCGGAGTGCCGTGAGCGTACTGCCGTGAGATCTTCCAACGATACGGAGCAACAGGTCCTGACGGCGGGGGAGCTGCCCCTCAACGCCGGAGAACCGCTGGTTCTGGCGGCGGTCGCGGAGGAGGAAGGTGGGCAAGGGGATTACACAGCCACCGAACTGTCTCCCTCTGCCACCTGGAACGTTGCTCTCAACTCGGGCGACTTCACCTGGTCGTACGACATGGCTGCCCCCGACGTGCCGGGGGGACTGGCGCCGAGCCTGGCACTCTCGTACTCCTCCGGCACGATCGACGGCCGCACCGGTGGGACGAACAACCAGGGTTCTTGGGTCGGTGACGGTTTCGCGCTTTCTCCCGCCTACATCGAGCGCCGGTACCTACCGTGCGCTGAGGAAGGCGTGGAGAACACCGACGGCAACCGTGTCGGTGACCTGTGCTGGGACTACGACAACGCGTTCATCACGATGGACGGCGCGGCGGGCGAGCTGGTTCCGGACGGTGAGGACACCTGGCGGCTGCCGGACGACGACGGGACGGTGGTCGAGCGTCTGACCGGTACCGGCCGCAGCAACGGTGCCCGCGACGACGAGCACTGGCGCGTCACCGACCCCGACGGCGTCCAGTACTACTTCGGCTACCAGCGCCTTCCCGGCTGGGGCTCCGGTGACGAGACGACGGACTCCACCTGGACCGTCCCCGTCTTCGGCGACGACACCGACGACCCCTGTCACGCCTCGGCGATGAAGGATTCCTGGTGCCGTCAGGCGTGGCGCTGGAACCTCGACTATGTCGTGGACCCGCACGGCAACGCCATGGCCTACTACTACGACAAAGAGGAGAACTCCTACAGCCGCTTCCTCGACGAGGACGCCAACACCCGCTACACCCGTGGTGGTTCACTCGACCGTATCGAGTACGGCCTGGCCTCCGCCGACCTGTACACCACCCCTCTGGCGAAGGTGGAGTTCACCGGCGGCAACCGGTGCCTGCCCGGCGGCGGCGCCAGCTGCGGCGACATCGACACCCACGCCCAGTACTTCTACGACACCCCCTGGGACCTCAACTGCGGGGCGTCCGAGGACTGCGACGCGGGCCGCTTCTCGCCAAGCTTCTGGACCACCCGGCGCCTGACCGAAGTCGCCACCTTCGTCCACACCGGCGGCGCATACAAGCCGGTCGACTCCTGGGCATTCAACCACCGCTGGGGCACCGCCGACGTCGACTACCAGCTGCTGCTCGCCAGCATCCGCCGCACCGGCCACACCGCCTCCTCCCCCCTCACCCTGCCACCAGTCACCTTCGGCTACGAAGACCTCGTCAACCGCCTCGACGAAACCGGCGACGGCTACGCACCTTTCGTCAAGGCACGCCTCAGCTCCATCGCGGACGAGTCAGGCGGTCAGATCGAGGCGGTGTACTCGGGCGAGGCGTGCCGCGCAGGCTCCCTGCCGACACCGCAGAGCAACACCACACGCTGCTTCCCCCAATACCTTGGCAACGGACCGGACCAGGACCCGGACCTGGAGTGGTTCAACAAGTACGTCGTCACCTCTGTGACGCAGGTGGACCGTACGCGTGGGGGGCCCGATCGGATGACGCGGTACGACTACCGGGGCGGCGCCGCCTGGCACTGGGACGAGAACGGTCTCATTCCCGATGACGAGCGAACCTGGTCCCAGTGGCGCGGCTACGGACACGTGCGCGTCACCCATGGCGACCGGTCGATCAGCCTGAGCCAGACCGACAGCTACTTCCTCCGTGGCATGCATGGCGACCGGGCTACCCCTTCCGGCGGCACCAAGGACGTCTCCGTGACACTCGGCACCGGCGAAGGCGACCCGATCAGCGATCACTCGTCCGCGGCGGGGTTCCTTTACCGGACAGTCAACTTCGACGGGCCCGGCGGCAAGATACTGGAGAAGACCGTCTCCCGGCCGTGGCGTCACCAGACTGCCAGCGAGAGCCATGACTGGGGGACCCTGCGCTCCCACTTCACCGGCACGGCACGCACCGCCACCTGGACCTCGCTCGACCAGGGTGCAGGAGACGACTGGCGGATCACCGAAGTCAATAACACTTACGACACCGTCGCGGGCCGACCGATCACTGTTGACGACAGGGGGGACACCTCCACCACCGCCGACGACCAGTGCGCTCGCACGACCTACGCGAGCGACACCATCGGCGTCCCCCTCAACCTCCCTTCCCGCGTGGAGACCGTGGCAGTTCGCTGCTCGGCCACACCCGACCGCGCGACCGACGTCATGAGCGACGAGCGTTACGCGTACGACGGCAACGGATACGGCGTCGCCCCCGAGGCGGGCGATCTGACGGCCACCGCCAGCCTCAGCGAACACAACGGAACCACCGCTACATACCTGGAGTCCGGCAGCACCTACGACCGCTACGGTCGCCCGCTCACCACGACCGACCTCACCGCGACCATTACGGTGACCGACGGCTCGCTGTCCCGAGTCCGCCGGTCCGACGGACGTACATCCGTCACCGGCTACAGCCCCACGACCGGCTTCGCCACCAGCGTCACCGAGACCACCCCACCGGCGATCGCCGGTGACGCCGACACGGCCCAGACCACCACGAGCACGTTCGAGTCCTTGCGAGGGCAGCCCGTTGATACGCGGGACACCAACGGGCGCGAAACGGTACTCGCCTACGACGCCTTGGGGCGCTCCACCAGGATCTGGCTTCCCGACCGGGACGTGAGCGACCAGCCCTCGTACACTTTCTCCTACCGCTTCACAGAGGGACTTCCCGTCGTGGTGTCGACCAGGACGCCAGGTGTGGACGGCGGCCAGGACACCTTCTACGCGTTCTACGACGGGTTCCTCCGGCCACGTCAGACTCAGGGGCCTGGCCCTGACGGCGGCAGACTGCTGACCGACACCTTCTACGATCTACGCGGCCTGGTCGACTACTCCTTCGACACCTATTTCACCCAGGGCGCGCCGTCGAACCAGCTCTTTCTGCCGAGCGATGCCAACACGGTCGAAGCCCAGACACAGCACGAGTACGACGGGCTGGGTCGGGAGACAGTGAGCCGGCTGGTCCGGGGCAACGGCGTGGGCTACGACGTCCTGTCGACCACCCGCACCTACTACTTCGGCGACCGGGTGACCGTCCTTCCACCGGAGGGCGAGACAGCGACCACCACCCTCACGGACGCCCGCGGCCGGACGACAGAGATCCGCCAGCTGCACTCCCACAACGTCACGTCTGCCTACGACAGCATCACCTACGGCTACACGCCCCGCGGCGAGCTGAGTCAGGCTGTCGACCCCGCTGGTAACACCTGGAGCTACACCTACGACCAGCGCGGCCGCAGGACATCGAGCCAGGACCCCGATGCCGGTACCACCACCTTCCGTTATGACGACCGCGCCCAGCTCGTGGAGATCACGGGTGCCCGGGGAGCCACCCTCGCCTACCGCTACGACGGCCTCGGACGGAAGACGGAGCTGCACGAGGACAACCTGAACGGTCCGCTCCTCGCCTCCTGGGAATTCGACACACTGCCCGCCGCGGAAGGACAGCTTGCCGCCTCGACCCGTTACGAGGACGGCGCGGAATACGCCACCCGGGTCCTGGAGTACGACGAGGTGTACCGGCCCGTGCGCTCCGAAGTCACAATCCCCGACACCGAAGGTGCCCTGGCCGGCTCCTACGAGACAGGCACCGCCTTCACCGAATTCGGAATGGTGGAGAGCACGACACTGCCCGCCGTGGGGCAACTGCCCGAACTCACACTGACGCCGCAATACGAGCCGGGCACCCTACGCCAGACAGCCCTCACGGGCTCCTCGGGGCTGCATATCGCCAGCAGCTACACCAACCTCGGCCAGCTCCGCTCTCTCATACTCCAGCATGACGAGTGGTACGACGAATTTGCCCAAGTCCTCTACGAGTACGAGCGGGGCACCCGCCGACTCACATCATCGGTGGCAAGGCGCTACATGGCCCCGGGCAGCGACCGAGGTGCCTTCTACCGGTACGACGAGGCAGGCAATGTCCTGACCATCCAGGACACCTCCAACACCGGGACCGACGTCCAGTGCTTCCAGTACGACTACCTTCGTCGCCTGACCGAGGCGTGGGCCCAGGGACAGACAAGCTGTGCCGCGAACCCGTCCGACTCGACCATGGGCGGCCCGGCACCGTACTGGCACTCGTACACCTATGACGAGGCGGGCAACCGCCTCACGGAGAGCCGCCACGAGGAAGAGACCGAACGCGACTACTCCTACCCGGAAACCGGAAGCGGCCAGCCGCACACCCTCACGTCCGTCACCGAGGACACACCGGACGTGCGTTCCCTGGAGCAATACACCTACGACGAATCCGGGAATACCCTCACACGCCAGATCGGCGGTGACACCGCCACCCTGGCCTGGGGCGCCGAAGGGCGGCTCACCTCCGTCGAAGAGGCCGACGGAGACCGGACCGAGTACGTGTACGACGCGGACGGGAACCGTCTCATCGGCCGGACGCCCACCGAGACGACCCTGTACCTCGGCCACACTGAACTGATCCTGCCCAACGGGTCCGACACCGTCCGCGCGACACGCTACGTGGACGCCGGCGAACGCAACATGGTCGTCCTCCAGGACGACGGCAGCATGTACTACACGCTCGCCGACCACCACGGCACCGGCCAACTCGCGGTAGACGCCTACACACTGGACATCGCCAGGCGCCGCACCCTTCCCTTCGGCGAAACACGCGGCGACGCCCCCGACTTCTGGCCCGGAACCCGAGGTTTCGTCGGCGGCACCACAGACACCAGTACCGGGCTGACCCACCTGGGCGCGCGCGAGTACGACCCCGCGCTGGGCCGATTCATCAGCGTCGATCCCATACTCGACCTCACGGACACCCAGCAGATCAACGGGTACGCCTACGCCAACAACAGCCCTGTCAGTTTCTCCGACCCGACGGGACTTCGCCTCGACTGCGGAGCGGACAGCCCTTCCGGAATCCCGTGCCCCCAGAACGGTGCAGTGGACTCCAGCGGCAACAGAAAAGTTGGCAGAGCGATCAACAACCGCACGGTCGCACCGAGCTCACGCCAACCGATCGCTTTCAACGACGCGCTCCAAAGCCATCTCAACAACAGGCAGTCAGAAGCCTGCAACTGCGTCTGGCCTCCGCGCCGCCCACCCGAGCCCACCCCCGAACCCGAACCGACTCACAACAGCAGCGGCTTCTGGGACATCGTCGGCAGAATAGTCGAGGTGGGTACCGAGGTTGGCCTGGAAGCCATGGGCGTAAACGACGCCAAGAGTTGCTTCCGGGGCGATGATCCAGCCGCGTGTGTGATGCTCGGCATTGGGTTTGCGACCGGAGGTGCAGGAAGAATAGCGGCAAGTGGCCTTCGCTACGCCGACGAAGCAGCCAGCGTGTTGGACGACGTAGTCGGCGCCGCACGGTCCTGCGCCCGTCACTCCTTCCTCGCGGGCACCGACGTCCGCATGGCGGACGGCACATCGAAAAACATCGAAGACGTCGAAATCGGTGACGTCGTCCTGGCCACCGACCCGGACACGGGCGAGACCGGACCACGCACGGTGACAGCCACGATCATCACCGACGAGGACAAGGAATACACCGAACTCACCCTGCGCACCGGCGAAGACACCTACGAAGACATCATCGCCACCGCTCACCACCCCTTCTGGAGCGACACCACCGACAGCTGGACCTACGCCGCCGACCTCACCCCCGGCACAGACCTCCGCACCGCCGACGGCACCCCTGTCACCATCACCGCAACCCACACCTACACCGGCACCGCCCGCACCTACGACCTCACCATCGCCGACCTCCACACGTACTATGTACTGGCGGGGACCACGCCGGTCCTGGTTCACAATTGCGGCGGCGGGGCTGCCGACCTAGGTCATCTGACCGATAGGGCCGACGACTTGCATTCTCTTATTCCGTCAGGCGGCCAGCAGTACAGGACTACCGGAGTGTTGCACGCCGACGGCATTGGTGGAGGCATTGATCTGTCTGCTGTTGGAGCGAGGAGTAACCTCACTCTGATTCAAAGGGCTGATTCTCTCGACGCTGGAGAGCTGGCTATATCGATGAGTAATGGTGCGCATGCTGAAGTGAAGCTACTAACTGCAGCTCAGCACCTAGGGCTTAGTCCTGGCGGGATTGCAGCCAGTAGGCCTTTCTGTCCTGCTTGTTCTCAGTTCCTGACAAACCAGGGTGCAACACTTGTGAGTCCTCGGACTGCTCTTTGGCTTCCGCCCGGCCTAAGGTAACTCTCGATCGTGGCGGCATCGGAAGGGGTGCAAATGCTCACAAAGGAAGAGATTGGCCGGATCGAGGCAGCGTGTGGCGAGCTGGCCGAAGAGAGAGTCTTCGTGCTTTCTCTGGCCGCAGCCCATCGGACTCTTCCCGTCTATCAGGCGTACAGCGAGGCACACGCTGAGCTGGAAGGATACGGATTGGTTCACGATGGCCTGGTGGGGGCGTGGCGAGTCCTGCGCGCCAGGCCGGGCGCCTCTGCCATCGAACTTGCCCCCAGGCTTGAGGCTGCGATCAGGATTGCGGAGTCAGACCTTGAGTCGATCAACACGGTTGATGAATTTGGCCTCGCGCAAGCTTTGGCTGTGGAGTCAATTTCTACCGCGACTCTGGCGTTGCGCGCCTACCTCAAAGAATCGCGAAGTGGCGCATTCAATGCCATTGTTGGCGCTCTTGAGGTTGATTCTGTTTGGGCGGAAGCCGAGGCCGAACGTCCAGGCGCCGAAGGTGACGTTTCGTGGGACAGGTTGATGACTCACTACGGGCAGCAAGTGCGGGATATCGCCTTCCTGTCTAGCGCTGATGAGTCTGACGAGAAGCTCCTCTTCCGTGATGTTGCAATGCGCGCCGAAAGGGAAGGCGTGCCTTACCTTGTCCGGATGAGGGAATTGGTATCAATCACGACTCCTTAATCTCATAGGGGGTCGTAAAATATCGCGCATTTCACCAACAAAGTGCCCCGCCGGATTGACTTGGGTTCTAATGAACGTCGCAACACCCGATCCACGGGACTGCGATGGCACACGGTGAAGGGCACCTGCGGCGGAGGAAGCGCGAGGAGTGACGGAAGTTTCTCGGACTCGTTCAGAGCGGTGTGAGCATCAGAGAAGCCAGTCGGATCGTCGGCATCAACCGGTGAACCGGTCAAGCATATGGTCTATCAGGCTCAAAACGCGCGCCGGGAAAGATGCCTACGAAGTTCGATGGACTGTGGGTGGCCGGGAGGTATCACGGACGCGGCGCAGCAAACGGCTCGCGGAAAGGTTTCACTCGCGACTGCTTGCAGCGTTGGAAAATGGTGAACAATTCGACACGGAGACCGGATTTCCACCTTCCATGGAGGAGAAGCCGCCCGCTGTCACGTGGTTCGCTTTCGCGCTGGAATACTTGCGTAAAAAGTGGCCGCATGCGGCATCTAATTACCGTGGTGATATCAATGAGGACCTCACCGCAGTCACTAAGGCTTTGCTGCCCAAAGGGCCGGGACGTCCAGCGGAGGAAAAGCTGCAACGGGCTCTGAGAGACTGGGCGTTCGTCCTTCCGGGACCGTCCGAACGGGACGTCCCGCCGGAGATGAAGGCGGTGATCGCCTGGGTGGCGGAGAACTCGCCGCCCCTGGCTGATCTCGCGCAAGTTGATGTCATGCGGCGGGTGCTGGATTCTCTCCGGCTCAAGCTGGACGGCTCGGCGGCGGCCAGCGAGACGGTGAAGCGCAAGCGCAAGATTCTGGTGAACGCGCTCGGCTACGCGGTGGAGCGCAAGGAGTTCGAGGCAAACCGGTCCACGCGGTCACCTGGCAGAAGCCGTCCCGCATCGCTGTCGTTGATCCCCGCGTCGTCGCCAACCCGCTCCAGGCCCGGAACCTCGTCGACGCGGTCTCCTACGTCGGTGGCTATCAGCGAGCCAGAGGGCGACGTCTGGTGGCCATGTACGGCTGCATGTACTACGCGGGCATGCGCCCGGCCGAGGCGGTGGGCCTGGCGGTCCAGGATTGCGAACTGCCCGCCGAGGGCTGGGGTATGGCCTACCTCCACCGGACGCGTCCGACGGCGGGGAAGAAGTGGACGCGGACCGGTTCCGTGCACGACGACCGGGGTCTGAAGAATCGTGACCCGGAAGAGGTCAGGTCGGTGCCCCTGCTGCCGGTGCTGGTGTCGATGCTCCGCTGGAGCACCGACGCGTTCGTCGCGGCCGACGATGGCAGGTTTTCCAACGAACGCGGCGGCCTGGTCGGGTCCTCCACCTACTCGCGGGTGTGGTCCGAGGCTCGGGAACTGGCGCTCCCGCCGGGCCTGGCCGACAGCCCTCGCGGGCCGCCTGTACGACCTGCGCCACTCCGCGCTCTCGACCTGGCTGAACACCGGAGCCGACCCGACGGAGGCGGCCGAGCGGAGGTCGTCACAGCGGACACCCCCGAGTATCCATCCGAGGGTATCCGCTATTTCTGTCGATATCCGAAGTGGCGGCTACGTCCGATCCTGCGTACGTCCCGGAAGCCGTGTCCTGGAGTTGCTTCCGGCGGCACTCCGCTGCATGCGACGGCACTGCGCTCTTCTGCCCATCGCGGCTGATCAGACAGCTTTTTCGGCGCCTGGGCTTGAGTGCCCCCGGCAGGATTCGAACCTGCGCACACGGCTCCGGAGGCCGTTGCTCTATCCCCTGAGCTACGGGGGCGCTTCCGTCGCCCTCGGGCGACGGGAAGAACCTTACCAGCTCGGTGCGATGGGTCCGCACCCCGGTTTCCGCACGGGGGTGCGGGGTGCGCTACCACCGGGTAGAAGTTGCGCCAAAGACCGGACGGGGGGCGAGGTACGCGCTTACCCTGGCTGTGTGCCAGGCGCTTCCGGGCGGGTCCTTGTCGTCGACGACAGTCAGGTGATCCGGCAGTTGATCAGGGTCAACCTCGAACTCGACGGCTTCGAGGTGATGACCGCCGCCGACGGCGCCCAGTGCCTGGAGGCCGTCCACGCCTTCCGGCCCGACGTGATCACCCTCGACCTCGCCATGCCCCGCCTCGACGGCCTGCGCACCGTCGACCGCCTCCGGCTCGATCCGCGGACCCTCGCCATCCCCCTCGTCGTCGTGAGCGCCAGCGCGGGCGCGGGGGCGTGTACGGGCGGGGTGGACGCCGTGCTGGCCAAGCCGTTCGAGCCCGCCGAGCTGGTGGGCCTGGTGCGGACGCTGTGCGCCGAGGGCCGCCCGGCCTCTCGTACGCTTGCTCCGTGACCCCCGCCCAGCTCTCCGACGCCGTCCTGCGCACCGCGCGCGACGGCCTCGGCGTCGTGGCCGGGGACGACTGGGTCGCGCTCCGGCGCGCGCCCCACGGCCGTACGGGCTGGGCCACCCCCATCGCGCTGCGCCTCGCGGGACCCGCCGGGCGCCCCGCCGCCGAGGTGGCCCGTGTCCTGCGCGACGGCCTGCTCGGCCTGCCGGGCGTACGGGCCGTGGAGGTCACCGGCGGCGCGTTCCTCACCATCGCCGTGGACGACGAGGGCGGCCTCCTCGCGGACCTCCTCGCCCGCCCCCGCCCCGCCCCGCTGCCCGAGGACCCGGCCCGCGACGCCGCGCGCTGGGCCGAGGCCACGGGCACCGCGCCAGGACCCGGGCTGCTCGTCCAGCGCGACACGAACCCCCTCTTCCGCGTCCGGTACGCCCACGCCCGCGCCCGCGCCGTCACGCACGGCGCCCGCGCCCTCGGCGTCACGCCCGCGCCCGACGCCACCGCGTACGCCCCCGCCGAACGGGCCCTGCTCACGCTCCTCGGGGAACGGCCCCCCGCCCGCCCCGCCCGCTGGCTCGACCGGGTCGCCCGCGCCTCCGCCGCCACCGGTCACGGCCACGCCGCCCTGCCCGCCGGCGACGAGAAACCCTCGGCCGTCCACCGCGCCCGGCTGGCCCTCGCCCAGGCCACCGGGACGGTGCTCGCCGACGGCCTGCGCCAGCTGGGCATCAGCGCGCCCGACCACATGTGACATGTGAGAGAGAAGACCCATGAGCCGTTCCGCCCACCCCGCCGGGCCCCGTCACGCCGACGTCCTGCCCGAGGGGCACTACGCCGCGCCGCCCGCCGACCTGAACCGCCTCGACCCCCGCGTCTGGTCCCTGACCGTCGCGCGCGGTGACGACGGCGAGGTCCGCGTCGGCGGCATCGGCGTGCGCCGCCTGGCGGCCGAGCAGGGCACCCCCGCGTACGTCCTGGACGAGGCCGACTTCCGCGCGCGCTGCCGCGCCTGGCGCGAGGCGTTCGGCACCGGCGCCGACGTGTACTACGCGGGCAAGGCGTTCCTGTCGCGCGCCGTCGTCCGCTGGCTGCGCGAGGAGGGGCTCAACCTCGACGTCTGCTCGGGCGGCGAGCTGGCCACCGCGCTGGCCGCGCAGTTCCCCCCGGAGCGCATCGCGCTGCACGGCAACAACAAGTCCCCCGCCGAGATCGACCGCGCCGTCGCCGCCGGTGTCGGCCACATCGTGCTCGACTCCCTCCAGGAGATCGACCGTGTGGCCGCCGCCGCCGAGCGGCACGGCGTACGGCAGCGGGTGCTGATCCGCGTCACGGTCGGCGTCGAGGCGCACACGCACGAGTTCATCGCGACGGCGCACGAGGACCAGAAGTTCGGCCTCGCCCTCGCCGACGGCACCGCCGCCGAGGCCGTACGCCGCGTCCTCGCGCGCCCCGGGACCCTGGAGCTGGCCGGGCTGCACTCGCACATCGGCTCGCAGATCTTCGACATGGCGGGCTTCGAGGTGTCCGCGCGCCGCGTCGTCGGCCTGCTCGCCGCCATCCGCGACGAGCACGGCGTCGAGCTGCCCGAGGTGGACCTCGGCGGCGGCCTCGGCATCGCCTACACCTCCGCCGACGACCCCGCCGAGCCGCACCAGATCGCCAAGACCCTCGGCGACATCCTGGCCCGCGAGTGCGAGGCGGCCCGCCTCGCCGTGCCCCGGCTGTCGGTCGAGCCGGGCCGGGCGATCGTCGGTCCCGGCGCGTTCCTGCTGTACGAGGTCGGCACCGTGAAGCCGCTCCCCGGCCTGCGGACGTACGTCAGCGTCGACGGCGGCATGTCCGACAACATCCGCACCGCCCTCTACGACGCCGAGTACTCCGTCGCCCTCGTCTCCCGCGCCTCCGACGCCGAGCCGATGCTGGTGCGCGTCGTCGGCAAGCACTGCGAGAGCGGCGACATCGTCGTACGCGACGCCTGGCTGCCCGCCGACCTGGCGCCGGGCGACCTGATCGCCGTCCCCGCCACCGGCGCGTACTGCCGCTCGATGGCGAGCAACTACAACCACACGCCCCGCCCGCCCGTGGTCGCGGTGCGGGACGGGGAGGCCCGCGTCATCGTCCGCCGCGAGACGGAGGACGACCTCCTCGGGCTCGACGTCGGCTGAACGGGCCGCGCGCCCCCCAGTCCGCATAGTGAACGTGCGGCGGGGGGCCGCGCCCGGTGCGTGAGACTGGAAGGGCCCCGCGGGGGCCGGAGAAGAAGCTGAAAGGCGAGGTCGCATGGTGCGAAGCCGTCCGCTGAAGGTGGCGCTGCTGGGTTGTGGGGTCGTCGGCTCCCAGGTCGCCCGCCTGATGACGACGCACGCCGCCGACCTCGCCGCCCGCATCGGCGCGCCGGTCGAGCTGGCCGGGGTCGCCGTACGCCGCCCGGACCGGGTGCGCGGCGGTGTCGCGCCGGAGCTGGTCACGACCGACGCGGCGGGCCTCGTCGCGCGCGGCGACATCGACGTCGTGGTCGAGCTGATCGGCGGGATCGAACCGGCCAGGACGCTGCTCACCAGCGCCTTCGAGCACGGCGCGGGCGTCGTCACCGCGAACAAGGCGCTCCTCGCCCAGGACGGCCCTACCCTGCACGCCGCCGCGGCCGCGCACGGCGCCGACCTCTACTTCGAGGCCGCCGTCGCCGGGGCGATCCCGCTGCTGCGCCCGCTGCGTGAGTCCCTCGCGGGGGACAACGTGAACCGCGTCCTCGGCATCGTGAACGGCACCACCAACTTCATCCTCGACCGCATGGAGTCCAGCGGCGCGAGCTACGGCGAGGCGCTCCAGGAGGCCACCGCCCTCGGGTACGCCGAGGCCGACCCGACCGCCGACGTGGAGGGCTTCGACGCCGCCGCGAAGGCCGCGATCCTGGCCGGCATCGCGTTCCACAGCCGCGTCTCGCTCGACGACGTGCACCGCGAGGGCATCACCGAGGTCACGGCCGCCGACATCGCGAGCGCCCGCAAGATGGGCTGCACGGTCAAGCTGCTGGCGATCTGCGAACGGGCCGAGGACGGCCGGTCCGTCACCGCGCGTGTCCACCCGGCGATGATCCCGCTGACGCACCCGCTCGCGTCGGTGCGCGAGGCGTACAACGCCGTCTTCGTCGAGGCGGACGCGGCGGGCCAGCTGATGTTCTACGGTCCTGGCGCGGGCGGCGTGCCCACCGCGTCGGCGGTGCTGGGCGACCTGGTGGCGGCCTGCCGCAACCGGCTCAGCGGCGGCCGCGGCCCCGGCGAGTCGGCGTACGCGGCGCTGCCGGTCGGCCCCATGGGCGAGGTCGTCACGCGCTACCACATCAGTCTCGACGTGGCCGACAAACCGGGCGTGCTCGCCCAGTGCGCCATGGTCTTCGCAGGTCAGGGTGTGTCCATCGACACGGTGCGGCAGACCGGCAAGGACGGCGAGGCACAGCTCGTCGTCGTCACGCACCGGGCTCCCGACGCCGCGCTCTCCGCGACCGTCGAGGAGCTGCGCAGACTGGACACGGTGCACGGCGTCGCGAGCATCATGCGCGTCGAAGGGGAGTAGCGCCGTGCGCGGCGCAGCCAACACGAAGGGCACGATCGTCATGAACTCACCCGCCATCTCCGCCACCAGCCGCCAGTGGCGGGGCGTCATCGAGGAGTACCGCGACCGCCTCCCGGTCACGGCCGACACTCCCGTGGTGACCCTGCGTGAGGGCGGTACGCCGCTCGTGCCCGCCCAGGTGCTCTCCGAGCGCACCGGCTGCGAGGTGCACCTCAAGGTCGAGGGCGCGAACCCGACCGGCTCCTTCAAGGACCGCGGCATGACCATGGCGATCACCAGGGCCAAGGAGGAGGGCGCCCGCGCCGTCATCTGCGCCTCGACGGGCAACACCTCCGCGTCCGCCGCCGCGTACGCGGTGCGCGCCGGGATGGTGTGCGCCGTCCTCGTGCCGCAGGGCAAGATCGCGCTGGGCAAGATGGGCCAGGCGCTCGTGCACGGCTCGCGCATCCTCCAGGTGGACGGCAACTTCGACGACTGCCTGACGCTGGCCCGCGGCCTGTCCGAGAAGTACCCGGTGGCGCTCGTCAACTCCGTCAACCCGGTGCGCATCGAGGGCCAGAAGACCGCCGCGTTCGAGATCGTGGACATGCTCGGCGACGCCCCCGACGTCCACGTCCTGCCGGTCGGCAACGCGGGCAACATCACCGCGTACTGGAAGGGCTACGGGGAGTACGCCGCCGACGGGCCCGCCACCCGCACCCCCCGCATGTGGGGCTTCCAGGCCTCCGGCTCCGCCCCCATCGTCCGCGGCGAGCCGGTCAAGGACCCGACGACGATCGCCACCGCCATCCGCATCGGCAACCCCGCGTCCTGGGGGCTCGCCGAGCGGGCGCGCGACGAGTCCGGCGGCTTCATCGACGAGGTGACCGACCGTCAGATCCTGTCCGCCTACCGTCTGTTGGCGGCGCAGGAGGGCGTCTTCGTCGAGCCCGCGTCCGCCGCGTCCGTCGCCGGACTGCTCAAGGCGCACGAGCTGGGCCTCGTCGACCCGGGGCAGCGGATCGTCTGCACGGTCACCGGCAACGGGCTGAAGGACCCCGACTGGGCCGTGGCCGGCGCCCCCCGCCCCGTCACCGTCCCGGTGGACGCGGACGCCGCCGCGGAACGCCTCGGCCTGGCCTGACCGGCGGCGCGGCGGGACGACACCTGGCAGCCCTGTATCGCGTCTGAACCTTCCTTCGATACGCTGGTCTTCGTCCCCCGAGCGGTGCGCCGCCCGTGCCGCGCCCGCGTGGCGGGGCTCCCCCCGCGCCGCACGTCCCGCGTGTCGCCGCCGCCGTGCGCGCCACGTCCAGGGGGCGTGCCGCACGTCTCAGCAAGGCCGCACATCTCAGCAAGGAGAGTCATCCAGCGATGGCCCATCCCGCCTTCCGCGCCGCCGCCGTACGGGTGCGCGTCCCCGCGACCAGCGCCAACCTCGGCCCCGGCTTCGACGCGCTGGGCCTCGCCCTCGGCCTGTACGACGACGTGGTCGTCCGGGTGGCCGAAAGCGGCCTCCACGTGGACATCGCGGGCGAGGGCGCGGACACCGTCCCGCGCGACGAGGGCAACCTCCTGGTCCGCTCGCTGCGCACCGCGTTCGACGCGCTCGGCGGGCAGCCGCGCGGCCTTGAGGTCGTCTGCGCCAACCGCATCCCGCACGGGCGCGGCCTCGGCTCGTCCTCGGCGGCCATCTGCGCCGGTCTCGTCGCGGCCCGCGCGGTGACCACGGGCGGCGAGAGCAGGATCGACGACGCGGCGCTGCTGGAGCTGGCCGCCGAGATCGAGGGCCACCCCGACAACGTCGCCGCCTGCCTCCTCGGCGGCTTCACGCTCGCCTGGGGCGAGGGCGGCGCCGTGCGGGCCGTGCGCATGGACCCGGCGCCCGGCGTCGTCCCCGTCGTGTTCGTCCCGTCGCAGCCGCTGGCGACCGAGACCGCCAGGGGGCTGCTGCCCCGCACCGTCCCGCACGTGGACGCGGCGGCGAACGCGGGCCGCGCCGCGCTGCTCGTCGAGGCCCTGACCAGGCGCCCCGAGCTGCTGCTGCCCGCCACCGAGGACCGGCTGCACCAGGAGTACCGCGCCCCGGCGATGCCGGAGAGCGCCGACCTCGTGCACCGGCTGCGCTCGGACGGAGTGCCCGCCGTGATCTCCGGCGCGGGCCCCACCGTGCTGGCGCTGGCCGACGAGGGCCAGGCCGACAAGACCGCCCGGCTGGCCGGTGACGGCTGGACGGCGAACCGGCTGGACCTCGACACGGCGGGCGCCAGTGTCCTCCCGCTGGGCGGGCAGGGCCGGTGACCCCCGCGGCGGGCCCCCGGCCGAAAAGTCGTCGAGAGGGGGAATGAACGCGGCGTCCGGTAGTGTTAATCTCAAGTCCGCACCTTCCACCCGACGGGTCCGGTGCGGAATTCCGGGGTCACCTTTCTGGGGCCACCTCTTCCTCCGGGAGCCTCCACTCATCTGCCTGAGCAGCCTGCCTGGTAGCGCCGAGCACGCTCCGGAGTCCGGTGCGGCGGAAGCAGTCCGCGACCCCGCGCACCACTCATGAATCGAATCCTCCGCCGCGCGCAGTGAGCGGGCGGGATCTACCGCACCGGCCGGTCCACCGCACAGGGCCGCAGCCGGACAGCACGACCGGTCGCCGAGCCAGACAGGCCGACGTCCGCTCCAGGGAAGGACCCTTAGTGAGCGACACCACCGATCTGATGGGCGTGAGTGCCGACACCGCCGGCAAGAGCGCCGGTGCTGCCACCGCGTCCGCCACGGACGCTCCTGCCGCCTCCGCCGCGCCCCGGCGCCGGCGCGCCGGCACCGGCCTTGAGGGCATGGTGCTTGCCGAGTTGCAGCAGGTCGCGGCGAAGCTGGGGATCAGGGGCACGGCGCGGATGCGCAAGAGCCAGCTGATCGAGGTCATCAAGGAGAAGCAGGCCGGCGGCGCGCCGTCGCCGGCGGGCGAGGCGGGGCCCGCCGCCGAGGCCGCCGAGAAGCCCAAGCGCCGCGCCACCTCCCGCGCCCGCACCGGCGACGAGTCCGGTGCCGCGCAGCAGATCGACATCCCGGGGCAGGGCGAGGCCAAGGCCGCGACCGCCGCCCCCGAGACCGCGGAGCGCGCCGAGCCCGCCCCCGCCGCCGAGCAGGGCGGCAAGGGCCAGGGCGACGGCCAGCAGGAGCGCCAGCCCAAGCGTGACCGCGACCGCGACCGTGGCCGCCGCGACAAGAGCGGCGCGCAGGGCCAGGGCGGCCAGGGCCAGAACGGCCAGGGCGGCCAGAACAACCAGGGCGGTCAGAACAACGGCAACCAGGGCGGCGGCCAGGGCGGCCAGAACGCCCAGGGCCAGGGCCGCAACCGGGACCGCGACCGTGACCGTGACCGCGACGGCGGCCGTGAGGGCAGCCGCGACGGCAACCGCGAGCGTGACAGGGACCGCGACAGGCGCCGCGACGACGACCGCGACGACGACTTCGACGGCGGCCGCCGCGGACGCCGCGGCCGGTACCGCGACCGCCGCGGGCGGCGCGGCCGTGACGAGGTCGTCGAGCCGCAGATCACCGACGACGACGTCCTGATCCCCGTCGCGGGCATCCTCGACATCCTCGACAACTACGCGTTCGTCCGCACCTCCGGCTACCTGCCGGGCCCGAACGACGTGTACGTCTCGCTCGCCCAGGTCCGCAAGAACGGCCTGCGCAAGGGCGACCACGTCACCGGCGCGGTCCGCCAGCCCAAGGACGGCGAGCGCCGCGAGAAGTTCAACGCGCTGGTCCGCCTCGACTCGGTCAACGGCATGTCGGCCGAACAGGGCCGCGGCCGTCCCGAGTTCAACAAGCTGACGCCGCTGTACCCGCAGGAGCGCCTGCGCCTGGAGAACGACCCGGGCGCCCTGATCCCGCGCATCATCGACCTCGTCGCGCCCATCGGCAAGGGCCAGCGCGGTCTGATCGTGGCCCCGCCGCGTACCGGCAAGACCACGATCATGCAGTCGATCGCCAACTCGATCACGCACAACAACCCCGAGTGCCACCTGATGGTCGTCCTCGTCGACGAGCGTCCGGAAGAGGTCACCGACATGCAGCGGGCGGTCAAGGGCGAGGTCATCTCCTCGACCTTCGACCGGCCCTCGGAGGACCACACCACCATCGCGGAGCTGGCCATCGAGCGCGCCAAGCGCCTCGTGGAGCTGGGCCACGACGTGGTCCTGCTGCTGGACAACATCACCCGTCTCGGCCGCGCCTACAACCAGGCCGCGCCCGCCTCGGGCCGCATCCTGTCCGGTGGTGTCGACTCCGCGGCGCTCTACCCGCCGAAGAAGTTCTTCGGCGCCGCGCGCAACATCGAGGACGGCGGCTCGCTGACCATCCTGGCCACCGCGCTGGTCGAGACCGGCTCGCGCATGGACGAGGTGATCTTCGAGGAGTTCAAGGGCACCGGCAACATGGAGCTCAAGCTCGACCGGAAGCTCTCCGACAAGCGCATCTTCCCCGCCGTGGACGTCGACGCGTCCGGCACGCGCAAGGAGGAGATCCTCCTCGGCAGCGAGGAGCTGGCCATCGTCTGGAAGCTGCGCCGCGTCCTGCACGCGCTGGACCAGCAGCAGGCCATCGAACTGCTCCTGGACAAGATGAAGAAGACCAAGAGCAACGCCGAGTTCCTGCTCCAGATCCAGAAGACGACGCCGACGCCGAGCGGCGACTGACCCGCACCGCCCCGCACCATCCGTACGCCCCCGGTCCCGCGCGGACCGGGGGCGTACGCGCGCTGTGCCGCGCGCCCCGCAAGATCGACGAGCGCCCCCCGCCGTACGGGGGCAGCATGGATGAATGAGTGGCGAACCGGACGGACCGGGCACCCGCAGGCGGCAGCGCCTCCCGCGTCTCCCGCGCCGCCGGAACCGCGGTGCGCCGCGCAGCCGCCGGAGCCGGGTCCTGCGCGCGGTGCTGCTGGCCCTCGCCGGGCTGCTGCTGGTCAGCGGCGCGGGCGTCACCGTGCTGTGGGTCAAGCTGGACGGCAACATCTCGCAGATCGACATCGACTCCGCGCTCGGCGCCGACCGCCCCGAGGACAGCCCCAACGGGTCGATGGACCTCCTCGTCCTCGGCTCCGACTCCAGGGCGGGCGAGAACGGCTCCTACGGCAACGAGCCGGGCGCCCGCGCCGACACCGCGATGGTCGTCCACGTGAACGCCGCCGGGGACGCCGCCACCGTCGTGTCGATACCGCGCGACACGCTCGTCAGCCGTCCCTCCTGCGAACGCACCGGCGGCGGCACCGCCCCCGCGCAGCGCCGCTCGATGTTCAACGAGGCGTACACGGTCGGTGGCCCCGCGTGCGCGGTGAAGACCGTCGAGGAGCTGACCGGCCTGCGCATGGACCACTACCTCGAAGTGGACTTCAAGGGCTTCGCCCGCCTCGTCGACACCCTGGGCGGCGTCGAGATCACGACGACCCAGGCCATCGACGACCGCGACAGCAAGCTGGACCTCCCGGCCGGGACGCACACCCTCGACGGCGAGCAGGCCCTCGCGCTCGTCCGCACCCGCAAGGCGGTCGGGGACGGCAGCGACCTCAGCCGCATCCAGCTGCAGCACACGTTCCTCCAGGCGCTCGCCGACCAGGTCAGCGGCCTCGGCCTGGTCACCGACCCGAAGCGGCTCTACGACCTCGCCGACACCGCCACCTCGACCGTCACCACCGACAAGGACCTCGGGTCCGTCTCGGAGCTGGCGGCGCTCGGCAGGACGTTCCAGGGCATCGGCTCCGACGACCTGGAGATGGCGACGCTGCCCGTCACGTACGACCCGCTGGACCCCAACCGCGTGGTGCCCATGGAGCGGCAGTCGCGCGCGGTGTGGGACGCGCTGCGCGACGACCGGCCCGTGCCCGAGTCCGCGCTGCGGGACTCGGCGGCGCGCGAGGGGACGGTCCAGAGCGTGCGGGCGGGAACGGGCGAGCCGCGGCCCGCCCTGGACGCGCGGGAATAGCGGAGGCGCGTACCCCGTTTTGGCTGCCGGGAACAGTCCTGGCAGACTGGAGCGTCGGCCCCGGTTCACGGCACGCGCCCGCGTACCGACCCGGAGCCCTCCCGAACCAAGGAGAGACCGTGAAGCGCGACATCCACCCGGCGTACGGCGAGACCCAGGTCAGCTGCACCTGCGGCGCCACGTTCACCACCCGCAGCACCATCGACGGCGGCAGCATCCGCGCCGACATGTGCTCCGAGTGCCACCCGTTCTACACCGGCAAGCAGAAGATCCTCGACACCGGCGGCCGCGTCGCCCGCTTCGAGGCGCGCTTCGGCAAGAACGCCGGGTCCGCCCGCAAGTAGCGACCCCGACGGCGCCGGGCCCGTCCGCTCCCCTCGCGAGCGGCCGGACCGGCGCCGTTCGCGTCCCCGCCCGCGCGGGCACCACGAGACGAACCCACACGAGCCCAGGAGCACGCACGATGTTCGAGGCGGTCGAGGAACTCATCGGCGAACACGCCGACCTCGAACGGAAGCTCGCCGACCCGGGGGTGCACGCCGACCAGGCCGCCGCCCGGCGCCTCGGCAAGCGCTACGCCGAGCTGACCCCGGTCATCACCGCCTACCGGGCCTGGAAGTCCTGCGGCGACGACATCGAGACCGCCCGCGAACTGGCCGCCGAGGACCCGGACTTCGCCGCCGAGGTCAAGGAGCTGACCGCGCGCCGCGAGGAGCTGACCGACGAGCTGCGCCTCCTGCTCGTCCCGCGCGACCCGAGCGACGACAAGGACGTCATCCTGGAGATCAAGGCGGGCGAGGGCGGCGACGAGTCGGCCCTCTTCGCCGGCGACCTCCTGCGGATGTACCTGCGGTACGCGGAACGCGTCGGCTGGCGCACCGAGGTCCTCGACGGCAACGAGTCGGACCTCGGCGGCTACAAGGACGTCTCCGTGGCCGTGAAGTCCCGGGGCACCCCCGAGCCCGGCCAGGGCGTCTGGGCGCGGCTGAAGTACGAGGGCGGCGTCCACCGCGTGCAGCGCGTCCCGGCCACCGAGTCGCAGGGCCGCATCCACACCTCGGCGGCGGGCGTGCTCGTGCTCCCGGAGGCCGAGGACGTGGACATCGACGTCAACCCGAACGACCTCCGCATCGACGTCTACCGCTCCTCTGGCCCCGGCGGCCAGTCCGTGAACACCACCGACTCCGCCGTGCGCATCACACACCTGCCGACCGGCATCGTCGTGTCCTGCCAGAACGAGAAGAGCCAGCTCCAGAACCGCGAGCAGGCCCTGCGCATCCTCCGCGCCCGCCTGCTGGCCGCCGCGCAGGAGGAGGCCGACCGCGAGGCGTCCGACGCCCGCCGCAGCCAGGTCCGCACCGTGGACCGCTCCGAGCGCGTGCGGACGTACAACTACCCGGAGAACCGCATCTCCGACCACCGCGTCGGCTTCAAGGCGTACAACCTCGACCACGTACTCGACGGCGACCTCGACGCCGTCATCCAGGCCTGCGTGGACGCCGACGCCGCGGCCAAGCTGGCGGCGGCGCAGTGACGGCGGGTGCGTAGGGTGGGCTCCGTGACCGCATCGTCCCCGTCCCCGCCGCCGTCCCGGCCCCCGTCACGGTCCGTGCTGCTGGCCGAGGTCGCCCGCGCCACCCAGCGGCTGGCCGACGCGGGCGTGCCCTCGCCGCGCTTCGACGCGGAGGAGCTGGCCGCCTACGTGCACGGCACCGAGCGCGCGAAGCTGCACACCGTGCCCGACGCCGAGTTCGACGCCAGGTACTGGGAGGCCGTCGCGCGGCGCGAGGCGCGCGAGCCGCTCCAGCACATCACGGGGCGCGCGTTCTTCCGCTACCTCGAACTCCAGGTGGGCCCCGGGGTGTTCGTCCCGCGCCCGGAGACCGAGTCGGTCGTCGGCTGGGCCATAGACGCCGTACGCGCCATGGACGTCGCCGAACCGCTGATCGTCGACCTGTGCACGGGCTCGGGCGCCATCGCCCTCGCGCTCGCCCAGGAGGTGCCGCGCTCCCGCGTCCACGCCGTCGAGCTGGACGAGGCGGCGCTGGAGTGGGCCAGGCGCAACGCCGAGGGCAGCCGCGTCGTCCTCCACCACGGGGACGCGCGCACCGCCCTGCCCGAACTGACCGGCCAGGCCGACCTGGTGATCTCCAACCCGCCGTACATCCCCCTCACCGAGTGGGAGTACGTGGCGCCCGAGGCCAGGGACTACGACCCGCAACTCGCGCTCTTCTCCGGCGAGGACGGCCTCGACGTCATCCGGGGCCTCGAACGGGCCGCCCACCGGCTCCTGCGCCCCGGCGGCATGGTCGTGGTCGAGCACGCCGACACCCAGGGCGGCCAGGTCCCGTGGATCTTCACCGAGGACCGCGGCTGGGCCGACGCCGCCGACCATCCCGACCTCAACAACAGGCCCAGGTTCGCCACCGCCCGCCGGGTCGCGCGGTAAACCCGGCAACGGTGAGAGGAGACACTTCACCCATGGCACGTCGTTACGACTGCTCCGTCGCCGTCGATCGCAAGAACGGCCTGCGCGAGGCCGCCTCCGCCGCCCGCCGCGGCGAACTGGTCGTCCTGCCGACCGACACGGTCTACGGCATCGGCGCCGACGCCTTCTCGCCCGGCGCCGTCGGCGACCTGCTGGCCGCCAAGGGCCGCGGCCGGAGCATGCCCTCGCCCGTCCTCATCGGCTCGCCCACCACGCTGCACGGCCTCGTCACCGACTTCGGCGAGCGCGCCTGGGAACTGGTCGACGCCTTCTGGCCCGGCGCGCTCACCCTCGTCGCGCGCCACCAGCCGTCGCTGACCTGGGACCTGGGCGAGACGCGCGGCACGGTCGCCGTCCGCATGCCGCTGCACCCGGTCGCGATCGAGCTGCTGAAGGAGTTCGGCCCGATGGCCGTCTCCAGCGCCAACCTCACCGGCCACGCCCCGCCGCAGACCTGCGACGCCGCCAGGGAGATGCTCGGCGACGCGGTCTCCGTCTACCTCGACGGCGGGCCGACGCCGGACGCCGTGCCGTCGTCCATCGTCGACGTCACCGGTCGCGTACCGGTGCTGCTGCGCGCCGGGGCGGTGAGCGAGGAGGAGCTGCGGAAGGTCGTTCCCGATCTGGAGACGTCCCGTTGAGCCCGCCTCCACCGCCTCCTCCGCCACCGCCTCCGCCGCCCCCGGGGAGCCACGCGGCCACCGGCATACGGGCGGCCGAGGCGGCCGGCACCCCGGCGCGCGTCTTCCGCATCCTCCATGTCAGCACCGGCAACGTCTGCCGCTCCCCGATCACCGAACGCCTCACCCGCCAGGCGCTCGACGAGCGGCTCGGCCCGTTCGCGCGCGGCCTCGTCGTGGAGAGCGCCGGCACGTGGGGGCACGAGGGCGCGCCCATGGAGGAGCACGCCGCGCAGCTGCTGGCCGAGTACGGCGCCGACCCGGGCGGCTTCACCGGCCGCGAGCTGCTGGACGAGCACGTCGTCCAGG
This sequence comes from Streptomyces sp. NPDC049879, assembly GCF_044461265.1. Lineage (NCBI taxonomy): Bacteria > Bacillati > Actinomycetota > Actinomycetes > Kitasatosporales > Streptomycetaceae > Streptomyces > Streptomyces sp. NPDC049879. The sequence goes on along the minus strand of NZ_JBITKT010000006.1, from coordinate 129,412 downwards.
CCGACCTCGTCCTGACCGCCACCAGGGACCACCGGGCGCAGGTCATCTCGATGGGGCACTCGGCGGGGCTGCGGACGTTCACGCTCAAGGAGTTCACGCGCCTCGTGCGCGCCATCGACATGGCCACGCTCCCGGCCGCCGAGTCGCCCGAGGGCCTGGTGGAACGCGCCCGCGCCCTCGCGCGGGCCGCCGCCGCCCTGCGCGGCTGGCTGCTCGCGCCCACGGCCGAGGCGGACGAGGTGCAGGACCCGTACGGCGCGCCGCTGCCGTACTTCCGCAGCGTCGGCGAGGAGATCCGCACGGCGCTCGAACCGGTCGTGACGGCCCTGACCGGCGTCCCGCCGCGCCGCACGCAGGCCAGGCACGCCCTGCGCTGACCCGGCCGCGGATGACCGCGCCGGACACGGGCAGGAGACCGGTGGGGGACAGAGGGGACGGACGGGCAGGGAGCGGACAGCGGGGCGGCGAAGGAGGGACCGAAACGTGAGAGGGTGTTGCGCGGCAGTCCAGCGAGACCATCGGGGCTTTCTGTGCGCGAATACCTGTTGACGCTCTGCGTCGCGGCGGCCGTCACCTACCTGCTGACCGGTCCGGTGCGGAAGTTCGCCATCGCCTGGGGCGCGATGCCGGCGATCAGGGCCCGCGACGTCCACCGCGAGCCGACGCCGCGCCTCGGCGGCATCGCCATGTTCGGCGGCCTGTGCGCCGGTCTGCTCGCGGCGTCGCAGCTGGAGAACGTCGGCGAGGTCTTCCGGCTGTCGGACGAGCCGCGCGCGCTGCTGTCGGGCGCCGCCCTGATCTGGGTGATCGGCGTCCTGGACGACCGGTACGGCGTGGACGCGCTGCTGAAGCTCGGCCTCCAGATGGTCGCGGCGGGCGTCATGGTCCTCCAGGGCCTCACCATCCTGTGGCTGCCGATCCCGACCGTCGGCGTCGTCGCGCTCACCCCGCTCCAGGGCACGCTGCTGACCGTCGCGCTGGTCGTGATCACGATCAACGCGGTGAACTTCGTGGACGGCCTCGACGGCCTCGCGGGCGGCATGGTCGGCATCGCGGCGGCGGCGTTCTTCCTCTACAGCTACCGCATCTGGTACGGCTACGGCATCGAGGCGGCGGCGCCCGGCACGCTCTTCGCCGCCGTGCTGATCGGCATGTGCGCCGGCTTCCTGCCGCACAACCTGCATCCGGCGCGGATCTTCATGGGCGACTCGGGGTCGATGCTGCTCGGCCTGGTGCTGGCGGCGGGTGCCGTGTCGATCACGGGCCAGGTGGACCCGGACGCCGTGAACCTGTTCACACAGTCCGAGTCGGCGACCGTCCAGGAACTCATCCCGGTCTACATCCCGCTGCTGCTGCCGCTGACGATCATCGCCGTCCCGTTCGCCGACCTGGTGATGGCGATCGTCCGCCGCACCTGGAACGGGCGTTCGCCGTTCTCGGCCGACCGCGGGCACCTGCACCACCGGCTGCTGGAGATCGGGCACTCGCAGACCCGCGCCGTGCTGATCATGTACTTCTGGTCGGCGCTGATCGGATTCGGCGCCGTCGCGTACTCGGTGCAGTCGCTGAGCGCCTGGATCGTGCCGACCGTGCTGGCGCTCAGCGCGCTGGGGCTCATCGTGCTGCTGCTGCCGCGCTTCACCCCGCGCGTGCCCCCGTGGGCCGAGCGCGTGGTGCCGCCGCGCTACCGCATCCGGCGCCAGGAACGGCTCGCGGCGGAACGGCAGTCGGCGGAGGCGGCCGTACCGGCGGGAGCGGGCCACGACACCGCGCAGCGTCCCGCCGGGGCGCCCGCCGGGCCGGACGAGGGCCCCGGTGCCGAGCCGTCCGCCACGGACGCGGGAACGGGCACGAGGGAGCATCCGCGGCAGCCGCACGCCGGTCCCCACGGCGCCACGGCGGTCGGCGACCGCAAGCGCTTCGCCGTCCGCCGGAAGATCGACACGCGCTCTTAACAGATGTCACCCACAGCGTCAGCGGCGCAACGCCGTGAATACTCCTCCCGTGTGATCTCCTCCACACGAACTGGGTAAAGACCTCATCAAATAGTTTGTGATAGCGTTCACGAAAGCCCGGCGCCGCAGCCCACCGCCGGACTCCGAACACGCCCGTCAGGCGCGGCGGTCACGCCCCGCGCGAACCGGCCCCCACGGCGGATCGCGCACCGTCCCCGGCACGACCGCCCGAGCCAGCCGGACACCGCCAACGTCGAAGACGACACGTCCCCGAAGCCCCGCCGGAGAAACACTTCCATGCAGTCCAACGACGCCCGGATCATCCGCGGCGCCGCGATCCCCACTGCCGCGGTAGGTGTGCTCGCCGTTGCCGTCGGCGCGGTGACGGCCGCCGCGGACGGCGCCGTCGGGGTCGCGCTCGGCGTCCTGGTCGCCGCCGGTTTCTTCGCGCTCGGCATGGTCTCGCTCAGCGCCGTCGGAGACCGCTGGCCCGAACTCTTCATGGGCGCGGCCCTGTTGATCTACACCACCCAGATGGGGCTGCTCCTCGTCCTCCTTCTCCTGCTGCGCGACGCCTCGTTCCTCAACGGACGGGCCTTCGCGGCGGGCGTCGTGGTGGGCATCGCCGCCTGGCTCGGCGGCACCGTCCGGGCGCATGTCACGTCCAAGACGCCCTACGTCGTGCCGGAGTCGGGCACGGCGCCACCCGGCGGTCGGCGATGAGCCGGGGCGAGGGGTGGATAACCGGTGTCGTCGCGGGCTGCTATCGTCCGTCGCCGGAAGCCGGAGCGTCGCGGCACGGGCTGTGCGGGACAGCCGTGCGCACGCTGACCGGCCCGCCTTCCGCCACACCCAGTCCAGTGCCGTCCCGTGGCACGCTGCCACGCCGACACATCGAGGTAGCCGTATTCATGCGTCACGCCGAGGGAGCTCACGGTGAGTAACGATCAGCTGCTCGCCTTCGAGACCGATTGCCATCTGTTCCAGGACTGCGGCTTCCCCGCTCCGTCGGTGTGGTCGTTCATCTTCGACCCGCTGTTCAGCATCGGTCCGATCGAGTTCAACAAGATCATGCTGCTGGCGCTGCTCGGCACGGTCGCGATCCTGGCCTTCTTCTGGACCGCGTTCGCCAAGCCGAAGGTCGTCCCCGGCAAGCTCCAGATGGTCGCCGAGGCGGGCTACGACTTCGTCCACCGGGGCATCTCCCGGGAGATCATCGGCAAGAAGGGCGAACCGTACGTCCCGCTGCTCGTCTCGCTGTTCTTCTTCGTCTGGGTGATGAACGTCTGGGCGGTCATCCCGTTCGCCCAGTTCCCCGTCACGTCGGCGATCGCCTTCCCGGCCGCGCTCGCGGTGACGGTGTGGGTCGTCTACATGACGGTCACCTTCAAGACCAACGGCTTCGTCGGCGGCCTGCGGAACCTCTGCGTCCCCAGCGGCCTGCCCAAGGGCATCTACGTCGTCCTCACGCCGATCGAGTTCATCTCGAACGTGTTCCTGCGGCCGTTCACGCTGGCCGTCCGGCTCTTCGCCAACATGTTCGCCGGCCACCTCCTGCTGCTGCTGTTCATCACGGCCAGCTGGTACATGCTGGGCACCGTCGTCGGCACGCTCTACGCGATCCCCGCGGTGATCCTGGCGCTCGTGCTGACCGTCTTCGAGCTGTTCATCCAGGCGCTCCAGGCATACGTCTTCACCGTCCTGACCGCCACATACCTCTCCCAGGCGCTCGAAGAGGCGCACTGAGAGCCAGCAAGACCTTCCCGACCGCACGACCCACCGGTGGGCCAACCCCCCACCGGCCCACCACAGAGAAGGAACCACCGACATGTCCGCTTTCGAAACCCTTGCCGCCGTCGAAGGCAGCGTCAACACCATCGGCTTCGGTCTCGCGGCCATCGGCCCCGGTGTGGGCGTCGGCATCGTGTTCGGCAACGGCGTGCAGGCCATGGCCCGCCAGCCCGAGGCCGCCGGCCTCATCCGTACCAACATGCTGCTCGGCTTCGCCGTCATCGAGGCGCTGGCGCTGATGGGCTTCGTGCTGGCGTTCGCCATCTGATCCCAGCACCACCCGCCCCAACCGACGAGAGGTCAACCACCATGTTGTTCGCGGAGAGCGAGGGACCGCAGAGCCCGCTGTTGCCGGTGTGGCCCGAGGTCTTCATCGGGCTCTTCTGCTTCGCGGTCATCTTCTTCGTCTTCTACAAGAAGCTCCTCCCCAGCATCAACAAGACGCTGGAGGAGCGTCGCGAGGCTATCGAAGGCGGCATGGAGAAGGCCGAGGCCACCCAGGCCGAGGCCCGCCAGACGCTGGAGAGCTACCGGGAGCAGCTCGCCGAGGCCCGCCACGAGGCCGGCCGGCTGCGCCAGGAGGCCAAGGAGCAGGGCGCGGCGCTCATCGCGGAGATGCGCGCCGAGGGCCAGCGGCAGCGCGAGGAGATCATCGCCGCCGGCCACGCCCAGATCGAGGCGGACCGCAAGCAGGCCGCCGAGCAGCTGCGGCAGGACGTCGGCAAGCTCGCCGTCGACCTCGCCGGCCGGCTCGTCGGTGAGTCCCTGGAGGACCACGCCCGCCAGAGCAGGACCATCGACCGCTTCCTGGACGAGCTGGAGAGCCGCGCCGAGACCGGCGTCCCCAGCCAGTCCGGAAGGGAAGCGTGACCTCCATGAACGGAGCGAGCCGCGAGGCGTCGGAGGCGGCCGGGGAACGGCTCGACGCCCTGGCCGACAACACGGCTGTCGACGCCGCCGCCCTCGCCGACGACCTGGCCGCGGTCACCGGCCTGCTCGACCGCGAGGTCGGGCTGCGCCGGGTGCTGACCGACCCCGCCCAGCAGGGCGAGGAGAAGGCCGGCCTGGTCGCGCGGCTGCTGGCCGGGCAGGTCTCGGGAGAGGCCGTCGACCTGGTCTCCGGCATGGTCAGGTCCCGCTGGTCGGCGTCCCGCGACCTGGTGGACGCCGTGGAGGAGCTGGCGGACAGCGCCGACCTCATCGCCGCGGAGCGGGCCGGCGGCCTGGACGCGGTGGAGGACGAGCTGTTCCGCTTCGCGCGGATCGTCGCCACCTCGCCGCAGCTGCGGGCCTCGCTCGGCGCGCGGAACAACGAGCCGGGCGCCGTGGCGGCCAGGGCCGGGCTGGTCAACGACCTGCTCGGCGGCCGTACCCACGAGGTGACGCAGCGGCTGGTCGTGCGCCTGGTGGAACGGCCGCGAGGCCGTAGCCTGGAGGCAGGGCTCGACGCGCTGTCCACGCTGGCGGCGGCCCGCCGCGGCCGGTCGGTCGCGGTCGTCACCACGGCGGTGCCGCTGAGCGACCAGCAGCGGGAACGCCTGGGCGGCGCCCTGGCCCGGCTGTACGGCCGGCCCATCCAGCTCAACCTGGACGTGGACCCGGCCGTCGTCGGCGGGATCTCGGTCCGGGTCGGGGACGAGGTCATCCACGGCACCGTCGCCGACCGCCTGGAGGACGTCAGCCGGCGCCTCGCCGGCTGACCGCGCGGGCGGAGCGCGCCGCGAGCGTCGCGCGCGGCGCCGACAAGCCAGAACAAGATTGCAGGACCAGCGGCCCGGTTGGGCCGTAGACGGACGAACGTACGGGCCCAACAAGGAGAGCAGGGAACCCAGATGGCGGAGCTCACGATCCGGCCGGATGAGATCCGGGACGCACTGGAGAACTTTGTCCAGTCGTACAAGCCGGACGCGGCCTCGCGGGAAGAGGTCGGGACGGTCAGCGTTGCCGGTGACGGCATCGCGCTGGTCGAGGGGCTGCCCTCGGCCATGGCGAACGAACTGCTGGAGTTCGAGGACGGCACCCTCGGCCTCGCCCTCAACCTTGAGGAGCGCGAGATCGGCACCGTGGTCCTCGGTGAGTTCAGCGGGATCGAGGAGGGCCAGCCGGTGCGCCGCACCGGTGAGGTGCTGTCCGTCGGCGTCGGCGACAAGTACCTCGGCCGTGTCGTCGACCCGCTGGGCAACCCGATCGACGGCCGCGGCGAGATCGAGTCGGAGGGCCGCCGCGCCCTCGAACTCCAGGCCCCCTCGGTCATGCAGCGCAAGTCGGTGCACGAGCCCATGGAGACCGGCTACAAGGCCGTGGACACCATGACCCCGATCGGCCGCGGCCAGCGCCAGCTGATCATCGGCGACCGGCAGACCGGCAAGACCGCCCTCGCGGTGGACACGATCATCAACCAGCGCGACAACTGGCGCTCCGGCGACCCGAACAAGCAGGTCCGCTGCATCTACGTGGCGATCGGCCAGAAGGGCTCCACCATCGCGTCCGTGCGCGGCGCGCTGGAGGAGGCCGGCGCGATGGACTACACCACCATCGTGGCCGCCCCCGCGTCCGACCCGGCCGGCTTCAAGTACATCGCGCCCTACACGGGCTCGGCCATCGGCCAGCACTGGATGTACCAGGGCAAGCACGTCCTGATCGTCTTCGACGACCTGTCGAAGCAGGCCGACGCCTACCGCGCCGTCTCCCTGCTGCTCCGCCGCCCGCCGGGCCGCGAGGCGTACCCGGGCGACGTCTTCTACCTGCACTCCCGCCTCCTGGAGCGCTGCGCCAAGCTCTCCGACGAGATGGGCGGCGGCTCGATGACCGGCCTGCCGATCGTCGAGACGAAGGCGAACGACGTGTCGGCGTTCATCCCGACCAACGTCATCTCCATCACCGACGGCCAGTGCTTCCTGGAGTCCGACCTGTTCAACGCGGGCCAGCGCCCCGCGCTGAACGTCGGCATCTCCGTCTCCCGCGTCGGCGGCTCCGCGCAGCACAAGGCGATCCGGCAGATCACCGGTTCGCTGCGTGTGGACCTCGCCCAGTACCGCGAGCTGGAGGCGTTCGCCGCCTTCGGTTCCGACCTGGACGCCGCGTCCAAGTCCGCGCTGGCGCGCGGTCAGCGCATGGTCGAGCTGCTGAAGCAGGACCAGTACAGCCCGTTCTCGACCGAGAACCAGGTCGTCTCCGTCTGGTCCGGCACCAGCGGCCTGATGGACGACATCCCGGTCGGCGAGATCCGCCGCTTCGAGCGCGAGCTGCTGGACTACCTGGGCCGCGACCACAAGGACCTCATGACCTCCATCCGGGAGGGCGGCAAGATGTCGGACGAGACGCTCGACGCCGTCCGCTCGGCGGTCAACCAGTTCAAGCAGCAGTTCCAGACGGCGGACGGCCGGCTGCTGGGCGAGGACTGACCCATGGGCGCTCAGCTTCGCGTTTACAAGCGGCGGATCAAGTCCGTCACGGCCACCAAGAAGATCACCCGCGCCATGGAGATGATCGCGGCCTCGCGCATCGTCAAGGCGCAGCGCAAGGTGGCCGCGTCGGCTCCGTACGCCGACGAGCTGACCAAGGCCGTCACGGCCGTGGCGAGCGGCGCGGACATCAAGCACCCGCTGACCACCGAGGCCGAGCGGCCCCGGCGGGCGGCGGTGCTGCTGATCACCTCCGACCGCGGCCTGGCCGGCGGCTACTCCGCCAACGCCATCAAGGCGGGCGAGCACCTGACGAGCGAGCTGGTCGCCCAGGGCAAGCAGGTGGACGCGTACGTCGTCGGCCGCAAGGGCGTCTCGTACTACGGCTTCCGCGAGCGGCCGGTCGTCCAGTCGTGGACCGGTTTCACGGACAGCCCGACGTACGCGGACGCCAAGGCCGTGGCGGCGCCGCTCATCGAGGCGGTCCAGCGGGACACCGACGAGGGCGGCGTCGACGAGCTGCACATCGTCTTCACCGAGTTCGTCTCGATGATGACGCAGTCGCCGGTCGAGGCCAGGATGCTGCCGCTGACCCTGAAGTCGACGGCCGAGGAGTCGGCCGAGGTCTTCCAGCGCGGCAACCAGCCGGCGCCGCTCTACGAGTTCGAGCCGTCGGCCGAGCAGGTGCTGGACGCGCTGCTGCCGCGCTACGTCGAGAGCCGGATCTACAACGCCCTGCTCCAGGCGGCCGCCTCCAAGCACGCCGCCACCCGCCGGGCGATGAAGTCCGCGACCGACAACGCCGAGGACCTCATCCGGTCCCTCACCCGGCTTGCGAACGCGGCCCGCCAGGCCGAAATCACCCAGGAAATCACCGAGATCGTCGGTGGCGCGAGCGCCTTGGCCGACGCGACCGCGGGAAGTGAACGCTGATCATGACTACTGCTGCCGAGTCGGCCCCCACGCAGGCCACGGCCACGGGCCGTATCGCGCGGGTCAGGGGGCCCGTGGTGGACGTGGAGTTCCCGGTGGACTCCATGCCCGAGATCTACAACGCGCTGACCGTCGACATCGCCGACCCGGCGCAGGCGGGCGCGAAGAAGACGCTGACCCTTGAGGTCGCGCAGCACCTGGGCGACGGCATGGTCCGCACCATCGCCCTGGAGCCCAACGACGGCCTGGTCCGCCAGGCGCCCGTCACCGACACCGGCAAGGGCATCACGGTGCCGGTCGGCGACGTGACCAAGGGCCGCGTCTTCAACACCCTGGGCCGCATCCTCAACGAGCCCGAGGCCGAGGCGGAGATCACCGACCGGTGGGAGATCCACCGGCAGGCGCCCGCGTTCGACCAGCTCGAGTCGAAGACCGAGATGTTCGAGACCGGCCTGAAGGTCATCGACCTGCTGACCCCGTACGTCAGGGGCGGCAAGATCGGCCTGTTCGGCGGCGCCGGGGTGGGCAAGACCGTGCTCATCCAGGAGATGATCATGCGTGTGGCGAAGCTGCACGAGGGCGTCTCCGTGTTCGCCGGTGTGGGCGAGCGCACCCGTGAGGGCAACGACCTGATCGAGGAGATGGCCGAGTCCGGCGTGCTCCCGCAGACCGCCCTCGTCTTCGGCCAGATGGACGAGCCGCCGGGCACCCGCCTGCGCGTCGCCCTGGCCGGTCTGACCATGGCGGAGTACTTCCGCGATGTGCAGAAGCAGGACGTGCTGTTCTTCATCGACAACATCTTCCGCTTCACGCAGGCCGGCTCCGAGGTCTCCACGCTGCTGGGCCGCATGCCCTCCGCGGTGGGCTACCAGCCGAACCTCGCGGACGAGATGGGTGTCCTCCAGGAGCGCATCACCTCGACGCGCGGCCACTCGATCACCTCGATGCAGGCGATCTACGTGCCCGCCGACGACCTGACGGACCCGGCCCCGGCCACCACGTTCGCCCACCTCGACGCGACGACGGTGCTCTCCCGTCCGATCTCGGAGAAGGGCATCTACCCGGCCGTGGACCCGCTGGACTCCACGTCCCGCATCCTGGACCCGCGCTACGTCTCGCAGGACCACTACGACTGCGCCTCGCGCGTCAAGAACATCCTGCAGAAGTACAAGGACCTCCAGGACATCATCGCCATCCTCGGCATGGACGAGCTGGGCGAGGAGGACAAGCTCACCGTCAGCCGCGCCCGCCGTATCGAGCGCTTCCTGTCGCAGAACACCCACGCGGCGAAGCAGTTCACCGGCCTGGACGGCTCGGACGTGCCGCTGGACGAGTCCATCGCCGCGTTCAACGCCATCGCGGACGGGGAGTACGACCACTTCCCCGAGCAGGCGTTCTTCATGTGCGGTGGCCTGGACGACCTGAAGGCCAAGGCGAAGGCGCTCGGCGTCTCCTGACGCCGGCGGCCCGCCTGCCCGGACCCCGGGGCGGGGGTTCACCCCCAGGGGTGCCCCCGCCCCGCGGATGTCCGCGAGCCCCATCTATTCTTCGACTAGCCGGCGATATCCAGGCGGATATCCGGAAGTGAGGGAGCCATCGTGGCTGAGCTGCACGTCGAGTTGGTCGCCGCCGACCGCCGGGTCTGGTCCGGTGAGGCGAGCCTGGTCGTCGCGCGGACCACCGCGGGCGACATCGGCATCATGCCGGGGCATCAGCCGGTGCTCGCCGTCCTGAAGTCGGGCCCCGTGACGATCCGCACGGCCGGTGAGAGCGGCGCGGGCACGGTCACCGCGGCCGTCCACGGCGGTTTCCTGTCGTACACGGACGGTAAGCTGTCGCTGCTCGCCGAGATCGCCGAGCTGTCCGACGAGATCGACGTCGAGCGTGCCCAGCGTGCCCTGGAGCAGGCGAGGTCGGAGGAGGACGCCGAGGCCGAGCGGCGTGCCGACGTCCGCCTGCGTGCCGTGTCGGCGGACCGCTGACGCATCACCAGGCACACCCAGGGGTATCCGGCGCGAGACACGGCGGCACGAGGCGAGGAGGTCGTTGACCCATGGTTGTCGTCCTGCTCGTGTCCGTCGGCGCGGTGCTGGTCCTCGCGGTTCTCGGGCTCTTCGGCTTCGGACTGCGGCGGCGGCTGATCCAGCGGTCCGGCGGCACGTTCGACTGCAGTGCGCGGTTCGCCGCGCCCGCCGAGCTGCCCGCGGGCAAGGGCTGGCGCTACGGCGTCGCCCGCTACAACGGGGACCACGTCGAGTGGTTCCGCGTGTTCTCCTACGCGCCGCGCCCGCGCCGGACGCTGGAGCGCGACCGCATCCAGGTACGCGAGCGGCGGCGGCCCGAGGGCGAGGAGGAGCTGGCGCTGCTGCCCGGGGCGGTGGTGCTCAGCTGTCGCCATGACGACTGGGACATCGAGCTGGCGATGAGCGAGGACGCGCTCACCGGCTTCCTGGCCTGGCTGGAGGCGGCGCCACCCGGACAACGGGTGAACGTCGCCTGAGCCGGGCCTTTCGCGTTCCTAGGGGCGCGTGCGTTCCCGCGGGCACGTTGCCAGGGGCGCGTGCGTTCCCGGGGGCTCAGTCGCGGGGCAGCAGGGAGCCGAGGGGCCCGAGGTCGAGGTTGAGGTCCTCCGGTCTCAGGCCGAACTGGTCGCGCAGCTCGCCCATCCGCTGGTCGAGCAGCATCAGGGTGGTCCCGACGCGTTCGACCTGCTCGTCCGTCAGCTCGCCGGAGTCGGCGCGGCGGACCGCCTGCCGTTCCATGAGCTGCCGCAGCAGCTCCACGACGGTCAGCACGAGCGCCGCCAGGTCGCGGCCGACGCTCTCGCCGTCGATGTCCACCCGGGCGGGCGCGCCGGGCGCCGCCGCGAGGGACGTGCCGTCCGGCAGGCCGGCGCGCAGGCCGCTCACAGCGGCCCGCTGTCGGCCCAGGGCGACGGGACCCGTTCGGACACCGAGGCCAGCAGCGCGTGCAGGGACAGCCGGACGAGGGGGACCTCGGCGATGGCGATCACCAGGTCCCCGCTGATGACGACGCCGCAGCCGAGCACCCGGTCGAGCAGGTCCACGAGCGGGACGCCGATCGGGCCGTAGGGCCCGTCGGGGCCGACCCAGGGTGCCGGTTCCGGCGGGGTGGGCACGCCGGAGGTGGGCGCGGTGGCGTCAGCCAGGGTTCTCGTCATGGTCCTCACCGGTGAAGGAGTAGGGGGCCCAGGGGCCGGTCAGCTCGACGCGCACCCGTCCGGCGGTCTCCGGCGCGGAGCGGAGGGCGGCGACGGCGGCGGCGAACGCGCCGGCCCGGGAGCGGTCCACGAGGTACGCGGTGTTCGCCACCTGCGGGTGCGTGCCCGTGTCCTGGAGCCGCAGGTCGCGTGACGCGGCGGCGAGGGGGCGCAGGCGCTCGCGTACGTGCCGGGCGGCGTCGTACGCGGCCTGGCGCCGGTCGTCGCGGGCGTGCTGGCGGCCGCGCAGGCGGTCGAGGTACGCGCGGCCGGTCGCCGCCTGGGCCGCCGGGGCGGGCTCCGGCGGCGGTGTGGCGGCGGGGGCGGTGAGTGTGAGTTTGACGCCCCACTCGTCGCGGCCGGTGACGCGGTCGAGGACGGTCAGGAAGCGCTGCGCGTCGGCGGTGAGCGCGTCGCGGGCGCGCGCGTCCTCCAGGTAGAGCGTGGCGAGGGGGAGGGGGATGGCCGGGGCGGTCGCCGCCGTGGCGGCGACGACCTCGTCGTGCGCCCGCGCGTACCGTTCGAGGGCGTCGCGGTCGGCGAGGCGTTCGCGCAGGGCCTCGGGGGTGAAGGCCTCGGCGGGCACGTCCTGCACAACTGCGGTGAGCGGTCCCGCGGCGAGGGCGCGGACCGGTCCTGAGGCCGTCACGTGCCCGGACACGGAGGCCAGGGCGTCGGCCAGGGCGTCCGCCGAGGCGCGGGGGCAGACGGCGAAGACGCAGGTGGCGGAGCCGCGCCGGGGGGCGGTGGTGTGGGGTGCGGGGGAGGTGGGGGAGGTCGTCATGCGCGGTCCAGGGTGTCCCGTTCGTGCTCGGCGATGCGGTCCCGTTCGAGGTCGGCGATGCGTTCGCGCAGCAGGCGGTTCTCGTCGACGAGGGCGTCGCGGTTGGCCGTGGTGGACAGCGAGGGCTCGGTCTCCCACCAGTTGATGCCGGCCTTGCGCGCGGTGTCCACGGAGGAGATGAACAGGCGCAGCCGGATCGTCAGCAGCTCGATGTCGAGCAGGTCGATCTTGACGTCACCGGCGATGACGATGCCCTTGTCGAGGATGCGCTCCAGGATGTCGGCGAGGTTGGACGGTCCTGAGGGGCGGTGGGTGAACGTCTCGCAGGTGTCCACGGGCTCCACGGGCAGGGTCACCGCTCGTCACCTTCCTCTTCTTCCTCTTCTTCCTCGTCGTCCTCGTCCTCGGCGTCCTCGTCCTCCGGCTCGTGGTCCTGGACGACCTCGCCCTCCCGGATCTCGCCGAGCCAGCCCTCGGGCACCTCGTCGGCCTCCAGCGTCACGTGGCGCTGGAAGTTCTTGAGGTCGAGGCGCAGGCGGCGCCCGGCGGCGCGCCAGAGGTTGGCCGTCTTCTCGAAGAACCCGGCCGGGTAGTACTGGACGACGACCACGATGCGCGTCAGCTTGGGCGCCAGCTCGTGGAACGTGACGACGCCGCGGGTGCTGCCCTGCGCGCCCTCGGAGGTCCACTCGATCTTCTCGTAGGGGACCTGTTCCTGGACGGTGGCCTTCCAGCCGCGGTTCGACGGGCCGACCTTGAACTTCCAGTCGCTCGTCGTCTCGTCGGGCCGCTCGACGCTCTGGACGCCCTTCATGAAGTCGCTGAAGTCCTCGTACGAGGTCCAGTGGCGGTAGGCCTCGTTCAGCGGGACGCCGATGTCGGCGGTCTCGATGATGCTGGTGAACTTGCCGCCCGCCTTGCCGCCCTGCTTCTTGCCGCCGTCGCCTCCGCCGTCACCGTCGCCGTCTCCGCCGCCCATGCCGGGGACGGCCTTCTTGACGGAGCCGACGGCCGAATCCTTGGCCTTGCCGCCGAGGAGCTTCGCGCCGGTCTTCGGCAGGTTCTTCGGGTCAAGCGCGTCCCCGCCGACCTGGCCGGCCACGTCGCCCAGCTTGGCCTGGGCGGCGTCCGCGAGCCGGTGGATCCGGGCCGTGAGGAAGCCGGTGAGCTCGTTGCCGAGCCGCTCCAGGCTCTGGGCGAGCGCGTCCTGCCCGGCCGTGTCTCTCTTCGCCATGTCCGTCACCTCTCGCGCTGGGACCGGGACGTGGAGCGTGCGGCGCGCTTGCTGGCACCGGCCGCCTTCTTCGTGTGGGCCGCCTTGGCCGCGGCGGCCTTCTTCCGCTGCTTGCGCTGCGGCGGCTCCTCGCGGTCCTCGGGGGCCTCCTCCTCGTCCTCGTCCTCTTCGGCGTTCTCCGCGTCGTCCTCGTCGTCCTCGTCGTCCTCGTCGTCCGCCTGGGCGCGCCTGCGGTGGGAGCGGTCGCGGTGCCGGTGGCTGTCGTGCCGCTCCGGCTCGCCGCCCTGCTCCTCCTCGCGGTCCTCGTCGTCCTCGTCGTCTGCGCCGTCGCCGCTGCCGAGTGGGCCGCCGAGCGCCTCGGTCTTCTCGCGGAGGGTGTCGGTGAGCGCGCTGATGCGCTCCTGGGCCGCCGTACGGCCGGCGTCGAGCACCTGGCCGCGCAGCCGCTCCGTGGCCTCCGCGAACTGCGGGTTGTCCTGGATCTTGCGCAGCCCCGCGGCGGCCAGCCCCGTGGGGCTGAGGCGGAAGCGGCGTCCGGCGACATAGGTGGCGACGACCAGGGCGAGCTTCGCCTTGTGGCGGCGGCCCAGCAGATAGCCGCCCGCGATGCCCGCCGCGACGGCCGCCTTGTGGGAGTCCATCAGTCGGGGACCTTCCTGCTCGGTGGGTGGGTGGGAGGCAGGTGGGGACGTGGTGGTCGGGCGGCGGGGGGCATGGCGGCCTCGCGGCGGCGGCGCAGCTCGATCAGCAGGGCCTCCTCCTCGTGCTCGAACTCCTCCTCGCTGAGGACGCCCTCGTCGAGCGCCCGGTGCAGCGCGGTGAGCCGGGCCAGGACGGGCGCCGGGTCGGTGGTCTCCTTGTCCGCCGCCTCGGCGATCCGCTCGGCCACCCACGCCGTGCCGCGCACGGGGGCCAGCGGCAGCAGGATCAGTCCGGAGAGCAGTCCCATGTCAGGCCTGCCCCATGGCCGCCGCCGCGGGGACGGCGGGTGCCGCGCCGGGGGTGACGAAGCTGAAGCAGGGCAGCGGGCCGGTGACGCGCAGTTCGGCCCGGTCCGCGAGCGCCGCCGTGTGGCGGGCCGCCTCGGTCCTGAAGTCGGCGACGGCGGCGCGCGGCACGAGGAACGACGTGTTCCCGACGCAGCCGGGCACCTCGGGTCCCGGCGCGACGGCCTCCGCGTACGCGGCGAGGGCCCGTACCGCACCGGCGGCGGCCGTGGTGGCGTGGCGCCGCAGCGCGTCGGTGGCGGCCTCGCCGAGGCGGACGCTGGTCTCGTACCCCGGGCGTCGGCGCGCCTGGTCGCGGAGCGCGCGCAGCGTGGCGTCGGCGCGCAGGAGGCCCGCGAGTGCGGCCTCGACGGGGAAGACCTTGCAGTTCATCTCCAGCCGCCCGTCGAGCCGTCCGAGCGTCCTGAGGTGGGTCTCGGGGGACTCCGCGAGCCGTTCCCGGAGCGTGGCGCGATCGGGCGCGACCACGCCGAAGCGCATCGGCAGGACGGGGCCGTCCGCCGCGAGGGCGAGCAGGACCTCCCGGTGCGCGGCGAGGTCGCGGCGGCGTGCCAGCAGGTCCGGCGGTGCCTTGCTGACAGCGGCGGCGAGCGTGCCGTCACCGACGACACGCACGCGGGCCGGAGGGTCGCCGACGCCCTGTGTCAGGGCGGGGACGGGGTGCCCCGGGCGGACGAAGCCGTACACGTACAGCGGGCTCATTTCTCACCGTCGTCCTCGTGGTGGTGGTGCCGGTGCGGCCGGTGGTGGCTGGGCTTGAGGGCCTCCTTGGCCTTCTTCGCCTTCTTCTTCAGGCTCTTGGCCGCCTGCTGGCGAGCTGTCGGCGGGTGGGGGGCCTTCGCGCCGCCCCTTATGTTGGGCAGGGACTGCGCGCGGTCGTCCGACTCCAGGTCGATGCGGTTGCAGACCTCGGCGAAGTACAGGTAGGTGTCCACGCTGGCTATGACGACGCGGACGTCCACGCGCAGGATCTCGATGCCGACGAGTGAGACGCGGACGAAGACGTCGATGACCATGCCCCGGTCGAGGATGATGTCGATGACGTCGTACAGCGTCCCCGAGCGGGGCGAGCAGGCGACGCCGTCGGGGTAGGCGGCGGGGTAGGCGGTGGTGACGGTCATGCGGGTGCTCCTTCGCGGGGGGCGGGGGGTGCGTCAGTCGTCGGACGCGGCGCGCCGGTAGCGGCGCACCCTGCGGAAGCGCAGGAGTTTCCCGTGCCGGTCGAGGTCCACCTCGTAGGTGGCCATCAGGCTGGTGGTGTCCGGGATGCGGGGGACTTCGAGGACGTCGAGTGCCACGCGCCAGCCGTGCTCCTCGGCGGAGACGCCGGAGACGCCGTCGACGGGGTGGCCGGTGAGGCGTTCGAGGCGGCGGCTGGCACGGCGTGCGGCGCCTTCTGGGCCGCGTACGCGCTCGGCCGTGCCGGACGGGCCGTGCCGTTTCGAGTGTTCTGCCATGGCCTCAGTCTGGGGACGCCGGGGCCGCTCGGCGCGTGGTGCTGGGCCGTCCGGGGACGGTGCGTCAGAAGGTGTCCGGGGTGATGCCCGACTCCTGTGCCAGCACGGCCGCCTGGACGCGGCTGCGCAGGTCGAGCTTGGCCAGCAGGCGGCTGACATGGGTCTTCACGGTGGCCTCGGCGGCGCCGATGCGGCGGGCGATCTGCCCGTTGGACAGGCCCGCGCCGATGTGGGCGAGCACCTCGCGTTCCCGCGGGGTCAGCGCGGACAGCCGCGCGGCGGCGGGGGAGGGCGTACGGGGGGCGGTGCGGGCGAACTCGGCGATCAGCCGCCGGGTGACGGCGGGCGCGATCGTGCCCTCGCCCGCCGCGACGGTGCGGACGGCGGCGACGAGGGTGTCCGCGTCGCTGTCCTTCAGCAGGAAGCCCCCGGCGCCCGCGCGCAGGGCGCCGAAGACGTACGCGTCGAAGTCGAAGGTCGTCAGCACCAGGACCTCGGCCAGTTGCTCGCGGGTGACGGCGGCGGTCGCGGAGACGCCGTCGAGGCGTGGCATCCGGACGTCCATGAGGACCAGGTCGGGGCGCAGGGCGCGGGCGAGGCGCACGGCTTCCTCGCCGTCGGCCGCCTCGCCGACGACCTCGATGCCGGGGGCGGAGCCCAGGATGAGGACGATGCCCTGGCGTACGGCGGCCTGGTCGTCGGCGACGAGCACGCGGAGGGTCATGGGCGGGCGGTCCTCTCCGGCTGGTGCTGGTGCTGGTACTGGGACGGGAGGGGAGGTTCGAGGGGCAGCGCGGCGCGTACGTGCCACACGCCGCCGTCGGGTCCTGCCGTCAGGTCGCCGCCGAGGAGCGCGGCCCGTTCCCGCATCCCGGTGAGGCCGCTGCCGGTGCCGGGGGCGGCGGGGGTGGGCCGTTCGCTGTGCGGGCTGGTGACGTCGATGTGCAGCGTGTCGTCGCGCAGGTCGAGGAGGACGGCGGCGTGGCCGGGGGCGCCGTGCTTCACGGCGTTGGCGAGGGACTCCTGCACGATGCGGTACGCGGCCAGCTCGACCGGGGCGGGCAGTGGGGTGCCGGTGCGGCGGTCGTCGGCGGTGAAGCGCAGGCCGCGCGCGGCGCCCGCCTCGCCCGCCTGGGTGACGAGGGCGCCGAGGCCGTCGAGGCTGGGCGTGGGCGCCGGGGTCTCCGGGCTGCCGTCGCGCAGGAGGCCGATGAGGCGGCGCATCTCGGTGAGGCCCTGCGTGGAGTTCTCGCGGATGACGCGCAGGGCGCGCTGGGTGGTCTCGGGTTCGCGCAGGGAGAGCGCGGCCGTGGAGTGCAGGGCGATGGCGGAGAGGTGGTTGGCGACGACGTCGTGCAGTTCGCGTGCCACGCGGGAGCGTTCGGCGGTGACGGCCTGGGTGCGGTCGATCTCGGCGAGGAGCCGCGTCTGCTCGGCGCGGAGCCGTTCGGCCGCAGCGGCGTCGCGGTGGGCGCGGGTGATGAGGCCCGTGAACGCGGAGCCGACCGTGAGCAGGCCCATCATCGCGCCGAGCAGGAGCGCCTGGGCGTCGCGCAGCAGGGCGAGGAGCAGTGCGGTGCTGGCGATGCTGACGGCGATGAACGCCGGGGGGACGACACGGGCGACGCGTGGCGGCCCGTACATCACCGCCGCGTAGCAGAGGTCGGTGAACATGGCGACGGTCACCAGCAGGGAGCCGGTCGCCTGGTCGGCGGCGAACGCGGCGCAGGCCAGCAGCAGGGCGCCGGGCTGCCAGACGCGGCGCAGGAGTTCGGCGGTGCACATGGCGGCGAGGGGGAGGAGCGCCCAGTCGCCGCGGTCCTGTGCGAGGGAGGGGCTGGAGTAGAGGTCGAGGGACCACATGACGAGACCGGCGGCCATGCCGGTGGCGGCTATGAGCGCGTCGGTGCGGTGGGGGCGGTGCGGTGGTCCCGGCATGGTGTTCATCTCAGCATGGCGTGGCGGGCGTGCGGCCGGGAGTACATCGAAAGGTGTAGTGGGAATCGTCACGGGCGACGAGGGGCGCGGGTGGCGTGGCGGGGAGGGTGGACGGGACAGGGGAGTCCCGGGTGTGGAAGGGCGGTGGCCGATGGGGTTCGGGCTGATCGTGGCGGCGGAGGTCGCGTTCTGGGTTGTGCTCGGCGGCGGCCTGGTGGCGCGGTACGTGCTGCGTATGCGGCGGCTGGGCAAGGTGCTGCTGCTGTGCGTGCCGCTGGTGGACGTGGCGCTGCTTGCGGTGACGGTCGTCGATCTGCGGTCGGGCGGCGAGGCGTCGTGGGCGCACGGCCTGGCCGCGCTGTACCTGGGCTTCACCGTGGCGTACGGGCACTACGTGATCCGCTGGGCGGACGGGCACGCCGCGCACCGCCTCGGGGGCGGCCCGCGCCCGCCGAAGCCGCCGAGGTACGGGGCGGGGCGGGCGCGGCACGAGTGGCGCATCTGGGCGATGACCCTGGTGGGCGGGCTGCTCGCGGCGGGCGTGCTCCAGCTGATGCTGTGGCTGGTCGGGGACGTGGACGGGCGGGAGCGTCTGGAGGCGTCCCAGGTGACCGCGCTGCGGGTGGTGGTGATCCACGGGATCGTGGCGGCCACGTACTCGGTCTGGCCCAAGCGCGAGCCGAAGCGCGCGGCCGGTGACCGGGAGCCCGCCTAGCGGTTCTCGCCGGGGACCCACAGGATGTCGCCGGTCTCCTTGTTGGCGACGCGGGCGAGGATGAACAGCAGGTCGGAGAGCCGGTTGAGGTAGGTGGCGGTGAGGGGGTTCATCGTCTCGCCGTGCTCGCCGAGCGCGGCCCAGGTGGAGCGTTCGGCGCGGCGGACGACCGTGCAGGCCTGGTGCAGGAGCGCGGCGGCGGGGGTGCCGCCGGGGAGGATGAAGCTGCGGAGCGGTTCGAGTTCCGACAGGAACCGGTCGCAGTCGGCTTCGAGGCGGTCGATGTACGTCTGGGTGACGCGCAGCGGCGGCGTGGCCGGGTCCTCGGTGACGGGGGTGGAGAGGTCGGCGCCCACGTCGAAGAGGTCGTTCTGCACCCGGACGAGGACGGTGCGGACGTCCTCGGACGGGTCGCCGAGGGCGAGCGCCGTGCCGATGGCGGCGTTCGCCTCGTTCGCGTCGGCGTAGGCGGCGATGCGGGTGTCGGTCTTGGCGGTGCGGCTGAAGTCGCCGAGGGCCGTGGTGCCGGTGTCTCCGGTGCGGGTGTAGATCCGCGTCAGGTTGACCATGGTCCGAGGGTAGAGCGCCCGGGGGCGCGGCGGTCAGGCGTCGGCCTTGCCGAACAGGCGCAGACCGGCCGTGATGCAGACGGCGGCGAGCGCGGCGGCGGCCAGCGTGCCCTGGAGGAGCGCGGTGTCGCCGTAGTGCCCGACGAACGCCGCGCGGATGGCCTCGACCACATAGCGGAACGGCACGAAGTGGGAGATGGCGTCGAGCCAGCCGGGCGCGAGGGACATCGGCAGCAGGATGCCGGACAGCAGCATCGCGGGCATGTTGAGGGAGTTGACGACCGGGGCGAACTCCTGCGCGGTGCGGACGCGCATGGCGAAGGCGTACGACAGCGAGGCCAGGGAGGCGCCCAGCAGGGCGACGAAGGCGAACGCGACCAGCACGCCCGCGACGGGCGCGCGCAGCCCGAAGGCGGTCCCGAGGAGGACGATCAGCAGCGACTGGACCAGGAGCTGCACGACGTCCCGCAGCACGCGCCCGAACAGCAGCGCCGACCTGCGGACGGGCGTCACCCGCATCCGTTCGATGACGCCGAGCTGCTTCTCGATGATGACGCCGATGCCCGCGAACGCGGCGCTGAACAGGCCGAGCTGCACGAGCAGCCCCGGGACGAGGGTCTGCCAGGAGTCCCCGGCGCCGCCGAGGGGGACGTCGCGCAGCAGGGGGCCGAAGAAGACGAGGAAGAGCAGCGGCTGGACGACGCCGAAGATCACGCTGATGCGGGAGCGCAGCGTCTGGCGGAGGTAGCGTCCGAAGACGATGCCGATCTCGGTGAACGGGCTGGGCACGGGGGCACGTCCTTCTGCGGGGGCGGTCGGGGCTGGCACGGCGGTCGGGGCGGGGCTCACAGCGCGAGGGGCGCGGCGTCGGGCGTGCGGGGGCCGCGTCCCGTGATGGCGAGGAACGTGTCCTGCAGGCTCGCCCCGGCGGAGCCGCCGTAGCGCGTCTTGAGGCCGGCGGGCGTCCCCTCGGCGACGACCAGGCCGCCGTCCACGACGACCAGCCGGTCCGACAGGGCGTCGGCCTCGTCCAGGTAGTGCGTGGTGAGGAAGACGGTGGTGTCCTGCTCGTCGCGCACGCGGCGGATGAGGTCCCACAGGCTGGCGCGGCTGCCGGGGTCGAGGCCGGTCGTCGGCTCGTCGAGGAACAGGACGGCGGGCCGGTGCGTCAGGGCGAGCGCGATGTCCAGGCGGCGCCGCTGGCCGCCCGACAGTTCGGAGCCCTTGCGGTCGAGCAGGTCGGACAGGTCGAGTTCGCCGGCCAGTGTCTCGGCGCGCCGGGCGGCCTCCGCCTTGCCGAGCCCGTACATGCGCCCCTGGAAGACGAGTTCGGCGACGACGGTCTCGTCGGGCGCGACGCCGCTCTGCTGCGCGACGTACCCGATGCGCCGCCGGACGGCGACGGGCTCGCGCGCCAGGTCGTGCCCGGCGATGGAGGCGGTGCCGCGGGTGGGCGGCAGCAGGGTGGTGAGCATCCGCAGGGTCGTGCTCTTGCCCGCGCCGTTGGGGCCGAGGAAGCCGAGGATCTCGCCGCGCTCCACGGTCATGTCGATGCCGCGCACCGCCTCGACCGTGCCGCGTCTGGTGGTGAAGGTCCGGGCGAGTCCGTGGGTGCTGAGGATCGTCTCCATGGCCCAGAGAAAAGCAGAGTCACTTAAATTTTGCAACGCCTCTATTTTTCCGGCCCCGGGACGGGTAGAATGGCCACCGTGGCCGGGCTGAGGGAGCGGAAGAAGGAGCAGACGCGGCGGCACCTGTCGGATGTCGCCACCGGACTGTTCCTGGAGCGGGGTTTCGACGTCGTCACGGTCGCGGAGATCGCCGAGGCGGCCGAGGTCTCCGTCAACACCGTCTACAACTACTTCCCCGCCAAGGAGAACCTCTTCCTCGACCGCGAGGACGAGCAGGTCGAACGCCCCTCCCGCCGCGTCCGGGAGCGCGCCCCCGGCGAGTCGGCCGCCGAGGCGGTCCTGCGCGCCGTGCGCCGCGACGTCGAGGAGCGCCGCCCCTGGGTCGGCCTGACCGAGGGCTACGAGCGCTTCATGCGCGTCCTGTTCGGCTCGCCCACCCTGATGGCCTTCCTCCAGCGCATGCAGTACCGCACGTGCGACCGGCTCGCCGAGACGCTGCGCGAGGAGACGGGCGCCGCCCCCGGCGACCCGATGCCCGACCTGGTCGCCGGGCTCATGCTGTGGCTGACGAACAGCGTCTACCGCATCGCGGGCGCCGACGCGCTCGCCGGCGTCCCGGTGGACGAGACCGCCGCCCGCATGCTGGCCATGCTCGACGACGCCGAGAGCCTCCTCGGCGCGCCCGCGTGGGACTACGCCCGCAGGCCCGCCGCGTCCTGATCACTGCGCCTCCCACGCCAACATCTCGTGTGATAACCACAGTTGACGGTGTTTCTGGAGGGACGACCCACGGGTGACGCGTGTCTCTTTCGTCCCCCGCGGCACGCGGTGGCCGCTAAGGTCGTGCCTCCCGAGCCCGTCGTTCCGTCCGGATCAAGGGAGATCTACGTGACCAGGAAGCTCGCCGTCGTCGGCGCAGGACTCATGGGGTCCGGCATCGCCCAGGTCGCCGCCCAGGCGGGATGGGAGGTGACGCTCCTGGACACCACCGAGGACGCCCTCGCGCGCGGCTTCGCCGCCGCCGAGGCGTCGTGGGCGAAGTTCGTCGCCAAGGGCAGGCTCGGCCAGGACGAGGCCGACGCGGCCCGCGCCCGCGTCACCACGGCCACCGACCTCGACGCCGCCGCCGGTGCGGACATCGTGGTCGAGGCGGTCTTCGAGCAGGTCGAGGTCAAGCAGGCGATCTTCCGCACGCTCGACGGACTCGTCGGCGACGGGACCGTGCTCGCCTCCAACACGTCCGCGATCCCCATCACCAAACTCGCCGCCGTCACCCGCAGGCCCGAACGCGTCGTCGGCACCCACTTCTTCTCGCCCGTCCCGATGATGGAGCTGTGCGAACTCGTCCGCGGCCTGCGCACCAGCGACGAGACCCTCGCCGCGGCACGCGCCTTCGCCGAGTCGTGCGGCAAGACCTGCGTCGTGGTCGAACGCGATGTGGCGGGCTTCGTCACGACCCGGCTGATCACCGCGCTGGTCGTGGAGGCCGTCGCGCTGTACGAGTCGGGCGTCGCCACCGCCGAGGACATCGACCTCGCCTGCCGCCTCGGCTTCGGCCACGCCATGGGACCCCTCGCCACCGCCGACCTCACCGGCGTCGACGTCCTGCTGCACGCGGCCGACAACATCCACGCCGAGTCGCGCGACCCGAAGTTCGCCGTGCCGGAGCTGATGCGCCGCATGGTCGACGCGGGCGACCTCGGCCGCAAGACGGGCCACGGCTTCCACGCGCACGGGCAGTGACCCGGCTCCCCGGCCGCCGCAGCCGCGCCGGTCACCCCGGGGAGTGAATTCGATATCGGTTTCAGGACGGTCCGCAACCCTTGGGTCCCCAGTGACCGTCCCGTGTACCACCCTTGGTCGTCCGCGGACGGCCCGGCGCCGCCACGGCCGTGGGGGAGTGCGTCCAGCCGCGCACCACCGCACCCACGGCCCGCACGCCGCCGCACCCAGCGCAGCACCACACCAGCACATCAGCACGAAGTGAGCCGCACGAATCGGGGGAAACCGGATGCACATCACGGGCGACCACGCGGAACTGGTCGTCGGCGGGCGCCTGGACGTACGGAACGCGGCCGACGCCCGGCTCGCGCTGCACCGCGCCGTGGACGGCGGCGACGGCGACCTCGTCCTCGACCTGCGGCAGCTCGACTCCTGCGACGCCACCGGACTCGGCGTCATCATGGGCGCGCACCGCCGCGCCGGACGCTGCGGACGCCGCCTGGTGTTGCGCGACGTACCGCCGCACGTGCGGCGCGTGCTCGTCGCGACCCGGCTGCACCGCGTCCTCACCATCGCGTCCTGATCGGCGCGCGATCCTCACGGAATCGGCGGCACCGGCCGCCGTCCCACGAGCACACACCGGTAGCGTGGGCACCGGCCGCAACTCCTCCGCATCGCGTTCGAGAGACGAAGAGCAGCATGGACCTCAACTCCCCAGCCCCGAACGGTGAGCCACCCCGTGAGCCGGGGCGTGTCGTCGAACTCGTCGCGGGTGACTTCCTGCTCACCGTCAACCCGGTGGACGGCGGCGAGATCGTCTCCTGCCCGCCGGGCCGCCGCCCGATAACCCCGCGCCGCGCCCCGGGCACGCTCCCGGCCCCCGCGGCGCCACCCCAGGGCGCGCCCCTGCTGGAGCGCGACGAGATACGCCACCGCCTCTACCGCCTGCTGGCGCGCGGCCGTTCGGTCCGGCTGACCGGCCCCTCGGGCTCCGGGCGCACCGCGCTCCTCGCCGCCGTCGCCCGCGACGCCGCCGAGCTGGCGCCGTACGGCGTCATCTGGCTGAGCGGCCACCGCCGCACCGCCGACGACATCCTGCAGGACCTCTACGCCGCCGTGCACACCACCAGCGGCTACCGCCCCGGGCGCACCGAACTCGCCGCCGCCCTGCGGGAGATCGGCGCGGTCGTCGTCCTGGACGACGCCGAGTTCGGCGACACCGCGCTCGACGAGGTGCTCGCCGCCACCCCCGAGTGCGCGTTCCTCCTCTCCGCCGGGCCCGACGCCCCGGCCGCCGCGCCCGCGTCCCGCCTCCAGGAGATCGCACTCCCCGGGCTCACGCACACCGCCGCCCTCGAACTCTTCGAACTCGCCGTCGCCCGCCCGCTGGACGACACCGAACGCGCCTGGGCCGCCGACCTGTGCGCCGCCGTGGACGGCCTCCCGCTGCACCTCACCGAGGCCGGCGCCCTGCTGCGCCTGCGCGCCGAGGACGCGCCGCTGCCCGAGCCCGCCCGCCTCACCGCCGCGCTCGCCTCCACCCTGTCCCAGCCCGCCCGCGAACTGCTGCGCCTCGCCGTCGCGTTGGGCGGTGAGCTCCCCGGCCGCGACCACCTCGGCGCCCTCTCCGGCGACACCGCCGCCGCCACCGCGCGCACCGAACTGCTCGACGCCGGGCTGCTCGCCCCGTCCGGCGGCGGCCACCGCCTGCCCGAGGCCGTCGCCGCCGACCTGACCGCCGCCGGGTACGCCGACACGACGGGCGCGCGGGCGCACGGCGCCGCCGTCCACTACACGTGGTGGCTCGGCAGGCGCGAGACCACGGCCGCCGCGGTCGCGGCCGAGGCGGACGCCCTCCTCGCGACCGTCGCCGCCACCCAGCGCGCCGGGCACGCCGCGGCCGTCACCGCCCTGGCCCGCGCGGCGGCGCCCCCGCTGGCCTCCGCACTGCTGTGGAGCGCGTGGGAACGGGTCCTGCGCAGCGGCCAGGAGTCCGCGCGGGTCGCGGGCGAGGTCGCCCAGCAGGCATACTTCCACCACGAGTTGGGCGTCCTGGCGATCTGCCGGGGCAAGCTGGACCGCGCCCGGGTGGAGCTGGAGGCGTCCACCGCGCTGCGCGGCGTCCTGGCCGACGCGGGCGGCGCCGTCGCGGGCCGCAGGGCGCTCACGCTCGTGGAGGACCTGAGCCGTCCGGCGCTGCCGCAGGCGCCCGCGCACACCCCGCCGATGGGCCTCCCGGCCAGGCGGAACGAGGCGCCCGCCCTGCCGCCCGCCGACCCGGTGGCGCGCGCCGTCGCCGCGTTCGACCAGGCGGAGGAGGAGGCGGAGACGCAGGTCATCCACCGCGTCCCCGAGCCGGAGCCGCGGGTGGTCGTCGGCCGCCCGCGCCGCGGCCTGCACCGGGCGGCGAAGCGGAACGTGGTGGTGGCCGGGGCGGGCGCGCTGCTGGTCGCCGTGCTGGGGACGGTCGTCGCGTTCGGCCTGACGTCGGGCCCGCGCGACGACGACCCGGAGAACGCCACGCCGCCGGACCCCTCGGCCACCGGGAACGACACCCCGCTCGGCGGGGACGATGACGACGACACCCCGACCCGCCGCCCGTCCACGCGCGACCCGGAGCCGGACGAGAGCGAGTCGCCGTCGGAGACGCCGAGCGAGTCGCCCTCGGCGACCCCCTCCGACACCCCGACCACCGCGGACCCGACGTACGACCCGCCCCCCTCGTCCTCGGGCGGCGGTGGCGGCGGCCACCACGGCGGCGGTGGCGGAGGCGACGACGACACCCCGGAACCCCCGGAGGAGACGGACGACACGCCGACCGACGAGCCGACCGAGCCGGAGGAACCGACGGACGAGCCCACGGACGATCCGACCGAGCCGGAGGAGCCGACGACCCCGCCGCCGACCGACGACCCGCCGCCGCCGGAGACGACGACCGCGGGCGCGTCCCCCACGGACGAGGGCACTCCGGCGGTCTAGGGGTCTGTCCGGCTGATCTCGCCTGTCTCACGACGCCGGTACGGGGGCACGGCTCAGGCCGCCCGGGCCTGGGGGAGCCTCGCTGCGTTGCCGCATCGCGCGCATACGGCCGTGTGTGAGCGAGGACAGACCCTAGTCCGCTCGCGCTGCTTCCCACCTCCAGGAGGTTCGGCGGGGGAAACCGTCGAGGTCCCCGCGGCCGGTGCACCAGAGCAGCACCTGTCTGGGGTCTCCGGAAGGGGCGGCGGGGAAGAGCCGGTTGAGTACGGCGGCACTCAGTGGTGCGGGCGGCAGCCAGTCCACCGACAGTCCCCGCGTGATGTCATGGGTGTGCAGCAGCACTTCGGCGACGCCCATCGCCGCGAACCCCTCCGGGTCGCACGGACCCCAGTGCCAGCCACGCAGGTCCGGACCGGCTGTGGCCAACGCGCTGCTGAGCAGCCCGCCGCAGGCGGTGACCGCCTGGAGCAGCTCGCCCGGCGAGGCCGTGGGGCGGACGGTCAGGTCGAAGGGGAGGTAGGCATCGGTGGGCTGTGCCGCCAACTGCCCCGCGTAGGCCAGCAGGTCGTGACCGATGTGCGCCGCCGTCTGCCAGCAGGTCCAGTCGAGCGGCCCCGCCGGCACCGTCCAGTCCTCGGCAGTATGGGGGCTGAGTATCCGCAGCATTTCTGCCACGGCGGCATCGACGTCCTGGTGGTCCACGCGGTACTCCTCACGGTTCGTGCTGTGCCGGCCGTCGTTTCTCGACGGCCGCCACCGCCCATCCAACCGCTCCGGTCACGGCGCCGGCCGGGTGTCCACGCCCGGGTACGTCCCGTTGGGTACGGTTGCGGGGTTCGCGCCCCGGACCGAGAGTGGGTTGTCACCATGGCGTGTCGGATCAGTGAACTGGTGCTCGGCTGCCGCGATCCCGAGCTGCTGGCGCGGTTCTGGTGCGAGGTGCTGGACTTCGTCGTGCTCGACCGCGAGGACGACGGCACGCTGGAGATCGGGCCGCGCGAGGGCTTCGGCGGCCCGCAGCCGACGATCATCCTCAGCTACAGGGACGAGCCGGAGCCGGGCAAGTCCCGGCTGCACATCGACGTCAACGCCACCGACCGCGACCAGGACGCCGAGCTGGAACGCCTCCTCGCGCTCGGCGCCCGCCCGGCCGACATCGGCCAGACGGGCGACGAGCGGTGGCACGTCCTGATGGACCCGGAGGGCAACGAGTTCTGCCTGCTCAGGACGCGCCTCGCCCCGCTCTGACGGGCTGATCGACCAGCGAGCGGTACAGCACGTACCGCTCGCCGGGCGGGGCTTGTCCGGCGGTGGCCCACTCCGTGATGACGAGGGCGCGTTCACCGTCCGGCGTGACGTGGACGTGCGCCGCGAGCAGCCCCGGGACCGGTGCCGCCAGGCGCTCCGCCTCGGCCGCCCCCGTCCTCGTCAGCACGAGGACGGCGGCCGGGGACACCGCGTCGTGGACGACGCTCCGGCGCAGGCGCGTCCGCGCGAGCCCGGGGCGTTCGATGCCGGGCACCAGCGTGTCCACGCGGCTGACCACCTCCCCGCGCCTGGCGCGCGCCCACGTGAGGTGCGCCTCGTTGCTGGTCCACTGCGCGTGGAACAGCAGCCTGTCGCCCTCTGCGGAGAGGAAGACGTGCTGGGCGAGACGCCCCGGGGGCGCCTCGGCGGCCGCCCACTCGTCGGCCACGGCGTCGGCGGCCGTGCGCGAACGGTCGGGCGTGCCGGTGAGCCACTCGCTGATCAGCGCGGTACCGGCGGCGGGATGGACGAGTGCGAGGAAACGTGTCATGGTCACCGACTCTCGTATCTCAAGGGTGGTTGAGGTCAACCCGCCCCGGGGGCCGCTCACCTGCGCCAGAACAGGTGGTGCGTCACCCCGCTCGGGCTCGGCACCACGTCCAGGTGGTACCGGTCGAGCAGCTCGTCGGGCGACTCCCACAGCCGCAGCCCGTGGCCGAGCGTCACCGGCGCGACCGCCACGTGCAGCGTGTCCACGAGATCGGCGTCGAGAAACTGCTTGATGGTCGTCACCCCGCCGCCGAGCCGGACGTCCTTCCCCCGCGCCGCCTCCCGCGCCCGCCCGAGCACCGTGGCCGGGTCCTCGTCCACGAAGTGGAACGTGGTGTCGGACAGCGTGAACGACGGGCGCGGGTGGTGCGTCAGCACGAACACCGGCGTGTGGAACGGCGGTTCGTCGCCCCACCAGCCCTGCCACTCGTGGTCCTGCCACGGGCCGCGCTGGGGCCCGAACTTGTTGCGGCCCATGATCTCGGCGCCGATGTTGTGGGCGAAGTCGCGCGTGAGGTAGTCGTCCAGGCCACGGCTGCCGCCCGGCTCGGCGCGTCCAGGCCAGCTCGCCGTGGCCATGGCCCAGGTGAACAGGCTCTCCGGATCGACGTGGCCGAACGGCCGCTCCCGGCTCTGCTCCTCACCGGCGGCGATGCCGTCGCGCGAGACGGCGAAGTGCTGGACTTTCAGCAGCTGGCTCATGAGTTCCTCCCAGGTGGACGACGACAGGAAGACTTCCCGGGCCGGGGGAACTCATCGCCGCCGCCGTCAGCCCGTGACGGTGGCGAGGTCGCCGGCCTGGTACGCGCCGCCCTCGTTGCCGAGGATCACGCCGAGGCGGTTGGTGGCGTTGATCATGGCGATCAGGGAGACGAGGGCGACGGTCTGGTCCTCGTCGTAGTGCTCGCGCACCTCGGCCCATGTCGCGTCGGAGACGCCGGGGTACGCGTCGGTGATCCGGGTGCCCTCCTCGGTGAGCGCGAGGGCGGCGCGTTCGGCGTCGGTGAAGACGGAGGCGTGCCGCCAGGTGGCGACGAGGTTGAGCCGCGCCCAGTCCTCCCCGGCCGCCGCCGCGTCCTTGCCGTGGATGTCGGCGCAGAAGCCGCAGCCGTTGAGCTGGCTGGCGCGCAGCTGCACGAGTTCCTGCGTCCGCTTGGGCAGCGGCGACTCGTGGATGACCTGGCTGACGGCGTAGATCCGCTTGCCGATCTTCGCGCCGGTCTCGTTGGCGAACAGGTTCATGCGGGGTGCCATGGCGGTGTCCTCTTCCTCGATCGTGCTCTGTCGGCCATGGGACGCCGCCCGCCCGGCCGTTGTGACAGCCCGGCCGCTGTGACGCACGCCACCTGGCGGCGCTGTCACAGGGCCGTGCCGGGCGGCGTCCTGTGCGCGTGACACCATCACCGCGGAAGAGGCAGGAGCAGGCCGTGAAGGAACCCGTCGACACCGCCACGGGGGCGTTCGTCGCCCACCGCAACCTGCTCTTCACCATCGCCTACGAGATGCTCGGCTCGGCGGCCGACGCGGAGGACGTCCTCCAGGAGACGTGGCTGCGCTGGGCGGACGTGGACCTGGGCGAGGTGCAGCATCCGCGTGCGTACCTGGTCCGCATGGTGACCCGGCAGGCGCTGACGCGGCTGCGGACGCTCAGCCGCCGCCGGGAGTCGTACGTGGGGCCGTGGCTGCCGGAACCGCTGCTGACGGCGCCGGACGTGGCGGAGGACGTGGAGCTGGCGGAGAGCGTGTCGACGGCGATGCTGCTGGTGCTGGAGACGCTGGCGCCGGTGGAGCGGGCGGTGTTCGTGCTGCGGGAGGTGTTCGACGTCGGGTACGAGGAGATCGCGGCGGCGGTCGGCAAGGCCCCGGCCTCCGTCCGGCAGATCGCGCACCGGGCGCGAGCGCACGTGGCGGCGCGACGCCCGCGCGGGACGGTCACGGCGACGGAGACACGGGACGTGCTCGCGGCGTTCCGCCGGGCGGTGGAGACGGGCGACCTCAAGGGCCTGCTGGACCTGATCGCGCCGGACGTGGTGCTGCTGACGGACGGCGGCGGAGCGGTACGGGCGGCGCTGACCCCCGTCATCGGCGCGGCCGAGGTGGCCGCCGTTCTCTCCCGGCTCACCACCACGACACGCCTGCGCCCCCTACAGATCAACGGCCACCCGGCACTGGCACTCGGCACGGACGCCGAACCGGACACGATTCTGACGCTGCACGTGACCAACGGCCGGATCACCAGCCTCTACGCGGTCCGCAACCCGTCAAAGCTCTCGCACACGACACACCCGACCCCCTTGACCCGCTGAACCGGCCGACAGCTCACGGGTCAAGATCCTCGGCAGCGGTGAACCCGGAGAAGTCCCCCGCGTCCAACCTCGCGAAGATCTCCTCATCCCTGGCACGAAGCTCAGGCCGGGTCTCGATGGCCCAGTGCCCCACCACGCCGAACAACTCCTCGGCGGGCGCTTCTCCCACAGCCCGCTCGAACTCACCCCACCGCTCAGGCGGAAGCGCCGCACGCACACCATCGATGGTGCGCGGCAGCACAACGGTCTCCCCATCAAGACAGGTCAAGAACACCGGCCCACGACCCGGCCCACATCGCTCCACACCACCAACGTAGGCCCCCGAGCCGTATCCCGCCGCGCCTGTCCCTCGAAGGAGGGACGGACCCGTACAGCCTGAGGGGAACGACTTGGCATCCGATCTACGGGTGCTCTGCCAGAATCCCGCTACGAACAGCGGTGATCAGCTGGGTGACCTGCTGGCGGTCGAGCAGCAACGCCGCTCCCGTGGGCCGCTTGCTGTCGCGGACGGCGACCATCGAGCGGTTGAGGATGCCGAACTCCACACAGTCGGACTGCGCAGCCGACGCCGACGACTTCCACCATGTCACCGGCAGAGCCGATGAGTCTGTGACACCGGGGCTCGTCCATCGCGTGTTCTGCATGTCGTGCCTCTCGGTCGTGCATCAATCAGGGCTGAGGAAGCATGCTCACCGGGCTGCCCGTCACAAACCACAGCCTCTCCACCTGCTGCGGCGCACTCCCCGCGATGCCGAAGCTTGTTCAGCCTGTCTGCCACTGGACGGCAGCAGTGGTCTCGCAGGTGGAAACGAAGGCTCGCCACGAGGGGGCACCGAAAAGCAACTGCGGCCCCGATGGAGTCTTGCTGTCGCGCACCGGCACCACGCCGAGGAGATTGCTTGCAACCTCGACACACGCGGACTGCCCATTGCTGTGACTGGACTTGCGCCACGTCACCGGTAAGGCGGATGCGTCCTTGGCTGTCTGACTCGTCCGCCGCGTGTGTTGCATGCCGTGACTCTCCCTCGCACATCGAATGGATCGCAGGAAGCATGCTCACCGGGCTGCACAGCACAAACCACAGCCCCCGCATCAGCCTGCGAGCTGGTGCGGGGGCGAGGCGGAGCGGGCGGTGTCGTCGGTCAGAGGCCGTGGTTGACGCCGGTGACAAAGGCCGTCCAAGCCGAAGCGTTGAAGAAGAGAACACCTCTGTCACGGTCCTTGGTGTCCCGTACTCCTTGCCACCCCTCAGCGAGCCGCGCCCGCTCGACGCAACCACTCCCGTTGTCGCTGTAGGTGCTCGTGTGCCAGACAGCACCGTCGAGTGCGGGGGAGTGGTGCTGGGGTGTCATGTCAGTCGTCCTTGGCAAGGTCTTCGATGTATCTCAGCGACGCAGCAGGAGGGAGTGCGGCTGCCGTCAGTTCGTCCCAGGCCGTGAGGTACTTCGTGACCTCATACTGCTGCTCCAGCATCGTAGCGCCGGTGAGGTGCTCCAACCAGACGACGCTCGTCGGCATCTCCCCTCGCAGGCCGAAGACGGTGAACGGTGGCAACTGATCGATGGGCCACTCGGCGTCCAACGGCATTATCTGCAAGGTCACATTGGGTCTGCTCGACAGCTCGGCAAGGTATGCCAGTTGAGAGCGTACGACGGACTTGTCACCGGGAATCCGATGCAAAGCCGGCGCATCGATGACCGCACGGAACGTGAACTTGCGATCGTCCAGTAGCGCCTTGCGCTTCATACGGGCCTCGACCAGCGCATCCGCTTGGCGAGGGAGGGCTGTACCGATGATGGCCCGCGCGTAGTCCTCGGTCTGCACCAGCCCAGGCAGCACGATCGACTCATAGGTTCGGACGAGATCGGAGTCCGATTCGAGCGTCAGGTAGTCCTTGAGCGTGTCGCGGAGCATCGGGCCTGCGGCTGACCACCAGTCCACCTTGTGGATCTCCTTGGCCAGCCGTTTCAGGTCCGCGCGCAAGCCGTCGTCTTCGACGCCGTAGAGGTTCAGGAGTGTCGTCAGGTCGAGTTGCCTGATGCCGCGCCTGCCGGTTTCGATCTGCGAAATCTTCGGGTGGCCGCACTCCAGCGCTTCTGCGGCGTCCGTGATCGTGAGGTCCGCCGCCAGGCGGAGTCGGCGAAGTTCCCCGCCGAGGCGACGACTTCGGATGGTCGGCATGTCCTGTTGGGCCATGGCCACATAATGTCGCGCCCGCCTCAAGTCGAACAGCCATGGTGGGACAGGATCACCCTTTGGAAGTACGAGCAGGACGAACACTTGCCTAATGCTGAGCTGCCTTCCATCATCGTTCAGTAACTCCAGGCGTCCGGTCGTGCACTGGGCGTCTTTGACGCTGAACAGGCAGGTGGATTGCGATGACCATCCCTGACCCTGCGGCTTCTTCGCAGAGCGACGACGATTCCCCTCAGGCGTCCGCCGCCGTCTCCGGTGAGCCGACTGAAACCACGCGGCGCCCCACGAGCGAGGAACTGGCCGCTGAATACGCCGTGTTGAACGCGGCGATCGAGGCACACCTGCGCTCCTTGAAGGAGCACCGGCGGTGAAGCGGCTCGTCGGGCTGCTCGCCCGTATGCCGTTGGTCGGCCTGGTGTTCAGGGCGCCGGGGCGGCATCGGGCGGTTGCCCGCAGCGTTGTGCCCGGTGCTCACCCGCCGCGTGCCGTATGGGTCGCCGCGTTCGACCCGCCCTGTCTGTGCGTCCGCCGCTGAACGCACACCCCTCCGCGCCGATCGCCGGTCGGCGCGGAGGCTCCGCCCAACTCCTCAGCACATCCGTACGGGAAGGTACTTCACGGATGAACCCCCTGGTCCCGGCAGAGTCGCCGGCCGAGCTGCGGCGGCGCCTGGTCGTGCGGCTGCACGCGGCGCACGTTCTCGATCCCGCGTGGAGCACGCCGTTCCTCGACGTGTCGCGCGAACCGTTCATGCCGCACGTCACCGTTCCCCGGCCCTGGGGCGGGCAGGACTTCACCCCGGCCGACACCGGCTACCTCCGCGCACTGCACGAGGACGCCCCGCTGACCGTCCGGCACGACAACACCGAGACCCTGACCACCACGACCCCCGCGCCCACCGTCACCGCCGCGATGCTCTCCGCTCTCGGCGATCTCCCGCGCGGCAGCCGCGTCCTCCACGTCGGCGTCGCCAACGGCTACCTCACCGCCCTGCTCAGCGCGAAGACCGGTGCCGAGCACGTCACCGGCATCGAACTCGACCCGCGCCGCACCACCCAGGCCCGCGAAGCACTTGCCCGCACCGGCCTTCACCCGGACCTCGTGACTGGCGACGGCACCCACGGCCACGCCCACGACGCCCCGTACGACGCCCTCTTGTCCACCGCGTGCCTACCCCGCGTTCCTCCCGCCTGGACGCGCCAGGTCAGGGCGGGCGGCACCATCGTCACCCGCCTCGGGCACGCCCTCGCCGCGCTCACCGTCCGCCCCGACCACAGCGCGGACGGCCCTCTCCTCCCCACCCCGGCCCCGCTCGGTCCGGCGCCGAACGACCCCACGGCCACGGTGTTCCTCGTACGGCCCGGCACCCGCACCACGGCCGTCCTGCCCGACCTCGCGGACGACACGGCCCGGCTCCTGCGCGGCCTGCTCCAGCCGGACGTGGAGGCCGTCACCTTCTACGGCGTCGGCGAATACCGGCGCACGGTCCACTGCCTGAGCCACCCGGCCACCGGTTCGTGGGCCCGCATCGAACCCCAGGGCGCGAGTGTCCACGCCATCGAATACGGCGGCCCCCGCGACCTCGTAGGCGAGATCGCCCCGGTCCTCACCCACTGGGCCAACCACGACCACCCCACCCCCGCCCACTACGGCCTCACCACCACCCCAGACGGCACACACAACCTCTGGTTCGAAACCCCAACCGGCCCCAGTTGGCCCCTCCCCTGACCCTCCGCCCCGCCGCAATCCCCGCCCGCCTTGGTCGGCGGGCGCCACCATCGCGCAGCTCGCCGACCGGTGGCACACCATTAAGTTGCGATCCCCGCCCGCCTTGGTTGGCGGGCGCCGCGATCCCGCATCCCCTGGGCGGCGCGGTCCGTCTCCTCGTTGCGATCCCCGCCCGCCTTGGTTGGCGGGCGCCACCCCAGCCCTTCCCGACGTCCTGCACCGGCCCAGCAAGTTGCGATCCCCGCCCGCCTTGGTTGGCGGGCGCCATTCGAACGCTGGCCACGACATGGCGGACGTGATCGAGCGGTTGCGATCCCCGCCCGCCTTCGTTGGCGGGCGCCACCGCCGTGCCGAGCGCGGCCTGAAGTCCCTGCCGCCGTTGTTGCGATCCCCGCCCGCCTTCGTTGGCGGGCGCCACCTGCTCCGAGGACGGCGTCACCGAGGCGTGGGAGGAGTTGCGATCCCCGCCCGCCTTCGTTGGCGGGCGCCACTCCACGAAGCCTTCGCGGACCATGTCGCTCGCCTGGTTGCGATCCCCGCCCGCCTTCGTTGGCGGGCGCCACGGCCCGGCCCGCAACGCTCGCGCGTCCGGTAAGGGTTGCGATCCCCGCCCGCCTTCGTTGGCGGGCGCCACCCCCAGGGGGCGGGCGTTGACCCAGGTCAACA
The DNA here is from genome assembly GCF_044461265.1 of Streptomyces sp. NPDC049879. Classification (NCBI taxonomy): domain Bacteria; kingdom Bacillati; phylum Actinomycetota; class Actinomycetes; order Kitasatosporales; family Streptomycetaceae; genus Streptomyces; species Streptomyces sp. NPDC049879. Next base: position 95,380 of record NZ_JBITKT010000006.1, on the reverse strand, counting down.
GGTCAAGTTGCGATCCCCGCCCGCCTTTGTTGGCGGGCGCCACCTCTGAGCTGACGGCGCTGCCGCGTGCATTGCCGCCAGTTGCGATCCCCGCCCGCCTTCGTTGGCGGGCGCCACGGCCCGGCCCGCAACGCTCGCGCGTCCGGTAAGGGTTGCGATCCCCGCCCGCCTTCGTTGGCGGGCGCCACCCCTCGCTGCGCGCCGCCGCCGGCTACTCGTTCAGCCCGGTTGCGATCCCCGCCCGCCTTCGTTGGCGGGCGCCACTCGGCCACCGACCCGGGCTCGCTGGAGTTCGAGCTGTTGCGATCCCCGCCCGCCTTCGTTGGCGGGCGCCACGCCACCCGAGAGAGGTACGCATGACGACCCTGGCAGTTGCGATCCCCGCCCGCCTTCGTTGGCGGGCGCCACCCACGCTGACTTCGCCGGGGTCGATCAGGCCGCCGACGTTGCGATCCCCGCCCGCCTTCGTTGGCGGGCGCCACTGCTGTTGAGCTGCGGGTATTGCTCGGTGTAGTCGGTGTGTTGAGTGATTGGGCGGGAGGAAAGCGTTGGAAGCGGGCATTTTGCTTCGGTGCGATCCGGGTTTTGTTGCCACACTGGAGGTTCCGAAGTGCCGGGTGGGTGGGGTGACTCAGAACAGGCGGAGCTTGTCGTCTTCGATGCCGCGTAGTGCGTTGTAGTCCAGGACCGCGCAGTGGATGCCTCGGTCCGTTGCCAGGACGCGGGCCTGTGGTTTGATCTCCTGTGCTGCGAAGACGCCCTTCACCGGGGCCAACAGTGGGTCGCGGTTGAGGAGTTCCAGGTAGCGCGTGAGCTGTTCCACGCCGTCGATCTCGCCTCGGCGTTTGATCTCGACGGCCACCGTCACGCCGTCCGCGTCGCGGCCCAGGATGTCCACCGGGCCGATGGCCGTGGGGTATTCGCGGCGGATCAGGGTCCAGCCGTCGCCCAGGGTCTCCATGCGGTCGGCGAGGAGTTCCTGGAGGTGCGCCTCCACGCCGTCCTTGATCAGGCCCGGGTCCACGCCGAGTTCGTGTGACGAGTCGTGGAGGATCTCCTCCATCGTGATGATCAGCTTCTCGCCGCCCTTGTTCTCCACCGTCCACACCGCCGCGCCGTCGCCGTCCGCCGCCGGGGCGGCCTCCTTCAACACGCACGGCGGCGACATCCAGTTGAGGGGCTTGTAGGCCCGGTCGTCGGCGTGGATCGACACGGAGCCGTCCGCCTTGACGAGGATCAGCCGCGGGGCCGAGGGGAGATGGGCGGTGAGCCGGCCCGCGTAGTCCACGGAGCAGCGGGCGATGACGAGACGCATGGGCCCAGCCTAGAGGCTGCCGCGCGGCCCCCCGGACGGGGTGGTGGGTGAGGGGTGAGGGGGGTGGGGCCGTGGGGGGAAGGGGGCGTGAGGGGCGTCGGGAGGCGGGCGGGATGGGTGGGTTCTGGCCGTGGCCGGTTATGTGCCCGTATCGCTGACATGCACGGGCCAGGACGCCTACCGTTTGCCCTGGGGGCGTCGCCGTCCGGACACACCGGATTCACCCGTGGACGCGGTGGCGTACGCGGCGGGGTCCTCGGGCCGTTACGCCAGACCCCTCACCAGGGGTCCGAGAGGAGACATCCATGTCGCTCGACGTCTCACCGGCACTGCTCGCGCGGGCCGAGCGGGGCGAGGTCGATGACGCGGAGTTCATCGACTGCGTCCGCACTTCCCTGCCGTTCGCCTGGGAGATGATCAGCACGCTGGTGGCCCGGCTGAAGGTGGACGGCGGACCGTTCGCCGACAACACCACCCCGCCGCCGGACGAACACGCGCGGGGCGAGCTGCTCCGCGCCCTCGCAAGCGACGCCATCCGCGGTGCCCTGGAGCGGCACTTCGGGGTGCGTCTCGCCTTCCAGAACTGCCACCGCGTCGCCGTCTTCCCGCCGGAGGGCCAGGAGACGGTGCACGCGCGCTTCACGTCCGTACGGAGCCAGTTGCTCAACCAGTCGCCCGAGCTGCGCGACTGCTGACCGCGTCCTGTGCTGCCGTTCCCCCGTCCACGCGGCGCAGGAGCGGCAGCACGTCGGCGGCGAGGCGGCGGACGTTCCGCTCCGTCGTCGCGGTGTCGCCCGAGCCCTCCACCAGCAGGGCGAAGCGGGTGATGCCGGTGCGTTCCGCCGTGGCGGACAGGCGGTCGGCGCAGCGCGCGGGGTCGCCGACGGGGTGCAGGCGGCACAGCAGCTCGGTGTAGGCGAGGGCGTCGCGCATACGGCGCGGCCTGCCGTCGAGCGTGCGGTGCGCGGCCAGGCCGTGGCTGAGCCAGCGGGGGAGTGCGCGGCGCAGGATGTCCACGGCCTCACCGGTGGTGTCCGCGACCTGGGCGACACCTGCCGCGACGTGCTCCGCGCCGTCCACGAGGTCCCGCGGGTGGCCGGCGGCCGATGCCTCCGTGCGCCACAGGGCGACCATCTCGGCCTTCTCGTCGTCGCCGATGTGCATGCCCAGCAGCATGGGCAGGCCGCGGTGCGCGGCGAGCCGTACGGTGCCGGGGGAGGTGCAGGCGACGACGACGGGCGGCGGGGTCGGCGGGGCGGGTACGACGGCCACCTCGCGGAAGCGGTAGCGCTCACCGTCCGCCGCGACGCGCGGCTCGCGCAGCCAGCGCAGCAGCAGGTCGAGGGACTCGGGGAAGTCGCGTTCCAGGGCTTCCGCGCCACCGCCGAAGACCTCCAGGTCCACCCACGGCCCGCCGCGTCCGACGCCCAGGGTGAAGCGCCCGTTGGACAGCATGTGCAGCAGCGCGGTCTGCTCGCCCAGTGCGACGGGGTGCGTGGTGGACAGCACGCTGATCGCGGTGCCGATGCCGATGCGGCGGGTGCGGCCGAGCAGCAGCGCGGCCAGGGTGGTGGCGGACGGGCAGAGGCCGTAGGGCACGAAGTGGTGCTCGCCGAGCCATACGGTGTCCAGGCCCGCCTCGTCGGCGGCGACGGCGGAACGCACCGCGCGTTCCAGTGCGTCGCGCTCACTCTGTCCCGGGTATTGGCCCGCCAGTACAAATGTGCCTATGCGCAGGGTGTCCATGGGTGTCGCCCCTTCCAGGGTCCGTGCCACGTGCCGGACTCGGCCGTTTCCTCCACGGCTCAACGGCCGACACGTGCCCAGGGCACGGGCCGCCGTCCCATTTCTCGGATGATCGTTCAATGCCTGGTGGGGGGCGGTGCGTACACTCGGCGGCATGTCCCCCCGTCGCAACAAGGCCCAGGGCCGCCGGCAGCCGAGCGCGGACGACGGACCGCGCGCGTACGGCCTGGAGAACACCGAGGACTGGCAGGGCGAGGAGTGGGTGGTCCGGCGCATCACCGGCGGCGGCGCCACCAAGCACTACCGCTGCCCCGGCTGCGACCAGGAGATCCCGCCGGGCGTCCCCCATGTCGTCGCCTGGCCGCGCCTCGGCGCCGTCGACGACCGCAGGCACTGGCACGCGGCGTGCTGGAGCGCGCGGGACCGCCGCAAGGCGCGCGTCCAGCGCTCCCGCAACGCGCCGCGCTACTGACGCCCCGCCCGCGCGCCCCCGCACGCCGCCGGTTCAGGCGTCGCGCCTGCGCAGCACCAGGTAGCCCGCCAGCACCGCCGCCGCCACCCACAGCAGCATGATCCCGAGGCCGCCCCACGGGCCGTACGGGCGGTCGCCCGTGTCCACGACCTGCATGATCCGCTGCCCCGCCTGGTCCGGCAGATAGCGGCCGATCTTCTCCGTCGCCGACACGTTCGCGAGGATGCTCGACACCAGGAAGAAGAACGGCACCAGCACGCCGAACGACAGCATCGCGCTGCGCAGCACCCACGTCATGCCCATCGCGAACAGCGCGATCAGCCCCATGTACAGGCCGCCCCCGAACACCGCGCGCAGCACACCCGGCTCGCCCAGCGTCGTACGGTGCTCGCCCAGCACGGCCTGCCCCGCGAAGAACGCCGCGAAGCTCGTCACCATCCCCACCGCCAGCGCCAGCAGCGTCGCCACCGCCAGCTTCGCCGCCAGCAGCGCGCCCCGCTGCGGCACGGCGGCGAGGGAGGCGCGGATCATGCCGGTGCCGTACTCGTTCGACACCACCAGGATGCCGAACGCGATCATGGCGAGCTGCCCGAGCGACGTGCCCGCGAAGCTGGTCAGCGTCGGGTCGAACGTGAGGCGCTCGTGCGCCGACAGGTCGTCGAACGTGTTGTGGATCAGGAGGCTGATCAGCGTGCCGAGCGCGACCGTGACCAGCAGCGCGGCCGCCAGCGTCCACAGGGTGGACCTGACCGTCCTGATCTTCGTCCACTCCGACCGCAGCACCCGGCCCGGATACGCCATGCTCAGCCCCTCGCCTGGTACTCGACCGTCTCGTGCGTCAGCCGCATGAACGCCTCCTCGAGGGACGCCTGCTGGACGCTCAGCTCGTGCAGCGGCAGCCGGTGCTCGTGCGCCAGTTCGCCGATCCGCGCCGCGTCCGAGCCGGGAACGGTCAGCGCGCCGTCCGCCTCCTGGCCCGGCGAGGCGCCGATCCGCGTCAGCAGGTCACGCATCCGTTCCGGATCGGGGGTCCGCACCCGCACAAAAGTGGCCGAATTCTCCTCTATGAAACGGGTCATCGACGTGTCCGCCAGCAGCCGCCCGCGCCCGATGACCACCAGATGATCAGCGGTCAGCGCCATCTCGCTCATCAAGTGACTGGAGACGAACACCGTCCGCCCCTCGGACGCCAGGTGTTTCATCAGATTGCGGATCCACTGGATGCCCTCGGGATCGAGGCCGTTCACCGGCTCGTCGAACATCAGGATGCGCGGATCGCCCAGCAGCGCGCTCGCGATCCCCAGCCGCTGCCCCATGCCCAGCGAGAAGCCCTTCGGCCGCTTGCGCGCCACCGCAGAAAGACCCACGACGTCCAGCACCTCGCCGATACGGCGCTCGGGAATCCCGTTGCTCTGCGCCAGGCACAGCAGATGGTGGTACGCCGTACGGCCCGGGTGCACGGCGCGCGCCTCCAGCAGCGCCCCGATGTCGGTGAGCGGCTCGCGCAGCCGGTCGTACCGCGCGCCGTTGACCAGGACCTCGCCGCTCGTCGGCCGGTCGAGACCCAGGATCATCCGCATCGTCGTGGACTTGCCCGCGCCGTTCGGACCGAGGAAGCCGGTGACCACGCCGGGCCGCACGGCGAACGTCAGGCCGTCCACCGCCGTACGCGCCCCGTACCGCTTGGTCAGGCCCGACAGCTCGATCATGCCTCGACGCTAGGACAGCGCGAGGGCCGCCGCCCGGTGGGGCGACGGCCCATGCGCCGTTGAGGTGAGCCCGCCCCGCGGAGAACGGGGGAGGGGCCGGGGTGCGTCAGCGGGTCTGCTGCGCCGGCACGCCCTTGCTCAGGCTGTCGTTGTCGTCGTCGTCGCCCAGGGTGGCGGCGGCGACCTGCGCGCCCGTCAGCGTGGCCAGCATCTCGCGGACGTTGGTCAGCTGCGCGTTGATGCTGTCGCGGCGGTTGGTCAGCGCGGCCAGCTCACGCTCGGACTCGCTGCGGATGCGGTCGGCCTTGGCGTTCGCGTCGGCCACGATGTCCTCGGCCTGGCGCTGCGCGGTCTCCACCGTCTGGCGGGCACGGCGCTCGGCGTCCGTCCGCAGCTTCTCCGCCTCCAGGCGCAGCTGCTCGGCGCGGTGCTCGATCTCCGCGAGCCGCTTCTCGGCCTTGGCCTGACGGGACGCCAGGTCGCGCTCCGACTGCTCCCGGCGCTTGGCGAGGTTCGTCTCGAAGTCGGCCGCCGCCTGGGCCGCCTTGGCGCGGGTGTCCTCGAAGAGGGCGTCCGCCTCCTCGCGCTTCGCCTGGGCGTCCTTGTCGGCCTCGGCGCGCGTCGAGGCCGCGTCGCCCTGGGCCTTCTCGACGATCCGCGAGCCCTCTTCCTCGGCCTTCGCCTTGCGCTCGGCCGCGTAGGACTCCGCGTCGTTGCGCACCTGCTGGGCCGCGCCCTCGGCCAGCTCACGGTGCTGCTCGGCGGCCCGGCGGGCCTCCTCGCGCAGGTCCTTCGCCTCTTCCTCGGCGAGACGGAGGATCTTCTCGACACGCGCGCCGAGCCCCGCGTACGACGGCTCGGCGTCGGTGATCTGCGCCTGCGCGTTCTGCGTCTCGAGGTGCAGTTCCTCGATCCGCTTCTCCAGCGAGGTGATGCGGGCCAGAGCGCTGTCGCGGTCGGCCACCAGCTTCGAGATGCGGTCGTCCACCTGCCCGCGGTCGTATCCACGCCGCACGAGCTCGAAGCCGAAGGGGGAGGAAGTGTCGCTCATGGGGTTCCTGTCGATTCAGACGGGTGAGTGAGTAGGGGATCGGGGGGGCCTGGGCGTTCAGCGCTTCGAGGTCGAACTCCTCAGCCTTCGGTACAAGACGGGTCCAGCCCTCGGAAGCCTCATCCTAGGGGGCGAACCGGCGTGTCTTCGAGCGGATCTCGCTTCTCTGTGGAGAATGTTCGCCCCACACACGCATTCAAGCCGCCCGGAAGAGTGGTCACGATGTGTGGCCGGTGTGACCGGTGGGGTCACCGGTGCGAACGCGGTCGGCACGGTCACGCCACCGTCACGGTGTGGGGCGCTTGCCCGTGGGCCGCTGCGTCCCGGCCCCCGCGCCGGACTTCTCCCGGCCCGCGATCCGCGGGTCGGGGACCGAACGGCCGCCGCCCGGCTTCGGCGGACCGCCGCCCGGGGCACCGGCACCGCCCGCACCGCCCGTTCCGCCGGCACGGCCGCTGCCGCCGCCCGCCTTGGGCGCCTCGAACGACTCCAGCGCCTCCAGCACGTCCTGCACGCGGGAGATCTCGGTGTTGATGTCCTCGCGCCTGCGGGTGAGCTTCTCCAGCTCACGCCTGCCCTCCTCGACCAGCCGCTTCGCCTCGCGCTCCGCGTCGGCCCGCAGCTGCTCCGCCTCGCGCAGCGCCTTCGAACGCTGCTGCTCGGCCTCCTTGAGCAGCGTCTCGGCCTTCCGCACGGCCGCCACCCGGATCTTGCTCGCCTCCGCGTCGGCCGACGACACCGTGCGCTCCGCCGTCGTCCGCGCCTCCGCGCGCTGCTCCTCGGCGGCCTTCATCAGCTTGTCCACCCGCTCGCCCGCCGCGCGCGCCAGCTCGGCCGACTCGCGGCGCGCCCGGTCGTGCAGCGCCTCCACCTCGGCCTCGACCCGGCCCCGCAGCTCCTCCGCGCGGTCCCTTATGGCCGCCGCGTCCCTACGGGCCTCGTCCAGCAGGCGGTTGGCGTCCGCGCGTGAGGTCTCCACGGCCTCGGTGCCCTCGCGCCGCCCCTCGTCCACGAGCCTGGCGGCCTCGGCGCGCGCCGCCGCCGTCGTCGCCTCGGCGCGCTCCTCGGAGGTCGCCGCCATACGGGCGGCCTCCTCCTGGGCCTTGCCGACGAGTTCGTCCGCCTGGGCGGCCGCTTCGGTGCGCTTGCGGGCGGCGTCCTTGCGCGCCTCGTCCTGCGCCTGCTCGGCCTCGGCACGGACGCGGGCGGCCTCCTGCCCGGCCTTGCCGACGAGTTCGTCCGCCTGGGCGGCGGCCTCGGTGCGCTTGCGGGCGGCGTCCTTGCGCGCCTCGTCCAGCGTCTCCTCGGCCTCGGCACGGATACGGGCGGCCTCCTCCTGCGCCTTGGCGACCAGTTCGTCCGCCTGCGCCGCCGCGTCCGTCCGCCGCTGGGACGCCTCGCGGCGCACGCGGTCCTGGTACGCGTCGGCCTCCGCCCGGGTCCGTTCGGCCACCTCCGCGGCCTCGGAACGCGCCCGTTCCGACTCCGCGATGGCCTCCTGGACGGTCCGCTCGGCGAGCGCCGACGCGGCCTCCTTCTCCTCGGCCGCCTCCCGCAGCACGCGGGCCGCCTCGCGCTCCGCCTCGGCCCGGTGCTGCGCGATCTCGGCCTCGGCCGCGTCCCGCAGCCCGGTGACCGAGTCGCGCACCTGCTGCGCCTTGTGCTCGGCGGCCGACACCAGCGTCTCCGCGCGGCGCTCCGCCTCGTCCAGCCGCGCGCGGCCCGTCGCGAGCAGCTCCTCGCTGCGCTCGCGGGCCTGCGCCTGTTCGCGGTGCGCCGCGTCCCGCGCCTCCGCGAGCAGCGCGTCGGCCTCGGCGCGCAGCCTGGCCGCCTCCTCCTGCGCGGCGGCCAGCGCCTCCGCCGCCTCGCCCGCCGTACGCTCCGCCGCCGCGGCGCCCTCGGCCCGTACGCGGTCGGCGGCGCGCAGCGCGTCCTCGCGCAGCCGGTCCGCCTCGGCGATGGCCTCGGCGCGCAGCCGCACCGCCAGCTCCTCGCCCTCGGACCGCAGCCGCGCCGCGTCCTCGGCCGCCTCCTCGCGCTGCCGCGCCGCCTCGGCCTCGGCGGTCTCGGTGAGCGCCCTGATGCGCTCCGCCGCCTCGGCGCGCAGCCGCTCGGTCTCGGCGTTCGCGTCGGCGCGCAGCCGGTCGCCCTCGGCGCGGGCCGCGCCCAGGGCCTCCTCGGCGTCCGCGACGCGCTGCTCGGCCTCGGCGCGCAGCCGCTCCAGCTCGGCGGCGGCCGCTTCGCGTTCGGCACGGGCCGCGTCACGCGCCTCGTCGCGCAGCCGTGCCGCGGCCTCCTCGGCCTCGCGGACGGCCCGTTCCGCCTGCTCCCCGGCGTCGGCGAGCTGCTTGTCGGCCTCGCCGCGCGCCTTCTGGAGCGCCTGCTCCGCCTGGTTGCGCAGGGTCGTGGCGCGTTCGATCGCCTCGGTGCGCAGCCGCTCGCTCTCGGCCCCGGCGCCCGCGCGGATCTCCTCCGCGTCGGTCCGCGCCTGGGCGAGCAGCTCCTCCGCGCTCTGCGCCGCCTGCTCGATCCGCTGGACGGCCTCCTGGCCCGCGTCCGCGCGGACCCGTTCCGCCTCCTCGGCCGCCTCCGCCCGCAGTTGCTCGGCCTCGCCGCGCAGGCGCCGCGCCTCCTCCTGCAGCTCGACGGTCTTGGCGCGGTACTCCGCCGTGTCGTCCTTCGCGGCGCCCTTGAGCTGCTCGGCGACGTCGTGCGCCTCGGCCCGCAGCCGGTCCGCCTCGGCCTCCGCCTCCGACCGGAGCCGTTCCGCCTCCTCGCCCGCCGCGCGGGTGGTGGCCTGGGCCTCCTTGGACGCCCTGGTCAGCACCGACTCGGCGGTACGGGCCGCGTCCGCGAGCTGCGCCGCGTACTCCTCGGCCGACTTGGTCCTGGCCTCCTCGGTGGCCTCCGCGAGCATCTGCTCGGCGCGCGCCCGTGCCTCGTCCAGCGCGTGCTGCGCCTCGGTGCGGCGCTGCTCGGCGTCGCGCGTGGCCTCGCTGACCATGCGGGCGATCTCGGCCTTCGCCGTCGCCGTGCGCTGCTCGTACTCCGACTCGGCGGACGACCGCCGCTTCGTGGCCTCGGCCGTCGCGTCGGCGAGCAGCCGCTCGGCCTCCTCGCGGGCGACCCGCAGCGCCGTCTGGGCGTCGGCCGCCTGCTCCTCCGCCTTGCGGATCATCGCGGCGGCCTCGCGGCGGCCGGTGTCGGTCTCCTGCGCGGTGGAGCTGCGGAGCCGTTCCGCGTGCTCGGTCGCCTCCTGCGCCTGCGCGGACGCGGCGGTCAGCAGGCGTTCCGCGTCGGTACGGGCGCGGCGCAGCAGCTCCTCGGCCTCGGCGCGCGCGTCCTCCGCCTCGGCGGCCAGGCGCTGCCGTGCCTCGTCCACCAGGCGCAGCGCCTCGGCGCGCGCCTGCGTGACGGTGGCCTCGGACTCCGCCCTGGTCTCCTCCAGCAGGCGGCGGGCCTGGGCCTCGCTGCGGGCGCGCAGCTGTTCGGCCCAGGCGACGTTCTCGTTGACGTGGGACTCGACGGTGGAGCGGCGCTGCGCCAGCTCCTCGTCGAGGCGCTGGCGGCGGCTGACGGCCTCGGCGTGCAGCTCGGCGTCCATGCGGGCGCGCTGGTCGGCCTGCTCCTGGAGGACGCGCTGCGAACGGGTGCGGGCGTCGCGCAGCTCGCGTTCCGCCTCGGCCCGCATCTGGTCGGCCTGGTGGTGGGCGGAGCGCAGGAGCTGCTCGGCGTGGGAGGCGGGGTCCCCGTACATGGGGCGCAGGGACAGCGCGCGGCGGTTCTCGTGCAGCTTGGCACGCAGAACCTCGACCTGGTAGCCCAGGTCGTCGGCGTGGTCGACCGCCTTGTCGCGCTCCTTCTTCAGCCGGTCCATCTCGGCTTCGAGCTGCGAGAGATGGTCGTCAGCCTGGTAGGCGTCGTAGCCCCGCACCGCGCGGTCCCATCCGTCCCCTGGTCGTGGTGAAGCGTGCACGTCGTGTACGTCGTCGATGGCGGTCGATGTCGGTCATCGGCCGAGCGCGGGACGAGGAGAAGGAGACTCGATGCCCCGGCTGGGCCACTCTACCGGCCGGGGCAGCCCGCGTCAGTGGCCTGAGCCCTCTCCCGCTGTTCCCGGCGGGGCGGCTGTGACGATCTCCGTGAGCACTCCGTGACAGTCCTTCGGGTGGAGGAACGTGATGCGCGACCCCATCGACCCGCGGCGCGGCTCGTCGTACAGCACGCGGACGCCCTTGCCGCGGATGGCCTCGGCGTCGCCGTCGACGTCGGCGGTGCCGAAGGCGATGTGGTGGACGCCCTCGCCGTGCCTGGCCAGCCACTTGCCTACGGGGGAGTCGGCGCGTACCGGCTCCAGGAGCTGGATGTACGAGGCGCCGCCGTCGTCGGTGCCGTTGATGCGGAGCATGGCCTCGCGCACGCCCTGCTCCTCGTTGACCTCGGTGTGCAGGACCTCGAAGCCGTACGTGGCGCGGTAGAACGCGGCGGTGGCGTCCAGGTCGTGGCAGGCGATCCCGATGTGATCGATGCGCGTCAACATCTCCCCAGTGCAGCGCTCTTGGCGCCGCGCCGCAACGTGCCGGGAGTCACATGTACGCCCGGATGACCGGCCGTGTCACGCTCTGTACATTGACGTGAACCGCCGTTCACTCCCTCAGATCCGCCGAGGAGCACCCCATGACCACCCACCAGGCAGGCACATCCGCCGGGCGCGCGACCTCCGTGATCGTCGCCGGGGCCCGTACGCCCATGGGCCGGCTGCTCGGCTCGCTGAAGCAGTTCTCGGGCGCGGAGCTGGGCGGCTTCGCGATCGCGGCCGCGCTGGAGCGGGCCGGGATCACCGGCGAGGACGTGGAGTACGTGATCATGGGGCAGGTGCTCCAGGCGGGTGCCGGGCAGATCCCGGCGCGCCAGGCCGCCGTGCGCGCCGGTGTCCCGATGCGCGTGCCGGCGCTCACTGTCAACAAGGTGTGCCTCTCGGGCCTCGACGCCATCGCCCTGGCGGACCAGCTGATCAGGGCGGGCGAGTTCGAGGTCGTCGTGGCGGGCGGCCAGGAGTCGATGACGAACGCCCCCCACCTGCTGCCGAAGTCCCGCGAGGGGCACAAGTACGGGGCCATGGAGCTGCTGGACTCGATGGCGCTCGACGGGCTGACCGACGCGTTCGACGAGGTGGCGATGGGCGAGTCCACCGAGCGGTACAACGGCCTCCTCGGCATCACGCGCGAGGAGCAGGACGCGGTGGCGGCCGCCTCGCACCGGCGGGCGGCGGAGGCGCGGAAGAACGGGGTCTTCGACGCCGAGATCGTGCCGGTGGCCGTGCCGCAGCGCAAGGGCGAGCCGGTCATGTTCACGCAGGACGAGGGCATCAGGCCGGACACGACGGAGGAGTCGCTGGCGCGGCTGCGGCCCGCGTTCAGCGCGGACGGGACGATCACGGCGGGCTCGTCGTCGCAGATCTCGGACGGGGCGGCGGCGGTCGTCGTCATGTCGCGGGCGCGCGCCGAGCGGCTCGGGCTGCCCTGGCTCGCCGAGATCGGCGCGCACGGCAACGTCGCGGGTCCCGACAACTCGCTCCAGTCCCAGCCGTCCAACGCGATCCGCGCGGCGCTCGCCCGCGAGGGCCTGACCGTGGACGACCTGGACCTCATCGAGATCAACGAGGCGTTCGCCGCCGTCGCCGTCCAGTCGATGCGCGACCTGGGCGTCGGCCTCGAAAAGGTGAACGTCAACGGGGGTGCGATCGCGCTCGGTCACCCGATCGGGATGTCCGGGGCGCGGCTGGCCCTCCACCTGGCGCACGAGCTGCGGCGGCGCGGCGGCGGCACCGGGGTCGCGGCGCTGTGCGGCGGCGGCGGCCAGGGCGACGCGCTGATCCTGCGCGCGCCCGGCGCGTGAGCGGGCTCGCGCGGGGTGCGGGCGTCGCGGAGCTGGTGACGAGGGCGCGCGACGGGCAGCCGCGCGCCGTCGCGCGGCTGATCACGCTCGTGGAGAACGAGGCTCCCGAGCTGCGCGAGGTCATGGCGCAGCTCGCCCCGCACACCGGGCACGCGTACGTGGTCGGTCTGACGGGCTCGCCCGGAGTCGGCAAGTCCACGACGACGTCGGCGCTGATCACCGCGTACCGGCGGGCGGGGCTGCGCGTCGGGGTGCTGGCGGTGGACCCGTCGTCGCCGTTCTCCGGCGGCGCGCTGCTGGGCGACCGGGTGCGGATGGGGGAGCACGTCACGGACCCGGGCGTCTACATCCGCTCGATGGCGACGCGCGGCCACCTGGGCGGGCTGGCCTGGGCCGCGCCGCAGGCGGTGCGCGTACTGGACGCGGCCGGGTGCGACGTCGTTCTCGTGGAGACGGTCGGGGTGGGGCAGTCCGAGGTGGACATCGCGTCCCAGGCGGACACGACGGTCGTGCTGCTCGCCCCCGGCATGGGCGACGGCGTGCAGGCGGCCAAGGCGGGAATCCTGGAGGTCGGGGACGTCTTCGTCGTCAACAAGGCCGACCGCGACGGCGCCGACGCCACAGTGCGCGAACTCCAGCACATGCTGGGCCTGGGCGCGCCCCGCGCCCCGGAGGACTGGCGGCCGTCCGTGGTGAAGACGGTCGCGGCGCGCGGCGAGGGCGTGGACGACGTGACGGCCGCCCTCGGCAGGCACCGCGACTGGCTGACCGCGCACGGCGCGCTCGCCGCCCGCCGCGCGCGCCGCGCCGCCCGGGAGATCGAGACGCTGGCCCTCACCGCCCTGCGCCGCCGGATGGCGGACCTGCGCGGCGACCACCGCCTCGCCGCCCTGGCGGAACGGGTCGCGGCGGGCGCGACCGACCCGTACGCGGCGGCGGACGAGCTGCTGGCCGGGCTGACGGGCCGGGCGGAGGGGGGCGCGCGGGGCGTGGATTAATCGCTCGCGGTACGCGGGAGGTGTGGGTAGGGTCCACGCCGTTCCACGTCCGGTGGACCGGTCGCGGTCCTCGCAGTCAGGAGAAAGAGATGCGCCGTCGCTTCGGAGCGGTCGAGCTGACGAATGCCCACCTCCTGACCCCCGAGGACATCTGTGACCTCCCCCTGTGCCCCGGCGCCGACCGCCGGGACCCTGAACATCGGCGTGCTCGCCCACGTCGACGCCGGTAAGACCAGCCTCACCGAACGGCTGCTGTTCGACCACGGCGCCGTCCCCGACCTCGGCAGCGTCGACGCCGGGAGCACCCGTACCGACTCCGGCGCCCTGGAACGCGAGCGCGGCATCACGATCCGCGCCGCCGTCGCCGCGTTCACCGCCCCCGGCGGGCGGCAGATCAACCTGGTGGACACCCCCGGCCACCCCGACTTCATCGCCGAGGTCGAACGCGCCCTGTCCGTCCTGGACGGCGCGGTGCTCGTGCTCTCCGCCGTCGAGGGCGTGCAGGCCCAGACACGCGTCCTGATGCGGACGCTGCGGCGGCTGCGGCTCCCGACGCTGGTCTTCGTCAACAAGATCGACCGCATGGGCGCCCGGTACGACGGGCTGCTCGCCGACGTACGGCGGACGCTCGCGCCGTGCGTCGTACCCCTGACGGGCGCGGCGGACCAGGGCACGCCCCGGGCGCGCGCCGTCGCGCTGCCGCTCGGCGAGGGCGCGGCGGAGACGCTCGCCGAGAACGACGAGGGGCTGCTCGCGGCGCTCGTGGAGGGGCGCACGCCGTCCGAGGCGCGCCTGCGGACACTGCTTGCCCGGCAGACGGCGGCCGGGCTCGCATACCCGCTGTACTGCGGGTCCGCGCTCACGGGTGAGGGCGCCGCGGAACTGGTCGCGGGGATCGGCGCGTTCGTGCCCCCTGGCGGGGGCGACGCGTCGGGGGAGGCGCGCGGCACGGTCTTCGCCGTCGAGCGGTCGGACGGCGGGGGGCGGGCGACGGGCCGGAAGGTGGCGTACCTGCGGCTCTTCGCGGGTGAGGTGCGCGACCGGCAGCGGTTGACGTTCCGGCGGCGTGACCCGGACGGCACGACCGGCGGCTTCAGCGGGCGGGTCACGGGACTCGACGTCGTCGCCGCGCCGGGGCGCGACGCCGGGCGGCGGCTGCTCGCGGGCGGCATCGCGCGGGTGCGCGGGCTGGCGGACGTACGGGTGGGGGACCGGCTCGGCGAGCCGGGGGACGCCGGTGGCGGCGGCTCGCACTTCGCGCCGCCAGGCCTGGAGACGGCGGTCCGCAGCGAGGAGACGGACGGGGAGGGCCGCCTGTGGGCGGCACTGTCCGCGCTGGCGGACGAGGACCCGCTGATCCAGGTACGGCGCGCGGGGGACGGGGCGATGTCGCTGCTGCTGTACGGGGCGGTGCAGCGTGAGGTCGTCGAGGCACGGCTGCTGCTGGACTTCGGGATCGACGCGGTCTTCGAGGAACCGCGCCCGGTGTACGTGGAGCGGCCGGTGGGTGCGGGGGAGGCACTGTCGGAGATGCGGCGGACGGAGGGGAACGAGTTCTGGGCGACGGTGGGTCTGCGCGTGGAGCCGGGGCCGTATGGGTCGGGCGTGCGGTACGTGCACGATGTGGAGACCGGGTACATGCCGCGTGCGTTCCACCGTGCGGTGGAGGAGACGGCGGTGCAGGCGCTCCGGCAGGGGATGCACGGGTGGGCGGTGACCGACTGCGTGCTCACGGTCCACCGCGTGGGGCAGCACTCGCCGAACACGACGGCGGCCGACTTCCGCAAGGTGACGCCGATGGTGGTGCTGCGTGCGCTGGAGGAGGCGGGAACGCGGGTCTTCGAGCCGTGCCAGGCCGTCGAGTTGGAGGTGCCCGAGGACACGGTGGGGGACGTCGTCGGGCTGCTCGCGGGGCTCGGCGCGGCGGTGGGCGGGTCGGAGCCGCGCGGCGGGACGTGGACCGTGGAGGCGGAACTGCCGCTGGGGCCGCTGCAACGGCTGGTCGCGGCGCTGCCGGGGCTCACCAGGGGCGAGGGCGCGCTGTGGACACGGCCGGGGACCGACCGCCCCGTGCGGGGGGTGCCGCCCCGGCGGGCGCGGACGGACGGCAACCCGCTCGACCCGGTCGAGTACCTGCGCTTCCTGGCGGACCGCAGCCTGCCGACCGGGACGGCATGACGGGGCACACCGGGACCGGCGACGACGGCGGCTCGGTGCGCTCGGCTGCGTCGCAGCGGGGATCCTGAACGGCACCTGCGCAATGTCCGTTGCGGTTTCCTCGGCCGCCGCGCTCGGCCGTTGTCTTGCCGGGCCGGAAGTCGTCTTCCGGATCGTCCCGGGACGGAGCTGCCGGTTGAGGGCACCCCCAGGTCCCCTTGGCCTGGGGGGAACCTCGCCGTGTTGCCCCGCCTGGGACGCACCGCGTTCTCCAACGCGGTCCAATTCGAACGGGATCCGTGAGGACGTGACCCAGGCCGTGGACGACGGCCAGATCACCGGGCTTGAACGGCCCCTCGCGGCATCGTCCCTGTCGGCTTGAACGCCGTAGGTGCGGGCACGGTGACCCTCGCGAAGGCTCGACTGGGCGTTCTTCGGCCCGGTCGCTGTCCTGCTTCGGGCCTGGTCGGAGCGCGCCGTCCGCGGTGCCGCCGGAAGGTCCGGCCGGGCCATGGCTCCGGCGCTGGCTGGTAACTCGTCTCCGCCGCATGCCGGTTGAGCGGCCCGCCCGCTGGGTCTGCACGGTCGTCGCGGTGGTGACGCGCCGGGCGGTGCCCCGGCTCGCCGCCCGCCCAAGTCCGAGTTGGCGCACGGCCGTCGGGTGACACCCGCGCGGATCCCGCACGACTGCCGTGCTTCGCCACTGTCGGCACCTCGCCCGGCTTCATTGGCAGACGGGGAGACGGGGCGCGGCCATGGCGCAGTTGCTGGGCTGAGTGGCCCGTCCTGCAGGCCCGACTGCCACGCGGTCGGCGTGGCCAGGGGCCTCGCCGTCACCCGCCGGAGTGGCCGAGTTATCCACAACGCGTGAGTTGTCCCCAGATTCGAGGGGGCCGCTGGTCACGGTGAGTGATCGATGGAAGCGTCTGCGGCATGAACGCACGCCTACAGCACAGGGGAACGCGGCCTCGGCGGACCATCGCAGGGCGCCGGAGCGCCGGGCCGGGACCAGGGCGGGGCCACCGCCCCGCGCTGGAACGGGCCACGGCCCTGTCCGCCGTCAATGGGACTGCCGCCGCCCACGGGACGGCAGTCGGCCGCGTTCCGCCCGAAGCCGGTCCCGTTACCCGCACCGGTCCGCCTCCGGGTGGGCACGGCGAGATGCAGGGGCAGCGCGACTCGGCCGCCGAGCGGGAACGGGACGAGCGCCCGCCGCCCTCGCCGTCCCTCCGCTGGACAGGCGGGCGGCCTACGGGAGTTGCGCCATCCGTGGCCGCTGGGCATGCCCCTCTCCGCTGGACAGGCGGACGGGCACAGGAATCCGCCGCCGCCTCCACCCCGCAGACGGGTGCGGACACATCGGAGACGCCGGGGCGACCGCCCGACCGTGCCCCGAGGACTGCTCGCCGGACGAACGGGCGAGCGCGGGGAGTTGATCCGCCGGACTCCACGCCCGCCCCGGTTCCGGGCGGCGCGGCGACCGGCGGTCCTGGCCCCGAGCGGCCGCGACGCGAGGAGGCCGCACCGCCCGCGCGGCACGGGGGCGGTGGGGCGACCGGGCGGCTGGCCACCTGGCTGGTGGCGCGCTGCGGGATGGAGGCGCGTACGCTCGCGGCGCTGTGCGTCGTGCTGGTGGCAGCCGTGGCGTTCGCCTGGTACCACTTCGTCGCCGGACGCCCCGAGGCCGTGACGGTCACGGACGACCAGGGCACCGCGCCCCCTTCGGCCTCCGCAGCAGCCTCCGCCGCACCGACCGCCGAGCCTTCCCCAGGCAGCGACGGGCAGGACCAGGCCGCGCCCGGCGCGGCAGCCGGGGCGGTGGTGGTCGATGTCGCGGGCGCGGTGGCCGATCCCGGGATCTACACCCTGCCCGCCGGGTCACGGGTGGCGGACGCCCTCGACGCCGCCGGGGGCAGCGATCCCGGTACGGACACCGACGGGCTCAACAGGGCCCGCCTCCTCCTCGACGGCGAACAGATCCTCGTCGGCGCCACGGCACCCGCCCCGGCGCCAGGAGCCGGGACACCGACCGGCGTCCCCGCCGCTCCTGTCAGCCTCAACTCGGCGACTCCCGACCAGTTGCAGGACCTCCCCGGCATCGGACCGGTCCTCGCCGAGCGCATCGTGGCCCACCGGCAGCAGCACGGAGGCTTCACCTCCGTCGAGCAGCTCGGCGACGTCTCCGGGATCGGGGAACGCCGCCTGGCGGAACTGAGGGACCGTGTCACCCTCTGACCGCGCAGCCGCCCGGTCCCGGGACACCCGGCATCCCGTCCACGCCACGGCGCGGCACCGGCTCGGCGCCGCCCACCCCTACCAGGAACTCCCCACGGACCTGCGGCTCGTGGCCCCCGCCACCGCCGCGTGGGCGGCCGCCGCCTTCGCCCTCGGACTTCCCGGCCGCACCGCCGGGCTGTGCGCGCTCGGCTGCTGCCTGGCCGCCGGTGCCGCCCTGGGGCTCACCCGGGACACCCCGCGCCGCCGACCCCTGTGGCGGCTGCCGCTCGCGGGGGCGCTGTGGACCGTCGCCGTCCCCGCGTTCGGCGCTCCCGCCGTCCCCACCGCCGTGGCCCTCGGCATCTGCTGCCTCCCGCGACTCCCGGCGCCCGCCCGCCCCGCCCAGCGACCGACCGCCAGGGCCAGGACCCTGGCCGCCACGGCGGCCACCTCCCTCCTCTGCGCGGCGGCGGCGCTGGCGGCCACCGGCCTGCACACGGCCGGACTCCACCACGGCCTCTGGGAGAAGGCGGCAGGGAGCCGGGTCACCGTGGCGGTGACACTGACCGACGACCCCCGGCAGGCAAGGGCCCGCCCCGACCGTCCTGGCGCACCACGCCCCGTCCTCGTCACCGCCGACGTGCACCACCTCACGTACGCCGACCACGAGTTCGACCTCCACGCGCCCGTCATGCTCGTCGTGACCGCCGAACGCGCCGACGACTGGCTCGCCCTCCGGCCCGGCACCGGGCTGCGGCTCGACGCGGAGCCCGCCCCGCCGCTCCCCGGCCGTCGCGGCGACCTGGCGGCCGTCCTGCGCGCGGACGCGGACGGCCCGCCCCAGGACGTCACCGCTCCCGGCCCGGCCCAACGCCTCGCCGACCGGCTGCGCGACGGACTGCGCGACGCCTCCGCCGGGCTCCCCGGCGATGCCGGGGCGCTGCTGCCCGCCCTGGTCACCGGCGACGACTCCCGCGTCCCCGACGACCTGGCGGACGCCGTCCGGGCCACGGGGATGACCCACCTGGTCGTCGCGTCGGGCAGCCAGGTCGCGATCGTCCTCGGCGTCCTGCTCGGCAGCCTCACCGCCGCCGCCCGCGCCGAACGCGGCGGCCTCGCCGCCCGGCTCGGCATCCCGCTGCGCGTCACGGCCGTCCTCGGCGGCGGACTCGTCACCGGCCTCGTCCTCATCTGCCGCCCCGACCCCAGCGTGCTGCGCGCCGCCGCCTGCGCGGGGATCACCCTCCTCGCCCTCGCCACCGGACGGCACCGCTCGCTGCTGCCCGCCCTCGCGGCCGCCGTGCTGCTGCTCCTGCTCCACGACCCCACGCTCAGCCGGTCGTTCGGCTTCCTGCTCTCCGTCCTCGCCACCGGCGCGCTCCTCGTGCTCGCCCCCGGCTGGGCGTCCGCCTGGACCCGGCGCGGGATGCCGCGCCCGCCCGCCGAAGCGCTCGCGGCGGCCTGCGCGGCCCACCTGGTGTGCGCACCGGTCGTCACCGTCTTCGCGGCGGGCACCAGCCTGGTCGCCATCCCCTGCAACCTCCTCGCCCACCTCGCGGTGACACCGGTGGCCGTCCTCGGCTGGGCCGCCCTCGCGACCGCCCCGGTCGCGCCGCCGGCCGCCGAGGTCTTCGCCTGGCTGGCGGGCTGGCCCGCGCGGTGGATCGCCACCGTCGCCCGCACCGGCGCCGCCCTCCCCGGAGCCGAACTCGACTGGCCCGGCGGCTGGGCGGGCGCCGCGCTCCTCGCGGGCGTCTCCGCCGCCGTCGTCGTCCTCGTCCGCCGCCTCCCGCGCAGCCCCTGGCCCGTCGTGGGATGCGTCCTGCTGCTCCTCCTGGCCGTCCTGCGGCCCGCGCCCCTCGGCCGGTACCTCACCGGCTGGCCGCCGCCGGGCTGGCGGATGGTGGCCTGCGACGTCGGGCAGGGCGACGCCCTGGTCCTGGCGGCCGGGCCGGGCAGCGCCGTGGTCGTCGACACCGGCCCCGACCCGGCGGCGATCGACCGCTGCCTGCGCGACCTCGGCGTACGGCACGTACCGCTGCTGGTGATCAGCCACTTCCACGCCGACCACGCGTCCGGCCTGCCGGGCGTGCTGCGCGGCCGCCGTGTCGACGCCCTCCACACCTCGTCCGCGCGCGACGGCTCCGACCAGGCCGCCCGCGTCCTGCGGCTCGCGGCCGGGGCGGGCGTCCCGGTGGAGACCGCCGTGCCGGGCGAACGGAAGCGGATCGGCGACGGGTTGAGCTGGGAGGTCCTGTGGCCGCCGGCCGACGCCACCGCCGAGGGCCTCGGCGCCAACGACGCGAGCGTCACCCTCCTCGTCCGCACCGGCGGCCTCACCGCCCTGCTCCCCGGCGACCTCGAACCCCTCGCCCAGGAACGGCTGCTGGCCGCCCACCCCGGCCTGCCGCGCGCCGACGTCCTCAAGGTCGCGCACCACGGCTCCGCGCACCAGCACGACCCGCTCCTCGAACGGCTCCGCCCCCGCATCGCCCTCGTCTCCTGCGGCGAGGACAACGGCTACGGGCACCCGGCGCCCCGCACCCTCGACCGCCTCGCTGACCTCGGCACGGTCACGCTCAGGACCGACCTCCACGGCGATCTCGCCGTCACGACCGGCTCCGAGGGCCCGGTCGCCGTCGCACGGGAGGCCGCGCCATGACCCCGCTCACCACTCTTCCGCCGTGCCTGGCGCGCCGCGCGCGGAGGACCGGTCAGACCAGCCAGGCGCCGTCGCGCATCAGATGGCGCCCGGCCAGCTCGTTCACCTCACGCCACGCCGTCACGGTCACCGGCCGGAACCGGAGGAACGTGTACGCCGCATCCGACCGCACGTCCCAGCGCAGCTTCGCGACGAACGCCTCGCCCTCCGCCTCCCCGAGCGCCTCCACCGGCACGGCCTCCACCTCCGCCTCGATCAGCACGACATCCCGCGTGTGCCCCAGCGAGACATACGCCCTGCCGGTCGCCCGGGCGTTGCGCGCGGTCGGGTTGGTCGTCCGCGTCACCATCAGCAGGTACCCGTCGTGCCAGACGAACGACAGCGGCGTCAGGTACGGCAGTCCGTCCGCCCCCGCCGTGGACACCCACGCGTCCACGTCCTGTTCGAGGCGGCGAAGGGTGTCCTCCTTGCGCCGCGCGCTCTCCCGGGCCGGTGCCTTCTTGCTTCCCGTGGTGCTACTGGTCGTGTCTCCCATGGTCGCCGACCGTAACGGGCTGTGGCGGGCGGCACATCGGGCGAGCGGCGTAGGGCGCTGGTCCCGGGCGCGGGCGCGGGGGCGGCCGTGGGGTCAGTCGCGCTCCAGCCAGCCCTCGTGCGCCTCGGCGAGCGCCGCGAGCGCCTCCTCGTCGTACCCCCCGCCGGGGTCCTCGACGACGACGAGCCACTGCGCGTCCTCCGCGTCGTCCTCCCCGGCCAGGGCGTCGCGCAGCGGGCGCGGTTCCTCCGCGAGACCCAGCAGCTCGGCCACCTCGGAGGCCGCCTCCTCCGCCGCGTCGCGGTCGGGCAGCACCAGTACGTGTCGTCCATCGCTCACCGGACCATTCTCCGCCGGACCCAGGGGGCCGCCGCGGGCCGGTCCGGCGGTCGCGCCCGGGGCGGCACTGTCCGAGGCGCGTGCCATGCTGGGGCGCATGCCAGCCAGAGCCTCCCGCGCCGACGACCCGCTCGCCCCCCTCACCCTCGCCGTCGGCCAGGAGGACCTGCTGCTCGACCGGGCCGTCCAGGAGGTCGTGGCCGCCGCACGGGCCGCCGATCCCGACACGGACGTCAGGGACCTGGAACCGGGCGCGCTCCAGCCGGGGACGCTGGACGAACTGACCAGCCCCTCGCTGTTCGCCGAGCGGAAGGTCGTCGTGGTCCGGCAGGCCCAGGACCTGTCGGCCGACACGGTCAAGGACGTCAAGGCGTACCTCGCGGCGCCCGTCGAGGAGATCACCCTCGTCCTGCTGCACGCGGGCGGGGCCAAGGGCAAGGGGCTGCTCGACGCGGCGCGCAAGGCGGGTGCCCGTGAGGTGGCCTGTCCCAAGATGACCAAACCGGCCGACCGTCTGGCGTTCGTGCGCGGGGAGTTCAGGGCGGCGGGCAGCAGCGCGACCCCGGGCGCCTGCCAGGCGCTCGTGGACGCCATCGGCAGCGACCTGCGCGAACTGGCCTCGGCCTGTGCGCAGCTGGCCTCCGACGTCGAGGGCGCCGTGGACGAGGCCGTCGTCGGCCGCTACTACACGGGCCGTGCCGAGGCGTCCAGCTTCACCGTCGCCGACCGCGCCGTCGAGGGCCGCGCCGCCGAAGCGCTCGAAGCGCTGCGCTGGGCGCTGTCCACCGGCGTCGCGCCCGTGCTCGTCACCAGCGCGCTCGCCCAGGGCGTCCGCTCCATCGGCAGGCTGGCCTCCGCGCCGCCCGGCATGCGCCCGGCCGACCTCGCGCGCGAACTCGGTATGCCGCCGTGGAAGATCGACCGCGTGCGGCAGCAGCTGCGCGGCTGGTCGGCGGACGGCGTCGCCACCGCGCTGACCGCCGTCGCCGAGGCCGACGCCGCCGTCAAGGGCGGCGGGTACGACCCCGGGTACGCGCTGGAGAAGGCCGTCGTCACCATCGCCCGCGCCGCACGCGCACGCTGACCGCGCCCGATCGGAGGCAACACGAAGGCCCCGGTCCCGCCCGGTGAAGGGGGGACCGGGGCCTCCGGCATGTCAGGGGGGTCACCCGGTGGCCGCTCGCAGCACCGCACCAGCGTGGCGAACGTTGGGATCAGCGCGGCGCACGGCGCGCACCGGACGGGAGCGGAGAGAGGGGCCGCTGGGTCCTGGCCGGTGGCGCGGAGCGGGTACCGGTGTCAGCCCTGGAGCGCGTTGACCTGGAGGGCCAGCGCCGACTTCTTGTTGGCGGCGTTGTTGCGGTGCAGCACGCCCTTGCTGACGGCCTTGTCGAGCTTGCGGGCGGCGACCTTGCGCGCGGCCTCGGCCTGCTCGTAGTCACCGGCGGCGACGGCCTCGCGGGCGCGCCGGACGGCCGTCTTGACCTCGGACTTCACGGCCTGGTTGCGCAGCCGCGCCTTCTCGTTGGTCTTGATCCGCTTGATCTGGGACTTGATGTTCGCCACGAAATTGAGCCTTTGCAGGTTCGGATCGGCGCGGCCGGGGGCCGGCGCGCACCGGTGGGTGTCACGGTTGGGGGTCCTGCTCCCGGTGATGCCGCGTGTGCCGCGAGCGGGCGCCGTCCTGCCGGACGTCCCACCGTGGCGTGTGCGCGGGGTCACCGTGTGCACGCGGCCGGGGACCGGCGCGCGGGCACGGACCGCCAGCCTACCAGCGGCCCTCACAGGCTCCGAATCCGTACCAGCGGCGGACGCGTGGGAGCATGGGGACATCCATTCTTCCCCAGCCATGACCGACAGGACCCCGCGTGCCCGCGATCACTTCGAACGCGCCGGAGCCCAGCCGTACCGACCCGGCTCTGATCCGTAACTTCTGCATCATCGCGCACATCGACCACGGCAAGTCCACGCTCGCCGACCGGATGCTCCAGCTCACCGGGATCGTCGACCAGCGCCAGATGCGCGCGCAGTACCTCGACCGCATGGACATCGAGCGTGAGCGCGGCATCACGATCAAGTCGCAGGCGGTCCGCATGCCCTGGCAGTCGGACGGCGCGGCGCACGTGCTGAACATGATCGACACCCCGGGGCACGTGGACTTCACCTACGAGGTGTCCCGCTCCCTCGCCGCCTGCGAGGGCTGCGTCCTGCTGGTGGACGCCGCGCAGGGCATCGAGGCCCAGACCCTCGCCAACCTCTACCTGGCGATGGAGAACGACCTCACGATCATCCCGGTCCTCAACAAGATCGACCTGCCCGCCGCCCAGCCCGACAAGTTCGCCGCCGAACTGGCGCACCTGATCGGCTGCGACCCCGGCGACGTCCTGCGCGTCTCCGCCAAGACCGGCGAGGGCGTCGAGGCGCTCCTCGACGAGGTCGTCCGCCTGGTCCCCGCCCCCGTCGGGAACCCGGACGCCCCCGCCCGCGCGATGATCTTCGACTCGGTCTACGACGCGTACCGCGGTGTCGTCACGTACGTGAAGGTCGTCGACGGCGCGCTCGCCAGGCGCGAGCGCATCCAGATGATGTCCTCGGGCGCCACCCACGAGCTGCTGGAGATCGGCGTCAGCTCGCCCGAGATGACCCCCGCCGACGGCCTCGCGGTCGGCGAGGTCGGCTACCTGATCACCGGCGTGAAGGACGTGCGCCAGTCCAAGGTCGGCGACACGATCACCCAGCAGCGCGGCGGCGCGACCGAGGCGCTCGGCGGCTACAAGGACCCGCGCCCCATGGTGTTCTCGGGCCTGTACCCGATCGACGGCTCGGACTACCCGAACCTCCGCGACGCCCTGGAGAAGCTCCAGCTCAACGACGCCGCGCTCGTCTACGAGCCCGAGACGTCGGCCGCCCTCGGCTTCGGCTTCCGCGTCGGCTTCCTCGGCCTGCTGCACCTGGAGGTCATCAGGGAGCGCCTGGAGCGCGAGTTCAACCTCGACCTGATCGCCACCGCGCCCAACGTGGTCTACCAGGTGGTCATGGAGGACGGCAGCGAGCACACGGTCACCAACCCCAGCGAATACCCGAACGGGAAGATCGCCGAGGTCAGCGAACCCGTCGTGCGCGCCACCCTGATCGCCCCGAGCGACTACATCGGCGCGATCATGGAGCTGTGCCAGAACCGCCGCGGCGTCATGCAGGGCATGGACTACCTGTCCGAGGACCGCGTCGAACTGCGCTACACCCTGCCGCTCGCCGAGATCGTCTTCGACTTCTTCGACGCCCTGAAGTCCAAGACCCGCGGCTACGCCTCCCTCGACTACGAGCCGACCGGCGAACAGGCCGCCGCCCTCGTCAAGGTGGACATCCTCCTCCACGGCGACAAGGTCGACGCCTTCTCCGCCATCGTCCACAAGGACAAGGCCTACGCGTACGGTGTCAGGATGGCCGGGAAGCTGCGCGAGCTGATCCCCAGGCAGCAGTTCGAGGTCCCGATCCAGGCGGCGATCGGCTCCCGCGTGATCGCCCGCGAGACGGTGCGCGCGATGCGCAAGGACGTCCTGTCCAAGTGCTACGGCGGCGACATCTCCCGCAAGCGCAAGCTCCTGGAGAAGCAGAAGGAAGGCAAGAAGCGCATGAAGATGGTGGGGCGCGTCGAGGTGCCGCAGGAGGCCTTCATCGCCGCCCTGTCGTCGGATTCCGACGGCGGTGAGGGGAAGAACAAGAAATGACCCCCCTTACGCACGGGGGCCGTGGCCTCTAGTCTGAGCGCCACCCGAAAGTTACCCATTAGTCACCCCCGTTGCAGCGCCGCACCCGGAGGAAGAGGAAGTCGTGACCGACAGGCAGCTTCAGCTGACCCAGAACCGCCCGCCGTCCGTGGCGCATCTCTTCCTGGAGCGCGTGGCCGCCACCCCGGACCGCGAGGCCCTCCGCTACCCGGTGCCCACCGCGGGCGGCGGTCCCGACGGCTGGGCCGGCTACACCTGGGCCGAGACGGCCACCCGCGTCTTCGCCATCGCCGCCGGCCTGATGGACCTGGGCGTACGCCCCCAGGAGCGCGTCGCCATCGCCTCCGCCACGCGCGTGGACTGGATGCTCGCCGACCTCGGCATCATGTGCGCGGGCGCCGCCACGACCACGGTCTACGCGCAGACCAACGCGGAGGAGACGGCGTACATCCTCGCCGACTCCGGCAGCCGGGTGCTGATCGCCGAGGACGCCGCGCAGCTCGCCAAGGCCAGGGAGCGCCGGGCCGAGCTGCCGGACCTCGCGCACGTCGTCGTCATCGAGGCGGACGACGCCGTCCCCGCCGAGGGCGACCCGGAGGGCTGGGTCCTCTCCCTCGCCGACCTGGCGGAACGCGGCGCCGCCTACCTGGAGCGCAAGCCGGACGCCGTCAAGGACACCGTCTCGGCCCTGCGCCCCGACCACCTGGCGACGCTGATCTACACCTCGGGCACCACCGGCCGCCCCAAGGGCGTGCGGCTCAGCCAGGACACGTGGTCGTACATGGGCCACACCATCGAGGCCATCGACCTGCTGCGCGCCGACGACATCCACTACCTGTGGCTGCCGCTGGCCCACGTCTTCGGCAAGGTGCTGCTGTCCGCGCACGTCAAGGTCGGGCACGTGATGGTCGTCGACGGCCGGGTGGACGAGATCATCACGAACCTGCCCGCCGTCCGCCCGACGGTGATGTGCGGTGTGCCGCGGATCTACGAGAAGGTCTACAACGGCGTGGCCATGCGCGCCCGCGCCGGCGGCGGCGCCAAAGGCCGCATCTTCGACTGGGCCGCGGCGACCGCCAAGGAGTTCTCCCGCGTCTCGCAGGACAACTTCCGCCGCACGGGCCGCGCCGCCGTGCCCGCCCGGCTGCGCGCCAAGCACGCCCTCGCCGACCGGCTGGTCTACGCGAAGCTGCGCGAGGCGTTCGGCGGCCGGATGCGGGCCTGTGTGTCCGGCTCGGCCGCGCTGACCCCCGAGATCGGCCACTTCTTCAACGGCGCGGGCATCCCCGTCCTGGAGGGCTACGGCCTCACCGAGACCGCCGCCGCCAGCTTCCTGAACCCGCTGGCCGCCAACCGCGTCGGCACCGTCGGCAAGCCGTTCCCCGGCCTGGAGGCGCGCATCGCCGACGACGGCGAGCTGCTCGTACGCGGCCCCGGCGTGATGCTGGGCTACCACGAGCTGCCCGAGCAGACGGCCGAGGTGCTGGACGCCGACGGCTGGTTCCACACCGGCGACATCGGCGAGCTGTCCGACGACGGCTACCTGCGGATCACCGACCGCAAGAAGGACCTCTTCAAGACCTCGGGCGGCAAGTACGTCGCGCCCAGCGAGATCGAGGGCCGCTTCAAGGCGGTCTGCCCCTATGTGTCGGCCATGATGGTCGTCGGCCAGGGCAGGAAGTTCTGCTCCGCCCTGATCGCGCTGGACGAGGTGTCGCTGCTCGCCTGGGCGAAGGACAACGGCGTGCCGGGCGACTACGCGCAGATCGTCGCCGACGAGCGCACCCAGGCCCTGGTGGACGGCTACATCCAGGAGCTGAACGCGGGGCTCCAGCGCTGGCAGACGATCAAGCGCTTCCGGCTGCTGCCGCGCGAGCTGGACGTCGAGCACGGCGACCTGACGCCCAGCCTCAAGCTGAAGCGCCCGGTGGTGGAGCGCGAGTTCCACGGCCTGGTCGAGGACATGTACCCGAAGGACTGACCCGCTTCCCGGTCCCTTTCAGGCGCTTCAGTCCACAAGATCCCGCGTCACCGCGTCGGCCAGCAGACGGCCGCGCAGCGTCAGCGCGGCCCGGCCGTCCTCGTACGCGCCGGGCCGCAGCAGCCCCGACCGCAGGGCCTCCCGCGCGGCGGCGCGCCCGGCGGGGGCGAGGACGTCCAGGGGCACCCCGTCGCGCAGCCGCAGCTCCAGCAGCACGCGCTCCACCCGCCGGTCCTCGTCCGACAGCAGCTCGCGCCCGGCGCCGGGGGAGCGGCCGGAGGCGAGGGCCTGCGCGTACGCGCCGGGGTGCTTCACGTTCCACCAGCGCACGCCCCCGACGTGGCTGTGCGCCCCGGGGCCCGCGCCCCACCAGTCGGCGCCGGTCCAGTACAGCTCGTTGTGGCGGCAGCGGTCGGCGGGGGAGGCGGCCCAGTTCGAGATCTCGTACCACTCCATGCCCGCCGCCGTCAGCGTCTCCTCGGCGATGAGGTAGCGGTCGGCGTGCACGTCGTCGTCGGTCATCGGCACCTCGCCGCGCCGCACGCGCTGCGCGAGCCTGGTGCCGTCCTCGACGATCAGCGAGTACGCCGAGATGTGGTCGGGCCCGGCGGCGAGCGCCGCGTCCAGGGAGGCGCGCCAGTCGTCGTCCGTCTCGCCCGGGGTGCCGTAGATCAGGTCGAGGCTGACGTGCGCGAAGCCCGCCGCGCGCGCCTCGGCGACCCGCCGCTCGGGACTGCCCGGCGTGTGCGTGCGCTCCAGCACGGCCAGGACGTGCGGCCGCGCGCTCTGCATGCCGAACGAGACGCGCGTGAACCCGGCCTCCCGCAGCGCGGCGAGCGACGCGGGGTCCACCGAGTCGGGGTTCGCCTCCGTCGTCACCTCGGCGTCCGCCGCGAGCCCGAACTCGTCGCGCACCGCCGCCAGCATCCGGCCGAGGTCCCCCGGCGGCAGCAGCGTCGGCGTCCCGCCGCCGACGAAGACCGTGGACACCTCGCGCGGGTCGTCCCCCAGGACCTTGCGCGCCAGCCTGACCTCCTCGGCGAGGACGTCCGCGTAGTTCTCGCGCGACGCCAGGGCGCCGCCGGAGCCGCGCAGCTCGGAGGCCGTGTAGGTGTTGAAGTCGCAGTAGCCGCAGCGCGTCGCGCAGTACGGGACGTGCAGGTAGAACGCCAGGGGGCGGTCCGCGGCGCCGGCCGTCGCCGACGCGGG
Source organism: Streptomyces sp. NPDC049879 (assembly GCF_044461265.1). Classification (NCBI taxonomy): domain Bacteria; kingdom Bacillati; phylum Actinomycetota; class Actinomycetes; order Kitasatosporales; family Streptomycetaceae; genus Streptomyces; species Streptomyces sp. NPDC049879. The sequence continues at coordinate 67,363 of NZ_JBITKT010000006.1, read as the reverse complement.
GAGCGCGCCGTCCTCGGGGACCGGCTCGCCGTCGGGGAGGGTGGAGGGCATGGGACCGATTGTCCCTCAGCGCCCGCGCCCGCCGCGTTCAGCCGTTGGGGCCACCAACGGTCACGTGGTCGATGAGGTGCTCGACGGGCCCGAGCAGCGCCGGTTCGAGGTCGCGGAAGCTGTGGACACCGCCGAGGATCCGCTGCCAGGCCGCGCCCGTGTTCTCCGGCCAGCCGAGCGCGCGGCACACGCCCGTCTTCCAGTCCTGCCCGCGCGGCACGTCCGGCCAGGCCGCGATGCCGACCGACGCGGGCTTCACCGCCGCCCACACGTCGATGAACGGGTGCCCCACCACCAGCACGTGCTCACCGCTCACGGACGCGGCGATCCGCGACTCCTTCGAGCCGGGCACCAGGTGGTCCACCAGCACGCCGAGCCGCGCGTCCGGGCCTGGCCCGAACTCCTCGACCACCTCGGGCAGCCCGTCCACCCCCTCCAGGTACTCCACGACCACGCCCTCGATCCGCAGGTCGTCGCCCCAGACCTTCTCGACCAGCTCCGCGTCGTGCCGCCCCTCCACGTAGATCCGCCCGGCGCGGGCTACGCGGGCGCGCGCCCCCGGCACCGCCAGCGAGCCGGAGGCCGTCCGCGCCGGCCCGGCCGGGGCGGCGGGGCGCCGTACGGGCCGGGTCAGCGTCACGGCGCGCCCGTCGATCAGGAAGCCGCGCGGCTCCAGCGGGAAGACCCGCAGCGCCCCGAAACGGTCCTCCAGCGTGACGGTGTCGCCCTGCGCCGTGCGCTCGCAGCGCACGACCGCGCCGCAGAAGCCGGTCGCGGCCTCCTCGACCACGAGACCGTGGTCCGCCGGGACCTCGGGGACGGGCGTGCGCCGCTTCCACGGCGGCGTCAGGTCGGGACCGTACTGTCGGCTGCGCATGGCCCCATTCGACCACGCGGGCCCCTCACGCCGGCCCGGCTCCGCCGAAGCGCGCACGCAGCGCGTCCCGCTGGGCCCGCACGAAGTCCGCGTCCACCAGCGCGCCGTGCCCTGGCACGTACACCGCCTCGGGCCCGCCGAGATCCAGCAGCCGGTCGAGGGCGCCGGGCCAGCGTTCAGGCCGCGCGTCGGGGCCCGCCTGGGGCTCGCCCGACTCCTCGACCAGGTCGCCGCAGAACACCACGGGGACCGGCCCGTGGACGACCACGGCGATGTCGTGCGACGAGTGCGCCGCGCCCAGGTCCACGAGCAGGGCGCGCCGCCCGCCGCCGAGGTCGAGCGTCACATCGGTGCCGTCCATGATCCGCCAGCGCACCCCGGACAGCAGCTCCTCGCCGTGCGCCGCGTCCTCGGGCGCCAGCCCCTGCCGCACGCCGTCCCGCGCGTTCTCCGCGGCGTCGTGCCGCGGCCCGTAGGCCTCCGCCTCCGGAAACGCGCCCGCTCCCAGCAGGTGGTCGAAGTGCGGGTGCGTGACCACCAGCCGCGTCACGGGGCGGCCGAGCAGCGCCTCCGCCTCCCGCCCGGCGTCCGCGGCGGCGCCGGGCGTGGGCCCCGTGTCCACGAGGAGCAGGCCGTCGTCACCCGCGATCGCGCCGATCGTCTCGTCCCAGCCGGACAGACGACGGCGGATCACGCCGTCCGTCACCTCTTCCCAAGTGCTCATGGACCTGGGACGTTAGCCTGAGCCAACGACAACGAGCCACCCGCACCCGGTCCCCGCCGACAACCGGCACACCGGTCGCGATTCCCTGGGCGTGCTACCCGGCCGTACACTGGTCCAGGGATTGGCACTCGGTGACGTCGAGTGCCAAGGGCGGCGACGGCCGGACGGGAGGTGCGCGGCATGCTCAGTGAACGCAGGCTTGAGGTGCTCAGGGCCATCGTCCAGGACTACGTGGGCACCGAGGAGCCGGTCGGTTCCAAGGCCCTCACGGAGCGGCACAACCTCCAGGTCTCCCCGGCCACCGTGCGCAACGACATGGCGGCCCTGGAGGAGGAGGGGTACATCGCCCAGCCCCACACCAGCGCGGGGCGCGTGCCCACCGACAAGGGCTACCGGCTGTTCGTCGACAAGCTCGCCGACGTGAAGCCGCTGTCCGTGGCCGAGCGCCGGGCGATCCAGAACTTCCTCGACGGCGCCGTGGACCTCGACGACGTCGTCGGCCGCACGGTGCGGCTGCTCGCGCAGCTGACGCGGCAGGTCGCCGTCGTGCAGTACCCCTCGCTCAGCCGCTCCACGGTGCGGCACGTCGAGCTGCTGTCGCTGGCGCCCGCGCGGCTGATGCTGGTGCTGATCACCGACACCGGCCGGGTGGAGCAGCGGCTGATCGACTGCCCGGCGCCGTTCGGGGAGACCTCGCTCGCGGACCTGCGCGCCCGGCTGAACAGCCGGATCGCGGGGCAGCGGTTCCCCGACATGCCGCGGCTGGTGGCGGATCTGCCGGACTCCTTCGACAAGGAGGAGCGCGGCACGGTCTCGACCGTCCTGTCGTCCCTCCTGGAGACGCTGGTCGAGGAGACCGAGGAGCGGCTCGTGATCGGCGGGACCGCCAATCTCACGCGCTTCGGACAGGACTTCACGCTGACGATCAGGCCCGTGCTGGAGGCGCTGGAGGAGCACGTCGTCCTCCTGCGGCTGCTCGGGGAGGCGAAGGACTCGGGGATGACCGTGCGCATCGGTCACGAGAACGCCCACGAGGGCCTGACCTCCACCTCGGTCGTCTCGGTCGGCTACGGTTCTGGGGACGAGGCGGTGGCCAAGCTCGGCGTGGTCGGACCGACCCGCATGGACTACCCGGGAACGATGGGAGCGGTGCGCGCAGTGGCACGGTACGTCGGACAGATCCTCGCGGAGAACTAAGTGGCGACGGACTACTACGCGATCCTCGGCGTGCAGCGGGACGCCTCGCAGGAAGAGATCAAGAAGGCCTTCCGCAGGCTCGCCCGCGAACTGCATCCGGACGTCAATCCGGACCCGAAGACGCAGGAGCGGTTCAAGGAGGTCAACACCGCGTACGAGGTGCTCTCCGACCCGCAGAAGAAGCAGATGTACGACCTCGGCGGCGACCCGCTGGGGAGCGCCGCCTCGGCGGGCGCGGGCTTCGGCGGCGCGGGCTTCGGGAACTTCTCGGACATCATGGACGCCTTCTTCGGCACCGCGTCGCAGCGCGGCCCGAAGTCGCGGACGCGGCGCGGCCAGGACGCCATGATCCGGCTGGAGATCGACCTCAACGAGGCGGCCTTCGGCACGACCAAGGAGATCCAGGTCGACACGGCCACCGTCTGCAACACGTGCAACGGCGAGGGCGCGGCCCCCGGCACGTCGGCGCAGACGTGCGACATGTGCCGCGGCCGGGGCGAGGTGTCGCAGGTGACGCGGTCGTTCCTCGGCCAGGTCATGACGTCGCGGCCCTGCCCGCAGTGCCAGGGCTTCGGGACCGTGGTGCCGACGCCGTGCCCCGAGTGCGCGGGCGACGGCCGGGTGCGGACCCGCAGGACGCTGACGGTGAAGATCCCCGCCGGTGTCGACAACGGCACGCGCATCCAGCTCGCGGGCGAGGGCGAGGTGGGTCCCGGCGGCGGCCCCGCCGGTGACCTGTACGTCGAGATCCGCGAGACGCCGCACGCGGTCTTCCAGCGGCGCGGCGACGACCTGCACTGCACGGTGACCGTGCCGATGACGGCGGCGGCGCTGGGCACGAAGGTGCCGCTGGAGACGCTGGACGGCATGGAGGAGGTCGACATCAGGCCGGGCACGCAGTCCGGCCAGTCGATCCCGCTGCACGCCCGCGGCATCACGCACCTGCGCAGCAGCGGGCGGGGCGACCTCGTGGTGCACGTCGAGGTGCAGACGCCCGGCAAGCTCGACGCGGAGCAGGAGGAGCTGCTGCGGCGCCTGGCGAAGCTGCGGGGCGAGGAGCGGCCCATGGGGCAGTTCCAGCCGGGGCAGCAGGGGCTGTTCTCCCGCCTGAAGGACGCGTTCAACGGGCGATGAGCACGGCTCCTGTCTTCCTGGTCGAGTCGCTCGACGCGGCGGCCGTGGGCCGGACGCTGGTGCTCGACGGCCCCGAGGGGCGGCACGCCGTCTCGGTGCGGCGGCTGCGGCCGGGCGAGGACGTCGTGCTGACGGACGGCCGGGGCACGGGCGCGTCCGGCACGGTGGCGTCGGTCGAGGGCCGCGACCGCCTTGAGGTGACGGTCGGCGGCCTCAGGACCGAGGCGCCGCCCCGGCCGGAGGTGACGGTGGTCCAGGCGCTGCCCAAGGGCGACCGGGGCGAACTGGCCGTGGAGACCATGACCGAGACGGGCGTGGACCGCGTCGTGCCGTGGGCGGCGGCCCGCTGCGTCACCCAGTGGCGGGGCGAGCGGGGCGCGAAGTCCCTCGCCAAGTGGCGTGCCACCGCCCGCGAGGCGGGCAAGCAGGCGCGGCGCCTGCGCTTCCCCGAGGTGACCGAGGCGGTGACGACGCGGGGCGCCGCGGAGCTGCTGGCCGGGGCCGCGTTCGCCGCCGTCCTGCACGAGAGCGGCACCGAGCCGCTGGCGACCGCGCCGCTGCCCGTGGAGGGGCCGATCGTCCTGGTCGTGGGCCCCGAGGGCGGGGTCACGCCGGACGAACTGGCCGCCTTCGCCGAGGCGGGCGCGAAGCCGTACCGGCTCGGCCCCACGGTCCTGCGCACCTCCACGGCGGGCACGGCCGCCCTGGCCCTGCTCCTCGGCCGCACCGGCCGCTGGTCCTGACGCCCGTCCGCCCGGCTCCCTCCGCGAGCGCCGCGCGCCGATGAACGCGCCTCCTGGGCACACTTTTCCAGGGTCCGCGCGCCCTGAGGCCCACGGCGGGAAGGCATGGCGCTCCGGCCGCCCCGCGCCCCCCCGCCCAAGCGCACTCGCGCGGCGCGTGCGGGCCCTGCCTTCCCCGGCCTGTCCCCGACCGACCGTCCGGCCGTGACGGTCGGTGGGTCTGTCATGCCCGTGGAGCCGGAGGGCCCCTGGACCGGTGTGCGAATCCGGGCCGGGGACCGGCCGGGTTCCGGTGTGGATCAGTGCATGGAGACGCGCGTCCCGGCCGGTGGGCGTCCGCCCGGTATGAGGAACGGGGCGAGCGCCGCTGTCACGGCCGCCACGGCGGCGGCCAGCCACAGCGCGTCGCGGAATCCCGAGGTGCCCGCGCCGCCGCTCGCGATGCTGACGGCGGCGACGCTGGAGACCACCGCGACACCGAGCGACGCCCCGAACTCGTGACAGGTGTTCACGACGCCGGAGACCAGTCCGGCCTCGTGGTGCGGGACCCGGGCGAGCGCCGTGGTCGTGGCGCAGACGAGGACGGCGCCGATCCCGGCGGACGCGAGGCTCATGCCGGTCACCAGCGTCGCCGTGCCGAGCGAGGCCGCCGGAACGGCGAGCGCCGCGCCCGTCACCAGCAGGGCGACGGGCGCCACCGGCCGCGCGCCGAACCGGCCCGCCGCGCGGCTCGCGGTGTGGGCGCCCACGACGGTCCCGGCCGCGACCGGCAGGAACAGCAGCCCGGTCGCCAGGGGCCCGTGTCCTGCGGCGCGCTGGAGGTAGAACGACCCGAGGAAGAACTGGGTGATCAGCAGCGCCGTGCCGACCAGCATCAGCACCACGCCGGTCACCACCGGCCGCCGGGCGAGGACCGCGAGGTCCATCAGCGGTGCGCGGGACCGCCGTTGCACCGCCGCGAAGGCGCCGTAGAGCACGAGGGCCAGGGCGAGCGTGCCCAGCGTCCAGCCGGAGCCCCAGCCGTCGTCGCCCGCGCGGATCAGGCCCTGGATCGCGGCCGCCGTGGCGGCGGTGACCAGCAGCGCGCCCGGTATGTCGAGCCGGTGCGCGCCCCGGCGCGGTGACCGGGGGAGGACGGACGGCAGCGCGGCCAGCAGCGCGAGGCCCACCGGCACGTTCACGAAGAAGATCCACCGCCAGCCGGGCCCGGCGGCCAGCAGCCCCCCGGCGAGGACGCCCACCGCCGACCCGGTGCCGCCGAGCGCGGCCCACACCCCGAGGGCCCGCCGCCGCTCCGCGCCCTGGAACGCGGTCGTCACCGCCGCCAGCGCGGCGGGGGAGAGGAACGCGGCGCCGAGGCCCTGTGCGGCGCGTGCGCCGAGGAGCAGGGCCGCCCCGGCGGGCCCGCCCGCCAGGCCGGCCACCAGCGACGCGGCGGTGAAGACGGCGAGGCCGCCGAGCACCGGGCGGCGGGGCCCCCACAGGTCGGCCGCCCTGCCGCCGAGGAGCATCAGCCCGCCGAAGACGAGGGTGTACACGCTCACCACCCAGGTGAGGGCGGAGCGGTCGAGGCCGAGTCCCGCGCCGATGTCCGGCAGCGCGACCGTGACCACCGTCACGTCCAGGATCAGCATGAACTGGGCGACGCTCAGCAGCGCGAGCGCCCGCCACCGGCCGGGCGCCCCATGTCCCGGATGCCCCTCGTGTGCCTCCGCCGCGTGGTGCGCGGAATGCGCGGCCATCGCATGCCCCCTAACATGTACAGCTCTGTTCGGTTTCCTGGCTCACGTTAACCCGTACACGGCTGTTCGGGAAGAGGGGTGCCGCAGAATGACACCTACGGGTGAACGGACGGGCGAGAGGCGGCGGGCGGATGACGCAGGCGGGCGAGGAGCAGCGGGTCAGGGGCCGCAGGGCCGACGCGAGGCGCAACGCCGAGCTGATCATCGACGCCGCCTGGGACATCCTCGGCCGGGACCCGGCCGCGAGCATGGGCGATATCGCGCAGGGCGCGGGCGTCGGCCGCGTCACGCTCTACAGCCACTTCGGTTCACGCCCCGAGCTGGTGGAGGCCGTCTTCTCGCGGGCGATGTCCGATGCCGACGCGTCGCTCGGCACGGTGGACCTCGGCGGCGACCCGCGCGCCGCCCTCGCCCGGCTGATCGACTCGTCCTGGCGCATCGTGGACCGCTCACGCGCCCTGCTGCGCGCCGCCCAGGGCGAGTTGTCGCCCGAGCGCATCCGCGACCTGCACGAGACCCCGATGCGCCGCATCCACGCCCTGATCGAGCGCGGGCAGGCCGAGGGCGCGTTCCGCGCGGACGTCCCGGCGGCCTGGCTCGTCGCGACCTTCTACGGGGTCCTGCACACGGCCGCCGACGAGATCACCGCCGCCCGCCTCGCCGAAAACGAGGCCCCCCACGCCATCGCCGGAACACTCCTCGCCGCCTTCACCCCGCCGGGACGGCCCGTACCCGAGGTTGCGGAGAGTGACGCAGGTTGACCCGCGTGTCGCAGCCGCTTCACCCGTTCGGCCCTCCCTAGCCTGGCCGGATGGACAAGCCGTTCTACGCCCGATTCCCCCATCCCCGCGGCGACTTGGTCACGTTCGCGGCCGAGGACGACGTCTGGCTCGCCCCGCTCGCGGGCGGCCGTGCCTGGCGCGTCACCACCGACCACGCCCCCGTCACCACGCCGCGCCTGTCACCGGACGGGGCGCACATAGCCTGGACGTCCTGGCGCGACGGCGTCCCCGAGGCGTACGCCGGCCCCTCGGACGGCGGCCCCGCGACCCGGCTCACCCACTGGGCCGGGACCGAGACGTCCGTACGCGGCTGGCTCTCCGACGAGGAGGTCCTCGTCCTCGCCTCGCACGACCAGCCGCTCGCGCGCTGGACCTGGGCGTGGGCGGTGCCCCTCGACGGCGGCCCCGCGCGGCGCCTGCCGTACGGGCCGGTGAACGGCGTGGCACGGGGTCCCGGCGGCGGCGTGCTGCTGATGTCGTCCACCATGGGCCGCGGCAGGGACGCCGCCCGCTGGAAGCGCTACCGGGGCGGCACGGCGGGCCGCCTGTGGATCGACCGCGACGGCTCCGGCGACTTCGCGCCCGTCCACGAAGGGCTCGGCGGCAACACCGAGTGCCCGATGTGGGTCGGCGACCGCATCGCCTTCCTGTCCGACCACGAGGGCGTCGGCGCCGTGTACTCCTCACTGCCCGATGGCTCGGACCTGCGCCGTCACACCCCGCTGGAGACCTACGCCCGCGAGGCCGCGACGGACGGCACCCGCGTCACCTACATGACACGCGGCCGGCTGCTCGTGCTCGACAGCCTCGCCCCCGACAGCGGCGGCCCCCGCCGCCCGGCCATCACGCTCGGCAGCCCGCGCTCCGCCCGCCGCCCCCACCAGGTGCGCGCCGCCGACCACCTCGGCGCCTACAGCCCCGACACCACCGGCCGCGCCAGCGCCGTCGAGATCCGCGGCACCCTGCACTGGCTCACCCACCGCGACGGCCCGGCCCGCGCACTGGCGGCGGAGCCGGGCGTGCGGGCGCGCCTGCCCCGTACGTTCGTCCGTGACGGCGTCCCGCACGTCCTGTGGGTCACCGACGCAGAGGGCGAGGACGGGCTCGCGCTGCGCCCCGCCACGCCCCAGGACGGCGAACCCCCCGTCGCCCCCCGGCTGTTCGCCGCCGGGCGGCTGGGCCGCGTGCACGAACTGGCCGTGACCCCGGACGGCACGCTCGCCGCCGTCGCCGCGCACGACGGCCGTGTCCTGCTGGTCGATCCCGCCGGCGGCGAGGTCACCGAACTGGACCGCTCGCCCTACGACCACGCCACGGGTCTCACCTTCTCACCCGACTCCGCATGGCTTGCCTGGTCCAGCGCAGGCCCCGTCCCGCTGCGCCAGCTGCGCATCGCGCCCGTACGCGGCTCCGAGCACGCCGTCACGGAAGTCACGCCCCTGCGTTTCCGCGACTACGCGCCCGCATTCACGCGCGACGGACTCCACCTCGCGTTCCTCTCCGAGCGGTCCTTCGAGCCTGTCTACGACGCCCTGGTCTTCGACGCCGGTTTCCCCGTTGCCGCCCGCCCGTGGCTGATCCCGCTCGCCGCGACCACGCCTTCCCCGTTCGGCCCCTTCCGCGAAGGCCATGCCCCGCAGCAGCCGGCGCCCGAGCAGGAGACCCCGGCCGTCACCGTAGACCTCGACGGACTGGCCGAACGCGCTGTCCCCTTCCCGGTGGACACGGGCCGCTACTCGTCGCTCCGCGCCTGCGCCACCGGCCTGCTGTGGCTGCGGCATCCGGTGCGCGGCGGTGAGGGCACCGCCATGGAACTCGGCACGGACACCCGCCCCACCCGCACCCTGGAACGCTACGACCTGGGCGCCCTCCACCTGGACGAACTCGCCCGCGACACCGCCCGCTTCGAGGTCAGCGGCGACGGTACGCGCCTCCTCGTCCACACCGGCAAGGGGCTGCGCGACCTCCCCGCCACGGGCACCGGCGGCGGCGCGGACGGCGCCCGCGACGTGGACCTCGCCCGCATCCGCGTCACCGTCGATCCGTCCGCCGAGTGGCGCCAGATGTACGACGAGGCGGGCCGCCTGATGCGCGACAAGTTCTGGCGCGCCGACATGGGCGGCACCGACTGGGCCGCCGTCCTCGCCGACTACCGGCCGCTCCTCGACGCCCTGGGCAGCCATGGCGACCTGACCGACCTCCTCTGGGAGGTCCAGGGCGAACTGGGCACCTCCCACGCCTACGTCCTCACCCCCGAGCCGCCCGAGCCCCCGCACGGCCGCGACGGGCTCCTCGGCGCCGAGCTGACCCGGGACGGCGACGGCGTGTGGCGCGTGGTCCGCGTGCTGCCCGGCGACCCCGCCGACCCGGCGGCCCGCTCCCCGCTGGCCGCCCCCGGCGTCGCCGTACGGCCCGGGGACGCGCTGCTCGCCGTGGACGGCCGCCCCGTCACCCCGGCAGGTCCCGGACCGCTGCTCACCGGAACGGCCGGGCGGCCCGTCGAGCTGACGATCGGCCCGGCGGCGGGCGGCGGCCCCCGCCACGTCGTGGTGGTGCCGCTGGCGACCGAGGCCCCGCTGCGCTACCAGGCGTGGGTCGCCGACCGCCGCGCCGCGACGGCACGCCTCTCCGGCGGCCGCCTGGGCTACCTGCACGTGCCGGACATGATGGTCCCCGGCTGGGCCCAGTTCCACCGCGACCTGCGGACGCAGACCGCGTACGAGGGCCTGGTCGTGGACGCCAGGGGCAATGGCGGCGGGCACTTCTCCGAGCTGGTGGTCGAGAAGCTGGCGCGGGAGGTCATGGGCTGGAAGGTTCCGCGCGTCGGGCAGCCGAGGACGTACCCGATGGACGCGCCGCGCGGGCCGGTCGTGCTGCTGGCCGATGAGCACGCGGGTTCGGACGGCGACCAGGTGGCCGCGGCCGTGCGGATCAGAGACATCGGCCTGGTGGTCGGGCGCCGCACGTGGGGCGGCCTCGTCGGCATCGACCTGCGGTACACCCTGGTGGACGGCACGGTCGTCACGCAGCCCACGTTCGGAAGCTGGCTGGAGAACGGCTTCGGCTACGGGGTCGAGAACCACGGGACGGACCCCGACGTGCCCGTGGACTTCCGCCCGCAGGACTGGGCGGCGGGAGAAGACCCGCAGCTCGCCGAGGGCGTACGGCAGGCGCTCGCCGCGCTGGAACGCCGCCCCGCCGCGGTCCCGCCGCCGTCTCCGGACTCCGCCTGATCCGGGGGCCGTGAACGCCGGGCGGCGGCAACCGCGTGGACGTGGCGCCGTCCGGACCGTTACGCTGCCCGGCATGTCGAGCCCCGAAGCGTCCAGAGTCCGGCCACCGGTCCGCCGGTGGCCGCACGCGACGCCGCGCTGACGCGCCTTCCACCACGCCGCCGTCCCTGACGCGGCGCCGCTCGCCCAATGCCACCGGTACGCCGTATCGCCGCCCTGTCCATGGCGTGGTCATACGTTGCCGCGGAGTACCGCTGTGCCTTTTGTCCTGTACCTGCTCGCCCTCGCCGTCCTCGCCCAGGGGACGTCGGAGTTCATGCTGTCCGGCCTGCTGCCGGACATCGCCGCCGATCTGGACGTCCCGCTGTCCGCCGCCGGTTCGCTCACCTCCGCGTTCGCCGTGGGGATGATCGCCGGGGCGCCGCTGCTGGCCGTCGCCAGTCTGCGCTGGTCGCGCCGCCGGGCCCTGCTCGGCTTCCTGACCGCCTTCCTCCTCGCCCATGTCGTCGGCGCGCTGACGACGAGCTACGGCGTCCTGCTGGCCACCCGCGTCGTCGGCGCGCTGGCGAACGCCGGGTTCCTCGCCGTCGCCGTCGCCACCGCCACGGCGCTGGTCCCGGCGAACGCCAAGGGCCGCGCCCTGTCGGTGCTGCTGGGCGGTGTGACCCTCGCCTGCGTCGCCGGTGTCCCGGCGGGCGCGCTGATCGGGAACGCCTGGGGCTGGCGTGCCGCGTTCTGGGCTGTGGCCCTCGTGTCGCTGCCCGCCCTGGCGGCGATCCTGCGGTCCGTCCCCTCGGGCCCGCCGCCCGCCGCGACCAGCGGTGCCCGCCGCGAACTGCGCGTGCTGCGCAGGCCCCGGCTGCTGGTGACGCTGCTGCTGGCCGCGCTGGTCAACGGCGCGACGTTCTGCTCGTTCACCTATCTCGCCCCGCTGGCCACCGAGGTCGGCGGCATCGGTGACGCGTGGGTGCCCGCCGTCCTGGCGCTCTTCGGCATCGGCTCCTTCGCGGGCGTGACGGCCGCGGGCCGGATCGCGGACGCACGGCCGCGTCCGCTGCTGGTCACCGGCGGTGCCGCGCTGCTCGCCGGGTGGGCGGTCCTGGTGCCCGCCGCCGGGTACGCGCCCGCGCTGCTCGCGCTCACCCTGGTCCAGGGGGCGCTGTCCTTCGCCGTCGGATCGACGCTGATCGCCCGTGCCCTGTACGCGGCGGACGGCGCGCCCACGCTGGCGGGCGGCCTCGCGACGGCGGCGCTGAACGTCGGCGCGGCCCTCGGGCCGTGGCTCGGCGGCCTGGCGATCGACGCGGGGCACGGCTACCGCTCGCCGCTGTGGGTCAGCGCGGCGCTGGTCGCGGCTGCCCTGGTGGCGGGCGGAATCGCCTGGTACGTGTGGCGCGGCGCCCGTTACGTTGGGCCGCGTGAAGCAACGGCCGCCGGACATCTCTGACCGATCGCTCGGCGACACCCTGGCGGCGTGGGGCCTCCGCGGTCCCGCGCCGTCGTGGGTGCCCGCCGGATTCGGGGACCACCACTGGACCATGACCGGTGACGACGGCCGCCGCTGGTTCCTCACCGTGGCGGACCTGTCCGACAAGCCGCACTGCGGCCCGGACATCTCCTCCGCCCGCCTGGGGCTGCGCCGCGCGATGGACACCGCGTACGCACTCCGCGCGCTGCCCTTCGTCGTGCCCCCGCTGCGCACGGCGGACGGCGCTACGGTCGTCGCGCTGGGGGAGCGGTACGGGGTCAGCGTCTTCCCGTTCACGCCCGGTACGCCCGGCCGCTTCGGCGAGACGCGCACCGCCGGGGAACGCCGCCTCGTCCTCGACCTGCTCGCCACCCTGCACAGCACCCCGCCCCCGCCGGACATCCCGCCCTACCGACCGGACATCCCCGGCCGCGCCGCCCTGGACGCCGCACTGTCGGAGACCGGCACCCCATGGAACGGCGGCCCCTACGCCGAGCCCGCCCGCGCGCTGATCGCCCGCCACGCACCCGCGCTGCGCGCCGTCACGGCCGCCTTCGACCGGCAGGCGGCCCGCCCGGTCGGTACCCCTGTCGTCACGCACGGGGAGCCGCACCCGGGGAACGTCCTGCGCGACGGGGAACGCCGCCTCCTGGTCGACTGGGACACCACCGCCCTCGCCCCTCCGGAACGCGACCTGTGGCTCGTCACCGACGACCCCGCCGACCTCGCTCACTACGCCCGCGCCACCGGCCGTACGCCCGACCGGGACGCCATGGCGTTCCACCGGCTGCGCTGGGACCTGGACGACACGGCGGCGTTCCTCACCTGGTTCCGCGCACCCCACGCGGAGGACCCCGACACCGCCGAGGCCTGGGCGGGACTCACCACGACCGTCGCACGGCTCGCGGCCTGACGGTCAGGGGCGGCGGCGGTCGTCCCGGTCGCCGTGCAGGTGCTCGGAGACGGGGACGAGCGCCTCGGTCAGCGCCGCCAGCGCGTCGGGCGGCAGGAGGTCCACGAAGTTGCGGCGCACGGACGCGACGTGGTGCGGCGCCACCTCCCGCATGGTCGTCCAGCCCTGCTCGGTGAGGACGGCGAACAGGCCGCGCTTGTCCGAGTCGCAGCTCTCCCGCCGCACCAGCCCGGCCTTCTCCATGCGCGTGATCTGGTGGGACAGCCTGCTCTTCGACTGGAGCGTGGCCGCCGCGAGATCGCTCATCCGCATCCGGTGCTCCTCGGACTCGGAGAGGTTCACGAGGATCTCGTAGTCGTACATGGTGAGGCCGAAGGGCTGGAGGTCCCTTTCGAGCCGGTGCGTCAGCAGCTTGCTGACGTCGAGATGAACGCGCCAGGCGCGCTGCTCCGCCTCCGAGAGCCAGCGGGTCCCGTTGTCCGTGTCCATGTCCCGAACTCTAACCGGCGCGGGGGCCGAGCCCGAAGTGGCCGGAAACAGATTCGTACAGATGACCGCCCGGCCCGTTCCGTCGCAGGCCGGGGCGGGGGCGCGCGGCCGTCCCCGGCATGGCCGGAAGCGGGCCGTCCGCGGCTGCCCGGGGCCCGGGGCCGGGTTCCCCGGCGGTGCTGTCACAATGGCGGGGAGCTTGTGCGCGCGTTCACAAGATCGCTCGCGGCATCCCAGAGCACGGCAGCCCACCCGGCCTCCCTCCGAAAGCGGGACACATCATGGACCTGAAGACCGCCTCCGCCCTGCACCGGCTCCGGCTGGTCTCCGCGCCCGAGGCCGCGTCGTTCCTCATCCTGCTGGTCTGCTCCGTGCTCCGGCGCACCACGGACCTCGACTTCGTCCCGGTGATGGGCGCCGTCCACGGCGTGCTGTGGGTGGCGTACCTGATCCTGTGGGCGGACGCGTGGAACCGCGCCAAGTGGGGTTGGAAGACCGCCGCCTGGTACTTCGTGATGTCGGTCCTGCCGCTGGGCGGCTTCTTCGCCGAGCGCCGCCTGCGCCGCGTCCAGGACGACGAGGTGATCGCCGCCCGCGCCCGCCGCGAGGGCGTCGTCCACAACGCCTGATCCCGTCCCGCCCCAGCACTGTCGATCGCCACCGTCTTATGGACCGTCCTGGTCCCGCTCCGCATCCTCTGCGGGGCCCTGATCTGGGCGGCAGGCGCAGGCGGCGCCCTGCTGGAGGAGCAGTGCCGGTACGGGGCGGTCGGCCCTGACGACCTCTCCGGCTACCGCGACAGCTCCCTGCCCTCCGGGGCCCCTGCTGGAGACGAGCGAGCGCAACTTCCCGCCCGGTGTGCGCTGCGTCTTCGCGGACGGCACGGTCATCGACGGCTCCGCCGACCACGCGGCCCTGTTCTGGGGGCTGGCCATAGCGATCGGCGCCGTCCTCGTCGTGGCGCTCGCCCTGGAACTGACGGCCCTGCGCCACCGCACCGCCCCCGCAGGACGGCCAGACTCGCCTCCGCCGCAGCCGTCGTCCTGCTGTTCTTCCGCCTCGCGCGTGCCCTGCTGGGGCGCTACGGCGCGGACGTCTGCCGTGGCGTCGGCGGCCTCCAGGAGGGCAATCTGCGGGAGATCGAACGCTCCCTCCTCACGCCGCAGACCACCTGCGTCTACCACAACGGCGACGCCTACCATCTGGTCCCCAGCTGGCTGATCGCCGTCTGGTGGGCGGCCGTGGCCGTGCTGCTCCTCGCCGTCGCCGGATGCGCCGTGGCCCTGCGCCACCGCCGCGCCGCCGCCCCCGCCGCGCCCCCCGAGGAAGCCGCCGTCGGCGCCGACACCCCCTGACGCCCGCCCGCCGCACGCCCGTTCCCCGGCGCCCGTCACTCCCCGGCGCCACCGCGTGACCCTTGCGGACCTCCCCGGCTCGACATCACCCCCGCCCTGCCATGGGGTGGGAAATGTCGGATTTGGGACTCCTGTCACCCGCGAGGAGGCGCCGTGCGGCGTACGCGACTCGACGGTCATCGCTACGACTACGAGAAGTACAGCCGGCTCGCCGGCCCGCTCGCCGAGCCGGAACCGGGCTACCGCGTGCGCTACCGGAGCCTCATCTCGGGGGAGCCCCACCGAATACGAGCCACCCTCCTCATGACGCTCGCCCCCGCCCTGTCCGCCGTGCTGCTCGTCTGGCTCGTCTGGCCGAGCCACTGGACCGAGCGCGACCACGCCCCCTGGTACCTCCCGGCGGCCGACGCGGTGATGCTCGGCTGCATCGCGCTCGTCGAGGTGTTCCGGCTGGTCAACGTCGTCTCCATCGCGCACGCCACCCTCGTGGCGCGCGACCCCGTGCCGGTGGTCCCCGAGGCGGGCACCCGTGTCGCGTTCCTGACCACCTACGTGCCGGGCAAGGAACCGCTCGCCATGGTCCGCGCCACGCTGGAGGGCGCGACCGCCCTGCACCACACCGGGCCGCTCGACGTCTGGCTGCTGGACGAGGGCGACGACCCCGACGCCCGCGCCCTGTGCGACGAACTCGGCGTCCTGCACTTCACCCGCCAGGGCGTCCCCGAGTGGAACCGCCCCACCGGCCCCCACCGCGAGCGCACCAAGCACGGCAACTACAACGCCTGGCTCGCCGCGCACGGCGACGAGTACGACTTCTTCGCCTCCGTGGACACCGACCACGTGCCGCTGCCCGACTACCTGGAGCGGATGCTCGGCTACTTCCGCGACCCCGACGTCGCGTTCGTCGTCGGCCCGCAGGTGTACGGCAACTACGACGGCCCGGTCACCAAGGCCGCGGAGAGCCAGCAGTTCCTCTTCCACGCCCTCATCCAGCGCGCCGGGAACCGCTACGGCTGCCCGATGTTCGTCGGTACCAACAACGCCGTCCGCGTCAGCGCGCTCAAGGAGATCGGCGGCCTGTACGACTCCGTCACCGAGGACATGGCCACCGGCTTTGAGCTGCACCGGCACCGCAACCCCGCCACCGGCCGCCGCTGGCGCTCCGTCTACACCCCCGACGTCCTGGCCGTCGGGGAAGGCCCGTCCTCCTGGACCGACTTCTTCTCCCAACAGATGCGCTGGTCACGCGGTACGTACGAGACACTGCTGCGCCAGTACGGCCGCGGGCGCCACCGCCACCGGCCCGGCCCGCTGTTCAGCTACTCGCTGATGCTCGCGTTCTACCCCATGGCCGCCGTGACGTGGACGCTCGGCGCCCTCGGCTGCCTGCTGTACCTCCTCCTCGGCGCCTCCGGCACTCAGGTCGCGTCCTCCGCCTGGATGATGCTCTACAGCGACGTCGCCGCCCTCCAGATCGGCCTGTATGTGTGGAACAGGCGGCACAACGTGTCGCCCCACGAGCCCGAGGGCTCCTCCGGCGTTGCGGGCATGGCGATGTCCGCGCTGTCCGCGCCGATCTACGCGCGCTCCCTCCTGGACGCCGTACTGCGCCGCAACAGCAGGTTCGTCGTCACCCCCAAGGGAGGCCGTGCCAGCGCCGACCGGCCCGCCACGTTCCGCCTGCACCTCGCCTGGGCGGCCGTGCTGACCGTCGCGCTGCTGGTCTCCGTGGTGCTCGGCCACGACCACGGCGCCATGCGCTGCTGGACGCTGCTCGCCCTCGTCGTCTGCCTCGCGCCGCCCGCCATCTGGGCCTGGACCCACCGGCCCGAGCCCGCACCCGCCGACCGCACCCCCGACCCCGCGGAGCCCGGCACCACACCGGAGAACGCCCCGCCGCCCGCCATGGCCGCGACGACCAGTGGGAGCTGACTGACGTATGAGGTACCGCCCCAGCAAGCGGTTGAAGAAGACCGCCATCGGCACGGGAGTGACCCTCCTGCTCGCCGGGATGAACCTGCCCGCCGCACTCGGCTTCGCCCAGGACCGGCTGCACGAGTACCGCATATCCCGGCCCGAGTACATGGCCCAGTACGGCTCCTGGGACGTCATGGACGTACCGGACGAGTTCCGCACCAACGCGATCCACGCCGCGCTGCTCCGTACGGGCAAGGTCCTGCTGATCGCGGGCTCGGGCAACCAGCAGAAGGACTTCGACGCCGGGACGTTCGAGTCCATCCTGTGGGACCCGGCGGACAACACCTACAAGAAGGTCGAGACGCCCGACGACCTCTTCTGCGCGGGCCACGCCGCCCTCCCGGACGGCCGCCTGCTCGTCGCCGGCGGCACCGCCCGCTACGAGGTGCTCGGCGACGACGTGACCCACGCGGGCGGCGCCATGATCCTCAAGAACGAGGACCCCGACCGCGAGCACACCTTCCCCAAAGGCACCCGCCTGCGCTCCCCTGACGGCCTCGAATACCTCACCGAGACGGACGTCACCCTCCCCGCCGCCGCCAAGAAGGACGCCGAGGACCCCGACGACGCCGCCACCGTCACGGCGGCCGAGGCCCGTGTCTTCGTCTCCGCCGCCGAGGAGGGCGAGGAGTACGTGACGGACGAGCCCGCCCAGTACGCCGTCGCCGGGCTCAGGGGCGCCGACGCGCGCAACGTCTACGGGCTCGCGGAGGCGCTGACCCTGGAGGACCAGGACTTCCAGGGCATCAAGGCGGCCTACGAGTTCGACCCCGAGGCCGAACGGTACGTGCCCGTCGAGCCGATGGACGAGGCCCGCTGGTACCCGACGCTCACCGCGCTCCCCGACGGCCGCGTCCTCACCGTCTCGGGCCTCGACGACGTGGGCGAGGTCGTGCCGGGCGTCAACGAGATCTACGACCCGGAGACGAAGACCTGGTCCGATGCGCCGGACCGCTACTTCCCCACCTACCCGGCCCTCTTCCTCACCCAGGGCGGCAAGCTGTTCTACACCGGCGCCAACGCGGGCTACGGCCCGGCGGACAAGGGCCGCGACCCTGGCCTGTGGGACCTGGAGACCAACACGTTCACCGAGGTGGGCGGCCTGCGCGACCCCGACCAGCTGGAGACGGCCGCGTCCCTCCTGCTGCCCCCGGCGCAGGACCAGCGGTTCATGGTCCTCGGCGGCGGCGGCGTGGGCGAGTCGGAGAAGTCCACGGCGCGCACCGCCGTCGTCGACCTCACCGAGGAGGACCCCGCGTTCCGCGAAGGACCCGCACTGCCGCAGGGGACCCGCTACCTCAGCAGCGTCATCCTCCCCGACGACACGGTGTTCACCTCGGGCGGCTCCGAGGACTACCGGGGGCGCGGGAAGAGCGACGTGCTGAAGGCGCAGTTCTACGACCCGGAGGCGGACGAGTTCCGGCCCGCCGCCGCCCCGACCGTGGGCCGCAACTACCACTCCGAGGCGCTGCTGCTGCCCGACGGCCGGGTCGCCACGTTCGGCTCCGACCCGCTCTTCGGCGACCGGGACAACACGCGGATGGGCTCGTTCGAGGACCGCGTCGAGATCTACACCCCGCCCTACCTCCAGGGCGACCGCGCCGAGAACCGGCCCGTCCTCGGCGAGGGACCCGGCCACGTGGCGCCCGGCGGCACCGCCACCTTCGCCACCGGCGACGCCGACCGCATCACCGAGGCCCGCCTGATGCGCCCGAGCGCCGTCACGCACACCACCGACGTCGAGCAGCGCTCCATCCGGCTCGGCGTGGAGGCCGGCGAGGGCGAGGTGGCGTTCACCGTCCCGGAGGACCCGTCCCTCGTGCCGCCCGGCTGGTACATGCTGTTCGCCACCGACGCCGAGGGCACGCCGAGCGAGGCGTCCTGGGTACGGGTCGGCTGACGCCCCGGCGCCCCTCCCGCCCGCGCGGCGGCACCCCGTACGTCAGGGTGCCGCCGCGCGCGCCAGCTCCAGCGCGTACTCGGGCCACCACTCGCCGGCCGCCGGGCCGCCCCTGCACTCCCCGTCCGACTCGCCCGGCCGCTTGATCCACAGCAGCGCGTCCGTCAGGGCGTCACCGGTGTCGGCGGTCGGCGGCGTCCCCAGGGCGCGGCCCGGCGGGTTGCACCACGACTCCTCGCCGCCGTCGTAGGGCCCGTTGCCGTTGCGGCTGGTGTCGATGACGAAGTGGGCGCCGTCCAGCAGCTCCGACAGGGCGCGGCCGTACGCGGTGTTGTCGGACAGCGTCTGGAAGTTGGCGACGTTCAGCGCGAAGCCGTCCGCGCGCTCCACGCCCGCGCGGCGCAGCGGGTCGGCGATGCGCGCCGGGTCGGCGATCCACGCCGGGTTGCCCGCGTCGAGGTAGACCCGCGTGTGGGGCTGCCGCTTGAGCCGGTCCACGGCGTCGCCCAGCGTCGCCAGCCGGTCCTCGACGTACATCGGCGCGGTGCAGCCGTCCACGATGTGCGGCACGGCGTCCGGCTCCAGCACCACGACGGCGTGCGCGTCGCCGATGCCCTCGGCCAGCGCGTCGATCCACCCGGCGTACGCCGCCTCGTCCCGCGCGCCGCCCTGCGAGTACTGGCCGCAGTCACGGTGCGGGATGTTGTACGCCACCAGCACCGCCGTCGTCTCCCGCGCGGTCGCCGCCTCCGTCACCTCGCGCGCCCACGCTCCCGGGTCCTCCTCGCCCGGCGCCCAGTGCGCGAGCGGCCGGTCGGCGATCCTGCGCAGGACACCGGCGTCGTCGGTACGGCCTTCCGCCTCCCACTCCGCCACCTGCCGCGCCGCCGGGCTGTCCGGGTCCACCCAGAACCGCTCGTCGGCCGTCCCCGCCGCCGCGCCCCCTTCCCGGGGACCGTCGTGGGCGGCTTCCCCGCCCGAGGAGCAGGCCAGCGCGAGGACCGCGCAGCACAGGACAGCGGTGACCGACGAACGACGCAGCATGCCGTCATCGTGACACGCCGTCACCGCCGCGCCGTGGACCTCGCGCCGCGGACCGGCCGCGGCTCCCCCTCACCGCCCGTCGCTCCCCACTCCCCACCGCTTCTTGTCACCTCTTGTCCAAGTAGCTCTTCATCGCCCGGTGCAGCGTCCTGTTCACCGCGCCCTGGAGCGGCAGCTCCCACTCGCCCAGCATCTCCACCGCCTCGCCGCCCGTCCCGAGCTTCCACCGCACGAGGCCGAACGGCCGGTCCGCCGGGTCCAGCGTGTCCGGTATCCCGCGCATGTCGTACACCGAGGCGCCCATCGCGTGCGCGTCGCACAGCATCCGCCACTGCAGGCCGTTGCTCGGCCGCACGTCCCGCCTGTGGTCGGCGGACGCACCCGTCAGGTACCAGACCCGCGCCCCGTCGGGGGAGCGCAGCAGCGTGTGCGCCGCGAGCAGTTCGCCCCCGTGCCGCGCCGTGTACAGCCGCATGGTGCCCGGCTCGTCCAGGTTCAGCGCCGCGTACTGCCGCTGGTAGTACTCCAGCGAGCGCCCCAGGCGGAACCCGTCACGCCGCTCCGTCACCCCGAGCAGCTCGTGGAACCCCGGCAGGTCCTCGGGGCCCGCCACCTCCGTCCGCACGCCCGCCTTCGCGGCCTTCTTCACGTTGCGCCGCCACTCCTGGCTCAGCCCGGTCCACAGCCCGTCCCGGTCACGCCCGGCGAGCGGCACCTCGAAGACCAGCCGCGGCTGCGCGTCCGCCGCGCCCGCGCCCTCCTCGCCGCACCGCGTCCAGCCCGCCTCCCGCAGCCGGTCCGCCACCACGGCGCCCAGCGGCTCCACGCGGTCGGGCAGCACATCGCCCACCCGGCGGCCGGGACCTGCCGCGTCCTTCAGCGTCCGCGCGGACCACCGCCGGTACGCCAGCGGCGGCCCCATCCGCACGGCGAACGCGCCCGCCTCCCGCAGCCGGTCGAGCAGCGGGCCGAGCCACTGGTCGAGGTCGGGCACCGACCAGTCGATCACCGGACCCTCCGGCAGGTACGCGAACCACCGCCGCAGGCGCGGCACCTGGCGGTACAGCACCAGCGCCGCGCCGACCAGCCGCCCGTCCACCAGCCAGCCCAGGCTCTCGGCACGCCAGCCCCGCTTCACGGCGGCCCAGGCCGGGGTCTGGAGGAAGCTGACCTGCCCCGGCGCCGCGCCCGTCCACAGCCGCCGTTCGGCCAGGAACGCGAGGTGCTCCGCCGAGCTGAGCGGGACGAGCAGCGGGTGCGTCGGTCCCGGCGCCGGTATCTCGGACAGCGGCGCAGGCGGCAGCTGCTGCGCCCAGGGGCGCTGGATGGTCGTATCGGACACGGGACTTCCCTCCGCGACGGCGGCCGGGCCGCGCGGCCCGGGAGCGGGCATCAGGTACAGCCCACTCGCAGCTCCTCACGTCCGGGAGACCCGCGAGGTGACAGAGAGATTTGCGACAGCCTCCCGATGGGGTGGCCGGGCGGCTGCCCTGGCACAATCACCTGCTCATGGGCAAGCACAGCAGACGCGGCGTCACCGCTCCCGCCGCCGCCATCGCCGTGGCCCCGGCCAAGCCGCCGGAGCGCACCGGGCGGCACGCGGGACCCGCGGCGGAGACGGCGCCGCGCGAGGAGGCCGCGCCGTCCGGCTCGCCCGGCCGGGGCAGCGCGATCATGGCCGCCGGGTCCCTCGTCTCACGGGCGACCGGCTTCGTGCGCACCGCCGTCATCGTCGCCGCGCTCGGCACGACGCTGCTCGGCGACGCCTTCCAGATCGCCAACACGGTGCCGAACATCGTGTACTTCCTGATCCTCGGCGGCGCGCTCAACTCGGTGTTCGTCCCCGAGCTGGTCCGCGCCCGCCGCACCCACGCCGACGGCGGCGCCGCCCACACCGACCGCCTCCTGACCGCCTGCCTGCTCGGCCTGCTGCTCCTGACCGCCGCGGCCATCGTCGCCGCGCCCTGGCTGGTCACGGCGTACGCGCCCGACTTCACCGCGGCGCAGCGCGACCTCACCGTCGCCCTGGCGCGCTACTGCCTGCCGCAGATCCTGTGCTACGGCCTGTTCACCCTGCTCGGGCAGGTCCTCAACGTGCGGGGCCGCTTCGGCGCGATGATGTGGGCGCCGGTCCTCAACAACCTCGTGGTCATCGGCGTCTTCGGCCTCTACCTGGCGATAGCCTCCGACGTCACCGAGGCGGGCGCGATGACCGGCGGCCAGGCCCTGCTGCTCGGCCTCGGCAGCACCGCCGGTGTCCTCGCCCAGGTGCTGGCGCTCATACCCCCGCTGCGCGCCGCCGGTTTCCGCTGGCGCCCCCGCTTCGACCTCCTGCACGCGGGGCTCGCCGCCCCCGTACGCGCCGCCGTGTGGACGGTGCTGCTCGTCCTCGTCAACCAGCTCGCGCTGTGGGTCGTCACCCGCCTCGCCACCTCCTCCGCCGTCCGCGCCGCCGCCGAGGGCGTCACCACGGGCGTGGGCTTCGCGGCCTACACGAACGCCTACCAGCTGTGGGTCGTCCCCCAGGGCATCATCACCGTCTCGCTCGGCACCGCCCTGCTGCCCCGCATGAGCGTCGCCGCCGCGGACGGCACCCCGCGCGCCGCCGGTCGCGACCTGGCCTGGGGACTGCGCCGCAACGCCGTCGCCGTCGTCCCCGCCGCCCTGGTCTTCCTCACCCTCGGGCCGCAACTGGCGGGCGTCATCTTCCAGTACGGGCAGACCACCGAGGCGGACGTACGCGTCCTCGCCTGGATCCTCATGGCCTTCGCCGCCGGGCTGCCCGCCTTCGCCGGGCAGTACCTCGTCGCCCGCGCGTTCTACGCACTCGGCGACACCCGTACGCCGTTCCTGCTCAACCTGGTCATCGCCGCCGTGCAGGCGGGGCTCGCCGTGTGCGCCTACGCACTGCTCCCGCCGCGCTGGGTCGTCGTCGGTATGGCGGGGGGCTATGCCATCGCGTGCACGGTCGGGCTGTTCTGTACGAGCCGCGCCCTCGTACGCCGCATAGGCCGCTGGCCCGGCACGCTCGGCACCCACCTGCGCGTCGCCCTTGCCGCCGCACCCGGCGCGGCCGCCGCCCTGCTGATCGCCGACCGCTGCACCGCCCGCCTCGGCGAGGGACCCGTGGGCGACCTGGCCGGTCTCGGGCTCGGCAGCACCGCGCTGCTGCTGTCCGTGCTCCTGTTCGCGCGCCCGCTACGCGTCCCCGAGGTCGGCGAGATGGCCGCCCCCGTCGTGCGCCGCCTGCCGGGCGGTGCGCGGCGGCGCCGCTCATGAAGGGCGGTGACGGCGCGGCGCGCGAGGACTTCGCGTCCTTCTACCACGCCTCCGCCACCCGGCTCGTCGCCGCCGTCTACGCCGTCACGGGCGACCTCGGCGACGCCGAGGACGCCGTGCAGGAGGCGTACGCCCGCGCCTGGCAGCGCTGGGCCGCCCTCACCGCCGACGGCGACCCCACGCCCTGGGTCCGCACCGTCGCGCTCCGCCTGGCCGTCAGCACCTGGCGCAAGGCCCGCAACCGGCTGCGCGCCCACGACCGCCACGGCCCCCCGCCCGACGTCTCCGCGCTCGCCCCCGACCACGTGGCGCTGGTCGCCGCGCTGCGGGCGCTCCCGGCCGACCAGCGCACGGCCGTCGTCCTGCACCATCTGCTCGACCTGCCCGTCGCCCAGATCGCGCGCGAGACCGGCGCGTCCGAGGCTGCCGTCCGTACCCGTCTCAGCAGGGCGCGCAAGGCACTGCGCCCCCGGCTGGCCGACGACCCCGCGGTCGGACGGCGCCTCGGCGCCCCGGACGGCGGCGGGACGACGCGGCCGAAGGGGGCGGGTGCCCGATGAGCGCCCGCACCCGGCGCCCGGCTCCGGCTCCGGTTCCGACACGAGGTGGCATGTCCCGATGACCGAGCACGACACCCCCCACGAGGGAAC
Source organism: Streptomyces sp. NPDC049879 (assembly GCF_044461265.1). Classification (NCBI taxonomy): domain Bacteria; kingdom Bacillati; phylum Actinomycetota; class Actinomycetes; order Kitasatosporales; family Streptomycetaceae; genus Streptomyces; species Streptomyces sp. NPDC049879. Next base: position 43,805 of record NZ_JBITKT010000006.1, on the reverse strand, counting down.
CGACATCGGCGAGCGGCTGCACCTGCTCGCCGACCGCATGGAACCCGTCGTCACGCTCGCAGGCCCGGACGCGGCACGCCGCAGGGGCGAGCGCCGCCGCGCCCGCCGCCGCGCGGGTACGGCCGCAGCGTCCGTCGCGGTGCTCGCCGCCGTGACCGCCGGGGTCTGGCAGTCCGGCCTCCTCGGGAAGGCGGAGGAGCCGGCCGAGCCCGCGCCGCCCGCCGCGCGGGACGTCCGCGTCCCGTCACCGCGGCCCACGGGACTGCCCTGGGACGAGCGGTTCGCGTGGCGGCAGGCGGAACCGGACGCGGCGCTCGACCAGGTCCTGGCGGAATGGCGCGACAGCTGCGGATGGGGCGGCGGCCCGACGGAGACGGGGCAGGGGTCGGTCTGGTACTACGAGGGCGGGGGCGGCGCCCTGGCGACGTGGGAGACGATCGCCTTCGAGTCGTCCGTCGCCGCGAAGAACGCGGCGGAAGTGCTGCTCGACCGGGGCATGTGCGACTACGGCGCGCGCGCGGGCGAGCCGGGCACGGGGTTCGGCGTCGCCGACACGGGCACCAAGCCGGGCACGCCGGGCTCGGCCCGCCTCTACACCGCCCTGGACGGCAACCGGCTCGGTGTGCTCCGCATCATGGTCGGCGAGCCGGAGACCGGCGGATGGGGAGGGGACCCGTACCCGTACGTCCCGACCCCCGACGAGGGTGTCGACGGCTGCCTCGCCGGCCTGCTGGACGAGGAGCGCGAGAAGACCGCCTGCTGGGCCGAGCCCGGTCCGCTGCCCTGACCCCCGGCGGCCCACGGGAGGCATTCGTATGACCAGCCGGTAGGGTCGCTGGCGTGTCCAAACCGCTCAGCCTTCCCTTCGACCCGATCGCCCGCGCGGAGGAGTTGTGGAAACGCCGCTGGGGCTCCGCACCGGCCATGGCGGCGATCACCTCGATCATGCGCGCCCACCAGATCCTGCTCGCCGAGGTGGACGCCGTGGTCAAGCCGTATGGACTGACGTTCGCCCGGTACGAGGCCCTGGTCCTGCTCACCTTCAGCAAGAAGGGTGAACTGCCGATGTCCAAGATCGGCGAGCGTTTGATGGTCCACCCCACCTCCGTGACCAACACGGTGGACCGCCTCGTCCGCTCGGGGCTGGTCACCAAGCGGCCCAACCCGAACGACGGCCGGGGCACGCTCGCCTCGATCACCGACGAGGGCCGCGCCGTCTGCGACGCCGCCACCCGCGACCTGATGGCCATGGACTTCGGCCTCGGCGCGTACGACGCCGAGGAGTGCGGCGAGATCTTCGCGATGCTGCGCCCGCTGCGCGTGGCCGCCCTGGACTTCGAGACCCGGGACGACGGCGCTCCCGCGCCCGGCGCGGCGGCGGGCGCGCTGCGCTCCGGCGCCGGGGGGCCCGGCGAAGATCGCCCCGAATGACCGGATAGGCTCGCCGGCATGAAGCGGAGTGTGCTCACGCGATACCGGGTGATGGCCTACGTCACCGCGGTCATGCTGCTGGTGCTGTGCGTCAGCATGGTCTTCAAGTACGGCTTCGACACGGGTGAGGACGTCACGCTCCTCGTCTCCCAGGTCCACGGCCTGCTGTACATCATCTACCTGGTCTTCGCGTTCGACCTGGGCCAGAAGGCCCGCTGGCCGTTCGGGAAGCTCCTGTGGGTGCTGGTCTCCGGGACGATCCCGACCGCCGCGTTCTTCGTCGAGCGCAGGGTGGCCGCCGAGGTCGAGCCGCTGGTGGAGGCGCCCGAGGAGGAGCCCGTCGGGGTCTGACCCCGCCCGCGGCGCCACCGGCCCCCGGCGTCCCGGGGGCCGCCGTCGCGCGCCGTTGGACGGATACTTGGACGTCCAAGTAAATTGGTCGCATGGACGCAGACGCCATTGCCGCGGGCCGCCGACGCTGGCAGGCCCGCTTCGACGCGGCCCGCACCCGGGACGCCGACTTCACCACGCTCTCCGGCGACCCCGTCGAGCCCGTGTACGGCCCACGCCCCGGCGACTCGTACGAGGGCTTCGAGCGCATCGGCTGGCCCGGCGAGTTCCCGTACACCCGCGGCCTGTACGCCACCGGCTACCGGGGCAGGACGTGGACGATCCGCCAGTTCGCCGGCTTCGGGAACGCCCGGCAGACCAACGAGCGCTACCGCACCATCCTCCGCAACGGCGGCGGCGGCCTCTCCGTCGCCTTCGACATGCCCACCCTGATGGGCCGCGACTCCGACGACCCCCTCTCCCTCGGCGAGGTCGGCCACTGCGGCGTCGCCGTCGACTCGGCCGCCGACATGGACCTCCTCTTCGACGGCATCCCGCTGGGCGAGGTCACCACCTCGATGACCATCAGCGGCCCCGCCGTCCCCGTCTTCTGCATGTACCTCGTCGCCGCCGAGCGGCAGGGCGCCGACACCCGCGCGCTGAACGGGACGCTCCAGACGGACATCTTCAAGGAGTACATCGCCCAGAAGGAGTGGCTGTTCGGCCCCGAGCCGCACCTGCGCCTGATCGGCGACCTGATGGAGCACTGCGCCCGGCACATCCCGGCGTACAAGCCGCTGTCCGTCTCCGGCTACCACATCCGCGAGGCCGGTTCGACGGCCGCGCAGGAGCTGGCGTACACCCTCGCCGACGGCTTCGGGTACGTCGAACTGGGCCTGTCGCGCGGCCTGGACGTGGACACGTTCGCGCCCGGCCTGTCGTTCTTCTTCGACGCGCACATCGACTTCTTCGAGGAGATCGCCAAGTTCCGCGCCGCGCGCCGCATCTGGGCCCGGCGGATGCGCGACGTGTACGGCGCGACGAGCGAGCGCGCCCAGTGGCTGCGCTTCCACACTCAGACCGCGGGCGTCTCCCTCACCGCGCAGCAGCCGTACAACAACGTGGTGCGCACCGCCGTCGAGGCCCTGTCCGCCATCCTCGGCGGCACCAACTCCCTGCACACCAACGCCCTGGACGAGACGCTCGCCCTGCCCAGCGAGCGCGCCGCCGAGATCGCCCTGCGCACCCAGCAGGTGATCATGGAGGAGACCGGCGTCACCTCCGTCGCCGACCCGCTCGGCGGCTCCTGGTACGTCGAGCAACTCACCGACCGCATCGAGGCCGACGCCGAGCGGATCTTCGACGAGATCCTGGAACGCGGGCGGCGCGTGGTCCCGGACGGGCGGCACCCCGTCGGGCCGATCACCTCGGGGCTGCTGGCGGGCATCGAGGACGGCTGGTTCACCGGCCGGATCGCGGAGGCGGCGTTCGCCTACCAGCGCGCGCTGGAGAAGGGCGACAAGCGCGTGGTCGGCGTGAACGCGCACACCGGGTCGGTCACCGGCGACCTGGAGATCCTCCGGGTCGGCCACGAGGTCGAACGGGAGCAGGTCCGCGCGCTCGCCGGCCGCCGCGCGGCCAGGGACGACGCCGCCGTGCGCGCCGCGCTCGCCGCGCTGCTCGGAGCCGCCAGGGACGGGAGCAACATGATCGCGCCCATGCTCGACGCGGCGCGCGCCGAGGCGACGCTCGGCGAGATCTGCGGCGCCCTCAAGGACGAGTGGGGCGTCTACACCGAGCCGCCCGTCTTCTGACCGTCCTCCTCCTCCGGGGGGCGTACCCGTTCCGCCCCCGGAGGGGGGAGACTAGGACCCATGCAGCCACGCAACATGTCCATGAGCGGAGCCGTCGACCTCTCCGCGGTGAAGGCCGCGGCCGAGGCCAGGCAGAAGGCCGAGCAGGCGCGGGCCCAGCGCGCGGCCCAGCCGGAGGGCGGGCCGACCCCCGCCGCCGTGCGGCTCGTGATCGACGTCGACGAGGCCGGGTTCGAGCAGGAGGTGCTCCAGCGCAGCACCGAGGTGCCGGTCGTCATCGACTTCTGGGCCGAGTGGTGCCAGCCGTGCAAGCAGCTGAGCCCGGTCCTGGAGCGGCTGGCGGCGGAGTACGCCGGGCGGTTCGTGCTCGCCAAGATCGACGTGGACAGCAACCAGATGCTGTTCCAGCAGTTCGGCGTGCAGGGCATCCCGGCCGTCTTCGCCGTGATCGCGGGCCAGGCGCTGCCGCTGTTCCAGGGCGCGGCGCCCGAGCCGCAGGTGCGGCAGGTGCTCGACCAGCTGATCGAGGCGGCCGAGCAGCGCTTCGGCATCGTCGGGGCGCCGGTCGACCCGGAGCAGGCCGCGGCGGCGCGCGAGGCGCAGGCGGCGGCCGAGCCGGCCGAGCCCGTGAACCCGGCGCTCGCCGCCGCCCACGCGGCGCTCGACTCGGGCGACCTCGGCGGCGCGATCCAGGCCTACGAGAACGTGCTGGCCGACAACCCGGCCGACGAGGAGGCCAGGATCGGCCTCGGCCAGGCCAGGCTCCTCGACCGCGTGCGGAACGCGGACCCGGAGCAGGTGCGCAAGGACGCGGCGGAACGGCCCGGCGACGTCGCGACGCAGCTCGCCGTGGCGGACCTCGACCTGGTCGGCGGGCATGTCGAGGACGCGTTCGGCCGTCTCGTCTCCGCCGTCCAGCGCAGCGCGGGGGAGGACCGGGACGCCGCGCGCGTGCGGCTGCTCGAACTCTTCGACCTGGTCGGCCCGGAGGACCCGCGGGTCGTCGCGGCCAGGAGCGCCCTGGCGCGCGTGCTGTTCTGAGGCCGGGGGCTTCCCGCCCGGTGGCCGCGGGCGCAGGGGGTGCCGCGACGTCCGCCGGTGCCCGCCGTTTCCGATGTTCCGTCAAATCTTGGTAAACCCTGCGCCCGCGGCCGCGTTCTCCCCGGGTGAGCGCTCGCTCAGGTGTCCGAGGCGGTTGGTCACCTCTGGTGGCGCTCTGCCCCTCTTTGTCATGCGCGCGAAGTGCGGTGCCGGCTCCGGGACGGGCGTCCCGGAGCCCGGGTTATTTAACTCCCAAGTAACCAACCCCTTGTGCCGGAGCGTGAGATGGACCACGATCGGCGGGGTCGGGGGTGCCACGCGCCCGGCCCGGAACAGGGGGGTTCCCGCCGCGGTGGGACCTGTCCGGAGGACCGCGCACACGGCGGTCCGTGGCTGACGCCGGGGTGCAGACCGGCGGCATCGCGCTTCTCCTCTCCAGGCGCCGGACGGCTTGCGGAACCACGGGCTCTCCGGGGCCCTGGGGATGCTCGTCCGAAAAGGAGGATTTTCATGGAGTCTCAGGCTCGCGGCGGCACCAGATGGCGGCGGTTCGGTCTGGTCATGGTGCCGAGCGTGGCCGCCACAGCCGCCATAGGCGTCGCCATCAGTTCCGGTGCCCTCGCCACCTCGCTCAGCATGTCGGGCGACGCGTTCAAGGTGCGCGTCGAACGGCTCGAAGGCAACGGGTTCGTGCAGTACGGCACGGTGATCACCACCGCCGGTGACGGCGAACGGGCGGTCGCCGTCTCGGCGTTCGACCACGCCACCATCACGGAGCTGTGCCAGTCGGTGGTCGTCTCCCTCCCGATCATCGGCGATGTCACGCTCCGGATCACGGCGGGCACCACACCGGGCAGGCCGGTGGAGGCCGACAACCTCTTCATCGACGTGGCCCAGCTGGACGCGGACGCCACCTTCAGCGACATCAGGATCGGCGTCAGCACCGGTTCCACCGGCCGCATCCAGGACGGCGACGGCAACGCCCAGGCCGACTCCTTCGCGCAGCAGGCGGAGGGGGCCGTCCTGACCGATGTGGAGCAGGTCGCCTACGGGACGTCGGCGGGAACGTTCACCCTCACCGATCTGAGCCTCAGTCTGCACACCGGCTCGGACGACGAGTGCTTCTGACGCACCGATGAACCACGTGCCGGGGCAGCGGACGGCGGCGCTCGCGCCGTTCCTGCCCCGGGGGCGTAGCGGAGGCGTCCGCACGCGGCGGGCGCGACCGCCGTATCGTGCATCCCGCTACTGAACGCGCCACCAGGGGAGTACGTGCTGTGACTGTCAATGCCGAAGAGCGGCCGGGGATCTCGTCGTGGACCAGAGGCCGCGTCGCGTTCCGGAACTTCCGCTGGCGGCGGCCGTTCTGGGCGGGCCTGTTCGTCGGCACCGCGGGCGGACCCATCCTGTGGGTCCCCTACGCGAACCTGACGCTCGGCCAGCTCAACGTGCGCCTGTCCACGACGGCGGGGGCGAGCGCCGTCGTGATCGGCGTCCTGCTGATCGTGCTGGGGCTGACCATATGGTTCCAGCCGCACGTCCGGATATTCGCGGGCGTCGCCGCCATCCTGCTGTCGCTGGTGTCCCTGGTCATCGCCAACTTCGGCGGAGGGCTGATCGGCTTCCTGCTGGGCCTCGTGGGCGGCGCGATGAGCGTCGCGTGGGTGCCGGGGACGGCCGGGAGCACCACCGGGGAGGGCGCCGGGGAAGCGGCCGGGACGGGCACCACCGCTACGGCCGCGGCGCGCGACACCGTGCCGCCGGCCCGCGTGCCGGGGACCGGGAGCGCGCTGGCGGCCTTCGGGGGAGCCGCGCCCGGGGGAGGCGGGCGGCCCCCGGGGCATCCAGGGAAGGACGACGAACGTGCCGAGTGAGGACATAGCCGCGGAGAGCGGCGCGCGCGCCGGGCGGGCCGCCGCGCGCCGTACGCTGCGCAGCCGCCTGCGGACACCGGTCGGCAAGGCGATCGTCCTGGCCGCGATGCCGTCCGCCGCGCTGCTGGGCATGGGCATCGGCTCGCCCCTCGCGAAGGCCGAACCGCAGCCGCCGCCCAACCCGTTCCAGGACCGGCCGTGCGTCGAGATGCCGGACGAGGAGCCCGCGGGGGAGGCGGACGACCGGGCGGCGCGCGAGGAGACGGCGCAGGAGGAGGCGGCGTCCGAGGAGGCGGCCGCCGAGGAGGACGTGCCGGAGACCCGGCCGCCCGTACCCGAGGACGACGCCCCGGCGCGGGACGAGACCCCCGCGCCGCCTGCCACCGGGGCGGAGGCCGGTGGCGGTGCGGCGGGGGAGGAGGAGCAGGCGGAGGCTCCCCCCGAGGAGGCTCAGAGCGCCCAGGACGCCCAGGACGCCCAGGAGGCGGAGGACGCGGAGGGCACGGAGGACGCCGGGGACGCGGCGCGGCCGTGGGACCCGCTGGGACTCGGCGAGGGACTTGAGGACCTGGGAAACGCCGTGGGCGACATCCTCACGCCGGGCCGCGGGGACGGCGGTGACGGGGGCGGCGAGGACACGCCGCCGCCCGACGCGCCGTCCGAGCCGGGGCGCCCCGAGGACCCGGAGGACACCCCGGAGCCCCCGGGCGACGACGGCCCCGGCTCCGGCGACCCCGGCCTCCCCGACGAACCGGCCGACCCCGGCGCCGACGCCGGGACCCAGCCCGAGACCGAGACCGAGCCCGACGCGGACGCCGACAGCGACCCGGACCCCGGCACGGAACCGGACACGGAGCCGGGCGCCGACGACGCGGCGGCGGACGACCCGTTCGCCCCCGACGAGCAGGGCCGCCTCCCCTACCCGTGCCCCGAGGAACGCAGCGTCCCGGGCACGGACGAGGCCCTGCCCGTCGTCCTCCCCGACGAGGGCTGGTACCTGCAGGCCACCTACCTGACCCTCCGCGGCCTCGACTACGAGGGCGTGGTCAACGTGACGACGTCGGGCGGCCGCACCAAGCAGGCCCTCAAGTTCACCGCGGACCAGCTCGACATCGGCGACCTGCACCAGATCGTGGACGGCGAGGGCGCGCTGCGCTACCACGTCGGCACGGCCACCGGCTCCAACTCCACCTTCAGGAACGGCCGGGTCACCATGTACACCGAGCGCCTGGAGGGCAACCTCTTCGGGGTCATCCCGATCGTCTTCGACCCGGAGCACGAGCCGCCGCTCGACATCTCGTTCGCGTTCTTCACGGACGTCTTCGTGCACCAGGCGGGCCAGTTCGGCGGCGACCTGACGCTGCACGGCATGGAGATCTACACGACGGAGGACGGCCCGACGCCCCTCCCCGGATGAGAAGGGCGCCGTACGGCCGGGCGGGTCTCCGCGCGGAGGGGCCCCCGGGGCGGAGCGCCCCCCCCACCCCCGGGCACCGCGCGGGCGGCCCCAGGGCCCGCCCGCGGGCCCGCGCGGCCCGACCCCCCCCCGGGCGTCCCCCCCCCCGGCGGGCGCCCCCCCCCCCCCCCCCCCCCCCCCCCCCCCCCCCCCCCCCGGGGGGGGCCGCCGGGGGCCCCCCCCCCCGGCCCCCCGGCGCCCGGCGGGGCGTCAGACCGTGGCGAGCGGCCGCTGGGCCGCCGCGCCGAACAGGCCGGCGAACCCGGCCGAGCCCGCGAAACCGTACGGCGGCAGCGGCCCGTTGACCGCGAGGTCCAGGTGCGGCATGTCCTCCTGGAGCCGCTGGGCCGCCGTCAGGAACGCGGCGGCCCTGTCGCGGTCCACGAGGAAGGCCATCGTCAGGATCCAGCCGTCGGCGCCCGGCCCGCCGCGGTGCCGCGCTGCCAGCGGGGCGAGCGCCTCCTCCACCGTGGCCGTGTCCCGCGCCGCCTGCGCGGCCACCGCCGCGTCGAGCAGCTTGCCGAGCCGCAGCTTGTCCGCGTACGTGCCGCCGCCGTCGGCGCGGACCGCCGCGTTCAGCCGCCGCACCTCCTCGTCCCTGGCGACGATGCCGCGCAGCAGCGTCTCCTCGTCGTGCATGCCGCGCACGGTGAACTCGACGCGGCCCGCGACCGTGTCGAGCGCCTCCCGCAGGGCGTCCGACCGCGCCGTGAGCAGCGCGCGTACGGAGCGGTCGTCGGGGGCGACGCTGCCGAAGCGCAGCGGCAGCACGGTCGCGCCCGCCGCGGCGGACAGCACGCGCTGGTGCGCGAACAGGTCGCGGCGCGTCGGCCGCAGTCCTGGCGGGCAGTCGCTCACGACGGCGGCCACGCCGCCCGCGCGGACGACGCGCACCGCGCGCGGCGGGTTGCCCACCCCGGCGAGGCCCGCCGGGAGCTGGGGCAGCCCGGAGTGGGTGATGCCGTAGACGTAGGTGCTCATGTCGATCCGCTCTCCCGTCACACCCGGACGGACGGACGCGCGGTCAGGCGGGCCCCCGCGGGCCGTGCCGCCGGTACCGCCGGACGCGGCGGCAGCCGGTCACCCGGCCGTCGGGCCCGGTGGTGACCTCGTACACGGCCAGGACGGCGGGCGTGCGCCGGAGCGGCGGTGTCTCGACCACCTCGGCCTCCAGCAGCCAGCCGTTCCCGTGCCGTTCCAGCCGGGTCACCGCCTCCGCGCGCAGTCCGGTCAGCGCGGTGAACTCGGCGCCTGCCGTGCCGATCATCTCCAGCACGGCCCGCGCCGGGCCCGCGCCCGTGTCGTCCGGGCTGTCGTCGTTCGTGTCGTCGTTCGTGTCGTCGCTGTGCTCTGTCGCTTCGCGTGCCATGGCTTAGATCGGGTTCCGCCGCAGCGCGCCGCCAAACGTCGGGAGCGCCGGCCGGCCGGGAGGACGGCCTGATTCAGGACAGGGGAACGCGCGGGTCCCGGCGGGGTGCCGCCGGGACCCGCGCGCGCCGCACCGTCAGCGGGCCATCAGCGCGAAGACTCCCCAGCCCAGGTGTTCCCGCTGGTGGCGGGCGTAGCGGGCGGGCTCCGCGGTCAGCTCGGCCCGTACGCCGTCGGCGAGTTCGTCGTCCGGATGGGCGTCGAGCCAGCGGCGGAGGTTGAGCCACTGCGCCGCCTGGTAGCGGTCCCAGTCGTCCTGGGAGGCGAGCACCATCTCCACGACGTCGTACCCGAGTACGCCGAACTGCCCGATCAGCCCGTGCAGCGGCAGGAAGTCGTCGGGACCGCCCGCGCCGCAGCCCTCCGCGGTCTCCTGGTCAGGCACCTCGCGGCGCCAGTACGGCTCGCCGATCAGCATCAGGCCGCCCGGCCGGAGGCTGCGGCGCAGCAGCGCGGCGGTGCCGGCCACGCCGCCGCCGATCCAGGTGGCGCCGACGCAGGCGGCCAGATCGACCGGCTCGTCCGCGACATGGCCGGAGGCGTCGCCGTGGACGAACGCGACCCGGTCGGCGACGCCGAGCGCGGCGGCGCGGGCGCGTGCCCGCTCGGTGAACACCGTGCTGATGTCCACGCCGGTGCCGGTGACGCCGTGGTCACGGGCCCAGGTGCACAGCAGCTCGCCGGAGCCGCTGGCGAGGTCGAGCACGCGCGTCCCGGGCGCCAGGCGCAGCGCGCGGCCCAGGGTGGCGAGCTTCTCAGAGCTGAACGGGTTGTGGATGCGGTGGCTGCTCTCGCGCAGCGTGAAGATGCGGGGAAGGTCCACGAGGGGTGATCCTTGCGTTCGACGGGGTCGTGGTGTCTGCGGAGGACGGTCGGCCGGAGTCGGCCGCCGTTGCCAGGACCGTCATCGAAAGCACCTCGTTCGCGCTGTGGGACCCGTGGACCCGCTGGAGTCTGGCACCCCGGCGCCACCCCCACAACCGCCTTTCGCCGCGCGGCCGGTGGAGCCGGCCCGTGACACGACAGCGCCCCCGGACGGTCGCTCGGGTGCCGGGGGCGTGCGGATGTGCTGTGGGGGGCGGGCGTCAGACGCCCTGATGGCCGCCGAGGTGGTGGACGCGGACCATGTTGGTCGTGCCCGCGACACCGGGGGGCGAACCGGCGGTGATGATCATGGTGTCGCCCGACTCGTAACGGCCCAGGCGCGACAGCTCCGCGTCGCACAGCTCGACCATCTCGTCGGTGTGGTTCACGTTCGGCACGACCGTGGTCTCGACGCCCCAGCTGAGCGTCAGCTGGTTGCGCGTCGCGGGCTCGGAGGTGAACGCGAGGATCGGCTGCACCGCGCGGTAGCGGGACAGGCGGCGGGCCGTGTCGCCCGACTTGGTGAAGGCGACGAGCGCCTTCGCGTTCAGGAAGTCCGCCATCTCGGCGGCGGCGCGGGCCACCGAACCGCCCTGCGTGCGCGGCTTCTTGCCCGGCACCAGCGGCTGGAGGCCGCGGGAGAGCAGCTCGCCCTCGGCGGCGATGACGATCTTCGACATCGTCTTGACCGTCTCGATCGGATAGCGGCCGACCGACGACTCGGCCGACAGCATGACCGCGTCCGCGCCGTCCAGGATCGCGTTGGCGACGTCCGAGGCCTCGGCGCGCGTCGGGCGCGAGTTCTCGATCATCGACTCCATCATCTGGGTCGCGACGATGACCGGCTTCGCGTTGCGGCGGCACAGGTCGATCAGGCGCTTCTGCACCATCGGGACCTTCTCCAGCGGGTACTCCACCGCCAGGTCGCCGCGCGCCACCATCACGCCGTCGAAGGCCAGGACGACCTCCTCCATGTTGTCCACGGCCTGCGGCTTCTCGACCTTCGCGATGACCGGGACGCGGCGGCCCACGCGGTCCATCACGCGGTGCACGTCGCGCACGTCGTCCGCGTTGCGCACGAACGAGAGGGCGATCATGTCGGCGCCGAGCCGCAGCGCGAACTCCAGGTCCTCCACGTCCTTCCCGGACAGCGCGGGCACGTTCACCGCGACGCCGGGCAGGTTGATGCCCTTGTGGTCCGAGACGACGCCGCCCTCGATGACGATGGTCCGCACGCGCGGGCCGTCCACCTCCAGCACCTGGAGCGCCACGTTGCCGTCGTTGATGAGGATCGACTCGCCCTTGGCCACGTCGCCGGGGAGGCCCTTGTACGTGGTGCCGCAGATGGTGCGGTCGCCGGGGACGTCCTCGGTGGTGATGGTGAACTCGTCGCCGCGCTTCAGCTCCACCGGGCCGCCCGCGAAGGTCTCCAGGCGGATCTTCGGGCCCTGGAGGTCGGCGAGGACGCCGATGGCGCGGCCGGTCTCCTCGCTGGCCTTGCGGACGCGGTGGTACCGCTCCTCGTGTTCCGCGTGGGAGCCGTGGCTGAAGTTGAAGCGGGCCACGTTCATCCCCGCCTCGATGAGCGCCTTGAGGCGGTCGAACGAGTCCACGGCGGGGCCCAGCGTGCAGACGATTTTGGAACGGCGCATGAAGCGATCCTATCGTTTTGTTCCGTGGTGGAATAATTCAGGTGCTGACCAGATCGTATGCCTGGCCCGCGATCTCCAGTTCCTCGTCCGTGGGCACCACGGCGACCGCGACCGAAGCGTACTGCGGGGAGATGAACCGGGGGCCGCGTTCCGCCGACGCGTTGAGGTCGGGGTCCACCGCCAGGCCCAGCGGTTCGAGACCGGCCACCGTCGCCGCGCGCACCGGCGCCGAGTTCTCGCCGACCCCGGCCGTGAACACCACCGCGTCCACCCGCCCCAGCACCGCCATGTACCCGCCGATGTACTTGCGCAACCGGTGCGTGTAGACGTCGAGCGCCAGCCGCGCCGCCCCGTCCCCCTCGTCCACCCGCCGCGTGACCTCGCGCATGTCGTTGTCCCCGCACAGGCCCAGCAGCCCCGAGCGCCTGTTCAGCAGCTCGTCCACCTCGTCGAGCGACATGTCCGCGTTCCGCGCCAGGTACGGCACGACCGCCGGGTCGATGTCGCCCGACCTGGTGCCCATCACCAGCCCCTCAAGCGGCGTCATGCCCATCGACGTGTCCACGCACCGGCCGCCCCGCACGGCGGCGGCGGAGCAGCCGTTGCCCAGGTGGAGGACGATCACGTTGACGTCCTCGGGCGCGCGGCCGAGCAGCGCGGCCGTACGGCGCGAGACGTACGCGTGCGACGTGCCGTGCGCGCCGTACCGCCGGATGCCGTGCTCGTCGGCGGTGCGCACGTCGATCGCGTACCGCGCCGCGTACTCCGGCATCGTCGTGTGGAACGCGGTGTCGAAGACCGCCACCTGCGGGACGCCGGGGCTGAGCGCCGCCGCCGTCCTGATGCCTTCGAGGTTGCCCGGGTTGTGCAGCGGCGCGAGCGGCACGAGCGCCTCGATGTCCGCGATGACCCGGTCGTCCACGACCACGGGACCGCTGAAGACGTCCCCGCCGTGCACGACGCGGTGCCCCACGGCCGCCAGCTCCGGCGAGTCGAAGCCCGTGCCGTCCGCCGCCAGTTCCTCCGCCGCCGCGCGCAGGGCGGCGCGGTGGTCGGCGAACGGGCCGCCGCGCTCGCGCCGTTCACCGTCCGCCGGGGTATGCACCAGCCGCGCCGACCGCTCGCCGATCCGCTCCACGATGCCGGTGGCCAGGCGCCGGCGGCCGTCCATGTCGATCAGCTGGTACTTCACCGACGACGATCCTGAGTTGAGCACCAGCACGCGTGTCGCCTCGGTCATGCGGGGGACTCCTCGCCTGCGGCGGCGCCGGACGCGCCGCCCCGTTCGTTCTGCGCCTGCACGGCGGTGATCGCCACCGTGTTCACGATGTCCTGCACCAGTGCCCCGCGCGACAGGTCGTTCACCGGCTTGCGCAGGCCCTGGAGGACGGGGCCGACCGCGACGGCGCCCGCCGAGCGCTGGACGGCCTTGTACGTGTTGTTGCCGGTGTTGAGGTCGGGGAAGACCAGCACGGTCGCCTGCCCCGCGACCGCCGAGTCCGGCAGCTTCGCCGCCGCCACCGTCGGCTCCACCGCCGCGTCGTACTGGATGGGCCCCTCGACCGACAGGTCGGGCCGCGACCGGCGGACCCGCTCCGTCGCCTCGCGCACCTTGTCCACGTCCGCGCCGGAGCCGGACGTGCCGGTCGAGTACGACAGCATGGCTATCCGCGGCGTCACCCCGAACTGCGCGGCCGTCGCCGCCGACTGCACGGCGATGTCGGCGAGCTGCGCCGCGTCCGGGTCGGGGTTGACCGCGCAGTCGCCGTAGACGAGCACCTGGTCGGCCAGGCACATGAAGAAGACGGACGAGACGATCGACGCGTCCGGCCGCGTCCTGATGATCTCGAACGCGGGCCTGATCGTCGCGGCCGTCGAGTGCGCCGCGCCCGACACCATGCCGTCGGCCAGGCCCTCGTGGACCATCAGCGTGCCGAAGTAGGAGACGTCCGAGACGACGTCCCAGGCCAGCTCCTGCGTGACGCCGCGGTGGGCGCGCAGGCGCGCGTAGGTCTCGGCGAATCGTTCCCGCAGCGGGGAGACGCGCGGGTCCACGACGCGCGCGGAGGGCACGGGCGAGGCGGCGTCGGGCAGTTCGTCCGGGCCGAGCAGCCGCAGGTCGAGCCCGAGGTCGGCCGCGCGCTTGCGGACCGCCGCCTCGTCGCCGAGGAGGGTCAGGTCGCACACGCCACGCCGCAGCAGGACCTCGGCGGCGCGCAGGACGCGTTCCTCCTCGCCCTCGGGCAGCACGACATGGCGGCGGTCGGCGCGGGCCCGTTCGATCAGCTCGTGCTCGAACATCATCGGCGTCACCCGGTCCCCGCGCGCCACCGAGAGACGCTCCGTCAGCGCCGCGGTGTCCACCCGCGTCTCGAAGAGGCCGAGCGCGATCTCCGCCTTGCGCGGCGTCCCCGCCGTCAGCTTCCCCTCAAGACCCGACAGCGCCGCCGCGGTGTCGAACGAGCCGTCCGGCACCATCAGCACGGGCGTCCCCGGCGCCAGCCGGTCGGCGAGCGCCATCGTCCGCTCCGAGGGCCGCTCGTCCAGCGTCAGCAGCACCCCGGCCACCGGCGGCGAGCCCGCCGAGTGCGCGGCGAGCGCGCCGAGCACCAGGTCCTCGCGGTCGCCCGGCGTCAGCACGAGGCAGCCCTCCGTCAGGGCCCCGAGGAACGTCGGCAGCATCGCGCCGCCGAAGACGAAGCCGCGCACGTCGCGCGCCAGCCCCGTCGCGTCGCCCAGCAGCACCCGGGCGCCCAGCGCGTCCGCCACCTGCGCCACCGTCGGCGCGGCCAGCGCGGGCTCCTCCGGCAGCACCCACACCGGCACCGGCAGGTGGCCGTCCAGCTCGCGCTCCGCCGCGGCCGCCTCCTCCGCCGCCACGCGGTTCGCGATCATCGCGACGACGTCGCAGCCGAGCGACGTGAAGGCGTGGTGCGCGTTCCGCACCTCGGCGGCGACCGACTCGCCGGTCTGGCCCGGCCCGGCGATCACCGGCAGGACGGGGGCGCCCAGCTCGTTCGCCAGCCGCGCGTTCAGCGCCAGTTCGGCCGGGAGCTGCGTGTCCGCGTAGTCGGTGCCGAGGACGAGCACCACCTCGAAGTCCCGCGCGACCTCGTGGAAGCGCTCCACGAGGCGGCCCACCAGCTCGTCCGTGCCGTGCTCGGCGTGCAGCGCGGCGGCCTCCGCGTACGCCATGCCGCGCGCCGACGACGGCGGCTGCGCCAGCCGGTAGCGGCCGCGCAGCAGCTCGAAGACCAGGTCGGGGCCCTCGTGCGCCAGCGGCCTGAAGACACCGACGCGGTCCACCTGCCGCGTGAGCAGCTCCATGACCCCCAGCTCGATCACCTGGCGGCCGTCGCCCCGGCCGATGCCGGCCACATACACGCTGCGCGTCACGGTCCCCTCCCTGTTCGCTTCCCGGCCCGCTCGTGGCAAGCTCGCCTTGAGGCGCCGCGGGCAGTCTTTCCCGACCGTACCCGCGCGGGGGCGGCACGCGCGCGGCGGGAGACCGGATCGGCGAAGCCCCGTCCGGGCGCACCCGCGGCCGTGAAAGAATTCCCGCGGCCCCGAAGGCGCGGCATCCCAGTTCCCGACGAGCACCAGTCCCTAGCGAGCAGGAGAGCACCACCATGCGAATCGGAGTTCTCACCGCAGGCGGTGACTGCCCCGGTCTCAACGCCGTGATCCGGTCGGTCGTCCACCGCGCGGTGGTCGACCGCGGCGACCAGGTGATCGGTTTCGAGGACGGCTTCAAGGGCCTGCTCGAAGGCCGCTACCGCGAACTGGACATCAACGAGGTCAGCGGGATCCTCGCGCGCGGCGGCACGATCCTCGGGTCCAGCCGCCTGGAGCGCAACCGGCTGCGCGACGCCTGCGCCAACGCCGAGGCGTTCCGGCACAAGCTCAGCCTCGACGCCCTGATCCCGATCGGCGGCGAGGGCACCCTCACGGCCGCCAGGATGCTGTCCGACGCGGGCATCCCCGTCGTCGGCGTGCCCAAGACGATCGACAACGACATCTCCGCCACTGACCGCACGTTCGGCTTCGACACCGCCGTGGGCGTCGCCACCGAGGCCATCGACCGGCTGAAGACCACCGCCGAGTCGCACCAGCGCGTGATGGTCGTCGAGGTCATGGGGCGGCACGCGGGCTGGATCGCGCTGGAGGCCGGCATGGCGGGCGGCGCGCACGGCATCTGCGTCCCCGAGCGCCCGTTCCAGGTGGACGACCTGTGCAAGATGGTCGAGGACCGCTTCGCGCGCGGGAAGAAGTTCGCGGTGATCTGCGTCGCCGAGGGCGCCCGCCCCGCCGAGGGCTCCATGCCGTACGAGCGCGGCGAGATCGACCCGTACGGGCACGAGCGGTTCGCGGGCATCGGCAACCGGCTCGCCGCCGAGCTGGAGCACCGCCTCGGCAAGGAGGCCAGGCCCGTCATCCTCGGCCACATCCAGCGCGGCGGCACCCCGACCGCGTACGACCGCGTCCTCGCCACCCGGTTCGGCTGGCACGCGGTGGAGGCGGCGCACCGCGGCGAGTTCGGCATGATGACGGCCCTGCGCGGCACCGAGATCGTCATGACCCCGCTGGCCAGCGCCACCATGGAGCTGAAGACCGTCCCGCAGAACCGCATGGACGAGACCGAAGCCGTCTTCTGATCCCCAGCCGAGCCCGGCCCCTCCACCCCCACCCGAGCCCGCCTTGTCAGCCACTGGCACGGCGGGCTCACCGCTGTCAGCGCCCTGTGCGGACGCTGACAGGCCCCTTCGCGACAGTGACCTGGACACACCGCACACAGGCACACACCAGCGACAAGGAGAGGGGAGCCCGGGATGAGCTACGCCTTCCGGACCACGGGCCTCGTCAAGCGCTTCGGGGACACCACGGCACTCGCCGGGGTGGACCTCGCCGCCAGGCCCGGCACCGTACTGGGGGTCCTCGGACCCAACGGAGCGGGCAAGACCACCGCCGTCCGCATCCTCGCGACCCTGCTGCGCCCGGACGGCGGGCAGGCCGAGGTCGCGGGGTACGACGTGGTGCGCGACGCCGAGGAGGTGCGCCGCCGCATCGGGCTGACCGGGCAGTACGCCTCGGTGGACGAGGACCTGACCGGCGTCGAGAACCTCGTCATGATCGGCCGCCTCCTCGACCTGTCCCGCCAGGACGCCAGGACGCGCGCCGCCGAGCTGCTGGAGCAGTTCGACCTGACCGCCGCCGGCGGCCGCCGGGCCGGCACGTACTCGGGCGGCATGCGCCGCCGCCTCGACCTGGCCGCCAGCCTCGTCGCCCACCCCGAGGTCGTCTACCTGGACGAGCCCACGACCGGCCTCGACCCGGCCAAGCGCGACGACGTGTGGGGGCTGGTGCGCGACCAGGTCGCCGCCGGGGTGACCGTGCTGCTGACCACGCAGTACCTGGAGGAGGCCGACGCGCTGGCCGACGAGATCGTCGTCATCGACCACGGCTCGGTCATCGCCCAGGGCACGCCGCACGAGCTGAAGGCCGTCGTCGGCGGCCAGACGCTCCAGGTCAGGCCGCTGGACCCGGCGCGCCTCGGCGAGGTCGGCGACCTGCTCGAACGCGTCACCGGCGGCCGCCCCGACTCCCCGGCGCGCGGCGTGCTGAGCGTCCCCGTCACCGGGGACGGGGCGCTGCCGCCGCTGGTCGTGCGGCTGGCCGAGCAGGGCATCGAGGTTGTGGAGCTGTCGCTGCGGCTGCCCAGCCTCGACGAGGTCTTCCACAGCCTGACGGGCCGCACGCGCACCGCCGCCTCCTCCACCACCACCGACAGCACCGACAGCAAGAAGGGGGCCCTCGCATGACCGCCACCACCCTCACCCGCCCCGCCGTCCCCCGTAAGCCGTCGCTCGCGCGCGGCGTCACCCACAGCCTCACCCTGGCGCGGCGCAGCCTGATCAAGACGCTGCGCACCCCCGAGCAGCTGATCGACGTGACGCTCCAGCCGGTCATCTTCGTCGTGATGTTCGTCTACCTGCTGGGCGGCGCCGTCTCCGGCTCCACCTCCGAGTACCTGCGCTTCCTGCTCCCGGCGATCATGGTGCAGACCGTGATCTTCGCGACCGTGGGCACCGGCGTGAACCTCAACACCGACATCAAGAAGGGCGTCTTCGACCGCTTCCGCAGCCTCCCCATCGCCCGCTCGGCACCCCTGCTCGGCTCGGTGCTCGGCGACATGGTCCGCTTCGTCGTCTGCATCGCCGTCCTGCTCGGCTTCGGCACGGCGCTCGGCTACCGCATAGGGACCGACCCGCTGTCCGCGCTGGCGGCCTGCCTGCTGGTGATGGTGTTCGCGTTCTCGCTGATCTGGGCCTCGGTGCTGCTCGGCGTCGTGGCCCGCGAGGCGGGCGCGGTGCAGGGCATCATGTTCCTCGCGATGTTCCCGCTGACCTTCGGCACGAACATGATCACCCCCACCGAGAGCCTGCCCGGCTGGCTCCAGTGGTGGGTCAAGGTCAACCCCGTCACGGACGTCATGGAGGCCGCCCGCGGCCTGCTGAACGGCGGCCCGGTCGCCGGACCCGTCACGACGACGCTGCTGTGGTCAGCCGGCCTGTTCGCCGTGTTCTTCCCACTTGCCGTCCGGGCCTACCGCCGCAAGGCGTAGCCGTGTCAGCGCCTCGGTGCGCGACAGGGCGGCCCCCACCGCG
Source organism: Streptomyces sp. NPDC049879 (assembly GCF_044461265.1). Lineage (NCBI taxonomy): Bacteria > Bacillati > Actinomycetota > Actinomycetes > Kitasatosporales > Streptomycetaceae > Streptomyces > Streptomyces sp. NPDC049879. The sequence continues at coordinate 25,250 of NZ_JBITKT010000006.1, read as the reverse complement.
TACGCCGCCTCGAACCCGGCGTCGCCCAGCTCCCCGCGCAGCCGCGCGGTGAACCGGGCGATGTCCGGGTTCGAGGCGTACGGGAGGCCGCGCACCGCCTCGGACGCGCCGAGCAGTTCGGCGGCGGCGGTCAGGTCGCCCCGCGCCGCGGTCACCCCGGCGAGCGCGGTGCCCACCATGCCGATGACCGGCATGTCCCAGACGGACTCCCCGTCCCGCAGCGCCTGCGCCACCTGGCAGGCCGCCTCGTCGACGGACCCGCCCAGCTCCAGCAGGACCGCCGCCTTCCCGCAGCGCACCGCCGCGCTGAGCTGCGGCTGCACGAAGGAGCGCCGTTCCAGCAGCGCCCCGGCGGCCTCGTACTCCTCCCGCGCGCGCGTGAGGCGCCCCGCACGCCGGTGGATGTCGCCGAGCGCCTGGCACGCCAGCACGACGACGAAGACCTCGCCGCGCTGCTCCGCCTCCCGGCGGTAGCGCTCCAGCTCCTCCTCGGCGCGCGCCACGTCGTCGCGCTCGCCGTGCAGGACGGCGAGCCGTACGCGCAGGTGCTCGGCGTCGGACTCGGTGTGCAGCTCGTCCATCAGCCGCATCGCGTCCTCCAGGCAGGCGGCGGCCGTGTCGTCGTCGCCGGAGTAACGGTTCAGCTCGCCGAGGGACGTGAGCGCCATCGACAGTCCCCAGCGGTCGCCGACCTCGCGGAACGCGGCCACCGCCGCCTCCAGGTCCTCCCGCATGCCCTGCGGCTCGCCCTCGTTCTCCCGCATCGCGGCGCGCATCAGCCGCAGCATCGCGCGCGTCCACGGCTCGGGGTGGTCGAGCGGGACGTCCGGCGGGCGCCGCCGTTCGCTGTTCCACGCCTCGAAGAAGGCCAGGCCCGGCTTGAACACGGCGATCACCGGGTGCCGGTCGGCGCGCTCGCCCAGCTCGTCGAGCGCGCGGCGCAGGCGGACGACGTAGCGGTGCGCGTCGCGCGGGTCGCCGGTCGAGGCGATGTTGATCACGCCCACGCCCAGTGCGACCGCCAGGGGCTCCGGCGGCGGGTCGCCCGGGACGTCGAGGGCGGCGCGCATCCAGTTCGCGGCCTCCCCGTGCGTGCCGCGCATCGTCCAGTAGAGCGCGAGCGCGGCGCACAGGCGGACGGCGGTCTCGGCGTCGCCGGTGCCGGTGGAGTGGTGGAGGGCGGCCAGCAGATTGTCCCGTTCGGCCATCAGCAGCTTGATCCACGGCAGTTGCCCGCCGCTGCGCAGGTGCGGCTCGGCGGTCTCGGCGAGCCGCAGGAAGTACGCGGCGTGCGCGTCCCGCACGGTGCGCAGCCGCCCGTCCGCCGTCAGCCGCTCGACGCCGTACTCGCGCAGCGTCTCCAGCATCCGGAAGCGCGGCCCGTCCGACGGCTCGTCGGCCTCGGCGGGCTGGAGCAGCGACTTGTCGGCGAGGGACAGCAGCAGGTCGAGCACGTCGTCCGCCGGGACGCCGCACACGCCCTCGGCCGACTCGGGCGTGATGCCGCCGGGGAAGACGGCGAGCGCGGCGGCCAGGTCGCGTTCTGCGTCCGTCAGCAGCTCCCAGCTCCACGCGACGACCGCGTGCAGCGTGCGGTGGCGCGGCAGGGCGGTGCGGCTGCCGCCGGTGAGGAGCCGGAAGCGGTCGTCGAGGCGGGCGGCGAGGTGGGCCGGCTCCATGGCGCGCAGCCGTGCGGCGGCCAGTTCGATGCCGAGGGGGAGTCCGTCGAGGCGGCGGCAGATCTCGGTGACGGCGGCGACGTTCTCCGCGTTCACCGTGAAGCCCGGCCTGACGGCGGCGGCCCGGTCGGCGAGCAGCCGTACGGCGGCGCTGGCCAGTGCCTCGTCCGGTGTCGCGCCGGGTCCCGGTGTCGAGAGCGGCGGCACGGGGGACAGCGACTCGCCGGTGATGCCGAGCGGTTCGCGGCTGGTGGCGAGGACGCGCAGCCCGGGGCAGTGGCCGAGGAGGTGGTCGGCGAGGCGGGCGGCGGCGTCCACCAGGTGCTCGCAGTTGTCGAGGACGAGGAGGGTCGGCGCGGCGGCGAGCACCTCCGTCAGCATCCCGAGCGCGTCGCGCGGGGGAGCGGCGGAGCCGGGCGGCCGCGGCCGTTCCAGTACGCCGGTGACGCGGCGGCCCAGCGCGTCCACCACGGCCTGCGGCACGTCGTCGGGGTCGGTCACCGGCGCCAGCTCGACCAGCCACGCGCCGCCGGGGAAGCCCTCGGACAGCCCGGCCGCCGTCGTGGCGGCCAGCCGCGTCTTCCCGGCGCCGCCGGGGCCGACGAGCGTGACGAGCCGGGACTCGTCCAGCCGCTTCGCGATGAGGCCCAGCTCCTCCTCGCGGCCGATGAAGCTGGTCAGGGCCGAGCGGAGGTTGCCGGGCACGGGCGCCTGGGCCGGGGGCGCGGCGGGTGTCAGGCCGCTGTCGGCGCGCAGGACGGACAGGTGCAGGTCGCGCAGCTCGGGGGAGGGGTCGACGCCCAGCTCGTCGGCGAGCAGCGCGCGGTACTCCTCGTACGCGCCCAGCGCCTCGGCCTGGCCGCCGGTCGCGTAGCGGGCGCGGATCAGCAGGGCGCGGGGGCGTTCGCGCAGCGGGTGGGCGGCGGCCAGCTCCTCCAGCTCGGCGACGACGGCGGCGGCGCGGCCCGCCGTCACCTCGGCGTCGTACAGGTCCTCGCGGGCGGCGAGCCGCAGTTCCTCCAGGCGGGTCGCGGGCGCGGCGGCGAACGGCGCGTCGGCCGCGTCGGCGAGCGCAGGCCCGCGCCACAGGGCCAGCGCGGCGCGCAGCGCGGTGACGGCCTCGGCCGTGTCGCCCGCGGCCAGCGCGCGGCGGCCCTCGTCGGCCAGCCGCTCGAAGCGGATGGCGTCCACGGCGTCCTGCGGCACGGCCAGCCGGTAGCCGCCGGGCGCGGAGACGATCAGCCCTGGCTCCGGCAGGGCGCGGCGCAGGCGTGAGACGAGGGACTGAAGCGCGTTCGCCTGGTCGCCGGGGACGTCCCCGCCGCCCCACAGCGCGTCCACGAGCGTGTCACCGCGCACCGTCCGCCCGGCGTCGAGCGCCAGCCGGGTGAGCAGCGTACGCAGCCGCCCGCCGGTGACGGCGACCGGTCGTCCCTGGGAGGAGGCCACTTCGAGTGGCCCGAGAATGCCGACCTGCACCGGGCCAGTGTCGCACCGGCCGCGCGGCGCGCACGCGGGCGGTGCGGAAACGGGGTGGCGCGGCGCGTGGTGTCCGGGGCAGGCTCGGGCGCATGGTCTCAGTGGTGCAGAACATCGCGATCGACTGCGCGGACGCCTACGGTCTCGCGCGATTCTGGAGCCGGGTCACCGGCTGCCCCGTCAACCCGGACGACCGGCCGGGCGACCCGGAGACGCAGGTGCTGCTCGCGGAGGGGCCGGTCCTCCACTTCAACCAGGTGCCGGAACCGAAGACCGCCAAGAACCGCCTGCACCTGTGCCTGCGCCCGGACACGACCCGCGAGGCCGAGGTCGAACGCGTCCTGGCCCTCGGCGCGACCCTCACCGCCGACCACCGCAACCCGGACGGCACGGGCTGGGCGGTCCTGTCGGACCCGGAGGGCAACGAATTCTGCATCCTCCGCAGCACCGCGGAACGCAACGCCTGACCCACCGGAATCACCACGGCGTCTCCCGGCGCGGGCCGCTCACCGCTCGGACTCCAGCTGGGCCACGAAGTCGCTCACGGGCCGGGCGGACGGTGGCCAGAGCGGCGAGGTGCCGTCCTTCGGGACCACCAGCACGCGTGTCATCGGAGCCTTCGTCATGTCGCCTGTGTCGATGCGCTCCTGTGTGTCGAAGGGGACCAGCCAGAGCGTCCGGTGTTCCTGGAGGAGTTCCGGCAGCATCACGAAGGTGTACCCCTCACCCCGGTATGCCTTCGCCAGGAACTCGGCCGCGCTTCGCAGGGCTTCCTCGTGTGAGATCACACGGACAGCCTCTCGCGGACGCGGGCGCTGTGTCGCGCGTGGGGGGTGGTGTGTGCGCCGGGGAGTGTGTGGTGGGGCGTGTGGGGGGTTGTGGTGCTTCTAGTTCTTGTGTCCGTGCGGAAGGTGGCGGGCAAAAGTGGAGGAGGGGTCACTTCCGCGCCGGGTGGCCCCGCCTCTCCCGCCGAGCCCGAAGGGCAGTCTCCTGCGATGGCCACTCCTCCCGCTCCCGCCGCGCGTGAGCACCTCCTCAGCATCCGCAAGGTCTGGTTCGACCTCGTGGGACGGGGGTTGAAGACGGTCGAGGTCCGCGTGGGCTATCCGAAGATCCGCCGCATCGCGCCGGGCGACCTGCTCTACCTGACCGCCGACCACGCCACGCGGCGCACGCGCGTCGTGCGCGTCGCCGCGTACGCCTCGTTCGCCGAGCTGCTCGACGCCGAGGACCCCGCCGCCGTGGGCGGTCCCGGCGCGGATCGCGAGGCGGTGCTGTCCGCGCTGCGGGAGATCTACCCGCCGGAGAAGGAGGCGCTCGGCGTCTACGCCCTCCAGCTCTCGCGCGACGGCGACTGACCGCCGCCCGTCACGCCAGGTCGGACGGGTCCGTGTTCGCGCCGCACAGGACCACGCACGTCTCGGCCGGGGAAGGCGAGGACAGCGCCCCCGCGTACGCCGCCGCCGCGCCGTGTTCGACCGCGATCCGGTGTTCGTCCCACAACAGCCGCCTGGCGGCGGTGATCTCCTGGTCCCGCACGAGCACCGATGTCGTGTGCGGGCGGCGCGCCCAGTGCAGCGCCTCGGCCGAGACGCGGCGCGCGCCCAGCGAGTCGGCCGCGACCGACCGTACGGGCACGTCCACCGGCGCCCCCGCCTCCAGCGCCGCGTTCAGGGCCCGGCTGCCCTCCGGTTCGACGGCGACGACCCGCACGCCGTGCCGCTCCGCCGCCGCGGCGACCCCGGCGAACAGCCCGCCGCCGCCCACCGCGACGACCACCGTGCCGATCGAGGGACGGGCTTCGAGGATCTCCGGCAGCAGCGTGCCCGCCCCGGCGGCGATCAGCGGATCGTCGTACGCGTGCGACCCCAGGGCGCCGTTCGCCGCCGTGAACGCCGCGCACGCCTCCGCGGCCTCCGCGTACTCGCGCCCCACCCGGCGCACGTCCGCCCCCAGGCGCCGCAGGCGCGCGACCTTCACCTCGGGCGCGGTCTCGGGGACGAACACCGTCGCGGGAACGCCCTGCCGCCCGGCCGCCCACGCGCAGGCGAGGCCCGCGTTGCCGCCGGAGGCGATGGTCACGCCCGCCGCCGGGATGGTGCCCGACTCCCGGTGCGCCGCCGTGAAGTTGAGCGCGCCGCGCGCCTTGAACGTGCCGGTGTGCTGGAGGAACTCCAGCGCGAACCAGAGCCGCTCCCCGGCGTGCGCCAGTGCCACGGGGCGCGTGCGGCCCGTCACCCGCCGGGTGGCGGCCTCGATGTCGTCGTAGCCGATCACCGCCGCAGTCTAGGACGGGGGTGAAACCGGGCGCGGGAAGGTGATAACCGTCACACGCGCACCAGCCGTCACATTCCCCCGGCCCGCCCATGGCCGGAAAACGCCGTCGCGCGGCGCCTGCCGGGCGGGACGCGGCCGGAGGCGGCGGCGGACGGCGGGGGCCGGGCCGTTGCCCATCCCCTGCAAAGGGCACCGTGGGATAGGTTCAGTGGCCATGGATATCGCGATCAGATCAGGTCATGTCGTCCCCGTCACCGGCGACCCCATCGACGGCGGCACCGTGCTCATCATCGACGGCAAGATCGCCGCCGTGGGTCCCGACGCCGAGGTGGACGTCCCGGAGGGCGTGCGGACGGTCGACGCGGCCGGGCGCTGGGTGGTCCCCGGTTTCGTGGAGGCGCACGGCCACATCGGCATCCACGAGGAGGGCGAGGGCTGGGCCGGCAACGACACCAACGAGATGACGGACCCGGTCGGCGCCCGCATGCGCGCCCTGGACGCCATCAACCCGGCCGACACCGGCTTCAAGGACGCCCTCGCCGGCGGCGTGACCAGCGCCGTCATCAAGCCCGGCTCCGGCAACCCCATCGGCGGCCAGACGGTCGCCCTCAAGTGCTGGGGCCGCAGCGTGGACGACATGCTGATCCGCCAGCCCGTCAGCGTGAAGAGCGCGCTGGGCGAGAACCCGAAGCGCGTCTACGGCGACAAGAAGCAGCTGCCGTCCACGCGCCAGGGCGTCACCGCCGTCATCAGGGACGCGTTCGGCAAGGCGCAGGACTACCGCGCCAAGCGCGAGTACGCCGCGAGCGAGGGCAAGCCCTTCGAGCACGACCCCACCCTGGAGATCCTGGTCCGGGTCCTCGACGGCGAACTGCCCTGGTGCCAGCACACGCACCGCGCGGACGACATCTCCACCGCGCTGCGCCTCGCCGACGAGTTCGGCTACCGCGTGGTCATCAACCACGCGACCGAGGGCCACCTGCTGGCCGACGAGATCGCCCGCCGCGACGTGCCGGTGATCAGCGGCCCGCTGTTCACCACCCGCAGCAAGGTCGAGCTGCGCGAGCGCACCCTCGCCAACCCGGGCATCCTCGCTCGCGCCGGGGTCAAGGTCGCCATCACCACCGACCACCCCGTCGTGCCGATCAACTTCCTCGTCCACCAGGTGACCCTGGCGGTCAAGGAGGGCCTCGACCGCGACGTGGCGCTGCGCACCATCACCGCCAACCCCGCCGAGATCCTCGGCCTGGACGACCGCGTCGGCTCGCTCAAGCCGGGCCTGGACGGCGACGTCGTCATCTGGTCGGGCGACCCGCTGGACGTGATGAGCCGCGCGCTGAACGTCTTCGTGGACGGCCGCGAGGTCTACACGTGGGACGAGGCGACCCGCACCGGGAACGTCGTCGACCCCTACTACCGCGAGGCGCTGGTCTGACGCACGCCACCGGCCCGGCGCACGTGCCGCCGGGCCGGGGCCGCGTCAGGCGGGCCGCAGCCAGACCGTCGCCAGCGGCGGCAGCGTCAGCGACAGCGCGCCCGCCGCGTCGGCCTTCAGCGGCCCGGGGTTGGTGACGCCGCTGCCGCCGTACGCGAGGTCGTCCGTGTTGAGCACCTCGGTCCAGCCGGGCGCCTGCCCCGGCGGCGTGAGCCGGTAGTCGTGCCGCACGACGGGGGAGAAGTTGCAGGCGACGAGCAGCGGCGTGCCGTCCGCCGCGTGCCGCGTGAAGGCGAGGACGTTGTCGCCCGCCGCGTCGGCGAGCAGCCAGCGGAAGCCCGCCGGGTCGGTGTCCAGCTCCCACAGCGCGGGCGTCGCGCGGTAGACGGTGTTCAGCGACCGTACGAGCCGCTGCACGCCGCGGTGCTCGCCGGCGGCCGGCCAGCTGTCGTCCAGCACCCACCACTGCGGCCCCTCCGCCTCCGACCACTCCGCGCCCTGCGCGAACTCCTGTCCCATGAACAGCAGTTGCTTCCCGGGGTGCGACCACATGAAGCCGAGGTACGCGCGCAGGTCCGCCCGCTGCCGCCACCAGTCGCCCGGCATCTTCGCGACCAGCGAGCCCTTCCCGTGCACCACCTCGTCGTGCGAGATGGGCAGCACGTAGTTCTCGGAGTACGCGTAGACCATCGAGAACGTGATGTCGCCGTGGTGCCAGGCCCGGTGCACCGGGTCCTTGGACATGTAGACGAGCGAGTCGTGCATCCAGCCCATGTTCCACTTGAAGCCGAAGCCGAGGCCGCCCTGGTCCGTGGGCCGGGTGACGCCGTCCCAGGCGGTGGACTCCTCGGCGACGGTGACGACGCCCGGCGCGCGCCGGTAGACCGTCGCGTTCATCTCCTGGAGGAACGCGACCGCGTCCAGGTTCTCCCGCCCGCCGTGCTCGTTGGGCAGCCACTCGCCGTCCTCGCGCGAGTAGTCGAGGTACAGCATCGAGGCCACGGCGTCCACGCGCAGCCCGTCCACATGGAACTCCTCGCACCAGTACACCGCGTTGGCCACCAGGAAGTTCCGCACCTCGCGGCGCCCGAGGTCGAATTCGAGCGTCCCCCAGTCGGGGTGCTCGGCGCGGCGCGGGTCCGGGTGCTCGTAGCAGGGCGTGCCGTCGAACCGCGCGAGCGCCCACTCGTCCTTCGGGAAGTGCCCAGGCACCCAGTCGATCAGCACCGCGATCCCGGCCCGGTGCAGGGAGTCCACGAGGTGGCGGAAGTCGTCGGGCGTGCCGAGCCGGGCGGTCGGCGCGTAGTAGCCCGTCACCTGGTACCCCCACGAGCCGCCGAACGGGTGCTCCGCCGGGGGCATCAGCTCGACGTGCGTGAAGCCGAGGTCGGAGACGTACGCGGGCAGCTCCTCGGCCAGCGTCCGGTAGGTCGCCCCGGGCCGCCACGACGCGAGGTGCAGCTCGTAGACCGACATCGCCTCCGCGTGCCAGCGCCGCCCCGCCCGCGCGTTCATCCACGCCGCGTCGCCCCAGGTGTACGTGCTCTCCTCGACGACGGACGCGGTGGCGGGCGGGCGCTCCGTGCGCCGCGCCATCGGGTCGGCCCGCTGGGTGTGCGAGCCGTCCGGGCGGCAGATGTCGAACTTGTACAGCGCCCCCGCGCCCACGCCCGGCACGAACAGCTCCCACACCCCGGACGAGCCCAGCGACCGCATCGGGTGCGCCCCGCCGTCCCACCCGTTGAAGTCCCCCGCGACGCGGACCCCCCGCGCGTTCGGCGCCCACACGGTGAACCGCGTCCCGCGCACGCCCTGGTGCGTCATCGTCCTGGCGCCGAGCGCGTCCCACAGCCGCTCGTGCCGCCCCTCGGCGATCAGGTGCAGGTCGAAGCCGCCGAGCGCGGGCAGGAAGCGGTACGGGTCCTGCTGGCGGCGCACGTCACCGTCCCCGTACGTGACCTCAAGCTCGTACGCCGGGACGCCGCGCGCCCCGGCCTCCAGCGGCACGACCCCGGAGAACAGGCCGTCGCCCTCGGAACGCAGCGGCGTGCCCAGGACGCTCACCCCGCGCGCGCCGGGGCGCAGGGCGCGTACCCGCAGGGCACCGCCGGGCTCGGGGTGCGCTCCGAGCAGCGCGTGCGGATCGTGGTGGGCGCCGGAGAGGAGACGGGTCCGGTCGTCGGCGGACAGTGCGGCGGGCGCAGCGGGCACGGAAGGCACGGAAGGCACAGCGCGGCTCCTGGGGGTCGGGTCTGGCGGGGGAGCGGCCACGCCGTCCGGCGCGGGCACGCGGTGGGGGCGGGCACCCGGCGTCCGGTGCTCAGCCGGGCGCGGCGGCGAGGCGGCGGACGGCCGCCATCGGGACGTGCAGCCAGGCGGGGCGGTGCCTGGCCTCGTAGAGGACCTCGTAGATCGCCTTGTCCGTCTCGTAGGCGCGCAGCAGGTCGAGCTGGCCCATCGGGTCCTGGCCGCCCGCCTCGGCGTAGCCCTGGCAGTAGGCGGCGCGGTTGGCGCGCGACCAGCTGTCCACCCAGGGGCCGCCCGCCGGGTGCTGGCAGGCCGCGTAGTCGAACGAGCGGAGCATCCCGGCGATGTCGCGTACCGGCGGTCCCGGTCTGCGGCGGTCGGCGAGCGGCCTGGCGGGCTCGCCCTCGAAGTCGATCAGGTGCCATGTGCCGCTCTCGGGGGTGTGCAGCACCTGCCCGAGGTGCAGGTCGCCGTGGAGCCGCTGCGCGACGCAGGTGCCGCCGCGCCGCGCGAACTCCCCGACGGTGTCGAACGACCGGTGCAGCCCGGCGCGGTACGGGCGCAGCGCGGGCACGGCCTCGGCCGCCTCGTCGAGCCGCCTGCCCATGGCGGCGGCGATCCGTTCGAGCTGCTCGCGGCCGAGGCGCACGGTGGGCAGGACGGACGCGAGCGCCGTGTGCACCTCGGCGGTGGCGCGGCCGAGGGAGCGGGCCGAGCCGGTGAAGTCGGTGCGTTCCGCCAGGGAGCGCAGGGCGAGCTGCCAGCCGTCGGACGAGCCGGCGAGGAACGGGGCGAGCACCCCGAGCGTCATCGGCTCGTCGGCCTCGGCGCCGCCCTTCTCACGGGCCTGCTGCGGCGGGGGCGGCGGTGTCGACTCGAACCAGGCGGACGGCGCGGGCACGCGGTCAGAGCCCGCCTCGGCGAGGGCCAGCGGCAGTTCGAGGTCCGGGTTGATACCGGGGCTGACGCGGCGGAAGAGCTTGAGGATGTGCGTCTCGCCGTACACGACCGACGTGTTGGACTGCTCGCCGGTCAGGACGCGTGCGGCGAGGCCCGAGGGGATGGCCGAGCCGGGCGCGCGGCCGAACGTGAGGCCGCCGAGCCGTCCCGGCGCCCGCAGCCGCTCCAGCAGGAGGGCGGCGAGCCGCGCGTCGTGCAGCGCCTCGTAGACGGCCTTCCCGCGCAGCGGGCCCTCGGTGGGGCGGCCGACGAGGGCGGGGCCGAGGGTGGGCGGCAGGGTGGGGCGTACGCCCAGCAGCAGCTGGTAGCAGTCGCCGCCGGAGGAGGCGCCCTCCTGGCCGCCGAGGCGGGTGCGCACCAGCAGGTGCAGCAGCCCGGGGATGGGTCCGCCGCCGGTGCAGGGGAGCAGCTCGGTGGCGGAGACGAGGGTCAGTGAGTTCAGCGGACGGCCCTTGCCCGCGAACCACCGCTGCCGTGGCATCCAGCGTGCGAGCAGTCCCGTGAGGGACCGCAGCAGATCGCTGGCCTGCGGCGCGGTGGCGAGCGGGAGGCGCTCCGGAACCGTCCGGGGTGAGGAGCTGTCCGACATGGCGTCCTTTCCCCGGGCACGAAAATATGTGGCGAAGTGTCCCGGATTGCGGCGATCGAAGCCCCGTGGTGCGGGACGTGTCGTGAAGGACCGACCGAGCGGGTGAGGCCCGTAACACATATGGAGTGCTTTGGGTAGAACTGGAAGCCTGGGAAACGCTTACCCCCGGACCACCGGGGGTAAGCCTGTCCCGTTCCTGTTACGTCCTACTGCTCGGTTCCTTTACGGAGCCGGAACCAGTAGAAGCCGTGCCCCGCCAGCGTGAGCAGGTACGGCAGCTCCCCGATCGGCGGGAACCGCACGCCGCCGATCAGCTCCACGGGCACGCGCCCCGTCCACGCGCGCAGGTCCAGCTCGGTCGGCTGCGAGAAGCGCGAGAAGTTGTTCACGCACATCACCAGGTCGTCGCCGTACTCGCGCAGGAACGCGAGGACGGACGGGTTCGACGACGGCAGCTCGCTGTACGTGCCGAGGCCGAAGGCGTGGTTCTGCTTGCGGATCTCCACCATCCGCCGCGTCCAGTGCAGCAGCGACGCGGGGCTGCTCATGGCGGCCTCGACGTTGGTCACCTGGTACCCGTACACCGGGTCCATGATCGTCGGCAGGAACAGCCGGCCGGGGTCGCAGGAGGAGAAGCCCGCGTTCCGGTCGGGGGTCCACTGCATCGGCGTGCGCACCGCGTCGCGGTCGCCGAGCCAGATGTTGTCGCCCATGCCGATCTCGTCGCCGTAGTACAGGATCGGCGAGCCCGGCAGCGACAGGAGCAGCGCGGTGAACAGCTCGATCTGGTTCCTGTCGTTGTCGAGGAGCGGCGCGAGGCGCCTGCGGATGCCGATGTTGGCGCGCATCCGCGGGTCCTTCGCGTACTCCGCGTACATGTAGTCGCGCTCCTCGTCGGTGACCATCTCCAGGGTCAGCTCGTCGTGGTTGCGCAGGAAGATGCCCCACTGGGCGTGGGCCGGGATCTGCGGGGTCTTGGCCAGGATCTCCGAGACCGGGTAGCGCGACTCGCGGCGCACGGCCATGAAGATGCGCGGCATGACGGGGAAGTGGAACGCCATGTGGCACTCGTCCCCGCCCTTGTCGTAGTCGCCGAAGTAGTCGACGACGTCCTCGGGCCACTGGTTCGCCTCGGCGAGGATCACCGTGTCCGGGTAGTGCGCGTCGATCTCGGCGCGCACCGACTTCAGGAACTCGTGCGTCTGCGGGAGGTTCTCGCAGTTGGTGCCCTCCTCGGCGAAGAGGTAGGGCACGGCGTCGAGGCGGAAGCCGTCGATGCCGAGGTCCAGCCAGAACCGCAGCGCCGACATGATCTCCTCGCGCACGGCCGGGTTCTCGTAGTTGAGGTCCGGCTGGTGGGAGAAGAAGCGGTGGAAGAAGTACTGCTTGCGGACCGGGTCGAACGTCCAGTTGGACGACTCGGTGTCGACGAAGATGATCCGCGCGTCCGCGTACCCCTTGTCGTCGTCGGCCCACATGTAGTAGTCCCCGTACGGGCCTTCGGGGTCCTTGCGCGACTCCTGGAACCACCGGTGCTGGTCGCTGGTGTGGTTCATGACGAAGTCGATGATGACCCGCATGCCGCGCTGGTGCGCCGCGTCCACGAACTCCACGAAGTCGGCCAGGTCGCCGAACTGCGGGAGCACGTCGGTGTAGTCCGAGACGTCGTACCCGCCGTCCCGCAGCGGGGACGCGAAGAAGGGCGGGAGCCACAGGCAGTCCACGCCGAGCCACTGGAGGTAGTCGAGCCTGGCGGTGAGCCCCTTCAGGTCACCGATTCCGTCACCGTTGCTGTCCTGGAAGGAGCGGACAAGGACCTCGTAGAAGACCGCTCGCTTGAACCACTCCGGGTCCCGGTCGCGGGCTGGCGTGTCCTCGAACGTGTCGAGGACCGGCTCATTGACGCTCATGGTGTGGGTGACCCTCCGGTCTGTGAGGACGGTCGCAGGGTGAGGATGTGGGCCGACGAGGCGTACGCATCCGCACGGCCCGGCTCAAGCCGCACATAGTTGTCCCTGCCCCAGTGATAGGTCGCTCCGGTGAGCTCGTCGCGCACCGGGAAGGGTTCGGCGCCGCCTTCCTGCGCTGGCGTGAGACCGCACCCTTGGAGTTGCGCCATATCCAACGAGATCGTCGCTTCGTGGGTGTGGTGCGGATCGAGGTTGACCACTGTCAGCACGCAGTCGGCCCCCGGTGTCCGCGTGCGCTTGGAGTACGCCAGGATGTGGTCGTTGTTGGAGCCGTGGAAGTGCAGGTCGCGCAGCTGGCGCAGCGCCGGGTGGCGCCGCCGCAGCTCGTTCAGGACCGTCACGAGGGGCGTGATGCTGCGGCCCTCGGCGTCCGCGCGCGCCCAGTCGCGGGGGCGCAGCTCGAACTTCTCCGAGCCGGCGTACTCCTCGCTGCCGGGCGCCGCCGCCGTGTTCTCGCACAACTCGTAGCCCGCGTACATGCCCCAGGTGGGCGAGAGCGTCGCGGCCAGCACGGCGCGCGTCTCGAAGGCCGCGCGCCCCCCGTGCTGGAGGTAGGCGTGCAGGATGTCGGGCGTGTTGACGAAGAAGTTCGGCCGCATGTAGGCCGCCGCCGCGCCGCTCAGCTCGGTGAGGTACTCGGTCAGCTCGTGCCGGCCGTTGCGCCAGGTGAAGTACGTGTACGACTGCTGGAAGCCGATCTGCGCCAGCGTGTGCATCATCGCGGGCCGCGTGAACGCCTCGGCGAGGAAGATGACGTCCGGATCCGTCCTGTTGATCTCCCCGATGACCTTCTCCCAGAACACCACCGGCTTCGTGTGCGGGTTGTCCACACGGAAGATCCGCACGCCGTGCGCCATCCAGTGCCGCAGCAGCCGCAGCGTCTCCGTCACCAGGCCGGGGAAGTCGCGCTCGAACGCGATCGGGTAGATGTCCTGGTACTTCTTCGGCGGGTTCTCGGCGAACGCGATCGTGCCGTCGGCGCGCCGCCTGAACCACTCCGGGTGCTCCTTCACCCACGGGTGGTCCGGGCTGCACTGGAGCGCGAAGTCCAGCGCCACCTCCATGCCGAGCGACGCCGCCGTGGCGACGAAGTGGTCGAAGTCGTCGAGCGTGCCGAGGTCCGGGTGGACCGCGTCGTGCCCGCCGTCCGGCGAGCCGATCGCCCACGGGCTGCCCACGTCGTCGGTCCGCGCCGTCAGCGCCCCGCCGGGGCCCTTGCGGAACGAGGTGCCGATCGGGTGCACCGGCGGGAGGTACACCACGTCGAACCCCATGGCCGCCACGGCGGGCAGCCGCTCCGCCGCCGTGCGCAGCGTCCCGGAGACCGGCGGCCTGCCGCGGCGCACCCGCGCGCCCTCCGAGCGCGGGAACATCTCGTACCACGAGCCGTACAGCGCCCGTTCGCGCTCCACCGTCAGCGGCATGGGCCGCGACGAGGTGACCAGCTCCCGCAGGGGGCTCCCGTCGAGGGCCGCCACGACGTCCGGCGCCAGCGCGGTGGCGAGACGTTCCTCCGGGCCGAGCGCCGGGTCGAGCAGGGCGCGCGCGGCGGCGAGCACCGCCTCCTTGCCCGCGCTCCGGGGCACGCCCGTGGCGGCGCGCCGGTGCAGTTCGGCGCCCTCGCGGAGCGTCAGCTCCACGTCCACCCCGGCGCCGACCTTGATTCCGGCCACCTGGCGCCAGCTCGCCACCGGGTCGCTCCACGCCTCGACCGCGAACGTCCAGCGCCCCACCGCGTCGGGCGTCACGTCCGCGCCCCAGCGGTCGGTGCCGGGGGCCAGTTCCCGCATCGGTGTCCACGGGCCCACCCGGCCCTTGGGGTCGCGCAGCACCACGTTCGCGCCCACCGCCTCCGCACCCTCGCGGAAGACGGTCGCGCTGACCTGGAACGTCTCGCCGGGCACCGCCTTGGCGGGGCGGCGTCCGCAGTCCACGCGCGGCTGGACGTCGAGGACGGGGATGCGACCGATCATCTGGGAATCACCTGGTGGTGTCGAAGGCGGGCCGGTTACGTCGTCAGGGGGACTCACCCCGGCTTGTCGGGATTTCGTCCTTTGTATCTTCTTTGCATGTGAATGGCTGGTTTCGAGCATGGCCGCTCCCCTGCGCGTTCACTCGGGTGGGGGTGGCGCATCGCTGCGCCCGCTGACGCGTCTGCCTTGGAGAGGCTTTCCGGACTTGGCGGGACCACACCGGTCCGGTTTCCGCCATGTCGTCCCGGAAACCCCTCCGGGTGTCCCGGCGGGGGCCCGCGCACCCCGGCGGAACCGGAAAAAACCGCGGGAAATCGGGGGAAATCAAGGGGTGTGCGGGCAGCGGAACCGGTGCCGGATGTGCGGACGGGCCGTGTCCAGTCTGGCGCGGCCGGTCATCCGGGGCGTTGCGTCCGTATTTCCGGCAGCGCATGTTTCCGCGCGGTGGTACGCGGGTGTGCGCGGGGCGCCGTCGCCCGGCGGCGCGGCGCGCCCGCGCGTGCCGCCGGGCGAGGTGCGCCGGGGCTGTGTGACCGCGGTGTTGCGGGTGTGTCAAGTGCGTGTCGCCGGAGGGTGCGAAGTGTAATCGATCTTGACAACTCGCCTGTACAGACAATGACTTGTCGATATTTACTGACCACATCTCAGGTCGGTATCGCCGGTCTACGCGCGGTTCCCAGTCATGTGCCTGACCAGTAATGTGCCGTCCACCGGAAGGCCCCTACCACCACCGACCCCTTGAGGTGGACGATGCGCATAGCAAGACCCAAGGCCGCGAGGATGCTTGCGGCGGCCCTGGCGATCGGACTCTTCGCCACCGCTTGCGCCAGCGAGCGGGACGAGGAGGAATCGTCGGGCGACACGGAGACGTTCGTCTTCGGTGCCGCAGGAGACCCGGCCGCGCTCGACCCGGCCCTCGCGAGCGATGGCGAGACCTTCCGGATCACCCGTCAGGCGTTCGAGGCGCTGCTGGAGCACGAGCCCGGCGGCACCGAACTGATCGGCGGACTCGCCGAGACCTGGGAGAGCAACGAGGCCGGCACCGAGTGGACCTTCCACCTGCGGGACGGCGTCACCTTCCACGACGGCGGCGAGCTGACCGGTGAGGTCGTCTGCGCCAACTACAACCGCTGGTACAACTGGACCGGCACGTACCAGAACCCGACGCTCTCCTACTACTGGGGCTCCGTCTTCGGCGGCTTCGCGGAGAACGAGAGCGAGGACACCAGCCCCTCGAACTACGTCGGCTGCACCGCCCCCGACGAGCAGACCGCCGTCATCGAGATCGCCGAGCCGTCGGCGAACTTCCCCGGCGCCTTCTCCCTCCAGGCCTTCTCCATCCTGTCCCCGGACAGCCTGGACGCCATCGAGGGCGACGACCCGAGCGGCGAGGGCGAGAACGTCACCTTCCCCGACTACAGCCAGGAGGCCGGCACGATCGCCGGCACCGGCCCGTTCAGCCTCTCCGAGTGGGACAAGTCCAACGGCGAGGTGACGCTGGCGCGCTTCGACGACTACTGGGGCGAGCCCGCGGGCGTCGAGGAACTGGTCTTCCGCACCATCCCCGAGGAGGACGCGCGGCGCCAGGCGCTCCAGGCCGGGGACATCGACGGCTACGACCTCGTGGCCCCCGCCGACGTCGAGACGCTGGCGGCCGACGGCTTCCAGGTCCCGGTCCGCGGCGTCTTCAACATCCTCTACCTCGGCATCACGCAGGAGAACAACCCCGCGCTCGCCGAGCCCGAGGTCAGGCAGGCCATCGCCCACGCCCTCGACCGGCAGAACATCGTGGACACCCAGCTGCCCGAGGGCGGCACCGTGGCCACCCAGTTCATCCCGGACACGGTGGACGGCTACTCCGAGAACGTCACCACGTACGACTACGACCCGGAGCTGGCCCAGGAACTGCTGGCCGACGCCGACGCGTCCGACCTGTCCGTGGACTTCTGCTACCCGACCGAGGTCACCCGCCCGTACATGCCGGCCCCGGCCGACATCTACGAGCTGCTGCGCGCCGACCTCGAAGCCGTCGGCATCACCGTCAACCCGGTGCCGCTCAAGTGGAACCCGGACTACCAGGAGACCACCCGCGCCGGAAACTGCGGCCTCTACCTCCTCGGCTGGACCGGCGACTTCAACGACGCCTACAACTTCCTCGGCACCTGGTTCGCCGACTACAGCCTGGAGTGGGGCTTCCGGGACGAGGAGCTGTTCGAGATGATGGCCGCCGCCTCCACGGAGCCGGACGTCGCCACCCGCGTCGCCGAGTACCAGGCGCTGAACGAGTACATCATGGACTTCCTGCCCGGTGTGCCGATCTCCAGCTCGCCCCCGTCCATCGTGTTCTCGCCCGACGTGAACCCGCCGACGGTCTCCCCGCTCACGCAGGAGAACTTCGCCGAGGTCTCCTTCAAGTAACGCGCCGTCGCGCACGGCCGATCCGCCCGGTCACGGCACACCGTGACCGGGCGGTCCCTTGAGGGCCGGAGAACCCGGCCGGCCCCGACGCGAGTGAGCCAAGAGAGCCAAGAGAAAGGCCACGCTGCCGGTGCTCCGTCTCATCGTCCGCAGACTGCTGCAGCTGATACCCACGCTGCTCGGTCTCTCGGTACTCCTCTTCGCCTGGCTGCACCAGCTGCCCGGCGGCCCGGCCTCCGCGCTGCTGGGCGAACGCGCCACGGAGGAGGACCGCCGCGCCATCGAGGAGGCCCTCGGCCTCGACGACCCCGTGTGGGTCCAGTACGGCCGCTGGATGCAGCGGCTCGCCCAGTTCGACTTCGGGGAGTCGGTCCGCACCGGGCGCCCGGTGTGGGAGGAGTTCCTCCAGCGCTTCCCCGCCACCGTCGAACTCGCCTTCGCCGCCATGCTGATCGCCGTCGTCGTCGGCATCCCGCTCGGCTACTTCGCGGCCCGCAGGCGCGGCTCCTGGCTCGACCTCACCGCCGTCTCCGGATCGCTCGTCGGCATCTGCATCCCCGTCTTCTTCCTCGGCTTCATCCTCCGCGCGGTCTTCGCCGTCAACCTCGGCTGGCTGCCCAGCTTCGGCCGCCAGTCCACCGGCATCGACGCGACGGAGATCACCGGCTTCTACGTGCTCGACGGCCTGCTGACCGGCGAGTGGGACGCCTCCTGGGACGCGATCGAGCACCTCGTGCTGCCCGGCCTCGCCCTCGCGTCCATCCCGCTGGCCGTCATCGTCCGCATCACCCGCGCCAGCGTTCTCGACGTCCTGGGCGAGGACTACGTGCGCACCGCCGAGTCCAAGGGCCTGCGCCGCCGCGTCGTCCGCTCCCGCCACGTGCTGCGGAACGCGCTGCTGCCCGTCGTCACCACGGTCGGCCTCCTCACCGGCAGCCTGCTGTCCGGCGCGGTCCTCACCGAGTCGGTCTTCGCGTTCGGCGGCATCGGCTCGTTCATCCGCGACGCGATCGACACGCGTGACTACCCGGTCCTCATGGGCTTCATCCTCTTCATCGCGCTGCTCTACGTCGCCATCAACCTGCTGGTCGACCTCGCGTACAGCGTCATCGACCCGAGAGTCCGGGTGAACTGATGAGCAAGACGGCAGAGAAGATCGACCGGCTCGCCGAGCTGACCACCCGCACCGCCCCCGCCTCCGGCGGCAGCCTGTGGACCGAGGCGCTGCGCCGCCTGCGGTCCAGCAAGATGGCGCTGATCGGCGGCGTGGTGATGGCGCTGTTCGTCGTCGTCGCGATCGTCGGCCCCTGGGTCGCGCCCTACGACCCGACCGCCCAGACCTGGCGCGACGAGGTCTTCACCAACCGCGGCATCTTCGTCGGCCCGCGCGGCGACAACTGGCTCGGGCTCGACCACCTGGGCCGCGACATGTTCTCGCGCATGCTGGTCGGCGCACGGCAGACGCTGCTGGTCGGCGTTGTTTCCACGGTCCTCGGCTTCGTCGTCGGCGCGCTCGTCGGCGGCCTGTCCGGCGCGGCCCTCGCGTTCGGCGGCAAGGCGGGACGGCGCCTGGACACCGTCCTGATGCGCTTCATCGACATGATGCTCGCGCTGCCCTCGCTGCTGCTCGCCGTCAGCGTCGCGGCCATCCTGGGGCAGAGCCTGACGACGGTGATGATCGCCGTCGGCGTCATCCAGATCCCGGTGTTCGCCCGCCTGCTGCGCGGCTCGATGCTCGCCCAGGCGGGGTCCGACTACGTGCTGGCCGCGCGCGCCCTGGGCGTACGCCGCCGCCGCATCGTCCTCGCCCACGTGCTGCCGAACTCGCTGGGCCCGGTGATCGTCCAGACGACGCTGGCCCTGGCCACGGCCATCATCGAGGCCGCCGCTCTGTCCTACCTGGGACTCGGCAACCCGGACGCGTCCCAGCCCGAGTGGGGCGTCATGCTCTCGCAGGCGCAGCGGTTCTTCGACGGTGAGCCCATGATGGCCGTCTACCCGGCCCTCGGCATCATCATCACCGCCCTCGGCTTCACCCTGCTGGGCGAGGCCATGCGCGAAGCCCTCGACCCGAAACTGCGGAGCTGACGCACATGCCCCTGCTCACCGTGGACGAACTGACGGTCGCCTTCGCCGGGCGCGGCGGCCCCGACACGACCGCTGTCTCCGGCGTCTCCTTCACCGTCGACCAGGGCGAGGTCGTCGGCCTGGTCGGCGAGTCGGGCTGCGGCAAGAGCGTCACATCGCTCGCGCTCATGGGCCTGCTCCCCGCCAAGGGCGTACGGGTCGGCGGCACCGCCCGCTACTCCGGCACCGGCACCGAGGTCGACCTGCTGACGCTGCGCCGCTCCGCCCTGCGCGACCTGCGCGGCACCCAGCTCGCGATGATCTTCCAGGACCCGCTGTCCTCGCTGAACCCGGTCGTCCCCATCGGCGTCCAGGTCACCGAGATCCTCAACCGCCACCGCGGCCTGCGCGGCGCCGCCGCCCGCAAGGAGGCCGCGTCACTGCTGGACCGCGTCGGCATACCCGACCCGACGCGCCGCCTCAGGGAGTACCCGCACCAGCTGTCGGGCGGCATGCGGCAGCGCGCGCTGATCGCCATGGCCGTCGCCTGCGCCCCCCGGCTGCTGATCGCCGACGAGCCGACGACCGCGCTCGACGTCACCATCCAGGCGCAGATCCTCGAACTGCTCAAGGAACTCGTGGACGACCAGGGCACCGCGCTGCTGATGATCACGCACGACCTGGGCGTGGTCGCGGGCCTGTGCGACCGGGTCAACGTGCTGTACGCGGGCAAGGCCGTCGAGACGGCGGACCGGCGCCGCCTGTTCGCCGACCCGGCGCACCCGTACACCCACGGCCTCCTCGGCTCCATCCCCCGGCTCGACGCCCCGCGCGGCGACCGGCTGAACCCGATCCGCGGCTCCATCAACGACCGCATCGCGTGGGAGGACGGCTGCGCCTTCGCCCCCCGCTGCGACTTCTACACGCCGGAGTGCCTCGGCGGCCCGCCCGCGCTCGGCGACCGCCCCCGCGCGGGCGCCGCCGCACCGCCCGAGGGCCACCAGGTCCGCTGCGTCCACCCGGTGGACACCACCGCCGAGGCCACGGAGGTCTCCCGATGAGCCTGCTCGAACTGGACGGCGTCAAGGTCCACTTCCCCGTGAAGCGCGGCCTGCTCTTCGACCGGACGGTCGGCCACGTCTACGCGGTGGACGGCGTGTCGCTGTCCGTCGAGGCCGGGCAGACGTACGGCCTGGTCGGCGAGTCCGGCTGCGGCAAGACGACGCTGGGCCGCGCCGTGCTGCGGCTGAACGACATCACGGCGGGCCGCGTCGTCTTCGACGGCACCGACCTGGCCGCCCTGCCGTCGGAGGAGATGCGCCGCGCGCGCCGCCGCCTCCAGATGGTCTTCCAGGACCCGCTGGGCAGCCTGAACCCCCGGCAGAACATCGAGTCGATCCTCGCCGAGGGCATGGCCGCGCACGGCATCGGCGCCACGCGCGAGGAGCGCCGGGAGAAGATCCTCGGCATCCTCGACCGGGTCGGCCTGCCCGCGAGCGCGCTGTCGCGCTACCCGCACGAGTTCTCCGGCGGCCAGCGGCAGCGCATCGGCATCGCGCGCGCCCTCGTCCTCGAACCCGATGTGATCATCTGCGACGAGCCGGTGTCCGCGCTCGACGTGTCGATCCAGGCGCAGGTGCTGAACCTCCTGGAGGAGCTGCAGGACTCGCTCGGCCTCACGTACCTCGTCATCGCGCACGACCTCGCGGTGGTCCGGCACATCTCGGACCGCATCGGCGTGATGTACCTCGGCTCGCTGGTCGAGGAGGCGCCGAGCGACGCGCTGTACGCCGACCCGCGCCACCCGTACACGCGGGCGCTGATGTCGGCGGTGCCGGTGCCCGACCCGGTGGTGGAGGAGACGCGCGAACGCATCCTGCTGCGCGGCGACCTGCCCTCCCCGGCCGCGCCGCCCGCGGGCTGCCGCTTCCACACGCGCTGCCCGTGGCGGCAGCCGGAGCGCTGCGACACGGAACGGCCCGCTCTCACCGACATGGGGGACGGGCACCGGGTGGCCTGCCACTACGCGGCGGAGATCGCCGCCGGGACGCTCCTGCCGACGCGCGAGCTAGCACCGCGCGTGCTGCGCGACACGGAGGACGGCGGCCCGGAGAGCACGGACGCCACGGACGCCTCAGACGCCTCAGACACCACGGAGGTCACGGAGACCCCCGGCGTACCCGTCCAGAAGCCGCCGCCCGCGGCGGACCCCCAGGAGCGGCCCGGCACCGGCGGCGTCCCCGCCTGACCGGCCCGATCCCGGCCCGCGCGCCCGGCGCGGCCCCGCCGTCCCCTGGTCCCCGGGGGTGGTTTACCGTCCGATTCCAGCCCAATCCGGCGTAAACCTGCCCACACCCCCCGGGGCCCGGCTACGGTCGGGACCGTGAAGGCCATTCGTCGCTTCTCCGTCCGCCCCGTCCTGCCCGAACCTCTCCGACCCCTCCAGGAACTGGCGCTGAACCTCCGCTGGTCCTGGCACCCCGAGACCCGCGACCTGCTGCGCTCCGTCGATCCGGAGGCGTGGACGGCCTGCGGCGAGGACCCGGTCCGGCTGCTCGGCACCGTGCCCGCCGACCGGCTGGCCGCCCTCGCCGCCGACCGCGGCTTCCTGCGCCGCCTCGGCGTCGCCGTCGGCGACCTGCGCGACTACCTCACCGAGCCGCGCTGGTACCAGCAGACGGACGCCCGCGCGGGCGGCGACCTGCCGCGCGCCGTCGCGTACTTCTCGCCGGAGTTCGGCATCACGGCCGCGCTCCCGCAGTACTCGGGCGGCCTCGGCATCCTCGCCGGCGACCACCTCAAGGCCGCCAGCGACCTGGGCGCCCCGCTGATCGGCGTCGGCCTCCTCTACCGGCACGGCTACTTCCGCCAGAGCCTGTCGCCCGACGGCTGGCAGCAGGAGCACTACCCCGTCATCGACCCGCACGAACTGCCGCTCACCCCTCTCACGGAGCAGGACGGCACCCGCGCCCGCGTCAGCCTGGCCCTGCCCGCGGGGCGCACCCTCACCGCGCAGATCTGGCAGGTCAGCGTCGGCCGCGTGCCCCTGCTGCTGCTGGACTCCGCCGTCGCCGAGAACGCCCCGGCCGAACGCGAGGTCACCGACCGGCTCTACGGCGGCGGCAGCGAGCACCGGCTGCTCCAGGAGATGCTGCTCGGCATCGGCGGCATGCGGGCCGTCCGCACGTTCTGCCGCATCACGGGCCACGCGGCGCCCGAGGTGTTCCACATGAACGAGGGCCACGCCGGGTTCCTCGGCTTCGAGCGCATCCGCGAACTGGGCGAGCAGGGCACGGACTTCGCCGCCGCGCTGCGCGCCGTCCGCGCCGGGACCGTCTTTACCACCCACACGCCGGTCCCGGCGGGCATCGACCGCTTCGGCGAGGAACTCGTCGCCCGCCACTTCGGCGACGGCGCCGAGCTGGCCTCGCTCGACCCGGCCGCGCTGCTCGCCCTCGGCCGGGAGCCGGAGGCCCTCACCAAGGAGGGCGAGGTCCCGCAGTTCAACATGGCGGTCCTCGGCCTGCGCACCGCGCAGCGCGCCAACGGCGTCTCGGCCCTGCACGGCGACGTGAGCCGCGGCATGTTCGCGGGCCTGTGGCCCGGCTTCGACGCCGACGAGGCGCCCATCGGCTCGATCACCAACGGCGTGCACGCGCCCACCTGGACCGCCGACGCCACCCAGCGCGCCCGCGCGACCAGCACCCTGGGCGACGCCGAGCTGTGGGAGCTGCGCCGCACCCTGCGCGAACAGCTCGTCCAGGACGTACGGGCCCGCCTGCGCGCCTCCTGGCGCCAGCGCGGCGCCGGGCAGGCCGAACTCGGCTGGATCGACGACGTGCTGGACCCCGACGTCCTCACCATCGGCTTCGCGCGCCGCGTCCCGTCGTACAAGCGCCTCACGCTGATGCTCCAGGACCCGCGCCGCCTCACCGCCCTGCTGCTGCACCCGGACCGTCCGGTGCAGATCGTCGTCGCGGGCAAGGCGCACCCGGCGGACGAGGGCGGCAAGCGGCTCATCCAGGAACTCGTCCGCTTCGCCGACGACCCCGCGATCCGCCACCGCATCGTCTTCCTCCCCGACTACGGCATGGCCATGGCGCGCGCGCTGTACGCGGGCTGCGACGTGTGGCTCAACAACCCGCTGCGCCCGCTGGAGGCCTGCGGCACCTCGGGGATGAAGGCCGCGCTCAACGGCTGCCTCAACCTGTCGGTGCGCGACGGCTGGTGGGACGAGTGGTTCGACCCGGACTTCGGCTGGGAGATCCCCACCGCCGACGGCCTGGCCGCCGCCGAGCCCGACCGCCGCGACGCCATCGAGGCCGCCGCGCTCTACGGGCTCCTGGAGGAGCAGGTCGGCCCGCGCTTCTACGACCGGCTCGGCGGCAGGTCGGGACTGCCGGTGCGCTGGCTGGAGATGGTGCGCGCCACCCTGGACCGGCTCGGCCCGCGCGTCCTCGCGGAGCGGATGCTGCGCGAGTACATCACCGGCTACTACGCGCCCGCCGCCCTGGCGCACCGCGCGATGACGGCCGAGGCGGCGGGGGAGCTGGCGGCGTTCGCCGACCGGGTCGGCGAGCAGTGGCCGCGCGTCGCGGTGGACCACGTCGAGACGGACGGCGAGCCGGCGACGCTCGGCGCGTCCGTGCCGCTGCGGGTGCGCGTCACGCTCGGGGACCTCGACCCGTCCGCCGTGGAGGTGCAGGCGGTCATCGGGCGGGTCAACGGCGACGACACGCTGGCGGAGGCGGTGCAGGTGCCGCTGAAGGCGGAGGGCGGTCCCGACCTGTCGGGCCGCTGGACGTTCACCGGCGACCTGACGCTCCACCGGCCGGGCCCGTTCGGCTACACCGTCCGCGTCCTGCCCGCGCACCCGCTGCTGGCGTCGCGGGCCGAACTGGGCCTGATCGCCCTGCCGTCCGAGGACCACACGGAGACCTCGGGCACCCTCCTGCGCTGACCCGGAGCCCTGCGGAACGACGGCGGTGCCGCCCCTGTGCACAGTTCGGGCGGCACCGCCGTTCGCCGGGCGCGTGGTCAGGTGACGGGGTCCGGCTGCCCGGCTCCCCGGTCCTCGCGCTGGAAGTGCCAGACCACCGCGACGGGGGAGTCGTCCAAGGCCGCGGCCGATGCCTCCGGGCACCAGTGCAGCAGGTCCCAGGACAGGGAGGCGGGGAGCGGGACCGGGGCGTCGCCCGGGTCGAGGGAGTGGCGCGGACGGCGGGGTTCCTCGCAGCGCCGGACCTGGAAGCCCAGGGGGAGGGCGGCGGCGAGGTAGGCGCTGAGCGGGCGGTGGTACTCGTCCAGGAGGGACGGCCGGCCGTCCGGGCCGGGGCCGCGGGCCGGAGTCGGCCGCAGGTAGGACACCAGCAGGTGGGCATCCGAGATCACGAGGTTCCCGCCGGGGCGCAGGACGCGCGCGAACTCGGACAGCACGGGCGTCAGGTCGGGGACGTGCGTCAGGGCGAGCGCGCAGACGACGGTGTCGACCGCGTTGTCGGGAAGGGGCAGACGACGCAGGTCGGCCTCGTGGAAGTCGACGTCCGGCAGGCGCCTGCGGGCTCGGGCCAGCATGTCCGGTGAGGCGTCGACGCCGATCACCTGGTGGCCGAGTCCGTGCAGGTAGGCGGTGTGACGGCCGGTGCCGCAGGCCGCGTCGAGCGCCGTGCCGAGGGGGAGGCCGTCCAGGATCTGCCGGACGACGGGCTGCTCGACGTCGATCATCTGATTGCCGGGCTCGTCGTACCGCGGTGCCCAGTCCCGGTAGACGTCGGCCGTGCTGATCGTGCCCGGGCTCGCCGTCACCCCGTCGGCACGCGTGAGGGCGGGCGTGTCCAGGAGGGCGCGGATCTCGGCGATCCGGGACTCGACGAACGCCCGGTCGGCGCTTCCTTCCCGGAAGCCGCGCAGCAGAGCGGCTCCCTCGATGCCCAGCAGATATCCCAGGGGGCTCAGATAGGTCACCCCAGGGACCGTACGGACCCGCGCACCGGCGGCTCCAGTGGTTTTCCGCGCTCCGGGCAGACGTCGCCGGTCGGGGCGGGCGGGGGCGGGGCCCCCCGCCCCCCCCGGGCCCCCGGCGGCGCCCCCCCCCCCCCCGGCGCCGCCGGGGGACTCCCGGGCGTCGGCCCCCGCGCCGGGCACGTCGGCGAAGCC